>NZ_CP083176.1:0-1602355 GCF_023277705.1 Gardnerella swidsinskii
ATGGCATCGGATTTTTGGCTTATTGCTGGCTTGGGAAATCCTGGTACAAAATATGAGGGTACTCGACACAACATGGGTTTTATGGTTGCAGACGTTTTGGCACAACGTTGGTCAGTATCTCTTTCAGATCACAAAGGTTTAGCTAAACTTGGCAAAGGTGTTATGAATCTTGATGGTCGCGTAGCAAAGTTTTTCCTTGCTAAACCGTTGACTTTTATGAATGATTCTGGTGCTGCAGTATCTTCTATAAGCTCCTATTATCAAATAGAACCAGATCATATTGTGATAATTCATGATGATATGGATTTAGATTTTGGGCGTATTAAAGTAAAAGCAGGAGGCTCTGCGGGAGGACATAACGGTATTCGTTCTATCGATCGCTCTCTTGGTACTCCTCAATATTCTCGAGTGAGAATGGGTGTTGGTCATGCGCAGCGTGGTGCTCACGCGCACGATAATACAGTCAATTGGGTTCTTGGAGGTTTTGCTGCAGCTCAAAAATCCGATCTTCCAAACTTTTTAGCAGATGGTGCTGATGCTGCAGAAAGTATTATTTTCCATGGATTAGTAGCAACGCAGGAGAAGTTTAATGGCCGCTGATAGCAGGTCTAATATCAAAAATAACAAGAATGATAAGACTGATGATATTTCAGTAATAAGCTTGAGAGATATTCTTAATGATTTATCAACTAAGGACTCACTTTTTAAAGCTTTATCTGAATATGATCTTGATGTGATATCTGATTATTGTTGCGAAAGTGCAAATAAAAATCGTAAAGATTTAGATTCAATAAGTGAAGATTTAACAATTTCTTCTCCTATTGGAATTCGTTCTGCTATTGTTGCTGCATTAGCTAAGAAAAAGCCAGTTGTTGTTATTGTTCCATCGAGTAGAGATGCTGAAGATTTTATTGCGTCTGTGCGTGATTGGTACGATGGTGATGCTCAAGACGTTGCTAAATTAGAAGCGTGGGAAACGTTACCTCATGAAAGGCTTTCGCCTAGGGCAGATACTGTTGCTAGCAGGATTGCAGTGTTCCGTAGGCTTTGCCATCCTGAAAATAACACATCACTTTTTGGTCCGATTCGCGTGTTGGTTATGCCTGTGCGATCGCTTATTCAGCCTATAGTTGAAGGCATTGGTGATATAGATCCTCTGTTATTTGAGTGCGGAAAAGAATTAACTCTTGAATATGCTGTGAAACGTTTGGTAGAAAACGCATATACTCGTGTTGATTTGGTTATGGAACGTGGAGAGTTTGCTGTTCGTGGTGGAATTATTGACGTTTTTGCGCCAACGATGACGCATCCTGTGAGAATTGAATTTTTTGGTGATGAAATTGATACTATAAAGCAATTTCATGCTTCTGATCAGCGTACTTATGGCAATAATATTGCAAGTATTTGGGCTACGCCTTGCCGTGAGCTTCAGATTACAGAAAAAATTTGCAAGCGTGCGCGTTCTCTTATTGGTGCAATTCCAAATGCTGACGATATGCTTGAATCAATCGCAAATTCTATACCTGTAGAAGGTATGGAGTCTTTGTTGCCAGCACTAGTGGATCGCATGGAATCAGTGCAAAATATGCTTCCGAAGGAATCTGTTATTATTCTATCTGATCCCGAAAAATGCCGTAGAGCTGCAGATGACGTAACTGCTACAGCTAACGAATTCTTAGCAGCTAGTTGGCATGTTGCTGCTTCTGGACACGGTTCTGGAGCTCCAATAACATTCGATCAAGCTAATTTCTTGGATTTTGATGAAACGATTTCATCGTTAGAATTGTCTAATCATGACGTATGGAAATTAACATCTTTTGGTGTTGACAATCAAATTTATGGAAATATTGCTTTGCCAGCATCGGCGCCACAAGAGTTTCGAGGAGATGAATCGAAAGTTTCTGGCGGCATCACTTCTCTTGTTGACAATGGTTTTGCTGTAACTATTACTGCAGCGGCTTCTGGTACTCTTGCACGCTTGAGGCGCGCTATATATGCGACTGGTGTACATGAATTTACTACAGTGCGCTCAAGTATTTCGGATGGCTTCATTGACAATGCTGCGCGTATTGCGATTCTTACAGAGCGTGATCTGACAGGTAAATCTTCTGCATCAGCTCAACTAAAAACTCCAAGACGCAGGCGCAAAGCAATCGACCTAATGGAACTAAAGCCTGGTGATTTCGTTGTGCACGAGCAGCATGGTATTGGACGTTTTGTCGGCATGAAGCAACGTAATATTGCTGTTTCGGGTGGTAGTGCAACGCGCGAATATTTAGTCATTGAATATGCTCCTAGCAAACGTAACGCTCCTAACGATAAGCTTTTTATTCCAACTGATCAGCTTGATTTAGTGAGTAAATATATAGGTGCAGAAATACCAAAGCTTAACAAGCTCGGAGGTTCTGACTGGGCTCAAACTAAAGCAAAAGCTAAAAAGCATGTTCATGAAATTGCTGAAAATCTTATTAAACTTTATTCAGCAAGGCAGCAATCTCGCGGATTTGCGTTTAGTAAAGATACTCCTTGGCAAAAAGAGTTGGAAGACGCATTTCCTTATCAAGAAACTGCTGATCAGCTTACAACTATTGACGAAGTAAAAGCAGATATGGAAAACCCAATCCCAATGGATCGCTTAATTTGTGGAGATGTTGGTTTTGGTAAAACTGAAATTGCGTTACGTGCAGCTTTTAAAGCTGTGCAGGATTCCAAGCAAGTTGTTGTTTTAGTTCCAACGACCTTGCTTGTTCAACAGCATTACGAGACTTTTATAAATCGTTTTGAAGGATTCCCTGTAAAAGTTGCTGCAATGAGTAGATTCCAAACTTCTAAAGAGATTGAAGAAACTTTAGCTGGATTGCAAGATGGAAGCATTGACGTTGTTATTGGAACGCATAAGCTTTTGAATCCTAGTATAAAGTTCAAAGATTTAGGTTTGGTTATTATTGACGAAGAGCAGCGTTTTGGTGTGGAACATAAGGAAACGCTTAAAGCTTTGCGCACAAACGTTGACGTATTAAGTCTTTCAGCAACGCCAATTCCTAGAACTCTTGAAATGGCTGTAACTGGTATTCGTGAAATGTCTACTCTTGCAACTCCTCCAGAAGATAGGCTTCCAGTGCTTACATACGTTGGTGCGTATGATAATTCTCAAGTTGCTGCGTGCATTAAGCGTGAATTGTTGCGTGGGGGTCAAGTTTTTTACGTCCATAATCGCGTTGAAGATATTAGTTCTGTTGCAAGTAAGATTCAGGAGCTTGTGCCAGATGTCCGTGTTGCTATTGCTCATGGAAAAATGGGCGAGAAGCAGCTCGATGCTGTTATTCGTGATTTTTGGCATAGAGATATTGATGTGCTTGTTTGTACGACGATTATTGAAACAGGTCTTGATATTTCTAATGCGAATACACTTATTGTCGATCACGCAGATAGATTCGGTTTAAGCCAGTTGCATCAGCTTCGTGGTCGAGTAGGTAGAGGTCATGAGCGTGCTTACGCTTACTTTTTGTATGATCCGTCTAAGTCTATGACACAACAATCTCACGATAGGCTCTCAACAATTGCTCAGCATACTGCGCTTGGTTCTGGTTTTGATGTTGCGATGAAAGATTTGGAATTGCGCGGAACTGGAAATTTGCTTGGAGATGAGCAAAGTGGACACATTGAGGGTGTTGGATTTGATTTGTATGTTCGTATGGTTTCTGAAGCTGTTGAAAAATATAAGGAACCTGAAAGAGTTGAGCCTGTTTGCGTAACTATTGATCTTCCCGTTGAAGCTTCTCTTCCAGTTGATTATATTGCTTCTGACAAGCTTCGTTTGGAAGCGTACAGGAAGCTTGCTGCTGCTAAGGATAATAGTGATTTGCAAGAACTTCACGATGAGCTTCTTGATCGCTTTGGTAATCCGCCTGAAGAGTTTGAGTCTTTGTGTGATGTTGCTCGTTTGCGTTTTAAAGCACGCGAGATTGGTATTACGCAAATCAGCTCTCAAGGAAAATCAGTACGAGTTGTTGGCATCGATCCAAAAGAGTCTGTGATGATGCGTTTGAAGCGTATTTATAGAGGATTGCAGTATCGTCCTCTTACTCATATGCTTATTGTTCCAGCTCCTTTTGAATCTTCACTCGGGTCTGGTTCAATGAGTGAATCAGATATTCTTAAGTGGTCTAAGCAATTACTTGAAGACTTAGCGTGGTGATTTGTAATATCTGTTGCAATATAAGTGTTAAAAATATTTATTGCAATGCCATGCGTAGTTCGTCTTCTATTTCAACGTGATTATTTGGACGCTTTTGTGCATCAAGTTGGCTTCGATCAATATTCCAGTTTTTCTCAATAATTCCGTCTTTGATCATAAGAATTCTGTCAGAAAGTCTTACTGCTTCGGAAATATCGTGCGTGACCATTATCGTGGTCCAGCCATGTTTTTGCCTTAGATTATCAAGCAAATCTTGCATGTCTAAACGAGTTAAAGCGTCTAATGCTCCGAAAGGCTCGTCTAAAAGTAGTAATTCAGGATTATGAACTAAAGCTCTAGCTAATGAGACTCGTTGGGCTTGACCACCTGAAAGTTCTGATGGCCATTTCGAACCATAATTATTAAGTTGCATATCGTTAAGAGCTTTTTCTGCAATAGATTTTAGTTCTGATTTGTTTCCTTGCATGCCGAAAACTACGTTCTTACTTACTGTTAGCCATGGTATTAATCTTGCATCTTGGAAACCTATTGCTTGATGTTGTGTGACGTTTATTGTTCCAGAATCAGGTTTGATTAATCCTGAAATAACTTTAAGAAGAGTGGTTTTTCCGCATCCTGAGCGTCCTATTAGAGATACGAATTCGCCTTTTTTAATATTTAGATTTATATCTCGTAATATTTTAGCGTTATTTTTAAAAGTCACGCCAATATGTTCTAGAGTAACGCAGTAAGAGTTATCTTTAGTCTCATAGTTTTCTTCTATTTGAGTGTTCATATTTACTCCTACTGCGTTGCTTTAAATCATGTTTATATAATCTTGTTATATAACTTTGTTTTAATTTTGATTAATCAGTTATATATTATTTTATTTTGATATTTTATTTTGTTTTTTATGAATATGTGTTTTATGGATAAATGAATTAATTTACTTTGTGCAATCCATTACAGAATCTTTCAAATTCTTTGGAGCTTGCTTAATTAAACCATATTTCACGTATTCTTTGGCCTGAGTTTCCATCATTTTCAAACCTTTTTCATCGATTGGACGAATAGTTGGATTGTCAAACTTTTCAATTTGCTTAATAATAGTTTCGCTTGCTCCGAGCTGCTTGTAAGCGTTTCCAATAACATTGTTTTCTTTATGAGACTTTTCTGCTTCGCGAACAAGAGCCTTGTACATCTTCTTAACAAGATCTGGATGCTTTTTGGCAAAGCTCTTAGAAACAATGTGAATAGTAACGTTCATATTGCCGTACTTTTTAGCATTTACAAGCAATTTTGCGCCTGGAGTTGTCATTGCTGCAGCAAGATTCTGATCGAATGAGGAAATTGCGTCAATCTGTCCAGAAGTAAATGCTGCCTGGAAGTTCTTAGGGCTCATCTCAACTTTGTTAACTTTAGAAACGTCTAAACCGCTTTTATCAAATGCGCGGTGAAGCATGTAATCGCCAGTGTCACCGTTGTGAATAATAGCAACTTTCTTACCATATAAGTCTTTTAGTGTTTTCACTCCGCTTTTTGCGGATGCAACGATTCCTTGAGAATCACCATTGTAATATTCGAGCGCAAAAGCTACCCATGGCTGTCCTTCAGCAATCAAATCAATGAAGCGTCCAGTTCCAGTAGTTGTAGCATCTGCATTTCCGCTCATCACAGCAGTAAGACCGTCAACTGGAGTGTAAGGACCAGTGTAAGTTACTTTAGATTTTCCAAATTCTTCTTGAAGGAATTTCTCATTTTTCAAAGTAGTTAGATAATTTGCTGTAGAAAGATAAGCAACTCTCATAGTTCCAGCATCTTCTTTTGAAGAAGCGTTTGATGATTTTTGTGAGCTTCCGCAAGCTGCAAGAGATACAGTTGCACAAGCAGCGCAGATTAATGCAATAATGCTCTTTTTAGAAAATCGCATTTTTAAATTGGCCATGATATACAGCTCCTTTTGTTTGTTGTTTTGTTTGTTGTTTTGTTTATCTGTTGTTTGTTTGGTTGTTGTTATTTGGTTGTTGAATCTAAATATTGACTAATTCTTAAAAAGCAATTTAATGCATTTTAAAAAGTAGTTAACTTTAGAAAAATGTTGATATTACTAGATTATTGGCGTGATTTTTTATTTAATCTGCGTTCAGGTATAAGAAGATACTCTAATATGTTTGCAGTAAGCTCAGATCCAAGACCTGCAATTGCGTACATAATAACGCATGCCATCATTTGATCTGGTCTAAAGAATTCTTGTGCTCTTGAAAGAATGTATCCAATTCCAATAGAAGAATTAACTGTTTCGCAAGTCACTAATGCAACCCATGCTACAGATATTGCAAATCGCAAACCTGTCATAAAACTTGGAAGTGTGCCGCGAAGCAAAATAGATATAAAAATAGTAGATTTTTTAACGTGATAAACCTGCGCTAATTCAAGAAGTTTTGAATCAATATTACGAACTCCGTCGCGAATATTAACGTACATAGGTCCAAAAACGCCAACAGCTATAAGTGCTATTTTCATCGTTTCATCTATTCCGAGGAAAATTATTAATATTGGAGCTAAAGCCGGGAATGGAATTGACCTCAACATGTGGCTTGGTTTATCAACTACAATATTGCCAAGCTTACTGCCTCCTGCAAGTATTCCTGCTGGAACAGCAAAAATAATTCCTAACAAAAGTCCTAAAAGAACTCGTAAAATACTTATTCCTAAGGATTTTAATAATATGCCTTCGTTGTTTAAATCAATAAAAGCTTGTATTACTTCATATGGGGATGGCAAAGAACGGTCTTCGGTTGGAGAAAGAGTTGTGAAAAACCACAAAACCAAAATGAGGATAGTTGAAATCCACACTTTACATGAAGATACCGCTTTAAATGCAATCTTCAATATGTTCTTCGCTTTATTAGGCGAACTGTAAGTCATGCGACAATCCCTTCGATAGTTTTAGCTATATCAGGTTCAACGAGTGTATTCTCAGCGCAACACTATATGTATTGTTGTTTGGCACGATGTAGTTGCGCACCCCGTGTCTGAGGTCATTATCACTTAAGGGTATGGACAAGTATATTTTAAATCGATATTTATAAACAATATTGCTTAAAAATATACAATTGGCTCATATGACTCGAGTTGAATCAAAATATTGTGAACGTTCACGGCATAAATACGCTGGTACTCAATATAACGTCCATAAAACGCACTAGTCTTAAAAGAGTCATCACAACCCATAGGTATAAAGGAGTAGTTGTGGCAGCTATTGAAAGCGTATATGCACGCGAAATTTTGGATTCTCGTGGAAATCCTACTGTTCAGGTTTATTTGGAGACCGAAGATGGCGCTCAGGGTATTGGTTTAGTGCCTTCTGGTGCTTCTACTGGTGAAGCAGAAGCTTGGGAGCGTCGCGATGGCGACAAGTCCCGTTATCAGGGCAAGGGCACGTTGGAAGCTGTTAAGGCTGTCAACGAAGTAATCGCTCCTAAGGTTATTGGCATGGATGCCACCGATCAGCGCGCTCTTGATGAGACGATGATCGAGCTTGATGGCACGCCAAACAAGGGCAAGCTTGGTGCTAACGCAATTCTCGGCGTTTCCCTCGCTGCTCTCTACGCCGCTGCTGAGTCTGCTCAGCTTCCGTTGTACCGCTACATTGGCGGCACCAATGGTCACATTCTTCCAGTTCCAAACATGAACATCATGAACGGTGGTGCTCACGCTGATTTTGCAACCGATATTCAGGAATACATGATTTCTCCATACGGTTTCGCAACCTACAGCGATGCTTTGCGCGCTGGTGTTGAGGTTTATCACACCTTGAAGAATGTTTTGAAGAAGGAAGGCTTGGCTACTGGTCTTGGCGACGAAGGTGGCTTCGCTCCAAAGATGAAGTCCAATGAGGATTCCTTGAAGTACATCATGGATGCAATCGCAGCCGCTGGCTACGAGCCAGGCAAGCAGATTGGTATTTCTCTTGACGTTGCTTCCTCTGAGTTCTACAACAAGGAAACTGGTAAGTATCGTTTCGATGGCGAAGAGCGCGAATCTGCTTACATGCTTGATTACTACGAGAAGCTCATCAACGAGTATCCAATCGTTTCCATTGAAGATCCATTCCAGGAAGAAGGATGGGATGATTGGGCAGAAATCACCAAGCGTCTTGGTGATCGTTTGCAGTTCGTTGGCGATGACTTGCTTGTCACCAATCCAAAGCGTTTGGCTAAGGGTATTGAGCTTGGTGCAGCTAACTCCTTGCTCGTGAAGTTGAACCAGATTGGTTCCGTCACCGAAACCCTCGACGCTATTGAGCTTGCAACTAAGAACGGCTTCACTTCTATGGTTTCCCATCGTTCTGGCGAGACTCCAGATACCACCATTTCTGATCTTGCTGTTGCTAAGAACACTGGCCAAATCAAGACTGGTGCTCCTGCTCGTGGCGAGCGTATTGCTAAGTACAACCGCTTGCTTGAGATTGAGGAAGAGCTTGGTTCTACCGCTCAGTATGCTGGTTACAGCGCATTCAAGGCTTGCAAGAAGTATATGAAGTAACTTTTAGTTTTAAGTAACTTAGTGGCTTCTTGAGTCTTTGAGTTTTAACGGTCAGTCGTGTTTACGGCTGACCGTTTTTCGTATATTTTAGCGATTTTTTGAAAAAATATATAAATTTTTCTAACATTACTTTTATTCTCATCAAAATAGTGCTATTTTTTATGGAAAACTAAAAACGGAAGGAGATGTTTCATATGAGAAAAGTAGCAGTTATAGGCATGGGAAACGTTGGTGCAGCAGTAGCGCATCAACTTGTTGTTGGCGGTCACGCTGATGATTTGTATCTTTATGATACTAATGAGGCAAAGGTGAATGCCGACGCATTGGATTTTGAAGATTCAATGGATAATGTGCCTTTTAACGTTAATATTACGGTTAATGATTATGAAGCATTAAAAGACGTAGAGGTAATCGTAAGCGCCTTGGGTCATATAAAGCTTTTAGACGTTCCTCATCCAGATCGTTTTGCAGAGCTTAAGTATAATCGTAAGGAAGTTGCAGAAGTTGGTGCAAAGATTAAGGCTTCTGGATTCCACGGTGTTTTAATCGACATAACAAATCCTTGCGACGCTATTTGCCAGCTTTACAAGGAAGCTACTGGTCTTCCTTACGAAAAGATTATTGGAACTGGCACTTTGCTTGATTCTGCGCGCTTGCATCGTGCAGTAGGCAAGTTCTTTGGCGTGCATCCAAAGGCTGTTAAGGGATATAGCTTAGGAGAGCACGGTGATTCGCAATTCGTTGCGTGGTCTACTGTTAAGGTCTTTGAGCAGCCTATAACAGAGCTTATTAAAGAAAAGAACATGGATTTAGACGTTATTGATGAGGAAACTCGCGAAGGCGGTTTTACTGTGTTCTACGGAAAGAAGTACACAAACTACGGTATTGCTGCTGCTGCAGTTCGTTTAGTGGATGCAGTTCTTTCGGATTCTAAAGAGCAAATGCCTGTTTCAAACTATCGCGAAGAATACCATTCTTATCTTTCTTACCCAGCAATTGTTGGTAGAGAAGGAATTGTTAAGCAATGCCAGCTTGATTTGACTCAAGAAGAGTTGCAAAAATTGCAACATTCTGCAGATACAATTTTGAGTAAAGCTCAAGCAAAATAGATAAGTCAAAAATAAAATAACTAAAAAATACTACTTTTGAATCTAAAATATTTTACAGATTTTAGATAAAAGCGTATTGAAAAATGTCGTTGTAGGTTTGATTGCTCTTCAAGAGTATTGAATTTACAGCGACATTTTTGTTATAAAAATTTTTGATATTAGCTTATTTATTATTTGAATTTATAAAGTTGGCTAGTCCTAACTGTTCATGATATATACTTTTAACTATAAATTGAATTATTTTTTTTGGGGGAAATATGATTTCTAGTGCATACATAAGTGTTGGAAGTAATATAGGTGATAGATTACTTAATTTGCGTCAAGCTGTTTCGCTATTGAAGCAAAATTCGCATATAAGCAATATTATCGTTTCTTCAGTGTATGAAACTGAACCAGTTGGTGACGTAGTGCAAGACAGTTTTTATAACATTGCTTTACGCTTGGACACTGATTTAACAGCTTTTGAATTGCTTGATTTTATTCATGATATTGAACAGCGTCTTCACAGAAAGCGCATAGTTCGTTGGGGTCCTCGAACAATCGATTTAGATATTATTGATTTTGGTGGTCAAACTATAAAAAGTGAAAATCTTACGATTCCGCACAAAGAAAGAGATAATCGCAGATTCGTATTAGTTCCTTTGCTTGAAATAAGCGCAGACGATGCTAATTATCATGAGCTCATCCAAGATAAGCTTAATAAAACTAGCGACACTAATTGGATTAATATTATTGAAAGTAGCGAAGTTTTTAATTAGTTTGGAATATAAATTTAGTTTTAAATATGAGGTTTTAGAAAGAAAGAATACAAATGCGAATTATTGAAAGCGATTTGGAGAATGCGTCTTCTAAAAGTATTGCAGATATAGCGTTGCTGCAGGATCTTTGTGTAAATCAAAAAATTTTATGCACGTGGGAAAATATTAGCGAAAACGATTTAAGCAAAGTAGCTGATTTTCTCGATCATTTTGATACAGCTATCAAAGTTTCCGAGTCTTCTATTGACTTCATTTTGCCGCTTATTGCTCTTAAACCTTTTATGCAAGAGTGCGAAAAAGCATGGTACGAAGATCAAGAATTACTTGCAAGTTTGCGCTCGCTATTAAAGCAAAAAGCAATTGTGTGGAATGCAGGGCGATTCTGCTTTGATACACTTGACAAGCCGATAGTTTACGCGATTTTGAATATTACTCCTGACTCATTCTATGATGGCGGCAAGTACCAAAGTGAAGACGAAGTAAATAGCCATATTAAAGAAATAGTTGAAGCTGGTGCTGATGTTATAGAAGTAGGCGGTCAAACTACAAAACCTGGCGGTTATTTAGAAATTACTCCAGAAGAGGAAATAAGTCGCGTTATGCCTGCTATTAAGTATATTCACAAAAATTATCCTCAAATTGCTGTAGCAGTAGACACTTACAAGTTACCTGTAATGGAAGCTGCAATTGAAGCTGGCGTAGATATTATAAATGATGTTCGTGCGTTTGATTCTCCAGAAAAAGTAAAGCTTATGGCAGATTCTAACGTTGGATTAGTAACAATGCATAGCAATAGAGATACAGAATATGACAATTTAACAAAGGTTATGTGTCAATTCTTTAGCGATAATTTAAAAATGCTTGTTGATGGAGGAGTTGACTTAAATAGGATTATTCTTGATCAAGGAATTGGCTATGCAAAGGTTGCTGATGGTGAACAAGATTATGCAATGATGCGCAATATTAATCAATTGCATCGTTTTGGTCGACCAATACTGGTTGCGATTTCTAGAAAAGGCTTTGGTAAGAAGCTTTTTAATTTAGATAAAGAAGATCGTTTGCCTGTCACTTTAGTTGCAGAAACAGCGATGTTTATGGCTGGTGGACGTGTAATACGTGCTCATGATATTGCAGAAACAAAGCAATTAGTTGAAATGATCGATGTTATTAATAGAAATTACTGGTTTAAGTAGAAAAATTTGAATATTTTTTTGCAGTTTTGTTCGTCAGTTTTTTTAATTTTAATAACGAATAAATGTGAGTTACTGTAAATGTAGCGTGACTGTAAATGTGGCACAACAGCATTTTGCATCTAAAAGCGCGTAAGATACTAGCGGAATGTATGATGTTTTCACGTCGAATACATCAAGTAATTTAGAGAGTATGGTTATGAAAAAGCGTCGTAAAACAGCATTAGGTGAAGATGTAGCACCATTGCAACAGCGTCGACTACTTTCAGGACCACTTGTGTTTTTATTTATGGTTTTTGTAGTTACTGTTGGTTCAATTGAGTGCATTTCAACAGTTAGAAATTATGCGTTAAGCTTATCTGAGCTTCATGCACTTCAGCGTGAAGAAAGTGATTTACGTGAACAAAAACGTACGTTGGATAATAATATTGACCGATGGAAAGACAAAGCATACGTTACCGCTCAAGCTAGAGATCGTCTCGGTTTTATTTTTCCCGGTGAGCAGGCTGTTCGCGTAGAGCATCCTGAAGCAGTAACTGGAAAAGTTCCGAATGAATTTGCTCAAGAAAATAGCGAAACTAAGACTCATTCAGTCTTGCCTTGGTATAGTGACTTAATGTATGCAATACATAAAGCAGACAAACCAGATACTGTGCCATCCTTATAACATATAAACTGATAAAGTAAAAGATTATTTATTTGTAAAACAGCTTTAACAGGAGTAGAAACGCATGGCTAGCAGCCAAGAAAGTTCAGATAAAATGCAGAACAGTAATAAGAAATATATTCCAGAAGAAGCTGTGAAACGTTTATTTACTACACCTGCAAGTGATGCTGAGCGTACAATTGTTGAAAAGCAACTTGGAAGATTCCCTAGAGGAATGGTAGCTGTTGGTGCGCGTTGCGTTTGTGGTAGACCTCTTGCTGTTATTACTAGACCATGTTTAGAAGATGGCACACCATTCCCAACTACATGCTACCTTACCTGTCCTGAAGCTGTAAAAGCGGTGTCTCGCGTAGAAGCAGACGGTATTATGCGAGAATATAACGAGCTATTGCAATCGGACGAAGATCTGAAGAAACAATATGAGCGTGCGCATAAGTATTATTTGGAATTCCGTCATGAATTAGCTGTGTCTTTGGGGGATAGTGAAGAGCATATTAGTCAGATGAGCGCTGGTGGAATGCCAGTTCGTGTTAAATGCTTGCATGCTTTGCTTGCGCAAACATTGGTAATGGGCAAAGGTGTAAATCCTATTGGTGATATGGTGTTAGAGCGCATTAAAGATGAGTTTGATCCTAGCGTGTGCCGCTGTACTACTCCGTGGAGCGATGATGCATATGCTACTGAAACGGAAGTTGTTGTGGAAGACGAAACGATTGCAAAAGATAAAACTGCAGAGGGCGAAGCTGTGAAAAGTGACACGACTACTTGTGCAGAAAAAACAGTACAGGTTGCCGCAATTGACTGTGGTACGAATTCTATTCGACTAAAAATTGCGCAAGTTTCTGAGCATGGAATGAAAGATATTGTGCCTCGTATGCTTCGCGTCGTTAGACTAGGTCAGGGAATTGACGAAACTCATCGTTTCGCAGATGACGCTTTGGAACGAGTGAGGGAGGCTGCGCACGAATTTGCGCAAGTTTTGAAAGAACATCCAGTTGATGCGATTCGTTTTGTGGCAACTTCAGCTACACGAGATGCTGAAAATCGTGAGATTTTTGAACAAATGATGATTGATGAGCTTGGTGTTCGTCCTGAAGTTATTAGTGGTACTGAAGAGGCAGCTCTTAGCTTCCTTGGTGCAACAAGCGTTGTGTCTCGCGATGAGTTGCAGCCACCGTATCTCGTAGTTGATTTAGGTGGAGGTTCTACTGAGTTAGTGCTTGGAGGGGATGGGGACTGCTTGCCAACGCACAAGGTTTCTGCGGCGTACTCCATGAATGTTGGTTCCGTTAGAATGACGGAAAGGCATTTGCATACTGATCCTCCTACTGAAGAGGAAATTCAAGCTGCGATTGAAGATATTGACAAGCATATTGATGACGCTTTCAAAGTTGTCCCTGCAGGGCGAGCTCGTACTATTATTGGCGTTTCTGGAACTGTGACAACTATGGCTGCTTTGACTATGGGATTGCAGCATTATGATCATACTGCTGTCGATGGTGTGCGTATTGGGTTAGAGCAGGCCTACGCTGTTAATAATCGATTTTTGCGTATGCCTAAGGACTGCAGGCGCACGTATGCGACGATTCACCCAGGGCGTGTGGATGTTGTTGGCGGTGGAGCAGTTATTTGGAGTCGCGTGTTGGAGAGATTAGCAAAAGCTGCGTATGAGGATCACGGTGGGGTTTTGGATACGTTTGTTGCAAGTGAGCATGGTTTGCTTGACGGAATTACGCTTGATTTGGGAAGAAAGTTACTCGCCACACGCTGAGCTTGTTCTTTGCTTAGATATATGGCATAATAAGTGATTGCTGCCTCTGTGGCGGAATTGGCATACGCATCAGACTTAAAATCTGACGCCCTTACGGGCTTGTGGGTCCGAGTCCCACCGGAGGCACAAACAAAGCGCTGCACAGTTTTTAGCTGTGTGGCGCCTTTTGCTTTTCTGTTGGTTTTACCTATAACCCATAATGCGTGCATGTTGACAGCTTGTGATTACATAGTTATAGACAAAGTAATTGATAATAGTGAACCCCGGCTTAGGCTGGGGTTCATTGCGTATAAGGCAAAATGCGAATGATATTGAGAAACGATATCGCCCAAATATTTTAATATTTTAGGAGGTTGGAAAGTGCATAATCATAACGATGTAATTCAAACTAACGGCACTGGTTCACGCTCAAGCAGTGTGAATGCAAATGTCAACTCTTCCGATACTAATTACAATAATGCCAACGCAGCTTCCCAAGCAGAAGCAATTCACGCAAGTCATGCACATCAGCATCGTTTGCTTCTTACGCTTTCTCTTACTGCAACTGTGTTCTTTGCTGAGGTAATTGGTTCTTTCATAACCAATTCCTTGTCGCTTCTTATAGACGCAGGTCATATGCTTACAGACATTTCGGTTCTTGCAGCTTCAACAGTTACTGCAATTCTTATGCGTCGTCGTCCAAATAGTAAGCGCACGTGGGGTTGGGCGCGTCTTGAGGTTATTACAGCTGCTGCGGGAGCTCTTATTTTACTGCTTGTAGGAGTGTATGCTCTTGTTGAAGCTGGAATGCGTCTTTTTGGTAGTGGCCATCAAGGCATTCACGATGTAAATCAGCTGCTATTCTTTGGTATCCTTGGTTTAGCTGCGAATTTAGGTTCTCTTGTAATTCTTATGTCTCAATCGCAAGACAATATGAATATGCGTGCTGCTTTTCTTGAGGTTATGAACGATGCTCTTGGATCTGTTGCAGTTGTAGTCTCAGCTATTGTAATGATGAGTACAGGTTGGGCAGGTTTTGATGCTTTAGCTGGCGGTATTATTGCGCTTCTTATGATTCCTCGTGCGTTAAAGCTTCTTAAGAATGCTGTTAAGGTTCTTCTTGAGCAGACTCCTGAAGGTCTTGATTTAAACAAAGTTCGTGAACATCTAGAGCATGTTCCTCATGTTCTTGCAGTTCATGATTTGCACGCTAGTACTGTCTCTACTGGTATGCCGATTTTTATGGCACATGTTGTTGTGGATCCTAATATGACAATGTCTCAATGCTCTCATGTGCTTTCTCAGCTTCAGGACTGCTTACGCGAACATTTTCCTGTTTCTGTGTCTCACACTACTTTTCAACTTGAGCCTAAAGGCTATACAACTTCCAGTGCTTCAGAGCATCATGAATAGAGTTTATAAGGTTTTGCTTATAAGTTTTGTTGCAATGAATGTGGCAGGTTTGCATAAATCTGTGAATGTGTATTTCCTGTGTCGTAATCGTTTTTGAAGTAAAGTTATATTTATGCCGTTAAAAGAACTAATTGATAATACTCACAGTGAGCGCGTGCGCAGACTCGTTTCTTTAGGTCGCGCAAAGTCGCATGATTTGCAGCGTTTTTTAGTTGAAGGTCCGCAAAGTGTGCGCGAAGCTGTACGTTATGCCACAGATTCGTTATGTGATATTTATGTTACTAAAGATGCTTGTGAAGGTAATGAAAAGAAAAGTTCCCAATTTTCTTCTTTGCGGGAAATAGTTAAAGAAGCTTTATCTCGATCTTGTTATGTTCATCCTGTTGAACCGAGTATTATGCAAAAAATTAGTGCTGATTCACAGGGAATTGTTGCGGTTGCTAATTCGAAATCTTTAGATGATATCTATTTTAGTGAGTTTAAAAATTTGCAACAATCAGCACAAGTAAAATCAAAAAACGATTTTAAGCCTCTTCGTATTGCAGCTTGCTGGCAGGTAAGAGATCCTGGCAATGCTGGTGCTATTATTCGCGTTGCAGATGTTGCTGGATGCGATGCTGTTGTTTTTGTTGATGATTGCGTAAGTCGTTGGAATTCTAAGCTTGTGCGTTCGACTGCAGGTTCACTATTTCATCTTCCTGTAGTGCAATTAAGCGTTCAAGACTGGTTCGAATGCGCTGCAAAATCAAATATTCGAATTATTGCAGCTGATATTTACGGAACTGACAAGATTAAACCTGTGCCATTTCCAAAAATTTTAGTCAATTCCGAGGTTATTAGCAGTTCTTTGGCTATTTTATTTGGCAATGAAGCTAGAGGCTTACCTAAAGAAGTATTGCAACAGGTTGACGATATTTCAATAATTCCAATATATGGAAAAGCAGAATCAATGAACCTTGCAACAAGTGCAGCAGTAATGCTTATGGGCTTGGCTATGTCGAGTCATGAGCGAAAAATATAACTTTGGGCAATATTTTGCAATATCGTATATAAACAATGAATATACGTATAACACAGATAGGAAGGGTGCTGTGACCGATAATAAGCCATTCGATATTAAAGCTGTAAGTAAAGCAGTAAAAGAAGGTATTGCTAGCGTTACAGCTGCTCAAACTATGGAAGAGCTGAAGGCTGTTAAAACTAAGTATGCTGGCGCGCAGTCAGTGATGACTGTTGCAAGTAAAGCAATTGGTTCTTTGCTTGCGGATCAAAAGAAGGAAGTTGGCAAGGTGATGTCAACTTTGCGAGCTGATTTTGGTCGAGCTTTTGCAGAAGCTACAGAGCGAATTAAAGCTGTTGAAGAGGCTAACATGCTTTCTGCAGAAACTGTAGATATGACTCTTCCAATTAATCGTAAGCCTTTAGGTGCTCGTCATCCTATTGCTCGTATTATTGAGGATTTTGAAGACTTCTTTGTGTCTATGGGTTGGCAGATTTCTGCAGGTCCAGAAGTTGAAACTGAATGGTTTGATTTCGATGCATTGAACTTTGGTCCGGATCATCCTGCGCGTCAAATGCAAGATACTTTCTACGTTCAGGGTAATCAAGCTAAGGATGCTGCAGGCTTTGTCGGTTCAAATATGGTTTTGCGCACGCAAACTTCTTCTGATCAAGTACGTGCGTTAATTGAGCGTGGAGTTCCTCTGTATATTGCTTCTCCTGGTAGAGTGTTCCGCACTGATGAACTGGATGCAACGCATACTCCAGTTTTCCATCAATGTGAAGCTTTGGCTGTAGATAAGCATTTAACAATGGCTGATTTAAAGGGTGTTCTCGATCGTTTAGCTGTTGCGATGTTTGGTCCAGATGCAAAGAGCCGCTTGCGACCAAGCTACTTCCCATTTACTGAGCCTAGTGCTGAGCTGGATCTTTGGTTCCCAGATAAAAAGGGCGGTCCAGGCTGGATTGAATGGGGCGGTTGCGGAATGGTTAACCCTAATGTGTTGAAGTCTGCAGGTTTAGATCCACAAGTGTATACCGGTTTTGCTTTTGGTGTCGGCTTGGAGAGGACTCTGCTTCTTCGCCACGATATTAACGATATGCATGATTTGGTTGAAGGCGATAAGCGCTTCAGTGAACAGTTTGTAATGGGGGAGTAAAACTCATGCCAATGGTAGATATTGACTGGCTCAAAGATCATGTTGAAGTGCCAGAAGGTTTAACTTACGAACAGCTTGCTAAAGATTTAGTTCGTGTTGGTCTAGAGGAAGAAGAAATTCATACTTCTCAAGTTACCGGTCCAATTGTTGTCGGTTACGTAGTTGACGCTACTCCTGAACCGCAGAAAAATGGCAAAACTATTAATTGGTGCCATGTTGATGTTGGAGATAAATACAACGATGTTGACGAGAACGGCAAGAAAGTTCCTCGTGGCATTGTTTGCGGTGCTCCTAATATGGCTGCCGGTGAAAAGGTTGTTGTAACTCTTCCTGGTGCTGTTCTGCCTGGAGATTTTAAGATTGAGCCGCGTAAGACTTACGGTCATATTTCTGACGGTATGTGTGCTTCAGAGCGTGAGCTTGGTTTGGGAGATAGCCACAATGGCATTATTTTGTTGCGTGAATATGGCTTCTCTAAGGCTGAATACGATGAGTTGAAGCCTGGCGACGACGTAATGGAGTTGTTGCATCTTAATAAGCCGATTTTGGAGATTAACATAACGCCTGATCGTGGATATGCTTTCTCTTATCGTGGTGTTGCTCGCGAATATCATCATTCAACTGGTGCTGTTTATACGGATCCTGTTTCAAAGTTGAATGAGCAGGTATCGCAAATTAATGATGAAGGTCACAAGACTTCAGATATTGACGTGAGTATTGAAGATACTAATCCAATTCATGGTGTACCTGGTTGTGATCGATATTATGCGCGTGCTGTACACGGTTTTGACTCCACTTGTGCAAGCCCACGTTGGATGCAGCGTCGTTTAACGCGTGCAGGTATGCGCAGTATCTCTCTTGCTGTTGATATCACTAATTATGTCATGCTTGATTTGGGTCAACCTCTTCATGCTTATGATTTAGACAAAATTGAAGGTCCAATTGTAGTTCGTCGTGCACATGAGGGCGAACATCTTACGACTTTGGATGGCAAAGATCATGAATTGCATGTTGAGGATTTAGTTATTTGCGATTCTCCTCGTGGAAACCATGGTTCACGCGTGCTTGGCTTAGCAGGTGTTATGGGCGGCATGTATGGCGAAGTTACGAGTGAAACGAAAAATATTTTGATTGAGGCAGCGCACTTTGATCCCGTTTCAATTGCTCGTACTGCTCGTCGACATAAGATTCCTTCTGAGGCTTCTCGTCGTTTTGAGCGTGGCGTTGATACCCAATTGCAGCCAGCAGCTGCACAAATGGCTGCAAATCTTTTGGAACAGTTTGGTGGAGCTAAGCCATCTACATCGCCGTGTGATGTCAATAATACTCAGTCGCGAAATGTGATTGTGTTTAAAGCTAATGAAGTGCAGCGAGTTGCCGGTTTGGATGTTGATTTGAATCGCATTAGCGATATTCTTACCGATATTGGTTGCTCTGTTGCTGGTGGTGGAAATGGATCCTTCTCCGTTCTTCCTCCAACTTGGCGTCCTGATTTGAATGAGCCTTGCGATCTAGTAGGGGAAATTGCTCGACTTGTTGGATATGATGAGATTCCTGTTAAGGTTCCTGCTGTTCCTGTTACTGGTCGAACTGGCTTAACTGCGCAACAGCAAACTAGACGAGCTATTGCTTATGAGTTAGCGGAAACTGGTTTTGTTGAATCTTTAAGCTATCCATTTGTTGGTGAGGAAGATATTAAAGCTTTCCGTCAAAATGTGGATGAAGTTGCTGAAGTAAGTGTTCGTATTGCTAATCCTTTAGCTGGAGACAGGCCTTGGCTTCGTCGTTCTGTTTTGATGACTTTGGCTGGTACTGTTCGACGCAATCTTCATCGTGGTTTAACAGATATTTCCATGTATGAGCTTGGTCATGTGTACTTTAGCGATCCAAATGCTCCTGCAATTCCTGCATTACCTGGTTCTGTTAGACCTTCTAATGCTGAGCTTGCTGCGTTGGATGCTGGATTACCGGAACAACCTTTGCATGTTGCTGCTTTGCTAACTGGTCATGCTGAAGAAACTGGTTGGCTTGGTACTCATAGAGATGTTGATTGGAGCGATGCTGTTGAAGCACTCCAGCGAGTTGGTAAGAGAATTGGTGTTAAGTTCATTCTCGAACAGTTTAAAGCTCAAGATGCTCCATCTTCTTGGCATCCTGGTCGTAGTGCTCAAGTTTGTGTTCTTGCTGAAGATGGTTCAAGCGTCAATCTCGGTGTTGTTGGCGAATTGCATCCACATGTTTGTGAAGCGCTAGATTTACCTAAGCATTCTGCAGCATTCGAGCTTGATTTAACTGAATTGTTTAAGAATATGATTATGAAGCCTGTTCAAGCTAAACCAATTTCGACTTTCCCTCCTGTAAAGCAAGATTTCGCTTTCACTGCACCAATTGAGTTGAAAGCGAATGAATTGCAGTCTGCTATTGAAAAGTCTGCTGGAGATTTGCTTGAATCTGTTGAGTTGTTCGATGTGTATGAGGGTGAGCAGCTTGGAGAAGGTTTGCGTTCTCTTGCTTATTCCGTAACGTTCCGAGCAAATGATAGAACACTTTCTGGCGAAGAGATGGAAGAAGTTCGTAAGAAGATTACGGATGCTGCTGAAGTCTTGCACGCAACTTTGCGAGTGTAAAATATAATATATTTTAGTTAATGCGATTGTGCATACGTTCTAATAGTAGTATGCATAATCGCATTTATTGTATTATTAACTCTTTTTCTTTTTATGTAAAGTAACATCTATTTTTTAAATAAAATATAGCATTTTCATGCATAATAGATATGTGTGACGAAGAACACATAAATAATTTTTTATGCATGTAGATATGTATACACATATTCGTATATATTTAATTGAAAATATGTTTATGAAAGGTTTTGATAAAATTATGATGAATCCAGAAACGGATGCAGAATCAAATAACGAAGTGTCAATAAAACAGCAACGTCCTGCAACAAAAGCAGCGCGTTTAAACGCTATTGAACAAGCGTTACTGGCAGAAGTGATTACTTCTCAATCTCAACTCGCTAAAGTGTTGGCGCGTCATGGTTTTAATGTTACTCAAGCTACTTTGAGCCGAGATTTAGATGAGTTAAATGCCGTTAAAATTCGATTAACGGATGGCAGGATTGCGTATGTGCTTGGCGATGGTACTGGCAATCGTCATGCTATGGATACTGTGCGAATTGATCAGCAAGTTGCTCGCACTTTAGCAGGTCTTGTCACTGAAGTTGGACATGCAAATAATATTGTTGTTATTCACACTCCATCAGGCGCTGCACAATATGTTGCAAGTGTTATAGATCGTCAGCCTTTGAAAGGTATTTTAGGATCAGTTGCTGGAGATGATACAGTTATTATGGTTTGCGTTTCAAATGAAGAAGCTGAAAATCGAGCAAATTGGATGCTTTCAGTAGCTTCTCGTTAAACAATTTATTAAAAAATATTGTGGCTATTTAATTAAATATTGCATTAAAAAAATAATTTTGCAGTAACGAAAAGATTTATACGCGTGCAGTGCATTGTTGAGCTGCGCGCGTTTTTATATGTATAACTATAATTGATATATTTTTTTATATTTTATAATAACTCTTCGAAGATGATAAAAATATAATAATTTTTTGGCGCATCTGTTGATTTTATTTTAGATGTATAATATGCTCTTTATTGTTTATTTATTCAATACATGACCTGGGAGGTCACAATGACTAATAAAAAACGTATTGTCTTGGCGTATTCAGGTGGCCTCGATACTTCGGTAGCAATTCCATACCTTAAAGAGCAAACAGGTCAAGACGTTGTAGCTGTGTCGCTAAACGTTGGTCAAGGCGGTGAAGCGCTTGAAGTAATTAAGAATCGTGCTTTGGCTTGTGGTGCAGTTGAGGCATATGTTGTCGATGCTCGCGAAGAATTCGCAGATAATTATTGCATGCTTGCATTAAAAGCTAACGCAATGTATGAAGACGTGTATCCATTGGTTTCTGCTCTTTCTAGGCCTTTGATTACTCGCCACTTAGTGAATGCAGCTCATCAATTTGATGCAGACACAATTGCGCATGGTTGCACCGGCAAAGGAAACGATCAGGTTCGTTTTGAAGTTGCAATCCAATCTTTGGATCCAGAATTAAAAGCTATTAGCCCAATTCGAGACTTGTCACTTACTCGTGATGTTGAAATAGAATTCGCTAATGAGCACAAGCTTCCAATTGAACAAAGCAAGAAAAGCCCATATTCGATTGACCAAAACGTGTGGGGTCGTGCAATTGAAACCGGTTTCCTAGAAGATCCATGGAATGCTCCGACTGAAGAGTGCTATTCTTATACGCAAAATCCTCTTGAATCTCAAGAACCGGATGAAGTTAGAATTACTTTTGAAAAAGGTATTCCAGTCGCAATTGACGGTCATAGTGTAACGCCTTTGCAAGCAATTGAAGAAATGAATGCAAGAGCTGGAGCGCAAGGAATTGGACGAATCGATATTATTGAAGATCGTCTTGTAGGAATTAAATCTCGTGAATTGTACGAAGTTCCAGGTGCTCAATCTCTAATTGTTGCACACCAAGAGCTTGAAAATTGCTGCCTGGAGCGTGAGCAGCATAGGTTAAAGCGTGCTCTTGATAAAAAGTGGGCTGAATTTGTCTATGATGGTCAGTGGTTCTCTCCAGTTGTGTGTTCTCTTAACGCATTTATTAATGAAACTCAAGAGCATGTTTCTGGAGAGATTCGAATGACTATGTATGCTGGCAAAGCTGTAGTTACTGGACGTCGTTCTGAGGAATCATTGTATGACTTTAATTTAGCAACGTATGATTCTTCAGATACATTTGATCAGCGTGCTTCCAATGGATTCATTGAAATCTACGGATTGTCTAGCAAGGTTGCAGCAGCAAGAGATATGCGCGTTGCAAACAACAACTAATACGATATATATAAAAAGATATAAAGGTAATAAACTATGCACGATGCAACAAAAGCAGCAGCCGCAGAACTAGAAAATAATGAAAGTAATAATACTAATCACCCTATTGCATTGTGGGGTGGACGATTTAGTTCAGGTCCTTCAGCAGAGCTGACGAAACTAAGCAAGTCCACACAATTTGATTGGCGATTAGCGGATGATGATATTGCTGGTTCTAGAGCTCATGCGCATGCGTTGCATCGTGCAGGTCTTCTTAACGAAAAAGAGTATGCTGATTTATCTTGTGCATTAGATGAATTGCAAAAGCGTGTAGATGATGAAACTTTTGCACCCATTGAGGAAGATGAAGATGAAGCTACAGCATTAGAGCGCGGTTTACTTGAAATTGCTGGAAATGAGCTTGGTGGAAAGCTTCGTGCAGGTCGATCTAGGAATGATCAAATTGCAGCTTTAATACGTATGTTTTTGCGTAGGCATGCGCGCGTTATTGCATCATTATTGTTGTCAGTTTGCCAAGCGTTGCTGAATCAATCAAAAAATGCAAAAGACGCAGTGATGCCGGGTCGCACTCACATGCAACATGCTCAACCAATTTTGCTTGCGCATCAGTTAATGGCACATGTTTGGCCGCTTTTACGAGATGTAAATCGCTTCATAGATTGGGATTTGCGTGCAGATGAAAGCCCTTATGGAGCAGGAGCTTTGGCAGGCAATACTCTTGGTCTTAATCCAGAAGAAGTAGCTAAAGAGCTTGGTTTTTCTAAAGTTTGCGCTAATTCTATAGACGCAACTGCAAGTAGAGACTTAGTCGCAGAATTTTCATTCATCGCAGCAATGATTGGCGTTGATATATCACGATTAAGTGAAGAAATTATTATTTGGAATACTCAAGAATTTGCATTTGTTCGTTTAGATGATGCTTATTCAACTGGCTCATCGATTATGCCTCAAAAAAAGAATCCAGATATTGCTGAACTTGCTCGCGGTAAAGCTGGTAGATTAATAGGCGATTTAACTGGTTTAATGGCAACTCTTAAAGGTCTTCCTACTGCTTATGCTCGCGATTTGCAAGAAGATAAAGAAGCTGTTTTTGATCAAATTGACACTTTAGAAGTGCTTCTTCCAGCTTTTGCTGGAATGGTAGAAACTATGAAATTTGATCTAAATAGACTTTATGAACAGTCTTCTACTGGTTTCGCTCTTGCTACAGATATTGCAGAATGGCTTGTAAAAAAGGGTGTTCCATTCCGTAACGCTCATACTTTGTCTGGTTTGTGTGTAAAGCGAGCTGAGGGAATTGGGGGAGATCTTGCTGATTTAAGCGATGATGATTTTTCAAATATTCTAAGCGGTTTTGTTGATAGCGCAGAAATTGCGAATATCAGAACAATATTGACTAGTGCTGGATCTGTGTCTGCCAGATGCGGTCGTGGCGGTACAGCCTTCGCACGAGTTAAAGAGCAAATTGTAGAGGCTGAAAATGCAATGGATAATTATTATAAATTTGCAAATTCAAAAAGCGATGGTTCTGCTTATATCTCGCCTATAAAATAATTTTAAAATTAGATTATTAGCTGTCACGTTATAGTGCCAAATATTGTACTTTATAATATTTGGCACTTTTTTATTATGCGTGTCGTCATGTGCTGCAAAAATTGAAAGGCTTGTGGACGCGCAAAGCGCCCGATATTTATCGGTATTCTGTATTAAGGAGATACGAATGGCTCAGGTCAGGAACTACAAGGAAGCAGGTTTTGCTTCTTTGTTTGAAGAGCTTAAGTGGCGTGGATTAATTTCACAATCTACTGATGAGCAGCAGCTTGCTCAAGCGCTTGACGGAGAACCATTAACGTATTATTGCGGTTACGATCCTACTGCTGCTTCATTGCATATTGGTAATCTTGTACAGCTTATTAATATGCGCCATTTGCAGGCTGCAGGTCATCATCCTATTGCTTTAGTTGGTGGTGCCACTGGTTTGATTGGTGACCCTCGTCAAAGCGGAGAACGCACTCTTAATTCTAAGGATATTGTGGCTGGCTGGGCTGAACGTTTGCGTAAGCAGATTGGCAGAATTTTGCCTCTTGATGGTGAAAATCCTGTTCGTTTTGTCAGCAATTACGACTGGGTTTCTAAGATGTCTGCTATCGACTTCTTGCGTGATGTTGGTAAGAATTTCCGTGTTGGCACAATGCTTTCTAAGGATATTGTGGCTCGTCGCTTAAATTCCGATGAAGGTATTTCTTTTGCTGAGTTTAGCTATCAAGTTTTGCAAGGCAACGACTTCTTGTACTTGTTTGATAATTACGACGTAACTTTGCAACTTGGCGGTTCGGATCAGTGGGGTAATCTCACTTCCGGCATGGATTTGATTCGTAAGGTTCGTGGCACATCCGTAAACGTGTTTACTAGCCCGATTATTACAGATAATCAAGGTCGTAAGTTTGGTAAGTCAGAAGGTAATGCCATGTGGCTTGATCCTTCTATGCTTAGCCCTTATCGCTTCTACCAGTTCTGGTTCAATCAGCCTGATGATGAAGTTGTTAAGTTGCTTAAGGTGTTCACTTTCTTGCCAAAAGATGAAATTGAGCGTTTAGCTCAGCAAATTCAGGATGATCCTGGAAGTCGTGAAGCTCAGCGCGTGCTTGCGTGGGAAGTTACAAGTTTCGTTCACGGTGAAGATTTAACAAACCAGGCTATTGAAGCTTCTTCCGCTTTGTTTGGACGTGGTGATCTTTGCAATATTGATGAGCAGACTCTTGAAGCTGCTTTAGATGGCGTTAAGGTTAAGGCTGAAGACGGTAGTTTAGATTTCGCTAAGGCTAAAGTTGCAGATCGTGTTGTTGAGGCTGCAGTTGCCGCTGGTCTGTTCCGCACTGTTTCTGAAGCTCGTCGTGCTATTGAAGCAGGCGGTTTGTATCTGAATAATGAACGTGTAAGTGGTGTCGACGATGTGTTAAGTGAGGGCTCTTTCTTGCACGGTCGTTTCGCTTTGCTTCGCCGTGGCAAGAAAGCTATCGGTGCCGTAGAGCGCGCTTAATAAATGTTTGTGATTTATTAAAAATACATCTGTTGTAAGCTTGCTGCTTGATGTATGCTATAGCTTGCTTCAGCAGATGTTTAGTTGTTTTATGAATATAATTAAAATGTGATTTTGTAATAAAATTGCACATAGATGAGAGGTATGCCAGAATGGGCGAAGAACGCGAACACTCGCGGAGTGGTAAGAAATCTTTTGGTGAACGTGGTGGATTTGGTCATCGCAATGGTGGTAAAAGTAGCGAGCGTCGCGGTGGTTTCCATAAGGATGGTTTCCATAAAGGCGGTTTTAAGAAGGGTGGTTTCCGCCGTAATGATGATGACCGTGAAGAGAGCTTCCACTCTGGCGTAAAGCGTGATGGTGATCGTCGTTTTAACCGTCATGACGATCGTAAAGATGACCGTCGCGGTGGTTTTAAGAAGAATGGTTTTAAGAAGGACGGATTCCGCTCAGAGAATCGCGATAATGATCGTCGCTTTGATCGTAACCGTCATTTTGATCGTATAGATGATTGTCGCGATGACCGTCGCTCTAGAGATTTTGAACATTCTGGTGAAGAAGGTGGCAACCCACGCTACAAGAAGTTTGATGGTGAACATCGTTTTAACCATCGTGACGATCGCAGGGATAATCGTCGTGAGAACCATAGCAATGGCGATTTCCATAAAGATTTCCATAAAGGCTCTAAGGGTGGCTTCCGTGATGACCGCAGAGACGATCGTCGCGATGAGCGCAGAGATAATGAGCGTCGTTTTGATCGTCGTGACGATCGCAGAGATAATCGTAGCACAAATTCGCGTAGTAACTTCCGCTTTGAAGATGGTCCACGCCGCAATTCTGACGGAACTGTTTCTTATCCATCTCAAAATCCTTATACAGCACGTCGCCCTGGTGAACCTAAGATGCCAAAAGGTTTGGAATGGGCAATGCTTTCTAAAGAAGATCGCGAGCGTTTGCGCGGTCTTTCAAAGGAGCATGCTGAAAATATTGGTCTTCATATTCTTGCAGCTTATACTTTGCAAGAAGAAAATCCTGAACTTGCATTAGAACATGCAAAGTGGGCTGCTAAGCAAGCTTCTCGTATTGATTTTGCTCGCGAAACTTTAGCTTTTGTGGCCTATCGTCAGGGCGATTACAAACTTGCTTCTAAGGAATTCCGCACTGCAATGCGAATGAATGGTTACCTTGATTATTTGCCATTTATTGCCGATTGCGAGCGCGGTATGGGAAATCTAGATAAGGCTTTAGAAATTTGCATGTCAGATGAAGCAAAAACCTTAAGGGGAGAAGTAAAAGCCGAAATGTTCCTCGTTTATGCAGGTGTTTTGGCTGATACTGGTCATGCTGATAAGGCTATTGAATTGGTTCATGCAATGGGTCGTTCAAAGGGTCTTCCTGGGGAGTATCGTATGCGTGCAGTTCAAGCAGAACAATACTTCTTGGAAGAAGCCGGGCGTAGTGACGAAGCAATTGAATTAGAGTCTTTGCTTGATAAGCTTGAGCAACAGTATGCTGATGTTGATGACGAAGATATAAATCCTGATGATATTGTTATCGACTATGATTTAGAGCATTTGAATGATGACATGATGGATGAAATTGGCATGAGTGAAGATGATGCTCAATTTGCTCCTGATGAAGAATCTGATGAATATGCTGATGAAGAATCTGAAGCAACTGAAGATTCTGAAGATTTAGAAGACTCAGAAGAGACAAGTAACTCTGAGAATGCGGATAATACGGATACAATCGAGATGAGTGCTGTTCACGCTGACGAAGAGTAGTTCGTAACATTTGAATATTTGCGCCCGGCTGCTTTTAAGTAAGCCGGGCACTTGCTGCTTTGAGAGTTGATATTTATAAAATATATTTGAAAAATTTGAATCTAAATTAAGTGCAGTGTTTAGCAAACTTAAATGAGGTATAGTATGCAAGTTGAAACGAAAAAGAATTTTTCTTCATGTAATCGTCCGTTAAGCGATGCATTTCGTTTAGCACTGCTTGATTTAGATGGTGTTGTATATCGTGGTGGAAATGCTGTTGAATATGCGTCTGATTCCATTTTGTTTGCGCAAAAAAATGGAATGGCAATTGAATACACAACTAATAATTCTTCGCGTTTCCAATCTGTTGTTGCAAAACAACTGGAAAGTTTTGGCTTAAAAGTAGAACCATGGCAGATTATAACGTCTTCTGTTGTTGCAGCAAGGATGGTAGCTCGCAATGTTGAGAAAGGATCCAAAGTTCTTGTTCTCGGCGCTGAACATTTGCGTCAAGAAGTGCAACGCGTAGGATTACAACTCGTAGATTCGTGCGAAGATAATCCTAAAGCTGTTATTCAAGGCTGGTATCCTCAAATGACTTGGCAAGAAATGGCGGAAGTTTCTTTCGCTGTTGAGCATGGTGCAAAATATTTCGTTACTAACCGCGACTTAACTATTCCAAGAGAGCATGGTATTGCTCCTGGATGCGGTTCCATGATTCAAGCTGTTATTAATGCTACGGGTGTAGAGCCTATTTCGTCTGCTGGAAAACCAGAATCTGCAATGTATGATGAAGCAAGGTTTTTGGTTGCTGCTAATGCTAAGCATGATGATTCTGAATGTGAAGAATACACTGAAAAAGACGAGTATGGGAATCCTGTAATTAGTATTGAACATTCATTAGCAGTTGGAGATCGTTTAGATACTGATATTGAGGCTGGAACAAGAGGAGGCTATGCTTCATTACTTGTTCTTACTGGAGTTACAGATCCTCGCATGCTTATGCTTGCGCCAAAACATTTGCGTCCAAGTTTTGTTTCTAAAGACTTGCGAGGATTAAACGAATCTCATAACGCTCCTGAACGCGTTAACGGTAGTACTTTTACTTGTGAAGATGCTATAGCAAGAGTTGTGAATAATAATATTATTGAAGTTAATAACACTAACGATTGCAATGCTTTAAGAGCTGCTTGCGCGCTGGCATGGAGCTTGCAAGATTGCGGTGAAAATATGGAAAATTATACTCTTCCGGAGTTTTCCTTATGACTTTGAATGAGGATTTAAGTAAACTTTCAAATAGCAATATTTCACAACGCTTAGATTGCGCTTTGGTTAATCGTGGTTTAGCAGAAAGTAGGACAACTGCTCAACGTTTAATTCGTGCTGGCGTAGTGAGTGTTGACAATCGAAATATTACGAAATCCTCATTTTTAGTAAACAATTCACATACAATAACAATCGACGAATCAAAAAATACGCAATCTTGTATTAGATACGTTTCTCGTGGAGCACTTAAGTTAGAAGGTGCTTTCGAAGCGTTTTCTAAAAATGGTTTAACTACTTCCAAATCAACTAAAGCTCTAGATATAGGTGCATCAACGGGTGGTTTTTGCGACGTTCTTTTGCAAAGAGGTGTTCATTCTGTAATAGCTTTAGATGTTGGTCATGGTCAATTGCATCCAAAAATAGCTAACAATTCACATGTAATTGAAATGAGTGGCGTAAATATTCGAGATGTGTACGAAGAGAACTTGCCATATAAGCCAAATCTTATAGTTTCGGATGTTTCTTTTATTTCTCTAACGTTTGTTATTCCAGTAATTTCTAGAATAGCTCAATTGCATGCAGATATTGTGCTTTTAGTTAAGCCGCAATTTGAAGTAGGAAAAGGAAACCTTGGAAAAGGTGGAATAGTAACTGACGAGACTTTAAGAATTAAAGCTTTAGAAACAATAAAAAGTTGTGCAAATCAAAACGGTCTAAAGGTTATCTCCTCTTGCGAATCTCCTATTGAAGGAACGCATGGCAATACGGAGTATCTTCTTTATGCGCGTTACGAGAAGTAAGTTAATTATTGAATGTTTAGCATTTTTCAATATGTATCCTAACAATTACAATAGTAGTAGTTGTGTTTAAACAGTACGAAGGGGCTGTATATGCAGGAACATTTCGATACTAATTCCGCTTCGTCGGCTCGTCGTGCTCTTGTAGTTACTCACGCTAGAATCGATGTTCATAGTGATGTGGTAAATCAAGTCAAGACTCAACTTATTAAAGCTGGATTCGTTGTTGACGTATTCAACAGTGCTTCTGTGTCTGATTTTGCTAAAAAAACTACTCGTATAGTTGATGAAAATACGGAAATAGTTGTGGTGCTTGGGGGAGATGGCACCATGCTTCAGGCTGCTGAGTTAGTGCATTGCACTACCGTTCCAATTATCGGCATAAATCTTGGTCATGTTGGTTTTTTGGCAGAATTTGAAAGTTTTCAAATTAATGATGCTATTCGTAGGATTGCAAACAAGGATTACACTATTGACAGGAGAATGGAAGCTCATGTAGATGTGTGGCTTCCTGGCGAAAGTAAGCCTTTAAGTGATTGGGCGTTGAACGATATAACTCTTGATCGCGAAGACAGAGGTCGAATGGTAGAACTTTCAATACGAGTAGACGATGTTGAAATGTCATCTTTTGGTTGCGATGGTGTAATAGTTTCAACTCCTACTGGTTCCACAGCTTACGCATTTTCAGCAGGTGGATCAATCATGTGGCCAAATGTAGAAGCGTTACAACTAGTGCCATTAGCTGCTCATGCTCTTTTTGCGCGTCCTCTAATTATTGGTGCCGGTTCTACTTTTACTATTGATATTCTTAATGAATCGTCTTCTGGAGGTTGGATTTGTTGCGATGGTAGAAGACAGCGCGCTCTTCCTCAAGGGTCAAGGATTCAAGTTCGTCAATCAAAAGATGACCTATTATTAGCTAGACTTTCTGGTGCTCCTTTTACGAAGCGTTTAGTTACAAAATTTGATTTGCCAATAGTTGGATGGCGTGAGCACAATAATAATTCTTTAAACTGAATTATTTAAGTAGAAAATAATATTAAATATAGCATTTATAAAACGAGGTACAGCGTGCTTGAAGAGTTAGAAATACGTAATCTTGGGCCAATTTCACATGCGCTTATTACTCCTTCGTCTCACATGACAGCTATTACGGGCGAAACAGGCGCTGGAAAGTCAATGCTTTTAAGTGCTATCAAGCTTATTTCTGGATCCAAAGCAGAAGTTGCAAGGATTTCACCAAACGCTAAAGAAGCATGGGTTCAAGGCATATTTAGTATTCCTAAAACAAGTGAATTAGTAGATGCTGTTGGAAAATCCGGTATTGAATTAGAGCCTTCAGAAAATGACGAAAATAAATCAGATATGTATGTTTCTAGAACAGTACCACAAGAAGGTCGTTCAAGAGCAACAATTTCTGGTTTCGCAGTACCAAAAACAGTTCTTGAACAAGTATGCTCACGATTGATAGTTATTCATGGACAAAGTGACCAATTACGTATAGCAACAAATTCAAAACAACGCGAATTGCTTGATACTGTATCTAAAAATAGTGAATTACTTAAGCAATACGCATGTGCGTATCAAGCGTGGAAAGATGCTAAAGAAACATGTAATCGACTAGAAAATCAAGCGTCTTCTTCGCGACAACGTGCAGATTACCTTAGAGAATCGTTAGCGAGAATACGAGATGTGAATCCGCTGCCTAATGAAGATAAGGAATTGCGTGCAAAAAGAGAAAGAATTGAGAATTCTGCTCAAATTGTTAAAGCAGTGAGCATTGCGCTCGCATCCCTTGATTCCAGTCAAATAGATTATGGTGCTTCAGAATCATCTGAAGATGCTTGTTTTCTTGTAGATAAAGCTTCTCAAGCATTACGAAATATTCGTGTAGATGATTCTTTCAATTCTATTGCAAATCAACTTGACGATATTCATGCTCAACTTGACGATATTGTAATGCAGCTTGCTCAACAGTTGGATATCGATGTAAGTGAAAAAGATTTAGATGATTTAAATTCTCGTATTCATGATCTTACTGATTTAACTCGTAGGTGGGGTCCAACATTAGATGACGTACTTGATTGGTCCGAAAAAGCTCAGTTTGAACTTGAAGATTTAGATGATTCTCCTGAAGCTATTGCCAAAGCGCGTGCTAAGTGTGCTCAACGATATGATGATGCTCTTAAACTTGCTGAAGAATTATATAAAACTCGTTTAAATGCAGCTCATGATTTTGGCACTTTAGTTAGTGAAGAATTACATTCTTTGGCTATGCCAGGTGCTCAATTAATTATCAGTGTAAATAGGCGTTGCGAAGATTTATCTGGTTCTATTCCGCTTGATTCTAACGGATGTGATGATGTAGAGTTTTTGTTCCGACCATTTCCTGCTTCTTCAGATTTGCCGATGAGCAAAAGTGCTTCTGGTGGTGAATTAAGTAGGCTTATGCTTGCAATTGAGCTTGTTGTTGCGAAGTTGACAGATTGCGACGAAGAAAATATGACATTTGTTTTCGACGAAGTAGATTCTGGTGTTGGTGGTGTTGCGGCAGTAGAACTCGGTAAACGTTTGGCTCAACTTTCTCAACATGCTCAAGTTATTGTTGTTACTCATTTAGCTCAGGTTGCTTCTTTTGCAGATGCACAATTTGCAGTACAAAAAAATCTTGTTGAGAATAGTGAGAATAGTTCTTCTGCTATAGTTGCGGATACTTCTGTTATTGAGCTTAATGATTTGATGCGTGAGCAAGAGATTGCTAGGATGCTTGATGGAAGTGAATCAAAAACTTCATTAGAACATGCTCGTGAGCTATTGAGTGCAAGTAGGAAGATCATTGATGGATTTACAAAATAATTCGTCTATTGTTGCAGCGATTTTTGATTTTGACGGCACGTTACTTGATTCTTTAAGCGTTTGGGATGATATTGATCGAGTAAGTTTTGCGAAACGTGGTATGAACGTTCCTTCAATCTTTGCGAATACGACTGCAACAATGAATCCTAGACAAATTGCAGAATATGTTATTAAAAATTACGGATTTACTGATGCTCCTGAAGATTTGATGACGGAGTGGTCAGATATGGCTTTTGACGCTTATGCTAATCATCTTCCGCTAAGAAAAGGCGCGTATGAATATGTGTATTATTTGCGTTCTAATGGTATAAAGCTTTTTCTTGTTACAACTCTTTCTAAACGCTTGTGTATTCCAGCTTTAAAAAGAGTTGGCATTTTTAATTGTTTTGATTTTATTCATTTTGGAGAAGATTTATCTGAAAAAGGTAAGCATAGTCCTAAAACGTATATCGATATTGCTAATCAACTTAAAGTAGATCCAGCTAAATGTGTAGTTTTTGAAGATTCTGCTACAGCTTTATGTTCAGCTCAGCAAGCTGGTATGCAAACATGTGGGGTAGTTGATAATTCAAACGTAAAAATTGATTTAGATTCGTCGTTTAATAAATGCTTAGCAGTATTTTCTGATTTTTCTTTCGCTCCAAGAATCAGCGATATAAGTTGAAAATATGCTATTGGTTGAGTTGATGAGGTTTCACATACCCCGGGTTTTGTCGCATACACAAGTGCATGCGGATGGCCATCCATCTCGATTTGACGTTACCGCCAAACTCTAGCAGTCTACCCGAAGACTTGAGCGAGCAGCTCTAAAGCGTCTTCTGCTTGACCTTGCTCCCAATGAGGCTTGCCATGCGGCTTACTGTTACCAGAAGTCCGGTGGTCTCTTACACCGCCGTTTCACCCTTACCCGAACGAAACGTTCAGGCGGTCTATTCTCTGTTGCGCTATCTCTCAGGTCGCCCTGGGCGGACGTTATCCGCCATTGTGCTCTGTGGAGCCCGGAAGTTCCTCAGCCACTCCGAATGAACATTGTGACCGCGGCCATCGTGAAACCTCAACCTTCCCAATTATAGCAGATGATATTAATATCGTAAAAAATTCGTTATTTTATAAGAAATTCCGTAATAAACGTTAATTTTTTTATTTTAATTTAATAAATCGCTAGGTTTGTATGGATTTAGCAGATATAATAGAAGAACCGACGGCATCGTGGCAGTCGGGTTGTACAAATCGAGCTTAAGGTTCGAGTCTATATGGGGAGGTTTCGCATGGAAATCGTCATTACTGGTCGTCATACGCAGATTAATCAAAGGTTCCGTGACGTTGTAGAAAGTAAGATGAATCGTGTGACCGCCATTGCGCCTGATGCGCAGCGCGTGCAAATCGTGTTGACTCATGAAGGCAATCCAAGGCAGGCTGACACAGCAAAGCGAGTTGAAATTACTGTTGTTGCAGGAAGCACAGTGATTCGCGCAGAAGCTTCTAGCACTGATCAATTTAGTGCATTAGATATGGCGCTTGATAAGTTGACGCTTCGTTTGCGTCGCACTCGCGATCGTCGTAAGGATCATCGTCGTGGATATACGGAAATGACTCCTGTAGACATGGGTGCTGTAGAGCCTGAGATTGAGACTACTGTTGAAGAGCCAGAAGAAAATGAGGTTAATAGCGCAGATGCTGCTGTTGCTTCCGATTTAGGTCCTGGTGAATCTGTGGAAGTAAGTGTTGGCGACACTCCTATTGTGATTCGTCGTAAGTTACATATTGCAGAGCCTATGAGCATAGATGAGGCTTTGTATGAGATGGAGCTTATCGGGCATGATTTCTTCTTGTTCGTAAACAAAGAAACTATGAGACCATCTGTAGTATATCGCAGACATGGTTGGAGCTATGGCGTATTTGAAATTGATACACCTGAAAATGTTGCTAAGCAAAAGTAATAATTAAAACACATCTAAAATGCGCGAATAAGTGCGCATGCCCGTCTAGCACAATGTTGGGCGGGCATTTTTATGTAGTAATCAGACTCGCTAACTTATAAAAATCGTAGCCGTCGCGTAATATAGGCACAGTTTACGTCTATGTTGGCTAGGCCGTCGTCATAGACATGACCTAAGGGAGCAAAACGTGGTAGATATCGTCGATAAAGCCTTGCGTATGGGTGAAGGCCATCAATTGAAGCGCCTTGAGAACGTAGCAAAGGCTGTGAATGCGTTGGAAGATGAAATTTCCGCGCTTTCCGATGAAGAATTGAAGGGTCAAACTGCTAAATTCAAGCAGCGTTTAGACAATGGTGCAAAGCTTGATGATTTGATGCCTGAAGCCTTCGCTACTGTGCGAGAGGTTTCAAAGCGTACGCTTGGCCAGCGTCATTTTGATGTGCAGCTTATGGGTGGCGCTGCATTGCATTGGGGCAATATTGCAGAAATGAAAACTGGTGAAGGTAAAACATTGGTTGCTACTTTGCCAAGCTATCTGAATGCTTTGGAAGGCAAAGGTGTGCACGTTGTCACAGTCAACGATTACCTTGCTAGCTACCAGAGCGAGCTTATGGGTCGTATTTATAGATTCCTTGGCATGAGTGTTGGATGCATTATTACAGACCAGCAGCCGCCAGAGCGTCGTAAGCAATACAATGCTGATATTACTTACGGTACAAATAATGAGTTTGGCTTCGATTACTTGCGTGATAACATGGCGTGGGAAAAGAGCGAGCTTGTGCAGCGCGGTCATCACTATGCAATTGTCGATGAGGTCGATTCCATTCTTATCGATGAGGCTCGTACGCCACTTATTATTTCAGGTCCTGCTGAAGGTGATGTAACTCATTGGTATCGTGAATTTGCAAAGCTTGTTTTGAAGCTTACTCGCGATGTTGATTACGAGATTGATGAAAAGAAGAAAACCGCAGGTATTCTTGATCCTGGCATCGCAAAAATTGAGGATTACTTGGGCATCGATAACCTTTATGAGCCAAGCAATACAGCTCTTATTGGTTATTTGAATAACGCTTTGAAAGCTAAGGAGCTTTTCCTTCTAGATCGTGACTATGTTGTTACAAACGGCGAAGTTTTGATTGTCGATGAGCACACTGGTCGTGTTCTTCCAGGTCGTCGTTATAGCGAGGGCTTGCATCAAGCAATTGAAGCTAAGGAAAACGTGGAAGTCAAGGCAGAAAATCAGACTTTTGCTACTATTACTTTGCAAAACTACTTCCGCATGTACGACAAGCTTGCTGGTATGACTGGTACTGCTGAGACTGAAGCTGCAGAGTTCATGGGAACTTACAAGCTTGGTGTTCTTCCAATTCCTTCCAACCGTCCAGTAATTCGTAAAGATAAGGACGATTTGATCTTCCGCACAAAGAAAGAAAAGCTTACTGCTATTGTGCGAGATGTTGCTGAGCGTCATGCAAAGGGTCAGCCTGTGTTGCTTGGTACAGCTTCTGTTGAATCTTCTGAGATTCTTTCTTCGCTTCTTGACGTTGCTCGCATTCCTCACCAGGTTTTGAATGCTAAGCAGAATGCTAAGGAAGCTGCTGTTGTTGCTGTTGCAGGTCGTAAGGGTGCTGTAACTGTTGCTACTAACATGGCAGGTCGTGGTACCGATATTATGCTTGGCGGCAATGTTGAGTTCCTTGCAGATTCTAAGTTGAAGGCTGAAGGATATTCTCCAGACGATACTCCTGAAGAGTATGAGAAGCGTTGGCCAGGCGTTTTAGCTGAAGTTAAAGAGCAAGTTAAGGACGAGCACGAAGAAGTTAAGAATCTTGGTGGCTTGTATGTACTTGGTACTGAGCGTCACGAATCTCGTCGTATTGATAACCAGCTTCGAGGTCGTTCTGGCCGTCAGGGTGATCCTGGCGAGTCCCGCTTCTACTTAAGCTTGGAAGATGATTTGATGCGCCTGTTCAACACTCAGCTTGTTGCTCGTGTTATGGCTAAGGGATTGCCAGAAGGCGAACCAATTGAGTCTAAGTACGTTTCTAACGGTGTGCGCACGGCACAGAAGACTGTTGAAGCTCGTAACTTTGAAATGCGTAAGAACGTTTTGAAGTATGACGATGTTATGAATAAGCAGCGTACTGTGATTTATGCAGAGCGTCAGATGGTTCTTAAGGGTGAAGATATTCACGAGGACATCTTGAAGTTCATCAGTGACACCGTAGAAAGTTATGTGCGTGGCGCAATGAACGGTTCTGATAAGCCAAAGAATTGGGATTTGGACGGCTTAAAAGATGCTCTTAACTCTGTAATGCCTGTACTTCTTGATTGGGATCAGGTGCGTGAAACGATTATCAATCTTAAGGGCGAAAAAGCTGTTTCTGCTTTGCGTGATTTGATTGTCGACAGTGTAGTAAAGGTTTACTCTCTCATCGAAGATCGTCTCGGCGCTGATCCACTTCGTCAAATTGAACGTCGCGTTGTTCTTTCTGTTCTCGATCGCAAGTGGCGTGAACATCTTTATGAGATGGATTATTTGAAGGATGGTATTGGTCTGCGTGGTATGGGTCAGCGTGATCCGCTCGTTGAATATCAGCGTGAAGGCTACCAGATGTACAATTCGATGATTGAGGCAATTAAGGAAGAAAGCATTCAGCTTCTATTCCACATTGATATCAATCAGATTGCTTCTACTGAAGATATTTCTTCTGACGATGAGCTTGATGAAGATGTTGCACAAGCTTCGTCTGAGGTAGATGCTGAAGATCAGGCTGCTGGTATTGTTGGTCCTGCACCTTTGAGTCATGCTGAGGGAGATGTTCCGTTGAGCATGCGACCAAAGAATGAAGAATGGAAGACTCCATGGTCTGATGGTCGTACATTCCCAGGAACAAATAAGAATGAAGAGTGCCCATGTGGTTCTGGTCGTAAGTACAAGCTTTGCCATGGTCAAAACGAATCTGAAAATGAAGCTGAGTAACTTGAAAGCTGCTAAGTAAAATAAATAAAAGGCGGTGTGATTATAATCATGCCGCCTTTTTATTATATTCGATTGATTATTAGCTATACTCGAGCACCATCTCCATAATCGCTGTAATCTTCTTTATACGGATCAGGTTTTTTGCGATTCATAAGTAATCCTGCTCCACTAAGTAGCATTAATAGGCCGCATATAATACCAACAATGTTTGCTATAGCAGGAATAAAAGCACTTACAATAACACCGAAGATACCTATAACAAATAGAATCCACAAAACTACATTAACTAAAGATACGTTATAAAATCGTGGATTTGGGGGCACAAAATCATCTCCATAGTCTTCCATAGTCTTATCTAAATCAAGCCAACTTGTGCGTGCGTTATCACGAGGACCTTTAGCAGTTATGATCGTGTGAGGGTCTTGCATTCTAGTAGGAATAATATAGGATTTATGGCTGCTTAGATTTTTTAAGCTAAATTTATTTTTTATAGCATTTTTTTGATTTTTAGAATTATTATCGCTTGCTATACTGTTGCGTTCTTTCTTTTTTTCTTCTTTCTGAGCGTGCTTTTCAAAGCTTTTTGCGCTACGTGAATTAGCAATATCATTCATATCGTCAGAATGCTCTGCAATAAAAGATGACCAATCATCATCAAAATTTCTATTGTTTTGTTTTTGATTATTCTTTAATGATTCTGACGTTAACTCGTCATCACGGCGAGGGTCGTTGGTATTCTTAGAAGAAGTCATGAACTATACTGTAGCAAGTCTTCCTGATTCTATGCTTAAAATGTTCGAAATTGGACTTGCAAGAAAGGATATGGTATGTTGTACTGGTTCTTCGTGAAGGGACTTGGGGGTATTGCCTGCATGAGGATTCATCCATCAGCGCAAGGTGTTAAAAATGTACCTAAAAAGGGTGGAGCTATTATTGCTGCAAATCATCTTGCTGTTATTGATGACGCGCTTCTGCCATTGACTTGTCCTCGTATGATTCACTTTATGGGTAAAGCAGAATATTTTGAAGGCAAAGGTTTAAAGGGTCGTTTCAAGAAGTGGTGGTTTACTTCTGTTGGCGTTTTTCCTGTAGATCGTTCTGGAGGCGCAAAATCGCTTGGCGCCTTGAATCATGCTCGTGAAATATTAGAAAAAGGTCAGCTTTTTGGTATTCATATTGAAGGTACAAGAAGTCCAGACGGTCGTTTATATCGCGGTCATACTGGTGCTGCACGTCTTGCTCTTGAAACAGGTTGCCCGATTATACCAGTTGCAATTATTGGAACTAGAGAATTGCAAGTGCATGGTCAAGTTATTCCTGCAAAAGGTAAAACTAAGGCAATTTATGGCGAGCCTATTCAAGTAGAGCGTGTTTGTGACGAAAGCGAGATTACCCACGAGCGTTTACGTGAAATTACAGATAAAGTAACTAAGTCTATTCAGCAAATGAGTGGTCAAGAATACGTTGATGAATATGCTCAAACTGTAAAAGAACGTATGCGTAAAAAACGTGAAGAAAGTAATGAAAATAAATAATATAATTCTAATGCTATTAGGCTAGCGTTATTAGATATTTAAATTTTATTTATATTCAAATATTTAAGCGGCGAAAGTTATTTAGCTTCCGCCGCTTTTATAATACTTAAAACACGCTTATATTACTGTAAGAGTGATAATAGAAGGATTTCCATTAGAATCCTTCAATGGTACTTCACTTCCAGCTCCAGGGGATTGGAAGCGCACTACGTGCATTAAATCACCAAGTGGAGCAGAAATACGAACTTTCAGTCCTAGATTTTCAATAATCCTTTTAGCTTCATCACTGTTCTTTCCGCAAACGTTTGGCAATGTAACAGTTTTTGGACCTTTAGAAACAACAACTTTAACACTATCGCCCCAATGTAAGTCAGAACCAGCTTCAACGGAAGCGCGGATAATCTTACCCTTTGCTACAGTATCGCTATTTTCTTCTTCGTACTTTACATCCAGCTTAGCGTCAGTTAAAGCTGAGTCAGCTTCACTCTTTGTTTTCCCAACAATATCTGGCATTTGCACAGGCTTAGGTCCCTTGGAAAGTAAAACACTTACTTCTTCGTTATGGTTCATGCGTGTGCCAGGTTTAGGGTTAATATCAATTAAGCTGCCAGCTGGTATGTCTATAGAATACGTGTCTCCTGACTTATCGTGAACAATGTTAGTAAATCCTGCTTTACGCAATGTTTTCAAAGGATTTTTGCCATTGTAAGTCTTTGGATCTGTAATATCGTCCGGGATTGTAGACTTGCGAATTCCACGCGAAATCACAACATTAAGAGTGCTATTATTGTGCTTTTGAATATGGCTGCCTACAACATCAGGATTTGTTGAAACTACTTTTCCTTCTGGCACATCGTCACTATAATCTTTTGAAACTTTGTAAGGAATTCCAGCAATTTTAAGCGTGTGCTCATATTGTTGCCAATTGACATCAGTTATTTTGCAAGATGCATAATTTTTGCATTGAAGGTCGTCGGGCTTAGGCAACGTCCAATAACTGCCAGGACCTAAGAAATACCAAAAACCACCAATAGCAGCAATTGCTAATACTCCAGCTGTGCTTAAACCTGCAATAAGGAAAACACGCTTTTTAGAAGAACGATTAGGCTTGTTTCCTAAGTTTTTTTCCTTATTTGACATGCCAAACGGTTTTGCTGCATTTAAGTTGTTGTTAAAATTGCGAGAGCTAATAGCAATTGTTGGCATATTGCTATCGTCAAATTCTTCTAAAGGATTATCTTGCGAATTGTATGACACATCTTCTGCATTAGCAGCACGCCATTGCATAGCTTGTGTTTTTTGAAGATTATTCGTATCGAAAGCACTGTCGGACTTCGCTAGTGAATTGTCTATTGCTACATTATTGACTTCAGGATTATGTAGATCATTATTTGTGTGTGAATCGAGTTCACTTACAGAATTATTTCTAGGTATTGCAACAGTTTCGTCTGTAGCATTTTGCAATAAAGAGTTGGAATTAGCAGAAAAATTAGAGCCTGAAGTATTTATTGCTCGTGTAGCATCTGAGTCATTATTAGGATTCAATTTGTCCGAATAATTTGCTTCAGGGGAAACACGCAAATTATTAATAGGAGAAAAGTCTGTTTCTTCTGAAAACTCTTGTGGTTCTTCTGCTTTGTATTGCCAATCTTCAGAGTTTAATTGTGTAGAAAGTGCACGTAATTTTGCTAATGCTTCACTTGCATCTTTAGGTCGTTCGTTCATGTCGCGAGCAGTGAGGTTTGCTATGAATTGTGCAACTTTTTCGCTAATTCCAGGGCAAGCTGTAGCAATGGAAGGAGTGTTTTCATGCACATGCTTGAAAACAAGCGTAACAGGATTATCTGCAGTAAAAGGCACTCTTCCTGCAAGCATTTCCCAAGCCATCATGCCTGCTGAATACAAATCACCTTGAGGAGTTGCAAGATTATGCTCAATAAGTTCAGGAGCAAGATAAGCTGCTGTGCCAAGAAGTAATCCTGTAGAAGATAGTGTTGCTTGCGAAATTGCTCTAGCTAAACCGAAATCAGTAATTTGAACATGACCTCGATCGTTAATTAAAATATTTTCCGGCTTAATATCTCTATGTACAACTCCAGCATTATGTGCAGAAGCGAGACCATCCAAAGTTTCTGCAAGTAGACGCAGCGTATCTCGCACACTGAATGTGCCTTGCATATTCATTTCATAACGCAAATTAACGCCATGAACATATTCCATTACGAGATAATCGAGCCCGTCATATTCGCCTGTATCATAAACTTGTACAATATGTGGATTTGCAATTGCTGCAGCAGAAGTTGCTTCTCTGCGGAATCTAGCAATAAATTGCTGGCGATGCACTCCTTGAGCAAGTTGAGTGTGCATGATTTTAATTGCTACAGGTCTATCAAGGCGTTCATCTTCTGCTTGATACACAGTAGCCATGCCACCCTGAGCTATTTTGCGCACAATGCGATAGCGATTTTCAATGCGCATACCTGGCTGCGCCTGCGTAGCTTCATCCATTGTCACAATCCTTATACGCGTAAAACCATTTTTACTACTTACGAGTGTACAAGCAAGATAGTAAAGAAAGCTAATTTCGAGCGTTATTTGCTAAATATTATTGTACATTACGCCATGCTTCAGGTATAAATCGTTTGCTAATTTCATGCAAAATAGCTTTTCCACTGTCGCTCAATGTACTTGATTCGATTGCTTGTTGTGAATCATTCCACAGATTCTCAATTCGCTTTTTTGATTTTTCAATAGCACCAGAAGTATGGTAAATCTGTATTATTTTATTTACATCATCTTCACTTCTAGTACTACGCGTGTAGGCTTTTAATAGTATTTCTCTTTCGTTATCGTTTCCGTATTGCAAAGCATCTGCAAGAAGAACTGCACGCTTACCTTCTCTAATATCACCGCCAATAGGCTTACCTGTAATCTTGCTATCTGAAACAATATCAAGCAAATCATCAGCAATTTGGAAAGCAACACCTAACGAATTGCCAATAGAATTAGCAAGATTGTATGCTTCAGTTGGTTGCATATTTGCTGCAAGAAAGCCGAGAGTTAATGGAGCAACAGTAGTGTAACTGGCTGTTTTCCATCTAAAAACATTCAAAGATGATTCCGCAAGTTGTATTGGATTATCTAGTTGCATCATTTCTATTGACAAATCCAATACTTGACCAATACCAACATTTCTTTGCATAGACGCAAATGCTGCTAACAATTCCTCGCCATAAGTAAAATTCTTCGCACAATTTCTTGCAATATCGAAACTTTCTGTGGCAAGTAGATCTCCCAGCATTAAACCTAAGCCTGTGCCAATATGCTTATTATTGCAAGCTTTACTTAATGCACAATACGCACTAGGTTTTCCACGTCTTAAATAAGATTCGTCAATAATATCATCATGAATTAATGCAGCTGTTTGAAATACTTCTAGAGCACAAGCTATGTCAAATACAGACTGTTCATGGATTTTTTGAATATTGGTTTCTTTTGATGCAGCGTAAAATGCTGAAATCGTAAGAAGAGCTCTAAGACGTTTTCCGCCTTCGCTTGAAACAATAGCTTGCTTTATTACTTGCTGTAGTATTTGCGCACATGTGGATGAAAGATTATTTTCTAATCCCGTATTAAATTGCTGAGAAATTAAAAAAGTAATTCTAGATTCAATATCGTTAAGACTGTAATTGTTGCCTATAAATGTGCTCATATTATGAAAGTTATCCACAGGGCTGAACATTACAAAACGCAGTTATTATTATGCTTTAATAAGCTTTTCACCGCGGAAATAGTTTTTTATTGAATGCTGACTCATATCTTGAGAAACTTCAATATATCAAAAATGCTATTGCATAGTTTGATTATCAAAATAAAAAATCATGTAAAAAATGAAGGGGAGTATGCATGGAAATTGTAGAGGATGATTTGAAAACGAAGATATCGCATAATTGTATTGATGACTTTGATATGCAAAGTCTTATGCAAATTTATGGTGAAAGTGCTAATTCTTTTAATGGTTGTTTAGATTTTGCAGGTTCAGAAGATTTTGAAAGTTTTGCTGGAAGAGAAATTTCAGATATTAATGGGACTATATATCCTTCTAAAGAGTGCAGCTTTTTTATGACTTTTTCTAAGGAATATATTTACAACAACTGTAGTGATAGTGCGCAATGGATTAAAGGATTAGAATATTGGGTTCCGGCAGTTTCGGAAGCTTTTATAGAAAATGTTAATCAAAATGGCAAGCAATATGCTATTAGAGATATTGCAAGCAGAGCACTTATGCGATGGTACAACATGTTTGCTTACGATGAAAAAATGTTTGGATATGATTTAGTAAATCTGCCAATAGCAATGTTGCATAATATTAATGTTCGTGATGCAATGCTTATTTCTATTCTGGATGAAAATCAAGAATGGTATGACGAAAAAACTTTGTCGGAATTTGCTTGGTGCCCTCATACACCTGAAGTATCTCGTAATTTGCGGCATTGTTTAGAAGCAAAATTCACTCAAACAAATAATAAGCCTGATATAAAGAGAGCTATTTTCGCGTGCAAAATTTTAAAATCTATGGCTATTATTACTAGAAGCATTCCAAAATTATCTGTGCAAGTTTACGCTTTGTTAGCTTATATCAGCTGGTGGTTTAGGCTCGGAGAAGTAAAATATTATTGTGATTGTGCATTGCGCATTGATCCTGATTGTTCTATGGCAAAAATAGTGTGTGGAGCATTCGAAAATGGTCTTGAGCCAGCATGGATTGAATAATTCGCCACGCCGCAAAAATTAGTTGTGGAATAATCGTCTTGCTTAAATGGTTTACTACTTAAGGTAAAACTTGCCCTTGCATGGACTATGCCTATATGCGTTACAAGGGGATAATACAGGAGGAACAGTTTGACGAGTGAAGTTGGATTAACGGTCGACAGCGACGAAATGCAAGATGATACTAAGCCTGTAAAAACTCGCAAGGCTAGCGCTGCGCGTAAAACCAGTACTCGAACTTCGTCAGCTGATAGCAAGACGCGCAGTTCTCGCTCAAAGAAAACTGAAGACAACAAGATTGATACTGAATCAGTATCGGCTGATGCTGAACATGACGAAACTGAAGATAGCGTAGACATTGAATCTCAAGATCAATTATCTATTGACGATTCTTTAGATGACGATTCACATCTTGATGTTGATGATGAACATTTGAATCTTGATGATTTAGACGATATTCAGCCAGAAGATATATCTGATGTTGACGATTTAAGCGATATTGACGTTGCAGATGATCTTGATGATGAAGAGTCTGAAGATCTTGATGAAATTGATGATCACGACGAAATTAAGCATGATGCTCCGCAAGTGCCACAAGCAAAAGGCGCATTTGTTGTACGTGATGATGACGATGACGATAATCTAACTCCATCTGGTAATCCTAAGCGTCGTGTAATTGCTACAGGTGCTACTGCGGATCCTGTTAAGGATTATCTAAAGCAGATAGGTAGAGTTAGCTTGCTTAATGCTGAGCAAGAAGTTGATTTGTCAGAGCGTATTGAAGCTGGATTGTATGCTCAGCATTTGCTTGATACTCAAATTGATCAAATGGAGTTTAAGCGTAAACGTGAGCTTAAGTGGGCTGCAGCAGATGGCAAGAAAGCTAAAGATCATCTTCTTGAAGCAAACTTGCGTCTTGTTGTTTCTCTTGCTAAGCGTTATACCGGTCGAGGCATGCTTTTCCTTGATTTAATTCAGGAAGGTAACCTTGGTTTGATTCGTGCAGTTGAAAAGTTCGACTGGAAGAAGGGCTTTAAGTTCTCAACCTACGCAACTTGGTGGATTCGCCAGGCTATTACGCGTGCTATGGCAGATCAGGCTCGTACTATTCGAGTTCCAGTGCATATGGTTGAGGTTATTAATAAGCTTTCTAGGGTTCAGCGTCAAATGCTTCAAGATTTAGGTCGTGAACCTACGCCGGATGAGCTTGCTCGCGAACTAGATATGCCAGTAGAAAAGGTTCAGGAAGTACAAAAATACGGTCGTGAGCCAATTTCTTTGCACACTCCTCTGGGCGAGGATGGCGATTCCGAGTTCGGTGATTTGATTGAAGATACTGACGCAATCGCACCGTCTGATGCTGTTGCGTTCTCGCTCCTTCAAGAACAGTTCAGGCAAGTTTTGGAAACTTTGGCTCCTAGGGAGGCTGGAGTTATTAAGATGCGCTACGGCTTGGAAGATGGTCAGCCAAAAACTTTAGACGATATTGGTCGCGTTTATGGTGTTACTCGTGAACGTATCCGTCAAATTGAGTCTAAAACAATGTCTAAGCTGCGTCATCCTTCTAGATCGCAAACTTTGCGTGACTTCTTAGATCAGTGATTGTGTGAAGTTATATTACAAAGTGTCGTATTGTTGCTTTTGCGATAGTACGACACTTATTGCTTAAAATAATCGGTTGTACGTTTAATAAGTGCAAGGGGTAGAAGTGGTCTCTCATAAAGAGCAGTATGATGCCGACAGTTTGACAGTGCTAGAAGGCTTGGATGCTGTAAGAAAGCGTCCAGGCATGTATATTGGCACTACAGACAGCCAAGGCTTAATGCATTGCCTTTGGGAGATTATTGATAATGCGGTTGACGAGGCTTTGGCGGGTGCTTGTGACCATATTATTGTTACTCTTCACGACGATGGATCTATTGAAGTTGCAGATAACGGTCGTGGTATTCCAGTAGATGTTGAGCCAAAAACAAAGCTCACTGGCGTTGAAGTTGTTCTAACTAAGCTTCACGCTGGAGCAAAGTTTGGTAACGCTTCTTATAATGCTGCAGGCGGTTTGCATGGTGTTGGATCCTCTGTTGTAAACGCTTTAAGCTTGCGTTTAGATGTTGAAGTCGATAGAGACGGTAAAACGCATCATATGGCGTTCCATCAAGGGCATCCTGGTGTGTATAGCGATGCTGACCCAGAGCATCCATCTCCAGTCTCTCCATTTAAGCATACGCGTAAGAACAAGCCTACTGAGCTTGAAATTATCGGCACTGTTTCGCCAAAAACTACCGGAACTCGTGTACGCTACTGGGCGGATCCAGAAATTTTTAACTCAACTGCGCATTTCAGCTATGAGCAGCTTATTGCTCGCGTGCGTCAAACAAGTTTCCTGGTTCCAGGCTTAAAAATTACTGTTATTGACGAGCACGTTCCTGAAGGTGAATCTGCAAATATTGAAGAAATTGATTCTACTAAAGATGATGTTGCAGAAAATAATATTGCGGAAAATAATCTTCTTGAAAATCAGCCTGATAATATCGATGACTCTGTGTCTGAATTTGAAGAATTAGAATCTGAAACAACATTAGAAGATGAAGGTGATTCTGAAGATAAGACTGAAAATATCGCGAATGAAGATGAGACTGAAGATGCTGAATCTGAAGAATCAGTTGCACAATCTGTTGCAAATGCTCAGTCTGCTAACTCAATGCAAAATAAGCATCATCCTCGAGTAGTTGAATTTTTGCACAACGGTGGTGTTAAAGATTTCGTTGATTTTCTTTCAAAAGGTGAAGCAGTATCGGATATTTGGCGTATTTCTGGCGAAGATACTTATATAGAAGAAACGCAAGCCGTTGACTCTTCTGGTGAATTACACGCGCAGCAAGTAACTCGAAAATGCGGTGTTGATATTGCAATGCGCTGGGTAAACGGATACGATTCAACGATTATTAGTTTCGTAAACGTTGTTGAAACTCCTGGCGGAGGCATGCACGTTGACGGCTTTATGCAGGGATTAACTAAGCAAATTCGTAAAGCCGTGGAAGATAATGCTAGAAAGCTTAAAGTAAATCTTAAAGACGCCAACACAAAAATTGAGCGTGATGACATTATGGCAGGCTTGGTAGCAGTCGTAACTGTTCGTATTGCCGAGCCTCAATTCCAAGGTCAAACTAAGGATGTTCTTGGAACTGCTCAAGTTAAGCCAATCGTTACCAAAATGACTGACGCTCAATTCGGTGAGATGATTACCGGTTCTAAGAGAGGATTCAAAGAGCAGTCTTCTAGAGTTTTGGAAAAAATAGTTTCCGAAATGCATGCGCGTATTCAAGCGCGTAAAACTAAGGAAGTTACCCGCAGAAAGAACGCTCTTGAGTCTGCTTCAATGCCGCCGAAACTTTCTGACTGCCAGCCTGGAAACGACGATGTTGCAGAACTTTTCATCGTCGAGGGCGATTCTGCACTTGGCACTGCAAAAGCTGCTCGAAATTCTGCTTTCCAAGCTCTTCTTCCAATTCGCGGTAAGATTTTGAACGTGCAAAAAGCAAGTCTTGCACAAATGCTTTCCAACAAAGAGTGTGCTGCAATTATTCAGGTTGTTGGAGCAGGATCGGGCGCAAGTTTTGATATTTCACAAGCACGTTATAACAAGATTGTTATGATGACAGATGCTGATGTTGACGGCGCGCACATTCGTATTTTGCTGCTGACGCTGTTCTATCGTTATATGCGTCCGCTTATTGAGCACGGTCATGTTTATGCTGCAGTGCCGCCTCTTCACAGAATTGCGCTCGCTGGAAAGCGCAAGGGCGAGTATATTTACACGTATTCCGACGATGAATTGGCTGGAAAGCTTGATGATTTGCAAGCTAAAGGCATTGATTTTAACAGCGATATTCAGCGTTACAAGGGCTTGGGCGAGATGGATGCAGATCAGCTTGCAGACACAACCATGGATCCTAGAACTCGCATGCTTCGAAGGATTCGTATGGAAGATGCTCAGCAAGCGAGTGAAGTATTTGATTTGCTAATGGGCGATGATGTTCCTCCGCGCAAGCAGTTTATTGTTGATAACGCAGACGACTTCGATCGTTCCAAAATCGATACCTGATATCGGTATGCCGCTCGCGTCGCTTTATGTCGCCTTGTATATTTGTATTCCTTTATATTGCTTTATAAAGTCGCGTTGGCATTACAAATATGAAGTACTAGTGTTGGGGAATTTTTATGGTTAACCTTCTTCTTGCTGTTATTTATCTTGCTTTTATAAGCTTGGGTTTGCCGGATGCTCTTCTTGGAGCTGCGTGGCCTACGATGAGTCATGATATTGGTGCGCAAATTTCTTGGGCTGGTGGAATATCAATGGTTATTTCTGCAGGAACAATTGTTTCTGCGCTGCTATCTAATAGGTTTACGCATAAGTTTGGCCCTGGGAAGGTTACGCTTATTTCAGTTGCTTTAACAGCTTTAGCGTTACTAGGTTTTTCTTTTGCTCCGAATTATCTTGTGCTTATTTTTCTAGCTATACCATACGGTTTAGGTGCTGGAGGAGTGGATGCGGCTCTTAATAATTACGTTGCAATTCACTATGAAAGCTGGCACATGAGCTGGCTTCACTGCATGTGGGGAATTGGTGCTTCCGCAGGTCCTTATGTTATGGGTTTCGCACTTTCTCACGGTCAGCGCTGGCCTGCAGGCTACCAGTATATTGCTGTTATACAAATTGCTCTCACTCTTGTGTTATTCATAAGTTTGCCGCTGTGGAAAAATAATAATAAAAAGGCAGAGACGCATAATCTTACTGAGGTAAAGAAACAATCTTCTGGGATGCTATCTTACGCAGAAGTTTTGCGCATTCCAGGAGCTAAGAATATTCTTATTATGTTCTTTTGCTATTGTGCGTTGGAGCAAACTGCAGGATTGTGGGCTAGTAGTTACATGGTTTTGCATGGAGGAGTTAGCCGCATTGTTGCGGCAGGTTGGGCAAGCTTGTTTTATGTTGGCATTACAGTTGGTCGTTTTGTAAGCGGATTTCTTACTATGCGTTTTAACGATGCAACGATGATTCGTATTGGGCAGTGCGTAATGCTTATGGGCATTCTGGTATTGTTGCTGCCTTTGCTGAATCATATTGAGCTTATTGCAGGATTTGTAATTATTGGACTAGGCTGCGCTCCAGTTTACCCATGCATTATTCATTCCACGCCGCATTATTTTGGTGCAGATAAGTCTCAAGCTATTGTTGGCATGCAAATGGCAAGCGCATATATTGGGTCTATGGTAATGCCTGCGATTTTTGGACTAATTGCGCAGAATGTTTCTATGGTGCTTCTTCCGGCTTATTTGCTTATTCTTCTCGCTGTAATGACTTTTATGCACGTGCGCTTGCTTCGAACTTGCGTAACTCGAGTCTGAAAGCATTTGTGTGCGCGATTGCTTATATTTTTTTGATGTAGACTTGTGTTAGATGTGTTATGTGTGCTAGGTGTGTTAGAACTTGTTGTATACGCATTATCTAGTAGATGTATTTCTAATAATGTTTTTACAAAAGGAGGGGTTATGAATGATATTAAGCAAGAAGTCTTTGACAAAGATAAGCTTGATTTTGCAATATTTTGTATTGAAAATGTTGCTAAGAAGCTTAATCAAAACCCTCGCGATACGTATGATGCTTTGACTAAGAAGAGTAATATTCTTATGTCTTATATTGTTCCATCTTATGACGTTTTGCACACTCAAGGCAAAGAGTATATTACAAACGATATTATTTCCTTCATGCGCGAAAAAGGTGTAAAAGTATGATTGTTTATCACGGTTCTTTTATGCCTGTTGAATTTCCAGATGTATTGCATTCGCGTAAAGATGTTGATTTTGGCGCAGGATTCTACGTTACATCAATACGTAGTCAGGCTGATAATTGGGCGAAGAAATTTATTCGCAAGGACAAAGATGCTTTTGTTTCTTCTTATAATTTTGACAATAATGTTCTTAATGAATTATCTGTTCTTAAGTTTGATTCATATTCTGAAGAATGGCTTAATTTCATACTTAATGCTCGTTCTGGAAATGATACAAGCAGTTTTGATGTAGGTAATTGGCGGTGTAGCAAACGATAAGGTTTATAACACACTTGAATTGTTTTTTGATGATTTAATTACTAAGTCTGAAGCTTTAGGCAGACTAAAATATGAAAAACCTAATAATCAAATATGTTTTAGAAGTCAAAAAGCTATTGATTTGTGTCTTACATACATAAAAAGCGAGTGTGTAAATAGTAAGTTTTTAGGGGAGTGATGGATTTTGAAGGCGAATCCTATTTTGTTGCAAAAGAAGTATGCTAGGGTTGTAAGTCTTCTGGCTGAGCGTGCTGGGTTGAGTTATGAGCAGGCGCTTGACGTGTTTTACCATTCTGTTACTTACGATTTGATGCGTAATGGTATTTCGGATATGCATTGTATGAGCGACGGATATTTGGTTCAAGATTTGCTTGATGAGATGCATAATTCTAAAATGTGTGTTAATGCATGACTTTTGTAATAAATTAAACGATTGTGTGATATACCATGCTTGCATTTGTATTTCGACTATAAAGCGTACAATGTGTATACGTTTTTACATTATCTCGTTATCTATTTTTTAAGAGGGTAAATGAATAAGAGAACTGGTCTTATGTTGACTAGCACTATGATGGGTATTGCTACTGCTGCTTGTGCTTTCTGCATGGCACAAAGTGCGAATGCTGCCGAAACTTCAGCTTCTTCTGGTGTTAATACGACTGTAAATTCTTCTACCACAGCTTCTAATACAGAAACTTCCTCTACAGAAGGTTCTTCTTCCGTAACTTCTTATAACGCAGCTTCTAATACGCCCATTGGGGGGTCTGCTTTAGATAGCACTTCCGCAAAACCTTCTGGAAATACTGTATCTTCCAAGTCTAGCGAAACTGCAAAAACTGCCGAAACCACAAAATCTACTAAATCTTCTAAAGCTTCTGAATCTGTAACTGATGCTGAAAATTCTGAAAATGCTAGACTTACACAAACTCTTATAGATGTAAGCAATACTAATCTTCAAACAAATAATCGTGAAGATAGAAGCGTACACGCATCTGCAGAATCTAAAGCAGCATCAACTGATTCGGGTACTACAGATGATGCATCTTTAACTTGGACGAAGGACGACTTTAATATTTCTGCCGATGGTAAAACTGTTGGTGGCAGGAAAGATGTTTATCATCCTGAAACGAATCAAACAGTAAATGAATATGTGGATGGACTTAGCGCCAAAGGCAAGGAAAAGCTTAAGAAAAATCATCACATAGTTATTCCTGAAGGTATTGAAGTTATTCATGAATGTGCTTTTACTGGAAGTGCAAAGCAGGTTGGGAATAAGCATGAGCACATTGATGGCGAAACTTATATTGAGGGTGTAACTCTTCCGCAGTCTCTTAAAATCATAGAATACGGTGCGTTCGGTTGGAATAAGATTAAAGGAACCGTTGTTATTCCAAAAAATGTGGTTTCAGTAAGCGATGCAGCCTTTGTTGCTAATGAAATTGAAAAAGTTGTGTTTGAAGGCGTGCTTGATGATAAGGGAAAAGAGCACGATACAGATACTAATCCGTATTATCTTGCTGGAGTTGGTAGTGTTGCTTTCCAAGGTAATAAAATTTCTGATATTGTCGTAAAAGGTAATTTAGGACAATATAAGTTTCGCTCAGGGGAAAATGATTCACCGTTTGACAATCAAAATCCTGGACCTTTCACTATTGAAGTGGGAGAGGAATACAAAAGTCCTATCAAAATTACGCAAGAAAGCGCTGGTCATACAATCAGTGTTATGGAGGGTTTTGAGGAGAATGGAAATCCTGTAACGATTGACCTCTCACCATATTTTAAGAAAAATGCTGATGGCAAATATGTAGCTGTAAAAACTGGCACACTTGAAGGTCAGTGCATTTTTTATGACTTTGTTCAGCGTGTGCCTAGGATGATTGGTAGATCGCATTTTACGTACAACATTGTTCCTAAAGCTACGATTTACACAGTTACTTTTGTAAATGGCGCTAATTCTCATTATGCTTCTGTGCAAGTTAAGGAAGGCAAGAGCATAAACGATAAGAGTGTTGATAGTCAGTCGATGCCTAAAGATCCTACGAAGATTGGGTACACTTTTGAAGGGTGGAATGAAGATCAAGACGGTACTGGTGCAGTGTTCCTTGCCAGCACTAGTGTAAACAAAAATTTGAAAGTTTACTCCATTTTTAAGAATTACTTACCAGTTATTACAGTTCAGAATAAGACTATTACTGAGGGTGATTCACTCGATTTGAATAGTCTTGTTGTGTCTGTTAGTGATATTGAGGATAATTCTATAACAACTAAGGTTAGGCGTATTAGTGACGGTGGTTTTAATAACAATGTTCCAGGCGTTTACACTATCACGTTTAGCGTAACGGACAATGGCGGTGCTACTGCAACAGCAGTTGCAACAGTAACTGTTAATAAGAAGCCAACGCCAACTCCTGTTCCAGTTCCTGAGTCGCCGACCCCTGTCGCTCCAGGTCCGATTCTGACACCTTCTGAGTCTGAGACAGAACCTGAGTCCGCTCCAGCTCTTTCGCAACCCGAGCAACCGGAAGCTAAGCGCGTTGTTAAGCATCTTCCTAAAACTGGCTCTTCAGTAGCTATGGTAATAAATTATTTGTTTGCATCTGTGACTGCAGGAATTTTTGCACTTGTAGAAGCTAGAAAATCACTTCGCAGATATTCCAAGCATGCTCGCAAAAACTAGCTTTAAAAAGTGTAAAACTAGCAAGCAAAAACATTACTACCCAATGTGCGCAATTGGGGAAACGAGTTCAGTTCCAGAAGCATCCCTACGCATATCTGGCTTAGGTAACTCAACATTGCTTCCGCCTTCTGTAACGGCTTGCAATGGATAGTATCCAACGTACGCGTGTATCAACGTATCTTGACCTTTAAGGAATCTTTGCGAGCGCACGCCACCAGTTGCGCGACCTTTTGTTGGGTACATGTCAAATGGAGTAATCTTTGCAGAACCGTTTTCGGTTCCAGGAAGAGCTTCACTGTCTCCAGCAACGGTGAATACAACTGTTCCAGAAGCGGAGAATAAACCATTTTCACCTTCTTCGTAATGCCACTCTATTGATTTTTCTGGCACTACTGCGAAGGTTGCAACTTTAGCACCTTCTGCTAAACGAATGCCTGCCATTCCGCCTGCTGTGCGTCCTTGTGGTCTAACTTGTTTAGCGTCAAAGGTAAGTAATGAAGAATCACTACTAATGAACACGAGTCTGTCGTTGTCTTTTGCTGGAGCTGCGGCAATAACGGTGTCGTCGTCTTTTAAGTCAATTATGCTCCATGAATCCATGGTAGTTGGAGCTTCAAAATTCCATCTTTTAACTACACCGTTTCGTGTTCCAATTGCAAGTGGAGTAGCGTTTTGTGAGGCATCAAATGCTATTGCTGAAACTACGCGTTCTCCTCTTACTGGATCCGTGCTTTGCGTGGAAGTTAGCAGTTCTTGTGCTTTTACTCCGTGGTTGAGCAGCGCAGGTTTTCCTTCTTCATAGTTAAGTTGTGGCAAATCTGCAACATGAGCTAGAACTAGTCGACCAGATGAAGTAACAAGAGCACAAGTTGAACGCGTTGTTGTTGCAAACATTGTTTTACAAGGAGTGTTAAATACGTTGTTGTTGTGCGAATTCCAATGTTCTAACACTGCAATGCTTGTTCTGGCAATTAACCCTGAAGTGCTTAATGCTACTGCGCAAGGTTCGTCACTTAATTGCATTGCGACAGAAGATGCGTCAGCTTCTCCAGTTTTACGAGCTGCATTAGCTGCTGCAGCCAAATCTGCTTGAGTTGAAGTAATTTTATTTGCTGATTGAACGGCTTTAATCGCAATATCCTCACTGTTTTTATTTATGCTGGAGGCTACTGGAGTAAAACTACCATCTTCATTTTCGTCAAGCAAAATTGTTCTGCGTGGAGTATCCCATTGTTTAACTGCAGAATCCATATCTGCTATTACGACGTTGTCGAGTTTAGCTTCAGAACTTAATATTTGATTTAGCTCTTCAATTTTTTTGAGCAAATCGTCGCGTTCAGCTTCGAGCTCTATTCGGCTCATTTTAGTAAGTCTGCGAAGACGTAAGTCAAGAATATACTGTGCTTGAATTTCATCAAGATCGAATACTTTAATTAACTTAGTTTTTGCACTATCTGCATCTTCAGATGAACGAATGACCTGAATTACTTCATCAATATCAAGAAGTGCAAGAAGCAAGCCATCAACCAAATGTAAGCGTTCTTGAGCTTTTTTGCGCCTAAATTCGCTGCGTCTGCGTACCACGGTTCTGCGGTGAGAAATCCAAACGTCTAATAGCTCTCGCAAGCCCATTGTGTGAGGTCTACCGTCAACAAGTGCAACATTGTTAATAGTAAAGCTCTCTTGCAAAGGAGTGTGCTTAAAAAGTTGAGCAAGCACAGCGTTAGGATCAAAGCCTGTCTTAATCTCAATAACAATACGAGTTCCGTTATGTCGATCTGTTAAATCAATAGCACCTGAAATACCGTCTAATTTTCTTGATTTAACTCCTTGAGAAATTCTTTCCAAAACGCGCTCTGGGCCAACCATAAACGGAAGTTCTGTAACAATAATAGCTTTTTTGCGAGCAGTAATATTTTCGATATGTGTTGTAGATCTTGTAGTGAATGCTCCGCGACCTGTTGCGTAAGCTTCGCGAATGCCACTTCGACCAATGATAATTCCTCCGCTAGGCCAGTCAGGTCCTGGAACTAGTTTCATAAGATCATCTAGGGTTGCGTCAGGATGTTTCATAACATATTTTGCTGCAGCAACTACTTCGCCTAGATTATGCGTTGCCATATTAGTTGCCATGCCTACAGCAATTCCAGAAGCGCCATTTACTAAAAGATTTGGAATAGCTGCAGGAAGCACAGTAGGTTCTTTTAGTTTATTGTCGTAATTTGGTACGAAATCAACTGTGTCTTCGTTGATATCCGCGTTCATACCTAGTGATGCAGGAGCTAAACGCGCTTCGGTGTATCGAGAAGCTGCTGGACCGTCGTCAAGAGAGCCAAAATTACCGTGTCCGTCAACAAGCGGCAAGCGTAGGGAAAATGGTTGAGCTAGACGAACCATTGCCTCATAGATTGCAGAATCACCGTGAGGATGAAGTTTACCCATTACTTCACCAACAACACGCGCTGATTTCATATAAGCATGATCAGGACTCAAATTCATATTGCCCATTTGATACACAATGCGTCGCTGCACTGGTTTCATTCCGTCTCGTGCGTCCGGTAAAGCTCGAGCATAAATAACTGAATAAGCATATTCCAAGAAGGATTTGCTCATTTCTTCGTTTAATGGTGTTTCAACAATATGCTCTTTAACTTTTCTTGGGTCGAAAGCTTGCTGTGTTGAGTGATGGCGTGAGGGCATATTTAGAACTCCTTGAATGACATTACGGCTATCAATCTTACCAATTTATATGCACAAACAGCATGTTTTTGCTGAATTTTTCAGCAATTTGACTAGTTATTTATATAAATATTTGTTATTCGCGTTTTGTTCAATGCAATATAAGTGGTTCAATAGTAAGTATGAGTGCTGAAATACCGTCTGAAAATGATCTTTTGCAATTTGTTGGTAATGTTAAGTACGGTGATTTTTCTAATTCCGCAGTTAATGAAAATTTTTCTTACGATTTTAATGAAAAAAATCTTGGTGGAGCGTTACATATATCTTCGGTTCTTCCAGCTTTAAGTGATGCAATAGATGCTCCTGTTAAAACAGCTATTCATAACGATCCACACGCTTTGCGAGAAAATCTTGGTTTCCCTAAATCTAATTCTGCAATTGTAGTGTTAATAGATGGTTTAGGATACTGGAATATTCTTATGCGTAAAGGTCACGCTCCTTATTTACGATCCTTGCTTAACGAATCAATAAATCAACGACCAATTAGCACGTGCGTTCCAAGCACAACTGTTGCTGCAATGGCTACTTTTGGAACAGGCACATGTCCTGGTCTTACTTGCATGACTGGTTACACGCAAAAGAATTCTCAAACTGGTAAACTTGCGCAGCTTATTCAATTTAATGATGCGCCTGATCCGCTAGTTTTGCAGCAAGAGCCGACTATATTTGAAAGTTTAGTTTCTAATGGAGTCCGTGCAGATAGCGTGGGATTACCAAAGTTTGAAAATACTCCTCTTACCAAAGCTGCTTTTCGTGGAGCAAATTATATTACTGCTGGAACTCCTAGAGCTCGCATTCTTAAGGCTGCTAATAGCAGTAAAACTCCAGGTTTAACTTATATGTATTTACGTGACGCTGATAAAACCGGTCATAATTATGGTTGGGATTCTCAGCAGTGGGTTTCTGTTTTTGAGCAAATTGACGAGCAGTTGCGTCTTTTGCGAGCAAATTGTGCTCCTGGAACATTAATTGTTATTACTGCAGATCATGGGATGATTAAATCCGATCCCAATAAGCGAATTGATATTGCTAAACATGATGAGCTGATAAAAGGCGTATCGATGGTTGGCGGTGAACCTCGTTCTGTAATGTTGTATGCTAACAGTGACGCAAATCCTGAAGATATTATTTACCGTTGGCGTGAATATTTTGGAACTAATGCAATTGTACGCAGTAAAAAACAAGCTATTGACGATGGTATTTTTGGTTTAGTAAACAACAGGGCAGAGGATGTTATTGGCGATGTTATTGTGCAAGCTTGTGGAGCTTACACAATTGTTGATTCTCGCATTCAATCTGATAAAGCTATGAGTTTACCTAGCGTTCATGGATCGATGACTCATATGGAAATGGATATTCCGTGCCTCATAGATTTAGTGTAAGCGATTTTTGCTTCTATTATTGAAAATATTTTATAAATCGTAACTTAGCAAATAAAATGTGTGACACTCAAATTTTACTAAGAGTGTCACACATATTGTTAATAAGCGAAAAATTTATTTTTAAACTTCTTATTTAGCTTTCGCCAAATAATATTTCATCCCAGCTTGGTACTGCTGCTCTTCCAGCTTTACGTTTATTGTGCTCAGAAGATGATTTTTCTTGGCCATTAGTATTAATTTCTTGATTATTTTTAGCAGAATTTTGATTACTTTCAGCAGCATTTTTTTGCAAATTCGTACTAGCAATATCTGCTTTTTCAGCATTTTGAACTTTCGCAGCCAATGATTTTTGTGCTTCATTAGACGCATTGACGATTTTGCTATTCGTTTCGTTTCTATTAATAAATTCAGCATCTGGTTGTATTAGCGAAGTCTGCTGAGGATTATCTTCTTTAATAAATTGCGTATTTGTTTCAGTAGAACGCTTAGAATAGCCTTTTTCTAATACTTGCTGTATGTCAGAATTATTGTCCTGATTTTCGAAGGAAGATTGGGCTTGTGCATCTGCAAGTTTGTCACTGTTTCTAAGTTCCCATTGAGAAACAGCTCGTTCGATTCTGGCAGAACGAATAGAATTTCCTGGAAGCTCTTCAGTGTTGAATGGGAAATTAATGCTTACAGTGTCTCTATAAGCTCCACCATATGGAGATTGTTTAGAAGTATCCGCTGCATTAACATCTTCACCAAGCAATAATCTAGACGAAGGGTTCGCGCATGTAACAGAGTTGTCATGCATGTTCCATGTCCACTCAGCTTTAATAGTGCGAGTAGCAGTTTTGAAAGTAGCAGTAATTCGCCATGGCTCTAATCCTCTGCGCGTTGCTTTCCATTGCACTGTTTCCATGCCAATATGTGCTTTAGCTAATGTTCTTTCAATTAAATCTGCAATAGTGCGCATATTGCTTTGTTTAGGAGCAGGTACTAGAAGGAACTGCTCAATTGCATACTGCTTTTCGGTTTCAACGCCTGCAGAAAAACGCCTAACTTGTGCTTCACTAACGTTGTATCTTTGCGCCACATGTGAAGGTGCAACTCCTGCGCGAATCAATGCCTGAATTTGCGAAATAGGCAATGTTGCATTAGATTGTATAGAATTTGTGCCAGCATCTGCTGAGTTATGTTCATCGCTGTTTTTACTCGTAATTTTATGTGAACCAGCGATGGCGCGTTCCAGCGTGTCGTCCACTTGAATACGTAACGGCGTGTTTTCACAAATGAAAATCAAATTACCGTCTGCGTCAATATGGTCGAAACTCGCCTCTTTTGGCGGATTTTCAAGCATTATGCACCACTTTCTTCGCTTTTAACAATACTATTTATATACTTTAGTCCATACACTGCATTCTTTACCATTTTATTTAAAATAAAAAATGTGTAATATACGGGGTAGCATTCGTGTATGCTATGCGCGTAAGTAGCTTTAAAAACGAAAGGACCATAATGGCACAGGATTATGATTCTCCTCGTAGCAAAGATGAGGACGAAGAGTCGTTGGAAGCTTTGAGTAAAGGTTCTCAAAATTCAAACAGCGATATTGACGATGATGAAAATGCTATTGCTGAAGACTACGAGTTGCCAGGTGCTGATTTAAGTAACGAAGATGCATCCGTAACTGTTATCCCTATGCAAGGCGATGAATTTATTTGTTCTGAATGCTTCTTAGTTAAGCATCGCAGCCAGTTAGCTGAAACTAATGCTGATGGTCAGCCTGTTTGCAAGGAGTGCGCAGCTTAAATGGCATATGACGAGACCTATACTGGCCCCGAACAGGTTGAGGTATTAATTAAGTATCTCGATGATGAAACATCTACATTACAGCCGCTTTGCTACGCGCATGCAGGTGATGCAGGTGCCGATTTAAGAACTACCCAAGATTTTACTTTGCGTCCTTTCCAGAGAGCGCTTGTTCCTACTGGAGTTGCTATAGCTTTACCTGCAGGTTACGTTGCTTTAGTGCATCCTCGTTCTGGTTTAGCAGCAAAACAGGGTGTGACTGTGCTAAATGCACCTGGAACAGTTGATGCCGGGTATCGTGGTGAAATTAAGGTTCCTCTTATTAATTTAGATCCTGAGAACACAGTGCAATTCCATAAAGGTGATCGTATCGCTCAAATGGTTATACAACGTTATGTAGAAGCACAATTTATTCCCGCATCTAAATTACCTGAATCTGATCGCTCTGATAAAGGTTTTGGCTCCACTGGCGTACAATAATCTTTTTATAAATATCCGACCGGTTTTTAAAACTGAGTCGGATTTATTGTATGTATTTTTTGTTTTGGTAGTGTATTGAGCGAATTGCAGGTAGGATAGTAAAAAGTACCAGGAGGTGCCAAATGGGTGAACTTCAAGAGGATGTAAAAGGATCCAATAGGCTCGGATGTGAAATCAGCGAAGATTCTCAAAATCCATTATTGCCAATATTGAGCATGTGCAAATGGCATCATCCTAATGAGGATATGAGCATTCTTCATAGAGCTTATGATCGTGCTGTAAAGCAGCATACAGGTCAAAGACGCAAATCTGGTGAGCCATACATTATTCATCCTCTTGCTGTAGCTCAAATTCTTGCAGATCTTGGAATGGGACCAATTGTTGTTGCTTCAGGATTATTACACGACACTGTAGAAGATACAGATTACACGCTAGAAGAATGTCGAGCTGAATTTGGCGATACTGTAGCAGGTCTTGTAGATGGTGTTACAAAAATATCCAACATGGAATATGGCGAAAGTGCTCAAGCAGAAACTATTCGTAAGATGGTTGTTGCAATGAGCCGCGATGTGCGAGTGCTTGTAGTAAAGCTTGCGGATCGTTTGCATAATGCTCGTACTTGGAGGTATGTTAAGCCATCAAGTTCACATAAAAAAGCAAGAGAAACTCTTGACGTATATGCGCCTCTTGCTAACCGTTTAGGCATGAATGCAATTAAAACTGAACTTGAAGAGCTGAGTTTTAAAGTATTGTATCCAAAAATTTATAATGAAATTGTTGTTTTAGTTGCTCGTAGAGCAGGTCAGCGTGAAGTTTATTTACGACAAATTCTTGAAGAAATTAATGCAGATCTTGCAGAACAACATGTTAAAGCATCGGTAAAAGGTCGACCAAAAGATTATTTCTCTATTTACCAAAAGATGATCGTTCGAGGTCATGATTTTGCTAATATTTACGATTTAGTTGGTGTGAGAATAATAGTCGATTCTATTCGTGACTGTTATGCAGCATTAGGTGCAGTGCATGCTCGATGGAGCCCTGTTCCAGGACGTTTTAAGGATTACATTGCAACTCCAAAGTTGAATATGTATCAAAGCTTGCATACTACAGTTGTAGGCCCTGGTGGAAAGCCAGTAGAGATTCAAATACGCACATGGGATATGCATAGGCGTGCTGAATTCGGCATCGCAGCTCATTGGAAGTACAAAGCTAATGGTCAGGCTGGTCGCGCTTTAAGTAAGCCTGATAATGATGATTTAAAACGCGAAAATAATATTGATGACAAAAAAGAGCTTAGCGAAGCAGATAATCTTAAGTGGATTCAACAGCTTGCTGATTGGACTAGTGAGACTCCAGATTCAGATGAATTCTTAGGTTCATTAAAACAAGATCTTGGTGCTTCTGAAGTTTATGTTTTTACTCCAAAGGGGAGTATTGTTGCGCTTCCGCAGGATGCAACTCCTGTTGATTTTGCATATTCTGTGCATACTGAAGTTGGTCACCGCATGATGGGTGCGCGTGTAAATGGACGCTTGGTTCCTCTTGATACGAAACTTTCAAACGGTGACACTGTAGAGGTGCTTACTTCAAAGTCGGATACAGCTGGACCATCTCGCGATTGGCTGAGTTTTGTAAAATCTCCTCGTGCTCGAAATAAAATACGTCAATGGTTTAGCAAGGAACGCCGCTCTGAGGCGATTGAAGAGGGCAAGGATGAGCTAACTCGCGCTATGCGTAAACGTAACTTGCCTTTAACTACTTTGATGACGCAGCAGGCATTAATTGGCGTTGCTGATGAATTGAATTTGCCTACTAATGTTGAGTCTTTATATGCGGCTATTGGCGAAGGTCAAGTTTCTACACAGAATGTTATTTCGCGTTTAGTAAAAGATGCGGGCGCTGATGAAGTTGCAGAAGAAGTAGAACAAGAAGCATTGCCTTTACGCCATGTTGAGCGCAGCCATAAGTCTAACGGTGCTTTGGGAGTATCAGTTAAGGGTGTTGGAGACGTTTGGGTCAAGCTTGCAAAATGTTGCATGCCAGTTCCAGGAGATATGATTATTGGTTTTATAACACGAAACCAAGGTGTGTCTGTGCATAGGACTGACTGCCAGAACATGCTCGATTTGCAAAAAACTCAATCAGAGCGCGTTATTCCTGTTCAATGGACTAGCGATAAAGGCTTGTTCTTGGTTAAGGTCCAAGTTGAAGCATTGGATCGACAACATCTTCTTTCGGATGTTACTCGCGTTCTTTCAGATCATGGAGTAAATATTCTTTCCGGAACTATTGCTACAGGCGATGACCGTGTTGCAACAAGTCAATTTACCTTTGAAATGGCAGATCCTCAGCACTTAGCAACTCTACTTGCTGCTATCCGTAAAATTGAAGGCGTTTTTGACGTTTACCGCATTACGGGAGCAAAAGATAGCGCAGAGCCGCGTTTGCGAAAAATGGAACGAGGAAATCTATAAAAGATGGGCACCCCAGCTTTGGAGTGCCCATCTTTGTTTTTGCGCAAATAGTATTTGTTTAATGTAATAAATACGAAAAACGCTTAATTTCAGGCAGTAACAGCCTTCTTCAACAAGGAGCCAGCGGAAATACGTACACCGTAAGAAGCTGGAATCTTGATGGTTTCACCGGTACGCGGGTTGCGGCCAGTGCGCTCAGCACGCTTTACGCGTTCTGCGGAGAACAGACCAGTAAGCTTCAAACCTTCACCGGACTGTAAAGCCTCAACGAACACATCCTGGAATGCGTTGACGGCGGCTTCGGCCTGTGCCTTGGTCAGGTTGGACTTCTGTGCGATCTTAGAAACGAGATCAGACTTGTTGTATGCCATGCAGCATCCTTTGTGTCAGGGGACCTTCTCTTCAAAGGTCACGTTCATACTAGATATTAGTACATTTTCCCTACAAATGTAGCCATTTTTGCAATTTTCTTAATATTTTTTATTTATTTTTTGCTATTTTTTATTTAAAACGTACTTGCATTGAAACAGATACGATATTTGCTAATAAAAATACACAAATGTTTGTAAATCTCACTTATATAAGCTCATTATTGCTGAGCCACTTCATTGCAAACGCGCCTAACGGAATTCTTAACCAGTAGAACATAAGTCTATACAGAAGGGTAGCAGACAAAGCAACTGTTGGAGGAACACCTACAGATGTAAATGCGAAAGTAAGAGAAGCTTCAACAGCACCCAAGCCGCCTGGTGTAGGCACTGCCGATCCAGCTGCATTAGCAAGTAAGAATAGTAAGATTGTTTCCCAAGGATTTGCGTAATATCCAAATGCAAGTAAAGAAATCCAATAACCCAATCCAATGCATGAAACAAGCACAATAGCGCCAAAAGAGCCTGCAATAAGTTGCATAGGATGTGAAATAAGTTCCTTAATTTGACGACCGTAATCAGATAATATTGGCAAATAATGTTTGCGAATTGTTTTACGAGCGGACGGGATAACCATTAAAACACAAACTATAAGTGTGATTATTCCAATGAAAGTAATGAGCATATGGGTAGGAATCATTCCAGAAAGCACATTTTTACCAGTGAAAACGCCTATAGAAAGTAATACTAAAGTTGTCATTAATGCTTGAATAAGCCATACTGCACTAGTAATTGCTGTAGCTTGAGCTGAAGTGTACCCGCTTTTCTTTAATAATTGCATATTTACAAATGCAGGACCAACACCAGCAGGCATAGAAACTGCTGTGAAACCAGTAGCTGCTTGAGATGCAAACAAAACATGTGCAGAAGGTTTTTGATCATCCATGAATGAGCCGAGAGTAATTGCAGATCCAATCCAAGCAAACATGCTGCAAGCAAAGCACATAAATACCATTACATTATCTGCGTGACGCAAGGCAGCAAATACTTCCTGAGGATGCCACTGTGTAGCAATAACAGCGACAGCAACAATCGAAAGAACCAAGCTAACAAAGAAACGTATATTGAAGCGCGCTAAACGCACCGTATCATAATCTTCTTCATCTGTGTGTAAAGCAACTATTTGACTTAACTTATTGCAAAGATTTTGGAAAACTTTTTTATTCCAAGATGGCAAAGATCTCGTGGAAGCAGGAATAGCAGCTTTCTGCATAAAAGGCAATAGTGCAGATAACTTTTCTGCACCCCATGTGTTAATAGCAGCTTTAAGAGCAGTGTCAATATCTGTGCAAGATGCAATAAGCGTTAAAAGCTGAACTTTATCAAGTGCAATATTTGTATCATCGCTGGCAACGTCGCCGTTTTGCCAACCTGCAATAACTGGTGTTCCGTCTTCAAGCCTAGCAATAGTTTCAGGAGTGATGCGTCTATGCGTAATACCGCGAGTGTTAGCAGCATCTACATAACGCATTAATTTTGCTGCATCATCAATAGTTAAAGTGTTCAAATTGCAAGGCAGTAGAGCGTTAGAAGCGTGAAAAACCATTATTGAAGATTTATCACTGTCGCTTACTCCATAAACATTCGCTGTTGGCAAATGCATATTTCGTAAAACAAGAAGCATAGAAAGGTGGTGATGAACAGAATGTCTAGCAGAACGATCTCTACGAGTTGGTATATCTACTAAACGCACCCACTGCCATAATTGATTTAAATAACCTGGTAAATGAACTTGATTATCTAATACTGAAATTACATAACGTATGCCGTGGATGTCTGTTGCATCATACAATCTTGAATTTTCAATTAAATCGTCATCAAGACTTGAACGAAGAACTCCAGTATGATCAGCTTGCTGAGTTCTACGAGTTAATTGAGTAAGATTATCTATGCCAATATTTTTTAAAGCAAGAACAATATCGTCACCCCAAGCACCCTTACTGCGTGTGCCTTTTGCGAAACGAATAAGCGTACCAATTGCTCTTCCTAAGCAACATGATACAAGAATAGCAGAGTAGGAATCCCAAGATGAAAATAGAAGTATTGCTGTAACAATGAATAAAGCATTCCAGCCCCACATTACATGCTTATATTCGCGTCTAGGACCACTAACTGTAAGAAAAGCAACCAGAACAGCATACATGTCTGGAAGCAAATCAGCCCAAGTGTTATTAGACCGCATTTGTAAAGATTCAATCAAAGCTATATTGTGTGTAGAAAATATCGCAATAGATAACAGCCATACTGAACCATAACTTATAAACAGCGTAATAACAGAAATAGCGGTATCAATCCAACGCCTGTCAGAAACCATGTGTGCAATAACTTCTGCAACAACAATAAGAGTAAGACCTTGCTGTATCAGAACAAATGAAAGATTATTAAAAGACAATCCTATAATTTGAGTAGCACTTCGTGCATCAATCTTCATAGCATCAGCCGTTGCTGATAAACACATTGACGACAACAAAGTAAAAACGCCAATTACAACTGATGATATTGCATACAACAAATCAGCCCAACTACGTACTAAGCTAGGCTGAGTATCTTCAATAACAAGATTTGGATTTATGCTAGATTGCATGGCTTTACCGTCTACTTAATCAATAAAGTCCACCAATTGTGAAGCAAATCCAGTGTAAGATTCTGGTGTCATTGCTTGCAAACGAGCTGCAGTATTGGCATCAAAGCTACGAGATTTAATGAATTCTTCTACGTCACTTTGTGAAATATGGTGACCGCGCATTAATTCTTTTACTTGCTCATATGGTCGTTCCATACCAGGTACGCCAGCAATTTCTTCAGCACGCATTGCTGTTTGAATTGGCTCTCCAAGAACTTCCCAATTTTCATCTAATTCTTTTGCCATAAATTCTTTATTAGGATGAATAGACTTCAAACCGCCTAAAAGATTATTCAAAGCAAGAAGAGCATAACCGAAAGCTGAGCCAACATTCCTTTGAGTAGTAGAATCTGTAAGATCACGCTGCCAGCGGCTTTCAGTAAGAGTTGCACATAATGTGTCAAACAGTGAGCAAGAAATCTCAAGATTAGCTTCAGCGTTCTCAAAACGAATAGGATTAACCTTATGAGGCATAGTAGAAGATCCTGTAGCTCCCTTCACAGGAACTTGTACAAAAATACCTCTAGAAATATACATCCATACGTCAACTGCAAGATTATGCAGAATATGGTTTATGTGACTTACAGTGCTATAAAGTTCAGCCTGCCAATCGTGGCTTTCAATTTGAGTCGTTAATGGATTCCATTGAAGACCCATTCTATTTTCAACAAACTCTTGAGATACGCTAATCCAATCAACTTCTGGGAAAGCAGCTAAATGAGCTCCAAAAGTTCCTGTAGCACCATTCAACTTTCCTAAATACTCTTGATTATCAAGATGACGAAGTTGACGACGCAAACGATATGCAAACACTGCCAATTCCTTACCTAAAGTAGTTGGAGTAGCAGGCTGGCCATGAGTTAACGAAAGCATAGATAAATCTCTATATTCGTTAGCATTTTTAACTAAATAATCAACTATCGCTTCTAAATTCGGACGATAAACGTTTAAAACAGCTTGCTTTACGCAACGCGCAATAGAAAGATTATTAATATCTTCACTTGTGCATGAAAAATGTACTAAAGTTTTTAAATTTGAAAGCTCAGTAGCACGACCAAGCTTATTTTCTGCTTCGTCTAACGCATCGTCAATGTAGTATTCAACAGCTTTAACATCGTGATGAGTAATAGCCTCATGCGCAGTATGACGAGCAATTCCTTCAGCATCAAAATTTTCAGGAATAGAACGCAAATATGAGCATTCTTCATCAGTTAAAGGATTAACACCCTTAACAATTGGCTGGAATTGATTAGCTTCATAACCATTTGCGAGAAGAATCATCCACTCAACTTCTACACGCATGCGCTCGCGATTTAACGCAGGTTCGCTTAAATATTCAACGAGTGCGGATGTTTGATTATGATAACGCCCATCGAGAGGAGTCAGAGCTATTGCAGGAGAAATATCGGTAAGCTTCATAGTTTTAAGGTTACATCATGCTGCGAATTAGCTTAATTTTACTCAATAAGAATTTAATTATTTTATTTTTTCATTACTCCTTGCCACAATGTAGTACTTTGCAATTTGCCATTAATAGTATTCTGAAAATGTCGATCTTGCTCGCGCACACTTTTAGATCCGAGTTGAAGAGCATCTTCATAAGCTGCAGTATGGTAATGCAAATCATGAGTTAAAGTTCCTTCTTCTGGAACGTCATTAACGAATATTCCGTCATTATCGAATTTTTTAGTCGAATATTGTTTGCCAGAAAAACGCGTGACTCCAGGAGGTAAAGAACACTTAGATTCTTTAACATGAATTGCATGACCGTGAATAGTCACCCAATTATTTCTACGAGGATTCTCTTTGCCATCTAAAGAAGGCACAATCTCATCGTCCATCTCAATACTAGTAACCCAAGTTTTCTTAGGAATTGGATGATTTGCAATAGGAGATCCAGCAGTAACAACATGCTGTATGTTGTACTGTTTAGAGTAATCGCTTGCAATGCTTGCTGCAACAATACCTCCTTGAGAATGTCCTACTAAAGCAACAGGCTCGTTAGATTTAATTCCAGAACGTTTCATAGCTTCTACAACCATTCGAGTGCTATCAGCTTGTTTTCTAACTAAAGAACTATGACTCATTACTTCTGCGTTTTGTGCCCAACCAAAAGGAGAGTGTGCTTTACCGTCAGTTCCTGGAATTATTACTAACCATGACGAACTGCCATCGCTGCGCCTAAAACGTTGAATTGCAATAGTAGCAGCATCTGGATTAACAAGTGGTGGTCTAACGCCCAAATTTTCGCTTCCAAGTTCCGTTAAATTTTCTAAAGTTTCAAGCAGATTACGTCCAGGTCTAGCAAGAACAGATTCAGGTTTTCTCCACATCTCATTTACTTTAGTGAGAAGTAAATTATTACCTTGCTTTCGATCATTAATAGGCGCGCTTACGAAGCTAAGAGCACTAGAAATAAATGGAATAGCTTGTGATAAATATTTTTGAGCATTGGATAAAAAGTTTAGTGAGGTTTCACGCTCTTTTTTATTTATGGGGCCTTTCGCATTTCCGGCAATAAATATTGGCAAACTTGTAATAGGATTTAAAATAAGGTGCTGCGATAAACCTCGAATAATTCCTTGTTGTATATTCTTAGTTGCGTAGGACCATCTAGCAAGATTTTGGAAACCTGAATGATTTTTATTATCTTGATTAACGGCGAGACCTGCGGAGAATAAAACATGTAAAGCAAAAATAGGGTTTGCAAGAGCCAAGAAAGAAATTTTATTGTCTAACTCGTCTTTTGCACGAAATTCTGCATCTTCATACAAATTATTTGCTCTTGCAATAAGAAAAGCAAGATTTTCTAAATTTTGAGACATTAAATAACATTTATGAGCATATTCATGACATATGCTTTCAGTTAAAAATGATTGCGAAGAATCATGAATATATGCTCCTGATTCTTTTTGTATACCATAATTTTGACCGGCAATAACCATCGCTGCATTAAGCCATAAATTTTTTAGCGTAAGTAATTCTTTAGCAATATTATTGAGTTTTCTGGAAAAACTAATATACGCTTCTCTATCAGCAACGCTAAGCGTCATTCCACCTACAACAGAGGACTTAACTTTCCAAGACATACTATATTCCTCCGCGAATGTTATATAACGCATACGCTTGTGCAGAAATATTTTTCATACTATGACGAAAATGTTCGGCTGCAAGCCCTTGCCAATCTTCTAATTCAGTCGCTGCGGATTCTGCCATAACGCAGCGAGCGCACTCTTGAGTGCGTTGTATAAGCCATTGCCATTCGTAATATGTGTGCATAATCGTTATTACACACGTTTATTAATGAAAAGTCACTAAAAAATATTCAATGTGGTTAAAAGGTTATTAATGCTTATTGCTTCGCTTATAGATAATCGTTGAAGATTTAATTACCAAGGCTTATTGCTGCTTTCATCAGTTTTAGTACGTTTTTCTGTCTTTTCTAAACCTTGCTGGTCTTCTTGATTCTGTGAAGATTGAGAATCCACATGATCGTTCTGTTTTAGCAAGTTTTCAACTTTATTGCGCTGAGCATTGCTCAATTGAGGCTTAGACGAATCTGACTGCTTTTTATCTTTAGAAGAATTGTTAGAATTATCGTTTTTAAAATGATTGTTATGCTTTTTCGGTTTCTGTTGCTTATTAGTATTGTTTTGATTCTGCTTTAATTTTTCTGTTAACTTTCGTGATAATTCAGCATTTTTGTCAATACTATTTCGAAGTTGAGGAAGCAGTATCATTTCTTGAGATTTAGCATCATCAAATTGCGCATCAGTTTGCTGTTGCTGAGTTAAAAGCACATTCTTGTCGCTATCGATACTCTTAGCAGATTTTATGTTAGAAATAAGGCTATCCGTAGCAGTATTATACGCGTATTGTGCTCTCCAATTTACGATAGCAAAATACGCTACGAATATCGCAATAATCAAGAACAAGAATGTAACAATGCGAATAATTGTGCGACTAGACATGTGCTTCATACTAATTTCCTTGAAGTTATAAACCACGACATTAATTCCCAAATTAAAAGTATCGACGCAAATATTGCAAACGGCCAAATAATTGGTTCAGGTCTCAAACGAGGTTTTGCTGTCTCGTTCATTCTCCATTGGTGTGAAAGAATTGGTTTTGCTTCGTCTCCAAATGTTACGTTTAAAGATGAGTGCATATACTTGCCGCTAAGCTCATCGGCAATATTTCGCAAGTTCTTTTCATCAAGCTTTGAAATTCCAGGATTTCCTGTAGCAGGATCAATAACCCATTGATTAGAGGTATTGTCTTCGCTGTAGTCGTCAAGTTGCAGCTGTGTTTTTTCCAAAGGTATTTTAGCTCCTTTAGATGAGCCTATTCCAATAACAAATGCGTTAGTAATATAAGCTCTGAGCGATGAAAATGTGCGGCGCTTTCGTTGTGTTGTTTCCTCACCATCGCTTAAAACATACAAAACTGTTGTATCATCTGGATGAGCATCATGTATAGCTTTTGCAGTAAGCAAAGTTTGATCTATAGGAGCGTCAAGACTAGTTCCAGTAGCTACGCTAGTTGGTTCAGTTCGTAAAGTATTTATCCAATTGTCAACTGCTCTAGCATCAGGCGTTAATGGAACATCGACAGACGTAGAAGCACCAAAAGAAATAGCAGCAAAACTTGAGTTAGCATAGGATTTTGTTATTTGACGAATAATATTCCTTGCTGCATCAATACGCTCAATCTTACTATTTTTTGCATAATCAGCGTCTTTTGCTCTCATTGAACCTGTTATATCTAGAGCAATAATCACGTTTGTTGCATTTACTGCTCTTTGTAAAGTTGAACGCATAATACTTGGAGATAGCACGCAAATTATTAGCATTATGCATATGCCAATACGTCTTAATCTCATGCAAAAAGTTTCATCACTTGATCCTGGTTTCCTACGTATAGGCACAATTTCAAAAAACATTGCTGCCAACAAAACTAATATTGCAATAATCGCAATAATCCAGCCATATGATGGAGAAAAAACCAACTGACCTGCTTGAGAAGTGTCAGAAGCTTCAATTTTAGCGTGTGCAAACAGTAGGGTAGTAGCAGAAAATAGTGTTGTTGTCATCGCTTCATCCTCTTTGCAATAGCTAACCAAATCACAACGCTAAACACAGTAAGCAAAACCCAAAGACCAGGATCGTCGCTAAATGCAGACTGAGCAGTGCCTTGAGGAATTGCAGTATGTCTTTTTTCAATTTCTTTTACTAAATTAATAACAGAATCAGAATTGCGTTGAGAAAGGAAAATTCCACCATGAGATTCAATAAGCTGTTTCATTTCTAACGTAGCATCATCATTCTCATTCTGTTTTGCGCCGGAATATAACCCGTCGACAGTAATTTTAGCTTGCTTTGTTAAATCTAAAGCTTGCTTTAATGAGTAAGTTTGTTTTCCAGAAACAACATTATCTGTAGCAAGAACAATGGAAGCACTTCTATTAAAACGGCTTTGTATTTTATGGTTATTATGAGCAGAACCATAAATAAAACCTGGAAGCATTGCTGCGCAACTAACTAAACCGTCTCCAATAAGAGATGTTGCGTTTTTGCGATTTTGAGTTCCTTCAAGCCAGTCAGAAATTTCCTGATATTGGCGTTGTTGTAAACGATTAATACGACTTTGCGATTGAACTCCGCCAAGCAAATTTGCAGCATATTGCAATTGTTTTTTAGCTAGTCGATAATCGTCAGTCAGTGGAAAAACTGTTCTAGATGTGGAGTTAAAAATGCTTAATCCAATGCGTTCACCCTGAAAATGCTCAATAAAATTAAGATACGCTTGAATTACTTCGCGATCATATGGTAAAGCAGAACCTGAAACGTCTAAGCATAAAACAATGTCTCTAGAACTAACTTGCTCGTTCGCATTAAACACTCGGGCTGGTCTAGAAGCAACAGCAAGCGAACTGCATAAAGATACTACCAATGCAGCCGCAGCAAACCTTCTAAACATTCGCCACATATACCATGAATGACTAGTAGTAGTTCCTTGTAGATCATTGTCAAAAGTAAAAGTATAGAATTTTCGCGTAATATTACTAGTTTGACTCTTATACTTCTTTTTTAAAATATTGCTACGAATGGAATCTAAAATTAGTAAGATAGCAAAAATTGCTACAGAAATAACAACGCCTGCAACAAAAAGCAAAGGCCATTGCCATCTCCATGGCCATATGTATTCCCAAACATTATTACTCATCAACGTTTGTCCTTCGTTTGCCAGCCTTCAAGCAATACTAAAACCCATTCAGCAGCCTGCTCAACAGTAGTATTTCGCGCTTGCTCGTTTGCTTTGCGATCAGCAAATTCTGGAGGATACAAAGCAGATATTGTTTGGCGTAACATATCAGCACCTTTTTTATTGCGCCATTTCAAACGCAAAGAAGCCAATTCTCCCAAAGTGTGAGTTTGAATATCTTCACCGCTCATCTTCGAAACATATAATCTAGCAATAGAAGCCAATTCTGCACAAGCCTGATCTTTAGTAAGTTCATTGTTATGATACTTCTCAACAATCGCATCAATATCTTTACGCCAAGCTTGTTTGTCTACATTATGAACGTGAACTGCTTCTGTAGAATTGCTACTTTCAGTTAATTTTTTTGGCTTTTTAAAAGAAAAATATAAAACCGCAAAAGCAATAAAGATAACAACAAACGATGCAGAAAGTAGTATTAAAAAAAGCGTTTCATCATGTAAGGGCTTTTGAATATCTTCCAGGCTCATTCTATTCAACCTCCTTGTTAAATGAGTCAGCAAGATAATTTGTACGGCTCACTTTTTGTGCAGAAATATGGAACACTTCTTCACTTGAAGAACCATGAATTATTGAAGATTGAACACCAAGCAGCATATCGTATAAAGCGTTTATTCTAATATTTCTACGAGCTTCGACTTCATTTTTATTTGATTCTTTTTTCAAAAACGCCGGTACTTTACGTAAAGTAATTCCATCAAATATTTGCAAATCAATTGCAGAATCAAAAGGATTAATAGGAGAGACAACAATAACTACAAGCTTATGATTTTGCGTAATTTTACGCAAAGATTCAGAGTTATGAGCTTGTAATGCATACTCATCAGTTATTAAAACTACCAGACCATTATTGTCAATATTTTTTAGTAACGAAGTAAGCAACGCATCAATGTCTCTGGTATTCCTACGAGTATTAAGCAACGTATAATCTAGATTTCGCTCAAAATCAGAAAGATTACTAGCAGAATGAACATTGATAACGTTTTTTCCATCTGCACACAACAAAGAAACAGCATCATGACGTTTTAAACTCAAAGATGCAAAAAAGCATGCAGAGTTAGACGCAACTTCATACAGAGATTCTCCAGAAACACAAGCTCCATTCATATTGATGCTTGTATCTAAAGCAATCCAAGTATGAGAAGACGAAGTACGCTCTCTAGAAGACACCATAGGTTGTCCAGTTCGAGCACTCGCAGACCAATTCATCATGCGAGCTTCATCTCCTGGCTGCCACGCGTGTATGTCAATAACATCACCTGTGCCAAAACGTCTGTGCGAAGGATGGTCTCCCTCTAATAAGCCTAAAGCTTTACGCGCAATAGGCAAATCAATTCGCTGATCCAAAAGCTCAATTTTGCGACGCACGGCTTTAGCAGGTTCAGATAATACTAACCGCTTCGTACGCATCATGGCACAGGAACCGTCTTAACTAATGCATCAATTACTTGATCTGTAGTAATAGAATCAGCTAAAGCTTCAAAAGTTAAAAGTATGCGATGCCTTAACACTTCATGCGCAAACAATTTAATATCTTCAGGTATCACATAATCGCGTCCAGAAAGTAAAGCGTGAGCTTGAGCAATACGAATAAGTGCAATTGATGCACGCGGGCTAGCTCCCATACGAACCAATGAATTAATTGTAGGAAGTGGATGCGTACCTTCACCGCGAGAAGTTGCAACAAAATCAACTACATATTTCATAACTGCTTCAGAAACGTGTATGCGACGCGCTGCAGTACGCATAAAAACAACATCTTGCAAACTTATGCGTTGAGTATTTAGCTTTGAAGGATCAACGACATCCAATCCGCGTTGAGTAAGTAATTGCAGCATACGAACTTCCTCTTCAGGATTAGGGTAAGTCATAACTGCCTTTACCATAAAACGATCCATTTGGGCTTCTGGAAGATTAAATGTTCCTTCTTCCTCAATTGGATTTTGCGTAGCAATAACCATAAATGGTTGAGGCAGAGGAATTCTTTCGCCTCCAATAGTTGTTGCTCCTTCTGCCATAGCTTCAAGCATTGCAGATTGAGTTTTTGCATTTGAGCGATTAATCTCATCCAACAAAATAACATTTGCATGGATAGGACCAATTTGCGTAGTAAAATGTTGAGAAGCAAAATCAAAAACTTGAGTACCAACTAAATCTGCTGGCATTAAATCCGGAGTACACTGCACACGACGGAAACTACCTGACATAGCTGTTGCAAGAGTTTGAGCAGCAGTAGTTTTTGCGAGACCTGGTACTGATTCAATAAGAATGTGTCCGCCTGCAATAAGAGTAAGAATAAGAGACTCTCGTAAAGCGTCTTGACCGACTAAAGTTTGTGCAAAACGTGCGCGCAAAATATTTGCAATTTGCTGACAACGACGTATGTCATCACTCGAAATAGTTGCAGTGACTTGCGCACTTGCATTAGAAACAGCAGACGGTTGAGGTACAGCTGATCCAATGCCAAGCTTAGAAGCAATTGAAGTTTTATCGGTTAACGGTTTCTTCTGTGGTTGCGGTGGAAATAATGCCATAAGAGACATTTTAACCGATATGCAGTACTGACATGTTCAAAAATGGCATTTTTATTGTCTTTATAAGATAATTTGCAATATTTAAGACAATTAGATTTCTTGAGAATCTAGGGACCAATTAATTGGCGAAACTCCCATATTAATTAAGGCCTGATTAGCTCTTGAAAATGGATGCGATCCAAAGAATCCTCGCATTGCAGAAAGAGGACTTGGGTGCGCTGAAGTAATAAGAGTTGCATTCGTCAGCAAAGGAGCCAAACTTTGCGCATTACGACCCCATAAAATAGCTACAAGCGGCAATGGATTACCATTGCAATCAGTTCTATTGTTTAATGCTCGAATAGCTGCATCGGTTACAGGCTCCCAACCTTTTCCTTGGTGGCTATTTGCCTTACCGGCCTCAACAGTTAAACATCTGTTAAGAAGCATCACACCCTGCCTGGTCCACGGTGTTAGATCTCCACTTTTTGGAGTTTCTACACCTAAATCGTTTACTAATTCTTTATAAATGTTTATGAGACTTTTTGGCAGTGGGCGCACTTTTGCAGCTGTGCAAAAACTTAAGCCTACTGGATGGCCCGGCGTTGGATATGGATCCTGGCCAACAATTAAAACTTTAATGCTTTTTAGTGGAATAGAAAAAGCACGCAAAATGTTGTGGCTAGCAGGAAGAATATGATGTCCGCTTTCTATCTGCTCTCGCAAAAATACTCCCATTGCGCGTATTTGTGGCTCAACTGGCTTTAATGCTTCAGCCCAATCAGGATCCATTAGCTCGTTTAAAGGTTTAATATTTTGAGGATTCATATTGCTACTGTATGTCAAGGCATACCATAAAAGGAAATCAATCAAATTTTCTAAATTTGTGCTTTGTGCTAAGCATTAGATAGTATAGATTCATTATTGTTTAAATGATTTTATAAGGAGTGCAATTATGGCGCGAAATAATCAGAACGTGTCGTATACGCCTGATGCTTTTGATGAGCCACCAGAGGGACCGATTGGAGTTCATCGTGGAAATCCTGCGTGGTATGCCGTAATACTTCCTTATTTTGCTGCATTAATTGTTGCAGCGGTTGTTGGTGTTTTGGTTTGGGCTATCGCTTCTGGCGAAATCTCACATCTTCCGTTGCCTTGGAATCATCAGCAACAATCATCTCAATCAGCATCGTCTTCTAAGACTTCTGAAAACAAAAAGTCAGTTAAAAGCGACGAAGATAAATCTTCTGAAGGCGAAGATGACGACGATAATAAATCTGAAGAAAATAAATCAGATAGGAAAGATGCTGGTGACTCTAAGGATAATTCAGCAAATGATTCTAAGACGCAAACTTCACTAGATAAATCAGTTGCTGTGAAAGTTCTTAACGCAACCAAGATAAGCGGTCATGCTGCTGCTGGCGCAGATAAGTTAAAGCAAGCGGGATACGCAAATGTGACAGCTGGAAATCCAACTGGTAAAGTCCCAGGCGAGTCTGTTGTTTGGTATAAAGACGATTCACAAAAAGCTGCAGCTGAAGATATTGCAAAGACTTTAGGTATTAGTGCTGTCGAAAATGAAAAACAAATCGTTTCTCCGATTGTAGTTGTGCTTTGCAGGTAATATTTTTCGCATAAAAATAACCGGCTAGAATTATTTTCTAACCGGTTTTTATGTATAAACGCCAAAAAAGTTGGCACTCGGGTACATAGAGTGCTAATCTTCAAATTAGCACTCAAGCCTTGAGAGTGATAATAAGCAGCTGACGGCTTATTGCTCAAGATTGCAGTGAAAAGTTCATAAATAACGTATGTGGAGGAACTATGGCAAAGATTATTGCCTACCAGGAAGACGCCCGTCAGGGTATGCTCGCCGGTTTGGATAAGCTTGCAGACACTGTTAAAGTTACACTTGGTCCAAAGGGTCGCAACGTTGTATTAGATAAGACTTACGGTGCACCAACTATCACAAATGATGGCGTTTCTATCGCTAAGGAAATCGATCTTGAAGATCCATACGAGCGTATTGGCGCCGAACTTGTTAAGGAAGTAGCTAAGAAGACTGATGATGTTGCAGGCGACGGTACTACAACTGCTACTGTTTTGGCACAGTCTTTGGTGCATGAAGGTTTGAAGAATGTTGTTGCAGGAAGCAACCCAATCGCTCTTCGCCGCGGCATCGAAAAGGCTGCTGAAGCAATCGTCAAGGAATTGCTTGCTTCTGCAAAGGATGTTGAGACCAAGGAACAGATTGCTGCTACTGCTACGATTTCTGCAGCTGATTCTGAAGTTGGCGAAAAGATCGCTGAAGCTTTGGATAAGGTCGGTCAGGATGGTGTTGTCACAGTTGAAGACAACAACAAGTTTGGTCTTGACTTGGACTTCACTGAAGGTATGCGCTTTGATAAGGGCTATATTTCCCCTTACTTCGTCACTAACGCTGACGATCAAACTGCTGTTCTTGAAGATCCATACATTTTGCTCACTTCTGGCAAGGTTTCAAGCCAGCAGGATATTGTCCACATCGCTGAGCTTGTTATGAAGTCTGGCAAGCCATTGCTTATTATTGCTGAAGATGTTGATGGTGAAGCATTGCCAACACTTGTTTTGAACAAGATTCGTGGCACTTTCAACACTGTTGCTGTTAAGGCTCCAGGATTCGGCGATCGTCGTAAGGCTATGCTCCAAGATATGGCTATTTTGACCGGTGCACAGGTTGTTTCTGACGACCTTGGCTTAAAGCTCGATTCTATCGACGCTTCTGTGTTTGGTCACGCAGCTAAGGTTATTGTTTCTAAGGATGAAACAACTATCGTTTCTGGTGCTGGATCTAAGGAAGATGTTGATGCTCGCGTGGCTCAGATTCGCGCAGAAATCGAGAACACTGATTCCGATTACGATCGCGAAAAGCTTCAGGAGCGTCTTGCTAAGCTTGCTGGCGGCGTTGCTGTTATTAAGGTTGGCGCTGCTACTGAAGTTGAAGCTAAGGAGCGTAAGCATCGTATTGAAGATGCAGTTCGTAACGCTAAGGCTGCTATTGAGGAAGGTTTGCTTCCAGGCGGTGGCGTAGCTTTGGTTCAGGCTGCTGCAAAGATTGAAAAGTCTCAAGCAATCACAGAGCTTAAGGGCGAAGAAGCGACGGGTGCTGCAATCGTGTTCCGCGCTGTAGAAGCTCCAATCAAGCAGATTGCTCAGAACTCTGGCGTTTCTGGAGATGTTGTGCTCAACAAGGTGCGTGAGCTTCCAGAAGGCGAAGGCTTCAACGCTGCAACCAACACTTACGAAGATTTGATGGCTGCTGGCGTTACTGACCCAGTTAAGGTAACTCGTTCTGCTCTACAGAACGCTGCTTCTATTGCAGGTTTGTTCTTAACCACTGAAGCTGTGGTTGCTAACAAGCCAGAAAAACCAGCTTCAGCACCACAAGCTGGTGCCGACATGGGCTACTAAATTAAAAGTTGTAAAAATTTTATAGCTGAATAGCTCATAGTAAATGGCGGTATGCTCACAAGTAAAGTATACCGCCATTTATATTTCATTAGATTATTCAGACTATTCAGCCCATTCCAAATAGGGAAGTAGCTTGAGCTTCCGCATCAAGATACACTCCTGACGCATGTTGCATAGCTTGCTGAATTGCTTCTAATGATTGTTCCATTTGTTGTTGCGCCGCTCGCCACTGCTGAGCGGTCGACGCAAATTGTGTAGCCGCCGATCCAGTCCACACGCTCTGCAATTGCTGTAAATTGGTATACATCCCGTTGACTGCATCTCTAATTGCACTAACCGAGGTTCCAACGGCTGCCGCAGCCTGCTGAATTTGCTCTGAATCAACTCGAAATTGTGCCATATTTCCCCTCCATTTGTTTTGCGTCTAAATAAACGCTTTTTTATAAATTATTTTGCGAAACATTCCAAATAAATTAAGCAAAGATTTTTATAATGCTACTTTTACTTGTGTGATGTCACGCTATTATGAATATATGCCATCAAAAAACTACGAAAAAGATTTATGCACCAATGTGGTTAAAAGCTTAGCTTGCATGCGTATTGCAAATTTTAACTACCAGCATTCTTATTCAAAACTATTTTTAGCTAAACGCGTATTGCTTTTATTAATGGCATTTTTATTTAGTTTTTCTTTTATTCTTCCAACTCTTCCAATAAATTCGCTCATATTTTCACCTTTAAATAGAGTAAATACAATTAATGCATATGCTGAAAGTAATGAGCAAAATTCTGGAATAGTTGCAACAGACTCAATAACAGACACAGAAAATTTGCTTGGGGATTCTGTCAGTAAAGTTGCTGACATGATTGAGACAACAAAAAAGCGTACAGGAGTAAATGTTAGGCTCTTATATTTGTCTACTTTTGGAAATACAAAAAATCCATCAAAATGGGCTAGTGATTTGTTGATTAGTACGCTTCCAGCTAAAAATACTGTGCTGCTTGCAGTAGCAACTCATGATGGAAGATTAGTTGTAGCTGTTTCGCCTAATTCCGATGAATGGCTCAAAAATAAAAATACTGTAGACTCGTTATCCGATGCAGCTTATAAGCCATTAGTAAGCACAACTGGAACGCATTGGGATCAATCTGCAATAATGATGATGAAACAAATAATGCGTGCAAAACGTACGTCAACAACTTCTTCTGCAAGTCTTATTTCTACAATTATTATGCTATTAATATTGTTGGCATTATTCTCAATAGTCGCGATTATTCTGTTTAGAAAGAATCGCATACAACGTCAAATACTTGCTGGTATTAGAAAAGCTCGTAGAAGGCACGCTCGTCACAGGTAGACAAAAATATTCGATAACTTGTTTTATTTTCAGCAATTATTCAGGAAACATTCAGCTTGATAAGTGATGCTAATCAATATGAGTAAGAACGTTGAAGCATCTATTGTCGTGGTCGATGACGAGCCATCAATCCGTGAACTTTTGGTAGCATCTTTGCATTTTGCTGGGTTTGAAGTAGAAACTGCTGCATCCGGCTCAGAAGCTGTTGAAGTAATTGAACGAGTAAATCCAAATCTTATCGTTATGGATGTTATGCTCCCAGATATTGATGGTTTTACTGTTACGAGGCGTATTCGTCAAAATGGAATTAAAGTTCCTGTATTGTTCCTAACTGCAAGAGACGATACACAAGATAAAATTATGGGTCTAACCGTTGGTGGAGATGACTACGTTACAAAGCCATTCAGCTTGGAAGAAGTAGTGGCAAGAATACGAGCAATTCTTCGCAGAACACAAGAACCTGATGAAGAAACTCATATTATAAAAGTTGCGGATCTTGAGATTAACGAGGATTCTCATGACGTAACTCGATGTGGCGTGCCAATCGAACTTAGCCCAACTGAATACAAACTACTTCATTATCTTATGGACAATGAAGGTCGAGTTCTGTCAAAAAGCCAGATTTTGAATCACGTATGGCAGTACGATTGGGGCGGAGACGCAGCAATCGTTGAATCTTATATTTCTTATTTAAGAAAGAAGATTGATGGCATTGAAATTACTGATGATTCAGGAAAACAGCAAAAAGTAGTTCCTCTTATTGAAACTAAACGTGGCATCGGTTATATGATTCGAGAGCCTAAGGCAGGTCAAGCCTGATCATGCAATCTAGTAATAATAACTACAATAACGCTGAATCAACTATTAGCAACAGCACAAATAATAACTCTAAAGATGATTCAGATGTTAGAACTGCTGGAAAAAGTGTTGCGATAGAGCTAAGTGAAAATAACAAAAAAAACAAAAAGCCTCGTAAAACCTGCTGGCTACGTCGTCGCATAAATGCAATACCACTGAGTACGCGTTTAGTTGCATGTACTCTCGCTATTTTAACTGTAGCCGCTTTTTGCATATCACTATCAATTCAGCAGCTCGTAGGAAATTATTTGCTAGAAAAAACTGATGTACAATTAGCAAGTCAAGCGCAATTTGTTTATGACAATGTTGATTCATTGCGCATGAAAAACTCAAATCAATCTTCAGTAGGTCCAAATAATTACTTTATGCAAGTTAGAGATACGCATAATAAAATTATTTCTACTCCATTAATACCAATTAAAGGATCGGTTGTTTCGGTTCCTAAACTTCCTGCAGACGGTTTTGATAGTAAAAAAATTGTTACCCACAAGCCTTACACAGCACCTGCAATCGTCAAGGGGAATACTAATAAAGTCGATGCAATCACTAAAAAGGCTGCAACAGCTCCATGGAGAGTTTTAGTATTAACGTGGGGTCAAAAAAATAGCTATAATTCAGAGTTAAGTGTTAGCGGTTATGTCTATATTGCTTTATCTCTTAGCGATCAAATTGATACCGTTAGCACACTTACTCGTTACTGTATAATGGTGAGTATTGCAGTTATTTTGTTTGGAGCAGTATTTTCAGCAATTATTATTCAATCAGCTTTAAGACCGTTAAAACGAATTGAAAAAACAGCTTCAAAAATTGCTTCTGGAGATTTAAGCAAACGAGTTCCATCTGCTCCTGAAAATACTGAGGTTGGATCTTTAGCAGCTTCTCTTAACTCTATGCTTGCTCGTATTGAAAGAGGATTTAATGAGCAAGAAGATATGACAGAAAAAATGAAGCGATTCGTTTCAGATGCAAGTCATGAATTACGTACTCCATTAGCTGCAATTCATGGATATGCTGAGTTATATACAATGTGGCGCAACATGCCAGGAGAGCAGGAGAGAGCAGATGACTCTATTGCCCACATTAAGGCTTCTAGCGAGAGAATGACTGAACTAGTAGAAGATTTGCTTTCTTTGGCGCGTTTTGATGAGGGTCGTGGAATTAATATTTCACAGCAAGTTAGCTTATCTCCAATACTTTCTGACGCGGCTAATGATCTACATGCTCTTGATCCTGCTAGATCCGTTCAACAAGGCTATTTAACTATTTCGGATGAGTGGAAGCTTATGAGTTGCACAAATTGCGATTTTGAGCGTAAGCTCCAATTCCATGTTGGTACACTTCCAACTGTTACGCTACTCGGTGATGGTGCTAGATTACGCCAAGTAATGACAAATATCGTAGGAAATATTCATAGATACACCCCTGTTGATTCTCCTGTAGAAATTGCAGTAGGAGTTATGAAGGCGTCTATAACTCCAAATGAATTATCTAAATTACCTTCTGTAAAAGAATCACTGAAGGAGTTTTTGGAAGCAGCGGAAGTCAGCCAATCTACTGATACGGGTCATAAGTATGCTGTAATTCGAGTTGTTGACCATGGCCCTGGAGTTCCAGAAGAATCATTGTCTAGAATTTTCGAGCGTTTCTATATTGCTGACCCATCAAGAGCTAGAGAAAAAGGTGGAACTGGCTTGGGTATGGCAATTGCGCAATCTGTAGTAAAAGCACATCATGGTTTTATTTGCGCAACTATATCTTCTCCACTAGAAGCATCGACCAATTCTAAAACTAATCTTGATGACACTATGGATGGGTCTGAGCAAATAGATGTTAAAGCTCATGGCCTAACTCTTACTGTAGTTCTGCCAGTTAATGAAATCGATGAGCCTTCTAAAATTGTTAGCGATTAAAATATTGGCATTAGCAACACTTGCGTAGGTTAAAAAAATTTTATTGCCCGCGTGTATGCGCTACAATGTAATAAGGAAACAAGTAATAACAATATTTGGTACACTATCTATAAACCTATCGCATATGCTGATACTTTATGCCTTGTGCACTTCAGCGTGCGAAATGAGAATTATTTGGAGTGAGGTGTGTTATGCCCAATGGGCGCGTGCGTTGGTACGATACGCAGAAGGGGTACGGCTTTATTGTTGGAGATGATGGTAAGGATGTTTTCTTGCCAGCAGCAGCATTGCCAGTTACTGTAAAAAGTTTACACAAGGGTACACGAGTTGAGTTTTCTGTAATTGAAGGTCGCAAAGGACCACAGGCTATGGGCTTGAATGTTATTGCAACAGCACCATCGCTTGTAAAGGCTACTCGTCCTAAAGCCGAAGATATGGCAGCTATTGTAGAAGATCTTATTAAGCTTCTTGATTCTGCTGGTAATGGTTTGCGTCGACGTCATTACCCATCAACTGCTGAAAGCAAAAAACTTGCTACATTGTTGCGTGCAGTGGCAGATAATTTTGACGTTCAGGAATAGTGTCTGGAATATTATTTATGACTGATGAAGTGATGGATCCACAAGAACTAGCTAGAAGTATAGCTGTGGAAACTTCAGAACGTACTGATGCAGTAGGAGATTTTGTATCTTCTATAGAGCTTGGCAACGGAGTTACAGACTTTCGTTTCGTAAGCAATTTAGTTGGGTATGAAGGCTGGCAGTGGTCAGTTACGTTGTATCATGATGAAGAAACGCAACGTTGGACCGTGAACGAATCAACGCTTGTTCCTACTGAAAATTCTTTGCTTTCACCACCATGGATTCCGTGGAAAGACCGCTTGAAACCAAGTGATCTTTCTGTAATGGACTCTATTGGCACATCTGAAGACGATTCTCGACTAGAAGATGGCTTCCGTCAAGTAAATAATATTGATGATAATAATTCTGAAAAGAATATAGAATCAGCAAATTCAGATGATTATTCTGAGTCTAAAACTGAAGATGACGCTAAAGCTAATACTAGCGAAGAAGATGCAGACACAAACGCAAACGCAGAAAAAGATATTAATCAAAATCAAGAATCTTGCGATGCAAATAATGATTTTGACGAAGATCTTGAAGAAGCTGTTTCAACGCTAAGACTGTCTCGCAGACGAGTAATGACTGCGGAAGCAATTTCGCAAACAGCTAAACGCTGGTACGCAGGTCAACATGGCCCAAAGTCGTTATCTACAAAAATTGCCGATGGCAAAGCATGTTCATCATGCGGATTCCTCATTCCTCTAGCTGGAAGTTTAGGCTCTATGTTTGGCGTATGCGCAAACATGTGGAGCCCAGACGATGGGCGAGTTGTATCGCTTGATCATGCTTGTGGTGAGCATTCTGACATTGAACCACCTGAGCCATCGCAGCTTTGGATTCAATCTGAGCCTGCATACGACGATTATCATATTGACATTTTGCAACAAGCTCCACGAGATGAGCGAGCAGACGTTGAGCTTATTGAGGAAGCAATCGAAGACAGTAAGATGCATCGTCGTAAGCGCAGAAAATTAGATTCAAAATTGCGCAACAAAAGAGAAGTCTCAACAGACAACGATGAACAAAATAATTTATCTGAATCTGATTTAATAGACAATTCAACTATTGGCGAAAAATCATATGAAAATAATGATGACAAAAATCGCGAAATTGAAGTTGAAAATCAAACTGAAAAAATTGAAGAGACTGTAGCTAATGAATCTGAAAAATTTGAAAAATCCCAAAAAGATACAGATTATCCTGATTCTTCAGAAGTAAACTTAGTAGACGAAAATTCTGTTACAGAAGAAATACCGTTAACAGGAAAAGTGGAAGAGTCACAAGAATCTGAAGACACTTCAAAAACTACAGCATTCACATCAATGCGATTATATAAAAGAAAATCTCGCAGACAACATAAGTAATTATGCAAGAAACGAGAATATGAATATTTAGGTTCATCATTCATGATTATTGTGATGCTATGGAATGCTGTACGAATGAATAAATATATACGACGCTTCGCGTCATGGCGACTCGTTACCATGGAATGAAAGAAAAGAACGGAAGGCAGTTATGTTTGAACGGTTCACTGATCGCGCACGACGCGTGATTGTGCTAGCTCAGGAAGAGGCTCGCTCACTTCAGCACAATTATATTGGTACTGAGCATATTTTGCTAGGGCTTATTCGCGAAGGTGAGGGCATTGCCGCGAAAGCGTTAAGCTCAAAAGGCGTAGGCCTAGAAGGCACTCGCAAACAGGTTGAAGAGATGATCGGCAAAGGCACTGTTTCGCCTGCTGGTCATATTCCTTTTACGCCTCACGCTAAGCAAGTGCTTGAACTGAGTTTGCGCGAAGCTCTTCAGCTTGGTCACAGTTATATTGGTACTGAGCATATTTTGCTAGGGCTTATACGCGAAGGCGAAGGTGTGGGCACGCAAGTACTTATAAAGATGGAAGTTGATCTTGGAGACTTGCGAAGCACTACTGTTGATTTAATTCGTGGAGATAATGCTCCTAATGGTAGCGAGAAGGGCGAGTTAGCTAATGCTGGAAGTGTGCAAGATAAGCGAAATCAATCCGGCTCTGCTCTTCTTGATCAATTTGGACGCAATTTAACATTTGAAGCTCAAGAAGGAAAGCTTGATCCTGTTATAGGTCGTTCTGAAGAAATTGAACGCGTTATGGTTGTACTTAGCCGACGCACGAAGAATAATCCTGTGCTTATTGGAGAGCCTGGAGTTGGTAAGACTGCAGTTGTAGAAGGTCTCGCACAGAAAATCGTTGAAGGCGATGTGCCGGAAACGTTAAAAAATAAGCAAGTTTATTCTCTAGACTTAGGTTCAATGATTGCAGGATCTCGCTACCGTGGCGATTTCGAAGAGCGCTTGAAAAAAGTGCTTAAAGAAATTAAAACACGCGGCGATATTGTGCTTTTTATTGATGAGATTCACACTATTGTTGGAGCAGGTTCTGCTGATGGAGCTCTTGGTGCATCCGATATGCTTAAACCAATGCTTGCGCGTGGAGAGCTACAGACAATTGGTGCTACTACTACTGACGAGTATCGCAAGTATATTGAAAAAGATGCTGCTTTGGAGCGTCGTTTCCAGCCGATTCAAGTTCCAGAACCTACAATTGCTGAAACTATCGAGATTCTTAAAGGATTGCGTTCTCGCTACGAAAATCACCATCATGTAACTATTACCGATGGAGCTTTACAGTCTTCTGCTGAGCTTTCTGATCGTTACATTCAAGATCGTCACCTTCCAGATAAGGCTATTGATCTTATTGATGAAGCTGGTGCGCGCTTGCGTATTAAGCGCTTGACTCAGCCGCCTGAGCTCAAAGAATTAAACCATAAGATTGCTAAGATTTCCGAAAAGAAAGATGAAGCAATCAAGCAGCAAGATTTTGAAGAAGCTGCCAATCTTCGCGACGATCAAGAAAAGCTTGAGAATGAAGCTGCAGAGAAGGAAAAGGCTTGGCGCGAAGGCGAGTCTAACGTCAAGATGGTTGTTGATGAAGACATGATTGCTTCCGTTGTTTCGAGCACCACAGGCATTCCTGTAGTAAAGCTTACTCAAGCGGAATCACAGAAGCTTCTTCAAATGGAATCTGAACTTCACAAGCGTATTGTTGGTCAAGATGAAGCTGTGTCTGCTTTAGCTCGCTCGATTCGTCGTGCTCGAGTTGGTTTGAAGGATCCTAAACGTCCTTCTGGCTCGTTTATTTTTGCTGGTCCTACTGGAGTTGGTAAAACTGAGCTTGCCAAGGCACTCGCAAACTTCTTGTTTGATGACGATAATGCCTTAATCAGAGTTGACATGTCAGAGTTTGCAGAAAAGTATGCTGCGTCTAGGCTTTTCGGTGCTCCTCCTGGATATGTTGGATATGAAGAAGGTGGCGAGCTTACTGAAAAAGTTCGCAGAAAGCCATTCTCTGTGGTGCTTTTCGACGAGATTGAAAAAGCTCATCCAGATATTTTCAACACGCTTTTGCAGGTACTCGATGACGGTCACTTAACAGACGGTCAGGGTAGAAAAGTGGACTTCAAGAATACGATTATTATTCTTACCACCAATCTTGGTACTCGCGATATTGCGAAGGCTGCAAACACTGGCTTTACACTTGGAAATAACGCTGATTCCACGTATCAGCGCATGAAAGATCAGGTTAATTCTGAGCTTAAGCGTCATTTCCGTCCAGAGTTCTTAAACCGTTTGGACGACACTATTGTGTTCCGTCAGCTTACGGAGCCAGAAGTTCGTCAAATTGTTGACATGGACGTGAAGTTGCTTAACGACAGGCTGTTTGATCGTCACATGTCTCTAGAAATTACGGATGCCGCTAAGAATTTGCTTGCACAGAAAGGCTTTGATCCTTTGCTTGGTGCACGTCCGTTGCGTCGCGTAATTCAGCGAGATATTGAGGATACTATTTCTGAAAAGATTTTGCTTGGTGAACTTTCTGACGGCGAACACATTAAGGTGGATGCTGAAGGCGAAGGATTGCTGGGGGAGTTCACAATTAAAGGCGAAAAGTTTGAGACAATAGACACAACTGCTGTTGTTGCTACTGAAGAGAACAAATCTGAGGAAAATAAGTCTGAAGATAGCGAAAAGGAATATAGCGCAGCTAAAGAAGATATTACTGCTAAAGAAGATAGCAATAAGAATAAGTAAAGTTACACAATAACTAACTGAATACACTAAAAGCCCGGCGCATAAATCTCGTCGGGCTTTTAGTTTTTATGGATTTTATAAAAACGTATAAATTACTTAGCAGTTATGTCAGACGCAGTGCACATTACATTAGCAGAAGTTCCAGTTGCGCTCTTATGAGACACTTCTTTGCCATCAACAGTAATTGAACATTCAACTTTGTAATTGTCTGGCGTTGGATTATCAACGTCTATTTTTGGCGATGCCATGATTGTCCAATCCTTTTGAGCATCCTTGCCAGTAAAGACTTTCTCCCAAACACCATTATTTGTGCTTTCATTGCTGTTAGAACCAGAAACTAATAAGTTAATATCAGTTGGAGCAGTGCCCTTAACTTGAATCTTCATCTCTTTAGCATTCTCATTGGCAATACCTTTTGCCATATTGTCTAGCTTTTTACTTGCTTTATCTAAGCCAGACTTAGCTTTATCTATAGAAGCACTAAAACTTGCTTGCATAGATAAAGTAATTACTATTGAAAGGATACCTAGAACAAGACCAGCGATTACCATTCCATGACCACGCTTGTGTCCTTTTTTACCAGTTGATTTCCAAGAGCATCCAGCAAAAACTATTGCTAGAACTCCCAACACTATGCACAAATTGTTAATAATTGGAACTACAGAAAATACAATGCTAATAATACCCAATACAAGCGCAGATACTCCAAGCCCACTCAAATGCTTGTTATTGTTATCATTATTCACTGGAGGCATTTCCATATTCTCCCCATTCATCTTTCTTCCTTTCTTAATTCGATTTGAAAATTATGCAAAATTAGAGTCAGCCCCAAAATTTGCATACATCACAATAAAGTTTATTCACTTAAAAAAAAAAGCAATATTTTTTTCGAACTATGAGGATAAAAGGTTCAGTTACGAGTTTCACAATTCAACTGCGTATTGTTTCAGAAGAATGAATATGCTAGAAGGTCACACAAAACTTGTGACCCTCTGCTAACAGCAATCAACACTTCTTAATATAAATCCTGACTTGTAGAAACTACAGATTTGTTTTTAGTTTTGTGGGTTTGTTTATATTAAATTCATTCCTTAGTCATGTGAATATAGGATTTGAAGAGAATTTCTAGGCGCTCGTCGTTATTAGTGCAAGGCTTTGTAGCACCAAAAGCAACATCTACTATTTTATCTAGCTCGTTGTGAGCTTTGCGCAAATCTGGAGGCATGTAGGTCGGTCTAGTTTCTTAACTCTTGGATACTCTGAAACTGTTTGCTTTCGTACTCTGAAACTGTTCCTTCTAAACTCTGAAACTGTTTGCTTTTATACTCTGAAACTATTGCTTTCTGTGTTATATATCCCAACACTCATCACGTCGAGAGTGTTGTATTGATGTCAAAGGCTGATTAGGTGGGTGCAAGTTTGCCCTTGTGTAGCAGGGCTTAGCGAGGGCTATCGTTAAAAGGTTTAATGCGAAGCGGCTTTAAGCTGGGTTCTCGCGGTTTTTGAGCGTGATTTTGCTGTATGAGGGAACATGTCGACGCTTTAGGGTCGAGTGCACAGGATGTTAACGTTAAAAAGTGCACCCACTTTGCACCCAGCTTGTAAGTGGAAAAAATTTATGCAGAAGGAAATGTACCGTAGCATATGTGGGAGAAAAAATATGCGAGTTTAGTGAACAGGTTTAATACTGTAGAGTCAAGGCTTAAGGAAGTAAAAGCCGGCATTGTTGAAAAGCAAGCAAGACGTGATGAGGTTGAATATTTTATCGAGGACTTGAAAAAGCAGGATTTGCTAACAGTTTTCGATGAAAACGTCTGGCTGAGCATGGTTGACTATCTAACCGTGCATCAAGATGGAAAGGTTGAGTTTACCTTCCTTGATGGGAGTGTAATGAAAATAGACGAGTAAACAACAAATACAGAATGTATAAAGGCTAGTCAATCTAGGATTTATCTTGTATAATCAGCTTATTAAAAGTTACGTATAAAAGGTTGACAAGGCTATGGGAAATCTGACAAAATCCTTGACAGACAGACAGACAGACAGACAGACAGACAGACAGACAGACAGACAGACAGACAGACAGACAGCATAACGCTGTCTCTTTTCACATAGAATTTTTTTAATAGGCAGAAATATATACCTAATGGATAGGCACGTGTTTCTGCCTATTTTAGGGTAATCGGCAAAAAAGTGTGTCTATTAGTTTGGCGTGTTTTGAGTGAGAAATCGGCTTATTACAGTAAGTGGATGTGTTATAGAGTTTTTTAATGTTTGAAGCGATACTAAAACATAGTTTTGCAAGCCGCTCGTGAATGTGTTCTAAATTCTAGTAGTCAGAATGTTTACGTATGCTGTCAGTTAGGGACGTACGGTACGTTTAAGACAGTTGTATATGCTCGATATGCGCGATCGCGTGTTTAAGAAAATGTCAAGTAATACTGACTGTTAAGCTTTTTAGCTTAGCTGCACCTATTTTTCCTCCTATTCCAACGAAAACTCGGATTTTTAGACACACTTTTTCCGATTACCCTATCTGGTATAATTACATAAAAAGGAGGTGCGGCATGCTATATAATGAAATATTTACTGATGAATTTTTGAATAAATTTGGTAACTATAAAGATGGAATTTCAAAGCTTAGCTTGGACGATAAGTCGCATGAAATTGATGTAGATGCTATTGCTGAAAAATGTGAAGTTTCATTAGAATATGATTGTGTTGAATCTTCTGGATTTACTATTAATAATGGAATGAATTCCAAAAATGGGAAGAAAGTAATTTCAATTAATAAATTTGAACCAGATTATAGACAGAGGTTTACGATTGCTCATGAATTAGGGCATATTATCTTAGGTCATGAAGGAATTTCATATAGATTTTCTGATACGTCCAACTATAAAAATACGATTGCTAGAATGAATGAAGTAGCTGCTAATAAATTTGCAGCGGAATTAATAATGCCTGAAAAATTGGTGAAACTGGTATTAATAGATTCGATTCAAGAATTGGGCTTTTCAATTCATCAAAAATTTGATGAAAATGACATAAATCAATTGGTTGATTTATCTTCTAATAAGATGGGAGTATCAACTCAAGCCTTAAATTATAGAATTAAAAATCTAGGAGTTTTTGTCGATGAAAAATAATCAAGAAGTTGACAAATTATCTTATAATGATCTCCTTGATAGCTACAAGCAAGGTGATTTTTTTGATGAAGCTGTAATAAATATTAAATATACTAAGAATATACTTTCTAATGATAATGGTGAGCGTCTATATAAAATTGTAGGATTGGAACTAGATATTTCAGATAGTGATGAAAGAAAAGAAAAATTAAACCGATTTATAGACATTTGTAATGAAGCAATAAATAAGAATAAATATCCCACAGATTGGCAGATTTTTTATTTATACAAGGAACTGTTCCAATTTTTCATAAATGATAAAATAAAATATAATTATTTTAGAGGGCAATCGAGCAAACATGATCCATTACCAGGGATACTAAGAAGTACGATTCAAAACTCATATAGGTTAAATTTTGAAAATTTATATAGAAAAATATCTAAAGAATTTCCAGATAAGATTGAATATATAGAATTAAAGAATGATGAAAGTATAGAGAAAAGAGAAAATCAGCTATCATTATTGCAACATTATGGCTTAAAAACGAGCCTTCTTGACATAACTAGCAATCCATATATTGCGCTTCTATTCATGTTATCTGGAAGATTTGATAAATATAAAGAACCATCTTTATTTATGTTTAAAATCGATGAAAATTATGATGGAAGTGACTATCTTTTTACAGAAGTTAGAAAAGATAAAATAAATGAAAGAATAATAGCTCAAAAAGGGGCTTTTTTGAATTTTGATAAATTATGTTTCAAAAAGAAATTAAAGAAGATTCCATTAGTTAAAATTGTATTGCAGTTTTCTACCGAAAAGCTATTAGATGAAATTCAGTCAGAAAGAAACAAACTGGAAGAAATAGCGTCTGAAATAAACTTGTCTTCAGGCGAAAAAAGAGATGCTCAAATAATTGAAGAAAAATCAGAGTATTTAAAAATCTTAGAAGAAGAAAAAAATAAAATAGAGGAATCTAAACGTATTTGTTTAAATTTCATGCATGATGAATTAATAAGAAAATTGAGGGAATATTATTATTTTGAAGAAGATTTATTTCCAGATTTTGAGAAGAGAATTGATTATTTATCAAATAAGTATCAATCAGAATCAACAAAAAAAGTTGTTTCTGATGAGATGAAGCCCGATAATAACAAATAAACATACTATTGGGTTTTTATTATTCGTTCCAAAAATAATGAAAACATTTCATTAAGTTATAAAAGCTTGATATATTCCCACATACGAGTCTTCCTTAAAAATTATAATTTTATCCATACTGGCCACTCAAGCCATACAGAATCAGTAGTGCTCCTTTACAAATCGTACTGAATCAAGATATCGTTTTGATGACGCCTACTTGCGTATAGTCTAGTTGCTGCGTTTTAGGCTTTATGTAGCAGCGAGGACTATTTATTTTAAAAGGTTTAATGCGTGGCGGCTTTAGGCTGGCTTTGCGCGGTTTTTGAACGTATTTTGGCTGTTTGAGGGAAGATATCAACGCTATAGGGTCGAGTGCACAGGATGTTAACGTTAAAAAGTGCACCCACTTTGCACCCATGGTGGTTTATGCAAAAGTAACCATAAAAGTAATTACAATAGAAGTCCAAAAAAGTCCTAGTTTTTGCTGTAAGAATTCCCGTGAAAGGGACAGCATATGAACGTTACTAATTAATTCTATATATTTAGTAGATATTTATGCAGATGAAGGTATTTCTGGGACTAACATGAAGAATCGGCGAGAGTTTAATCGAATGATTGAAGAGTGTAAAGCAAGGTATATAAATCTAGTGATTACTAAATCTATTTCACGCTTGGCCAGAAATACTTTAGATTGCTTACAATACGCTCGTGAGCTAAAGGCTAAACAAGTTGCTATTTACTTTGAAAAGGAAAACATCAATACGATGGATGCTAGTTGATGAAGTACGAGCAAAAGATGCTAGTTTAGAGTTAAAGCTGAAAACAGGGCAAGTTATCAATATTAAAAAGTAAGAGAGTCATAGACCTATGTAGGATTGCCTTCTTACATAGTTCTGTGTATCTCTTTTTTGTATAGTATAAGTGATGAGCATGTATAATATATAACAAATTAAAAGTTGGTCGGGGGGTACAAATATTGACTAATTATTTTTTGAATAATGTGATACAAATAAAAAAATATGAGGATTATTATAAACATAATTTTGATATCGATAAAATTAAGCAGGATATTTGCACAAACAAAATAGATATGAATTTAGTAGATTTATTCAGATTTCGAATTTTTTTAGATTCTTGTGTGATGTTGTTTAACAAAGAAAAATTAGAAAAAGATTATTTAAAAGATACTTTTGATCCTAAAAATTATATTGCTAGTATTAAGAATAAATATGGAGAAACGATTAAAGAAATTGAAGACAGATTTAAAATAACTGTTGATGACACGTTTTATTATGAGTTTAATGAATCAGAATTAAAATATAAACCTAAGTCATTATGGGATAGTAGAAAAATTTTAAGAAATTCATTTGCACATATGCAGTACGGATGTTTTATGAGTTATGGAGAGAACGGCCCAATTCCATATTATTTTGCATTCAATAAAGATAAGGGGATTTTAAAAAGCAAGGGATTGGTTATAGAACCACTTTGTCATGAATTAATAGGAAAACTATACTTAAATCAAATGACAAAATCTATTGCCTACAAACATACCTATATTAAATTAAGTGAAGAACTTTCATATTTTATGGAAGTTAAATATAAAGGAAAGCGAAAATATACTCTTGATAATCAGCTACATCCTATGAATAATAAGGTCTTTTCGAGTGGAGAATTTCAAGCTTTAAAAGAATTTTTAGTTAATAATGAGGATTGCTTTGAAATTACTAAAACGGAAATTACAAAAAAAGAATTAACGAAGTATTGTGAAATGTTACATAAATATCTAGGTAAAGATATTACAAAGAATGAGCTAGGATATTTTGTCAAAAGCATCTATGATATAGAAACCGAATTTTCAAATTTTTTAACTCACCTAATTCAGTTGAATGATAGAATCATAGATTATAAAATTGCTATAGATTCAAAAAAAGCTAAGATGATCGATCGAATATTGAAAAGTATTGATGAATTAAAAGAAGACAGTGATTCATGGATAGAATTCCGATGGTTCTTTAAAATTATATATATTATTAATTTTTCATTGAGGTTGGAAGATACTGACCTAGAATCGATAAAATATTCTGTTTTAAACGTAGATGACTTTGAATATGATAGTTCACAAATGGCATTGTTTGTTAAAAAGAAAATATCAGATGGTACGATTAGAAGTAGGGATGAAAAGTTTGGAAACACTATATATATTCTACATAAGATAAGAAATGCAATAGCACATGGTAGAATAAAATTAGAAGTTATTGATGATAAAGTATATTATGTATTTGAAGATTATTATTATAAAAGAACTGAATTAATAAAAATTGCTGTGGAAAACATGAATCAATTTATAAATAATGTGAATGCGTTAATAAAATAGCAACATGTTTAAGTTGTGTAAATGATGAGTTTAAATGTAGGAAAATAGTATCAGTAATTTGTGGCATCTAAACCACCTACACAACATATCAAATTCAATCCATAGTTATAACCCGACACACGTGGAGTGTGTTTGCCTAATGTCCAAGGCGTAATGTCGAGACGCGTGGAGAGTGTAGTATTGATGTCAAAGACTAGTATCGAAACGAGCTGAGTGTACAAGATTGATGTAAGAAAAATGCACACCATTTGCACCTGGCTTTGTATGTGAATTTTACGCAGAAGGAAAGAGAGTTTATTATGGGTAACGATAGTTCGAAAGAAGAGTTAGCTGCTGAAATAAATAATGCTAGAGAAGCATATTCTGAGATAAAAACATTGAATAAGTATTTAAGTAAATTTAAAACAATTAAAAATAAAATTAAGGTGCGTAGAGGTAGAGGAAAATTATTAAAAAATTTATATTGGTGGGAAATAGAACTAAAAAATAATGTGGATATTTACGAGATTAAATATAACAAAATTCTTTTAATGCCATATACTTTTGGACTTACAGAAGATGATTTAAATACAAATACAAGTACGGAAATAGATTTGAAAAATTATGAAGAAGATGATTTCTTGGGAGATAATCGCTTATTTGATATCATAAGTAAGGAAAATAGAAAAGAAAAATATAAAAAAGCTAAAATACATTCTAACAATTATAACGTAGATATAACTACAGGTAATTTTCACCCGCATGATGCTTTGAAGGTAGTAATAAAAGGAAAAGAAATTAAACAGATCATGCTAGTAAGAAATACTAAAAATCAATCTCATTGCGGAGTTTTATGCGAAAAAAACAATTGCACTGAAGGCGAAGAAAAAAATTTCATAGTTTTAAGAGATGAAGCCAATAAATTCTACTACATTCCTAAAAAATGCATAAAACTAGTAAAAGAAAACGAAGAACTTGGAAAAACACTTATTGATTTTTTAAATTCCATAGGAGTTGAATAAATAATATTATTTAGAACTAAGAAATAGTTATCAGATGTAAATGTGATGTGCCCCCCCCCCAAAAAAGTTAGACTTTTGTGTTTGAAAAAATAGGGGGGGTATTTTTCATATTCGTGTATAACACGTTTTATAAGAGCGTCTTTGCCAGGGCCTGGTTCAATCATTGATAAGAAATGACGGGATGAAATTGTGGCTAGCAGATCAATTAGATATCGCACGCTTTCATCAGGTCCAAGAATAGTATCTTCTTTACCAATATGTTTAAGGATGTAATGCTTGTAGTATTTAGCCGTACTATTAGGTTTCCAACCATTTTCTTTTAGTTCATTGTATAATTTGTCAAGATCTAAAGTAATGGTGACCTTCGTAGGTAAATTAATGTTTTCATTTTTATCCATGAATTTGTACCTCCTATTGCTGATAACATACTTCAATGTAGAAACAAAGGCAACAAGTAGGTATGTGGAAGGCGCGAGTGGATGGGAAAATGATTGAGGGGTTGCTAAAATGTTGGAAGTATTAAAGGTATATGATATAACATTCACAATTCACAATTCACAAAGATTATTAAGTAGGTGCAATCATTATGGAATTATATGACGGTAAAAAAGAATTTATCTCATTGTATATAAAAAATAGATTCAATAAAGAAGAGCTTGAAAAGTCTTCGAGTTTATTATGGGCAGCTTATTGTAAAACTAATAAAGAAAAGAATAACATAATAGATGTAGATGTATCGAAGTGGGCTATCGATCAATATTTGGAAAAATATTCTTATTTAAAAAATGGTAAGTGTAAAAAACAATATGAAGGTAAGAGTAAACACAAATTTGAAATAGTAAAAGATGGCATAGTGTATCACGGGGATACAATGACTTCATTTGGTAATTTTATAAGAAAGTATTTTGTGTTAACTGAAGGACTTAAAGGTATGCGTAGTGTTGGCAAGATTAGATGCGCGGACAAAATCATTGCGGGTTCAAAATTGCCAAAAAGGATGGAGGATTTTTCAAAGTTAGCACATTCGAAGGGCAATTTAATTCCAGTTCCTTTGTATTTTAATAGAGAGAGGAGTGGAGAATATGCCGATTCTGATTATTGGGATATAGTCATGTATTGTATTTTTAAATGGTGTCATTCATATGATGACAAATATCTTTTTGAATTGCTTAACAGATATAATGGAAATGATCATATGGCTGAGTCTGTATTTAGATTCAAGAAATGGATGGATAATTTTAACAATAATTGGAAGGAATTTGTTCGTTTAAATTACTTAGGTGCATTTGTTGATCAACAAAGTAATTCTTGGTATCCAAAAGAATTTTGGACAAATCATTTTGCGTTTAATAGAAAAATTGATGAATTATCATCTGATGAGTTTTATAAAGCTGTAGATTTAATTTGCAATTGTATTGAAGATCGTAACAAGAATCTATCTATTTGATGAGAAAAGTTTATAGAAACGGTTTTTGAGGTTTATTTTCTTAAGGTAGATTGTTTTATAAGACCTTGAGTGATGCGAACTTAAGGTGAGTTGAATGATTAACTGGAAAATGGTATTACCGAGGTTTCTGATAAGAATAAAGTAAATCTTGGTTGCATAATATTGTGTGCAAAACAGATGGATGTGCTCACTGCGTTGTGCACTGTTCAATGTGTAGAATTATGTGATAAAAAACACTAAAATATGTATAATTATGTGATTAAATGCACCAAAACATGTGATACACGATAAAAGATAACGCAAAATATAACAGAACAGCAGTGAAACTAAGCGTAGAAACAGCCGAGCGTTAATACGGCTGCAATATCTAATAGTGTAATGCAAGATGAAAGGTGAGTAATCATGAAAAGGCTGATTATACAGATAAACTTATAGAACTTGCGCTGAAGGAGAATAATTGAGAAAGAAAGATAATCTACAAGGGGGAAGAGAGAAAGAGAAAGAAAAGCAGGAACATACTCCCACAGATGAGAAAAATCCTCTATATTGTGAATCACATGAGCAAATATGTGAAAACCTTCGCAGTGCAAATAAGGAATTATCCAAGTATAAGGTTTTGCAGCCGAGTGCGGAAATCTTTTCCATCTTAATGATTATTGGAACTGTTTTTATGGCATCCAATAAGCTACAGCTTTTTGGATGGATCACCTATTGTTTTGCAATTCTGCTTCTTGTTGTAGTTTCTCTTATTTGGGTTATTGGTGTTATTTGGCAGCGCAATCTACACAGCCGTTTTAGTAGTGCAAATGTAGAGCGTAATAAATCTTTTCTTAGCTATGGCAAGCAACGGTGGAAGGGTAGAATCTCGCTAATTCTTTGTTGCTTTTTTGTGTTAAGTGGTATTCTAACTGCATTCTTTGGAATAACTGCGGTACGTCTTCCAAATCAGTGGCTTTTGCAGACTTGGGTATATGTTATATGCGCGGCAATGCCAGTTGTTTGGATGATTACGATTGCTCTTGTATGTGTCTTCTATAATCTCTATCTTATTTCGCGTGTACGGAAGATAGGTATAAGAATTGTACTTCGTTGTCTACATGTTCTGCTTTGTGTATTGATTATCTTAGGTCTTGGATTTTTTGACGTTTTGTTTATTGTTGGCAGATATTCTGTGAAACAAAATGATAATGGTACATACACAGAGCACGTGGACGATATGTATGCTCCTTTTGAGTATTATCTTTATAAGTCTGAAGGCCCGTTTTTCCTTAAGTATCTTCGACCAATGAAAGATTCAACTGATACTGATCCAAAAATAAGTGAATCTGAGTGGTATAGCAGAATTGATCGTAATAACAGGAAAGATACAAGATTAAAAGATACAAGATTAAAGGTTGAAGAGCCAGATAAAAATTACGATTTGCATGATTCCGCTGAGCATGATTTAGAATCAAAGAAGGAAAGAAATGCAGCGCTTAAGATATTTGATAAGTATTTTGCGGCGAAAGGCTTTGCGTTCAAGGAGAACTATACCGCCAAGGGAGATATGTACTTTGTTCTGAGTGAAAGCCGTTCGGACATTACTTATCTGCAGTATAACAGGGACTCTCAGGATGGAAAATGTGGTCTTTATATTCTGTTTAAGGCTTCAAAATCTTCAAATGGAAGCTGGTCGCCGAGTGATGCTCATATGCAGAGCACCTACACGTATGAATATAGCACTGGAGTAATTGCAGAGAGCAGTAGGGCATATTGGTAGTGGGGCAGAGTGGTTATATGTAGGAATATAAGACTATCGGAAGATTGCCAGATAGTAGCATCCATAGTTGTGTACTCTAGTTGCTTATGTTTTGGAGAACAAAACGGTGTAAAAATTGTAAAAAAGTTCTCTACATTATTTGATTTCTCATGGCAGGGGCTTGTTGGTTATTCCAGAAAATAAGGTTCCTGAGTTTAAGAAGTTGCTTGTTGAGTATTATGAGTGTGAAGATTTGCATGTGATTGCTTCGTTTATGAGGGAATGTTGTTGGAGGCGTTAAACGCGCGCGATGATATTGGTTCTTCTGTTTCTGTAAATCTTGCTGTTTATGAAAGAGTATAGTTTGCTAGTGAATGAAGAGATTAGCGTTGATAATAGTTTTAGTATTGCTTGTAAGTATGTTAAAAGTTTAGGCTTGCAGTCTGTGACGAATGCGTTTGCTTGCGTTCGTGAAGATGATTGGAAAGCACGGTATGTGAAATACATGTTATCGAGTCATAAAGGGCAAGATATTTAGTGCGTGTGAAGTAATTTTTGCTGCGTGTTTTTACGTGTTTTTATGCTCAGCATTGCTCAATGCGTATAATTATGTGATAAAAAACACTAAAATACGTATAATAATGTGATTAAATGCGCCAAAACGTATATAATAATGTGATATACGATAAAAGATACCGCAAAATATAACAGAACAACAGTGCAACTCGCGTAGAAATAGTCAAGCGTTAATACGGTTGCAATATTTAATAGCGTAGCGTCAAGTGAAAGGTGAGTAGTCATGAAAAGGCTGATTATGAGTAAACTTTTAGCATGGAAGAACTCACCGTATCGTAAACCATTGATATTAAAAGGCGTGCGTCAAGTTGGTAAAACTTGGATACTAAAAGAATTTGGTAAGCTTTACTACAAAAATATTGCTTATTTTAACTTCGATGAAAACAAAGAATATAAGCAATTCTTTGAAACCACTAAAAACGTGGAGCGAATTTTACAAAATCTAATGCTTGCAAGTGGTCAAAAAATCGAAGCAGAAAACACGTTGATTATATTTGATGAGGTTCAGGATTGCCCAGAAGTAATAAACTCGATGAAATATTTTTGTGAAAACGCTCCGCAATATCATGTTGCTTGCGCTGGATCGTTGCTTGGAATAACACTTGCAAAACCATCTTCATTCCCAGTTGGAAAAGTTAATTTTATGCAAATAAACCCAATGAATTTCACTGAGTTTTTACTTGCTAATGGAGATGAAAATCTAGCGAAGTATATTAAACAAATCGATAAAATAGAGCAGATTCCAGACGCATTTTTTAACCCTCTATGCGAGAAATTAAAAATGTATTATGTTACAGGGGGAATGCCTGAGTCAGTTTTAATGTGGGCTAAAGCGCGAGATGTAAACGCAATGCAAGAAACGTTGTTTGAGATCATAACAGCTTATGAACGAGATTTTGCGAAACATCCTAGTGTTAGTGAGTTTCCTAAAATATCAATGATTTGGAATTCTATTCCGTCTCAACTTGCGCGTGAAAACAAAAAATTCTTGTATAAAGTTGTTAAAAATGGTGCGCGAGCAAGAGAATATGAAGATGCTTTGCAATGGTTGGTGTCAGCACAATTGGTGTATAAAATTTATAGAAATACTGCGTCGAGTTTACCTATTGCTGCTTATGATGATGTATCTGCTTTTAAGATTTATTTGGCAGATGTTGGTTTGTTAAGGCGATTATCTCAACTTGCTCCGACTGCGTTTGCGGAAGGCAATAGACTGTTTACTGAGTTTAAGGGTGCTTTAACAGAAAATTATGTTTTGCAAGCGCTGCTTACTCAATTTGAAGTGATGCCTAGATACTGGTCTCAAACGAATCCGCCGTATGAAGTGGATTTTCTTATTCAACGAGAAAATGATATTTTCCCTATTGAAGTTAAATCTGAAGCAAATATTAATAGTAGAAGTTTGAAAAAGTTTAAAGAATTATTCCCTAATCAAACGAAATTACGTATACGATTCTCGCTGAATAATCTCAAACTAGACGATGATATGTTGAATATTCCGTTATTTATGGCTGATTACACGGATAAGCTTATAGAACTTGCTCTGAAAGAGAACGATTGATAAAGAAAGATAATTAAAAAAGGAACGATTAGAAGACATAGAAATAAACTAGTGCAAAAGTTAAAAAGAGTGTCAAATCCTACGAAACGTTACGACCAGCCTAGGGGGGCTTCTAGGCTGGGTTCATTCCCAAAAATCAAGCTATTAAGCCAATCTTAAACCTTTTTGCGATATTTTCCTATCGTTAAAAAGTGCACCCACTATCCATAGTGTGCACTCAAAAAAGTGTGAATACGTTGCCAGTACTTTTCTATCCCAAATCGCGCATTAATTGTTTGAGTCGTTAACAATGTTTTCAATATTTCTGCCTGAGTAGAAGATACGAATAACTGTTACAGTCATTTGGTTTTCGTCTACTTGGTAAAAAACTGTGTAGTTATCGACTGAAACTCTGCGTATTCCCACAGAATGCCAGGGTTCCCACGCTACAGGAGGATATCGCATAGGCATAGTCTCAAGAGAACGTATAGCATACTTAATGCGGTTGACTTGTTTTTCAGCTGTTTTTGGAACTTGTGATGTAAAGCGAATGTATTCGTATAGTTCTGTAAGATCAAGGAACGCTTGCGGAGAATAGATGATGTTATAAGTTGTACTCATGCACCATATTCCTTTGCAAAGAACTGATCTACTTCATCTGCACTATATTGTTTGCCAGTCGAAATAGAGTCGATGCCCTTTTGCAATTCCTTATCCAACTCATCTCTTGTTAAGCTGCCTAAAGCAAGCGACTTTTCTTGCTTATTAGTTGGCAAGCGAAGTTCAAATGGCATGCCTTTTTGTAAAACAATCTGGCTGTAAAGCATTTGAATCGCAGAAGACGGTGTTATGCCAAGCTGGTTCAATATGCTTTCAGCGTTTTCTTTAAGATTTGTATCGATTCTTGCATATACAGCATTCGTATTTGACATTGTGTTCGCGTCCTTTCTATGCTTATTTTACAAAATAGTTGCAAGCATACGCAAGCAATTGAAAGCAAAAGTTTAATCACCTGTTCTCGTGTTAAATACTTCATTTGGCAAGTTCCTCATAGACTTTATTAGAGATTTGGAGATAAGGAATTTATGAGGTTGCTCAGCCTTGTAATAAGTAGTAAATGGGCAGGTCTAGTTTCTTAACTCTTGTATGCAATGAAACTTTTCCTTTTGTACTCTGAAACTGTTGCTTTCTGTGTTATATGTTTCGCAAGTATCACGCTACTTGAGCCTTTTGTTAACACGTTAAAAATTGCAGTGGGGTAGTACAAAAAGGACTACATATCAGTTTTTTGTCTCAACAAATTCGTACGTACGCTGATCCTATTAAATACGTACGTTGTTTCTATTAAATTATTTTCATAATCTGTACGCACTTTTAAAGAGGAGAGTGTTTAGTTATGGGATATTCAGTTACACAACGCATTAAGAGCATTAAACAACCTTATGGTGGGTATTTGCCACGAAAAGATTTTGTTGAAGAATCGTTAGGTGATGGAATAGAAGACTTATACGATAAAGAGAACATTCACCCAAATTTAGTTGGTATAGTAGTTGACTACATGACTCGTTTAATGTCTGGATCGAGTGCAATAGACGCGTTTAAAATTTCTTTACTGGGCGCAATGATTATAAACGAACGCGATAATGCGTTGAAACTTATGTCCGGCATTAAAGGACTTAGCGATGAAGATATAGTTAACGCCGTCAAACTTGTTGGATTCGATGTATGCTTTAGATATGATCCTATTGGCTACAGGCCTTTTGATGAAATCAATCCCGATGAGCACACAATCCAAAACATTAGAGTTATGGTTCAACGCTCGCTTCATTTTCTTGAGTGTTATGACCCGAAGGTGCTTGACGGTTTTACGCTAGAGGGCGGTTACACCGATACGGTAAGTGCTGGCGATGGTGATTTTATAACAGCTGATACTTTGTGGGATCTCAAAGTTTCTAAAGAAAAGTTGGATAAGGATCAGACTCTTCAACTGCTTATGTATTGGCGTATGGGTTTGCATTCTATTCATCCAGAGTTTCAGAATATTAAGTACTTGGGTATTTATAATCCTCGCATGAATAAGGTCTATCGTATTGCTGTTGAAAACATATCCGAGGACGTTATACGCGAAGTTGAGAAAGATGTAATTGGGTATTAGAATCAGACGATTTTGCGTGCTTTAGGCTGTTGTTCGTACTTAGTGAAGACTATCGCTAAAAAGTTTAGTGCGCTGCGGCTTTAAGCTGGTTGATTCAGAAAGTAGTATGTAGCAATCGTTAAACACCGTTATTTTCTCAGTTCGTTGACCGAGTTAGTAACGGTGTTTAGATCTTGGATTATGCCCCAATAATATTCACCAGATTGGTTTTACACACTTTTTGGCCTATAACCCAAAAAGAACCCCCTGATTTGAGCACTGTTAGTAGGCTTAGGGGGCTGTTGTTACCAGTGAGTTTATCACTATTTCTAGATATTCGCTATTACTATTCAACGACTCAAAATAAAAGAGGGAGCCGAAACTATGTCAGCTCCCACAGGTGTGTGTCCGCAAACGCACACCGCAATTACATTTTCGTTATACCTTATAGTGTTTAAAAAGCTAATTAATAAGTTCTTAGTAGAAATGCAACAGCAATCAACACTTCCTATAGTGAAGTGAGCTTGTTGTACGTATGAGTATGTACAAATTTTGATGTTTTTACAAATTTTATGACTGTGTTGCTGCAGTCATAATTGTTAAATATAATAATAGTAGATTTATCTGATTATTCTTCTCATACTGAGTAGGGATATGTGATGCTTATATGTGTTTATAGGGGAAGAATGAGAATTATAAGCAGATTATATAAATGCACTTTAATAAGTATAAGTGATATATAACTTAAGAAGAAAGTCATTGCGGCAGTAATTTGATTACTAAGTTTAGAGGGAAAAAGAGTTTGATTATATGAATATATCAACAAAATTATTTGCTTCATTTGACTAAAAAATTGAAGACTGATTGAAATAGTGGCTAATTTTAAGGAAATGAGTAAATGAGTAAATGAGTAAATCAATTCTTGATTATACTTTTGAGCAAAATGTTGATGAACAAACATTCTATGAGAAATATCCTAAGGTTTTCTCCACTTTATTGTTAGATCATACAACAAAACGCAATATTTGCTGGGCAACGAATGATTATAAAAATTATGGTCATATTCATCAAGCGCATTCCGAAATAACCATTGCTTCAATTACTGGTAAATATGCAGGATTGATTGCACCTAGAACATCAAAATCTCGTGAATTGCAAATATCTCGAACTAAAAATAAGGCTGAGGTATTTACTCCATCTTGGATTTGCAATGAACAAAATAATTTGGTTGATGAGGTATGGTTTGGCAGATCTAATGTTTTTAATCGTACTAATGACAAAAGTTGGATTTCTACCACAGAAAAAATCGAGTTTTCAGATAATCACTCAAAAAATTGGATGGCGTATGTAGATGAACGTCGAATGGAAATAACATGTGGAGAGGCTCCATATTTAGTTAGCAGATATGATGCAACAACTGGCGAAATAATTCCACTTAAGCAACGTATCGGACTTTTGGATCGTAAGCTTAGAGTAGTTAAAGAGAATACTAGTAATGAAATAGATTGACTCAAGTGGTCTAAACGCGCATTTGAATCTATATACGGTTTTGAATATCAAGGAGACAGTCTGCTTCTAGCAAGAGAAAATCTTCTTGCGACATATGTTGATTATATGCGTGATTCGCTTAATAGAAAACCTACAGAATCAGAACTCTTAAGCATAGCAACTATTATTTCGTGGAACATCTGGCAAATGGATGGTCTTACAGGATGTCCCCCTTACTGTAGTGAGATACCAGCAAGCGTACAACCAACTTTATTTGATTTTGAAGAATCTGAAAAAAATATAGATTCTCAAACTTCAACATCCTGCCAAATAAAAGATTGGCGAACTAATAAAACCAACACATTTAATGACTTACTTTTACAGGAGAAAAACGATGGAACAAGTAGACAATCTTGAATTGCTAGATAATCTTATTTTTGGTAGAGTTACACCTCACATTTATGCTTTCCGAACAGGCACAATACCAAACTATCTCAAAGTTGGTGATACTTATCGGCCAGTCAGTGTTCGTTTAAAGGAATGGGAACAAAAGTTCCCTGACCTAATCAAAAAATATGAGCATAAAGCAACAGTTTCGGATAATGTATATTTTCGCGATTATGCTGTACATGATTATTTAGAAAATTCGCTTGGCAAAAAACGTCTTAAACCAGAAGATTTATCTACAAATAATGTTTACTATAGTAGGGAATTTTTTAAAGATGTTAATACTTCTGAACTAGATGAAGCTATTAACGATATATGCGAACAATATAAATTGAAAAACTCTACATATGACTACTATGATTCCAATAAACGATTGCCTGTTACGATACATTATGAGCGCGGCACAAAGTGGACACTACGCCCAAATCAACAAGAAGCAGTTGACAATTTTATAAAGGCAATGAACTTAGGACGTACAAATCTTTTAATGTATGCTGTTATGCGATTTGGTAAATCATTTACATCGCTTGCATGTGCCAAAGCTATAAATGCAAAGACTGTACTTATTGTTTCTGCTAAAGCAGACGTTCGCGAAGAATGGAAGAAAAATGTAGAACAGCCTGGTAATTTTGAAGGCTATAACTTTTTAAGTTCAAAAGAATTATTAGAGAATGATAATGCTATTTCAGATATTCATGCCAAAGATGAAACGGCAGTTATTTTCCTAACATTACAAGACTTGCAAGGTACCGAGATTAAGGCAAAGCATGCACAAGTTTTTGAAAATAAAATTGACTTATTAATTGTTGATGAAACACATTTTGGCGCTCGCGCTCAAAGTTATGGCGAGATTTTGCGTAATATGCAAACAGACGAGAAAAAAGACCTAAAAGAAAATATTAAGTTTCTTGATAAACAGGAAGATGATCAAATAGATCTTGAAGATGCAGATAAACAAATCAAGGAATTAAAAGCTAAAGTTCGATTACATCTCTCTGGTACTCCTTATCGAATATTAATGGGCTCAGAATTTGAACCGGAAGATATTATTTCTTTTGTTCAATTTACTGATATTGCTCGAGAACAGGCAGCTTGGGATGCTGAAAACTTAGATAAAGATGATGTTGAGGAATGGGATAACCCTTATTTTGGTTTTCCTCAGATGATTCGTTTTGCGTTCCACCCAAGCAAGCGAGCTATAGAAAAAATGAACGAACTGAAAAAGCATGGAGTTAGTCTTGCTTTATCTGCTCTTTTTAAGCCTCAATCCATTAAGAAAGACACAAAAACGAATAGGCATCAAAAATTTGAACATGAGGAGGAAATTTTTGACCTTCTAAAAATTATCGATGGTACTTCTAGTGACTCAAAACTTTTAGGATTTTTAGACTACGATAAAATTAAGCAAGGTCAAATGTGCAGGCATATTGTAATGGTTTTGCCATATTGTGCTTCTTGCGATGCAATGGAAAAGATTATTAAAGATCGTGCTTTAGAATTTAAGAATCTTGGTGAGTATGAGATTTTAAATATTTCAGGCGTAGATGCACAACATCACTTCCATACGCCAACAGATATTAAAAATCGTATTGCAAAACTTGAATCAGAAGGTAAAAAGACACTCACTTTAACAGTAAATAGAATGCTTACGGGCTCAACTGTTGAGCAATGGGATACGATGATTTATCTGAAAGATACAGCGAGTCCGCAAGAATACGATCAAGCGATATTTCGCTTACAAAATCAATATGTCCGTGAACTAAGTGACGGCACAAAAGTTATCAAAGAGTGCCTAAAACCGCAAACGCTACTCGTAGATTTTGATCCACATCGTCTTTTTACTATGCAGGAGCAAAAATCTTTAATTTACAATGCTAACACTGAAAAGAATGGTAATTCATTGCTTGACAAGCGTATTGCTGACGAGCTTCGTATATCGCCAGTTATTACAATGAATCATAACCGCCTAGAACAGGTGCAAGCTACTGATATCTTAAAAGAGGTTAGTCATTACAACAATTCTCGTTCAATTAGCGACGAGGTAATAGATTTACCGATAGATTTATCAATCCTAAATAACGAGCATATGCGGTCTGTAATTGAAGCACAAAATCCATTTGGATCTAAGACAGGCTTAACTCTGGAAGCCCATGCAAGTGAAACAGATGGCCAGGATTTTGATGTTAATGATGATACAGATGAAACATTGGATGATCATAATGAGGACATAGAGCCACATAAACAACCATCTTTCACAGCTATAACTGATGATAAAGAAATCAAAGATTTAGAAAACAGGATACGCACATATTATCAGCGTATCCTCTTCTTCTCATTCCTTTGTCCAGAATCAGTAAAGTCATTAGATGACATTTTAGAAACATTGCATAACGGTAAAAATGATCGACTCGCTAAAAACCTAGGTATCAATACGGATGATATCGAGGTTTTGCGAAATTCACTCAATGCTTTTAAGCTCAGTGCTTTAGATTATAAAATCCAAAATATATCTACACTTGCCACTGACGAAAACTTAAAGCCCCTTGAGCGTGCAGTAACTTCACTTGCTAAATTTAGTCGTATGTCTACTTCTGAAATCATAACTCCGATAAAAGTAGCTGATGAAATGGTGGCGATGCTTTCCGAAGACCAATTGCGCAATATCATTAAATCAGGTGAAAAATTACTTGATATTGCATCAAAGGCAGGCGAATATACAGTAGCGCTCGTAAAACGTCTACAGGCATTAGGTTTTTCGCTTGACGAAATAAGAAACAGTATCTACGCTATTCCTACTTCAAGCGTTGCTTATGAGTTCACAAGACATTTCTACGAAATACTTGGACTAAATACCGCTTGTATTGCTAAGAACTTTACAAGTTACAAACTTCTCGATATTAAAAACGATAAAGAGGAGGTGGACTATAATCGAATAACTGAACTTCTCAGTCAGAAGAAAGATTTTGATAAAATTACGCTGACAGATAAAATTCAAGGGGGTGAAAAAGTGAAATTCGGAGCAATCGTAGGAAATCCGCCGTATCAGGCTTCAGCGCAAGGTACAAGCTCAAGCGATGATCCAATATATCATATGTTTCTAGAAATATCGCATCATATTGGGAAAATAGTTATTTTAATTACTCCAGCAAGATTTTTGTTTAATGCAGGAAAAACTCCATCAGAATGGAATAAAAAAATGTTAAACGATACGCATTTGAGGGTTCCATTTTTCGAAAATGACAGTACAAAAATATTTAAGGATATACTTATCCCTGGCGGAATTGCTATAACTTATAGAGATTCAAGAGTGGAATTTGGTAAAATAGGTAAATTTGTTAGCTAGCCTAAGTTAAATATAATTCGAAACAAAGTTTGGGAAAAAGAGCATGATAGCATAAGGTCTATAATTTATAGCCAAAATAGATTTAATTTAGATTTATTATATCGTGATTACCCCGAATATGCGTCAATTATTGGCAGCAATGGCAGGGATAAGAGATTTAGACAGATAATAATGGAAAGGTTGGATGTTTTTACGAAAGAAAAAACTGAAGATAGCGATATTAGGGTATTAGGTTTAATAAAACGATCTAGAGAATATAGATATATTTCAAAGAAATATGTAGAAGATGAGATTTGGATTGATAAATATAAAATATTTGTTCCATTTTCTAATGGAGCTTCTGGAACTCTAGGAGATAAGCCTGCAAGAATGATTAGTAAGCCTGTACTTGGACTTCCTGGAGATGGGATAACTCAAACATTTATAGGTTTTGGCGCATTTGATAGTCAATTTGAGGCAGAATCATTACTTAAATATATAAAGACTAAGTTTTGTAGAATTTTATTAGCAATATTAAAAGTAACTCAGGGTAATAAATCTGAAACATGGGAATATGTACCAATGCAAGACTTCACATGCGCATCCGACATCGACTGGTCAAAATCCATCGATGATATCGATCAGCAACTTTACCGTAAGTATGGTCTTAATGATGAAGAAATTGCCTTTATAGAAGAAAAAGTACAGCGTATGGAATAGTACGAGGCATGTCATGGAAAATAAAAGCAAACTAATTCATTTACTTGATGCTCGTGCAGATCGTCTTTTATACACTTATCGCACACAAGAAAAAGCTGCTGATAGATGTGAAGCTTGGGAAAGATGGCGCAAAAGATTCTCAATTGGCTTAACTGTCGTAACTACAGGCACACTGATTACAAGTGTTGCTGGTATTATGTTAAACGAAATTTGGGGGAATTTTGCAGTAGCACTTATAGCGACTTTAGCAACAGGTGCTTCTTTTTCGGGTGAATTCTTCGATTTTAAGGTAAAAATAGCAGAACATCAAAAGTCCGCTGTTGAAATCCGCTATCTATTTGAAAGATATGAATCATTAATTTCTGATCTTGAAGTTTCAGCCATTTCAGATGAGGACGCACGTAAAATTCGAGATGAGCTAGAACTTAAAGAACACGACGTACTATCAACAGCACCTAGAACAACATCCAGAGATTATAACAAGGCTAATGCTGCTATAAACGGTAACGAAAAACCCCAATCATCACAAGAAGAAATTGATAACAGAACCCCAGGAAGAATAGAATAAGGAAGAAATATCAGTTACATGAGTGCATTAGACATTTTTGATAAAATCTTCGACAATATTCAAATTTCTAATAAAGAAGAAATTCGAAAGCTTAGAGATGAAATTACAAAAGCTCTCAATAAAGAATTTAGAAATTCATATTCAAAATCAGACAATCGGTTAATGGTAGGTTCATGGGGACGTCATACTGCCATAGATGGTGTTTCTGACTTGGATTTACTTTATATTCTGCCTTCTAGCTTATGGGATGATTATCATACAATTGATGGCACAAAAAAGGTTTTGTCCAAAGTAAAACAAGCTATAGTTACCCATTATTCACGAACTGATATTCGAGTAGATCGACTAGTTGTTGTAGTTAATTTCAAAAATTATAAATTTGAAGTACAACCTGTCTTTGAACAAGATGATGGTTCATTTTTGTATCCAGATACTTATTCCGATTCTTGGAAAACAACCAAACCTCGAGATGAGATCAAAGCTATATCCAATCTCGACGAAACATCTATGGGGAATGCTAGAAAAATTTGTAAGTTAGCCCGCGCATGGAAAAATAAACATAGCGTTCTTATAGGTGGTCTTCTCATAGATACTATGGCATGGAGATTTCTCAATGATAACGATGAATATTTTAACACTGCAAATCATCCTGATTATATGATTAGGGATTTCTTCGAATATATAAGCAATTTACCAAAGCAAGAATCATGGAATGCTCTAGGTAGCAATCAAAGAGTAAAGGTCAAGAAAAATTTTCAAGAAAAGGCTGCAGAAGCTTATAATCTATGTCGTGCTGCTATTGATGAAGTAGATGAAGATAAGTCATACATGAAATGGCGGGAGGTCTTTGGAAGATTTGTTCCATTAAGTGACTACGAACAAGTAGCCAAGGATCTTTTTACGTCGTATGATGACACGGAACAGTTTATCGAAAATTTTTATCCTATTGATTTACAATATGAGCTTAATCTTGAGTGCAAAGTAACACAAGATGGATTTAGACCAGCTAGTTTAAGAGATATGATAAGAAATCATATTTGGCTTAAACCAAACAAAAAACTAGAATTTTATATAACAAATACAGATCTCTCAACACCATATAGTCTCAAATGGAAAGTATGCAACTGTGGAGAAGAAGCTAAAAAACGAAATTGTATAAGAGGGCAAATTATTGATGGTACAACCTCTAACACCAGAGAAGAACATACGGTTTTTCGAGGGGAACACTATGTTGAATGCTACGCTATACACTACGGCGTGGTAATAGCAAGAGGTAAAATCTCTGTACCAATCACTACAGACTAGGCTTATGAAACCTAAAATTTCTAAAATCAAAACTTACTAAAGATTCAATATATTTGGATAACCTTGATATAGAACATAAATTAAACGGCTTAGATATTATTTATACGTTTGTGCTAAGTCGTATATGATATTTATATGAAAATTTAAACAATAATCAATAAAGAGGGAATGAGCTTATGAGAAGAAATATGGATTTGGTTCGCGAAATTTTAATTGAAGTTTCTAAAAGTGATAAAGAAGTTAGAGCAAGCGAAATTGCCGAGAAAAGTAGTAAATACTCTCTTGAAGAAATTATTTACAACATGAAAATAATGGAAGAAGGTAATTTAATTAATGTATGTATCGGCGAACGAGAAGTTGGTGTTGTAGATGTTATCGTTCTAGATATAACTTGGTGTGGTAATGACTTTCTTGATTCTATAAGCTCTAACGAAATATGGGAAAAGATAAAAAATAATTTTTCGGATAAAATTATTAATATTCCTTTTGATATACTCGTTAGTTTGGCTAAATTGTACCTAAAAAGTAAATTAGGCTTATCTTAATTATTTGTTATTCTATTCATCATTTTATCTTGCATAAAATTAATATTTATGCAAGATAAAATGATTCAGTATGCGTGTTTTTATATAGATGTTTCATTGTATTTAAATATGTTCGAATTAAGTCTTTTAAGCATTGTTGGTAACTCAACTCCAAGCTGCTTGCCAATCCATAATCTAATAATATTTATAAAGCAAACATTAATTCTGTACATTTTTTCATAATCTTTCGGAGTTTTTTCCATATTTTCGTTAGCATCATCATGTTTATTTTTCTTATAAATATCATTCATTTCTTTTAACCAATCAAAATCCTTGATATCTACTGGAAAATATTCGCCAAATTCGTCTTTTATCGCGCATAATGCGCACATAAAACATGCCAATCCACCGTTTTTGTTCATTCTATTTTTCTGGCCTTTGCTTTTTATTATTTCCCACCCAATATCTTCTAGCGCAACACCTAGGCTTATATTCACAGATTCAACTGGAAGATTATTTTGTTCTTTTGCTAAGCGAGATATTATTCCCATCGATCTTCCATATCTTTGCAATAATTCAAACCATTTTTCTATTCCACAAATATTAATATCGTCAAAATCAAACAAGAATTGTTTATTATGCTTTTTATAAATGTTTTGCGCATAAGCATTTAAATGATGAAGAACAGTGAACCATTTTACTGTTGAATCATTGCAAGTATTATTGTTTTCCACGCCTACTTCCATTTTTGAAAATTCGCATCGCTCTAATTTAGATATAGAGATAAGATTTAAAATCCAATTATGAATTGAAATATGCTTTTCCCAATTCAATTCATCTTCACTATGAGTCTCAATAAATGCTTCTTCTTCAAAGCTAACAATACTGCCATTTTTTGATAGTTTTCTTAACTGCTGATTAATAACAAGCGACAGACTGATGCACGAGTTATCGCTTTCATTTTGCATTGGATTTATTTTACATAACTCTTTGCTGCAAGATTTTTTAATATCTATTCTTATACTTTCGTCATTATCTGTAAGATTGCTAACACCAATTCCTCCAGATGTAAACCAATCATATAGGTTTGAACAACTCATTCGCAAATGAGTTATTTTTTCGAATTGTTTTTCATTCGAACCAACGATTATATAGTCGCATGTAATTGTCCCAATTCCAATTTGACGCATTACATTCGTAGATGATTTTACATATCTACATCCAACTAACGTATATGTTTTACTTGGTGATAAAACTTGCAAAATATGAGGTATAGGTAATCTATTTATTATTTCATCTCCTGCATCAGAATTTACATATATAACGCTATTCCCTAAAAACCACCTAAAAATTTGACCACTAAGTTCTTTGAATAATACAGACAGTTCAAATTTAAGTCCGTTATCATGTAACATAACTACAGTTTCAGAAGGATCATTATTCTCTATTTTTAAAAAACCAAGAACTGGTGTAGTTAAATCAAGACTTTTATCTTCCATAATCTCTTAATCTCCAACTAAATTGTTGCTTTTAATGAGAATATTTTAGTATACAAATATAAATATCCACAATTTACTGTTTGCAATTTTAGAGATATAAACCAATCCAGCAATCGATAATTTCTTTTGAGAATACCGAACTTTACGTATCAAAACTGTTTCCTTAACGCAACAATTTTGATACATCTTCACACTAACTTTGTAAATTAGATTTGGTATACAAACAATATCAATGTTGTGCAATAATGCAATATTTACTAATATCCTTTATAGGAGTCTTCCTGCGTTGAAAGTCGGCTCCATGCCGTCGGTTGATTTACTCACCTTAGGCGTTGTGTGGGCTCCTTTATTTTTTTGATTTTCAACCATCAATACTCTGTATGCCAGTTTGTATTTTATGTAATAGTATTTTCAAATTTTGTGTTTATAACCTTATAATTCAATCTTTTAAAATACCTAACATTGTAAGGATTAGCCAAAGAATAATTTGCATAAATGATTAGAATATAAATTATTATACGAAATACTGCAATTGCAAAAGTAGGGAGAAAGCATATGAGCTACGTTGCGGATAAACCTATTGAAAAAGCTGATGAAGATTTGTTGGGAAGATCTGATTTTGCGAAACAATTTGGAAAATCTATTTGTGGATATGATAGCAAAGATGGTCTTGTAATCGGCTTGTATGGAAAGTGGGGAAGCGGCAAGACATCTATTATAAATATGGCAATATCTGAGATTCCAGTAGACGAAAACGAATCCCAAAAAGTAGAAAAAGAAAGATGGTATTCAAGAGTATACAAAAGAATCAAAAAAATTTTTACTTCACAAAAAACTAAAGAAGAAGATCAATGTCATTATCCAATAGTTATTAAATTCTCACCATGGAATTATTCCGACAAGAACAATTTAATCAGTTTGTTCTTTTATGAATTGAAGAATAAATTAGGTGTTGCTAGGGGAGAAGAGAATAAAGGAAAAATCGGAAAGGCTATAGGTCAGTATTCCGATATTATTGACGTTTTATCATTTATTCCAGTAGCTGGGCCTGCAATTGCTCCTATATTGAAAACTATTTCCAAATCAAAAGGAGCTAAATTGATGCAAGCTCCTAGTTTGTATGAAGCTAAAGAGAAACTGTGTGAGGCACTAGAAGATTTTAACCACAAAATAATTGTTTTTATTGATGATATAGATAGATTAACTACTCCTCAGATTAAAGACATTTTCCAATTGGTTAAGCAAGTAGGCGATTTTCCAAACATAATTTATGTTCTTACAATGGATAGGGAAATTGTTTGCAATGCTTTGTCTGAATATCACAATATTGACGGGGATGAATATTTAAAGAAAATTGTTCAAGTTTCTTTTGAAATTCCTGAAATTGATAAATCACTATTGCCTGAAATATTAAAAAGTAGACTCAATAAAATTGTATACAAAAATGATTGCGAAGAAGAATTTGAAAACAATGATTATTTTGAAAAAGTGCTTGAAAATTGCGTGAATCCATATATCAAAAATATAAGAGATACTAATAGGTTGCTAAATTCTTTCCAATTCAAATATACCGCTTTATGGAAAGAAACATCATTTGTTGATTTATTAGCTATTACTGCAATAGAAATCTTCGAGCCGAAGTTATATGAATGGATTATTAATAATGCAATCTATGTATATGGGCCACAATCATATAACGATTTAAATAAATATGAAGAAAGAACTTATGAATACTATAAAAATGAATTTAAACAGCTGGGTTTAAATCCAGAATCATCTATGCAGATTATTATATTAATGTTTCCTACATTTGCTAGATTGATTCATTACAATGGTGAATATTCTCATTCAAGCAATCTGCAACTTTTAAGATATAATCGCATCGCGTCTGTTGAAAAATTTAGTTTATATTTTATGTTCGATATAGGTAGAATTAAGGTTTCAAGAGAGAAAATTTATGATTGCTTGTATAAATATGACAAAGATCTTTTAATTAGTACTGTTAAAAATATTAATTCACAAGGCAACCTTGACTATTTTTTAAGAAGCATGGAGTCATTGTTTGATAAAGAATATTATGAGCGTTTTAAGTTCGTTGTATTTACGCTTATAAATTTGTATGGAGAATTTGTAAATAAAGCAACAGAAATAAATAATATAAATAATATTTCTGATTCAGTATCTGAATTTGTACTCTATTTTATTCAAACATTAGACTCTGAATATGAACGTTATGAAATAATTTATTCTATTCTTAAAAATTCCAATAAATCTAATCTTGGACTTATTGCAGATATTCTTAGTCGAGAAGAAATGGCATTCGGAAGATTTAATAAAACCGAGCGTAAGGATTTGCATTTAGTTAGCTTAAAGCATTTAGAATCTCTCGAAAAAATTTATATTGATAAAATTAAACTCATTGCAAAATCTGAAAATATGATAAATATGCGAGTATTTAACATAGTATTTCATTTGTGGGAAGATCTTGATAAAGAAGGATCTGAAAATTATGTTAAAAAACTATTTAACGATAAAGTGAGTAAACTTAAATTTATATGCACTAAAGCATATTTCTTCCGTGGTTTGAATGATTATGGATGGAATTTTAATTTAAAAAGTTACTCAAAGTATATTTCTAGAAAAGATCTTTACAATGAAATTAAAGATTTTGACAAAAATCATTTAGACGAATTCACTAAGGAAGAACAAATAATATTAGCGTCATTTGTACTAAATTATGAAAATAATAATGACGACTTTAACCATGTATCTGAGAATGAAGTACTGCAACTCGTAGAAAAGTGGAAATCTGAAAGCAACATAGCAAAGCAATAAATCATATTGGGCACTAGAGCACTGCAGTTGGTGCCCAATATTTTTTTGTCGCTATAATCTAACCGCAAAGTATTTAAAACCGCTCGCACCCGCGTATCAAAACTGTTTCCTTAACGCAACAATTTTGATACACTTGCGTTATATCTATTTTTGTGAATGATACTTTTCTTACGCATTAAACATCTACATCTGCTTTACTTTTGTAAGAGTTATACCACTTTGAACAATTTTAAATTTATACTACAAACGGATTAACTGAAGGCGTACAAGATCTAGATTCAAGGAATCACAATAACAATGTTGTTTGATGTATAATCGCTTTTGATAGTCTTTCCTGCATGCGCGGGGGTGATCCTTCTATGTTTTGCGATATATAGTTTTTCCCGCATAAGCGGGGTACAATGGTTGAGCTTCAGATTGCATTGTGTATTTGAAGCTCAACTAATTTTTAGTAAATAAATTTTCAACACAATCTTCCTTAAAGCTCTTATTGAGAGTATATTTGCCATTATTTAATAATCATTGTGGATTAAGAGGATGGTAGGTATGAGTTGTAATCACGTTGTTAATCCTGCATTATGGGGTAAAAAGAGAGAAGCTAATGGAGTAATGCAATGGCTTCCTCTTGCTCAACATCTTGAGGATACTAGAAATGTTATTGGCCAATTATGGGATCATTGGCTTAGTGATGGTCAGCGAAAATTGATTGAATCCTCATTAAGTAAACATGTTGATGCAAAAAAATTATCTCAATTTTTAGGATGCATACATGATATTGGTAAAGCTACTCCCGTTTTTCAGTTTCGCAAATCGGCTTCACCTTCAGAAGATTTAGATATTGCGTTAAAAAATAAGTTAGCTACTGTTGGTTTTACAAATATTGATTATTTTATTAAAAATGCAAAGGGTCGCTCGAGTAGCCATCACACTATAACTGGTCAAGCTATTCTTTCTAATGCTGGAGTTCCTGAAGGAATTTGTGCAATCGTTGGAGCTCATCATGGTAAACCTTTAGATAATGATTCTGTTTGTAAAAGTAACGAATCTGCGTATCCTGACCATTATTATCAAAGTGAAACTGAGAGTGAAAATAGTAAATTATGGAAAAAATTGCAGAATGATATTTTGGATTGGGCTTTAGAAAGAAATGATTTTTCTAATGTAGATGATCTTCCTGAAATAAGTGAGACAGCACAAGTTTTATTGTGCGGATTAGTAATTATGGCTGATTGGATTGCTAGTAATGAACACTATTTTCCTCTTATTCCAATAGAGAAAGATTTGATTGAAAATCAGGAAGAAAGATATAGAAAAGGTTGGGAAAAGTGGTTGCAACATGGTTCTAAAGACGTATGGGAATCATTAAATTGTTGTAGTAATGTTTCGCAAGTATACAAACATCGTTTTGGTTTTTTGCCAAATAATATTCAGATAGCGTTGTGCGATGCTATTTCTCAGTCTAAAGAGCCTGGAATTTTTATTCTTGAATCTGCAATGGGATCGGGGAAAACAGAAGCTTCTTTAATTGCTGCTGAGCAATTAGCAAATCTAACCGGAAGAAGCGGAGTATTCTTCGGTCTTCCTACTCAAGCAACTTCTAATGGAATGTTTAGGCGAGTTGAGGATTGGCTTAAAAGCGTGAACTGTGATTTTCAGGGTGAAATTGGTTTACGTTTAGTTCATGGTAAAGCTGAATTGAATGCAGATTATGCGCATTTGCCGCATGGAATGCAAAATATGAATGATGGTTGTGAAAGTACTTCTAATAGTAATGATGTAAATAATAATGGAGTAATACTTAATGATTGGTTTACTGGGCGAAAAACCGCAATGTTGGATGACTTTGTGGTTGGTACAGTAGACCAATTTTTGTTAGCTTCGTTAAAGCAAAAACATCTTATGCTTCGTCATTTGGGATTAAGTAAAAAAGTTGTAATTATTGACGAAGTGCACGCTTATGACGCTTATATGAATAAGTATCTTGAAGAATCTCTTATTTGGATGGCAGCATACGGTGTTCCTGTTGTGTTACTTTCTGCTACTTTACCTGCTAGGCGTAGAAAAGCACTTATAAAAGCCTATATGTGTGGATTGTTTGGGTTTAATTGGAGAGAATGTGATAAATCTAATGTCGATTTTGAAACAAATAATTATCCTTTAATTACGTACAGTGATAAAAACTGTGTAAAACAAAAATTTATTGAAAATGATACTAGTGAGAATAAATCTATTTCTGTAAGAAAAATAACAGACGATAACTTACATGAATCACTTGTTAATGAGCTTAAATCTTTGTTGAATAATGGTGGTATTGCTGGAATTATAGTAAACACCGTTAAAAGAGCTCAGGAAATTTATAATGTATGCGTTGGTGAGTTTACTGACGAAGAAGTTATAGTTATTCATTCGCAATTTATTGCTACAGATAGAGTTAGAAAAGAACAACAAATTTGCAATATGATAGGCAAGAATGCTCATAGACCTGCTCGTGCAATAATTATCGGTACGCAAGTATTAGAGCAGTCGCTTGATATTGATTTTGATGTTTTGTTTACTGATCTTGCTCCTATAGATTTATTACTTCAGCGTGCTGGTAGATTACACAGGCATACGATAGAACGCCCGGATGTTCTTAAAAAACCAATTTTATATGTGTTGGGAACCAGTGAGTGTTATGAATTTGATAAAGGTTCAGAGTCTATTTACAGCAAATATTTACTTATGAGAACTCAATACTATTTGCCAGATGTTATAAATATGCCTCAAGATATTTCTCGATTAGTGCAAATAGTTTATGGAGATAATCCTTTAGAGTTACAAGAAGATTTGAGATATGTGTATGTTTCTGCAAAAAGGGAACATGATTCATTAAGAAATAGTAATGAAGCTAAAGCTAAAAAGTATCGCGTTGAAAATCCTGTGACAAGAGTTGGTGAAAAGTCTATTGTTGGATTATTGTATAGTTCAATTACAAATGAATCTGATGAATTTGCATGTGCCCAAGTTCGCAATAGCGGTGAATCTATAGAAGTTATTGCTGTGAAAAAAGTTGGATCTGGTTATGGAACTTTCCATGATTGTGAAGATATATCGCAAAATATTGATGATTCAGAAGTTGCAATGAGACTTGCTCAAGAAACAGTAAGACTGCCTTGGATGTTTGTGTCGAGCAGTAATCGCGTTGAAGAAACAATTAAAGAGTTAGAAAAAATACGCAAGCAAGAACAGTTCCAAAACTGGGATAATCATCCTTGGTTGCGAGGTTCTTTAGTACTTCTGTTTGATGAAAATAATAGTTGCATGATATCAAAATATAGAGTTCTATATTCTGAAAAAAGTGGTATTGTATGTATTAAGAGTTCGGAAGAAGATAGAAAGGAATCAAAAGGTGAGCAGATTTAATTTATTAGATGAGCCTTGGATTTCAGTCATTGTAGGCAAAAAAGGCCACAATAAACTCGTATCAATTACAGATGTGTTTAAGCATGCATCTGAATATAAGGCTCTTGCAGGAGATATGAAAACACAGGATTTTGCATTGCTCCGCATTTTGCTTGCTGTCCTTCATACTGTTTTTTCTAGGTACGATATTCAGGGAAATTCTCGTGAATTTGATTCAGCTGAAGATAATGAATACGATTTCAATAAAGAAACAATGAATATTTGGCGCGAAGTTTGGAATTCAAAAAAGTTTCCAGACGCAGTTTTCAAATATTTAGAACAATGGCATGATCGTTTCTATCTTTTTGATGACAAGTATCCATTTTTCCAAGTACTTAAACAGGATATTTATAGCAAAAAGCTTAGTCATAAAAATCCTACTGAATTATTGGGCAAAAATATTAATCGCTTAATTTCTGAAAGTAAAAATAAAATAGCTATATTTTCTCCAAAATGCGGTGAAAATAAATCTATTCTTAATGAATCACAATTAGCTAGATGGCTTATCGCTTTTCAAGCATATTCCAGTGTTCCAGATAAAACTCAATTTGGTAGTGAAAAATATGATTCTTCTAAAGGATGGCTTTTTAATCTTGGTGGTATTTACATAGAAGGGGAAAATCTATTTGAAACTCTTATGCTCAACTGCGTGCTTGTTGGTGAAATGCAATCTCCTGAGAAGAGGCAAAAACCGTGTTGGGAGTATTCTGGAGCGGAAAATATTGAAAATTCGTTTTATGACACATTTATTGACAATATTTCTCAGCTTTACACTCGTTGGAGTAGAGCAATATATATAAATCCTAGTATTAGGATGGATAAAGGAATATCTATTTATACGGTAATTCTTCTAAAGCTAAATAATGAAGATGCATTTATTGAGCCAATGACAGTTTGGTTGCACAACAAAAAAAATAAAGTCGATGATACATATATACCAAGGAAGCATAGTGCAGAAGAATCTATGTGGAGGTCGTTCGGGTTACTTACATCGCAAGAATCAGATGATGAAAGCGTAAAAAATCACAAACCAGGAATTATGGAATGGTTAAACAAAATTAGTAAAAATATTTCGGGTTCTTTTATTTCATTACACGCTATAAGCATGAAAGGTGATAGTAGTTCATCTGATATTCCTATTGATGAAATATATGATAATTTGTATTTTAATGAGGTAGTTTTTACTGATAATACCAACGACGGTTGGGTGCACAGAATTAATAAAGAAGTTGAGTATACAAGATCTGCCATAGAATTTATTTACAGGCAATTTCTTCTTGACATATGTGAAATACGCAATAGAAATAAAGATGATGCAACTACATATGCTGCTAAGTATGTTAATCATGCTTATTTCTTAGTTGATCAACCGTTTAGGCAATGGTTAGCAAATATTAGGCCAAAAGATTCAATGAATGAACGATGTACTCAATGGAGAAATACTTTGTATAACATACTCATAAATGAGGCAGAAGTCATGTTAAAAAATGCTACGTTACGTGATTTTACAGGTCTTGTTGGTGAAAAAAGTAAAAAAAGTCCTGCAAAAAATATAGTTATAGCCTACAACATTTTTATTAGTCGATTAAAAAAATTATCAGAAAAATAAAATACATGAGAAAGGGGGCTATTATGGCTGAAAATCAAAGCAAATCTGTTGAAGTATCAAATGCTGTTAGCAAAATCATAAATCAATTTTTGAATGGCTCAAATATTGCATCAAGACGAGCTATGCTTGCTCAACTGCGTCACACAATTGGTAAGCCATTAAGTCAGTCAGTAGAAATATGGCCATGGATATTAAGCAATGTGCCAGAAAGCTTCATCAATAAATATGGTGAAGTTAGCTACCAATTGCGATCTGTTATAAACACTTTGCAAATATATGCATTGTATGAACAAGGTGTTGTAGAAAAATCAAGTTATAAGTATTTGAACAAATCTGAAGATTCAGAAAATGAAAAATCTTATAACAATATGGGAACAGCTTTAAGAGCACTAAGAAGCGATGAAGGCGTACGCGGAGCCATGGATAGACGCTTTAGTGTTATGATTACTGCAAGCGATTACGAAAGTTTTTACTATTACCTTCGTCAACTAGTTCGACTACTAAAAAGCAGAACGAAAGAAAATCAACAATCGATTGATTATTCTAAACTAGCTCGCGATTTATATTTACTTCAGTTTGAAGATTCAGAAAAAGTAAGACTTTCTTGGGCACAAGAATATTATCGCTTAAGCAAGCAGAAATAACTTTTTATCAACATCACATATTTTGAAATTACATATTTCAAAAACAACGTTATTAAACAATTAAATAAAATTTAGAAAGGTTAAAACAATGAGCTCTCGTTTATTCTTAGATATTCAAGCAATCCAAAGTGTTCCTCCATGCAATATTAATCGTGATGATGCAGGTAGTCCAAAAACTGCTCAATATGGTGGTGTAACTAGAGCTAGAGTAAGCTCTCAATGTTGGAAGCATTCAATGCGTAAATATTTCAAAGAGCACAGCGGAGATTCTAATGTTGGAATACGAAGCAAAAACATTGTTAAGTACGTTGCAGATAAAGTTATTGCATTAAAACCAGAATTATCTGAGCAAGAAGCATTAGATTTAGCAAATAAAACGTTAAATAATGCTGGTATTAAAACTAAAACAGATAAGGGTAAAATAACTCCTGTAGTAAATGTTCTATTTTTCTTAGGTGAAAATCAAGCGAATTCTCTAGCGCAAGCAGCAGTCAACAATATTAAGGACAAGAAGCAGTTGGAAGAAATTTTGAAAGATAATCCACCTATTGATATTGCGCTATTCGGTCGCATGCTTGCAGACAATCAATCTCTTAATGAAGATGCTTCTTCTCAAGTTGCTCACGCAATTTCCACTCATGCTATTCGAACTGAATTTGATTACTATACTGCTGTTGATGACTTATCTACTGAGGATAATTCTGGAGCTGGAATGCTGGGCACAATAGAATATAATTCTTCAACGCTGTATCGTTATGCAAATGTTGCAATACATGAATTTAGTCATCAGTTGAGTGATAACAAAGAATCTACAATTAATGCTCTTAAACTTTTTATTGAAGCTTTCGCTAATGCTATGCCTACTGGAAAAGCAAATACTTTTGCGAATCAAACTTTGCCGCAAATGCTGGTGGTAACTTTAAGAGATGACAGACCAGTGAATTTAGTGAGCGCATTTGAAGATCCAGTAAAAGCAAAAGACGGATATGTTTCAAAATCTATTGAGAAACTATCTAAAGAATACGAAAAAGTTCAAAAATTCGTCAATAAGCCACTTGCATCATTCTATGTAACAATGGATTCCTCAAATGAGGAGATTAAATTAGGCGTAGAAGAGCAAAGTATGCAGCAATTATTGGATGATTTTTCTTCCAAAGTCTCCGAATTGCTTCAGTAAATTTCTTAATAAAAACACTTATTGGTTGATGTTTAGTGTTTAACAGTTAGGAAGCTTATGAAAAGTTTATTACTGAAGTTTGCTGGACCTTTGCAATCATGGGGTACAGATTCTCATTTTGAAACTCGTCACACAGATTACTATCCATCTAAAAGTGCGGTAATAGGTATGATTTCTGCAGCTTTTGGGTATAGAAGAACTACAGATTGTGATGAAGAGATTGCAAAGCTTAATGATTTAGATTTTGCAGTACGAATAGATCAGCAAGGAAATCTACTTAGAGACTATCATATTGCTGCAAAATACAAGCCTAACGGTGATTTTGAAAAAAATTACGTTACAAATCGTTACTATCTAGAAGATGCTATATTCCTAGTTGCAATAGGATCCAACAATGAGCAACTTATTTACAGTATTAACGATGCGTTGCGCTCGCCATATTTTCAATCTAGTTTAGGCAGAAGGTCATTGCCTCCTACTGCTGACTTCATCCTAGGAGTAGAAGATTGTGGAGTAATTCAGGCTCTATTAACGCATGAGTGGCTTGCAAACAAGTGGTCTAAAAAAAGATTTAATACTTCTAAACTATCTGAAGCATCAGAGTCTTCTAATGAATCATGCAATGAAGTATTTATATCCTTATACGCTGATTCTGTTTTAGTAGATAAAGCTGCATCAGAATTAGTTAAAGACGATAATACTACTTATAAAATTCAGGAATCAGTTCGTAGATTGCGCAAAGATTTCGTTAATTCTTTCTCTAACAAGGAAAGAAAATTCGGATTCCGTTACGAGTCAAAAATGGAGATACCTATTAAGAGAATTCTTCACAATAATTCGGATTTGGAAGGTATTTCATCAGATAGTAAGCATGTGAAATCTACTGGAGATTTTATTGCTGAGCATGATGCTTTTTCTGGATTGGAGGCTTAAATGTCTTATTTGAGTAGAGTTGAAATTGATTATAAAAAACCTAAATCGCAGCTAGATCTTAAATCTGTAGGAGCTTTTCATAACTGGGTTGAACAAAGTTTTCCTGACGAATGGGAAAATCATGAAAGAAGCCGAAAACTATGGAGAGTTGATGTTCTGCATGGAAAGCATTACCTGCTTATCGTAAGTGATTCTGAACCAGATTTGCAACGTCTAGAGATGTATGGTGTTATAGGGACGGCGTCAAGTAAGAATTATGATAAGTTCTTAGGCTCACTGATGAATGGCATGAGAATGCAATTTCGTGTGACGCTTAACCCTGTTGTTTCTATTTCTGATACTGCTGAAACTCGCACTACTAGAGGTAGGGTAGTACCACATGTTACTTATGATCAGCAGATGAATTTTTTGCTTAGTCGCGCACAAAAATTAGGTTTTTCGTTGAACGAAAATGAATTCGCTATTGTTGAACGCGGATATAGCTTATTTACAAAGTCAGAAAAACCTATTCGATTAAGTAAAGCTGTTTACCAAGGTATTTTAACAATTAGTGATGCAGACATCATGCGTAAAACACTGCTAGAAGGAATTGGTAAAAAGAAAGCATATGGCTTTGGAATGATGACAGTAATTCCTTTAAACAATTAAATGAATTACGCTATTTTTATTAAAGGCTGTAACAGTATGAAAAAGAAATTCGGTGCCAAAAAAGCTGAAATACCAGAGCTTCCACGTATAAGCGACAGAGTGAGTTTTATATATGTAGAGCATGCGAAAATTAATCGTCTTGATAGTGCTGTTACAGTCTTTGATGCAAATGGAACTATAAGAGTTCCTGCTGCAATGATTGGCGTTTTACTTTTAGGTCCTGGCACTGAGATTACTCACAGAGCTATGGAATTACTTGGAGATGTTGGCGCAAGCATAGTTTGGGTTGGCGAGCATGGTGTTCGCAATTACGCTCATGGTAGAGCATTGTCAAGAAGCTCAAGATTATTGGAAAAACAAGCAAAACTTGTTACTAATAGTAGATCAAGATTGAACGTTGCGAGAAAAATGTATCAAATGCGTTTCCCTAATGAAAATATATCGTCATATACTATGCAACAATTAAGAGGTAGAGAAGGAGCTCGCGTAAGAAGCATATATAGGGAGATGTCTAATAAATACAATGTCCAATGGAATGGTCGCGATTATAAAGTCGATGATTTTGAAAGTGGCACTGTCGTTAATCAAGCATTGTCTGTAGGTAATGTATGCCTTTACGGTTTAGTACATAGCATAATATCTGCTTTAGGTTTAGCACCTGGATTAGGTTTCGTGCATACCGGACATGATCTTTCTCTTGTATACGATATTGCAGACTTATATAAAGCTGAATTAACTATTCCTGCATCTTTTGAAATTGCTGCTCGGTGTGAATCCGACGATGACATTGAACAGTTAATGCGTTTGAAGATGCGCGATTGCTTCGCAAATTGCAACATAATGTCTCGTATCGTTAATGATATACAAAATCTTCTTGAAATCCCGATTGACAACCAAATTACTGTTGATGTAATACATCTTTGGGACGATAAGGAACATCTAGTAGCTTCTGGCGTAAATTACAGTGAGGTGAATTGATATGCCGTTAACTGTGATTACGATGACGAACTGTCCACTATCTTTAAGAGGTGATTTAACTAAGTGGATGCAAGAAATAGCATCAGGAGTTTACGTCGGCAATTTTAATAGTCGAGTTCGAGAAGAATTATGGAAGCGCATAGAAGACTGTGTTGGCAATGGTGCTGTAACAATGAGCTTTTCTTCTAGAAATGAAATTGGCTACGATTTTAAGACTATACATTCGCATCGTGAGGTGGTTTATTCGGATGGATTACCTCTGGTACGTATTCCAACAGTTGATACATTAGAAAACGATATTAAACATGGATTTAGCGATGCAGCACATTTTCATAATGCAAAGAAATTTTCAAATATAAGGCGTAAAAATATTAATACTCCTTCTAGCACAATTGAAAATAATTTTGCTAATGAAAATATTAGTTATCTAAGTTATGATAATGCTTCTCAAACTGCAAAATTTACTACGGATGATGAAGAGATAACTTGTACCGATTACTGGAAGGATTTTATAGATAAAATAGATAAAAATTTTGTTGTAATAGATTGCGAAACTACAGGTTTAAATAGCAAAGTTGATAAAATTATCGAAATTGGAGCCGTTAAGTTCATTGATGGGAAAATTGAAGAATTCCAGAAATTAATAAATATTAATTGCGATAGCGTTAGTAATTTTAACAAAAATAATTTTATTCTTAATGAAATTATTGAGCTAACTGGTATTACATCCAGCATGCTTGAATCTTATGGTGTCAGATTAGATTTAGCATTAAAAGAATTTATTGATTTTGTCGAAAAATTACCTGTACTTGGATATAACGTACAATTTGATATGTCATTTTTAAATTCTGCTTTATCTTCATTAGATGAAAGATTTGATCATTCTCTTTCAATTAACAAAATTTTTGATATTTCTCGTTTTGTAAAGAAAGAAAAGAAATTTTTAAAAAACTACCAATTAAAAACAGTGCTGCACGAATACAACATTGCTGAATCTGTTCCACATAGAGCTCTTCTGGATGCTAGACTAACAGCGCATCTTGTTTTTAATTTGAAAGGATTGCTAAAATTTATTTCATAAAAATAAAATACTGATGTACTACTCTCTGTGATAGGTTGAATCTGAAAAGTAAATGGAATTTGACTATTGCTGTTATAAAAATGGCCATTTTATTGGGATTTTTAAGCGTCTTTCCCGCATACGCGGGGGTGATCCCAAACTGCGGACTGTGGATAGCGCAATACCCTAAGTCTTTCCCGCATACGCGGGGGTGATCCCCTTACTGGCGTGCGTCCTCTTCTTTACGGTAGGTCTTTCCCGCATACGCGGGGGTGATCCTAAGAGGTGATGGTTGAGGACGACCCATAGGCTGTCTTTCCCGCATACGCGGGGGTGATCCCAGTCATAACAGTCTCCTAGTCCGCAAACCAAAGTCTTTCCCGCATACGCGGGGGTGATCCCGTAGCTTATGATCCCAACAACAAGCAATACTAGTCTTTCCCGCATACGCGGGGGTGATCCCTGTGAAGCGTTTACAATGCGTGCTTCTATGAGGTCTTTCCCGCATACGCGGGGGTGATCCCTCTGGAATTACAACCGTACGATATGAAACCTTGTCTTTCCCGCATACGCGGGGGTGATCCTATGAAGATTGACGTCGCATACGCGGGGGTGATCCTTGAAAGCGTACCAACTCCAACAGATGAAGAAAGTCTTTCCCGCATACGCGGGGCTCTGCGACCTGCCTGAGCGCTTAAAGCGTAGCGCGCGAAGGCAGGTCGTCGCACTGCGCTAGTAACGATAAATCGCAATTATTCGTTATTAACGCAGATTAGCTACTGCACCAGTAACATATGACCGTTATTTTCTCAGTCAAGTATCTGAGAAAGTAACGCTAATAAGCAAAACACTGTTAAAAACTCAGTCAAGTATCTGAGAAAGTAACGCAAATAAGCAAAACATCGTTAAAAACTCAGCTAACCAACTGAGAAAGTAACACTTGCGCTCGCAAATGCTCCAATCCATACGCATAACAAACATCCAACCAACACACGCAAACACCACCAAACGACACGCCAAATAGGCGAGGGCTTGCATTTGAGAATATTTCGGGTATAGTAGTTACTCGTGCTTCGGCGCTGACATTGTTCAGTAAAGTTGCATTGCGGACATAGCTTAGTTGGTAAAGCGCAACCTTGCCAAGGTTGAGACCGCGGGTTCGAGTCCCGTTGTCCGCTCTAGGTCCGATGAGTTATTCGACCTTACGGTGGGTTAGCCAAGCGGTTAGGCAGCGGCCTGCAAAGCCGTATAGATGAGTTCGACTCTCGTACCCACCTCGATTAAGCTTCAAGCTTAATAAACAACCTGGGCGGTTGGCGCAGTGGTAGCGCACTTCCCTGACACGGAAGGGGTCACAAGTTCGAACCTTGTATCGCCCACTCGAAAGGATTGCCTTTCACGCATAATTAAAAAAATTTTGGGTGATTGGCGCAGCGGCTAGCGCACTTCCTTCACACGGAAGGGGTCATAGGTTCGATTCCTATATCACCCACAATATGTTCGCAGTGTAGAAGCACTGCGTTTTTTGTTATCTGGCTATTTTTTGTTTCCTAACTTACATATGAAAATTTTTGGCAGCCGAACATACATGCAACCACAAATGGAAGCAATATCTCATATCAACCAGCCAACCAGTCAACCAAGCAAGCAACCAATCATTTCTTCACAGAAACACACATGCAAATGTTCATTTTGAGTTCATTTAATATCGTGCTATACTCATCCGAGTACAAGTGAAAATTGCAGGGGTACTGGAAACAGTTGAGAAACACCCTTTGAACCTGTTTTGTTAAGACATGCGTAGGGAGCAATTACAGTAAGTGATTTCTTTCTATCACGATTTTCGTGATATCTTGCGTTGCCACAAAGTAGTAGCAGTTACACGAGTATCAACTAAACAATTAAAAAGTTTTTTAAAAAAACAACTAAAAAACTAAAAACCAAACACCAAAACCAAAAAATATCCGCCTGAATGTCACTTTTGGGAAAACTTGCACAAGTGAGGAGGAATACTGCACATGATTAATAGCAGCATAAGTGCTGAAACTATAGAATCAGCCATAAGCTGGCTTGCAGGATTCACAGAAAAACCAGGAGAACAAGGAGTTACTCGACCTCTTTACACAAAATCTTGGAAACAGGCTCTTTTTGCTCTTCGTCAACGATTTGAAAAACTCGGTATGACTGTGGAATTCGACCAAGTTGGAAACCTAATTGCAACTGTTGAAGGATGCGAAAAGCCAGAAAGCATAATAGCTTGTGGATCGCATATTGACACAGTTTCAAGAGGAGGTCGTTTTGACGGTCAACTTGGAATAGTTGCAGCCTATTTAGCAATTAAGAATTTACTTACTAGATATGGAAAGCCAAAGAAAAGTCTTCGCATTATCTGCTTAGCAGAAGAGGAAGGCTCACGTTTCCCATACGTATTCTGGGGTTCAAAGAATTTCTTCGGACTAGCCAAAAAAGAGGACGTAGAAAATATTTGCGACAGTGAAGGTGTTCCTTTCGAAACAGCAATGCGTGAAGCTGGGTTCAATTATCAAACAACTCAACCTAAGTTCGCAAATCTTGAAGCCTGGATTGAGCTACACATTGAGCAGGGACCAACGCTTTACAGCAATCACGAAGATTTAGGTATTATCACTAGCATTGCTGGTCAGCATCGTTGGGATATTCATCTTAAAGGCGTACAAAATCACGCTGGCACAACAATGATGTCCTACAGGCACGATGCAGTAGATTGCATGTCTCATATAATCGCCAAGAATCTTGACAAAGCTAAGCAAGCAGGCGACCCACTGGTACTTACTTTCGGTAGAATCAGCGTAGTTCCAAATCAAGTAAATATTGTTCCTGGAGAAGTTACTTTTTCAATGAACTGCCGTCATACAGATAAAGCTTTTCTTGATAAATTCTTGCAGGAACTCGACGAGGACATTCACGAAACTGCCAAGTCTTATGGCATTACAGCGCAGATTGATAAGTGGATGTCTGACGATCCTACACCACTTAGCGACGATATTATTAATCTTTTGAAAGATCAAGCTAATAAGCAAGGTTATGCATACAGGGTCATGCATTCAGGTGCTGGTCAAGATACGCAAATTTTTGCTCCGTTTGTAAAATCCGGAATGATTTTCGTTCCTTCGAAAGATGGTATTAGTCACGCTCCAGAAGAGTACACAGATCCACAAGACGCTGTTCACGGGGTAAAGCTTTTACGAGATGCTCTGCATAGTTTGGCTTATGAGGACTAACGAAAACCAACTAAAAGATAACGAAAACCAAACGAAAACCAAAAAGAAATGGAAATTTAGGAAGGACGCAAAAGGCATATACTATGCAAACTTCACTGCTTAGTTAACCGCAGCGAAGAAAAGTGAATATCGAATGAGAGTACAACGCTTATTCACGAATAAGAGGCTGATACGAAGGGGCGCACCACCACGGGTACGACATCCTTTCGTATCTTTTTTATTTTTGAGCAAAGTTGCGATTATTACTTTCAAAAAACTCAAAACACAAAACACAAAAAAGAATCAAATTTACAAACAAGAAAAGTAAGGAGGTGCGCATGCAAATTAGTAAACTGCTAAAAGATGAGCCAGTAGCTAGTAAAAACTTGGAATGTTACCGCGAGCGCGGCTACACCAACGAAGATTTACTGCCAAAGCCGCAAGAAAAACGCACAATGAGCGCTCTTAATTTCTGCACTTTGTGGATGCAGTCTGTACACAATATTCCTAATTATGCTGCAGTTGGCGCATTCCTTTTAATGGGATACTCTCCAATTTACGTAATGATTGGTATCATGCTTGGCGCAATTCTTACAGCAATTGTCATGGTTGCTAACGGTGTTGTAGGTTCCAAATACGGCATACCGTTTTCTATGCATTTGCGCGCAACATACGGAAAAGCAGGCGCTCAGCTACCAGGATTCCTTAGGGGAGTAGTTGCTGCAATCTGCTGGTATGGCATTCAAACATATATAGGTGCGAAAGCTTTAGAGATTCTAGTTGGCAAAATTTGCCCTGAGTTTCTTACTTTTGGAAACAAAATACCATTCGTAGGTTCGCACATACCTATTATTATTTCCTTCGCAATATTTTGGTTGCTTAACTTGGCGATTGGCTTAGGTGGAGGAAAGACTCTTAATAAGCTAACTGTAGTATTAAGCCCACTTATTTACGTTGTTTTTGGTTGCATGAGCGTATGGGCTATTAGCTGCGCTGGTGGATTATCTGCAATCATGCAGTATCATGCTACTGTTCAAGCGCCAACTAATTATGATCTTGGGCTTTTCATGATGATGGTTGTAAATTCTGTACTGGGCGTTTGGGCTGCTCCTGCCGTTTCTATTGCTGATTTTACGCAAAATGCAAAGTCAACTATGGCTCAACTAAAAGGTCAAATTGCTAGCTTCTTGCTAAGTTACGCGCTTTTTGCCTTTACAAGCGTAGTTATTTTAGTGGGCGGATCGCTTTTTTACCATGAAACTATTACAGATGTTCTTGTTATCATAAACAAGTGGGATAGTCTTCCTGCAATTGCAATAGCTACTGGGTTGCTTCTACTTACTACAGTTTGTACAAATGCTACTGGCAATATTGTTCCTGCAGCATACCAGCTAACTGCTTTAGCTCCGCGATTTGTAAATTATAAGCGTGGCGTAGTTATTGCAGCTCTTGTAAGCACTGTGTTAATGCCGTGGAAGTTTATGGCTAATATTACAGGCTTCTTGAATCTTATTGGTATGCTTTTAGGCCCAATTGCAGGTGTTCTACTTGCTGACTATTACGTAGTAAAGCGCACGCATATTGATCTTGATCAAATTTATTACGATACAAATAGCTCGTCAAAATCTGCTTATTCTGGAACTAACTGGATATCTTACACTTCTACGATACTTGGGCTTTTATTTGCTCTTTCCGGACAGATAATTCCTCTACTTTCACCGCTTACTCAAATCTCATGGATTGTGGGATGCGCTGTAGGTTTCGTGTGTCAAATATTACTATCAAAAGTTTTTCAGCCAACAATGGCTAAAGAAAGGAAATAATATGAACTACGATGTAGTAATCACAAACGGTTTGGTTGTATTCGATAATGAAGCAACTAAAACCGATATAGCAATTAAAGACGGCAAGTTTTCCGCTTTTGGAAGCAACTTTGCAGCAGAAAAAACTATTGACGCGACTGATTTAATAGTTGTTCCTGGAAAAGTTGATTCTCATGTTCATATTAATGCTCCAGGCGGCGGCGTTCGCGACGATTGGGAAGGTTTTGTAACCGCAACTTCTGCCGGCGCAAAAGGCGGTATTACTACAATGCTGCAAATGCCTTGCAATCAAATTCCTGCTACTACTGATGGAAAATCATTTGAGGCAGTTTTAAAAGAGGCTGAAGGAAAACTAAAAGTTGACGTTGGTCAAACTGGTGGTTTGGAGCCACAAAACCTCAATGGCGGAATATGCGAGCAAGATAAGCAAGGTGTTGTTAATTACAAGGCATTCCTTGGAACTACAGGCGACAAGGATTTGCAAGTTGATTTATACAATTGCGACGATTACTCCTTGTACACAGGTATGCAGCAGATTGCAAAAACCGGCAAAATTTTGATTATACATTGCGAAAACGCTCCTATTACAGACCAGCTTGGAAAGAAAGCTCATCAAATGGGAGCTAGAAAGCTTTCTGAGTTCGTAGCAACCAGACCTGTTTTCACTGAAGTTGAAGCTATTGAGCGCGCTTGTCTTTTTGCTAAAGAAACTGGATGCAGAATTCATATTGTTCATGTTTCTTCACCAGAAGGCGCTCAAGCTGTTGCTGACGCTCGTAAGAATGGCGTTGATGTAAGCTGCGAAACTTGCAACCATTACCTGTATTTCGACACTTCTGAGCTTGACGAGATTGGAAATATTGCTAAGTGCACTCCGCCAATTCGTGACAAGGAAAACCAGAATGGCTTGTGGGAAAAGGTTTTTGACGGTTCTATTAACTTCATTGTTTCCGACCATTCGCCAGCTCCTTTGAGTTTGAAGCAAACTGATGATGCTTTCACAGCTTGGGGTGGTATTGGTAGCGTTCAAAACGATGTTGATGTGTTCTTTGATGAAGCTGTGCAAAAGCGCGGAATGTCATTAACTCAATTTGTGGCATTGAATTCTAGCAATTCTGCAAAACGCTTTGATTTGAAAGGAAAAGGCAGCATACGTTTGGGTTATGATGCAGATCTTGCATTCATTAAACCAAATGCTCCTTATGTTCTTAAAGCTGAAGACCTTGAGTATCGCAATAAGTTCAGCCCGTACGTTGGTCGCACTATTGGCTGCCAGGTGGTAAGAACTTTACTTCGCGGTGAAGAAATTTACAGCAAAGAAAATGGCGTTTGCAAAGGCTTCAAGGGCAAGTTTATTCTTCATCCAGCTAAGGATTAGGTAGAATCTTTAAACGTAATATTTAAACGTAATATTCAAAACTTAAAGCATATTCTATAGAAAGGAGGTAAGTGTGCTGAAACTTAATCACGATACTGTGGATTATGTTGAGAACGAGAATTTACTTGAACTACTTAAGCGCGAAGGCTACGACAGTACTTTTGTTGCAATAGAAGTTGATGGTGAATTAGTAAAACGCAAAGATTTTGAAACTTTCATAGTTAAAGATAACGCAAAAATTGAAGTATTTAACATTATGGGAGGAGGATGAATGGAAAGTGACGATATTCGCGCAAAAGTTCTTAAACGTCAGCTAAAGGAAGATAATGATTTGTTTGCTCAACAATCAGTTTCAATACTTGGCTGCGGCGGTTTAGGATCAAATATTGCGTTGATGCTTGCGCGAGCCGGCGTAAAAAAGTTGTACATTTACGATTTTGACAGTATCGAGTATTCGAATTTAAACCGTCAAAATTATACGATTAACGAAATTGGACAACACAAAGTATATGCTACTAAAGCGCGACTTAATGAAACTTTGCCGTACGTTGAAGTAGAAGCTTTCGTACAAAAAGTTACGCCAGAATCGTTAGATGAAATTGCTGAGCGCTCCGACTTGTTTATTGAAGCATTCGACAATCGCGAATCAAAAGCAATGGTTCTTGACTATTTCATGAATCATCCTAACAAATATGTTATTACCGCTTCTGGCTTATCTGGACTAGGAGATATTAAGAACGTAAAAATTAAGCATCTTTCAAACGTGTGCTTAGTAGGTGATTTTAAGTCTTCTCCTGAAGAAGGCTTGTATTTGCCTTATGTTTCGATTATCGCAAGTTTAGAAGCGTTAGAAGCGTTGAAATGGATAAAAAATGGAGGAAATTATGGAGAATGAAGATTATTTAGAATTAGGTGGTAAGAAGTTTACTTCTCGATACATTTTGGGTTCTGGAAAGTATTCTGAGGAGCTTATTGATGCCGCAGTAAATAGTGCTAAAGCTGAAATGATTACTGTAGCAATTCGCTATAGCGAGAAAGCTGCAGGAATTTTAAAGCATATTCCAGAAGGCGTTACCATTTTGCCTAATACTAGCGGATGCGTAACTGTAGAGGAAGCAGTTAACACTGCACATATTGCTCGCGAAATGGGTTGCGGAAACTTCATCAAGCTTGAGATTATTCCTGATCGCAAGTATTTGTTGCCAAACAATGAAGCTACTTTGCAAGCAACAAAGATTTTGGCTGACGAAGGCTTTACTGTTCTTCCTTACATGTATCCAGATTTGTACTTTGCTAAGGCAATGCGCGACGCTGGAGCTGCTGCAATTATGCCTCTCGGCTCTTTGATTGGCTCTAACAAGGGTCTTGAAACTAAGAAGTTTATTCAGCTTATTATCGACGAAATCGATCTTCCTGTTATTGTCGATGCCGGCATTGGCGTTCCAAGCCAGGCTGCTGAAGCAATGGAAATGGGTGCTGCAGCTGTAATGGCAAATACTGGAGTTGCTACTGCAAACGATATTGTGCTTATGGCTAAAGCATTCAAGCTTGGTATTGAAGCAGGCCGCGCAGCTTATCTTGCAGGCCCTGGTCGAGTGCTTGAAAAAGGTGCAACACCATCTTCTCCAAAGCGCGATGACGAAAGCAAGTAAGCAAACAAATAAAATAAGTCTTCAACTTAAAACACTGAAAATCTGAAACAAGTAAGCCTTACAAGTGCAGCCAGTACTTGTAAGGCTTGCGACATACCTAATTTGCACTTTTTATGAAAATGATATAAGGTATTCACTTGTTTGCGGACATAGCTTAGTTGGTAAAGCGCAACCTTGCCAAGGTTGAGACCGCGGGTTCGAGTCCCGTTGTCCGCTCCATTTTTTCTCAATATTCGAAGCCGTCGTATTCTCTTATTAGCAATCTATTGATGAAATAATTTCGATAAATAATGTCGCGCATTTTATAACATGCATAATTTCTTATATACTAAAATAATGTGATTAAACGCCACATTATGTGCGCTAAAAATATAAAACAAAAACTCACATGCCACAAAGCAAAGTGAAAGAATGGGGATTATGACTAACAACATGCAAACTACTGAAAATTCAGAATCTCAGGAAGATAGTATGTTGCAACTACAAGAATCTCTTAACTCGTTGTGGTCAGAAGGCAATCCAATAGATATTTCGTCGCGCGCTAAAAAGTACGTTATTAAAGATTTTCCACAAACAAATATCAACAATCAATTAGGCTGGGTTCAACTTAACAAGAAAAAAGAATACACGTCAATTGGATTATTTAAAGAAGACGGAAGAAAATTCCTTCAACTAGCAGTAGCAGATTCAGAAGGGCGAATATTTCTCGGCAGCAAACTTAGCTACGAAGATATTCAAGACATGAGACCGCAACTTTCATTTGTAGAAAAAAATAATTCTTCACTGAAAGATTTACACCGTTTTTATGGAAAACAATATAAAAAAACAAAAATTACTCTAAAATGTGCATTTTCGGAAGCGTTTGACGAAACATACACCAAACATACAGACTATGATATGGATAATATCGTAGAATCCTATTTAAATGGCGACGCAACCGTAGAAGATTTTCTCGCTTCTTTAGAAAGCAGTAAGTCTAAAAGCGCGTTAAAACCAGAACAACGCTCTAAAACTTTTGCCGGAAAAATAAACCACTTTTCTAAAACTTTTTCAAAAATTAGAAAAGAAAACGTATTTTGCGTATCAAACGGAGACTTAGTTTTACAACTTTCAGAAGATAACGGTTTAATTAAAATCGGTTCGTGGATCTCACACGGGTTCGGAACTAAAAAAACTTATACTCTCGAAGAGTTACGAACTAAACTTCCAGAAAACTTACGATGCAATCTTACATACAGAAATGCAATAACAATAGCATTCTTTGCAGCATTATTCATTCCAGACATGCACAAGTCTTTAACTGGATTTGGTTACAGCAATATACTTCGCAGACTAGAACACGAAGCACCTTTAGGAGCAATACGAAGAAGTGTAGAAGACATAAAAATAGCGAAAAAAGAAAATTTAAGAGTTTCAGGTTTAGAAGAATATTTTGAAAAATTAATGCGCTCAACTGGAGCTTTAGAAACAGAACGCAGCCTGGAAGCAGTGCATGGTGCAGAACGCCTACACATGCAAAAATCTCAGCAAACAGAAGCAAACTACTTACTTTGGGATGATGCTTTGGAACCAAATGCTGCACTCAAAGTACTTAAAATAGAAGGCGCTATTAACCGTTTATATTCAATTTATGATTGTCTGCAAATTAACTCCATTATGGGAGGAAAAACTTGCGAAAATACTATAAAAGAAGAGCAGGCATCACAAATCGACATGGCAATGATTAAAGATGTTGCTTTTGCAGCAAGCGGTTCAATAGGTATGCAATTTTTTGGCAATCCTCTGATGGACGACAAAATAAGACCTATTTTGCACATGTGGAGAAGAGCAAAGCAGGTAAAAAATAACGATAAGTATTTCAATAAGATAGATAACGACAGTGAATGGTCCTATAGGCAGCGTCTTTCTAATCTTATTAGAAGTGTATACTTGCCGTTCCGTTTTGACGCGGAATTCCGATCTAATTTAGAAGATGGTAACGTGGCAATAAACCTTACTACAGCTGGAGCTGCACTTATGCCATCTGTAGCTTACGCTAATGAGGATAAATCTTGGAAAAATCTGAACGACGACGATAAAGAAAAACTAGCTACAAACTACAATCTTCAAGTTGGAATGATAATGTCTACTCTAGCTTTTGGAGCAAGCGGTAAAGTAAAAAATGTTTCTATACGCTTAGATTCAATAGGCTTAGAAGAGATGGTTACAGCACAAAACAATGCTATGAACAATCTTGTAAATCGTACTCTTAATGCGCTTAACGTTATGAATAGTGACGCTGCAAATAATGATTCATCCAAGCCAAAAGGAGATCCAAAAGACGGTGACATTCATGGAGACCCGTCTAAATTGCAAGAAATGCAGCAGACTAATATTAGTAACGCAAACAAGACAAACAATAATGTCATATCAATGCATGCGAGCGCAAGCAGCCAAGAATTAAACTCAGAAACAGACACAAACGCAGATTCTAACGAAAATCAACTGTCCGAAAACAGCATGGATAAGTCTAAAGAAGAAAATTCATTTGCAGCTTTTACTACAGCACCATCCATACGAGCTCTAACTACAGTTACGTTTAGCAGAAACAGATTTATAAAACTTATTCACCAAAACGGATTAAATAATCCTATAAAAACATACGAAAAATTTAATGCCAAATTAAACATTGATTCTCATGGAAAATTAAATACCATCGAACCAGATTTTGATGTTCACAGTAGCCGCTTTTCTCCTCATGGATCACAAGAAGAACCTGAATTTTCTGACAAAATTTTTACAGCAGATCAGGAAAGCATACTGGGAACACAATACGCACAAGGGCTTTCTATACAACGTGAAGATCTTCTGCAACAAGCTGTTGCCGACTTCCATCATATTGCTTCAGAACTTATGCCAACAACTGCACAAAAAGCTCACGAAGCTATGAGTATTATTGAAAGCATTGACGATCCTGAACTTAACGCTCAAGCAGATTCAATAACGCGAGCGCTAATTGACGAAACAGATTTACCTAATCTTTCATTTACTACAGCAAAACGTATAAGAGATATTCGTACAAAAGCTCACGAACAGTTTATGAGTGGGGACCTTAGCGAGGCTTTAAAAGAGTACGAAAATTCTGTAGCACAATTCGATACTATGTTTACTAGCAGCGAAGCTGTACCAAGATACTTTAATTCCTACGCTGAGAGAGTAATTTATAATCATCTATTTGCAACTAAAGAAGAACGAACAAGACTTATTCCTGACGGTCTTTTCTACGCGCATATGGAACTTGCTGATTTACTTTCGCAATTAAACCAACATGACGAAGCTTTACGCCATTTAAATATTATGGTTTCGTACGCTCCTACTTACGCTCTTTCTCATTTAAGATTAGCTGATATACTTGCGCAAAAAGAGGATTGGTCATCTGTTATTGCAGCTTGCATTAACGCTTTGAATGTGTCTCTCGATAGGGATGACGCTGCTTTTGCTTACTATAAGCTCGCTTATGCGGAATGGATGCAGAATAATTTCCTCATTGCTGCATCTTCATATAGAATGGCACAATACTTAGCTCCAGGAAAGATTGAGCCGCTAGAAATGGAACTTGATGAGCTTCTTTCTAGAATGAGATCACAGTGCAAGCTAATACCGAGCAATATACATGAAGCACAGATGGCTCTTCTTTCTGAAGACGTACCAGCTTGGCCTGATATTGAAGCAGAAGAGATTATTGATAAAGCAGCAAAATTAACTGTGAACGATGGAATGTTTGTAATTGCAAGAACTTTATGTGTTGCAAATATTCGAATGACTTCTAACGAAGATCTAAGTAGCACAGTACAAACACAGTTCTTAAGATCTTTAAACGCTTAAGAAATAGAGCAAGCAGTTTTAAAATTTATTAGCTTAATACTCAATACATCATTGAATAGTTTTTACTGTGCTTATACAGTCTTATTAGATACTGTTTATAGGCATTAGTAAAACGTAGCTGAAGGGAATATTCATGAGTGAAAATAGTATTCGCGAAGAGTCAACAGAGAGCGAACAGTTATCGCTTTTTTACGATTTTGACGAGCAAACTATATCTCATGAAGCGCCAAAAAACGAAACTAATAGCATAAGTACAGTTAAAACAGAGACTGTTACTCAGGCTGATAGCAAAACTGATAACAAAACTGACATGCATGAAGCGAATGAGTGGAACTCTACAATAGACACCGAAAAGTGGATTGTAAACTTGAAACCAACAGACACTGATGCGTTGACTCTCGGAAATTTGCAGCCAGCGACGCTTACTATAGAGCAAGCTGCGAAACTTTGGGCGAAATTGGCAGCTTGGGCACAATCTGATCAAATTGCTTATTATGTAGAAGATTCTCCAACTAGTTCAGACGCAGCATACGATGCAAGAATGCGAGCGCTAAGCTCTTTAGAAGCTGCCTTCCCAACTTTAGATACTCCTCAATCTCCAACACATCGCGTAGGTGGAACTTTTTCTAACGATTTTACTTCTGTAAAACATCCGTCTCGAATGATGAGTTTGGATGACGTATTTTCAATTGAAGAATTACATGATTGGTATAACAGCGTAATTCGCGATTTACAATGGGATGAATCTCAACCTCTTCCTATGACTTGCGAAGTAAAAATTGATGGTCTTGCTTTAAATCTTATTTATCGCAACGGTACTCTTGAACAAGGTCTTACTAGAGGCGATGGCGTAACTGGCGAGGATATTACATTAAACGTAAGAACGATTGAAGCAATACCAACACAGCTTCATTCTGACAATACTGACGATATTCCTGAGTTCGTGGAAATTCGTGGCGAAGTTTTTATGAAATGGGAAGACTTTAGAAAATTAAATGATGAACAAGAAAATGCTGGACGAGTTGCTTTTGCAAACCCTCGTAACGCTGCAGCCGGCTCTTTGCGCCAAAAAGATCCACGAATTACAGCCACGCGTCGATTAAGCTTTTTTGCACACGGACTAGGTGAGCTTCGTTGGAAAGAAAATACAAGCCATAACAACAGTGAAACAAAATTTAATCAGTCTGACGCATATAAGTTCTATCAACAGTGGGGAATACCTGTTTCTCCATACACGAGAAAAGTCACAAATTTTTCTGAAATAGAAGAAATGATTGACTATTACAGAGAGCATAGAGCAAATATTTTGCACGCTTTAGACGGCATAGTTGTAAAAGTTGATGACAGAGCATTACAGCATCAACTAGGAGCTACTTCTAGAGCTCCACGATGGGCTATTGCATACAAGTATCCTCCTGAAGAAGTTAATACTTATTTGAAGGATATTATTGTCCAGGTTGGAAGAACTGGAAGAGTAACTCCTGTAGCTGTTCTTGAACCTGTTACTGTAGCAGGATCGACAATTTCGCGTACAACTCTTCATAACGCTTACGAAGTTGAACATAAAGGTGTGCTAATTGGCGATACTGTCGTAGTTCGTAAAGCTGGGGATGTTATTCCGGAATTAGTCGGACCGGTACTTAAAGCTAGGGAAGGGCGAGAAAATGAACTTAGAAAGTTTGTTATGCCAGAATACTGCCCATCTTGTGGAACTAAGCTAGCTCCTGCAAAAGAGGGAGATAAAGATATTCGTTGCCCAAATGTAGAAAACTGTCCAGCTCAACTTACAGAACGAATAATTCACTTGGCTTCCAGACAAGCTTTTGATATTGAAAATTTGGGCGATAACGCTGCGCTAGCTCTCACAAATCCTGAGGATTGCAGGCCTACAACTGCAGAAGTTTACTGCCCAGATATGGATAAAATTATAATTCAGCGAGGCGCAACTCAACAACCATATATACCTTCACCAGATTTAACGCTACCTGAACCACAAACTCCAGTACTTAGAAATGAAGCTGGATTATTTAGTATTACTGCCGACGATTTACAAAATGTAATGGTTTGGAAAGAAATTCCTCTTGTTGAAGAGTGGAAAGAAGTTAGTAAAGACGGTAGCTTTAAAAAGCGTACACGCAAAATAGGCGGATCTGGTCTTTGGCATCAAGTTAGAGCATTTTGGACTCGCACAATCGAAGCAAAGTTATCTACAAATTACGAAGCAGCAGAAACTTCCGAAAAAACTACTTCACTAAACGAACAATGGGATCCTCAATATCCTAAATTCCAGGTTCCAATTGACGCTAAAGTAGTACTTTGGAAAAATAAGCGCATTACTAGAAATGCTAAAACTAGCGACAACACTAAAGAAACAATAAATGTGCCATGGTATACAAGACCTTCTGAAACTACTCGTAGCATGCTTGAAGAAATAGCTCAAAAAGGCAAAAATGCAGCACTGTGGCGAGTTTTGGTTGCTTTATCTATTCGTAGACTAGGTCCACCAACTGCACGTCTTATAGCGGCAAATTTTGGATCTTTAGACAATATTTCCAAAGCATCTATTGAAGAACTTACACAAATTGATGGAGTTGGTCCTGAAATTGCGCAAGCAGTATACAACTGGTTCCAGCAAGCTAAAGACCCTGCTAATTGGCAATTTGAAGTATTAAAATCGTGGCAAGAAGCAGGTGTAGTAGGGAAAGTTGAAACATCATCTTTCGCTCAAACATTAGTAGGTAAAACAATAGTTGTTACAGGATCTTTGCAAGGATTTACACGAGACAGCGCAAAAGAGGCTATAGTCTCAAGAGGCGGCAAAGCATCAGGATCAGTAAGCAAGAACACATATTGCGTTATTCTAGGCGAAAATGCAGGATCCAAGGCAACTAAAGCGCAAGAACTCGGCATTCCTATGCTTAACGAACAACAGTTTAATGCTCTTTTAAAAACTGGGAACTTAGAAGAAATACTACAAATTGCAAATAATACTGTGTCAAATCTCATTGCTGAGGAATCATAACGCATGAATACAAGTGAACTCGAAAAACAAGTTTACGATTTGCTGGGTAGCGTTATTGATCCAGAATTAGGTCGCTCTGTTACCGAATTAAATATGGTAACTGGAGTGCATGTGATAAAAAAAGCTGAAACTATTGATGCAACAAAGTTTGCTTATGATGTAGAAATAAATCTTGAACTTACTGTGCCAAATTGCCCTCTTGCAGAAGTGATTACAGGACGAGTTCAAGAAGTTATATCTAAATATCCTCAAGCAATACTCATACCGCACGTTAACGCTACTGCAATGAGTAAAACTAAATTAGAAAAGTTAGTTGCAGATTTAAAAGCTGAACGCAAAGAAAATCCATTTAATAAAGCTGGCACTCGCACGAGAATTTTTGCTATAGCTTCTGGAAAAGGCGGAGTGGGAAAATCTTCTATAACTGCTAATTTAGCTGCAACTTTTGCAGCATTAGGTTACGATACTGCAGCTATCGACGCCGATATTTACGGCTTTTCTTTACCGCGAATGTTTGGAGTTAATTCTCAACCAACAAATTTAAACGGAATGCTTATGCCTGTAGTTGCTTGGGGAGTAAAGCTTATTTCTATTGGAATGTTTGCTGGAACCGATCGTGCTATTTTGTGGAGAGGACCACGATTACAACGTTCTTTAGAACAGTTTCTTTCCGATGTTTGGTGGGGCAACCCCGATGTTTTACTTCTTGATTTAGCTCCAGGCACAGGAGATATGGCATTAGCTGTAGCACAATCCTTACCAAATGTAGAGCTTGTTGTAGTAACAACTCCACAGCCTAGTGCATCAGATGTGGCAGTTAGATCAGGTCTTATGGCTTTGCAAATTCCTGTAAAAGTTCGCGGAGTTGTTGAGAACATGAGCTGGTTTGAAAATAACGGCGAGCGCTTAGAATTGTTTGGTTCAGGAGGAGGAAAGAGAGTAAGCGAACAACTTTGTAACGCTCTTGACACTAATGTGCCTCTTTTAGCTCAGCTTCCTTTAGATCCTGCGCTTAGAGAAACTGGTGAAGCAGGGCGACCTGCTGTTCTAACCGAAGATGGAAAATTGGCAGATTCTAATTTAGCTAATACTTTTATTCATTTAGCTAAATCTTTAATAAAAAACTCTTAAAAGCAAATAAATCTTAAAATACAGCCGAAAAATAAGTATGGGGTCGCTTGATTTTTAAGCAACCCCATACTTTTAATTAGTTATAAAACTAATTTACTTAACAGCGTTAAGCCACTGCTCTTTAGTAGCCTTTTCAGCTTCCAACTTAGCTTTACGCTTATTATCGGTTTCCTTAGCAATAGCAGCGTTAAGCTCTTCGAGTTGCGCTTCCAACTGTAAAGCAAAACTGGATTTACGAGCATTAGCTTCAGGATCGGCCTCACGCCAAGCAGCGTCTTCAACAGCCTTAATCTTTTTATCAACGTCGTTCAAGCGAGACTCAATACGACGCATATCTTCACGAGGAACGAAACCAATAGCATCCCATTCTTCCTGAATCTGAGACAAAGCCTTACGAGCCTTCTTAGCAGCTTCTTCATTTTCTACTGGCAACAAAGCCTCTGCTTTTACGAGCAAAGCTTCCTTCTTAGCAAGATTTTCGTGTTCTCCAGCATTAACCTTTTCACGGTCATTTTGACGAGCATGATAGAAAGCATCAGCAGCTTCGCGGAACTTAGCCCACAAAGCATCATCGTGCTGACGACCAGCATTGCCAGCTTTCTTCCAACGATCCATCAAAGCATTGAACTTCATAGAAGTTTCACGCCAATCTTTTGAATCTTTTAAGCTTTCAGCTTCTGCAATAATAGCTTCCTTAAGCTGCTTAGCAGTATTACGCACATGCTCACGTTCTTTAACCCAAGAATTGCGAGCCTGAGAGAACGCAGAACGAGCCTTTGAAAAACGCTGCCACAAAGCATCGGCATCAGACTTATTTAAGTGAATAGTAGTACGCTGATGCTCCTGCCATTCGTCAAATAAAGCACGTAACTTATCGTTTAATTCACGCCAGTTTGTAGATTCATTCATTTGTGCTACTAACGATTCTGCACGTTCTACAATATTTGTACGTTCTTTCAAAGCTTTTTCTAGAGCTTCTTTTCGAGCTTTAGAGATTGCTTCCTTCTTTTCATTACCTTTTGCAGCCAATTCGGCGTGTCGCGCACGTAAAGCAGCAATATCGCCTACGGCAGCAGGATTTTCCAATTCAGCTTTCAAAGTATTAAGCGTTTCGTCAATTTCTTTTGCTTTTACATTGGAAGCTTCCAAGCGCTTAGCGAAAAGATCAAGCTTAATCTTCAAATCAAGATAACGATGAATATAGAAAGTCAACGCTTCTTCAGGAGTGCCAGTGGAGTATTGACCAACCTCACGCTCAGCACCGTTTTCAGTAACGTAAACAGTGCCATTTTCATCAACACGGCCAAAGGTTTTTGCGGCTTTAATATCCTCTTCACTATAAGAAATGGTTGGTGCTTGAGCAACAACACGAGTCTTATGCGCGAAGCTTGCTGGAGATGGAGCAACTGGCTTTGGCGCGGTAGTAGTTTTAGTAGTTTCTTCAGGTTTAGTCTGTTCGGTCACGGGACGACTCCTTACAGCAGATGCACGGTAACATTGTTACGAATAAGTATGACGGTAAGCCATGATTTTTCCGCAACACCACCTATTATAGTGGACATGGTACAAGGCTCATCAATATCGGGTTTCCCTGAATGGCTTCCTAGTGAACGCGCTGTTGAACAGCAAGTAATTGACACACTAAGAGAAGTGTTTGAACTCAACGGTTTTATTGGAATTGAAACGCGTGCAGTAGAACAGGGTTCAAGCTTATTAAAAAAAGGCGAAACCAGTAAAGAAATTTATTTATTATCGCGTTTACAAGAAGTTGGTCACGAATCCGACACTCCTGTAGAAGAACGCATTGGCTTACATTTCGATTTAACAGTTCCACTCAGCCGTTACGTCGTTGAGCATACTGGCGATTTGACGTTCCCATTTAAGCGCTGGCAAATGCAAAAAGTTTGGCGAGGGGAGCGTCCACAAGAAGGTCGTTTCCGTGAGTTTGTTCAAGCAGATATCGATGTCGTAGGAAATGGCGAATTACCTTCACACTACGAAGTTGAACTTCCACTTGTTATGGTTGAAGCTCTTGAGCGTTTACGTAAGTTTGGTCTTCCTAAGGCAACTGTTCATGCTAATAATCGAAAGCTTTCTGAAGGTTTTTATCGCGGTATTGGATTAAGCGATATCGAGGGAGTTCTTCGAGAAATCGATAAGCTAGACAAAATTGGCGCTGAAGAAGTATCCAAGCTTTTGGTAAAAGAATGCGGCGCTACGGCTTCTCAAGCTGATGCATGCTTAGAATTAGCTGAACTTACTGCCGAAACAGGAGATGAGTTGAAGTCTCGTTTCAACGAATTATGCGATAAGCATAATATTTCTCGAAGTGATGATAACGAGTCTTACGTTTTAGCTTCTCAAGGTGTTGAAACTCTTGCGATGATTGTAGACGAAGCAGCACGTATTCGCCCAGGCGCTGTTGTTGCTGATTTGAAGATTGCTCGTGGACTTGACTACTATACTGGTTCTGTTTACGAAACTTTCCTTGATAATGCAGCATCTCTTGGTTCAATTTGCTCTGGTGGACGTTACGATAATTTAGTTTCACAGGGCAAGAAGAAGTATCCAGGCGTAGGACTTTCAATTGGCATGTCTCGACTGCTTTCTTATATGCTTCACACTGCAGGAGCTACTGTTTCCCGAGTTTCTCCTGCTGCAGTACTTGTTGCAGTGTGGAATGAAGAAAATCGTCCTGCATGCAATGCTATTGCTAAAACTTTACGAGATCGAGGCATTGCAGCAGATGTTGCTCCTAGCGCAGCAAAGCTTGGTAAGCAAATAAAATATGCTGACAAGCTCGGCATTCCTTATGTGTGGTTCCCTGCTGATAGCACTGAATCAGAGTCATCTCACGATGAAGTAAAAAATATTATTACTGGCGAACAGGAAACCGCGGATGCCACGTCTTGGCAACCGGATACTGTTTATGCCCGGCAGACAGTTTCTTGCGCTAAATAATGTCTTGCAAATTTGCTTGAATATTGTGCGCAAAATCATGTCAATAGAAACAAATGAATATATCAATTAGATTGTAGAGGAAGTGGACTTATGAGCCAGACGGCGTATCGCACACATCATGCCGTTGAAGTGACTGAAGAATTAGTCGGGCAAAAAGTAACCATCGCTGGTTGGGTTGATCGTCGCCGCGATCATGGTGGAGTTGCCTTTGTTGATGTCCGTGATAACACAGGCTTAGTGCAAGTTGTTATTTACGATGAAGAAACTGCACGACCATTGCGTAGTGAATTCGTTGTGCAAGTGACCGGCGAAGTTCGCTTGCGTCCAGATGGCAACGAAAACGATCATTTAGCAACCGGTAAAATTGAGATTGTTGCAGAAACTGTTACTATTCTCGCAAAGTCAGACGCTTTGCCATTCCAGGTTTCAACAGCTTTGGAAAACGAGTCCGAGAACAAGCTTCCAAGCGAAGATGTTCGTTTGAAGTATCGTTACCTTGATTTGCGTCGCCCATCTATGCAGCGCAATTTGAAGCTTCGCTCTGATATGGCTAAGGCTGCCCGCCATGCTTTGGAAGACATGAACTTTACTGAAGTTGAAACACCAACTTTCATTAAGTCAACTCCTGAAGGTGCTCGCGACTTCGTTGTTCCAGCACGATTAGTTCCAGGCTCTTGGTACGCACTTCCACAGTCTCCTCAGCTTCTAAAGCAGTTGCTCATGGTTTCTGGCGTCGAGCGCTACTATCAGCTTGCTCGTTGCTATCGCGACGAAGACTTCCGTGCAGATCGTCAGCCTGAGTTCACTCAGCTTGATATGGAAATGAGCTTTGCAAGCCAGGAAGATGTTATGGCTATGGCAGAGCGCGTTATTGCTGCTATTTGGAAGGAAGCTGGTCACGAGATTACTCTTCCTTTGCCTCGTATTACTTGGCAGGAAGCAATGGATAAGTATGGTTCCGATAAGCCTGATTTGCGTTTTGGAAACCCACTTATTGAGTTGACTGACTACTTTAAGAACACTCCATTCCGCGTGTTCCAAGCTTCATACGTTGGCGCTGTGCTCTTTAAGGGCGGTGCTGCAACTCCTCGTCGCCAATTTGACGCTTGGCAGGATTGGGCTAAGCAGCGTGGAGCTAAGGGATTGGCTTACGTTGTGTTTGGTGAAGATGGCGAGTTAAAGGGTCCTGTTGCTAAGAATCTTAGTGAAGAAGAGCGCGCAGGTCTTAAGGAAGCTGTTGGAGCAGAAGATGGCGATGCAGTGTTCTTCGCAGCAGGTTCTCGCGAGTCTTCGCAGCTTTTGCTCGGCGCAGTGCGCGTTGAACTTGCTAGCCGCGCAGGATTGCTTCACCCAGATGAGTTTGCTTTCACTTGGGTTGTTGACTTCCCACTATTTAAGCGCACTGATGATCCAGATGATGACGACGTCGCCGTTGGCCACTCAAAGTGGACTTCTATGCACCATCCGTTTACAATGCCATCTGCTGATTGGATTGATAAGTTTGATAAAGATCCAGAGCACGCTATGAGCGATTCTTACGATATCGTGTGCAACGGTAATGAAATGGGCGGCGGATCCGTTCGTATCCACCGCGACGATATTCAAGATCGTGTGCTTAATGTTCTTGGAATCGATAAGGCTGAAGCTGACGAAAAGTTCGGCTTCTTGCTTGAAGCTTTCAAGTATGGTGCTCCACCTCACGCCGGTATTGCTTTGGGTTGGGATCGTACTGCTGCAATTTTGGCAGGCGCAAGCTCAATCCGCGACGTAATTGCATTCCCTAAGGCTGGCGGCGGTCGAGATCCTCTAACCGGCGCTCCTGCTCCGATTTCTGACGAGCAGCGTGCTGAAACTGGCGTTGATTACGATCCAGAAGAAAACGAGTAAATAGAAATACTTGTAAAAAATATTATTGATAAGCCGTTGATTGTTGATTTTATAATCACAATCAACGGCTTTTTTGTAACGTAAGAGTTACAAAACGTAACGATAGTGATAAATAGCTGTAACACAGATTAGCTAAACTTCTTGTTATGGATAAGCAAGTATCAAAGTCAAATCCAAACGCCGAGGATATGACTAATCGCACTATTTCAGTGCAAAAAGCGGCAAATCCCCTCGTAGAACTAAGTCATGTCGAAAAGCATTATGGAAAACTTCATGTGCTAAAAGACATCAATCTGACTGTTAACAAAGGCGAAGTACTAGTTATTATCGGTCCATCTGGTTCTGGTAAATCGACAATGTGTCGCACAATTAACCGTCTCGAAACTATTGATTCAGGTGACATACGTATTGACGGTGAGCCACTTCCTCAAGAAGGAAAAGAACTTGCAGCTTTGCGAGCAGAAGTTGGTATGGTATTCCAGTCCTTTAATCTTTTCGCTAACAAGACTATTTTGGAAAATGTTACTCTTGCTCCAATGAAAGTGCGCCATATGGATCAGCAAAGTGCTGAATCTCTTGCTATGGAATTGCTCACTCGAGTCGGAGTTGATAATCAAGCAAACAAAATGCCTTCACAACTTTCCGGCGGCCAGCAGCAGCGTGTTGCAATTGCTCGAGCTCTTGCTATGCAGCCAAAAGTTATGCTTTTTGACGAGCCTACATCTGCACTAGATCCGGAAATGGTTAATGAAGTTCTTGATGTCATGGTTGAGCTTGCAAAAGAAGGCATGACTATGATTTGTGTTACCCACGAAATGGGATTTGCACGCAAGGCAGCTGACAGAATTGTATTTATGGCAGATGGTCAAATTCTTGAACAAGGCACTCCTGAAGAATTCTTTGAACATCCAAAAACTGATCGTGCAAAAGATTTCCTTTCCAAGATTCTTACGCATTAATCTGCTTTTTTGTTTTATCTTTCAGTAAAAATTCTGAAACTTTAAAACAGTTCTTACGAAGGGAAAAGATATGAAAATATTACAAAATCGCATTTTTCGTGCGATACTAGCGATGCTTTGTACCGTATGCTGCGTTATGCCGCTTACAGCTTGCGATCGTAGCGATGGTAAAAAAGTCATACGCATTGGTATTAAATTCGATCAGCCTGGTATGGGTTTCAAAAAATCAGGAACTTACGTTGGATTCGACGTTGATGTTGCTAAGTACGTTGCCAAAAAGCTCGGCTATTCAGAAGATCAAATCGTATGGAAAGAATCACCATCTAAACAGCGTGAAACAATGCTTCAAAACGGTGATGTAGATATGATTGTTGCAACATATTCCATTACTGACGCTCGCAAGAAAATGGTTTCGTTTGCAGGACCTTACTTTATTGCCGGTCAGGATTTGCTAATTCGAAAAGATGAGCATAAAGTAAGCGGTCCAAATGATTTGGACGGAAAGCGTTTATGCTCAGTTTCAGGCTCAACATCTGCAATTGCTATTAAGGAGCGTTACTCTTCAAAGGTACAGCTTATGCAACAGCCTGGTTATGCAGAATGTGCAACTGCATTATTCTCAGGAATTGTAGATGCTGTAACTACCGACGACATTATTCTTGCTGGTTTAGCAACCGCTTCTCGAGGTCGTTTAAAGCTTGTAGGCAAGCCATTTACCGCAGAATATTACGGAATTGGTATTAAAAAAGGAAATACAGGCTTAGCTAAGAAAATTAATGCAGCCTTAAAAGACATGATTCGTAACGGATCATGGAAAAGAGCTCTAGACGACAATTTACGAGGCACTGGCTTTAAGCCGAACGCAAAGTATAATCCGCCAATTCCTCAAGAAGGAGAGAAGTAATATGCAAGATTTTATGCAGCTATTTACCTCCTACAATATTCCAGGAGCATTCTTGGTTAATATTGAAATAACTTTATGGAGTGTACTTTTTTCATCAATTATTGGCGTAATTCTTGTTACTATGCGCATTTGCCCTGTTTCATCATTACGCATGATTGCTACAGTTTATGTTGAATTGTTTAAAAACATGCCACTTACCATCATTATGGTTTTCATGGTTTTAGGCGTTTACGCTCAGCTTAAGATAGGATTCTCCTCAATTTTTGAAGTGAATTTCTTCTGGCTGGCAGTTGCCGGATTGTCGCTTTATACTGCAGCATTTGTTTGCGAATCATTGAGATCTGGTCTTAATACCGTGCCTGTTGGCCAAGCAGAAGCTTGCCGCGCTCTTGGATTAAATTTCTTCCAATCTGCAACACAAGTAATTCTTCCACAAACTTTCTGCGGTTCAGTAGCACCATTAGGTAATACATTTATTGCTTTGCTTAAGAATTCTACAGTTGCTGCTGCTGCATCAGTTGCCACTGAGACTTCAACAATGATGAGCGAAATGATTGAGAAACATGCAGATTTGATTGTTCCAATCTTCTTAATTTTCGCTTGCGGATACATTATGCTCATCATTCCTATCGGCATTTTGACTACTTATTTGTCAAATAAACTTGCTGTGAGAAGGTGATAACAATGGCTAAACAACGTGAACAATCATTATTATTCGATGCTCCAGGTCCAAAAGCTCTTAAGAAAATTCGCATAGCTAATATTATTGCCGGTTGCATTTTTGTTATTTGCATTATTGCTATTCTCGTTCGTTTGAGCAATCCTCCAGAGGGAGAAAACCAACTTTCTTGGACGCTTTGGAATCCTGCACTCGAATCTGAGGCCTGGGTTGATTTTTATCTTCCTGGATTATGGATGACACTAAAAGCATCGTTACTTGCAGTAGTTGGTTCTATTGTATTTGGCTTATTCTTCGGACTTTGCCGTTTACTACCTAATTTTATTATTCGTAGTATTTCCGCAATAGTAGTAGAATTTTGCCGCGCAGTACCAGTATTGATGCTTATGATTTTCTTGTGGAGAGCATTCGCACTTTCTGGTATGAAAGAATCATCATACTGGGCTGTTGTTTTGGCACTGATTATGTATAACGGTTCTGTTGTTGCAGAACTTGTTAGATCAGGTGTTGGCAACTTGCCAAACGGTCAAAGAGAAGCTTCACTTGCATTAGGATTGAGCGAGTACCAATCATTGACACAAATTGAAATGCCTCAAGCAATTATTGCTATGATGCCTGCAGCAGTAACTCAGCTTGTAGTTGTTTTGAAGGATACTGCACTTGGTTCAATTATTATGTACACTGATTTGCTTCAGGAATCGCGCAGACTCGGATCAATGTACTTTAATATTTTGCAAACATTAAGCGTTGCAGCAGTAATATATTTCCTTATTTGCTTGGCATTGTCTTGGTTTGCACAATGGTTGCCATCGCACTTGAAGAATCGAACTGCCGCTCCAACAGAACCAGAGCCTGTTGCTCCAATTGCTATTATGGATCCTTCTAATGTGAACCAAATGGCAGTTGCTAGCGAAGTTAAAGAGCTTCCTTATGGCGGTACTCCACGTAAGTATCACGTACATCATCGCGGTACGAACGCTTCTATTCACCATTGGCGCCACACTCGTTACTTGCAAGGCTACGACGAGCATCATCTAAAAACTGGCGATGAACCGGAAGAAAATGATGACAACAATGCAGAAAATAACTAAATTTCATATTTAGTGGTGTTTAGTAGCAAATTTTCTCATAAGCGCAGTCGGTATTTATTATTGGCTGCGCTTATTATTTTCTATCTTGCAATTTCTAACTTTGGTAGAATCATAATAGTATTTCAAAATAACCGTTAAAAGCAATATTTGCGCAGCAACGCACAAATCGCTAAACTATTAAGGTCACATGCATACGAGGAGGCTTTTACATGGATGACGCGTTTGAGTTGTCCGCTGCAAAGATGCGCGAACAAGGCATGAGCGAAATTGCTATTGAACAATTTAAACACTTATATAATGCTTGGAATTTAGATAAATCAGGGGATAAGTCTGCGGAGTTTATTCGCGAGAGCACGGTTGAGCCTATTAAAAGCGTTCCAACTTTCCACGAAATTTACGAAACTATTGATCACGACAAAGCTGTTAACGCATTCGCAAAAACTGCTTTTATTAAATTAAATGGCGGTTTGGGAACATCTATGGGCTTGTCTTGCGCAAAATCTTTACTACCAGTTCGTAGGCATAAAGCTCGCCAAATGCGCTTTATTGATATTATTATTGGACAAGTTCTTACAGCTCGTCAGCGATTAGGAGTTAATCTTCCGCTTATTTTCATGAATTCTTTCCGCACGTCTCATGATACTTTGCAAGTACTAAAACGCAATCGCAAGTTTGTGCAAGACAATATTCCTGTAGAAATTATTCAACATCAAGAACCAAAATTAGCAGAGGAAACTGGAGAACCGGTTTCTCACAAGGAAGATCGATCTCTTGAATGGTGTCCTCCAGGTCACGGCGATATTTTTTCAACTCTGTGGGAATCTGATTTATTGCATACTCTTAAAGAAAATGGAATTGAGTATTTGTTTATTTCAAATTCTGACAATTTAGGTGCTAGACCGTCGCGCACTCTTGCTCAACATTTTGAAAATACTGGCGCACCTATCATGATTGAGGTTGCGAAGCGAACTCAAGCAGATCGTAAGGGCGGTCACATTGTTAGGGACGCGAAAACAGGAAGACTAATGCTACGAGAAATGACACAGGTTCATCCTGAGGATCGTAGAAGCGCACAAAGCATTAAAAAACATCCATACTTCAACACAAATAATATTTGGGTTCGTGTAGATGCTCTAGAAAAAAAGTTAAAAGAGCACAAAGGGATTTTGCCTTTGCCTGTTATTTTTAATCACAAAACTGTTGACCCAACTGACGAAAGCAGCACTCCGGTAGTGCAATTGGAAACAGCAATGGGAGCAATAGCTTCACTTTTCGATGACGCAATTTGCGTAGAAGTTGATCGCATGCGTTTCTTGCCTGTTAAAACAACCAATGACTTATTTATTATGCGATCAGATAGATTCCATCTTACTGATTCATATGAAATGGAAGATGGTAACTATATATTTCCTGATATTGATTTGGATCCACGTTATTACAAAAACATCAATGATTTCAACGAAAGATTCCCATATTCTGTTCCAGCTTTAGCTGCTGCAAAATCAGTAACTATTAGGGGAGATTGGACATTTGGAAACCAAGTTTCAATGTTTGCTGACGCTGTTTTAGAAGATACAGGAGAACCAAGTTATGTGCCAAATGGAGAATTCGTGGGACCGCAAGGAATTGAACCAGACTCTTGGGTTTAAAGCAGATTTCTTGCAAATATGCGATTTTTATTGATAGTAAATAAAATTATCTATAAAAAATTATATGGCGTGTCGCGAAAAAATGGCGTATTTTCAACGTTGTTGATGTTCGTGTGAATAAAAAATATATAATTATTAGAAGTTTTTTAAAAAAATGTCCACACGTACCGCAAAACACCATTAAAATAGAAAAGGTGTGCGCAATATTGCAACACAAGTTTTGCTGCATTTCGTAGTCGCTTGTATGCAAGGCGCATAAGTAAATTGATACAAACATGATACGTGAGGACTAATGGTAGAAGGAAGCAACGGAAGGCGACGTTTTTCCGACAAATGGGGCAAACACGAGTTAGATGTACTCGCTGTATTGTCTTCCGCATTCCCGCAATGGCTGACTTCGCGTCAAATTGCACAGCGCGTAAAGGCATATGCAGATTCATACGGTGAGCTTGCAGATCAAGCAGCTAAAGCAGCATTCGCAAAACAGTTCCAGCGAGATCGCGCAAAGCTTGCTGCTATGGGTATTGCAATAGAATCTAGGCAGCCAGAATATTCTTCGAAGTCCGAAGGTCAAGACTTTGCGTCTTATCGTTTGCAATTAGGCGATGAGCCTCGCGTACGTTTACGTTTCGACCAATCTGAATTACCAGTTTTAGCTGCAGCAAATTATCTTGCTCGTTCAATGTCTATTTCTTCTCTTGATTCAGGTCAACACGAGCAACAGCGCACTTCTCGCACTGCTCCTAGAGTTCCACAAACTCCTATTCCTGGCTTAGGATTAGATTCAATCGCACCTGGTCTTGGAACACAAATGCTACCTGATTCATTGGTAAAAGTTATTGATTCTCGCAGATTTGCCGCAACTGTGGATGTCGATGGTGAACATTTAAACGTTGCTTATACTGATGCTGACGATTTAGCGATGTTTGTACTAGAACATCCTGGATCTAGCGTAGTAAGCCCTCAAGAAGCAGTTGATGCTTTCCATCGCCGTTTGCACGCAGCAGTTAATTTTGCTCAATATGACGAAAATGAGCAAAAAGATGAAGAAGGTGCTATACAAGAAGCGCAAAATATTGAAGAACAAAATAGCAACACTGATAAATCGCATACCAAAAAAGGCTCTTCATTCCAAACTGGAAGTGAAGTAGATCGTAGGCTTCGATTGATGCTTTTCTTGTCTGCTCATCTTGGAGAGGAATTCCCATTAGACGAGCTTGCTGAGCGTTTTATTGGTAGACCAAAAAGCGATGATGAACTTCGTCGATTTGTTACAATTCTTCACAAGGATATAAATACTCTTACTACTGTTTCTGACGATGGGGAAATGGCCGGAAGCCAATTCTTTGATATAGATTGGACTCTTCTTGAGAACGAGGGAATTGTTTCTGCTACTAACTCTTTAGGATTGGAAAGACTTGCTGGAATTTCACAGCAATATTTGAGCATGCTTACTGCGTCTGCTAATTATTTGGCGCATTCCTTGCTTTTGCCTATTGAACAGCGCACACAAGCTGAATCCTTGTATAAGCGTCTTCGCCGTCATGTTCTTCCTGGTCAAACTCCATGGCTGAGTTTAACAGGTTACGAAATTGAGTCTCGAAATTGTTCTATTGTTCGCAGTGCTATTAACTCTGGATCTTTACTAGATATGGAATACACTGACGGGGCAGGACGTATTCGTCGCAAGATTGTTGCACCGTCGAAGATTTACGTTGATGAAGGCGTTTACTATGTTGCAGTATGGACTGATGTAGAGCAGCAAACACCAGAAGATAAACGTGAATTTGTTGCTAAAGATACGACAATTAATAAAGCGAATGGATTGCCTCGCATTTGGCAAGTTCTTCGCGTAGCACGTATTGAACGTGCAGAAGTTGTAGAGCCTGTATCTCAAGTTAAAATTCCAGATGTGCCAGTTAGTGAACTTCGCAAGTGGAGCTTTGATAACGGAACTGAAACTTGCTTCATTACCGATGAAACAGAATTGAACTTTTTGAAGAATCTTTCTGGAGCCACTATGGAAACTTGTGGCAGCGGAGTAAAAGTCCATCTTACTGTTTCTTCTGATTCATGGTTCGTTGCTTTTTGCATTGCTCACGCACGTCATATTACAGCTGTTGCTCCTGAAACATTGCGCAGTATGATTATTGCTCGCGCTCAACGTGAATTAAGCGTTAATCACGCTGATAATGCGAATACAGAGGAATAACAATGCCTTGGTGGATTTGGCTACTCATAACAGTTTTTATGCTGATAATGGTAGCGCTAGGAGTTGTTATTGTCATTTTAAGCGCAATAAAAATAGCTAAGGTCTGTTTTGGTATTTCCGAAGACGTTTCTTCTAGATTTGAACGTTTGCACGAACCAAATAAAGAAGATAATGAAAATCCTCGAGATCCATTATTTACACTTCCTATTAAAGATGCAACGAATCGATATGAGCGAACGCACACAAAAGTTATTGAGCGTCATCAAAAAATTCGCGAAAATCACCGTAAAATATGGCAGCATTGGGATAAAAAATCTCTTCGCGAAGAAGACATTCAGCTATAGCATATAAGAAAGCGACTAATACTTTTTATGTCTCATTTATCACAGAAAAAAGACTGCAAAAATAAATCAGGCAATCCAACTGACTGCAATGAGAATGATGTAGTATTATCTCCTTCACAACGTTTCGCAGCTTTTAAAAATACAATGAAGCACGAGCGTTCAATGGCATCTAAATTTGAGCGTTCTTTGTCTTTTGAACTTGATGATTTTCAACTTGAAGCTATTGATGCACTAGAAAATGGCAATAATGTTTTAGTTGCTGCTCCTACTGGAGCTGGTAAAACTGTTGTTGCGGATTTTGCTGTATTTCTTGCGCAAAATCGTAATGTAAAAGCTTTTTACACAACGCCTATTAAAGCTTTAAGTAATCAAAAATATCACGATTTCTGCGAACTATACGGCTCAGACAGAGTAGGGTTATTAACTGGAGATACTTCTGTAAATCCTGAAGCAGACATTGTTGTAATGACTACTGAAGTTTTAAGAAATATGCTTTACGAGCATTCGATTACGTTGCAATCCTTAGGTTTTGTCGTTCTTGATGAAATTCATTATCTTGCAGATAAATTCCGCGGAGCTGTGTGGGAGGAAGTTATTATTCACCTTCCGAAATCGGTGAAAATTATTGGGTTGTCTGCAACTGTTTCAAATGTTGAAGATTTTTCTGCATGGCTAGAATCAGTGCGTGGAGAAACTCATTTGATTGTCGACGAACACAGACCTGTGCCTTTAGAAAGACATGTTGTTGTTCAAGAGGATTCTGCAACTGAGCCTGAGTTACTCGATTTATACGACCATGACAATAATGGAAACGTAACTAAGCGCGTTAACCCTGCATTGACTAGGAAACTTAATGAATTTGAGTACCGAGCTCGTCGCCGTAAAGAATCTTACAGCGATAGCAAATACCGTTACAGAAAAGGTAAGAAACACAGAGTTAACGGGGGAGTTGCACAGTTAGATAAATGCGCGAAACGACATACTCCTCGCCGCTGGGCTGTTATTGACGAATTAGATTACCTAGGAATGCTGCCAGGAATTTATTTTATCTTCTCTCGTTCCGGATGCGATCAAGCTGTTCAACAATGTTTAAACGCAGGATTAATACTTACCTCTGATGAAGAAATGTACGAAATACGTAAAATTGTCGACAGTATGGTTGCAAATCAACTTTCTAAAGAAGATTTACACGCTTTAAGCTTTGAACGTTTTCGTTTTGCTCTCGAACAAGGATTTGCAGCACATCATGCCGGTATGATTGCATTATTCCGTCACATTGTTGAAACACTATTTGAACGCGGACTTATTAAAGTTGTTTTTGCAACAGAAACACTTGCTTTAGGCTTAAATATGCCAGCTCGAAGCGTTGTTGTAGAAAAGCTAGTAAAATTTGACGGCACTGGGCATGTACCTCTTACGCCTGGAGAATTTACGCAACTTACAGGTCGTGCTGGAAGACGTGGAATTGACGATATTGGTTACGCAATTCTTGTAGATCATGCTGATTTCGTCCCTCAACAAGCTGCAGCACTTTCTAGTAAACGCGTATACCCGCTACATTCCAGCTTCGTTCCTACGTTTAATATGGCAGTTAATTTGCTGAACTCAAGCGATGCAGACACTGCTAGAACAACACTAGATCGTTCTTTTGCTCAATGGGAAGCTAATGCTTCTGCTGAACGTTTACATAATCGCATGAACGAACTTGAAACAGCTCTTAAAGGCTATGAAGAAGCATTCCACTGCGAACATGGGGATTTTGCTGAATTCTTACAATTACGTATGAAGCTTAAAGAAGCTCAACACGATCAACGCCGTAAACTTAAACATACTTTATTCCGCACAGATGCAGAACGCACAGCAGCGTTTAAAGCGTTGGATGATGTTATTGCAAATCTTAGAGAAGCTGAGCGAACGCATCCGTGTGCAGGTTGTGCAGATATTCAACAACATTTGCGTTGGGGCTACCATTGGATTAGAGAACATAAGGAACTTGATCAAGTACGTGAACGCTACGAATCTCGTACTGGTTCTGTTGCTAGAACTTTTGACCATATTTGTGACGTATTGTACAGTTTGGATTATTTACAATCTGAAGATTCTTCACAAAACCAAATTTTGCACCTTACTGAGCGCGGTCAATTGTTAAGAAGGTTGTATAACGAACTAGACATTGTATTTGCTGAAGCTATTTGCGAAGGAATTTTTAATGATCTTTCGTCGCTTGAATTATTATCGTGCTTGTCTGCATTAGTTTATGAATCTAGAGGACCTGCAGGGGGAGAACCTAGACGATATCCAGGCGGCAAGGATGGCGCGATATTTAATACAGTATTGCGAATGAAAGAATTATTTATGCGTACTAGCGCATTATGCGCAGACGCTCATTTGCCAGCGTTAAGACCGCTTGAATTTGGTGCTGTAGATATTATGTACGATTGGGCTAATGGTGCTGATCTAGCTGAAATTTTGCGCAATACCGACAGCACTGGAGGAGATTTCGTGCGTCAAACTAAACGTCTTATTGATTTACTTACTCAACTTTTTGCAACAGGAGAATATTTACAAGCTATAGATGGCGTAGATAAAAATCTTGCTTCATGCGCTTATGAAGCTGCAAAACTATTAAACCGTGGAGTTGTAGCATACTCAGATGTATAAGTATGAGCATATACAAATAAAACGCATGTATTTTGTATATATAAATCGTTTTTATATATATAGTCCGTGCAATTCGGTAATTTTATAAAGTACTACACAAGGAGATACTATGGCAGAACGCAGTTTACGCGGTATGAGCATTGGTGCGAAATCATTGGAATCTGACGATAATGTAGATTTCGCTGCACGAAATGATGTTGTGTATGTGTGCCCAAAGGGGCATCGCACGATTCTTCCTTTTGCTCAAGGCGCAGAAATTCCTGAAGAGTGGGAATGCCGCTGCGGCACGATTGCACATCGCGAAGGCGACGATGATCGCCCAGATGATGATTTCAACAAGCCGTCTAGGACGCATTGGGATATGCTGCTTGAACGTCGTAGTGAAGAAGAATTAAAAACTTTACTAGACAAGCGTCTAAAAATGCATCATGAGGGCTGGATTCCTGACTATGAGTGAATTCTCAGTGTCTTCAGGATGTACTAGTCGTCACATTATCCTGCTTGATCTTGATGGCACATTAACAAAGTCAGATGCTGGTATTATTACTTGCGCAAAGCTTGCATTGAAAGAGTTGAAACAGCCTATTCCGGACGATGCTGAAATGCACCGTTTTATAGGTCCTTCAATTTTAGAATCTCTTCAACGCAATAATGTGCCTGAATCGCTGCTAGCAAAGGGACTTGCTACGTATCGCAAGTATTATTCTGAAGTAGCAACTTTTGATGATCCTAATAATCCTGGTAAAAAAATTCCAGGATGCCTACTTAACAAAGTATACGATGGAATACTTGAGCAACTTACAAAACTTCGTGAAGCTGGATATTATTTAGCAACCGCATCTTGCAAGCCAGAATATCAAGTAAAGCCTATTTGCGAATATTTTGGTTTGACGAAGTATCTTGACGGAATTTATGGCGCGAGTAAAGATATGTCGCGTATTAGCAAAACTCAAGTTATTCGTTATGTTTTTGATGTGATTGATTACAATCCAGAAAAAGGCGACAGAGCTTTGATGGTTGGAGACCGCTGGACTGATGCTGACGGAGCAAAAGATTGCGGCTTGGATTGCTTGGGATGCGCTTGGGGCTATGCTGAGCCTGGCGAGCTTGAAGCACACGGATCTTACAGAATTATTGATAGCGTAAACGAATTAAACACTGCAATTTGCGAATATTTCGCTTAATCTAATCAGAATTTTTGTCGTAACGGCTTTTTCTTTACACCCTCGTAAAGTTTCGGTCGTTTTTTAGTGAGAAAACGACAGTTTCTTTACAACGCTGCACAGTTTCTGCCGGTTGAGCTTATTATTTGACTAGATTTACTTGATATTTATCCGATAATGTACGTTATGTCAAATTAGAGATAATAATCAAACGCAACCAACAAAGTCTCACACTACTATCAAATAATATCCCTACGATATACTTCTTGCTAAATAATCTAAGACTTGCAACTTCGGTACGCACAAAATAGCATTGCAAAAATATTAGCAAAAATAAGCGCGATAATAATCGCATATGACGCAATCAGCGTTGATCTCATTAATAACCAATAATCATCACAAACAAATCCAAAATCGCGAACAATATGCAAAAGCATGTATGCAAGCATTGCGCAAGGAAGCCCACAACAATGCGTAATAACAATACTCCAAGGCATTAAACCAATAGAACTTCTCTTATCACTATTGCTAATACTATTTGATTTCAAATAAGCATTTTTTCGAAATTTTACTAAAAAACGCACGCAAGCAAATAAACTATATAAAAACAATGATACTGAAGCAAACCAGCAAATAACAGCGATAATAACAACTACGAACATGCCATTATCCCCACGTTTCCTGAACAAGACTCCATGAGTTTGAAGATGTATGAGAAGTAGGTTTTGAATAAGATTTGTGAGTAGACTTACTACTTTTTTCTTCAACTTGCGTAGCATCAACAGAATTTTCAGAAGATAAGTCCTCTTCCACTCTAGAAACAATGCGACCAACAGCAATAGCAAATACTGCTAAACCAGAAGCAAGCATACGACGCATATTATCTTGATTCTCATCGCACTCTTGAACAGATTGACCATCACAAATAATAGTCATACTTCTCAAACGTTCTTCTGAGTATCGATTAAGAAAAATAATAGCCGTAGTAACATTAACTAAATTAACACCAGCATCAAGCAGCCTTTTAGCTACAGCCATAATCGCAATATCTTTAAAAGAATACAAACGACGAGAACCAGAACCGCTAGATGCATGAATTGAAGGCTCTATAATGCTTTTACGAGCCCAATAATCGAGTTGCCGGTAGGTAATACCGGCAACCTTCATAGCGACACTACCACGGTATCCTGAAGCGTGATCAGCAGACAGAGAAAAATTAAAAAGCTCCCCCTGTACTGCATTAATCACATTATCGGACTGTGACTGCGTCATGTGCGAAAAATACCAGTCTGAATTTGCCAATCATAATTTCATCGCCATTATGCAGCACTGATTCATCAACACGTTCACGATTTACATACGTACCATTTAGACTTCCAGAATCTGAAATGCTAAACACGCCATTATGGCGCTTAAACACTGCATGCGCACGCGAAACAGTAGAATCGTCTAACAAAATATCAGCATGCGAATCACGTCCAACTGTTACTAAGTCTTCATCGAGAAGATAGCGAGAACCAGACACTGCTCCCCTAGTTGAAATCAACAACGCAGTACCAGGAAGTAATTTCGCTATAGTATCAAAATCATCCTGTTGCATAGGACGATCTGAAGTTGTATTCATTGGAATATGAATAGCTGGCATACCAATAATGGTGGTTTCGCCAGCTGTAGGAATCGGTTCAGTCATACTTGCTATTCTACCTTGTTACTCGACTGGTTTTGCATATTCGTACTGTTTTGGTTCGCGTGTCGAAGTAATTTCTACTTCATCAGGCACTGAAACCATTACAGAAGAACCAAATTTAATTTTTAAACGCGACCCAACACCGCCTGCAATATTAACAGCATTTTGCAAATTCTGAGGGTCACCAATTGCTTTCACAATATAAGGAGGATCAATTATAATATTGTCGCATATCAGACCATGTTTAGTTTGCGAAATATAGCTTGAAGTAACTATTCTTACATCGTTAATAGACATAACTTCTACGCCAGCATTTCGCAATTCCTCTATTAGCTGAAACATCGTAGCGGCATCAATATTCTCTTTTTCGCCTGCAGTAATGTGAACTACAATACCTTTACCTACTGCCGGCAGACGTCCAGAAATAAGACCATTTGCTTGAGCATTCTGCTGAGCAATACGACGAGCTTCATCTTGTTTATCTACTGCTTCACGCAACGAATTAAGCTGACCTGTTAATTCACTTTTTCGGCTTTCCAAACTCTGAATTTGAGAATGAGTTTCTGTAATAAGACGAGTCAATTCTTCTTCGCTCATTGTTTCATACAAAAGTGAGTTGCTACGATTAACTTGAATCATGTACGCAAAACCTAATAAAGCGCAGAGCAACATCATTAAAAAACCCGTAAATATACGCGCTCGAGTAACGTGACCGCTTAGTGAAGATTTTACTTTACGATGAACTGCTGGGAAAGATCCAGTTTGAGTTTCATCACTTTCACGATCATGCGATTTTTGACGACGCATTTTATGAAGAATATCATCATCTTGTGGAGAATGAGAAAACATTGAAACCATATGCTAACTCCTGAAGATGAAACGACGAATTGCAGAAACGTTAGAGAAAATACGAATTCCTAAAACAACGATAACTGCAGTTTGTAATTGCGCACCTACGCCAAGCTGATTTCCAAGCAAAACAAGCAACGTAGCTGCTATAACATTTGAGAAGAATGAAATAACAAAAACTTTATCCGAAAAGTTTCTTTCAAAATATGCACGTGCAGCACCAAGCAACGCATCTAGTGCTGCAACGACCATAATAGGTAAATAAGGTTGAATGACAATAGGAATATCTGGATGAACAACAACTCCAATTAATACTCCCAAAATTAATCCAAAAATCGCTGCCATGCTTATCTCCTAATTCTCTCATTGGCAAAACTAATATCGCCTGTGTTTGCTGCACTGAGTCGTATAACTCTCGAAGGTGAAACCTGTGGATTAATGCCTGCATTAACTAAAGATGCGTACCATTTCATGCGTTTCATATCATTACATTGTTTAATTAAATCATCAGAATCGCCAATAACTTCAATAACATATGGACTTTGAGTTTGATTAACTCCAATAAGAATAGTTTGACCAGCAACACGAATAGAAGTTTGCGCTCCAAGTCTATGCCCGTTAACAGAAATAGCTTCAGCACCTGCTTCCCACAATAATGACACAAATTGTTGAATATCACGATCTGTAACTAATCGCATTCTTGCGCCATTACTTTCGCGAGGTAAAGAACCGCTATTCACATCGCTCGAAGCAGAAATAGGATTAGCAATAGTCAAAGTAATCCCAGAACCTTCTACAGCATGAGTGCCATTAACCATATCATCTGATTTACTAACTTCATCCTCTTCAGGCGTAGTAATTTTTTGCGACTCATGATCTACGTTATTTCTCAATGACGTTACTTCTTCTACAAGCTTATCGAAACGAGACGTATAGCCAGACAACTCATTAGCTAATGAAGAACGTATTGCTTTTCTAGGATCAGTGTGCAATTTGCGAACAAACTGGCTCCCAACAGTACCAATAGAAACACACAATAAAAATACTATAGCTCTAGTGAACCACAGATTAAACGGTTTAACAGGTTGTTTACTTAATCTTGCATCCATAAACATTGGATCAACTGGACGATTAGTTAAATCATCAATAAGACGCAAAGCATAATCGTCAATATAACGTCTACGATCATGATTGTGAGCAAAACCACTGGAAGACATTACAACATGATGCGTTGAAATACCAGTAAATGAGTGCGAAAATAATGCCCTACGCCTAGTCAGCGACATCCCATCAGGAGCAGCAAAAGACATTGGCATAGTGCTTTTATGAGACGTATGTTTTACATCTAAATCTTTGATACTATCTTTTAAACTAACAAATTCATCTTGCTTAGTCATATGTGCGTACACGCCTTATTTAGTTTTTGTTGACTTAGCAAGTAACAAATAAGCTTGCATATAGTAAAGCAGACCAGCATACCAATATAGAGCAATACCCCACACTCCACATGCAAGTGCAGCAGCATAAAGTACGAGCATAGACTCAGTAGGTACAGCATAAACAATCATTAAAGAAACAATTGAAAGCATAAGAAGTGCTGTGCCAGCTTTACCTACAAAGTTAACAGGCAAAGGACCATAATCTCTTTGCGCAAGTACTATTACAAGTATAGCCATAATAGCATCACGCAATACTACTAATAAAAGTGCCCACCAAGGGATAATCATTGCAACAGCTAAAGCTAACGTACTGCAAAAAATTAATAGACGATCAGCTATAGGATCAAGAATTTGACCCAACTTACTAACTTGATTCAAAGTACGAGCAATATAACCATCAAGACAATCAGAAAACGCAGATATTGCTAAAACAATAAGAGCAAAAGTCATCTGTTGCTGTGTAATAAGCCAAGCAATATAGGGAATTGAACATATGCGCAAAAAACTGATTAGATTAGGTATTGTCAAAACTCGATTCATTGCTTCAGGACTATATTCCTGATTAATAATGAACTTAGTCATAATATCTTCCTCATACGAAATCACACAATTAATCAGCATATATTCGCATCAAAAAAAACTCGCTTGTTGTGCAATACTTAATATGTTGGGGACATATTTCATGCCCCCAACATACATCTAATATTTATTCACGCCAAGCAGCTTTTGCAGTATTGCGAATAGCTTCAATCGCTTCTTTAGGACTTTCTGCTCCATAAACTGCAGAACCTGCAACAAGCACATCAGCACCAGCTTCAGCAACTATTGCTGCAGTTGAAGGGCTAACTCCTCCATCAACCTGAATATGAGTATTGAGACCACGACGAGTAATTTCGTCACGTAAACGGCGAACCTTATTCATTTGATTAGCTAAGAACTTCTGTCCACCGAAACCAGGCTCAACAGTCATAATAAGAACCATATCGAATTCATCAAGAATATCGAAAATAGGTTCAACTGGTTCCGCAGGGCGCACAGCAAAGCAAGCTTTACAACCCATATCGCGAAGCTGACGAGCTAATCTCACTGGAGCATGAGTAGCACCCATATGAAAACTCACAGAAGCAGCTCCAAGTCTAGCATATTCTGGAGCCCAACGATCTGGATCCTCAATCATCAAATGTACGTCAACTGGAAGTTTAGTAACCTCACAAATTCGCTTAACAATTGGTTCACCCAAAGTCAAGTTAGGTACAAAGTGATGATCCATTACATCGACATGAACAAGATCCGCATTAGATATTGCATCGAGGTCACGCTCAAGATTGCAAAAATCTGCGGAAAGAATGCTAGGTGCTATTTGTATATTCATGTGTACTATTCTAGAAAATGCAAGCGACTAGTTTTATAAAAACAAGATTTTTAAAATTGCTTTTTCAAATACTTGAATCTTACTTACTAGAAGTGTTCTGAGACTCACGTTCTCTTTCGTCTGAAGTTATATCTATAAGTCGTTCAACAAGAGACTCACGAGTACTAGTACTCTTTTGCAGCAAAGCAAAAACAATAGTTGCACAAATGAATACGATAATAGAAACCCAAACATTAATGCGCACACCTAAGAAAACATGTGAAAAATCAATTCGCAATGCCTCAATCCACACGCGTCCAATTGTGTACCACATAACATAAAGTGCGAATACGGAACCGGCTTTTAACTTCTTAGCTATAACTTTGCCAAAATAAATAAGCAATGCAGCACCGATGAAATTCCAAATCATCTCATATAAAAATGTTGGATGAAATAATGTGCCTTCTGGGCACGTTAACCCATCATAACATCTTTCACTATGACCTATTGCTTGAGTGGTATCATAATTTAACTTCAAACCCCACGGCAAGTTAGTAGGAGCTCCGTAAAGTTCTTGATTAAACCAATTCCCCAATCTTCCTATACCTTGAGCAATAAGCACAGCAGGAGCTGCACAATCAGCTAGTAATCCAATAGGATATTTACGATACTTGCATAATACACAAGCAGCCAATGCGCCTAAGAATATACCGCCCCAAATTCCTAGACCACCATTCCAAATTCTAAAAATTTCTAAAAAATCACCATTAGAGCCAAAAAACTTTTCTGGAGTTGTAATAACGTGATACAAACGCGCGCCAATTATTCCAGCAGGAAGACTGACTAAAACAAGATCAAGTATCTGGTTAAAATCTCCTCCAAGACGCTTCCATCGACGCGTAGTAATCCACATTGCAATCAAAATACCGGCAAGAATACTAAGAGCGTAAAACTTTATGTTTACAAAGCCAAGAGAAAATTGCGAAATACTTGGCGACGGAATAAAACAGACTGTCATGGCGCCGATATTAGTCTAAGCCCACGATTGCGACAGATAAATTCAGAAATGAGCAAGTTGCAAAAGCACAAGCAGCACAGGACCGCACAGCAAAATAGAATCTACTCGGTCAAGAACACCACCATGACCTTTTAGCAAATGTCCCATGTCTTTAATACCAATATCTCTTTTAAGCATAGAAGCACACAAGTCACCAAATGTGCCAATAATTCCAGAAGAAATACCCATGACTAATGGCATCCACCAGAAATTGAACCAAGAGGAACCATAAAAACCTGCAATAATTGCATATGCTCCTATAATTGCAAAAAGCATTGAGCCTATTAAGCCTTCTACAGACTTCTTAGGAGAGATTCGCGGAGAAAGCTTATGTTTGCCCAACCATGCACCAGCAAATAATCCGCCAGTGTCACTTAATGCAGGTAAAAATACCAAAAGCATAGCGTGAGCAACTGCGTATTTTGTATTTGTAAGAGCTAATACGATGCAAGAAGCTAAAAGTGGAATGTACAACACCACGAATAGCGAAACAGACGTATTCGTAAATAAAGTATGTTCGTATGATGAGCGGTTAGAACCATCGAGCTTTTTTTCTACAGCTTGCATCGTTCTATCTGAAATAGTACTGCTAAGAGTCGCACAAATTACTGTAAGAAGCAAAGATGCAGTAATTCCACTAGCCATAGCAACAGCATGCCATTTTGCATAGTATGTTGCAAAAATAGTTACAAGCGAACATATTGATAACGTCACGAAAGGAATACGCAAACCGAGAGTTGCAAAATCAACATGTAATTCCCACAATGCCAGAACCATAAAAATGGCCATAAGCACTATAAAGACATCAATGCTAATAATTAAGCAAGAAACAATTGCAACAACTAGTATTGCGGCGGTAGCAATTGCCTGAGGCATATTCCTGCCTGTGCGACGATTAATATCACTTAAAGTTTCATGGGTGCCATGTGTAGCAGTATCTGCTTTGTCAGAAGACAATCCTACTTCTGATGCAGTTTTTTCAGCATTTGCTTTACTGACTTCATTGACAAAATTATGCTGTTTTATTTGACTCATACGGCACCCATTCAGTTTGAAACTACAAAAATCTCAGACTTCCATAATTTCTTTTTGCTTACCTTCAAGCAAAACGTCTAAAGAATCAGTAACTTGCTTAGTTACTTTATCAAGCTCTTTTTGTAAACGATCGCCTTCATCTTCGCCAAGTTCACCATCTTTAACAGACTTGTCAATAGATTCCTTAGCTTTGCGACGAATATTGCGAACTGCAACTTTGCCTTCTTCTGCTTTATTCTTAGCAAGCTTGACGTATTCCTTGCGACGCTCTTCCGTGAGCTCTGGCATAGTAACACGAATAACATTGCCATCACGATTAGGGCTTACACCTAAATCAGAATCGCGAATAGCCTTTTCAACAGCATTCGCTTGAGAAGCGTCAAAAGGCGTAACTGAAAGAGTTCTAGGCTCTGGAACACCAATAGATGCAACAGCTTTAATTGGAGTTGGAGCACCATAATAATCAACCATAATTCCGTTTAGCAAAGCAGGATTAGCACGACCGGTGCGAATACCCATAAAATTCTCTTTAGTAGCTTCAACAGACTTATTCATCTGTTCACGGGCTTGATCAATTATTGCTGACATGTGTTCTCCTTTATAATATTTAAGCAAATGTTGGCTCTGCATTAGACACTAATGTGCCAATAGATTCTCCAACAAGAGCACTAGTTACGTTACCTTCGCCCTCAAGACCAAACACACGAATTTTTTGATTATTATCGCGAGCCATAGAAAGCGCAGACGCATCCATAACAGCTAAACCATCAACGATAGCGCGCTTGTAGTTTAATGTTAGGAACTTACGAGCAGTAGAATCTTTACGAGGATCAGCACTATATACGCCATCCACACCATTCTTGCCCATAAGAACTTCATCGCAATGAATTTCCAATGAACGTTGAATAGAAACAGTATCAGTAGAAAAATATGGCATTCCGGCACCAGCACCAAAAATAACCACACGACCCTTTTCAAGGTGACGAATTGCTTTCAACGGAATATAAGGTTCTGCAACCTGACCCATTGTAATAGCAGTTTGTACGCGAGTTGCTTGCCCTGCTTGCTCAAGAAAATCCTGAAGAGCCAAGCAGTTCATTACAGTGCCCAACATACCCATATAATCACCACGGCTACGATCAATACCTGCTTGCTGCAGTTCTGCTCCCCTAAAGAAGTTACCGCCGCCGACAACAATAGCAACCTGAACGCCTTGATTCACTGCAGCTACTATTTCGCCAGCAATCCTACGAATGACATGAGTATCAATACCAACAGCACCACCACCGAATGCTTCTCCAGAAAGCTTTAATAAAACCCTACGGGACTTTCCTTCATCCGTTTGTGCAATAGCCATACAGATTCCTCCAGTCATAACGGCGAATGAGGTATATCTTTGTCAGTTTATCTATCAATAACGACACTCAAAACGCACGTTAAGCTGGACAATGAATATAAAAATGGGTTGCGCACAACTTGTGCACGCAACCCTATATACAAGAACAAAAATAAATTCTCATATAATTAGTGCTTATTCAGCAGCACCTTTGCCAACCTCAACGCGAGCAAAGGCAAGAGCGGTGCCGCCAACTTCCTTGAACAAGTCACCAACGCTCTTGGATGGATCCTTAACGTATGCCTGCTCGAGAAGTACAGTTTCCTTGAAGAAGGCGTTCATACGTCCTTCAACAATCTTTGGAACAATCTTCTCTGGCTTGCCTTCAGCTAAGGACTTCTCGGTTGCAACGCGACGCTCAGATTCCAAAACTTCTTCTGGAACATCTTCACGGCGAAGCCACTGCGCACCCATAGCGGAAATCTGCAAAGCAGCTTCGTGAGCAACCTTTGCACCAGCTTCGTCAGTAGCAATCATGGAAACGATGCTTGGAGGCAATTCCACAGACTTCTTGTGAGCGTAAATCTCAACGTGTGGACCGCTTACCTTAGCAACCTGACCAACCTTGACATGCTCGCCGAACAAAGCTGCTGCTTCTTCAACAGATTCCTTAACAGTTGCACCATCAGCTGGGGCTGCAAGTACTTCTTCAGCAGTAGAAGCATTAGCTTCAACAGCATGGTCAAGAACAGTGTTTGAGAATTCCACAAACTTTGGTGTCTTTGCCACAAAGTCAGTTTCAGAATTCAACTCAACTGCGTAACCAGTTTCGCCTTCAGCAGACTTAACAACCTTAGAAGCGATGGTACCTTCCTGAGCCTTACGACCTTCACGCTTACCAGCTGCCTGAATACCCTTAGCACGGATGATTTCCTTAGCGCGGGCAACGTCGCCTTCAGCTTCAGTAAGAGCCTTTTTAACGTCCATCATGCCGGCGCCAGTTTCTTCGCGCACCTGCTTAATCAACGCTGCAGTAATTGCTGCCATTTTGTTCTCCTCGTATCAATATGATTCTTAAAAGCTGCAAAAAGCAAAATCAATTGGATTTTGCAGCTTCTAAATAAGAATCTGGTTGCAAATTAGCTTATCAGGCGTTTGCCTCAGTATTTTCTTCCTTGGCAGGCTTAGCTTCAGCTTCGCCTTCCTTGGTGAGCAATTCCTTCTCCCAAGCTGCCATTGGCTGAGCATCATTACCTTCAGACTTAGCGCCCTTACCGGCATGCTCAAGCAAACCTTCAGCTACAGCATCAGCCATCAAGCTAGTCAATAACTCAATGCCACGAATAGCATCGTCGTTGGCAGGAATTGGATACTCAACAGCCTCAGGATCAGTGTTGGTATCAACAATTGCTACAACTGGGATACCAAGCTTATGAGCTTCTTCAACAGCCAAAGCTTCCTTGTTAATATCAACAACGAACATGGCGGATGGAGTGCGGTTCATGTTGCGAATACCACCGAGCTGCTTGGAAAGCTTGTCCTTCTCGCGCTCGAGAAGCAAAAGTTCCTTCTTAGTCAAGCCGGATCCACGAACATCGCTGAAGTCCATTTCCTCAAGTTCCTTCAAGCGCTTTACGCGAGTAGAAACAGTCTGGAAATTAGTCAACATACCGCCAAGCCAACGCTCGCAAACATAAGGCATGTTTACGCGAGTTGCCTGATTCTGTACAGCTTCCTGAGCCTGCTTCTTAGTGCCCACGAAGAGAACAGTGCCGTTGTGAGCAACAGTCTGCTTGATGAAGTCATAAGCCTTGTCGATCATGTCGAGAGACTTGAACAAATTGATGATATGAATACCATTGCGCTGGGTAAGAATGAACTGCTTCATCTTTGGGTTCCAGCGACGAGTCTGATGACCGAAGTGCAAACCAGCCTTCAGCATTTCGCTCATGGTAATCTGTGCCATATCTATATACCTTTCTTGTCGGTTATTTCCTGGCCATGTCTGTTCGCATGCAACTTGGTTAACACATGTCTAAATCCAAGCCGACCGACACGAACGGACGCGTACATGGCGCGTATTTGCGAATCCGTGTAGACAATAAAAAGCGAGCAATCATACAACGCGGCAATACTCATGCTCAAAATGGACACGCAAAGAGCGATTATATCAGATGCTCAATACTAAAAATCGGCATTCTTGTAGCAATAAAAGCAACAAAAACGCCGATAATTTTTAAAAAATTATTTACACATAAAGCATAAAAACTAAAACTTAGTTACGCATATTATTGCGCAACTCACGCAACGCTTGACGGCGCACGTCCTTTTCAAGTCTATCTAAATAAATATGACCATCTAAATGATCACACTCATGCTGAATCATTCTAGCCATAAGACCTTCACCTTCAAGCACTACAGTCTTACCATCTAAATCAATTCCACAAGCTCTAGCATAATTTGCACGCCTAGTTTTGTACCATAATCCCGGAACAGAAAGGCAACCCTCGTCGTCGTACTGTTCACCTTTTAGCTCTTCAATTACGGGATTTAAAATATAGCCGATTCGACCATTTATATTGTAAGAAAAAGCTCTAAAACTTACACCAATCTGATTAGCAGACAACCCAGCTCTACCTGGGTCATTTACCGTTTCCAATAAATCATCAACTAAATGTTTCACAGCTGGCGTAATTTCACGAATCTCATCACAAGGAGTTCGCAATACGGGATCCGGAACAATACGAATTTTTCTAATAGACACTCGATTACTCTTTCTTTTATGTAAGTAGGAATAACGAAAAACAACTACAAATGTGTAAGCTTTTTACTCGACATGTTCATTATGATCACTATGCGATGTCGAAGAGGAATCTGATGAAGATTCTTCACCAAAACGCTTCAAATGATTCGCAGCTTGATCGATAGCTTGACGTACTCGAGGAGTTACAGCTTCCTGAGCTTGCTTAACAGTCTCCTGTGCTTGCTTAACAGTCTCAGTAGTTTTATCGAGAATCTTTACAGTTGCTGGCAAAGGACGAGTATTAGGCTTTGGAGCATACAATTGCGTTTCGATAATATCAGCATAGCGAGCAAGAATCTTCGGACGAACAATCTTCATACTTGGAGTCAAGGTTCCAGCATCTTGAGTAAATTCATCTTGCAAAATAACAAACTTACGAACAGACTCAGCGCGAGAAACAGTACTATTAGCTTGGTCAATAAATTGCTGAATTACTGAACGCACTGCTTCGTTAGTAGCAATCTCACTCATAGTAAGGTTAACATCCATACCCTTATTCTTTAGCCAAGAACGAACCATATCTGAATCAAGCTCAATTAAAGCAGAAACGAATGGCTTACCATCGCCCACTACTACAGCATGAGAAACTAATGGGCATTGAGCAATAATACCTTCCATAGGAGCAGGACTTATATTCTTGCCACCGGCAGTAATAATAATATCTTTTTTGCGACCAGTAATAGACAAGAATCCTTCATCATCTATTGAGCCAAGATCGCCTGAATGCAACCATCCATCTTCGTCAATAACTTCTGCAGTAAGCTCAGGCTTATTGAAATATCCCATAAATACGTTAGGACCTTTAATAAGCACTTCATCGTCGTCAGCAAGACGGATAGCTATACCAGGACCAGGTCGACCTACAGATCCAACTTGATTTGCATGCTCAAAATTAACTACACAAGGAGCGGCAGTTTCAGTCATTCCATAGCCTTGAATAAAAGTAATGCCATCAAGACCATTAAAGAAATGAGCCAAATCAGCATCCATTGGAGCTCCACCGCAGGCCAACCATGAAAGATTAGGGCCTAAAGCTGAGCGAATAGACGAGCCAACTGTTTTCATATACATCGCATGATTCATGCGTGCAGCAAGAGAATGAGTTTTACCTTCAACATTGTCGCGAGACCATTGAATGAAATGTTTTACAGCTTTAGCAAAGATACGACCCTTTATACCAGCACCAGCTTTTTGTGACGCAGCATTATAAACTTTTTCAAAAACTCTAGGCACGCCAAGTAAATACGTAGGCTTAAAACTACGCAAATCAGCCAAAAGATGCTTAGCATTAGGCACATATCCAATAACACCGTGAGCACCAATAGCAACATATTGAATGTACCGAGCAAAACAATGCGCCAATGGAAGGAATAAAAGCAAACGATTTGGCTTGCATAACATATCGTTAAGAACATCATAACCAGCAAAAACAATATGCGTAAAATTACGATTTGAAAGCATTGCGCCTTTAGGTCTACCAGTCGAACCAGAAGTGTAAACAATAGTAGCTAAATCATCTGCCTTAACAGCATCAACAGCTTTATTAAGCTCATCATCAGTAGTAGATTTACCAAAATCAACAACGGCTTCCAAGCCACCAGCTTTGAAATTAAATACGGTTTTCAAAGTTATATGTTTATGATCCTGACGAACACGCTCTAAGCATTGAGCATGCGCATCGTCTCCAGCAAAAGCAATAACTGGCTTAACTTCATCGATAATGTCAGCTGCCTGCAATGCTGAATCTGTTTCATAAATAGGAATGCTTACAGCACCAATACATGCACAAGCAAAATCGACAACACCCCACTCATAGCATGTAGCAGAGTAAATAACAACTTTGGAGCCATGCTGAACTCCGAGCGCTATTAAGCCTCGAGCTACTGCACGAACTTTCGCGAGCATTTCAGATGAAGTAACATCATGCCAACGACGAGTTTCATCGTCTTGCCATTGAGCAACCAAGTCTTGTGGGCTACGCATAGCACGATTGGCGAGTAAGGAATAAATGGTATCACCGTCTTGAGTTGGGTGAATGGCTTCTACAGCAAATTCTCGGAGCATATTATTTATTGTACTTGATAACAGAATCGACACGACTGCACGAAGTACAAAAAATAATACTTAATATTGTCATTTACAAACAAACACTGGGAAAAAACTTAGATTCTACAAGTCGTACAAGTTAGAATGTTTAATCTTACAAAAGTGAACCCCTTTATTGCTAAAATTGTTGAAAAATCAGCAAATCAAGCAATAAGGGGCTCATATTTATTTGAATATATGTACATAAGTCTTCAAACGCATTATCATAGATGTCTTATTTCAGCTACCTACTATAAGCGACGATTTTATCCTAGATCTGCATACGTGCAAATCCAACGATTATTTTTCAATTCCAAAGATAACGACGCCCAGTATTTCACAGGTCCTGCACAAATGCGCACAACACCTTCAAAATGATTCGGGCTGACTAACATTCCATTAAACAAACTCGGAACTGCAGGAAAACTACGCACAGCAGAGCGAGTTTCCGAATCGTTATTATCAGTGAAATACTCATCCATCAGTTTCCACATGTTAGTTAATTTAGTAATACAACTTTTTGTTAGAAGCTGCGACATTGCTGGAGAAATAGGCCTACCTCTCGAAATATCTGCAGCTATACAAGCAATTTGACAAGTTTTTAAAGCTAAATTAACAAAAGCCTGCTCATCTCTACTGTCGAAATAACACATTCCAACATGGTATTTCAAGCATTCACGAGAAAAACCAACACTAACTTCACCCTCATATACAGGCAAGCTAATACGAGGTCTACAGAAAACATGTGGAGGATCCTCGTCATTGTTTTTCTTAGTCTTTGAGGACTTATCTTTCAGCTCATCATCACTGTAATCGTTATCATCCATGCCATAGGCATCAGCAAAATCTATCTTCATATTTCTCTCCTGTTTTAACAATTATTTAAAACTGTTGTTATTTAAAACTTGTTAAGTTTATATTTCTACAAACTAAACGAGTTTAGATAAAAGCTTACAACGTAATTTTTCTCTAACTGCGTAATTAATAAAAATGTGGATAAATTACAAAATATTCGTCATTTTTATTGAAAATAAACGATTTTATGCGTGTTGAATTATACACATTACGGTTTAAGAGAATAGCAAATATAGCTAAAAATCATATTTATGCATAAATCAATAGAATGTTCATATAGATATAACAATTTTGAAAACAAAAATGGCGGCTCAGAACAAATTACTGAACCGCCATATTTTATGCAATAAGCATCATACTTATAACACTAACGAATATCCTGATGGAATGGGTTAAATACTACGCTACAACGCTGGAAGCTCTTAACATCAACATAACCTGTAGAAGCCATTGTTCTGCGCAATGCACCAACAAAGTTTGTAGTACCATCTGCTTCATGACTTGGGCCAAAAAGAATATTCTCTAACGGAGCCACAGTGCCAACATTTGAACGCATCCCGCGAGGAAGTGATGAATGACGAGCCTCAGCACCCCAATGAGTGCCATGACCAGGAGCCTCAGTTGCGCGAGCTAATGGAGTACCAAGCATAACTGCGTCAGCTCCAACTGCAAGAGCCTTAATAAAGCTGCCGGAATTACCCATTCCTCCATCAGCAATAATTTGCACGTAACGGCCGCCGGATTCATCCATATAATCCCTACGAGCTTCAGCAACATCCGCAATAGCAGTAGCCATAGGTGCTTGCACACCTAAAGTATTCATGGTTGCGGATACTGCTCCGCCGCCAAATCCAACTAAAATACCTGCAGCTCCAGTTCTCATCAAATGAAGAGCAGAAGTATAATCTGCGCAACCTCCAACAATAACAGGAACATCGAGATCGTAAATAAACTTCTTTAAATCAAGAGGTTCATGATCTTTAGAAACATGTTCCGCAGATACTGCTGTTCCGCGAATCACGAATAAATCAACACCAGCTTCTAGAACAGTGTTATATAATTCTTGCGTGCGTTGTGGAGAAAGAGCTCCTGCTACTGTCACTCCAGCATCTCTGATTGTATGCAAACGCTTTGCAATCAATTCTGGTTTGATCGGCTCAGTATAAATCTCCTGAATGCGGCGGGTTGCAATGTTTGACGGCAACTCAGCTATTTCTTTTAACAAAGGTTCTGGATTCTCATATCGAGTCCATAAACCTTCTAGATCAAGAACTCCAAGACCACCCATTTGACCAATTGCAATCGCAGTATCCGGGCTAGTAACCGAATCCATCGGAGCAGCAATAATTGGGATATCAAACGTATAAGCATCTACTTGCCATGCAGTAGATACAGCTTGAGGATCACGCGAGCGACGCGAAGGAACAATAGCAATATCGTCAAGCGAATATGCAACTCGGGCTTTTTTGCCCAAACCAATTTCAATTTCCTGAGACATACTTCTTAGGCTAGTGCCCTATGCTGACGAGTTGCGACTCATAGTAATTCATCATTATTTTTACGCAAAGCACTGTATATAGCTTTTGCTTTATTCTCACCAATTCCAGGCACTTTTTGCAAATCTTCTAATGAAGCATTTTTCAAAGATTTTATTGAACCAAAAAATGCAAGCAAACGTTTACGATACACTGATCCAATTCCAGGAATAGCATCAAAAGTAGAATGCAATGAACCTTTTCTTCGCAATTTACGATGATACGAAATAGCAAAACGATGAGACTCATCTCTAGCGCGCTGCAATAAATACAATCCTTCTGAGCTTCTCTTAAAAATGATTGGATAATCTTCGTCAGGAAGCCACACTTCTTCAAGCTTCTTAGCTAAACCACAAACAGTAATATCACTTACGCCAGCATCTTCCATAGCTCTTTTAGCAGCTTTTGCTTGTTCTTTTCCTCCATCGACAATAATTAATTGAGGCTTATAAGCAAAATGCCGCGCACTAGTCAACGAATTACCTGAAAAATGCTTATTAGAAATACTGTTGGAATCACAAATATTAATGTCAGATGAGTCAGATGTATCTGATGCATCTAATGTATCAAGCTTATCTTCTGCATAAACATCTTTATGCTTAAACCTTCGCAATAATGTTTCATAAACAGCACTTAAATCATCTGTTTTACCATCACCGTGTTCACCTCGAACCGCAAAATGACGGTACTCACTAGGACGAGCAACACCATCTTCAAAAACAACCATAGAAGCAACTTGATAACTGCCATCAACTGTATTTGAGATATCATAACATTCAATTCGCAAAGGAGATTTACTCATTCCAAGCGCTTTTGCTATTTCATTCATAGCTTCTGTTCTCATATCTATGCTGTTAATACGGCTAGATTTTATGCGTTTCAATTCCTGACTAGCATTATCGTTTGCACGATCCATAAGAGCACGTTTTTCTCCGCGCTCTGCAACTCTAATACTTACTTGAGAACCACGAATATTGCTAAGCCACAATTCAAGCTCTTGCTTACGTTCTTCAGAAATTTTAATTGGAACTATAATCTCACGAGGAACAGGCGAAATAGGAGCAAGTAAATCCTCACGACCTGTTCTCTCTTGACGTTCACGACGAGTTTTAGTAGCTTGTGCTCGCAATATTACATCAGTTGCAGTAGCTTGTTGCGTAGAGCTAACAGCGTCGCGAACTTTCTTAATGCTAATAGTATCTTCATGGTTTTGTGTGTAATTTTGCTCATATTCTGCGTATACGCGAGTTAATAAATCAGCTATAAGATCACTGTCACTGATATGCTCATTTCGTTCTACTGACCAATTTTTCTCTCCACGAATCATTCCAGCTCTGACAAAAAATACATGAATTGACGCTTCAAGCTCATCTCCGCAGAATCCAAAAACATCTGCTTCTACATCATTGTCAAACACAACTGCATTTTGTTGCAAAATAGTGTTCAAAACAGCAATCTCGTCACGCAATTTAGCTGCACGCTCAAATTCTAGCTCTTCACTTGCTTCTTTCATCTCGTTCTTAATTTGTGAAATATAAGACTCTCCAACACTGCCTGTAAGTATGCCAACTACATGTTCTACCATCTTGCGATGTTCGCTAGGATCTATGTTTCCTATACAAGGAGCTGAACATTTACCAATCGAAGCAAATAAGCAAGGCCTACCAGTCCTATGAGCTTTGTTAAAAACAGAGGATGAGCATGTGCGAATAGGAAAAGTTTTAAGTAAAGAATCTAAACTATGACGAAGAGGCCACACTTTTGCATACGGACCAAAATATCTAGCATGCCGCGCACTACGATTTCTAGTAATCCATACTCTTGGAAAAGTTTCTTCTAGCGAAACTGCAACATAAGGATATGTTTTATCGTCACGAAAAACTACATTAAACCTAGGATTAAAAGCTTTAATCCAAGTATATTCAAGTGTAAGAGCCTCAAATTCAGTGCTTACAACAGTCCATTCCAAACTGCGAGCTGTAAGAACCATAGATTGAGTTCTAGGATGAAGTTGGTAAAGAGGTTGAAAATAATTCGCTAAACGATTGCGTAAATTTTTTGCTTTTCCAACGTAAATAACTCGCCCCTCGCCATCACGCCACTTGTATACTCCAGGTTGCGCTGGAATATCACGAGAAGCTGGACGGAATAAATCACGAGTATCACCAAGCAATGGAGCTCCTAATGCATTTACTCTTTCATCATCAAATGATGAATCTTTCGAAAACTGTTCATCTATTATTGCTTGCGTTTTACGCCATTTTTCACTATCTCTCATCCTATTTTCTTCTTGCAAATCATATGCTTTATAAGAATTTTTATTAAGATTATTATCTTTCATTTTCACCTCCTTTCCTAAACAAGATTTATGCAACTATTCATAAGATTTGTCGAGTAAATTTCTCAGTTCAGCAAATTACAGATCGGTAACTTTTTTGAACTTTTAATGTAACATTTGCTTAAGGAATTTACCTGTCCAACTCTCGCCATTACGCGCTACGCTCTCAGGACTACCTTCTGCAACTAAGGTTCCGCCTTTATCTCCTCCTTCTGGACCTAAATCAATAATCCAATCTGCAGATTTCACAACATCAAGATTATGTTCAATTACAATAACACTGTTGCCTTTATCTACAAGAGATTGCAAAACCGCTAGAAGTTTCCTAACATCTTCAAAATGCAGTCCAGTAGTAGGTTCATCGAGAATATAAACTGTTTTACCAGTAGATCTTCTCTGCAGCTCTGTAGCAAGCTTTACTCGTTGAGACTCACCGCCAGAAAGTGTTGTTGCGCTTTGACCAAGACGAATATAGCCCAAGCCAACTTTTACTAAAGTATCTAAATATCGAGAAATAGAAGGATATGCTTTGAAAAATATTACAGCTTCACAAATAGGCATATTAAGAACATCTGCAACAGACTTTCCGTTATATGTAACTTCCAAAGTTTCACGGTTGTAACGTTTACCATGACAAACTTCACACTCTACGTATACGTCAGGCAAAAAGTTCATTTCTATTTTTAAAGTACCGTCGCCATGACATGCTTCACATCTGCCTCCTTTAACATTAAACGAGAAGCGACCAGGACCATAGCCACGAACTTTTGCTTCTGGAGTCTGAGCAAACAATGAACGTATTTTATCCCAAACACCAGTGTAAGTTGCTGGATTAGAACGAGGAGTTCTTCCTATAGGATTCTGATCGACATGCACTACTTTGTCACAAAGCTCAATACCATCAATACGTTTGTGCTTTCCTGGAACAATTCGAGCACCATTTAGTTTGTCTGCAAGAACAGGATACAAAATTGAGTTTATAAGTGTTGATTTACCAGATCCAGATACACCCGTTATGCATGTGAATACTCCCAAAGGTATGCTTATATCAATATTTTTTAAATTATGCTCATGGGCATTAATTATATGAAGCATACGATTTTCGTCTACACTACGACGTTGTTTTGGCACATCTATTGAGCGTCTGTGAGCAATATAATCTCCAGTAATTGAACGCTGAGCTTTAATAATTCCATCAGACGGACCTGAATATACTACTTCTCCTCCGTGCTCGCCAGCTTCTGGACCAATATCAACAAGCCAATCGGACTGACGAATAGTATCTTCATCATGCTCGACAACAATAAGCGTATTACCAAGATTTCGCAGATGATGCAATGTTGCAATCAAACGCTCATTATCTCTTTGATGCAATCCAATAGACGGCTCATCAAGCACGTACATAACACCAACTAAACCTGATCCAATTTGAGTAGCTAAACGAATACGTTGAGCCTCTCCACCAGACAAAGTTTTTGCAGCTCTTGAAAGAGTAAGATAGCTTAAACCCACATCGTTCAAAAAACCAAGTCGAGCACGAATCTCTTTTAATATTTCTGTTGCAATTACTGCTTGAGAACCATCCAAATGCAAAGCATTTACCCACGCTAGACTTCGCTCTACTGGCATATCGCAAACTTCAGCTATGGAAGTATTAGATACTGTAACCGCAAGAACTTCTGGGCGTAAACGCTTTCCATTACATTTTTGGCATGGAACTTCACGCATATACGACTCATAATATTGACGCATTTGATCAGAATCAGTTTCGTCATGTTTGCGCATAAGCGTACGAACTACACCTTCAAAGCCAGTAGAATATTCACGCTGACGCCCCCACCTATTTGTGTAGGAAACTTGAACTGTGAAATCATGACCATACATGATGTCATGTTTAACGTCTTCCGCTAGATCCTTCCACGGAGTATTCATATCAAAATGCAAATCTTTAGCAAGTCCTGAAAGTATGTGCTGATAATACATTCCAGCTGACTTATTCATTGCCCACGGCTCAATAGCTCCTTGCGCAAGAGATTTGTCTGGGTCTGGGATAACAAGTTCAGGATCAATTTCGAGATTGTATCCAATGCCGGAACATTCAGAGCAAGCACCATAAGGAGCATTGAATGAAAATGTTCTAGGCTCAATCTCATCAAGCTCTAATTGATGATTGTTTGGACATGCACGATGTTCCGAAAATGATTTACGACGCGTTTGTGAGTCTTCTGGTTCGTCAACAAAATCAGCAATTACTACTCCCTTAGATAGTTTTAATGCTGTTTCAATCGAATCAGTTAATCGAACACGAATGCCATCTTTAATAACTAAACGATCTACTACTACTTCAATTGTATGTTTCTTCTGTTTAGTAAGAGTAATATCTTCAGAAAGCTCATGCATTTGTCCGTCAATAATCGCACGAGCATAACCATCTGAGCGCAAAAGCTCAAGCGTGTCTTTAAATTCTCCTTTACGACCACGAACTACTGGAGCAAGAATTTGCAATCTCGTACGTTCTGGCATAGCAAGCAATGAATCAGTCATTTGCTGAGGAGTTTGAGAACTTACTATTTGACCGCATTCAGGACAGTGAGGCACACCAATCCTTGCAAACAATAATCGCAAATAATCATATATTTCTGTAATAGTTCCAACAGTAGAACGAGGATTACGATTCGTAGTTTTTTGATCAATAGAAACAGCAGGACTTAGGCCCTCAATAAAATCAACATCAGGCTTATCCATACGTCCTAAAAATTGGCGAGCATAAGCACTAAGCGACTCAACATAGCGTCGCTGACCTTCTGCAAAAAGCGTATCAAACGCAAGCGAGGACTTACCAGATCCAGAAAGACCAGTAAAAACAACCATACGATTCCTAGGAATCGATAAACTTACATTTTTTAGATTATGCTCTCTAGCACCCTGGATAGTTATTTTCCATTCAGAAGGAATACTAGATAAATCAGCTATAAAAGTACCGCTGTTAGCGCTCATAGGAGCATTATCAAGCAATTCTTGCAACGAGTCATTTTGTTCATTCGCCTGTTTTGACACAATTACCTCCACACTTCCCCATAATCACTTGAATATTCCCAACCAATACCCAATTTTATTACCAACAAGAAAATTATAGAACAAGTGTTCGAAAAAGTAAAGTATTTGACTATCAACCACATGCTGTATTCGTTACCAGTAAGCAGTATAATAGTGAGTTTGGTTATGACTTTTTATAAGTAATAAATACTAACAGCCTAAATTTTGGGGAACGGAACAGACATTATGCCTATTGACGCACAAGCTTTAACCATTCAGATTGGTGCGCGAACGCTGTTAAATCCTACCGATTTTCACGTCACAAAAGGAGATAAGATCGGTTTAGTCGGCAGAAACGGCGCAGGCAAAACTACGCTTACTCGCGTTATTACAGGAGACATGCTGCCAGCAGGAGGCTCGGTTAGAGTTAGTGGAGGTTTAGGCTACTTACCTCAAGACACGCACGCAGCAGACCCAGAGCAAAGTGTTATAGATCGCATTATGAGCGCTCGAGATATTGCTTCTATCGTTTTGCGTATTCGCAAAGCGGAAAAAGAAATGACAGATCCAGATCCAGACATAATGACTAAAGCTATGAACCGCTACGACAAAGCAATGCAAGATTTTGAAAAAGCAGGCGGTTATTCAGTGCAATCTGAAGCAATATCGATGGCAACCAGCCTGGGACTTCCACAAGAAGTTATGCAACAAGCTTTAGGCACACTTTCAGGTGGTCAACGTCGCCGCATAGAACTTGCTAGAATTCTGTTTTCTGACGCAGACACATTAATTCTCGATGAGCCTACAAACCACTTAGACGCAGACTCAATAATATGGTTGCGCAATTATCTTAAACGATTTGAAGGTGGATTCCTAGTAATTTCTCACTCCACAGAATTACTAGACGAAGTAGTCAACAAAGTATGGCATTTAGATGCTCAACTTGCAAAAATAGACATGTACTCAATGGGTTGGAAAGCATACTTGCATCAGCGCGTAGTAGACGAAGAAAGACGTCGTCGCGAACGAGAAGTTGCAGAAAAGAAAGCTGAACGTCTTATGAAACAAGGCATTCGCTTGCATGCTAAAGCTACAAAAGCAGTTGCTGCTCAAAACATGATGCGAAGAGCTGAACGCTTATTAAGCGAAACAAGTGAAGCTCAAAAACAAGAAAAAGTTGCAGATATTCGTTTTCCAGAACCAGCTGCATGCGGAAAAACTCCAATTATGGCAAAAGATATTTCCAAAGCGTATGGTTCTAATATTGTTTTCGCTGGAATTAACCTTGCTATAGACAAAGGTTCACGCGTTGTCATTCTAGGCTATAACGGTGCTGGAAAAACAACAACATTACGCATTTTGGCAGGAGAAGAAACAGCAGATACTGGTGAAGTTCAATACGGACACGGATGCAAAATAGGTTATTTTGCACAGGAACACGATACATTAGACTTGGATTCTACAGTTTTGGAAAACCTTCAGCACGTTGCACCAAACCTGGATGACACGCAAGCACGTTCTATGCTTGGCAGCTTCCTGTTTTCCGGCGACGACGCAATGAAGCCTGCAAGAGTGCTTTCAGGCGGCGAAAAAACGCGTCTAGCACTTGCAACACTAGTAACTTCCAAAGCCAATGTGCTACTACTAGACGAACCTACTAACAACTTAGACCCAGCATCTCGAGATGAAATACTTAAAGCTATTGCAAAGTATGAGGGAGCAATTGTTCTTGTTACACACGATGAAGGTGCAGTTCAAGCCTTACAACCTGAGCGAGTGCTACTCATGCCTGATGGCGACGAAGATTTGTGGAATGACGAATATCTCGATTTAGTTGCCGAAGAGTAAAATGTTGAACTGAATTACTTGAATTGTGCAATAGAATGGTTAAGCAGTGATTTCAACATACGCGTCTAAGACTTTGCCAAATACGGCGAATAGTGCCAACAGTCGTATAAGCAATCAAATTGACAATCATTGCATAAAACGTGCGCTACATTTTTTGCGAATACCATTCATCGTAATAATTCTTATAACCTTATTTGAATGTTCTATTGGAAATCTGCCATTTTGGAGTAGTGTTACAGGAAGTACAGATAGCATTTCTGCGCACAACGATATAGGTTCTGGAATTAGACGCTTAGATTCCGGCGGCATTCTTATAACGGATCCTTCAGAAGCATATTTAGAAGTAACATCCGACGGAAGTTCGCCTTATATTCGCTTAGAGCCTGCGATTATTAAAAAGAAAAGCAAAAATAATAATCTTATTTCAAACATCAATGTTTTAGTTGAAGCAAACAAATACTTAAGCAAACCTCAAAGCACAAACACTGCTTCTCTAAACCCATCTTTGCTTAAACTTCCAAAACAAGCAGTAGGAAAATCTTGCATTGTTAGGGTGTGGCTGCAACATCCAATAGGATCAATATTAAATATTGAAGACTCAAGAGCAAACGTTCGAGTGCCTTTTAGGTGGTCATGGGGTCGCGTATTAATACTTGCTATTTTTGCATTTTTTGTTACGCTTTGGAATCCTTGGTCCAAGCTTTGGAAAATTAAACTCAACACTCATAGTCTTATTCAACGTTGCTGCTTTGCTGCTTCTCTTCTTCCATTTATTGCTGTTGGTTTAATAACTATTTTTTGGAATTTACGAAACGCAACTCCTATGCATTTTTACACAAACGGTAATTATGCATATGATTTTGATCAATATGCTCACACTGCAGACGCATTGTTAAAAGGTCAAGTGCATTTAAATCTCCCTGTTCCTAATGAATTAGAACACTTGCAAAATCCTTACGATCCTACGGCTAGAAATAATTTGTTAAACCACTCAGTACAACATATGTATTGGGATTACGCATACTACAAAGGTCACTGGTATTCCTACTTCGGAGTTCTTCCAGCAATATTGCTATTTTTGCCTTATCGCATTATTTCAAGACTATGGACTCCAGAAGGCTCTATGCTTCCAACAACAGTAGCTACGATAATATTCTTAATTGGTTTTCTTATCGCAGGCTCCCTATTGGTTATTCGAATTATTGAGCAGACTTCAAAAAAAGTATCTTTAGGAACGACATCCATTGTTCTTGCTTTATTCTTCATTACTTCAAATACAGTGTATTTGTGGTTTAGAACGTCATTTTATTCCGTACCTATGGCAGCCTCACTTTTCTTCACATCTCTTGGATTGTGGTGCTACCTAGGTTTTAATAAAACACACTCTTTGCTAAATATTGTTTTAGGTTCTTTCTTTATCGCATTAAATCTAGGATGTAGACCTACTTTTTCTATAGCCGTTCTTTTTGCACTTCCTGCAATTTATTCGCATATAGAAAAAGATTTACCAAATATTTTGCGCAACTGGAAACAAGTTTCTTCATGGCATAAGCCTTTTAAATATTTTGCAGCTTGGATACTGCCATGCGTAATTACTGCAATTCCATTTGGCATTTATAATCTTTTGCGCTTTGGCTCACCGTTAAATTTTGGCAATGAGTATCAAATAACTATTACTGACATGACGACTATGCGTTTGCCGTCACAAAATATTTTGCCGTCTATTTTCAGCTATATTGCGCTACCTTTGCGTTTTATTCCAACTTTTCCTTGGATTGGTATTCAGCCTATCGCATTTGACCGTTGGCAATACGCAGAGCCTATGATTGGCGGAATGTTTACACTTTCACCATTGGCATTAGTTGGCATAATATGCGTATTTATTATGAAAAAACGCTGCCGCACGCATATTGCTTGGCGCACAAGCGTAATAGCTATAATAGTTGGGCTTGTTCTTATTGTTTTTGACAGCTTAAAAGCTGGTATCGGATGGAGATATATTGCTGATTTTGCGTGGTCTTTTGCTATAGCTGCCGCAATTGGAATTAGCTTGCTTTTAGAATATGCATCCACCTTGCAATCAGAAAATTCTTTACATAAAAAAACTATTGCTTACACAATACGCTTACTTGTAGCAGTATTGCTATTTGCTTCTATTGCTATCGCTGTACTCAGTTGGTTTGTTACAGGACGTGAAGACAGCACGCTTCGTTTTAATCCAAACTTATGGTTCGCGTTTAGAAGTTGGATGACATTGTTTTAAATAATTATTTATATAATTACTATTCTTCTAACAATGCATCTACAGTTCGAAGAAGCGCATGCAATCCGCTAATAAACTGCTGCGGCTCTGGCAATAATGACAATGCTAAATACCCATTAACTGGCATATCGAAATAATATCCAGGTTGAGAAACTAGATTGTAATCTTTCATCAATCTCAAAGCTAATACATCATCGTCAATGCAAGATGGTACACGCAATAAAATATTCCATCCGCCTTCTGCACGCAACGCGCTAACACAGCATTTAGGCGTGGATGCCAACGTTTCTCGAAGCGTATGCAGATTATTAATAACACGATTTCGTACAATAGCGCTTTGAGAAGATGCATATTGCAATAATTCTGGTATTCGCTCAGAAACAGTATTACCAATAGGCAAAAAATCATCCGCTATAACGTCAAGTCTTTTTTGTGCTTCATAAACATCATCTTTAGGACCTGAAACTTCAATCCAACCAACTTTTGCGTGAGGAGCAGCAAGCATTTTGGAGAATCCATCAAGCGCAAAAACTAAAGTGGAAGATTCTCCAGCAAGACGAGCATTTCCAGCAAAAGGCTCAAGTGAATATTCATAAAATACTTCGTCTGCAATAATCGCAACACCATTATCACGACATAATTGCAATAGTATTTCACGTTCTTCAGGCTTGACATATGAGCCTGTAGGATTATTTGGATTAATAAGCACAAGAGCTTTAATACGCAAAGACACATCTTCTAAAAGTTCTCTAACACGCGCAATATCAATAGTCCAAGAACCATCATAGTGCAAAGGATACGGTATTGCATTCACGCATTGCAAGCGAGCAATAGACTCTATAAGAGGGTATCCAGGAGTTGGTCCCATAACGGCATCCCCTGCATCACATAAAAGCATCATAAGCCATGCGTAAGCTTGAGAAGTTGAAGAAAGCACATAAAGCTGATCTGGATTAAGCTTTGATGAAACAGACTTTTCAGTGCGGTTATCTCGCTTATTGATGAAGTTTGAAAGAATATCGCGAATTTCCTTAGGACCCCTAGGGTCTGCTGTGTAACGTCCACTTAAACATTGAGGAGCTAAGCCGTGAGACGTTGGATTGGAATCATTTAATTTAGTAAGCTTTACGCCATTAAAAATAGCTTTTCGCTGAGCTAAAATAATAGGATTTGGCTCACTCACATCTACTCTAGAAGAAAATCGCACGAAACTACCCTAACACTTGGCATAACAAAAGCTGGGCTGCAGTATAAACTGCTCACCCAGCTCAATAGATAATAAATAATATTTAGTTATTTTTTAGTTTTGCTGCATTTTTTGCATTGCATAGTAAGCTGCACCAATAATTCCAGCCTCATTATGCAATGTTGCAACAACAATAGGAGTTTTAATATCGATATGCGGCAAGAACTTTTCGCTTACGCGGCTAACGCCACCACCGACAACAAACAAATCTGGGTTGAAATACTTTTCCATCAAGCCGTAGTACTTAGTCAAACGCTTAGCCCACTTCTTATAGCCCATATCCAACTTTTCACGAACAGAAGAAGCAGCGTACTTTTCAGCATCGCCCTTACCTTTTTCAAGCTGAATATGACCAAGCTCAGTGTTTGGAATAAGCACACCGTTGTAAATCAAAGCCGTGCCGATACCAGTGCCAAGAGTAGTAGCAATAACCAAGCCATCCTTGTCTTTTGCCGCACCAAAACGCTGCTCAGCTAAACCAGCAGCATCAGCATCGTTAACTACTGTTACAGGACGACCACACGCCTCACTAAAGACTTCAGTAACATCAACACCAATCCAAGACTGGTCAAGATTTGCCATAAAATCGAGCTTCTTACCAGGCTTAATTGGAGCAGGGAACGCAATTCCAACAGGAACATCTGCAGGTACTTCAAAATGTTCAAGCTGCTGACGAACAATATCTGCAACTGCTTGAGGCGTAGAAACCGCAGGAGTGAGAATTTTGTATCGAGGTTCTGCGAACTCTCCCTTTTCCAAATTTACTGGAGCAGCCTTAATACCGGATCCACCAATATCGACGCCAAATGCTTGTGCAGTGTCAATCATTTCACTAACACTCCCCTCTGAATGTGTGCTGTATGGACAATTACCAGTATTCTATCGTATATTTGATACGACACGCTTACTGTTTACTAACTTCTACTTCAACGAAGGCATAGGTTTCCAGTCTTGATCGTGCAAAATTTTTCGAGAATCAATCCAGCCGGTAAACAATTTACCAATACCCGAAATAATATGCTCACGATCGACAGCAATCAAACGAATAATCTCTTTAGCAGCTGTTAAAGCAGTTCCAAGCGCAAACATAAACGGACGAAAATCGCCATGAACCATAAAGTAGCGAGCCATAAAGCCTCTATTTCGCATAATATGATAACGATTCATGTCAGATGTTGAATTTAGCTGACGCACTCCTGCAATATCCCAATTAGGAATATCACGAGTGCGACGAAGAATAATATCCGGAACAACAATAGGGTTCGTAACCTTACTCGCAAGATACCCGTAAGTAGTATCATCCCAGTAAATAAAGTAGCGCGAATCCGGGAAGCCGATTTTTTCAACTATATCTCGACGAATCAAGCCGCCCTCAAAACACATCGTATTCATAACTTTGTATCCAGCTCTGCCGAAAGCAGCAGGAGCAATAGGATTTGGAATACCAAGCGGAACCAAAAAATCATACTGCCAGTAGAAATTACCGCCGTCGTAATCTAAACGACTTCCTTGAACAACAGCGTGACGCTTAGTCCAAGGAGCAAGACGCTCAATAGATTCAGGCACTGTTTCAACATCGTCATCCATAACCCAGAACCACTTAGCTCCAAGTTCATAAGCTTTTTTAACACCAGCACTAAAACCGCCAGCACCACCAAGATTTTCATCTTGCGGAGCATACACAACATGAAGTTCATTGCCTTCACAATCTTTTTGAGCTTTACCCCAACGATTAGTTAAAGAAGCTTCAAGACGAGCAACCATTTCGCCGGTTGTGTCACTGCACTCATTGTCAACAACGACAATACGCCAAGGGCATTCTTTTAAACATTCAAACGAATGAAATAAATTCTCCAAAAGCTCTTGACGCTTATAAGTGACAACAACAATAGCTAATTTATCAATGCTAGTTGCGTTATTAGTACTAATTTTTTTTGATGCACTCGTATTGCTCATACTTGTATTCTCGCACCTACCCTCGCCACACAATTATCACAACAATGTTCTTAGCATGAGATACAAAAGAATAGTTAGTTTCAGGGAAGGTGAAAATCCTTACTGGCGGTAACAAAATACGTGTTTCATGCGTTTTTGAAGCCCGCGAGCAGCTTACAAGCTGCTGATTCGGTTAAATTCCGAAGCCAACGGTTACAGTCCGGATGAAAGAAACGGAGACCCATCATGGGCATTTCTAATACAAATAATCACCAAACTTATGCAAAGAACTCTAACTGGTCTAGCGAAAAAATAGCAAAATACGCTCTATTCGTGGCACTTTCAATGGCTGTAAGTTTCATAGAATTTCCACTTATTCCAGACCTCAGCTATCTTAAATACGATCCTTCTGGAATCGTGTGTCTCGTAGCAGGATTCGCGTATGGTCCTGCAGCTGCAGCAATCGTAAGCATACTCGGCTTTGCACCACACTTATTTACCAATCCACTCGGCACAGTTATGGCAGTGCTAGTATCTTTAGGAGCTAGCGTTACAGCAGCAATCGTATACAAAAAAATGCATACCAAAAAAGGCGCAATCATTGCACTTTTGGCAGGCTCGATTGCTGCTATTGCTCTTGCAATAGGTGGAAATCTTGTTATTACTCCTCTTTACGCTCACATAACTGTTTCGCAGGTTGCGGCTCTTATTCTTCCAGCATTACTGCCATTTAATATTATTAAACTTGCTTTGCACGTAGTAGTAACTTTGCTTATTTACAAACCAATTTCTAACCTGCTACACGAAAATAAATAATTATCCCAAACGGAATAGTTATGCATAATATCAGCACAAGTAATAGCATGAACGAAGCTAAGAAGCACATGATTGAAAACAATGCGCAAGTAGTGTTGCGAAATATTTGCTTTAGCTACGATGATGGAAAAACTTGGACGCTTAATAATTTAAGTCTTACAATTAATCCTGGCGAACGCGTGGCAATTGTGGGATTAAACGGTTCTGGTAAATCAACCTTAGCAAAAATTATTGCAGGTTTAACAGCTCCAGATAGCGGTTATGTTACATTGTGCGGCGAAAAAGTTTTTGAAAATACTACTGCTTGTGCTGAATCATATAAAAATGCACGAAAATATATTGGTGCACTTTTCCAAAGTCCTGAAGACCAGATTATTACCACAATTACTGAAGAAGATGTTGCTTTTGGACTAGAAAATTTGCAATTCCCTCAAAAAGCAATGTATGAGCGTATCAGTGAAGCTTTAAAAACTGTTCATATGGAAGATAAACGTTACGCTGACCCTAGCACTATGAGCGGCGGACAGCAGCAACGAGTAGCTTTAGCAAGTGCTATTGCTATGAATTCTAAACTGCTTGTTCTTGACGAACCTACTTCTATGCTCGACTCGTTCGCACGTAAAGACGTTGATGCTTTATTTGATAATTTGCACAAAAATGGCACTACTATCGTTCAAATTACACATAATTTTGAGGAATGCAAACGCGCAAATCGCATACTTTTACTAGAAAATGGTAACCTGAAAGAAATAAGCTTTAATGGTTTAAAAACTTACTTTTCTAATATTGAATTAGCAAATAATCATGTAACTAAAATTAGCGACAACAAGAACTTAACAGATAGCAGATTCAAAGAAAATAAGTCAGATATCGCTGTAGAAATTTCCGGACTAACTGTTCAATATGATAAAACTTCTCCAGCTGTTATTGACGATTATTCACTAACTGTTAAAAGCGGCGAAACAGTTGCAATAATGGGCGAAAACGGCTGCGGTAAATCAACTCTTGCTAAAACAATGTGTGGATTGTTAAAAGCCAATTCAGGAAATATAACAGTACATGGCATATCTGTTAAAGGTAAAACATCTAGAATAATACGACAAAAACTACATCAAACAATTGGCTACGTTATGCAACTGCCAGAACAACAGCTTTTTGCTGATACAGTACGGAACGATGTCGCTTATGGGCCAAAAAATTTTGGGCTAAAAGACAGTGCTCTTAAAGAACGTGTGGATGAAACACTACGCTTACTGAACCTTGAGAATTTGGCTGAAAAATCACCTTTTGCGCTTTCTGGAGGTCAGCAGCGTCTTGTTGCAATAGCTGGCGTTTTAGCTTGCAAGCCACGCGTACTCGTACTGGATGAGCCAACAGCTGGATTAGATTTTGAAGCTGCGTTACGTATCCGAAAAATTCTTGGAATGCTACATAATCAAGGCGTAACCATAATACTTATTACGCATAATCTTCAAGAAGCAGAAAATTTAGGCGCAAGACTAGTAACATTAAAAACAAGGAATAAAGCAAGCAATAAAGAATGCAGCACAGCAAAAAATATTGAAAATACCAAAAACAAAGAAAGTTCCACAAAAGCAAAAACAACTTCACTACTTAAATCTTTTGACCCACGCGCGACGCTTCTATCATGCTTTATTCTTATGCTAAGTGCTTTTAGTATTACTAACTACATACAGTTAGCTATTCTTGCTTTTGTAACATTTACTCTAACTGTTGCTGCAAAAATACCATTCGTTAAACTTATTGCTTCGCTGCACATGATTATTGCAATATTTGTTTTCTCCGGACTACTGAACATTCTCGCAGTGCGAACCGGCACAGTGCTAGCAAATATTGCAACTATTCCTATTACAACCGATGGAATTAACTATGCAATACTTTTTGCAACACGATTCTCGCTTGTTATTATCATTGGAGCAGTTCTAGTATTAACAATGAGTCAGACAACGCTTAACGAATCTTGCACACGATTACTATCACCACTTCGACATATTGGAATACCAACGCAAGAAATAGCACTTATTATGAGCCTAGCGCTACGGTTCTTGCCAACACTTAGTGCAGAAGCGCACTCTGTGGCACTAGCGCAAATCGCTCGAGGAAGTAGCATTCGAGATGGTTCTTTTAAACAACGAGTACACGCCATAACAGCTTTAATTGTGCCAGGTTTTGCAGGAGTAATTCGCCATGCTGACATTCTTGCGCTCGCATTAGATGCACGCTGCTACGCGCCTGGAGCTGAAAGAACTCACTTGCACTCATGGAAAATGCATATAAAAGATGTACTGCTATTAGTAGTTACTCTTTGTGTTGTAAGCGCGATTATTGTGTGCAAAATGCTACCTTTGTAATAAAAAATTTTGAAAATATTTCACCTTTTGCAGCAAGCGCAATAAATACGGAATAACTACGGAATAAATGCGCAATAAATAAATTTGTATTATCACATGCAACAATTCGCAATATACTGTATAATCCGTTAAGCACTATGTAATTTATGTAATATTTGCGTTATAAAACTTGCATTTGAAAGGACTCCTTATGGCATTGACAAAGAAGCAGATTAAGCAGCTTCGCGCGCTCGCTAATACGCTTAGCCCACTTTTATACGTTGGCAAGAACGATATTACTGATGCAGCTGTGAAGCAAGCAGACGAAACCATGCAGTACCACGAGCTCATGAAGTGTGCTGTGCAAGATGGTTCCGGATTAAGCGCCAAAGAAGCTGCTGATGCACTTGCTCAAAAGCTCGGTGCCGAAGTCGTGCAAGTAATCGGCAATCGTTTTGTTTTGTTCCGCGTATCCCCATTAGACAGCGTTGAACACATTATGCTTGTGCGTGAATAAATGAATAAAACATTTACGAATTAGTTTTATTATTTTTATTTTCAGAATTGTGAAGAATGGCACGGATTTGAGATAAGCGTTGAGTAAGCTCATGCTCGTAGCCACGATTCGACGGCTGATAGTATTCGCGACCAACTAGCTCATCTGGCATATACTGTTGCGATGCCACAGCACCCGGATAATCGTGAGCATACTTGTACCCGTCATGGTTTCCCCAACTTTTCATCAAAGCAGTCGGGGCGTTGCGTAAATGAAGAGGCACTTGACCAATATTTCCAGCATCAACGTCTTGCAAAGCCTTATTAATAGCGTTATAGCTTGCGTTTGATTTAGGAGCAGTTGCTACAGCAATCACAGCTTCAGAAAGAATAATGCGCGCTTCCGGCATTCCGATTAAAGCAACAGCTTGAGCTGCAGCAACAGTTACTTGCAAAATTTGCGGAGCTGCCATACCAACTTCTTCTGCAGCAGCAATCATAATTCGCCTTGCAATAAAACGCGGATCTTCACCAGCTCTAAGCATTCGCGCTAAGTAATGCAAAGAAGCGTCAACATCACTTCCGCGCATCGACTTAATAAAAGCAGAAATCACATCGTAATGATCGTCGCCATCTTTGTCGTAACGAACTGTAGTAGTATCCATTACGTTAGAAACAATATCATCAGTAATTACAGGCTTCTTTTTGCCATGCTGCAACGCAACATCTCCTGTTACTGCCCCTGCAGCCGCCTCTAAAATAGTGAGAGTTTTGCGAGCGTCCCCCCCGCTTAAGCGAATAATAGAATCTATTGCGTCATCGTCGATTTTAAGCTGATTATTAAGACCGTTTTCGCTAGTTAGCGCACGTTCAATAAGCGTATGCAAATCTTCAACGCTAAGCGACGCAAGTTTAACAACTACTGATCTGCTAAGTAACGGCTTAATGATTGAAAAGCTCGGGTTTTCGGTAGTAGCACCAATAAAAGTTACGTCGCGATTTTCAACGCTTGGAAGCAAAGCATCCTGCTGAGATTTAGAAAAACGGTGAACTTCGTCAATAAATAAAACTGTTTCTTGACCATTACTCACTAAACGCTCATGCGCGCGATCAAGTACCGCACGAACGTCTTTAACTCCGGACGTTACAGCAGAAAGCTCTTCAAACACTCGACCAGACTGACGAGCAACAATATAAGCGAGCGTAGTCTTACCGACTCCCGGAGGACCAAACAACACAACAGAACTTGGAGCAGTAAGAGAACCTTTAGATTGCGGATTTGCAAGCCTACGCAAAGGCGAACCTTCTTTTAGAGCATGCGACTGCCCTAGCACGTCTTCAATACTGCTCGGGCGCATACGCACTGCCAACGGACGAGTTACATTACTCGGCGCGCTGCTTGCTGCAAATAAATCCTGCTCCATAAATACCAGCTTACACTACATATAGAACAAACGTTCGATTGCATTTTGCGTCTTGCATTTCGCATTCTGTTAGCACATTTTTAAAAATCACACGTGCGAAACTTGGTAATCGAAGAACACAACTTCACCTTCATCTTGCGTTGTATCTAAATCGACAACGCCAGTAATAGCCCAATTATGATCCCCGTCTGAATCGTCGATTATCTGCCGAACTTTCCACGAATGTTCACTCTTCTCAAGCGAATCATCCAAAATAAACAAGTCGCCACTTCGAGCCTTGGCATCTATTCCAACATACTCGTGCTCGTCGTAGTAATCGTCAAGAACATCATTCCACTCGTGAACTCCGTAACCCCAAGCCTTGTCAAGCTCTCCTAAAGTATCCGCATCTTCCAAATCCATAAGCTGCACGCGACGAAACATTGCGTTTCTAATCAACACAATAAGTCCACGACGATCCTCAACTACAGACTCAGAAGTTGAAGGCGCAGCCGTAGTTACAGCGCTAGCTTCAGCATCCGATCCTCCAGCACTCTCCCACTCGTCAACAAGACTAGAATCAATAGAGCGCACAACAAGACGAAGCCACGAAATAATGTCACGCAATTCTTCGTTAAACATATCTTCTGGCACAGTGCGAGCAAGCGAACGGTAAGCGTCCGAAAGATAGCGAAGAAGCGTTCCCTCACTTCTAGCAATGCCATAGCGCGAAATATATCCAGTAAAATCGGAAGCAGTTTCAACCATGTCTCGAAGCACAGATTTAGGCTTAATCCAGTAGTCGTTTGCCCAAGGAACATCCTTGCGATATTGCGCAAAAGCAGGCTCAAGCAAATCTTCAAGAGGCTTAGGGTAACTGACTTCCGCCAAGCGTTCCATGCGCTCCTCGTAGTCAACGCCATCGTCTTTCATTCCAGCCATTGCAGCATCGCGAGCCTTACGCTCCTGCGCGCGAAGAACAGGCTTAGGGTCATCTAAAGTTGCTTCAACCATAGAAATTACGTCAAGCGCATAGCTTTGAGATTCTGGGTCAAGAAGTTCCAAAGCTGCGAGCAAGAACGGAGAAAGCGGCTGATCCAGCGCAAAGCCTTCAGGCATTGCAACATCAAGCTCATAATTGCAAGAACCGTTCGCGCGCTTTTTAGATTCAATAACTTGAGTATCGAGCAGAGTTTGGAAAATATCGTTGCAACGCTCAAGCAATTTCTCTTTATCTTGCGGCTTTTGCGCACTATCTTCAATAAGTTTTTCAACGCGTGCTCTAGCGTCTCCGCCTTGCGTAACTTCGTTCAAAATCATTGAATGCGTTACAACCATATGAGGATTCAAAGTTTCTGGAGCACTTTCAATAAGCTTAGTAAACGTTGGTTCGCCCCAAACAACAAAGCCCTCTGGAGCCTTCTTACGCTTAACTTTTTTAAGCTTCTTAGGGTCATTGCCAGCTTTTGCAACAGCGCGCGCGTTTTCAATCTCGAACTCTGGAGCCTCTGCAACTACTAAGCCCTCTGTATCAAACCCCATTCTGCCTGCACGACCTGCAATTTGATGAAACTCGCGAGCGCGAAGCTTGCGACTACGATTCCCATCAAACTTTGTTAGCGCTGTAAGCACAACAGAGTGAATTGGCACGTTAATACCAACGCCAAGAGTGTCTGTGCCGCAAATAACGGGCAACAATCCTTGCTGAGCTAGCTGTTCAACAAGCCTGCGGTAGCGCGGAAGCATGCCAGCGTGATGTACGCCAACGCCTGTGCGCAGTAGCCTTTGCAAAATTTTGCCGAAGCCTGTAGTAAATTTAGTGCCTTTAATCGCTTGAGCAATTTTGTCTCGCTGCTCTTTGCTAGAAACTCCCGTACTAGCTAGCGCTTGAGCTGTTTCTAGAGCTGCGTCTTGCGAAAAATGAACTACGTAGATTGGCGTTAAACCCTTGTTAAATAAGAGTTCTACAGTTGTGGCAAGTGGCTTATCTGTGTACTCATATTCGAGTGGGATTGGTCTTGGAGCGTCTGCAATAATATCGACGTTTCTTTTTGTTGATTTTTCTAAGCGTTCCGCAATATCCGTTACGTCTCCAAGAGTTGCACTCATAAGTAAGAATTGCGTATTTGGAAGTGTAAGCAGCGGAACTTGCCAAGCCCATCCACGCTCTGGATCACCATAGTAGTGGAATTCGTCCATTGCAACGCAATCAACTTCAGCATTTACGCCTTCACGTAAAGCTTGATTTGCTAAGATTTCCGCCGTGCAGCAGATTATTGGAGCATCCGCATTAATATGCGAGTCGCCTGTAATCATACCAACGTTGTCACGCCCAAAAATAGCTACTAAATCGAAGAATTTTTCGGATACGAGAGCTTTAATTGGCGCAGTATAGTAGGAGCGTCTGCCGGTGGCGAGTGCTGTGAAATGCATGCCGAGTGCTACTAGAGATTTTCCAGAACCTGTTGGAGTGTTTAAAATAACGTGGTCTCCTGCAAGCAAATCCATGATGGATTCTTCTTGATGCGGCCACAAATCTACATGTTTGTTATCTTTAACCCAATCAACAAATGCTTGAAAAATCTCATCTTCGCTAGCATGATGCAAATCGAAAGCTAACTCGCTCAAACCAGCCATATACGCTCCTACTTTACTTAACACCAACTTACTTGTGACTTAATCGCGCTTTATTTGCGCTTCTTCTTATCTCGTACTTTTACGGAGATTTGAATAGGAGTTCCCTCGAATCCAAATTCTTCTCGAAGTGATCGCTCAATAAAGCGACGGTATCCGTGCTCTAAGAAGCCAGTTGTAAATATTACAAAACGCGGTGGGCGCGTAGAAGCTTGCGTGGCAAACAAGATTCTCGCTTGCTTTCCGCCTCGCAAAGGATGCGGATGAGCAGACTGAATACGCCCTAAGAAAGCGTTGAGCTTGCCTGTAGGAATGCGCTTATCCCAGCTGTCTAAAGCTGTTCGCATAGCGCGCGCAAGACGATTCGTATGCCATCCTGTTTTTGCAGAAAGATTTACGCGCTCAGCCCAAGTTACGCGCTCAAACTCAGTTTTCCATAAGCGTTCCATGCGCTGTCTGGAAAATTCGTCCATCAAATCCCACTTGTTAAACACAAGTACGATTGCGCGACCTGCATCCACAGCCTGGCTCATAACTTTCAAATCCTGCTCTGCAATAGGCTGGGAAGAATCGAAAAGAATCAAAGCAAGTTCCGAGCGTTCAATCGCAGCTTGCGTACGAAGTGAAGAATAGTATTCAGCACCCGTAAGCTTGTGCTGCCTGCGCTTAATACCAGCAGTGTCAATAAACAGCCAATCCTCGCCGTCAACTCGCACAACCTCATCAACAGGGTCACGAGTAGTTCCAGCCAAATCGTTTACAACAGATCGCTCTTCATGAGCTAAATGATTCAAAAGCGAAGACTTACCAACGTTTGGACGACCCACTAAAGCAACTCTGCGAAGTCCTTCTGGAGTTAAGAATCCTGAAGTTTTATTCGCTTTCTTCAAAGAATTGAGAGCTGCATCAAGCAAATCTCCAACGCCTCTGCCGTGCATTGCAGAAATTCCGTAAGGCTCACCCATTCCGAGCTTCCAAAACTCTGCAGTCAAATACTCGCTTCTAGCATCGTCAACCTTGTTAACTGCCAGAGTAATAGGCTTACCTGCAGCACGAAGCATTGAAACAATACGCTCGTCTGTAGCTGTTAAACCAACTTGACCATCTACTAGGAAAATCACAGCATCGCTTAAACGCACTGCTATTTGCGCTTGTTGAGCAATAGAAGAATCAATGCCTTCAACATCTGCTTCCCAGCCGCCAGTGTCAACCAGCTTAAAGTTAGTTCCAGCCCACTCAGCGTCGTAGCTTACGCGATCTCTCGTAACACCTGGAGTATCTTCTACAACAGCTACACGATGGCCCAAAATACGATTGACAAGCGTTGATTTTCCAACGTTTGGTCGACCTATAATGGCGATTACTCCAACAGCTTTAGAGTCTTTTGCATCGTCTTGACTTACTTCGTCGCCTCGAAGAAGCGCACGGTCTTCATCGTCAAGATCGTAGCCTTCAAGATTAGCAGCATAGCGGTCGTACTCATCTTGCTCGATAGCAGCGTCAACCATTTCAACAAGAGCATCAAGAGTCTGCTCAAAAGTCAAATCAGAATTATCTAGCGTTGTAACACCGTCTGCTGCTTGAAGAAAATGCGTAACTTTAGCATCTTTAGCGTCACGAGCGTGAATATCGTCTTCTTCAGATTCATTATTTTTAGATTCATTATTTTGCAAATTTTCTTGCGCAATATTCTGCTTGTTTCTGCGAGCTTGACGCACTTCTTCGCGTGCAGTAAGAAGCACTCGAACTTGAGCATTAGAAGCAACAACAGTAGTAATATCGCGTCCTTCTGCAACTATTCCCTCTCCGCCTGAGAAAGAATCTTCATCTGACTCTGAAGCAATATACGCTCGCTGAGCAGCAATAAGCATACGGCGAACTGCAGGAATCGAAGATACAGTAGACACATGCGAAGAAACTTCGCTGGAACGCAATTCTTCGCTAATATCCTCACCTTCGACAGTCACTACAGGATTCTTAGGATTAACACTAAAGTCAGCGTCACTTTCAGTAAATAAGGCTCCAACAGCTTCAATAATTTGATTAAAACGTTCAGTATCCGCTGGATTTACAGGATTTCCTTCTTCATCCAATTCAAGCTTCGTGCTTAAATCAATACCTTGTTTCAAGCACCACCAAGCAGCAGCTCTATACATTGCACCCGTATCTAAATACGCAAAACCGTAGTATTGTGCTAAAGCACGAGAAGTAGAAGACTTACCTACTCCTGCTGGTCCATCAATTGCTACACAAATCACAGGCCAACCTCCTTAGAAAGCGAACGCACTTCTGTTTGAGAAAGCACGCGATACGATCCAGCTTTTAAGTCACCCAATTTAATAGGGCCAATTTGCGTACGAACAAGACGCTTTACAGGGAAACCAACGGCTCCAAAAATCCTGCGAACAATACGATTTTTGCCAGAATGCAACACAATTTTTACCATGGTTGTGTCGTGATTCTGGTCGATTATTGCGCAACGGTCGAGCTTAATCCAACCATCTTCAAGATTCACGCCTTGCGAAACCAAGCGGCGGCAAACCATACCGTTGATTTTGCCTTCAACAGTTGCAATATAAGTTTTCTCAACCTCATACTTTGGGTGCATTACGTGCTGGCTTAGCTCGCCATCGTTGGTCATTAAAATAAGACCTTCAGAATCGTAATCCAAGCGTCCCATGTGGAAAATTCGCTCGTACTTGTCTCCAACAATATCTCTTAAAGTAAAGCGACCTTTTGGATCGTCCATTGCGCTAAGAACTCGCTTAGGCTTATGCAATGCGAGCGTTACTAGCTTTGTGTTGAACTTTACGCGAGATCCATCAACGCGCACTTTTTGACGTTTTGGATCTACTCGAGTACCAAGTGTTGTAACCAATTCGTCGTCTACTTCAACACGCCCGTCAAGAATAATCTCTTCACACTTGCGTCTTGAACCAAATCCCGCTTCAGCAAGCAGCTTCTGCAGTCGAATGGCGTTGTTGTCATCTGAATGCGCCTGATTGGCGCGGGAATATGCGTTTGGCATCGTTCTCCCAACGTGACCTAAAGAATTACATACATACTTGCGCCAGAATTTACTTAAGAATACGCAGTATAAGCAATTCATTACTCATTAACTTACTAATTTATGTGGCAATTTATTAAATTTGCAATAAATCAAAAAACACCACGTCTTCCTATGTTACCGTATGGCATAGCCGTGATAGTATAGCCTAGGTTTCATTGTGTTGCAATCATTAACAAAGCGGCACAACTAAAATTAAGGAAAGTTATGATTAAAACTACAGATACACCGTGCAGCACAACTAAAACTGCTGCGCCACTTATTGTTCGTATTGGTACTGAATTTATTGCTACAGCTTTAGCGATGTTCGTTGTTTACACTTTTTATTCTCTTACTACTGTAATGTACGGAATCAACGTTTTAATGATTGCCGCCGGCACTGGTATCGCTTATGCTGCAGCGACATATATTGCATCTAAAGTTTCTGGAGGGCACCTTAACCCTGCAGTAACAGTTGCTTCGATGCTTACTGGACGCACTTCATACACTGCAGGATTATGCTACATTGTTGCCCAAGTTCTTGGTGCTATTGCAGCTGCAGGATTGTTTATTCTTATTATTCCTCAGCAGAATTCAAGCATTAATCCATCACAAGTTGGCCAAGGCTCAGGTTTTGACAAAAAGTATTGGTTTGTTTCAATAGTAAACGGATTCGAAAAGGCATCTCTTTCTGCACGTCAACTAAAAGAAATAAACTTGTCTTTCGGAATAGTATCTGCGTTATTAGTTGAAGTTATTGCTGTTATTTTGATTGTTGCCACTGCATTGCGCAGCACAGACCATGAAGGTAATACTAAATGCGGTTATGCAACACACATCGGTATTGCATACGCAGCTGGTGCTTTCATTACATATCAAATTACAGGAGCTGGTTTGAATCCTGCTCGCTCTACCGGCATTGCATTATTCGCAAACTCTCATGATTTGGAAGTTAAACCACTAAGTCAATTGTGGGTATTCTGGATTGCTCCAATTTTTGCTGCAGCGCTTGTTAGCCTAGTTTTGCTATTAACAAAGCTTCTTTCAAACTCAGCACAAAAACCTGCTGTATCAAATGAAACAAATCCTGCACCAATACAAAACTTTGCAGACACAAAAGCAGATGCTCCTGTAGCACCAGATATGAGCTATGAATACGTTCAAAACGTATCTGACAATAACGTTGCGAACAATCTTTAAGAATAAAATTATAGCAAAAATATAATTGAAGCGTATGTTATAAGCAAACCTATGCCGAGCGTAATACTGATGAAAGAATCAAAGCCAACTGAGCGAACTTTCCAAGGGCTACGCTGACGCATAATTAAGCGCATAACTCCTAGAAGTACAGCCGTCACAGAAATAACAACTGTGGCGGCTTTTACATATCCTATAAATGCCAATAATGCGCAAAGTCCAATAATAATTGCTACAATCCATTCAGCATAAGGTTTACCCTCACGTTTTTCCGACACGTACGGATGTTCCGTTTTAGTGCTTCTAGTCTGATGCTCACTATCTGTCATACTTGTATCATACCTGCTCCGCGATAAGAAAACATGAGTTGTTTTAGGTACCAACACAAAGATGCAGCGCTTGAAGTACACAAACGCTGCATCCATAATATTGATTAATTTATTTGTCTATGAATCTTAGCTAAAGCAATTTTAGTGGAAGAAGTGACGAGTACCGGTAGTGTACATCGTTACACCAGCTTTGCGCGCAGCTTCGAACACTTCTTCGTCGCGAATAGAGCCACCAGGCTGCACGATTGCGCGAACGCCAGCTTCAATCAAAATTTGCGGACCGTCAGCGAATGGGAAGAAAGCATCCGAAGCCGCAACAGCTCCACGAGCACGTTCAGCACCATCAGCCAAAGTATTCGCACGTTCAACAGCCAAATGGCACGAATCCACGCGATTAACCTGCCCCATACCAATGCCAACAGTAGCATTATCATGCGCAAGTAGGATTGCGTTAGACTTTACACAACGAAGCGAACGCCAAGCAAATTGCAAATCGCGCAAAGTATCAGCATCAGCAGGATCTCCAGAAACAAGCGTCCAGTTTTCAGGATTATCACCAACTGCATCAATCTTATCTGCAGACTGAACTAAAGCACCGCCGTCAATAGGATGAACTTGCAAACCTAAAACTGGCGGAGTTGCAACCTTCAAAATGCGGAGGTTCTTTTTTTTAGTGCGAAGCAATTCCAAAGCTTCAGGCTCATAGTCTGGAGCCACAATAACCTCTGTGAAAATTGGACGCACACTTTCTGCCATTTCTAAAGTGACTGTAGTATTTGAAGCAATCACACCACCATAAGCACTTACAGGATCGCAAGCGTGAGCTTTCTTGTGAGCTTCAGCTGCATTAGTTCCAATAGCTAAACCGCATGGATTATTATGCTTGCAAACAGCAACTGCAATTTGTGGAGCAAAATCCCAAACCGCACGCCAAGCAGCATCCGCATCCACATAATTGTTGTAGCTCATAGGTTTTCCGCCAAGAAGCTCAGCTTGAGCTAAACCGCCCTTATGCAGAGGATCTAAATACAATCCTGCTTGCTGATGAGGGTTCTCGCCATATCGAAGCGTATGCTCTAAGCTCCAAGTGCGCGTGTAGTTTGCAGGAAGCTTCACAGATTCAGCATTTTTACTATCTTCTTCATCATTTGTGTTCAAACTTTCAGGCTTCTGCCATGCTTTACTTGTCCACTCAGATATAGAAGCATCGTAAGCTGCTGTATGAGCAAATGCTTTACCAGCCAAATATTCGCGCTCTTGCAAATTAAAGCCTTCACCTGAAACGATTCTATTAGCTAAAAGCTGGTAATCTGCAGGATCTGTAATAACGACAACAGACTTATGATTCTTTGCTGCAGCACGAATCATAGAAGGTCCACCAATATCAATTTTCTCAATAATTGCGTCACTATCAGCACCGCTCATTACAGTGTCTACGAACGGATACAAATTAACTACTACAGCATCAAACGGCTTTATGTTTAGCTTTTCAAGTTGCTTTACATGATCAGCATTACTCATATCTGCAAGAATTCCAGCGTGAATATGCGGATCTAAAGTCTTCACTCTTCCATCAAGACTTTCTGGGAAACCAGTAATGTCAGAAACTTCAGTAACATGAACGCCAAGTTCCGCCAATTTAGCAGCAGTAGAGCCGGTTGAAACTACTTCAGTATCAGCCTTTCTAAATGCTTCAGCTAATATTTCAAGTCCTTCTTTATGAAAAACTGAAACAAGAACTCTACGAATTTGCTTTTCACCTGTGGTTATCAGCACATTTGCGTTTGATTCTTTGCTCTGTGTCTGTTGCACGGCGGCCTTCCTTCCCAAAATAGTAGTGAGGAATTATTTTCTTTTAGCCTTCGATGAAACCGTCCTAGGAGCGGCTTTTTTCAAAGGCAAAGGTTGATTATTTTTATTACTAGCCTTATTTTCGATTAATTCTGCAAATTTTACAGGTTTATTCGACTTACTAGCAGCAATAAGATTTAAGCAATATCTCGCACCACAAATAAGTAGAATACTAAAAATTGAAATAACCAATGCTACAGCAGAAGCGTATAGAGTAAGATGACCAACAGCTCTAGTACTTTCAATAATGTCAACTCCAATATAAGAAAGTCGACATTCCCCTAATGAACCATTTGCTATTGAAAAAACAACAGTCCACATAATTGTAATTAAAGCGGATACGCCAACACTATCAGTTGCAGCTTCTATAGCGTTCAACATAAAAGACTCACGCTCAGTTTTATCAATAATATTTTTTAGGCGCAAGCCACAGCCGCTTTTATGCAATAAAGCTACAAACATTACAATAAAGCATAAAGTTGGAACTATAGAGTAAAAAACAGTGCGATGCACAACGTCAATAACAGCATCAGGAAATATTCCAAAAACCGGAATAGGCGGCAAAGATTTACGTTGAGAAACTGTTAAAGTAAATTGTGCAACAGATCCAATATTAAATCCAGATCCACAAATCCAAGATAATGCCCAAATAGCAACATTAGGCAACCAAACTAAGCAAGCAATAGTTGTAAGAATACGCGAACCATTTTGCATGCCTAGTTTATTGAAATATGAATTAACATAACCAAAATTTGTACAAGCCCAAACCACAACAGTTATTAACGCAACAAACGCATATAAACCGAACAAAATTACCGCAGTTCGCTTAGTAATACGAATATTTTTTTGAATATACTCAGGACATATTTGCTTATAACGCTGCTTAGCAGATACAAACAGCGAGCTTCTTGGGAAAACCGCTATAAGTAACGAAATTAAATAAACACAAGAAGATTTACAAGCAACAATAAAAGTAGAATCAAGTAAAGTAACATGCGTATTTTGAGAAAGTATCGCATTAATAGCAGCCCAGACTACAAGCCCAGTAAAATATGCTATATTCCCACCTTTAATACGACGAATTAAGCATACAAGCGTTGAAATAAGTAGAAAAGTAAGGCCTAAAGGAATAATCGTAAGAATGCAATTTCCAAAAGTAAGACCCACGCCTTGAGCAAACATAAACACAGCCCAAGTCATAGACATTGCAGATTCAGAAAGATTACCTGTTCCTTCTTCGATAGAAACCACAAGAAGTGTGAGAGATAAGAAAAGACCTATCGTAAGAGAAAAAATAAAAATAACAATAACAGGAGTTATTACACCTTTAGACATGTTTATTAAGGATGACTTAAGCTTTTCAACCATGCCTTTTCCTTTCAATTCTTTTAGGTGCAAAACCAATATATTGTTTTAAATAGGATATTACTTTAATAATAAGCGATAATAATAAACTTTTAAGCTGGCATAGTAATTAAACTACTGCAAGGATAATCGCATAACTCACTCATTCCACTAATACCAGTAAGTTCAATAACAAAACTAAAACCTGCAACTATTCCTTGAGCGCGCTTGACAATATTTGCAGCAGCTTTTGCAGTGCCTCCAGTTGCAATAAGATCGTCAACAATAAGCACACGTTGACCTGGCTTAATAGCGTCGCTTTCAATTTCAATACTTGCCTGACCATACTCAAGCATGTATGACTCAGTAATAACTGGAGGAGGTAGCTTACCAGCTTTACGAATAGCAAGAAAACCTTTGCCTAACCGAGATGCCAACAATGGTCCAAAAAGAAAACCTCGAGCTTCAAGCCCAGCAATCAAATCAATTGAATCAGCTGGCACAGGCAAGGCATCAATTAAAGAATCAATAAGAATTCGCGAAGAGCGCGCATTTGAAAATATAGGAAGAAAATCACGGAATATAATACTAGGATTGGGGAATCCTGGAACGGTACGAATCAAAGAAGCAAGATAAGCGGCATCATCGTTGCTTACTGTTTTCAACGTTTTCACTGTAATATCCGTTGCTGTCATAATCCTAACGTTCTTTTCTTCACAAGACTTGTTATTGGAATATGGAAAGAATGTCACATATTCGCGTGATGCGTGAGACATGTGCTGACTCACACATCACGACTTAAGTATTAAATTATAAATTTATGAGATAAAAGTTATTACTTTTCAGATTCTGCAGATTCTGATACTGGCTCGTTATCTTCGCTTACAGATTTATTTGCATCATCTTGCTTAGCTTCTTCAGCTTGTGCAGCTTCTTCTGCTTCTTCATCGCTAATAAACGCTGGACGCACATACAATCTGTTCACAGCGCGGAAAGATACTCGCATCAAACTACCTTCTGAATCGATAACAATCTCTTCATATTGAGTATCTACGCTTACAATCTTGCCGATAATGCCGCCGATTGTAATAATTTCAGTACCTGGTTCCAAAGATTCATGGAAGGAACGCATTTCAGCTTGACGCTTCTTAGCATTGCGAGTCTGGAACATCATCATGCAAACCATTGCTACAACGAGAATAATAAGCATGCCATACTGCTGGAAAAATTGAGGCAAAGTAAACTCCTTAAGTATCCAACCCTAAGACGGTCGAAATGCCGTCCAAGTTAATTATTTTAAGCTAGCTCACTGACATTACTAGGCTCTTTAAAGCCCAAATGTTTCCAAGCTTTACTAGTTGCAACACGACCTTTAGGAGTGCGAATTAAGAATCCTTCACGCACTAAATATGGTTCACATACTGTTTCAACAGTTTCAGCTTCTTCACCAACCATTGCAGCTAGATTATTAAGACCAACCGGTCCACCGTTAAACTGACAAACCATAGCCTTCAAAACTGCAATATCAAGTCGATCAAGACCTTGTGTATCAATCTGGTATAAAGCTAACGCTTCAACAACAGCTTCATGATTTACTTCTGACAAATCATGCACAATAGCCCAATCTCTGACACGTCTCAACAAGCGATTCGCTATACGAGGAGTGCCACGAGAGCGTAACGATAGCTCTTTAGCAGCTTGATCTATAAGGCGAATTCCTAAGACTTTAGCAGATCGCTCAATAAGTTTTTCAAGCTCTTCGTGAGGATAAAAATCAAGGTGAGCAGTAAAACCAAAACGAGCGCGCAATGGAGAAGGCAACATTCCTTCCCTAGTGGTAGCTCCAACTACAGTAAAACGAGGAAGGGTTAGCGGTATTGATGAGGCACCAGGACCTTTACCGACCATAACGTCAACGCGAAAATCTTCCATAGCAATATAAAGCAACTCTTCTGCAGCACGAGGCAAACGATGGATTTCGTCAATAAACAACACCTCACCTGCGTCAAGCGCGCTTAGTATAGAAGCTAAATCTCCAGCATGCTGGATAGCAGGACCTGAAGTAATTCGAATAGGAACTTGCAATTCATTAGCAACAATCATTGCTAATGTAGTTTTTCCCAATCCAGGAGGGCCAGCCAATAACATATGGTCAGGCGCAACATCACGCTTTTTAGCAGCATCTAAAAACAGTTGCAATTGCGCTTTTAAAACTGGTTGACCAATAAAACCTTCTAATGCGCGAGGACGAAGTTCCTCATCACTGAGTTGCTCATTTCCTAAAGGCGTTGAAGAAACCATGCGTAAGGATTCTTCAGCAACACCAGTATTTAGCGCAGAAGTATACTCTTCACTCACTTCAACTCCCCCAATACTAGATTCTTTACAAACATGATTACCTACCCCTATCAAGTGAAGCTAATGCCATTCGTAAAACATTAGGCAAATCTGCATCAGATATAGGAGTAGAAATATTATTATCTGCACAAACTTGCTCAACTGCTCTTTGAGCGTCAACTTGTCTCCAACCCAATGAAACAAGACCCTCTATTACACATTGCACGCTAGAATCAATAATCTGCTTATTAAATTGAGCCGAATCATTAGAACTATCTGCCAGTATCGAAGGATCAAGAGAACCCTTCAATTCCAAAATAATCTTCTGCGCACCCTTTTTCCCTAAACCAGGAGCAGAAGAAAGAGAAGTTACATCTCCCTCAGAAATAGCTTGTAAAAGACGATCAACATTCAAAGTTGAAAGCATAGAAAGAGCAACTTTAGGACCAATTCCACTAACTTTTTGCACTTGCAAAAACATTCGTTTAGCAGCTTGAGTTGTAAAACCATAAAGAGTTAAAGCATCTTGCGAAACTTGAAGCGACGTATAAACGCGAACTTCCTGGCCTTCATGCAAAGAAGACAAATCTTGAGAAGGCATATAAGTCTCATAGCCAACTCCAGAAACAACAATAAGAGCAGAACGAGCATCAATTGACGCAACTTGTCCAACAAGCATTCCAATCATAAACTCACTCCCACTTAACAAAAACTCATAGCTTAAAGCACATAAAGTCAAATACAATTATAATAGAACATCTGTTCTATTAATATCCTACATGCCTCGAACGACAGAAGAAGATTTACGCGCCTGAGCTTGAGCTAAAGCCCACTGTTTCTGCGCAGCAGTTAGATGCTGCTCGCGCTCGCCACCTTGTAAAGCACCAGAAGGACGAAGAGCATGACAAATAGCTTGAGCTAAAGCGTCGGCAGCATCAGCAGGAGTAGGCAAAACATTAAGTCCAAGTAGTCGCGCGACCATACGCTCTACTTGAGGTTTTTGAGCTTTTCCGTTTCCAGCTACAGCAAGTTTAACTTCAGTAGGAGTGTGTAAAGCAACAGGAATATTGCGCTGAGCTGCAGCAAGCATTGCAATACCTGCAACCTGTGCAGTGCCAAGAACAGTATTTCGATTTTCTTGCGCAAAAACACGTTCAATAGACACAGTATCAGGCGAAAAACGCTCAATTTTTTCAACTAATCCATTATAAATCTTTAAAAGTCGCAAATCTTGCGAAAGATCAGGCTCAGACCTCAACACATCGACGTGAATAAAAGAAAGCCGACGCGAGACGCCGGCTTCAATCACGCCGACCCCGCAGCGAGTAAGCCCGGGGTCAACGCCCAAAATCATCATAGGAGACTATTCATCTTCCTCAAGCTGAGCCATAACTTCATCTGAAGCGGTCCAGTTGCTGTAAATATTCTGAACATCGTCCAAGTCATCGAGATTATCGATTAAGCGAGAAACCTTTTGAGCATCTTCGAAGCTCAATTCAACCTCATTATTTGGATGCATAATGATATCTGCAGAATCATAGTCGAAACCAGCTTCCTGCAAAGCCTTACGCACAGTTACCAAATCACTGGAATTGGTGTAAACAGAATAAACATCGCCATCATCAGCAACATCTTCAGCTCCAGCTTCAGCTGCAACTTCGAAAAGCTTATCGTAGTCAACACCTTCGGATGGAACTTCAATCAAACCTTTACGTTCGAAGTTGAAGCTCACGGAACCGCTTGTTGCCAAAGAACCGTTGCCCTTAGTAAGAGTTGAACGCACATCAGCAGCAGCACGATTACGGTTATCAGTAAGGCATTCAATAATCAATCCAACACCTGCAGGAGCGTAACCTTCGTAAACAATCTCTTCATAGTTTGCGCCGCCAGCTTCTTCACCAGAACCACGCTTTACAGCGCGCTTGATGTTGTCAGCAGGCATGGAAGCCTTTTTAGCTTTAACGATGGCATCGTACAGCGTAGGGTTACCATCAGGATCGCCACCACCCAAACGTGCAGCAATTTCAATGTTCTTAATAAGCTTGGCAAAAAGCTTGCCACGCTTTGCGTCGATAGCGGCCTTCTTGTGCTTTGTAGTCGCCCACTTGGAATGACCTGACATGATACTCCTAAAACGTACAGTTAATCAAACGAAACGATTTTATTGCGCTTTCGCGACAAATTTTATTTATCTTTTATATCAAGCCCATGCTTTACTTCAAAAATACGCTGGAAAACTGTAATAATACCGCCAATAGCAAGCAGAATCATAGCAAAACTTAACCAAAAAAGTTGATTTGTAAGACCAACAAGCCCCATAGCAACAAGAATCACAGCAACTCTATCTGCACGAGTTATTAAACCTTTTTTAGGATCTACATTTATTGACTGACCGCGAGCGCGAGTGTATGAAGTTACGAAAGCTGCCATAAGAGCAACCAAACAGCTTAATAATCCTACACACTTTATTGCATTGCCATTCAAAGTTGAAATCCAAGTGCACATATCTTTTTCGTGAGCTTCATACAAACAAATGCATACAGAGGAAAATAATGACCAGTCTGCAATGCGATCGAGAGTTGAGTCAAGAAATGCACCAAATTTTGTGCCGCCTGTTGTCAAAGCAGCAACAGAACCATCTAAACTGTCTGCAAGCACAAAAATAGTTAAAAATATAGTGCCAACAACAAACTGTTTAGTAAAAGCAGTAACAAAAGCAATAATAACTACAGCTATTGTGCCGACAATTGTTACAAAGTTAGCACTTATGCCTAATCGGACTAGCAATTTTGCAATTGGAGAAATAGTGCGCTTAAACCCGCTGCGTAATGATTCCAACATTGAATGCAACCTTCCTAGCGTAATCAAGCAAATAAAACTTGGGTTCAATAAACAATCTCATATTAGTCAATCGGCTGTAATACACACAAAAGCCCACACAACTTTAAGAAGTGTGGACTTTTGCTTATTTCGTTTATTTATTGCAATTTAGTTTTCAAGCGAAACTGTGCTGCTTAAGTAACGTTATTTAAGTTACATAACTTAAATAGCTTATGCTACTTAGTGTAGCGCTCGAAATCTTCTGCAGTATTGACCTGAACGCGCTGCTTAATGATGGACAAAATCCACTCTTTAGCTTGCGAAACAGGAACGCCATTCAATTGGCTGCCATCGCGGAAGCGGAAGCTCACAGCATTGTTGTTCACATCCTCTTCGCCAGCAATCAAAGTGAATGGCACCTTAGACTTAGAAGCGTTACGAATCTTCTTGCCGAAGCGATCGTCAGAGTTGTCCATTTCGCAACGAACCATATTCTCTTCCAAATCGCTAATCAATTTTTGCAAGTGTGGAGCGAACTCGTCTGCAACAGGAACGCCAGTTACCTGAACTGGAGCCAACCATGCTGGGAACGCGCCCGCGTAATGCTCGAGCAAAATAGCGAAGAAACGCTCAATAGAGCCAAAGAGTGCGCGGTGAATCATCACAGGACGCTGGTGGCTACCGTCAGCCGCAATGTACTCCAACTTAAAGCGCTCAGGCAAGTTGAAGTCGAGCTGAATAGTAGAAACCTGCCAAGTGCGACCGATTGCGTCTCGAGCTTGCACGGAAATCTTCGGGCCGTAGAATGCAGCTCCACCTGGATCGTCCACGAGTTCCAAACCAGACTCTTTAGCAACCTCTGCCAAAGTATTAGTTGCTTCTTCCCAAATCTCGTCGGAACCGACGAACTTATGCTCATCCTTAGTGGAAAGCTCCAAGTAGAAGTCGTTCAAACCGAAGTCTTTAAGAAGACCAAGCACAAAGTTAAGCAAGCTCTTCAACTCATCGCGCATCTGCTCGCGAGTGCAGTAAATGTGCGAATCATCCTGAGTCAATCCACGAACACGAGTTAAACCATGCACAACGCCAGACTTTTCGTAGCGATACACGGTACCAAACTCAAACAAGCGCAAAGGAAGCTCGCGATAAGAACGCTGGCGAGACTTGAAGATCAAGTTATGCATTGGGCAATTCATTGGCTTCAAGTAGTAGTCAGCACCTTGGCGAGTTACGTTACCATTTTCGTCGCGCTCTTCGTCAAGCTTCATTGGAGGATACATGCCATCCTTGTACCACTGCAAGTGGCCGGAAGTCTCATATAAGCCACCCTTAGTAATGTGCGGAGTTTGTACGAAGCTGTAGTGATGCTTTCTGTGCTGCTCGCGCGAATAATCTTCCATTGCGTTAATAATTGCAGCACCCTTTGGATGGAACACTGCTAAGCCTGGGCCAATCTCGTCTGGGAAGGAGAACAAATCCATCTCTTGACCAAGCTTGCGGTGATCGCGCTTAGCAGCTTCTTCCATGCGAGTTGTGTAAGCTTTAAGCTCTTCCTTGCTAGGCCAAGCAGTGCCGTAAATGCGCTGAAGCATAGGATTCTGCTCCGAGCCACGCCAGTAAGCTGCAGCCACACGCTCAAGCTTAAAAGCCTTAATGTAACGCGTGTTTGGAAGGTGAGGTCCGCGGCACAAATCGCTCCAAACCTTGTTTCCTTCGCGATCTACATTGTCGTACATGCTAAGCTCATGCTTGCTGATTTCGCCAGAGGCAGCAGGATCAAGAGCTGCTTCCTTATCCCCAATCAACTCCAACTTATAAGGTTGATTTGCTTCTTCTTCGCGCGCTTCGTCCTCTGTTACAACGCGACGACGGAAGCTTTGAGACTCTTTAATAATGCGCTGCATATGCTTTTCGATTTGCTTCAAATCGTCTGGCGTAAATGGAGTATCAACATCGAAATCGTAGTAGAAGCCGTCTTTAATTACAGGACCTACGCCCAACTTTGCGTCTGGTCGAATTTCTTGAACAGCTTGAGCCATCACGTGAGTAGCGGAATGACGCATGATTGCGATGCCATCTTCACTATCAAGGGCCACTGATTCCACGGTATCGCCGTCATGAAGAGACGTGTACAAATCACGCAACTCGCCATTTAAACGCACAGCAATAATATTCTTATCTTCCGCGAAAAGTTGGGCGCCAGTGAAGCTTGCATCCACCTCCTTGCGTTCCTCGTTTACGGTGATGGAGATGGTATTTTCAGCCATAATTGTCCTTTTCTATCGGGGTCTTGCGTTACTAATGTGCAGACCTGGACTTGTGTGGCGTCGATAAACTTACGCGATTAAACAATCAACAAAACGCGCAAAAACGACGTCAATCGCGCGCATTTTTCACGCGCAATTCGTTGACATTCTAGGACAACAGAGCGACTTTTAAAACTCTTTTGCTAAATAGCGTTTTCGGCTACTTTTTCTCGCCTTGCATGCAATCTTGATGAAAAATCATTAATTTTTATAAAAATGCTTTCGCCAATCTTGACTATTAAGAAGAAAGCTCCAGCGCAAATAGCAATAGTGCCACCGGCAGAAAGCTTCAGTATTACAGCTAAAGCTAGTCCAATTAAAGCAATTGAAACAGCAGTAATTACGTATGCAAGTACGAATTTATTTATAGAAGCAATTCTTCCCTTTAATGCTGCAGCAGGAGCAGCAATAAGAGATACTGAAACAACTGTACCAACTGCTGGAATAATAACGGAAACAGTAATAATAATCAAAGCAAGAACCATGCCCTGTATAAAACCTGATCTTCCGCCTGCAGCACGGTAATTAATAGGGTCAAACGAGCAATGCACAAGATTAGCAGAATTAAAAATCCATAATCCCAAAACAAGCAAGAAAGCAACAGAGGCTGAAATTACGTCTGCAGGAGTGCAATTAAGCAATGATCCAGTTAAAAATCCCTCAATACGCAATGGCAATGGAGCAAACCACTTATTTAAAAAGTATCCACTAGCAAAGCCAACAGTTAAAGTAATACCAGCTGCAGCTTGCGAAGAAATGCCCTTAAGATGCGAAAGTGCATACATTACTAAGGAAAGTACAACGCACGCAACAGCAGCACCGACAAAAAGCCCAAGCGACAAAATATTTTGATCTATTGTATAAGCAGAAGTTAAAACTACACCTAATACTGCTCCAGGAAAAGCTGCATGAGTAATAGATTCAGTAAAGAATATTCGCTGGTTAAGAAGCGCAAGAGAGCCAACGAAACCGCATAGAGCACCTACAACAATTGCTTCAACTATAGGTAGAGCGATAATTTGCCAAATACTTACCATCTATTCCCTACCTTTATAAGATTTTGCTAAAACTTTTATATCGCTACCGCCTGTATGAGTTTTATGCGCAAAAACTATAGATGAAATAACTTGGAACAGCCAGCGCACAATAAGCACAACTACGAACATTGCACACATGCTTAATGCAATTGCTGCTTGAGGAGAAATAGGATGATCAAGCTCCAAATTCATAACGTACATACCAAGAACAACTCCAGCAATACCAACAAAGATACCAACTGCAACCATACGCCCAACTGTTCTAGACACTAAACGAGCACTAGCTCCTGGAATAATAAGGTACCCGATCACAAGAAGAACACCAACAGCTGAAGATGCAGAAACAACAACCGCAGCAATGCCAACGTTAAGAACAATATCGACAAAAAGAGTATGCACTCCCATTAATGGAGCACTTGCCCGATCGAAAGCAACAATAATCTGCTGTTTCCAAGTTGCCAAAAGCACAATAATTGCAAACAAGCAAATCCACATTGCTTGAGTCATTCGCTCATCAGTGACATCAAGCAGCCTACCAAACATCAATGCCTCGAGCTGACCTGACATATCACCTTTTTTTAGTGAAATTACTACACCAAGAGCAAAGAAAGTAGTTAAAACAGTTGCGATAATCGATTCATTTATGCGAGTTGAACGAGAAGCCCACACTAATGCAGCAACTAAAAATACTGAACAAATTGCAGCACCAGGAATAATTTGATCTATGCCACCGTATAAAGCGCCTACAACAATTCCAGGAAATATGCCATGCACAATAGCTTCCGCATTAAATTCAGCACATCTCAAGTTCACAAATACACCAACGATTCCGCTAGCTATAGATAGAACTATAAGTAAGCAGAACGGGCGAAAAATATAAGGAGCAGAAGCAATAAAATCAAAACCAGGAATTGGTTCCAGAACTTTTCTTAATGACTCAACTAATTGGGCAAGCATTGAAAATCAGCCTTCCGCAATTTCCGAAAAAGTAAGACCTGCAGAAGCAGCAGGCATGCTTCCACCATATGCACGAGTAATATTTTCTTTAGTCATTACTTCTTTAAGCGCGCCAAAAGCAATCTGCTTGCCAGCTAAAAGTAGCGCTTTTTCACAAATAGCATCTGCAATAACTAAATCGTGCGTAGATACAACAAAAGCAATACCTTCTTGCTTTGCTGATTTCATAATATTAAGAAGTTCTCGGCGATTCGGTTCATCAAGACCATTAAAAGGTTCGTCGAGCAAAATAAGCGTTGGCTTTGCAACAATCGCGCGCGCAAGAAGAATGCGCTGGCGCTGACCGCCAGAAAGGTCACCAAATCGCACATCTGCGCGATTGAATAAACCAACATGATTAAGAGCATCCTCAACAGCTTTTTTCTGATCTTTTTTAAGCAATCCAAGAAAACCTGTCTGTCTACTTAAGCCCATTGCAACAACTTGCCGTGCAGTAATCGGGAACGTTAAATCCAAATCAACCTGCTGTGGAACATATCCAATAGACAAAGCCTTAGGCATTTTCAGTTCACCGCGACTTACGCGCACGATACCAATAATAGCCTGCAAAAACGTTGTTTTCCCAGAACCATTTGGACCTATTAAAGCCAAAGCTTCCCCGGCTTGCACACTGCCATTAATACCAGTCACTACAGTTTTATAACCGTATGCCAGGTCGCAATTTTTCATTGCAAGGACGCTCTTATTCACTATATTTCCAGTCTTTTCAGTTTATTAATAAGTATTCGTAACAGTAACTTCTTGCTTTCGCTATTAAACTTTCGCTATTAAAGTTACTGTTACGATACTATTATTTTTACTGTTATTTATATGTTACTTCTTCAATGCAGTCTTAACTGAATCTGGAAGTTCAGGAACATTACCATTCCAAGCTTTCACCAATGTTTCAACATTGTGAACAATGGAACCGATGTAAGTTTCGCCTGCAGATCCGACTGGTCCAAGCGAATCTCCATAAAGCGCGTCGTCGCCAATAACAGCCTTTACTCCTGCTGCTGCAGCAACAGCCTTGATAGACTTGGAATTGTTAGAATTCTCAGCAAAAATCGCAACAGCTCCGGACTTCTTGACATCTTCTGCAGCTTTCTGAATATGATCTGCAGTAGCATCCTGCTGGCTGTTGAAATCAGAAAGTGCTGCACCAATGAACTTCACATTGTAGTCACGAGAGAAGTAACCGAATGCATCGTGAGAAGTGAAGAGAACACGATGCTTTTGTGGCACACTATTCAAAGCTTTAGTTGCCCAAGCATCCAAATCAGTCAAAGACTTAACGAACTTTTCAACATGCTCATCGAAAATAGATTTGCTCTTAGGAAGAGCTTTTCCGAGGAAATAACCGATATTCTTAACCTGAATCATCGTGTTCTTCGTGCTGGTCCAAATATGTGGATCGTACTGGAATTCAGGCTCCTTCTCGCCTTCTTCTGGAGGGAATGGCCACTTTTCAGCATGCACCTTAGCGATACCGCGATCAACCTTGTATGGAAGATCCTTTTCCTTAGCAGTCTCAGCCTTTGGATCCTTGATTTCGTCAGCAGTGAGAATACCGGAAGTTACACCCATAGTGCCCTTAAAACCGGTAGCTTTCACAGCTTGATCCAAGAAGTGCTCGAGATCTACACCAGAAACAAGCATCAAATCAGCCTTAGAAAGAGCTTTAGATTGAGCTGGAGTCATTTCATGCTCATGAGCAGAAGCGTTTGGCGCAAGCAAGCAGGTCAAATTAATTGTTGACTTTGCTTTGTCTTGAGGAGCTCCGATTACAGACTTCTTGCCCTGAGAATCAGTCTTATTGAGGCTCAATCCAGATTTTGCGTCAGCAGTTGAAGCGATTTGAGTTACGTAATCGCAAATTTGAGTTGTAGTTGCCACTACATTTACTTGATTGCCCTTCGCCTTATTTTCGGCATTTTTTGCGGAGCCGCAAGCACCCATAGAAGTTGCTAATAATGCAACCGCAGCTGCAGTTGCGAAAATTCGTGAAGTTTTCACACTCGTTCCTTTCGGGAATCTTTAACTGTTATTGCATGGGTTGATTGTGAGAGGTACTCATGAAAGCTATTCATGAAAAAAATAATCATTCGCAATAACGCTTATAGCATAAGAAAAATATACGTGACGGTCAATAAAAAATGTGAAAAAATATAATTATTTTTGCAAAAATGCGTTTCGTGAATTTTTCATCTGCTATAATGCAAAATTTCAAAAAAGACCATGCTGCTTTCTGCTTTATCTTGCATTAAAAAACGTTAATATACCAACGAAAAAATAAATGTGATTATAACATTTGGACAAATTTATTAATCAGGCATTTTTGTTTATTTTTTACGCAAAACTAGTAGCGACACGCCATAATATTCACGACACGCAGAATAACAAAAAAATTACAAATATTTTCAAAATGTTTACAAATTGTAACAATACATAAGTTTAGACAGTAATACACATGTTTAGCCAACTCTGCATGTGCTTAATGACGATTACACTTAATACTATGTTTGGCAATACAGATGGTATGAATTACATTGCAAAACCTGACAGTTCGCACACTGACGCTAAAAACTCTGCAAATAATGAAATATCAGTAGATATTCATCTTGCTTCCACACCATTGCGCACGCCTCATGCAAGCGATAATAAATATTCAAGAGGCGTTCTAGGCGTAATTACCGGTTCAAACGACTATCCCGGAGCAGCAGTGTTAAGCACAAGCGCTGCAATACATGCAAATATTGGAATGGTCCGTTATTCAGGTCCTCTTCGTGCACAAAATTTAGTATTGCAAGCATCACCTGAAGTAGTAGCATACGAACAATTAAACGGAAAAATCGACGCAATAACAGTTGGATGCGGCATACCAGACGAAAGCCATTGCAACGACGAAACGGCTTTATCTCAAAGAAAATACATTGCTAGCATACTTGCAAAATACTCCAACGAAAACGAAAACGACAACAAAAACGACAACGCTGAAACGCAATTAAATAACAATCTTCCGCCAATATGCGTAGATGCTGGAGCATTAGACTTACTACCAAAACAAGTTTGCGAAAAAGTAGTTCTCACACCTCACGCAGGAGAATTAAGCTCGCTTTTTACTAGATACGATTTAGAAGTAAGCGCACAACAAATAGCCAGCAACCCAACACACTACGCTCAAAAAGCAGCCGATCTTACTGGAGCAACTGTGTTAGTTAAAGGCGCAACAACAGCAGTTGCATCACCATCAAAATTGCACTCTCCTATTTATATTGCACAATACGCTCCATCCTGGCTAGCAACTGCAGGCTCAGGAGATGTGCTAGCAGGAATTTTAGGAGCATTGCTGGCTCAGCACGAAAAAGATAACGAAAACAACGCGAACAACAACGAGAAAAACAATGCGAACAACAAAAATTACGCACTTATTGCAGCGAGCGCAGCTGTGATTCATGGAGTTTGCGCAGTATTTGCGTCACGCAGTAGCGGAGGAAACAATTACACTCAACTAGTGCAAGACATAGTGAAATCAAAGCGTGCTTTAACTTTGGAACATCCAATTGTGGCAAGCGACATTATAAATGCATTACCGCATGTTCTTGGGATTCTTATTAATATAAAGTAGCGCGCGGAATAATATCAGCAGTGTACAAAATTAACGCATGAAACAAAATACGCGAATGTAAAATAACGTATGAAACAAAATAGAAGGAGTAGAAATAAATGACTAACGCACAAAATATTGAGATCCATGACGTCATGTTTGATTATTGCAAAGTTCTACTCGAATGGAATTGCCGAAACTGTTTGCAAAACCAGTTCCCGAATTTAGCTGATACTATTTGCCCTAATGGAAGCTTTGGAAAGAACGATTTAGCCGGGTTCTATGAATTTGAGGACCGCATGGATGGCGGCGAGCTTTTGAAAGATCTTATGCCTGAATACGAACGTCGCTTTGGAAGCGAACTTGCTGAAGCTTTCCGTTGGTATTGCGCTCATTATGACCAAGTTTTGACACGAATGATGCCTGGAATGGTTGATTTATTGCATGATTTACGTAAAGCTGGATACGGCGTATGGGGCTTAACAAATTGGTCTAAAGAAACTTTCCCACTTGCGTTACGCAAATTCCCAGAACTTTCTACTCTTTTGCAAGGAACCATTATTTCCGGTGTTGAGCATTTGCATAAGCCAGAACCGGAAATTTTTGAACTTGCTATAAGTAGATTTGGATTAAATCCGCAAACAACTGTTTTCTTCGACGATAAGCCAGCAAATATTGATGGAGCTCATAGAGTTGGCATGCATGGATTTGTTTTTACAACTGCAGAGCAAGCGCGTAAGGATTTAGCTTCAGTAGGAGTAAATCTTTAATAATTGCTTAAATATTTAGCTTATACTACTAAGATTATATATAAAACTATGGTTATGTGGAACTATGGTTATGACAACTAAGAATTAGGTTATGCCTATACCTTTTGCTAGATTCGTTAGCGGCTCATTTATGTGATTTTTGATGATTATCGTAACTTTTAGCTCACGAAAGAAGCTCGTATGACTTTGCTACAACTGAAGTATATTGTAAAAATCGTTGACTGCGGTTCAATGAATGAAGCAGCACGAGCACTATATATTTCACAACCAGCATTGAGCTCTTCTGTAAAAGAGCTTGAAAGAGAACTTAACATTGAAATTTTCACTAGATCCACTCAAGGAATTGCATTAACAGCTGATGGAGCTGAGTTTTTGACGTACGCTCGACAAGTAATTGAGCAGGCGGATCTTCTTGAAGAACGATACAAAAGTACGAAGCCTCGCCCACAATTATGCAGCGTTGCAACACAACACTACATGTTTGCTGTTGAAGCATTCGTCGATATGATTCGCAGTATTCATTCTAACGAATACGAGTTTTCAATTCGCGAGACGCGCACAAAAAATATCATTAAGCAAGTAAGCGATATGCGCGCAGACCTTGGAATTCTTTATCTTTCTGACTACAACAAGGATGTAATCGGCAAGCTGCTTCGTGAAAAACATTTGGAATTCCACCCGCTTTTCCGAGCAAAATTGCATGTTTTTCTTTCTAGAAATAATCCGCTTGCAGTGCGAAAAAGCTTGAGTTTGGAAGATTTGAAACCGTATCCTTTTATTCAATACGAACAGGGAGAAGAAGGAAGTTTCTTCTTCGCAGAAGAAGCGGTTTGGCCTACTCGCCCACCGAAAAAGATCAACGTTTCTGACCGCGCTACCATTTTAAACTTTATTATTGGGTTGAATGGTTACACTGTTTGCACTGGAATAGATAACGGCGATTTAAACAATGAAAAAATTGTCACTATTCCGCTTGAATGTGATGACACTATGCTTGTTGGCTGGATTACCAACGAGCGCACGAAGCTTTCAAGAGCTTCACTCGCTTATCTTACGCAACTTAAATCTGTGCTTGTAAGACATGGTTACGCGCTTATAGATTCACGAAATTAGTTTATTAACTTACTCGCTTATTAACTTATTGCATGTTGAACTATTAAATGATTAGTTCGCAAAACAACAATCAAATAAGTTGAACTTGCAAAATAACACAAACTAAAAAATAACTCATAATACAAGTTGTCCACATTTCTTTAATCGAATTGACGCTCACTTTTTCCATTCATAAAATCGCTATTAATTTGTTGCAAAGAAAAAGGAGATGCGTGATGGGCATTATTAATGTAGCGGCAAAAATATTGGAAATTATGGGACCAATGACAACTATGAAGCTGCAGAAGCTTGTGTATTATTCTCAAGCGCACAGCTTAGCTACAACTGGATTGTCACTATTTCCGGAAGATTTTGAAGCTTGGACGAACGGTCCGGTTTCATTGGAACTATTTAACAGGCATCGAGGAAGATTCACAATTCGCAAAGAAGAACTACTGATTTCTCTTCCAGAAAGATGCGCAACTTTAGAATATGAGCAGGTCAAGATTATAGAGGAAGTGTGCGCAAAACTTGGAAATCTTACAGGAAATCAGCTCAGCGAAAGAACGCATAAAGAAGATCCGTGGATTCGCGCGAGAATCGGCATATCTGCAAATCAAGGCAGCGAGGAAATAATTTCCAAGAAGTCAATGCACGACTACTACATTAAGCATCCTATTGTGTAAATGCGCGAATGTCCGAAGAGCGCCAACTAGAGACCGTAACGCAGTATGCGCTCGCGCGCTTTGGCCGAGCTTGAAATCAACAGGATTTCAAGCTCTTTCAAAGCGTGATTTGGCTCAATTGTGAAGCACGGTGTGCTTCACATGCCAAATCAGCCGAACGGCTACCAATAGCCGTGAGGAATAAGCGCTCGCTTACGAAACTCGCGTTGGAAGTCCACTGGACTTCCAACTTAAGCGAGTTTCCGCTCCGAGTTGCTTTCGCGCGCTACGCTCTAAGCGCGAAAGCAGGTCGGAGCGCACACAAACAATTAAGGCGAGCACGTTGTTATTAGCAAGTGCCCACCTTAATCATTAAAAAACATTCTTATTTTATAAGTACATCTAAATCGCAGTGCCGTGCTCGTCAAGGCGCGGATTCTGCCTAGAATTACTAAAGCTAAAGAACAAGCCAAACACGCCTAATGCAAACAAAACGGAAACTACCACAACAAGCACAATAGGCTGGCTAGGAAGCCACATAATCACCAAGAAAGCAAGCGCGGAAAGCAAAATCACAGCCCAGGAAAACACTCCGACAACTTTACGAACAACATTCCAAGTATCATCGCCCAACTGAGATCGCTTAACATTGCGAGCCAGTCTCTCCTCCTCAGCTGTCACGTTAGAAGTTGGCTTCCAAGGACCAGTTCCCCTCTCTTGAAGTCTTCTAGAGCGTTCTTGTAAATTGTATTCGTCAATCATGCCTCCGCGAGCGCGACCTTTTGTTTCATCATATTGAGAAGGAATCCCCTTGCGGCTCTGCCTTTCCTTCGCGCGACGCTCTTTGCGGTTTGCCATGATTGTTCCTTTCTACATTGAATTTTCGTATATCAAGCATTTATGACACAATACGCACTATTTTAGCACGGTAAGGCCTTCTTCACACGCGTCGACAATTCTTTCTATTAATAAATCGTTGAGCAGCCTACCTTTGCGTGTTGCGATAATGCGATTTTCGTGCAACACTGCCAAATCTTCCTTACACACTTCGCGTAACACTTTTTGCAAATGCGAATCATCGAACACCTTATTAGTTTCGCGCATCTTTTCGCACAATTGCAAAATATTAAGACCTTCTTTAATGCGAAGCCCAAGCATTACTTCTTCAATAAGCGCATCTTCAGCATTTATACACTCGTAGTTTTGCCACGGCACATTTCCAAGATTTATAGCATGCGCCCATCGTTTTGGGTGCAAAATATCCCATGAGCGAAGGTTATAAAACTCGTTTGGATTAGCTAAAGAAGCACTATCATCCATGCTTTGTTTACTAATACGATTGGCAGCATTGTAGTGCGAATGTGCTCCAGGACCAATTCCAGCCCAATCAATATTTCGCCAGTAGCCAAGATTATGTTGAGATTCAAAACCCGGACGCGCCCAATTAGAAATCTCGTACCATTGTAATCCAGCAGAGTTAAAAAGTTCGTCTGCCAACTCGTATTTTTGAGCTTCATCATCGTCGTTTGGCGCTTGAATAGTGCCAGCAGCGATTTGACGACCCATTTTTGTGCGCGGCTCTACCGTTAGCGCATATGCAGAAATATGGTTAACACCTAGGCTTAAAGCCATTTCTACTGACTCTCGCCAATCGTCTAGACTCTCTCCCGGAGCGCCATAAATCAAGTCAACACTTGAACGCAAACCACATGCGTTTGCTGCTTTTACACCGCGAGTTACGTTTTCTGGAGTATGCGTGCGGTCAAGAGTTTTAAGAACATGCGGCACTGCTGATTGCATTCCGAAAGATATTCGCGTAAATCCGCCTTCTGCAAGCGTTTCAATATACTTTTCGTCTGCAGTATCCGGATTTGCTTCAGTAGTTATTTCCGCGTCTTTATTAAACCCCCACAAGTTGCGTATTTCTTGCAAAATTCGCACTAAATCTTGCGCTTTAAGAACTGTTGGAGTGCCTCCACCGAAGAAAACAGATTGCGCTTTAGGTTCGAAAATTCCGTGATATTCCTGCCATTTTTTTACAAGACGCATCTCTTGAATCGCAACATCCGCATAACCTTCGCGACTTGCACCTTCACCCAAATCGCGAGCAGTATACGTGTTAAAATCGCAATAACCGCAGCGGCGCAAGCAAAACGGCACGTGCACGTACACTTCAAAAGGCATACTTTCAGTTTGCATAGCTGATTTATTTAATTCAGCATCCAACTCTAAACTCATCCTTCAGACTTTTGCGCTGCGCGAATCTTATCTTTAGTATCGCGATCGTTTGCGCTCTCGTCTGTAGCCAAAGCCGCAACGAATGCTTCCTGCGGAACTTCAACATGTCCGAGCATCTTCATGCGCTTCTTACCAGCCTTCTGCTTTTCAAGAAGCTTACGTTTACGCGTAATATCGCCGCCGTAGCATTTAGCGAGCACGTCTTTTCGAAGAGCGCTAATAGTTTCACGAGCAATAATTCTAGAGCCAATTGCAGCCTGAATTGGAATTTCAAACTGCTGACGAGGAATAAGTCCACGAAGCTTCTTAGTCATCATAACGCCGTAAGAATAAGCCTTATCTCGGTGCACAATCGCACTAAAAGCGTCAACCTTATCTCCCTGAATAAGAATATCAACTTTCACTAAATCGGCAGCTTGCTCGCCATCTTCGTGGTAGTCAAGAGAAGCATAGCCTTTTGTGCGGCTTTTAAGCTGATCAAAGAAGTCAAAAACGATTTCTGCAAGAGGAATCCTGTAATGCATTTCCACGCGGTCTGCACTAATGTATTCCATTGTGCCCATTTCTCCGCGATGATCCTGGCACAAATCCATTACAGCACCAATAAATTCTTTCGGCGTAATAATATCTGCAGCAACCATTGGCTCAATAATGCGCTTAATCTTGCCTTCTGGAAACTCGCTAGGATTTGTTACGTGATGTTCTTTACCATCTTCGCTAGTGACGTCATAAGTTACGTTAGGAGCAGTGGAAATAAGATCCAAGCCAAACTCGCGGCTTAAGCGCTCTGAAACAATCTCCATGTGTAGAAGACCTAAGAATCCACAACGGAAACCAAAGCCCAACGCAACAGACGTTTCTGGCTCGTAAATAAGAGCTGCATCATTAAGTTTTAGCTTGTCGAGAGCATCTCGAAGATCTGGGAATTGAGCGTTATCAATTGGGAAAAGACCTGCGTAAACCATAGGTTTAGGGTCGCGGTAGCCATCCAAAGGCTCAGATGCAGGATTTACGGCGCTAGTAATAGTGTCGCCGACTTTAGATTGACTCACGTCTTTTGCGCCTGTAATTACGTAACCTACTTCCCCAGCTCCAAGCGCCTTTGTTGGAGTCATATCTGGGCTAATAACGCCGATTTCAATAGGATCGTGCGTCATGCCGATTCCCATCATATGCAATTTTTCGCGCGACTTAAGTTCGCCATCAACCATACGAATATAGGTGACAATTCCGCGATACGAATCATATACTGAATCAAAAATGAGCGCGCGAGCAGGAGAATCAGGATTTCCGCTTGGGGCTGGAACTTCCAGCACAATTTGATCAAGTAAGTCTTTAACACCTTCGCCGGTTTTACCAGAAACGCGCAACACGTCCTCCGGCTTGCAACCAATTAATCCAGCTATTTCTTCAGCATGCTTGTCTGGCTCTGCGCTTGGCAAGTCGATTTTGTTAAGCACAGGAATAATCGTCAAATTGTGGTCGATTGCCATATAAAGATTAGAAAGCGTTTGCGCTTCAATGCCCTGAGTTGCGTCAACAAGCAGCACCGCACCTTCGCATGCTGCCAGCGCGCGTGAAACCTCGTAAGTAAAATCGACGTGACCAGGAGTATCAATCATGCCAAGCGAATACTCTTTGCCTTCAAAAGTCCACGGCACTCGAACAGCCTGAGATTTAATAGTAATACCGCGCTCTTGCTCAATATCCATGCGATCCAAGAAACGGTCTCGCATTTCACGCTCTGGCACGATTCCTGAAAGTTGTAAAATGCGGTCAGCTACAGTAGACTTGCCGTGATCGATATGCGCAATAATGCAGAAATTGCGTATCAACGATTGATCCGTAAATCCTGGCTGGTTATGCGGTGTAATCAAGGCAAATATCTCCTTTTAAGAATGCGAATACATGAAAACATGCAAACATAAATCAAGCACTATAACTAATCAATATTAGCAAATCTACTACCTTAGCGTAAAGTGCAAAATACGAAAGTTATTTATTAAATAGCATATTCAATAAGTTTTTAATTAAACCAACAATAACAAATTAATTATATAAACTACTATATTTATCTAATAAGCATGATACACTTATCATTTGTATGTCCTTATATAGCAAACGTCGTTTGGAGTAACAGTGGCAAACATTAAGTCGCAGAAAAAGCGTGTTCTCACTAACGAGAAAGCACATAAGCGTAACGTAGCAGTAAAGTCTGCTTTGAAGACTGCTATTCGTGCTACTCGTGAAGCCATCACCGCTGGTGATAAGGCTGCAGCGCAGGCCGCTTTCGCAGTAGCCGCTAAGAAGCTTGACAAGGCTGCAGGTCGTGGCGTGATTCATAAGAATCAGGCTGCAAACCGCAAGTCTGGTCTTGCTGTAGCGATTAACGCTCTGTGAAGTTTGTGCAGGTAACTGCATAACACAGCATGTAAGGAAAATCCCCAGTACCAATCGGTGCTGGGGATTATTTATATCACTCTATCGGCAACGTAATTTAGACGATATACGCCAATACGAGTACCACTACGAGTATAACTGCCACGGCAGCAGCAAACACCACGTAATCCATCGGCTTCACATGGTGATGCTGCAACAATGCATGGCATACAAACGCTGCGATCAGCAAGATTACCCCTGAAATAGCATTGGCATACCAAGGTAAATGATTGATGCACGAGAAAACAACACTCGTCAGCCAAATGGTAGCAAACGAAGCAAGCCATGACCGATGCCCTGTTGTGGCATGCTTCTTCGAAATAGTTGCATCATCCATATTAACACCCCAATGCTGCTGTCAAAGTGCCACCTGCAGCGCTACAAGCTATATCAGCCGAAACACCAGCAATTGGTGACGCCAATCCAGAAATACCAAGTGATAATGGAGTACAAACTGTTGCATCCCATAAAACATTCCATCCCACACCAATCCATTTAGGAATACAATGATGTTTCTTTCCACCACGTTCTAAAGCTGTCTCTAAGGAAACAGTAGGAGCAATCCTATGAAGAACTTTGCTATAACCAAAATCAACATGCTGCCCGTCATGAACTGTTAAATTGATAGTTGCTATAGTATGATTTGTTGCATCTCTCCAAGTAGCTATATTATTCTTTACTACGATAGTATCACCAGCTAGCGTATGCACATTCAATCCTTGTCCAGATACTGGAACAATTGAACGTCGACCATCTGGAGAACGCAATCCTCTCATTTCAGACTTAAAATTCCCATATTGTGATGTTGATTGAACTGCAAAAGATGGAGTTGCAAACACCATACTTCCAAGTAATGATGCTGCAGCTATTAACAATGAACTAACTTTCTTCATCATAAGATGACCTCTCTAATATTGGCCTTATCAATTAGTGAGTAAGCGTATTCCAGTAAACAGCATGTTGGCCAAACATGTGGTGAGCGATTCACGTTGTTATGCTCACAAGGCGATAATATAATACTTGATTGATAGAAACGCCGTCATAATCAGGTAAGCGGCAAAAGTGTGTCTGTAAACGTGTTTATTCAGGCGTGTCGTTAGTGTAGTGTTCCTTTTCTAATTGATATATCTGGGTAGTAATCTGCCCTACATAAGTCAAAGCTTGTATCGAAACCCGAAGACCCAATTGATTGCTGGTCATCAATAATTTTCTTTGTTACACCATTGCAAAGCAATAACTTTACCCTTGCTTGCCGCGGTTAATAAACACCACCCGTATGGAAGGTATGTTCCATCGATTTGAACATAGTCATAAATTTCGCCTGTCTCGGGTAATTCTGGTTTAACATTCCAATACCATTCAATCCGATATCGCCATGTTCTATCAGAACCACTAGGACAGGCTTCACATTGAGTCTGGTTTCCCATAATCCAATGAATGAATTTATCAAATTGTGCTACATGTGTAATATCTTCACGTTTCCTTGTAAAAGACATTCCACATGCAGTACATCTCCAACGGATAGCACCTTTACGTGTTCTACCATTTCTCTTCATTGAATGAGAGCATATTGGGCAGCGTTTACTACTTAATCTAGGCATGTATTAAGCACATCGCACGCCTTATACCTCTATTTGTTTTCAATGTCAAGTAATACTAAATGTTAAGCTTTTTAGCTTAATGACAGCGAGCTTCCCTTGGTATTTCAACGAAAACTCGGGTTTTTAGACACACTTTTTTGCCGCTTACCCAATATTAACGATGACGACGATTATTAATACGACGAATACGAGGACGTCTAACCTTAATAGGTTCCGTGCGGTTCATTGCTCCAAATAAAGTTAAATCTAGTTTCACAGACAACAAACGCATTGCAACAACAAGAGCAACAATAAGGACATCAAGCAATATTTCAACAGTTAAACCAAAATAACCTGCATGCCTTGCTTTTACAACAAAAACGGTTAGTACACATCCCACTGAAGCAGGGAAAGCGTACCAATGCTTATCCCGCACAATAACAGGAACTTGGTTCAAAATCATGTCGCGAATCAAACCGCCTCCTAAAGCAGTTGCCATTCCTAAAAATACTGAAGCCATACCAGACATGTGGAAATCCAAGCCTTTTGCTGTGCCATTCACCGCAAACAAACCCAATGCCAAAGCATCAAGCGTAAGCATAAGCCAACGCCATTTATCAATCTCAGGGTGAGCAACAGCCACAATAACACCAGAAAGCAAACCTGTAATAACAAAACCACGATCAGCAATACCAACAGGCGGCAATGCTCCAAGCAACACATCACGAACAATACCGCCACCCAATGCAGTTATCCAAGACGTAGTAATAATCGCAAAAACATCATAATTCTTACGAATAGCCCACATGCCGCCAACCATGCCACAACATCCCATAGCAACATACTCAACTATAAGAAAAAAGATGTTATCCCCTAACGCACCTTCCAAAGCATTTCCCTTCAAATAAATTCACCAAAACACTGCGCGCATAACAAACAAACGCGTTGTACTCTATACGATATCTAAATATAGAGTACAACGCGCCATAAGCAACATTAGATTAGATAATATTAACTAACTTATATAAATCAGTCGCAAACTTTCCACATCCAGTTATGCTTATCTTCGACATCACCGAGTTGAATGCCAAGTAACTCATCGCGCAAAGCCTGAGTCAACTCACCAACACCACCATCGGCAACCTTAAGATCGAATTCATCGGACTTAAAGCGACCAATTGGCGTAATGATTGCAGCAGTACCGCAAGCAAAGACTTCAGTAACCTCGCCAGAACGAATGTCGTCAAGCAACCCTTGAAGAGGAATCATGGTTTCAACAACCTTATGTCCTGCTTCCTCAGCAAGCTGAATCAAAGAACGACGCGTAACGCCAGGAAGAATACTGCCAGTAAGAGATGGAGTTTCCAAATGGCCATCCTTGTGGAGTGCGAACATATTCATGCCACCAAGCTCTTCCAAATAAGTCTTAGTTGCAGCATCGACGAAGCACACCTGCTCGCAACCGTGCTCAATACCCTTGTATTCACCAAGCAAGGAAGCAGCGTAATTTCCACCGCACTTAGCAAAACCAGTACCACCAGGACCAGTACGGAACCACTGATCTTCAACCCAAATGCTAACAGGCTTCAAACCACCCTTGAAGTATGGGCCGGATGGAGAAGCGATAACACAGTATTCAACTTCGTGAGCTTCGCGCACACCGAGGAACGGCTCGGAAGCAAACATGAATGGACGCATGTAAAGCGTATACTCTCGACGGCTCGGAACCCATTGCTTATCTCGCTTTACCAAGGCTGCAACCGATCCAATAAAATCATCAATAGAGAGTTCCGGCAAATACAAACGCTTAGCAGAATTTTGGAAACGAGCAGCATTAATATCTGGGCGGAAAAGCCAAATAGAGCCGTCGGCGCGCTTATAAGCCTTCAAACCTTCAAAGCACTCCTGAGCATAGTGCAACACAGATGCACCTGGATCCATTTTCAATGGACCATAAGGCTCTACACGACGATCAGACCATCCTTCGCCTTTAGTCCAAGACATATGAACCATATTGTCGGAGAAAATCTGACCGAAAGCAGGCTTATCAATAAGTTCGTTGCGCTTTGCGTCCGAAACTGGATTATCATTCGGCAGAACTTCAAAGTTGCCAGCCAATTTGTTCAACAGAGTTGTATCGCTATGATCATAAGACTCATAAGCGTCAGAAAACTCTGGAGCTACTTCTAAATCAGCCATTATGTCTCTTTTCTATGTGGATTATTTCTACTTGCCTTTTACCGCAATTAACGTATAGAATAATACGATTCTTGTTTTTCGCAAAACTTACACGCCAAAATTTTTCAAAAAATATTTCAAGAAATACGCTTTAAACTAAAATTTATTTAGCAAATTCATTGATTTATACAAAAAGCCGCATAAGAACTGACTTATGCGGCTTAAAATTTTAAACTATTTTATAAGTTATAAGTGAATACGTTAACTTACTTTTCTTCTGCAGCAGGAGCAGCAGCTGGAGCGGCGGCAGCAGCATCTGCAGCAGGAGCAGCAGCTTCGGCTGTAGCAGCATCTTCAGGAACAGTGACGCTCACAACGGATTCTTCGCCATCCATATCGAGCTCAACACCCTCAGGAAGCTTGACATCCTTAGCAAACACCTTGATGCCGTCGGTCAAACCATCAACGTTAACAACCAAACGCTCTGGCAAGTTAGCAACGTCTGCGCGAACCTTGAGCTCCTGGACATCCACGAATGCAACTGCAGCACCCTTTGGAGTGCCTTCAACGAAGACTGGAACTTCAACGTCAATCTTTTCGCCAGCCTTAACTTCGTAGAAGTCAATGTGTTCTACAATGCGCTTAACAGGGTTACGCTGAACATCCTTAACAACTGCAATGCGAGATTCCTTGCCAAACTTAATAGTGAACAAAGCATTAGCGTGACGCAAAGCCAAAGTGGTTTCGCGCATTGGAAGAGTAACATGCACTGGTTCAGCACCGCCAGCATAAAGGCTTGCTGGAATCAGCTTAGCTACGCGCAAACGACGAGCAACACCCTTACCAAACTCAGTGCGCAATTCGCCTTCAAGAGTAATTTTTGTAGCCATATCGGTCTCCTTATGGTCTGGATAGTTTAGTTTGTTAATCCAGCTTCAGGCGCACCGACGCGCCGAAAACCATAAGAGGCTATCAGCCCAGTCGATAACGGAACTCTGCCACAAAGCTAGCGGCATATTCCCTCGCCAAAGCAACTTTGCTATTCTAACGACAGGCTACGACTTATGGCAAATACAAAATTATTACTAATCAAATCGAATATAACTGCTACTTGAGCATACGAACGATTATTATAGTTAATAGTATGCAAGTGCATAGCATGATACTATGATGTGCGCTTAATCCGCAAGCCGTTTGGCATAATGAAGGAGCAAATGTGTCCGTTTTTAATGCACTCCAACAGCAAGCGTTTAATCTTGCCCGTAAAGCATTGCGTATTGGCAGTAACTTCGCGCACCCAGTCAGCGATGACCGTGCAGGCGAACCAGACTACCTTAATACGGATCAAGAAAACACAAATACTTTACTTTCACAAAAGCAACGCCTTCCACACGTAGAAGAGTGGGGCGCGCAAATGCCAACAACGACGTTTATCGATCCGGAAACAGGCTTGCTGACCACAAAAACCGAAAGCGCAGCACCTCTTGACGAAGGCACAAGCATTTATGACTTATATGCAGATCGCGCAGCACGTATGGGTGACGATCCGCTTTACACTTATAAAGAAAACGATAAGTGGGTCACAAAAACAGCTAATCAGTTCCTTCAAGAAGTACGCGATGCTGCAAAAGGTTTGATGCACTACGGATTGCGCAAAGGCGACGCCGTTGCCCTTATGTGCAAAACATCATATGAGTGGGACGTCACCGACGCAGCAGTTATGGCTTGTGGTGGTGTTCTTGCAACTATTTATGACACGGATTCAGCTGAGCAAATTCGCAATATTGTGAATAATTCCGACTCGCGTTTCCTTATTGTTGAAACAACTGACATGCGAGATAAAGCTGATGGAGCTATTGAAGAATGCCCAAGCTTGGAACACATTATTTGCATTGAAACAGGCGGTTTAGCAGAACTTCAAGCTTTCGGATACGCTGTTAGCGATGAGGAACTAGATGCTCGCATTGATTCTGTAAAGAAAACAGACTTGTGCTCTATTGTTTACACTTCTGGTTCCACAGCTGCACCTAAAGGCGTGGAAATGACTCACGAACACTATTGCACTACAGCGTTGAATTTGCCTGTTTACTTGCCAAATTTGCTTAGCGAAAAAGACGGTTCTGTGCTTTTGTTCCTTCCTCAAGCACACTCTTTTGCAAGAGCAATTAACTATATTGTTGTTGCAAGTACGTTGCGCATTTATATTGCTCAAGGTATTCCTACTTTGATTTCTGATTTGCAAGTTGCAAAACCTACGGTTATGATCGTTGTCCCTCGAGTTCTTGAGAAGGTTTATAACGCAGCTTCGCAGAAGGCTGGTCACGGTGCTAAAGGCTTGGCTTTCCAGGGTGCTGTTGTGACGGCTCAACAGTATATGAAGGAAGTTCAGGAATTTGGTGATGCTAAAGCTCTTACTAAAGCTCGCCGCACTGCTTACGATCCGCTTGTTTATCGTCCACTTCGCCAAGCTCTTGGCGGTCGCGCACGCTGGATTGTTGCAGGTGGAGCTCCTCTAGATCCTGAATTGCTTTCATTCTTCCGCGGAGCAGGAGTTCCTGTCTACGAAGGTTATGGTCTTACAGAAACTACTGCACCATGCGCGTTTACTCCTATTGGAGTTCCATTCCGAGAAGGTTCTGTTGGCATTGCATTCCCAGCTTTTACTTTGCGAATCGCATCCGACGGCGAAGTTCAAATTAAAGGCACTTGCGTATTCCATAAGTATCACAAAAACGATGAAGCAACAGAAACTTCATTTACTAAAGATGGATGGTATGCAACAGGCGATTTGGGACGAATTGACGACGATGGCATGCTTTATATTACCGGACGTAAGAAGGATTTGATCATTACTGCTGGCGGTAAGAATGTTGCTCCTGGACCTATTGAAGAGATGATTAAGAGATGCGAACTTGTGTCTCAAGCTCTCGTTCTTGGAGATAAGCGTCCGTTTATTTCTGCACTTGTTACTTTAGACGAAGAAACTTTACGAAATTGGCTTAAACTCAAGGGTCTTGACGCTACTATGAGCATGGAAGAGGCTGCTAATAATGCTGTCGTTCGTGCTGAAGTGCAAAAATTTATAGATCTTGCCAACGAAGGCGTGTCACGCGCAGAATCTGTGCGAAAGTTCATTATTTTGCCAGAAGAGTTTACGCAAGAAAACGGCTTAATGACTGCGTCTATGAAGATTATTCGTCCACGAGTTATTAAGCGCTACACTACTTTACTTAATACACAAATGTATACGACGCGCAAAAAGTAGTTTGTTTAAATTAACTTAACTAAGTGCATATCGCAAAACCGCGGCTTAACTTGTTTTATTCAACTTGCTCGCCGCGGCTTTGCATTAATTTACGACAATTTTGTGCAAACACATTAGGCTTAAGGCACAATAAAATTAAGTAATTGTCCAATAATATCGAAATAAGCAAAATATGCTCTACTAGAACCCTAAACGCTCAAGCTTCTTAGGGTCGCTCTGCCATCCTTTTGCAACTTTCACATGCAATTCAAGCACAGCTTTTGTTCCAGTAATACGATTTACCGCCGTGCGCAAACGCTTCTTTATGCGCACTAAATGCTCCGCACGATGACCAATAATAATCGGCTTTTGAGAATCACGCTCAACATAAACAGATACAAGCACATGCGCTTTATTGTCATCATATTGAGTATCTTCGCCATCCCCCGGATACACAATATCGTCAACTACAACAGCTAAAGAATGAGGCAACTCGTCGTCCAACTCTTCCAAAAATGCGCCGCGAATAAGCTCCGAAATCATGCTTTCTGGGCTTTCCTCACTAAGCTGATCCGCCGGATACATTTGCGGACCTTCCGGCAAGTTCTGAATCAAAACATTCTTAACTTCGTCAACATTGTCGCGTTCCAACGCACTCACAGGCACAATATCCGTAAAATCGGCAAACTGCTGAATTTGAAGCAAATGCGCAACTAACTCGCTGCGGCTAAGCGTATCGATTTTCGTAACAATACCGATAAGCGGAACTTTCCAAGTCCAATTGCCCTTCTCATCTTTTTTAGCAAAATCAGAACGAAGTCGACTCAGAATTCGCCTATCCCCAGGACCAATCTCCTGGTCTGCTGGAAGCAAAAATGCAATCGCGTCAACATCTGCAAGCGACTCGTCAACAATATCGTTCAAACGCTGACCAAGAAGCGTACGAGGACGGTGAATACCAGGAGTATCAACCAACACCATTTGTGCATTATCGGTAGTAACAATCCCTCGAATAGCTTTACGCGTAGTTTCCGGACGAGACGACGCAATAGCAATTTGCGTACCAATAAGAGCATTCATAAGCGTAGACTTACCAACGTTTGGTCTACCAACTACAGCTACGAAACCGGAACGATAACCGTGAAAATCAGGAGTAGAAATCGTTGCGCAAGTTGAAGCGTCTAGATTTGCAAACATCTCGTCGTCAAAGTCATCAGTATCGTCAAAGTTGTTAATATTATTCACGTTATTCTTACCGTCCAGTTCTTTATTTCAGCATATTCGTTTGTTTCATAGTACTAGCTTGCTTCAAAGCATTGGTTTGTTTGCTTTCAGCAGATTTTTCGGAAGAGCTAATGTCATTTTGATTATCCTTAGACTCTTCCAAAACTTGCGCATCTCGTTCTACTAAAATAGTAGATACTTTCTTTCGCCTACCAGCTGAATCTACAGCAGTTAATTTTAGTCCTCTTGTAACAGCACTGGAACCAACAATCGGCACATTACCAATCAACTTCGTAAGCAAACCAAACACAGTATCCACATCGTCTTCGTCAATATGAACTTCAAAAATATCTTCCAAATCTGCGATTGACGTTCGAGCAGGCATCTTCCACACGCCGTCACGTATTTCTTCCGGATCTGCATGCTGAGTGCGATCGTGCTCATCTTCCAACTCGCCAACAATTTGCTCAATAGCATCCTCAATAGTAACCAAGCCTGCAATACCGCCGTATTCGTCAACCACTACCGCCACATGCTGGCGAATTCGTTGCATTTCATGGAATAAATCGTCAACCGGCTTCGACTCAGGAACAAGCATAGGGTCTCGGCTAATTGTTTCAACTGCTCTAGAAGATGCTGCAGGATTAAACACAGTAGCGCGTACAGCATCCTTCAAATAAGCAACACCTACTAAATCATCTACAGAATCTCCAATGACGGGAACTCGAGAAAATCCTGAGCGAGAGCATAATTTAAGGAAATTTTCCAGCGTTTCGTCGCTTTTTACGCAAATCATATCGGTTCTAGGTACCATTATTTCGCGAGTCAAAGTATCTGAAAGCGTGAGCACATTGCGCATCATTTCCGAAACTTCCGGATCGAAATCATTCGCTTCAACAAGTCGGTCAATACTAGCCTTTGCTTGATCCAGCTGAATATCTTCCAAAGCTTCATCATCTGACGGATCAACATGCTTTTTCCTAGAAGTGACGTCAACATCGCTAGCAATATGCACTAAAGGATTAATCGCAATAGCAATAGACACAATGCGAGAAAGCCGCATCAACTTTGCTACAGGTTGAGCCGCACCAACCGAACGTGGGCGAACAAGAATAGAAATCACAGCTACAACTACTGAAACAACAACACCAATAATAAGAGTTACCCATAAAGGCGAGCCGAAAAATGCAGCTAAAGAAGCAAACAAAACTCCATCTAAAACGTTACATAGCACACGCACAAAAGCGCATGCTCCAGAAGTTGTATAACGGTCAGCAATCAGTTTTTTTACACGATGGATTCTAGCAATTCGACGCATACGCACTATGGCACTAGTTTCATCATCATGCGTTTGCGCTTCAATCATAAGATTATTTAAGCTTGCACGAGTAACTCTAGGCACTGCACCTTCTGCAGCAGCCATCGCAAGCGAAAGCCATACAAGCAGCATTGCCAGCACAAGCAATGCGGCTAAACCAATCCAGACATGCAACGGCAATTGCGGAACTGATATGCTAGAAAATATTCGTTTAATATATTCCATAATTATGCTCTTAATGCGCTTTAATGCTGTTTTTTATTTTTATTTTTATTTTTGACGCTACTCGCTTCATGCTCAGCATCGTAACGCTCAAGCTCGTTTATTGCACCTTCCGGCAACGTAGCATCATACAATTCTCCAGATCGAGCAGCGAAAAAAGTAAGCATTAGTTGACGTTGCAAACCAAACATTTGCTTTTCTTCTTCCGGAGTAGTGTGATCATAGCCAAGCAAATGCAAAATACCGTGAATAGTTAGCAACAACATTTCTTCCATAGTACTGTGCCCAGCTGCGAGCGCCTGCTGTTGAGCAACCCACGGGCAAATCACCAAGTCTCCAAGCATTCCTTCAGAAACTTTTTCATCGCTTCCAGGAGTAAGCTCGTCCATTGGAAAACTCATAACATCCGTTGGGCCTTCTAGGTTCATCCAACGTTCATGCAAACAGGCAATTGGCTCTGGATCAACAAAAGTAATCGATAAATCCGAATGCGTACTTACTTTCATTTGTTGAAGAACCCACATTCCAAGATCTGAGAAGATTTTAGCGTCAATATTCCACACTGTTTCATTCATGACTTCAATGCTCATGATTTATCTGTTATTCCTCTCAGTAGATTCTTTAGTACGTTCACGTTTTTTACGCTCAAGCATTGCATCGTAATTTTCGTATGCTTCCACAATACGACCAACCAAAGCATGACGCACAACGTCTTCTGCTTGCAAATGCACAAAAGCAATATCTTTAACTTCGCCCAAAATCTTCTCAATAGAAACAAGACCAGAACGCACAACTGCTAAATCAACCTGCGTACTATCTCCTGTAATCACCATGGTTGTATTAAAACCGAGTCGAGTTAGGAACATTTTTAATTGCTGAACAGTCGCATTTTGCGCTTCATCAAGAATAACAAAAGCATCGTTTAATGTGCGACCTCGCATATAAGCAAGAGGAGCAACTTCAACAACATTCTCGTCAAGATAGCGTTTTAATTGTGCAGATCCAAGCATATCAGAAAGTGCATCATAGAGTGGACGCAAATATGGATCAACCTTATCGTTTAAAGTACCAGGCAAGAATCCTAAGTTTTCGCCAGCTTCAACAGCAGGACGAGTAAGAACAATTCTGCGGACTCTTCCATCTTCCAATGCACGAACAGCTTTAGCAACTGCTAAATACGTTTTTCCAGTACCAGCAGGACCAATTCCAAACGTTACAATATTGCAATCCATTGCTTGCACATACGCTGTTTGACCAGCAGTTTTTGCGCGAACAGGATTTCCTCCAGCAAACGTAATCACGCCTTTACTCATTCGAGCTCTTCTGCTCATAGCACGGCGATGAGCTTCTTCACTAGAAGGCAACAGCTCACTTGAATCTCTTGAAAACTCATTTTCAGCGCGCGAAACAGAATTATTAATTGCATACGACGAAGAAATAATACTATTCCCAAGCACTCCACCATCATGACCGATACGGTTTATACGCACATTGTGTTCATCGTTATGCAAAATATCACGCTCAAGCATGCGTCTTACTTCGTACGCATCCATAGGTTGCTCGTAAGCTGCATCAATCATGCGCCTAAACGCATACTCAGCTTTAGCTGCATCTTCATCTGCTCTAGCTGAACGAGCAACAATTTGAACATCTTTGCCTCGCACAGTAATATCTGCTTCTGGAAAAGCATGTTCTACTTCACGCAAACCAGCATCTGCAGCACCTAAAACTGCAACCGAGCTTAATTCGCTAGGAATTTGCACAAAACGCGTAGTACTTTTCGTCACGGTTTACAAGCTACCTTCTACAAGTTTTTCGCCAGTCAATACGTGAGCATGAACATGAAACACTGTTTGACCAGCATCAATACCAGTATTAAATACGAGTCGATAATCACCGTTGAATTCATCATCAGCAATTTTTTGCGCAACACCAGCAATATGAGCCAAAGTTTCAGGAGCCTTACTAGCAAGCTCAGCAACATTCTTATAGTGATTGCGCGGCACAATCAGCACATGCACTTTTGCTTGCGGATTAATATCTTTAAAAGCAACTACCGAATCGTCTTCATAAACTCTGCTGCTCGGTATTTCTCCAGCAACAATTTTACAAAAAATGCAATCAGCATCAGTATTGTAAGTGATATCACTCATGGTTTCTCCCCTATTTGCTACTAAATGAAATCAACGCCAAAAGCCAAAAAGCAATCGACATGCTTCTTACTATTTTACACAATTATGAGCACTTTTAGATACAATTTATGCGATTATTCGTAACGTCCTAAAGCGCGCGAAAGAAGAGAAAGAGCTACAGGACCTGCAGTAGATGCGCGAAGAATATTGCTACCTAAAACACAGCTTTTAGCACCAGCATCAATAAACATTGACACTTCGTCATCACTAATACCACCTTCTGGCCCAACTAAAACGTAAACAGTGCGCTCTTTACCATCCTCCAAACAGCGCTCGCTAAGAGTATTTACTGCTTGCTCTATTTGATTCCAGCAATCAGTTGCGTCTTGATGCAATACAATTACGAGATTTCCGTAAACGCACGCACGCCTACATATTGCAACTATTTGCTTGCTTGAAACACATTCTTGAAGTTCAGGCATCCATGCTCGGCGCGATTGCTCTGTAGCAGACTGTAAAACTTGGCTCCAACGCTTATCTGTGCGACCAGGTTTCCACTTTGCAATTGAACGATCCGCACACCAAGGGATTACTTCATCCACGCCAATTTGCGTAGCCATATCAATTGCTTGCTCATCGTGCCCTGTTTTTGCCAAAGCTTGAACAAGCGCAAGTCTAGTCGTGCGAGGAGCTTCCCTAGTAAATGCTTCTACACGGACTAAGCCGTTTTCGGCATCCGTCACCTTTGCGTGAATGCGCAAGCCTTTGCCGTCAGAAAGTTGCAAAGCATCGCCTTCTGATAACCGCATGGCGGATATAGCGTGACGTTTTACTTGAGATGGAAGCGCAATCGTCCACCCTTCTTCGATTCCTTCTGCAAGCACAGGAGCATTATCGTGATTAGTATCAAGCAAAAATAAAGCGTCAGTCATAGTTCAAGCCTAACGTGAGGATGCGCCAAGTACTAAAAAATGTTTCTGTGCAAGTATTGTGGCAAACTAGAACAGTACGTATTGGAGGTTTGCAATGAGTAATGAGCTTGGTGATAACACTGCGCTTGTTACTTTGCGTATTTCACGTTTTACTCCATTTGATAAATCTGAAGATGATTCAAACAGTAAACAGACAGAGCGCAAGCGCAGAGAAAGTCCTTTTGCGCGCAGAAAGCGCAGTAACCCTTTCGCAAAACTAGATTCTTCAAAAAATAACATAAATAATTCTTCCGAATCTAGTGAATCCAGAATATCTAGTGAATCCGGTGAACCTTACAAATCTTCTCCAAAACGAATTCAAGGTAAGCATTGGGTTCAAGATTACAGTTTACGCGTTCATTCTACTGACACTATTCTTGACTGTTTACTGACTATTAAACGCACAATCGACCCAACTTTAGCTTTCCGCTACTCATGCGGTCACGGCGTTTGCGGTTCCGACGCTGCAAACGTAAATGGCATGCCAACATTACTATGCAGTGCAACTATTGGTGCAAACGCACGTCCTGAAAGCACAAATAGCGTGCAATCTCGAGGCTTTAGAAAAACTGGCACTACTAGCAGCTCCTCACAGTCGACAAAATCGCCAACTCTACAGCAAAAATCTAAAGAGACTACCACTTTGCAAAATGGCACTTTTGGTGTTATTGAGCTTGCTCCACTTTCAGGATTTGCAGTTCAGCGAGATCTTATTTGCGATATTTCGCCTATGATTTCGCAAATAAAACGCTTAGAACCTTATTTGCAAGCATCTAACGTTTCTACGAGAAATATTGAAGGGAAACTCCAGCTTATTGAGTTTTTGCAACATCCTGAGGAACTTAAAAAATTTGAGCTTTTGAGCAATTGCATTATGTGCGGTGCTTGCGAAGGAATTTGCCCAATTTATGCAGGCGGAGAAGCCTTTATTGGGCCTGCAGCATTGGTTAACGCGGCTCGTTTTATTTACGATTCCAGAGACAACGCAACAGAGCATCGCCTTGATCTAATAGACAGCAGTGACGGTATTAACGCATGCCAGTCAGTTAGAGCATGTTCAAGACAGTGCCCTCGCGGAATTGATATTGGCGAAGAAATTTGGCAGCTTACAACGCTTGTAAACGAGCGCAAAAACTCTTAGATTATTCAATTCCAGATGCTATGCGCACCGCCTCTATTGGGTCGTCTGTAACAGCAAACAAGTGCGGATCGAGTGAAGAAATAAAACCTCGTTGAGTTACTGTAGACTTCAGCCAGTCAATCAAACCATTCCAGTACGAAGTACCGAAAAGAACAACAGGCACGCGCGCAACCTTATGCGTTTGCACTAAAGTCAAAGCTTCAAACATTTCATCCATTGTGCCAAAACCGCCAGGGCACACAATAATTCCAGAAGAATACTTCATAAACATTGTTTTACGCACGAAAAAATACCGAAATTGCATGCCAAGATTAATCCATTTATTCAAACCCTGCTCATGAGGAAGCTCAATCCCCAATCCTACAGACGTACCACCAGCTTCTGCAGCACCACGGTTTGCAGCTTCCATAATTCCAGGACCGCCACCTGTAATAACAGCAAAACCACGTATTGCAAGCTCTGAACCCATAGTACGAGCTAAAGAATACTCAGAATCATCTTCTTTTATTCGAGCAGAACCAAAAATACTAACAGCTTTACCTAACGATGCAAGCGCGTCAAAACCATCAACAAACTCAGCTTGAATACGAAGCGCACGCCACGGATCCGCACTACGCCAATCCCATCTTTTATCTACTTCTACACCAACTCCAGAAACAAGCTGCTGATTGTTATCGTTACGAAGAAGCGTCTCTGTAGTGCTCTCCTTAGGAATCATAGAACCGCGCATCACAACAGAACCACGATGATACGTGTTATTCCAAGGTGAAACATCTACTGAAAAATCCTCTTTACTATTAGACATAATTACTCCATTAGAAACTTACTTGCAAAGATGTTAAGAATAATAATTGAAATTAGTCTTCAACTTCATCTAATTCTTCTTCCATATGCTTTGATTGCATAGAAAGTAAGAATCCAGAAACTCCTGCAGCAATAATAGAAGCAACAAGAACACCAAAACGTGCTTCAGCAGACAAATCTGCGTCAGAATACGCAAGAGAAGCAATAAGAAGAGAAACAGTGAAACCAATTCCACAGGCACATGCTGTAGGCATTAAGTCTACTACTCGAAGACCATCAGGAACTTTCAAGCCCAGAACACGCTTTGATATCCAAGCAGTTACCATAATTCCAACAGGTTTACCAACAACAAGAGCAATAGTGATAGCAATCAAAATTGGCGAGAAGAACAACTCCCAAGTCAATGTTTCAAAATGCACTCCTGTAGCAAAAAGAGCGAAAATTGGAAGAGCCAGCAGCGCAGAAACAGGCTGAATTTTTTCACGATAGCGTTCAGCACGAAGCGTTTGTTCACCATGAACTAAATGCGCCGGAGTTAGCAAACCCACCATTACTCCAGCTAAAGTTGGATGCACACCAGCTTCATACATCATAATCCATGCCATAATTCCTACTATTACAACCAACGGCCACGGAACACGCTTTAAACGCACTAAAGTAGTCCAAACCAAACCACAAGCAACTACTCCAGCAAACCAATACCATGCGTTAAGAGACGAGAAGAACACAGCAATAAGTGCTATTCCAAGCAAATCGTCTACTGTAGCAAGAGTCATAAGAAATGCGCGCAAAGCATGTGGCAAAGTTTTTGCAAATAAAGCAAGAACAGCAAGAGAGAAAGCTATATCCGTTGCCGTAGGTATTGCCCACCCGTCACGAACCATATCAAGCGAAGGTAAAGCGCCAGAAGTAAGACGCATAATCTCCTGCCCGGCATGCAATTCAGAAAATACAGTTACTGTAGCAACAAACAGTAAAGGAGGCACAATCATTCCACCAACAGCACAAATCATTGGCATTGCAGCTGCACGAGGATCAGAAAGCGAACCAGCAATAAGTTCGTGTTTTAAATCTAAACCAACTGACAGGAAGAAAATAGTAAGCACGCCGTCTTGCACCCAATGGCCAATTGACATATGTATATTCGTCCACGGAATGCCTACATGAGTATGCGATATAGCTTCAAATATTGGCGCTGTTAAAGGAATGTTTGCAAGCAATAAGCCAGTAAGAGCAAAACCAAGCATAATTAATCCAGAAATTCGCTCATTATTTGCAATATTGCAAGCTATTCTCCAACTGCGTCGTATCATATTGTAAATATTTCCTCCACTAAATGCATTTATAGCATTTATAGCGTTTATACGTTTATAACGTTTTATAGTGCAAAATATGTGATTCGCACTTTTAAGTATAACTGAGAGGCATAAACCGAGCGAGTTGCATACGAATTAAAAAAAAACGCGGAGCAAAAGCTTCGCGTTTCATTTGTGCGCCAGACAGGATTCGAACCTGCAACCTTCTGATCCGTAGTCAGATGCTCTAATCCGTTGGGCTACTGGCGCATGTTTCCAGTCTCAAAAACCATGTCCTTGTTTCCGGCAACTTGACTAATATACAACTATCCGCACTAAAACACAAACCCCGGCGTGTCGACCAGGGTTTGTTGTTAAAAATACTGATATTGATAAATATCCGCTAAGTTGTAAAGATTGAATTATGCTCTACGCTCAAGCACTTCGTCAACCATTCCATAAGCTTTGGCTTCTGAAGCAGTCAAAATAGTATCAACTTCAATATCTTTACGAATACGCTCAATATCTTGACCAGTATGTTTTGCAAGAGTTGATTCTAACCAAGAACGCAAACGCAACATTTCCTTAGCCTGAAGCTCAATTTCAGTAGCTTTACCAAAATCTTGGCCCATTGCAGGCTGATGAATAAGCACACGCGCATTTGGTAAAATCATGCGCTTACCAGCAGCTCCAGCAGCAAGAATAATAGCAGCAGCAGAAGCAGCCTGACCCAAGCAAACAGTTTGAACATCTGGATTAATGTACTGCATGGTGTCATAAATCGCAGTCATAGCAGTCATCGAACCACCAGGTGAATTAATGTACATCATCACATCGCGATCAGAATCCATGCTCTCCAAAACAAGCAACTGAGCCATAATGTCATCAGCAGAAGTGTCATCTACTTGCACACCCATGAAAATAATGCGATCTTCAAACAGCTTAGTGTAAGGATCCTGAGTTTTCATGCCGTATGGAGTTTGCTCGCCAAACTGAGGCAATACGTAACGATTAGTAATGCGCTGAGCAGAAGTAACACCGCCAAAACCAGCTAAACGCTCGGCACGCGCAACAAACTTTGCTTCTTCACTTGCCATAATTACTCCTCACCGCGCATAGAAGCAGGAGTGGTCACAATCTTATCTACGAAACCATACTCCAAAGCTTGCTGAGCTGTAAACCAGTGATCGTATTCATTATCTCGGTAAATTTCCTCTACCGTATGACCAGTCTGCTTTGCAGTCAATTCAGAAAGCGTTTTTTTCATATCCATAATAAGCTCTGCATTAATTCGTACATCTGTAGCAGTACCACCGACACCGCCAGAAGGTTGATGCATAAGCACACGCGCATGCGAGGTAATATAACGCTTACCAGGAGTGCCAGAACTAAGCAAGAACTGACCCATAGATGCAGCCATGCCAACAGCAATAGTCGCAACATCTGGCTCAATTAATTGCATAGTATCGTAAATTGCCATACCAGCAGTAATTGAACCTCCAGGCGAATTAATATACAGCCAAATATCCTTCTTAGGATCTTCCGCAGCAAGCATTAACATTTGTGCGCAAATAACATTGGCATTCTCGTCTTTTACTTCAGATCCCAACCAAATAATGCGATCTTTTAGCAATCGATTAAAAATAGAATCAGTTGATGTAGACGCTTCAGCCTGTTCCATCACAGGAGAAGCTGTAAAAAGCTCAGTCACTATATCTCCTTGTTACCACGTAATTATTTCTACATTACCTTGTGCGCATGACCACATAGAAAATATTGCGAATATGATTTGAATTGAATGTTTTACACCAAATTTCTAGAATTTTATTCATATCAACAGATGTAATTTTTACTTATTATCCTACACTAGTATGCATTATTGAGTATATTTTTATCGGATTATCAATTCATTATAAGGAGTAATTATGGATTCTAACCAATTGCCAGATAACAACTACTCGCCTGCTCCGATGCCAAATAACGAGTATCCAAATAATGGTTACCAAAATAATACATACCCAAATAATGTAAATCCAAATAACGGATACCCAAACAATGGTTATGAAAACAATGAGTATCAAAACAACGTATACCCAAATAACGGATACCAGAACAACAATTACCCTAATAATGTAAATCTAAATAATGGTTACCAACCAAACGTATATCAGAATAATCAACAACCAGTCAACAACTATCCTGCAAACGCTTATCCAAATGCAACAAATACAAGTGCTCATAAGTCAAAATACACTTGGCTTATTGTTGTCATAGTAGTAGCAATAGTTGCAGTAGGTGGCTACGTAATTTCAAAACCACATTACAATTCAACTAATCTTAAGCCACATTACAATTGCTCTGCACCTAAAAGCGCAAATATTGAAGAATACGTACATTGCCATTCAGAAGAAGCTAAAAAACTCACTAATGGATTTAATGATGCCACTAGCAGCTCACCATTCAACATAACGTTTGCCACTAAAGGTGATCAGCTCAATATAAATGCAAAGTTCAAAAAGCACCTATCTGATTTAGAAATTACAGCGTTAAAGACTGGAATGCAAACATACGGCGATAGCCTCTCGAACTTGATGCCACAATCAGCATCGGATGAAATGAAAGAAAAAATTATTGCACCAGTGCGCATACATTTCTCCTTCTCAAACGATGATGGAACTTTTATTGCAGATAAAGAATTCAGTTCTAATAATTAATTAAAAAATAACTAAAATAACCAACATAACTAAAAAAATATTTACTAATAACAAATGCGCCTTTGCTAATACTGAACTAGCATAGGCGCATTTATTTTGCATATATTGTATTTTCTATACTAAAAAAATTTAAACATTATTTGCGGCTAAAAATTTTGGTATCATCGTTATGCTTCTAGATACAGCACAAGAAACAACCATTGGAATAATCATAATCATAGGCAAATTCACTAATTGTGCTACCAAAAAAAGCGCAAACCACAATGACTTTCGACTTGCAGTTAGCATACTTGCAGCACCAAAAATAGCAGCTATTACCAATATTTTGGGCTGACTTGATAACATGCCACCAACAACTGGAATGTTCATACTTATAAAACCTATAATCAGCCCTACGCAAGCTCCAGACGACATACTCGGCTGAAGCACACCACCACTTGCGCCAGCTCGAAGAGTGCAACTTGTTAAAATTATTTTTGCAACAACCAGTAGAAGCAAAGTTACCAAAGAGTTTTTGTCAATTGCAATACTTGTTTTTGCAATGTTATATGCGTATTGCGCTAAAGCTCGACCATTGCCCATAATGGCTGGATTCCATGATGCAACTAATCCTGTTACTAAGCCCATTAATGGCAAAAAATATAAAATTTGGTAATTGCGAGCACACTTAGAGCGAGCCCAACGAATCATCTTATGGAAAAGAGTGCCAACAATACCACAAGGAATGCCAACTATAATTGCAAGCAGCAACACAGTCGTATTGACAATATGGATGTCATCAAGACTTGACAAACAATAGTAAGGCTCATACCCAAGCACAAAAATAGTAGTCAATGATGCAATTTCACTTATACATAACGCAATAGCAAAAATACTAAATTTTTGTATAAGCCAATACCATTTCAAACGCTTTAAAGAAGATTTCGAGTCATGAGAAAAACGTGGAATTGCAACCAAACCTAGCGTCATAATCGCACCCGCTATTGGAGCGCGATAAACTCCAGCTAAACCAGCACCAGCAGCACTTGCAACCAAAACGCGAGCTTGAAATTCACTGACTCGGATAAAGCAGAGTAACTTCTGAGTAAGCATTGCAGCCAATTCTCGAGGCGCAACTTCCCTACCTAAACTTGCGCCAGAAGCAACTATAAAAATTTGTAAACATACATGGATAATCGTTGTATGCCATGGCATTGATTGACCACGAACAGCATGAGCTATATCGACAATACGATTAGAAGATTTTGTCCATAACCACATCCAAATAATTGCAGCAACAGACATGACAATTAATACAACAGCAACGTAGTGCAATACTGGCAATCCAACTGGCGAAGGTTTAAGAGCAGATTCTGAAAATCCGAACATTACATTTTGCACAGCATGTAGTAACAGAGTTAATAATATTGCACCAACCCCAGCCATAACTGCAACAAAAAAAGCAATAAGACTTAATCGTAAACATGTAAAAACATAGCTCAAACACTTACTAGGTTTTTTACTGCCTACTATTTGCAAATTGCGTTTTTCCATTAGCGGCAGCCTTCCTTATGTTATTTGTTTTTCATTTTATTTGTTTTTCACTTTCTTTAAAGTATAACAACAACACAAAAACCCAGAGCAAAAGCCCTGGGTTTTTAGCGAATATGAGAAAGTATAAACTTTTTCTTGTTTGAAAAATACTACTTAGAAAGTTCGTCAGCAACTTCTGCAGCAGCAGAAGCAGCCTTCACGCTTTCGTCTTCGTCATCATCCTCAGACAAGAATGCACTCAAGTCAAGAGCTTCTCCGCCAGAAACGAACTTTACAGCACGCATACCAGCAAGCAAGCCCTTAGAGCGAGCAACTTCCTGCACAGCAGAACCAAGCTGACCGTTGTTAACGATTGCGTTAATGAACTGGTTTGGATCCATACCGTACTGCTGAGCAACAGAAACCAAGAAGTTGGTGACATCAGCCTGGGAAACAGTCACATCCATCTGTTCAGCTAAAGCGTCAAGAACCATTTGGTCGCGAAGTTCCTTCTCAGCAGCCTGCTGCGCTTCGTCCTTCTGCTTCTTGGTAGCTTTTTCAGGATCAGGGGTCATGCCCTTCAAATGCTCTGAAACAGCCTTATCCAAAACACCCTTTGGTACAGGAATTTCAACTTCTTCTTGAAGCTTAACAAGGAATGCGTCACGGGCATTAGTTGCCTGACGACCTTCAGCAGCCTGCTCGCAAGCCTTGCGAATATCTGCCTTCAAATCCTTCAAAGTATCAAACTCGGAAGCTTCCTGAGCAAAATCATCATCAAGCTCTGGCAATTCCTGAGTCTTTACGGAATTAACCTTAACCTTGATTTGAGCCTTCTCGCCCTTATGCTTGCCGGACTCGAGAGTACCTTCAAAGGTGGTTTCTTCGCCGGCAGAAAGGCTATCCAAAGCCTCATCCAAACCGTCAAGCAACACACCGGAACCGATTTCGTAGCTTACGCCCTCTTGTGCATCAACTACTTCGTCATCGATACGAGCTTCCAAATCAATGTTAGTGTAATCACCCTTAGCTGCAGGACGGTCAACACCAACCAAAGTAGCAAAACGCTGACGGAGACTTTCCAAGCGCTCCTTGACATCCTTGTCGGAAACCTTTGGCTTCTCAACTTCAATCTCAACGCCCTTGAACTTGTTCAACTTGAAATCTGGACGACGCTCAACTGTTGCTACAAACTTAAGACTTGCATCTGCATCAGTCGACGTTGGAACTTCCTGAACGTCAAATTCTGGCTGATCCATTGGGCGAATCTTCTTTTCTTCCAAAGCCTTGGAATAAAGCTCTGGTACAGCGGAATTTACGGCTTCGCCGGCAACAGCTGCGAAACCGACGCGCTGATCTACAATCTTGCCTGGCACATGTCCCTTACGGAAACCTGGCACGTTAATTTGCTTAGCAATCTCCTTACGAGCTTCTTCCAAGAATGGCTTGAAGTCTTCGAGATCTGCGGTAATGGTGAGCTTAACTTTAGTTGGCTCAAGATTCCTGACGCTGATTTTCACGCTTGCGCTCCTGAAATTACGTTTTTTCTAGCTTCTGCCGTATGGCACAACCGTTACATGATAGCGCGAGTTACGGACTCAGCTACCAATCGGGTTTGCCATTCGCGAGCACCATGCTCACTTAAGAATGTTTTAACATCAATATCTTGCGCATCATCATGCCAGCAAAGATTACGAATAATCTGTGGTTTGATAATAATTTCTGCAGGAGTATGAGTGTATTCAGAAATTTGATTTAACTCAGCTTTTACTCTTTGTAAACGCTCGTAACGCTTAGGGTGATGTTCTCGCCAATATTTCATAGATCTAGGAGCGCTTTGGAAATCTTGCATATCCTGCAAGTACTGCGAATCCGATAAATCATGGCAATCCTGACAATCATTAGAACCTTGCGACTCGTCAGTATCTGTTGACTTAAGTACGTTCGTTTTACGAGATTCGCGCGAATTAAGTTGAATAGCTCCATTCGGTAATACTTGATGCACATCATCCATAGCCGTTTCACCAGATTTAGCGCGCAAAATAGCATTCTCTATAACGTTTTTCCAAATAGATGGTTTAACTTTGCGCTGAATTGGAGCGTAACGCTCGAACATTTTGTCTTGCTCACTGCCAGTGTGCATTCGCACTCGCTCATTCAAAGAACGAATAGCACGAAACGCACGCGCATTACTAGGTTTACGCTTACCAGCTTCAATAATTGCAGCGTCAGAAAGTAGCAGAGTTGGCGCAATATCATATTCACGCGCTAAAGCATCTCGCTTTTGCCACAATGCTTTCGCAATAACTAAACCAACACGATCGTGCATAAGTACGCTAATATGCGATATTTTAAGCCATGGACGTGGATGCGGAGCTTTCTTTTGTGCACCCTTACTAAGTAAGTGTTTAAATTCTTCTTCCGCCCAAGAAAGTTTACCTTGCTTTTTAAGTTCGACGCGCATTACTTCTTCTAGCTCAATAAGTAATTCAACATCTAAAGCTGCGTAATTTCGCCAATCTCTAGGAAGTGGGCGGTAAGACCAATCTGCTGCAGAATGTTCTTTTGCAAGAGTAAGACCCAAATAATATTCAGTTACAGAGCTTAAACCAAAGCGCTTTCTGCCAAGTAATTTAGCTGCGATTTCGGTATCAAATAATGCAAGTGGGCGCAAACCAATATTGAAAAATCCTGGCAAATCTTGCATCGAATCGTGAATAATCCAAGGCACATCCCCTACTGCCTTGTTAAATTCGTTCCAATCAGCTCCAAGTTTTGTAAGTTCTATAGGATCTAATAATCCAATTCCTGCACCCTTACGTTTGAACTGAATCAACCAATCTTCATGACTGTAGCGGAAACCGGAAGCTCGCTCAGCGTCTGCAGCTAAAGGACCGGAGCCTGCCGCCAACAAGCTGCAATAATCTTTATATGCTTCAAGCGTATCAATGACTTCTGGAACTCCTTCTCTAGGCTCTTTTAAAAGCTTTGGTTCCTCGTTCAAGTACGCCTCCCGATTGCATGCTTTACCCAAATTCTTACGCTTTTTGCAACTTATTCTGTACTTTTTGCAAAATATCCGTAAAAAATATTTAAGCCGTGTTACAGATTATGCATCTTTAACACGGCTTCAACTTTCGCACACAACTACGACTATTCAAAAATAAAAAATCAAATAAATAATCAATTAAATAATCAATCTGTTTTATTGTTTGCTACTTCGTCATTTATGCGCTTAACAAGCCTAGTTTTAAGGAATCTAGTAAGAGTAAATGCGACTGCCGAAGCTAAAACTGTTGGAACAACGTAGCCAGCATGTAAACCTAAATCCGAAAAGTTGACTATTGGAAAAGTGACAAGTTCTGTAACAACAGCTATAACAATAGATATTATTGGCACTTCAATAAGAAGTTTCTTATCGAAAGATGCAACAATGTTTATTGGCAATAAAATTATTGGCAAAATAACGAAAATAGTAAGCGCTGTAGCAAAACCAAACTGATCGTTACACCGCACAAAAACAGCTAACGCTAATGTAAAAGCTAATGCAATCCAACAACCTATTCTGCGCTTCATTGCGTATCCTTTCTCTAAAAAAGAGTATTTGTATAATTATACAAAAATCCTTCAAAAAAAACAATACGATACGCAAAGATTGCCTAAATTACAGTTACATTTTTGACGCAATTTAAATGCAGTCTAAATGCAATCTAAACGCAGTCTAGTACACAACAAAACCGTGATCTTTGAACTGGTTTACAACTCGTTCTTTAAGTGCTCTAGAAGGCCCTTTTTGATTCTCAAGAGGGTACGGAATCCTAAGCTCATGCCACTTTGGACGTCCTAGTTGATGGAATCCAAGCACGTCAATATGCTCAACAGCATCACCAAACGAATCGCAAATCTCGGCAACTTTTTCAACGTTTTCTTCACTGGAAGTCAAACCTGGAACAAGCACAAAACGCACCCAAATCTTCTTACCAGCCTTCGCCAAGCGCTGACCAAAGTCAATAGTTGGCTGAAGCAAGCCGCCGGTTACTTTTTTATACGTTTCTTCAGTTCCTGATTTAACGTCAAGCAAGCAAAGATCAATGTCGTCAATCATTTCATCTGTATAATTGCGATTCAAAAAGCCCGAAGTATCTAAGCAAGTATGAACGCCCATCTCTTTTGCAGCGCGAAATACTCTAGATACAAAAGCTGGCTGCATCATGGACTCGCCGCCAGAAAATGTGATTCCTCCACCTGTTGCTTTAAAAAGACTTTGATAGCGGTCAACTTTTTTAATCATTGCATCCAAATAGACTGGCTTGCCGTCACGCATTTTCCAAGTATCAGGATTTTGGCAATACTGGCAACGAAGTGGGCAACCGCTCATAAACACCGTCATACGAGTTCCAGGACCATCAACAGAAGTATTGATATCCCACGAATGCACAAATCCAATATCGCCAGTTTTAAGAGCAACTAAGCGATCTTTACGATCCAGCCCAATTGGCGACTCAAATCCAGAAAGTCCACCCATTAAAGTTTGGCGAGCATACTCTTTTGACTCCTTCAACATATGCTGAGTTGTGGTACGAAACGCTGTGTTTTCAGCCATCTAACTACCCTCCAAACTATTTATAAATAAATAATAAATAATATACGCAATTAACAAAAGCCGGGAGCGAAACTAGCCTCGCTCCCGGCGGTGTTTACTAATCAACCAAATCAGTCAGTAACTGAACCCTGGTGGAATGTACGAGAAATAACGTCGAGCTGCTGCTCCTTAGTGAGCTTTACAAAGTTCACTGCGTAGCCGGAAACTCGAACCGTCAAATGCGGATACTTTTCTGGGTGCTCAACAGCATCTTCAAGCTGTTCCTTACGCAACACGTTGATGTTTGCGTGGTACAAGCCGTGACCGTTGCCAGCATCCAAAATGCCAACCAAGTTGCTGATGCGCTCGTCTTCGTCACGACCCAAACCGTCAGGAGTAATGGTGTTCGTAAGCGAAATGCCGTCAAGAGCATCATCGTAATCAATCTTTCCAACGGAGAACATCGAAGGAAGCATACCGTGCGAATCCATGCCGTTTTCTGGGTTTGCGCCTGGAGCGTACGGAGTACCCTTCTTGTGACCGGATGGGAAGGAACCAGTGTTCTTGCCATACTCAACGTTAGAAGTAATAGTCAAGATGGACTGAGTTGGAACAGCATTACGGTACACAGGCAAACGCTTTACCTGACCCATAACAGTGCTTACAACCCACTTTGCTAAGTCGTCTGCACGATCGTCGTCGTTACCGTAAACTGGGAACTCGCCAACAGTCTTGTAGCCAACGATTAAGTCGTCGTCGCCGCCCTCGATGTACTCGTACTCGTGGCCTTCAGTGGTCTTAGCATCCTTGTTGTAGATTGGGTAAACCTTTGCATACTTCAAAGCAGCCAAGGAATCTGCAGCAATAGACAAGCCGGACATGCCGCAACCAAGCGTACGGTAGACTTCCCTATCATGCAAAGCCATTTCGATGGACTCGTAAGCGTACTTATCGTGCATGTAGTGGATGATATTCAAAGCCTCAATATAAGTCTCGGAAAGCCATTCCAAAGCCTTCTCGTAGTTAGCCTTAACCTTCTCGTAGTCGAGAGTGCCGTCAGCTTCTGGCTTGATTGGGTCAATAACACCCTTATCGATAACTTGCATGCCGGTCATTTCATCGCGGCCGCCGTTAATAGCGTAAAGCAAAGCTTTTGCAGAGTTCACGCGAGCTGCGAAGAACTGCATTTGCTTACCGACGCGCATTGGAGAAACGCAGCAAGCAATAGCAGCGTCGTCACCCCAGTGCTCACGAATGTCTTTATCGGACTCGTACTGGATTGCAGAAGTGTCGATAGAAATTCGTGCGCAGAAACGCTTATAAGCTTCTGGAAGCTTTGGATCCCAGAAAATAGTGATATTTGGCTCAGGACCAGGTCCCAAATGCTCAAGAGTCAAAGTGTTGAGCAAACGGAACGAAGTCTTGGTTACGAAAGTGCGGCCATCCTCGCTGAAGCCTGCATCGGACCAAGTTGCCCAGTAAGGATCACCAGAGAAGATTGCGTCGTAATCCTTAGTACGCAAGAAGCGCACAATACGAAGCTTCATAACAAGAGCGTCAATAATTTCCTGAGCGTCGGTTTCGTTAATTAAACCTGCCTTCAAATCGCGCTCAAAGTAGCAATCGAAGAATGCGGAAACGCGACCGAAGCTCATTGCAGCGCCATCCTGGCTCTTAACAGAAGCAAGATAGCCCATGTAAGTCCACTGAACAGCTTCCTTAGCGGTCTTAGCTGGACGAGTCAAATCCAAACCGTACTCGTTACCCAAGTTAATAAGCTGCTTCAAAGCCTTAATCTGCTCGTCATGCTCTTCGCGGAAGCGAATCCAATGCTCAATTTCGGTCTCGGTAAAATCGTTACGGTATGGAATCGAATCCTTGTCGCGCTTCTTAAACTCAATAAGCATGTTCACGCCGTAAAGAGCAACACGACGATAATCGCCAATAATACGACCGCGGCCGTAAGCATCTGGCAAACCGGTCAAAATCTTGTTGTGGCGAGCAATCTTAATATTCTTGGTGTAAACGCCAAACACGCCATCGTTATGAGTCTTACGGTAGACGGTGAAAATCTTCTTGATTTGAGGATCTACTTCCTTGCCAGCTTCTTTAATAGCTTGCTCAACCATGCGCCAACCGCCGTTTGGCATCATAGCGCGCTTGCAAGGCTCATCAGTTTGCAAACCGACGATTACGTTATCTACTTCTGGGCTTTCAATGTAGCCTGCTGGCATTGCGTCAATACCTGCTGGGATATGAGTTTCAACATCATAAACACGACGCTCACGTTCAACAGCTAAGTAGTTGTCGTCGAGATACTTCCACATGTGCTTCGTTTTTTCAGTGGCATTTGCCAAGAAACTTTCGTCACCTTCATATGGCGTATAGTTCTTTATTATAAAGTCGCGTACGTCAATGTCTTTCTTCCAATTGCCGTCAGTAAAACCATTCCACGCTTCGGTACGAAGATCCTCTTCACTGAGAACTGGCGCATCAACTGATGTCATGTTTAGACTCCTTTTGTACCCGCAACGCATCTTCACGCTGCCTTAATAACAATGTTAGAGCATAAGTAAACGCATACACGAGTAGTTTTGCAAAAAATCTAGTGAAATATATCACATTTATTCACGAAAAGCTGTGGTAACAGGCATTCTGCGATCCCTGCCAAAAGCAATAGCACTTACTTTTGGTCCAAGCGGATACTGCCTGCGCTTCCATTCTGCGCGATCAACTAAACGCATAACCGTGTCAACAGTATGCTCGTCAAAACCATCTTCAAGCAAATCCGCTCTACCATGAGCAAGCTCAATATGAGCCTCTAAAACACGATCAAGCAAATCGTACTCAGGTAAAGAATCAGAATCCTTTTGCCCTGGACGCAACTCTGCACTCGGAGGCTTAATAATAGAATTAACCGGAATAAGCACACCATCTTGCGGAGCTTTCGCTTTCGTAACTTCTGTTTGCTCAGAATCCTCATATCCAACAATTGGCAGCATACCAATGCCTACTCCAGCATTCGCAGCGCGATTCCTCCAACGAGAAAGTGCCCAAACGCGCGTCTTAAACAAATCCTTAATAGGAGCATACCCTCCTACCGCATCGCCATAGATAGTAGAATATCCGCAAGCAAGCTCCGATTTATTACCAGTTGCGAGCGCCAAAACACCGCGCGAATTCGAGTAAGCCATTACGATTACGCCACGAACGCGAGCTTGCAAGTTTTCTGCTGCAACACCTTCTAATGAAAGTTGCGATTGGAAAGCTTTAAAAAGCGGTTCAATTGGTTGCACATCATAGTGAGCGCCAATTCGCTCTGCTAAATCGCGCGCATCGTCTTTAGAACCGTCCGAAGAGTACATGCTTGGCATAGAAATGCCATACACATTTGCTCCACCGCAAGCATCGGCAGCCATAGTAGCTACTAAAGCAGAATCAATTCCTCCAGAAAGTCCTAAGCACACACCCTTAAAACCATTCTTACGCATGTAATCTCTAAGACCTACAACACACGCACAATACACTTCTTCGTCTGCGTCAAGTTTTGGAGCAATGCTTGAAACTTTCTGCTTTTTCAGCGAGTTATCAAAATCAACAAACGACAAATCTTCATCAAACATTGCCGAGCGTTCAAGTAAAGTTCCGTCAGCATCAACAACAAAACTTCCACCGTCAAAAACCAAATCATCTTGGCCGCCGACTTGGTTCACATATACGACTGGCGCATTGACTTCAACAGCGCGCTTTTGAGCCAAACTCAAGCGCACATGAGTTTTACCTTCCTCATATGGAGAACCGTTCATAGTTATTAGCGCATCGATACCAAGTTTTGCCAAACGCGCAACAGGACCGCCGTCTTGCCAAATATCTTCGCAAATAGCAAAACCTAGACGCATTCCATCTACTTCCAGCAGCTCACACTTATTGCCAGAAGAGAAAATACGAAACTCGTCAAAAACACCATAATTTGGCAAGAAATGCTTGTCGTATTGCAACACAGATTTACCTTCATGCAATACGAGAAGCCTGTTTCGAGGCTTTCCAGCAGACTCGTCAAAGCCAACAGTTCCAACTACTACGTAAAGCTCCCCCAAGCCTTCTTCCGCAAGTTTTGTTGCAAGCAAGTCTGCAGCTTTTTGTGCAGTTGTGCGGAACGTGGCACGCAAGGCGAGGTCTTCAATAGGATACCCAGTCAAAGTCATCTCAGGAAACACAACCATGCGAGCACCCGACTGCTTTGCGCGCGCAGCATACTTCAAAACTTTTTCAACGTTGCTATCAATGTTCCCAACGCAGGTATCTATCTGCGCTAACGCCAATCGCAAAAAACTCATACATTACAGTCTAGTAGATAGCTTCATTGCAAGTAAGCGACGTGTTGAAAAACTTATTTTTTCTCTTTCCACACTGCAAGTATGCGAATTATTAACACGTCATAAATAATACTAATAAGCAAAGTGTAGAATTATTGATTTTTCTCGCCTATATTGATAATTCGTTACTCGCGAAGGGGATTTAACTTTAAACAAATTTCACCGAACAAGGAGCAGGAAATATGCGAAAAATTAAAGTTATTGCATCAATTACAGCACTGGCAGCATTAGCGACTTTCACTTTAAGTGGCTGCGGTAGCTCAAAAGCAGGCGCAAAGGATGACAAGACCATTACTGTTGCAGCTTCACCTACCCCGCATTCTGAAATCTTAAATAAAGTTGTAAAGCCAATCTTGCAAAAAGAAGGCTACAAGCTAGTAGTAAAGGAATTTACTGACTACGTGCAGCCAAATACAGCTACTGAAGAAGGCGAAGTTGACGCAAACTACTATCAGCATTTGCCTTATCTTGACAACTTTAATAAGGAAAAGGGAACTCACCTTGTTTCAGTAGGTGGAATTCATTTTGAACCATTTGGATTGTATCCAGGAAAAACCAAGACGATTAAAGCATTAGCAAACGGAGCAACTGTTGCAGTTCCAAATGATCCTACTAATGAGGCTCGCGCATTGCTTCTTTTGCAAGATGCCGGATTGATTAAGTTGAAGAATCCAAAGGATATTAACGCTACTACAAAAGATATTACTGAGAATCCTAAGAATTTGAAGTTTAAAGAACTTGAAGCGGCAACAGTTCCTACTGCCATTAAGGATGTGGATCTTGCTGCCATGAACGGCAATTACGCTATTCAAGCTGGTTTTAACCCAACTAAAGACCCACTTACTTCAGAAAAAGTTGGAGGCATTGCGGCTAAAACTTATGAAAATATTATTGTAGTAAAGAAGGGCTCTGAAAAGTTTGCAAAAATCAAAGCCTTACTCAAAGCTTTGAAGACAAGCGAAGTGCGCGACTATATTACTAAAACTTACAAAGGCGCTGTGCTCCCTGTTTTCTAAAAAATACTCACAATGTAGCCACCTAATGCCGCATGTGTATGCTTCGTGTATGCTTTGCGGCATTATTTTATAAGCGTGTAATATACGTAATGTGCGTGCTGGTTAATAATCTAGTTAATGACGCTAGTTAGTAACTCTAGTTAGTAACTCTAGTTAGTAACGAAGTATATTTCACACAGAAAGCAATAATCTGTTAAGGAAAAGCATGATTCAGATCGAACATCTTCACAAAAGCTACGGCAAAGGTAGCAAAGCGAACGAAGCATTACACGACATTAATCTGACTATTGAATCGGGAGAAGTATTCGGAATCCTTGGTTCTTCTGGTGCAGGAAAGTCTTCGCTAGTTCGTTGCATGAATCTGCTTGAGCGACCAACTTCCGGCAAAATTATTATTGACGGAAATGATATTAGCGAAGTAAAAGATAAAGAACTTGCAAAAGTACGCACTAATATTGGCATGATTTTCCAGAATTTTAGCCTTTTCCAGCAGCGTACAGTATTGCGAAACGTCACTTTCCCATTAGAGCTGAATCACACTGCAAAAAAGGAACGAGAAGAACGCGCAAACTACTTACTTGACTTAGTTGGTTTACAAGATTTTGCAAACCGCTACCCTAGCCAGCTTTCAGGCGGACAGCAGCAGCGCGTAGCAATTGCACGAGCATTGGCGAATAATCCGTCGATTATGCTTTGCGACGAAGCAACAAGCGCACTTGACTCCACAACTACTGCGCAAATCCTTGATTTATTGAGCCGAATTAACCGCGAACTCAACGTAACGCTTGTTATTATTACGCATTCGCTGGCTGTAGCACGAAATATTTGCGACCGAGTTGCAATGATTGATGGCGGACGCATTGTGGAATTAGGTGACACTGATACGCTTTTTGCAAATCCACAAAGCGATATTTTGCGAACTCTTATTGCAGATGAAAAACAGGAAAATCATCGCGCTAAAATTACAAGCACGATTGCAAGCGAGCTTAACAATAAGCCAGAAAACGCACAAACAGACGAACAAACAAACGCGCTTACCAACGAGGTGAAATAACAATGTTAGAAGCTGCTACACAATTTTTTAACGACTACGGCAACTTACTTATTGAAGGCGTGCAAGACACACTCGTAATGACATCAGTTGCAACACTTTTTGCATACCTTATTGGACTTCCAGTTGGCGTACTTCTCATTACATCAAACAAAAAAGGCATTTGCCCCAACGCGCCAATTAACGCAGTTCTAGGCTGGATTGTTAACATCGTGCGTTCTGTGCCGTTTATTATTTTATTAGTTGCAATAATTCCTTTCACTCGTCTCATAGTTGGCACTTCTTTGGGAGTTCCTGGGGCTATTGTGCCTCTGGTGATTACGGCTGCACCATTCGTTGCTAGAGTAGTTGAACAATCTTTAGCCGAAGTTGACGGAAGCTTAATTGAAGCAGCACAAAGCTTTGGAGCAAGCAAATTGCAAATTGTTTGCAAAGTGTTGCTGTGGGAAGCTTTACCTTCGCTAATTCGCGGAGCTGCGCTTACATTTATTACGCTTTTTGGATTCTCCGCAATGGCTGGAACAGTTGGCGCAGGCGGACTCGGAGACATTGCAATACGATACGGATACCAGCGTTATCAATACGATGTGATGACAGTTGCTGTTATCCTTTGTATTATTCTCGTGCAGATTGTGCAAAGCTTGGGAGATTTTATTTCACGCGCAATCAATCATCACGAACGCTAAAGAAATTCGCAACATACCCACCACCAATTAAATGCACATAATCGTGTAAACTTGCTGGTAATTCGACATTTTGCAGGGGTGCTTTCGAAAGAAGGCTGAGATGGTATTAGTTTGCCTAACCCTTCGAACCTGTTAGTTAATACAACGTAGGGAGCAACGATTTTAGTATGACATCGAATTATCCGTACGCATCAATGCGTAATCAATTTAATCTAAGCGCCTGCTTTATTGCAGACCCACAAGCTTGTAATAATCGTCCGCTTACCGATATTGTCGATGATGCTTTGCGCGCTGGAGCGACTTTTATTCGTCTTCATTGCAACAATGAAAACGCTAAAGAAATCACTACTATTGCACGCGATATTGCACAAATCATCGAAGACAATAACAAATGCGATTCTGTAACTTTTGTTATCGACGAGCGTGTTGATGTCGTTTGGCAAGCTCGCAATCAAAGCATCAAAGTTGACGGAGTGCATTTAGCACAAAGCGACATGGAGCCTAGAGAGGCTCGCGCTCTTCTTGGCGAAGATGCTGTAATCGGCTTATCTGTTGAAACCGAAAGCTTAGTTAAAGTAATAAACGAACTTCCAGATGGATGCATTGATTACATTTGCGTAACAGCAATGCGCAATCCTGAAGAAGGATGCGAAAGCACTACTGCCGCTTACGAATTGGAAGCAAATCACACAACGCTGGACGAAGCGAAAATTAATACGATTTGTTCCGCAAGTGATTTTCCAGTTCTAGTTGGCGGAAGAACTGCACTCGACGATATCGATACAATCGCTCACACCAAGGCTGCAGGATGGTTCGTTTCTGAAGCATTGTATTCTTCAGAAACACCAGAATCAACTATGCGTGAATTTGTTGAACATTGGAAAGCTGTGCGAGGTGAAGAAAAGCACGGCTACGCTAAGCGAGTGATAGTTGCAGAAAATTCTGAATCAAAATCTTCAGAAACTCAAGAAAAGAAGCCAACTTTTATTAATGCGAAAGAAGCAAAGGATGCTGCGAAATTAGCTAAACAACAGCGAGTTGACGTTGCAGCTCGCGGATGCACTCAGCGCGATAAAGCTCATATTCGCAAAACAACTCCAGTTCATTTTGAGTATGAATATGGTTCTTATGATTTGGAAGTTCCTTATACGGAAATTAAGCTTTCGGATACTCCTGGCGTAGGTCCTAACCCGCCTTTTAAGGATTACAATACAGAAGGTCCAAAGTGCGATCCGAAGGAAGGTTTGGCTCCGCTTCGCCTTGACTGGATTCGCGACCGCGGTGACGTTGTGGAATATGAGGGTCGCAGGCGCAATCTTCAAGACGACGGCAAGCGCGCAATTAAGCGTGGTAAGGCTTCTAAGGAATGGCGTGGACGCACGCATAAGCCAATGAAGGGCGCGGATCATCCGATTACACAAATGTGGTACGCTCGCCACGGAATCACTACTCCGGAAATGCAATATGTTGCAACGCGCGAAAATTGCGATGTAGAGCTGGTTCGCGAAGAAGTTGCAGCCGGACGTGCTGTAATTCCTTGCAATATTAACCATCCTGAAGCTGAACCTATGATTATTGGCTCGCGCTTCTTGACTAAGCTCAACGCAAACATGGGTAATTCTGCTGTTACGTCATCTATCGACGAAGAAGTAGAAAAGCTTACGTGGGCCACGAAGTGGGGTGCGGATACCGTTATGGATCTTTCCACCGGTAACGATATTCACACAACGCGCGAATGGATTTTGCGCAACTCCCCTGTGCCAATTGGAACAGTGCCAATGTATCAGGCTTTGGAAAAGGTTGAGGATGATGCTTCTAAGCTCAGCTGGGAGCTTTTCCGCGACACTGTTATTGAGCAGTGCGAGCAGGGCGTTGACTACATGACTATTCACGCTGGCGTGCTTCTTCGCTACGTGCCGCTTACTGCAAACCGCGTAACCGGTATTGTTTCTCGTGGTGGCTCAATTATGGCTGAATGGTGCTTGCAACATCATCAAGAGAGCTTCTTGTATACGCACTTTGAAGAATTATGCGAGATTTTCGCAAAGTACGATGTTGCATTCTCTTTGGGTGATGGTTTGCGTCCAGGTAGCTTGGCTGATGCTAACGATGCGGCTCAGCTTTCCGAGCTTATGACGCTTGGCGAGCTTACGAAGATCGCTTGGAAGCATGACGTACAGGTGATGATTGAAGGTCCTGGTCACGTGCCATTCGACACTGTGCGTATGAATATTGAGATGGAAAAGGCAATTTGCCAGAATGCTCCATTCTATACGCTTGGTCCTTTGACTACGGATACCGCACCTGGCTATGACCACATTACTTCCGCAATTGGTGGCGTGGAGATTGCGCGATACGGCACCGCAATGCTTTGCTATGTGACTCCTAAGGAACATTTGGGGTTGCCTAACAAGGATGACGTGAAGCAAGGCGTGATTGCGTATAAGATCGCTTGCCACGCAGCTGATCTTGCTAAGCATCATCCACATGCTATGGATCGCGACAACGCAATCAGTAAGGCTCGCTTTGAGTTCCGCTGGTTGGATCAGTTCAACTTAAGCTATGATCCAGATACCGCAATCGCCTTCCACGACGAAACACTTCCTGCAGAACCGGCAAAAATGGCGCACTTCTGCTCGATGTGCGGACCAAAGTTCTGCTCGATGGCTATTTCGCAAAATATTCGTAAGCGTTTTGGCGGAGCAGCTCAGCAGGAGCAGCTCGTTGAAGAAGCACGCAGTCAGGCAATTGCCGATGGTATGAAAGAGATGAGCAAAAAGTTCCAAGAATCCGGCTCATCGTTGTATCAAAGCGTGAAAGCATAAAATGATGAGGTACGGAAGTGCGGAAGCAAAAACTGAATTGCAAGTGCTTCAATAACAATACTTACAACGAATAATAATAGAAGAAGGTTGATATGAACCAAAGCGAGTTTTATAGTGAGCTATTATGCTTGCTATAAGACTCGCTTTCTTTATATCCGCATTTAAATTCTATTAATACAACCTTTCCGTTGCATGCGTTGTAAAGTTTCTGCCGCCTTACAGCAAAAATCCGACATTTTCTGTACACAAGCGTATAGAAAATGTCGGATTAGCAATTAAGAACTTTAGTATTAAAGAATATTAAAGAGTATTAAATCAAATAACGTTTAATCACAAAACTTCAATAGAAATAATACCTACAGGCTCAAGAGGAGCATCAGATCGATCCGTTGCGACAGCCTCGAGCTTATCGACAACCGCCTTCGATTCATCGTCAGCAACTTCGCCGAAAATTGTATGGTGGCCATCAAGCCATGGAGTTGGCACAGTTGTAATGAAGAACTGCGAACCGTTAGTGCCATGCAAACGACCGTCACGACCGCGACGCTTTCCAGCATTTGCCATAGCGAGCAAATAAGGCTTATCGAACTTCAAGGATGCGTCAATTTCATCGTCAAACTCGTATCCAGGACCGCCAGTTCCATTGCCGAGTGGGCAGCCACCCTGAATCATGAAATCCTTAATGATGCGGTGGAAAGTTAAACCATCGTAGAATGGCTCATGCGAAGGTTTTCCACTGAATGAGTCAAGCCACTCGCGCTCACCAGTAGCTAAGCCAACAAAATTTTTGACGGTTTCAGGCGCTTTACTGTCAAACAAATTGATTTTTATATCGCCTTCAGAAGTATGCATAATAACTGTAGTCATGTGGTAATTCTCCCATATTTTCACGACTGTTTCAATTCGTGTTAGATAAAAATATTCGCATACAAAAATGCCTCACTTTGCGTAGTAAAGAAAGACGCAAAGTGAGGCACTTTTACATTAACTTCATTATGCTAATTAACTCAATACTCAGCAAACTTACTGAATACAATTAAGCAAACATTAAGCAGCTCTAAAACTAGCTGATCTGCAATAACCAGATCAGCTAGCAAATATTCTACTTATTACTGTGGCGAGAAGTACCACGACGCTTAGCTGAGAAAAGCGCAGCACCAGCAGCACTAAGAGTTGCAGCAAACAAGCCAAACACAGACACGTCACTACCAGTCTTACTAAGCTGAGCAACACTACCACTCTTCAACACCTGAGCGCGCACAGAAGCACGAACATCAGCCGCATGAGCCTTAGCAGACGCCAAAGCCTTACGAGCAGCAGAAAGCTTCTTAGCCGCAGCATCAACCTGAGCCTGAGTTGCGTTAGGATCAGCAGCAACCTTCTTAGCCTCAGCCAAAGCAGCATCCAAAGCCGCCTGAGCCTTAGAAACTTGAGCATCAGCCTGCTTCACAGCCGGATTGCTTTCAACCGCAGCGTTCACAGCAGCAGAACTTGCGCCATTAGCATTATTAGCGTTAGCGTTGGCAGCATTGGTGTTAGCAGCGTTACCTGCATTACCCGAGTTTACGCCAGCACCAGCGTTACCATTACCAGCATTTCCAGGCTGTGAATCAGACTCAGCACCCTGAATCTGAACATTCAACTCACCCTTATCCACAGTAGTAGGCGCATTATCATTCACACCATAACCAGCTTCAGAACCAGAACCAGGAGTTGGTTTCTTACCGTCAAGAGCCTCTTCAGCTGCCTTAAGCTTTGCAAGAGCAGCGTCAACAAGCTTCTGCTTTTCAGCTTGAGTCTTAGTTGTTACATCTTCCTCGCCTGCAGCAGCCTTCTTCGTACCAGTTAGCTTATCGATAAGATCCTTAGCATCTTGAAGAGCCTGATCAAACGCAGTCTTCTTTTCCGTCGTAGTAGAATACGTATACCTATCTGAGTTCTTAACGTTGCTATCCTTATCAATCTCTTCTTGCAACGGCTTGGTGTTAACACCATCCAAAGCAAGGCGAGCCTTAACGAGCTTGTCAAGAGCGTCGTCAACAGCCTTCTGCTTTTGAGCTTCCTGCTCAGGAGTAAGAGGAGTCGAGTTAGGATTCTTCGCGTTCTCATTCTCTTCGTTAGCAGTCTTCAAAGCAGCTTCAGCCTCAGTCAAAGCCGCGTCAAACGCATCCTTCTTATCTTTAGAAGCGGTGGTATAAACCGAATCACCCTTAGTTGCAGGAGTTGCCGTAGCGTCTGGCTTAAGAGCCTTATCGTTATCAACTTCCGCCTGAAGATTAGCGGTATTAACACCAACGCCCTTAACTGTGTTGTCAAGATCCTGCATTGCCTTAAGAAGATCCTTATACAGCTCATTAACCTGATCCGCATCCTTAGGATCGCCATTAGCTTTGTCTAGCACGGCTCCAGCAGCAGTAGCAGCATCGTCAAACGCTTTCTTTTGCTCATTGCCTTCTTGCAGACCCTTATACTTGTCGCCCTTAGCGAACTTATCAGCGATCTCTTTCAGCTTTTCAAGACGAGCCATGGCAGTATCGGTTGCAGTAGCATTGGCAAGCGCGTCGTCGATGTCGTCAGAAGTTGTACCGTCAGCGTTCTTGTGATCAGAAGCATCAGTATCTTCAATAATCTTCTTGAAAGCTTCCTTCTGCGCATTGTTCAAATGATCAAGCGCAGCAATCTGCTTCTTAGCATCCTCTATCTTCTTAGCCTTCAAAGCGCGATTAGCAATAGCAGTTGGGTCGCCAATCTTCTTTGCATCATTGATGTCATCAATAGCCTTCTGCTTTTCAGCATCTGGAAGATCACTATCTTGAATGCGTTTCTTCTGATCTTCCTTTTCTTTATTAAGTACAGACTGATCATCGTATGTGTTCTGAGAAGTATCGCGCTTGCCCTTAGCATCTTCGATTGCCTTGTTTGCGTCATCAAACGAAGTTTTCACGCCATCAACAGCATTCTTGATGTCAGAAGGCTTTGTTGCACTGTTAACAGTGTTCTTGGCATCATCGATTGCCTTAGTGGCAGCTTCATACTTATCTTTAGCTTTTGCTTTCTGCTCATCATTCAACGCCTTGTATGCTGCATCAAGTTCTGCCTTCTTAGCATCAAGCTTGGCAATACCAGCATTCTTAGCATTCTGCTCGTTAATTGCGTTCTGGCGCTTGGCTGCGTCAAGATCATTCTTAATCTCTTCTGCAGTAGCAGCAGGATCCTTCTTTGCAAGAGCATCTTCCAAAGCAGTGAGTGCTGCATCCTTCTTGCTTGGATCAGAACCAATTAACTCCTTAAGAGCCTTATCGTCCTCGCTACTAGAATTGCCGTGGCTTAGGAACGGAAGCGCGCCAGCACTAACATCCTTGTGCGCTTCATTAAGATTATTAGCTTCATCTAAAATCTGCTGAACTTCTTCAGGAGTCTTAGCACCAGGCTTGGTAGCATCCCCACTCTTTCCATTCAGCTTTTCCTTGAGCTTATCCTTTTCATCTTGAGTCAGATTGCCAAGACCATCAATTGCATCAGAAGCTTTCTTTTTCTTATCCTGTAGCTCTTGCTTCTTCTGGTCCTCCTGCTTTTTATCTTCCTCTTTTTTCTGCTCTTTTTCCTTATTTTCTTTGTCTTTCTTTTCTTTTTCCTTTAACTGTTCAGGAGTTACATTATTCTTGCCAGCCTGCTCGTTGGCCTTCTTAAGAATATTCTGAATATCATCAGCACCTTTAGCATTATCAATCTCATTCTTATACTGGGTTTTTTGCTCCTCAGTAAGCTTTGGATTGCGGTCGATAAGCTTCTTCGCATCATCCTTCATCTGCTGGAGTTGACCAGCATCAGGCGTTGGCGCAGGGGTTCCCGCCTTCTTATAAGTTACCTTAACGGAGAACAAATCATTATTAGCAGAATCCTGGAACACAAGTGTTGTAAAATCACTATTCTTATATGTAACCTTTGCAATGCCATTAGCATTAGAAGTTGAGCTAAGCTCCATCTTAACTGTATCTGTTTTTGGCGTGAGACTCGTAGGAACGTTATACGGCGCCTTATCTTCTGCTAGTGAATCCGTGCCATCGTAATTGGCTTTCAAGAATGCTTCCGCAGCTTTCTTGAAATCAGCTTCAGACAGATTTTCTGGGTCGGTAACTTCAATCTCAGGAATTGGATTGTACTTGCGCTCAGCCTTCTTGGCATCGGTGAGCTTGCGAATAAGATCGCGCAGGTCCTTCTCGGCTGTTTGACCTTGAGCCATGCTATCGATCTTGGAATCATCCAACTGATCAGGATTGTCGATGCCAGCGCGCTTCAAATCTTCGTTAGTGAGATTGTCAGGAGCACCTTTGCGCTTCTTCAGCAAATCCTTAGCTTGCTGCTTTAGATTGTCAATCGTATTATCTTTTTGAGGTTGAGAGCTGTTCTTTTTAACATACAAATCGTTAGCTTGGATGGTAATCAATTCGGTTTGCGAGGCAGAATCCCAATCTCCCCCATCATCGTTGTCAGCCCATGGACGACCAATAACCTTGATACCCTTATCATCGCGTAAACTGATACTAAGCATCGGTCCACCATTCTTACCAGATACACCGTAAGGACCCATATTCTTAGTACCGGCTTTTGGAGTCCAAGTTTTTTTAACCTCAACGCTGTCTGCAACAGTAGCTAAATCATCTTCAGTTACATTATCGTAATTGTCTTTTACAAACTGCTTTAATGCCTTCACAGCTTCTGGAACAGTTGGTGTATTACCCTCAATCTCAGTCTTTGTAACTTTATAAGTAAAGGTATTCCCTGGATTGTCTTTGTCAGTTTCCGTCTTAGTTTCCGTAGAAGGTGTCTGAGGCGTTTGCTTATTTGCCATTTGCTTAAGGAATACGCTCATTGGGTATGTAGCATCTTTGTAGTTGTCAGCATGGAATACTACTACGCCCTTACCCTCTACTATCTTAAATTCAACACCTTTGATTGTTACAGACGTATCAGGATTCTTAGCATCCTTAGCTTTAAGCTTCTTCATAAATTGAGAGACAATAGCATCAAGCTGCGTCTTATTATCATTTACGTCTTTTTGTGTAGCGTTAAAGGGATCGAAATTAACCCTTGATTGTTGTTCAGGACGTTCAACGATGAACTCTTTTTCAGCAGCAGGAGTTGGAGCAGGCGGCTTTGGAGTTGGATTTTCCTCAGCAGCCTTTTGCTTTAAGAATTGCCAAGAAGGAATCTCTGTTGTTGAACCGTCTGCCCAAGTGATGATGGCGTTCTTGAAGTCTTTATCGAAGCTTACAGGAGTTTTGCCATCCTTCTTGGCTGCATTATAAACATCCAAGTCAGCGTTTGCTTTATCAAAAGCATCGGTTACTTGCTTTTGCTCTTCTGTAGTCAAGCTAGAAAGATTCCCAACCTCAATTGGATCAGGTACCACGTAAGGCGCCCAATCGGAGATTTTTGGCCCTTGGAACACAAGCTCAGACGCAGGAATCGTAGCTTTTGAGCCATCTTCGTAAGTCACAACAAGGTTCTTGCCGTCTTTATCGAAAGCAATAGCATTATCCTTGGCAAGATGCTTGCTAAATTCGCTGCTATCAGGGTTCGCCTTCTTGAACGCATCAATAACAGCCTTTTTATCATCATCACTTAACGAATCAGGCTTTACAACAGGTATGCGATCTGGCATAACTGGCTTATATCTGTCGCTGTCGGATTCATCTTGTGCAACAAGAAGGCTTGCAGGAATCGTGCGAGTCGTCTTGTCTTTGAAAGTGATAGTTGCAGAGCCATCCTTATTTACCACAACACCATTATCAGCAACTAATTCCTTGAAGTACTTGGTGTTTTCATTCGCTTTTTCAATTTTTTCTTTAATAGCCTTTTGCTCGGCTTCACTTAAAGCGTTAGTCTTCTTAACCTTTGTAACCTCTGGATACGCAAGCTTCAAATAATCCGCAATCTTTGGCGTATTGTGCTTTTGACCAACCGCATAGTGCCAGTTACCTGCAAAACGGTAAACGCCAGCGGCAAAACGAAGCGGATTGGTGTCACGCTCTTTCCATGCATTGTCTTCCATCTCGGAAACGTAAGTCATGTCATACCAACGCTGACCAGCAGACTCCCAGTCTACGAAAATACCCTTAAGGCCTTGAGTTTGCTTTTGGTATTCTTCCCATTGTTGTGCGGTATTGCCCGCATTATCGTAGCCTTTATTGTCTTTGGTACCCAAGCCCATAAGCTGTTTCCAGCCTTTGCTGGCAAGAATATTTTCGTCACTAAAATAATAATTAGAAATATTAGTCCATTCCTTAGGACTATTAAAATGTTTGTCAGAAACAACGCCATAACCGTTTGCGTCGGTTGTAATATATTGCGAAGAACCAGCAGGTTTAACCTGCTCCTTGCCATTTTTTGTTAACTTTTCAATACGCTTAAATTGAATATCTTGAGGATCTTTCAAACCAGCAGGAACACCAAACCACCACATTGGACGGAATCGCCAATCGTCAGCTGTAGCATTGTTGTGGCAATTAGAAAGATAATGAACGCGAACAAATTTACCAAGAGGGTCTATGCCTTCAGTACCGCCAGCTTTGGCGTGCTCAAAGGTATCGTAATATTCAACGTCAATGTTGAAATGAGCCTCGGCATATTTTGCATCAGTTTTGAAACCGTAATAAACATTGTTGCCAGTGCCGTCTACATAACCGTCAGCATAGGCAGGCGAGGAAACGAATACCCCCCCCCGAGCACCATAGCACCTGCGAGCATAGCTGCGCACACGCTCTTAGAAAGTGGCGCGTAAATAACGCTGTTACTCGACTTTTGCATAGACTTTTGCAAATCGGCAAGATGCTTCGCACTCATAATCTTCTTCGTCATTATTCCTCATTTCAATAATGTGTCTTCTTTATGTTTCTGCTTATGCATAACTTGTAATATGCAATAATGCAGCAGCCAAACAAATTAGCATTCGCCTCTTTGTTTCATACCAATTTGCTATTTACACAACGCTTCATACTCTCTTAATACGTTTCAAGCATGCATAAAAATGTGCAAACTGACATTCGTACAAGTTATATGGTACTCAACTATTCATACATTGCAAACCTTTTCATGCAATAATTTGTGTAGCGTAAATCACATAATTCGCAAATCACGCATGAATACGTATAAATTACATGTTAAGACGTCATAATATTTATGAAAAAAAAATTACGATACGCCGCAAGATAATTGAATGCTTACGCAAGGCTACGAGTTACTTGCGTAATGTTATTGACTGCTTACGTAAGACTATTAACTACTTACGCAAGAATATTAGTTACTTACGCAAGAATATTGCTTATTTAAGATACGGCTTTAACTCGTTAATAAGCAAACCGTTAGAAGCAACTACGTCATTTTCGCGTCGCCAATGAATAGGGTTTCCATCCCACTGGCAAACCTGACCCTGCGCTTCTAGCACAACCACGGCACCAGCAGAAACAGCTGGAATATCCCAATGATGCAAGTGAGGCTCAAAATAAGCGTCATAAGTGCCATCTGCCACCTTGCACAAGTCGAGCGACGCAGGTCCAATACGCTTAATATCCGCAGGGCAGCCCTCTTCAACAGAAGCGACTACGTCAAGCGCGCGCTTAGATTCACCAGGTATATAAGACATTCCATAACAAACCACAGATCCTTGCAAAGTAGAAGTTGTGGAAGGCGTAATCTTCTCACGCTTCTCTCCTTGCGGAGTTCTACGAATACGAATAGCACCCTGACCCTTTGCAGCCAAATAAGTCAATCCCAACGCAGGAGCGTGCACAACGCCAAGAACCGGACGAGCGGAGCCTTCATCGTTAAACTCAAAAAGCGAAACCGTAAGAGTCCACTCAGCCATATCGCGATTAAAATTAATAGCACCGTCAACGTTTCCAACGCACCAAAAACGTTCTCCTGGATTGCACTGCTCCGGCTTAGTTTGCCAAAAACCTTGGAAAGGATTCACATAAGTCAAACGATTTTGAATAAAACGCACGAGCTTATCGCCAAAACCAGATTCAGATTTATTAGGATCACCCAACGCAATCGACGTCATATCTTGAGGGCTTAATTGATCCTGATACGCATGTTTACCAACATCTTCCAAAATACGCGCAACTTCAAGCGCAACTTCTCGTAAATTCAACTTACACTCCCTACCCTAAATGCATAAATTCCCGTATTTATGCACACTCTCTCTCCCATAAATTAACTTTATTTTACTCAACAATAGAAAGATTCACCAACACATTTAAGCTCTGCGGTTAAAAGATACAGAACTTTCACAAAAAATTTAATCATTAATCTTTAATCATCATTCGCAATTTTACATTGCCTACGTACATTACTCAACTTTTACTTTTAAAAACGTATTAATTCGCATTCAAAAAACGTAAGACAGCGCTTAAATCGCGAGTAAGAATGCAGTAAGGAGTAGCCGCTTGAACTGTTGGTTTTGCGCAAAAAGCTACGCCTAATCCAGCGAATTTAATCATTGAAATATCGTTCGCTCCATCCCCCACTACAACAGTTTGTTCGCGATCAATTCCAAGATTAGTTGCCCAAGTTCTAAGCGCTTCAACTTTTGCATTAGCATTAACAATATTTCCAAGTACGTTGCCAGTAAGCTTGCCGTCAATAGACTCTAAATGGTGAGCCGCCCAAAAATCAATATTCAAACTCGGCAAAAATTCGTCCAAAATCTCATGAAAACCGCCAGAAACTGCGCCAACTTTCCATCCGTGCGCATGAAGCGTGTCAATTAAAACATTCGCGCCTTTAGTTACATGAATTTTAGAAATAATACGCTTTTTGCACTCGTCAATATTCAAATCGCGAAGCATACTCACGCGCGAACGCAAGGAAGTATCGAAAGTAATTTCGCCACGCATTGCTCGCGCTGTAATCGCAGAAAGCTCATCGCCGCATCCAGCTTCTGCACCGAGCAAATCGATAACTTCTTCCTCAATAAGCGTTGCATCAACATCCATAACCAAAAGCCCTGGTTTAGACAAAGTTGGCAACACCGAAGAAAAGTTCATAATCATAATTTTATGCGCAGTAAGCTGCTGCCGAAAGCCTAGCTCCGCGCGCCCAGTCTGCCGCTTTCATAGCTTTCTTACCTTGCGCTTTTACTTCCAAAAGCTCAAGTGCGCCGCTTAAAGTACCGACCCAAACTTGCTTCTTACCAGCAAGCAATTTTCCAGGATCAAGCTGATTAAAATCTTGAGCATGCGGATCGTTAGCATCTGCCGGAACTGCGCGTAAAACATGCAAAGTAATCGGATCCGCATTATGTTCATCGTCCGCATGAAGCTCGCACCACGCGCCCGGATTTGGCGTACAAGCGCGAATTTGACGATCGACTGCAAAAGCTGGCGCATGAAAATCAATATGAGCATCTTCAACAGTGATTTTTTGCGCAACTTCTTGAGGAGTTTGATCTTGCTCAACCGGCACAATTTCACCAGTTTCCATGCCACGAAGAGATGCTGCAAGAAGCGGCGCGCCGTCGTTTGCAAGTCGTGCAAGAAGATCGCCAGAATTTTCGTGAGACTCAATTTTTGTAGTAAACTGCGCCAAAATAGGCCCACAATCCATGCCGCGCGTAATGCGAAAAACCGTAGCACCTGTAATATCATCCCCAGCCCAAATTGCGCGCTGCACAGGAGCTGCACCTCGCCATTGCGGAAGAAGCGAAAAATGAAGATTATACCAGCCGAGCGGCAACGCGTCTAAAACATTCTGTCGCAAAATCTTGCCGTATGCTACAACTGCTGCAGCTTTTGCACCGGTTGCCGCAAGCTGTTCAAGAAACACATCTTCATTTTTAGGATCCGACTCAAGCACTGGCAAGCCGAGCTCAAGAGCAGCCTGTTTCACAGGGCTTGGCACAAGCTTTCTACCGCGACCAGTCGGAGCGTCCGGTCGCGTAAGAACAGCGCGAACATCAAAATGCTCACTATCTTTAGTTAACTCGCGAAGAGACGGAACCGCAACTTCCGGAGTTCCAGCAAACAATATTGGTAATGCCATATTTCCCCACTATTTTAAATTAAAGCAGTAAATTAAATCCGTAAAATCAGCCAGCAAAAGCTTCCTTTAATTTACTAAAGAAACCTTTACGCTCACTCGACTGCTCACTTAACGAATGCTGCTGCACTTGCTTCATAGAACTATCATGCAATTTAGCAAATTTTTCAATCAAAGCACGCTCTTCATCATTCAACTTAGAAGGCGTTTGCACTAGCACATGAACCACGATATTTCCGCGATCTTTAGAACGAAGCTTCGTCACACCAAGATTTGGCAAAGTAATAGTGTCTTCATTTTGGCAGCCTGCAGGAATCGTTATTTTCTGAGCACCATCAAAAGTGTCGATTTCAAGACTACGACCAAGAACAGCCCAGCTCATAGGAACTGTAATCCAACAATGCAAATCATCCTCGTTACGAGTAAATTGCTTATCTGCACGAATATGAATATCAACGTACAAATCGCCGGCAGGACCGCCGCACTCACCAACGCTTCCTTGGGAAGCTAAGCGCAAACGACTACCGTCACGAATTCCAGCCGGCACGTTCACTCCAACTTCACGAATTGAACGCACACGACCATGACCGTGGCAGTTTTGGCAAATATTCTTAATAATCGTGCCATGACCTTCGCAATGCTCACAAGGCATCGAAGACATCATTTGACCGAGCATAGTGCGCACAACTTTTTGGCAGAAGCCAGAACCGTGACACACAGAGCACTGTTCTGGAGCGGAATTGTCGGCAGAACCGGAACCAGAGCAATCCTTGCAAACGCCAAAAGTAGTTAACCGTACGCTAACATTTCCGCCAAAAATAGCGGTTTTCAAATCAATACGAGCCTCAGCTAACGCATCATCGCCAGGCTGCACACGCGAAATTGGTCCTTGCGAATTACCGAAAGAACCGCCAAAGAACTGGCTGAAAATGTCGCCCATGCCCATATCTGCAAAACCAGCACCTGAAGCTCCGGCACTTCCTGCAGAAGGATCGTTAGGATCAACACCCATGTCTACCATTCGACGCTTCTCAGGATTAGAAAGCACGTCGTAGGCAGCATTTACTTCCTTAAACTTTTCTTCAAACTCAGCGCCTGCAATATCAGGATGATATTTGCGGCTCATCTTGCGATAGGCTTTGCGAATTTCGTCGTCGCTAGCATTGTGATCAACGCCTAGAACTTTGTAGTAATCAGTCAATTAATTCCCCTTTTACCTTTTTCTAAAATCATTTTTGCATAAGGCACAGCCAGACATAAGCCGAATAACCAGCCATAAACCAGCCACGTTTTATGAATTTTCGGATATAAACGAATTAAGGTAGCGCGCAACAGCCTTAACAGCAGTCATCGTTGCAGCATAATCCATATGCGTAGGACCAATTGATCCAATAAACGCAGAGTCAGAATCAGCATGGTATCCGTAAGTGCTTGTTACAACAGAAGCGTTAAGCAAACCAGGAGTGTGCGTTTCCGAGCCGATTGCAACACTAACACCACTTGCACAATCGCTTGCTTCCTCACTTAAAGAGGTCATGAGTCGCATAATAACAGCCTGTTCTTCGAGTGCGTCAAAAAGTGAAGCAAAATCAACAATACTTTGTCTATGCGCAAGTTGAGAAGCTCCAGCCATATATAAGTCGTGAGTATGCTCACCGTCATGCATATCTTCTAAAGCGTTAGCAAGTTGACTAATAATTTGCAAAGCTGACGCTAAATCCTTGCGATTTGCGAGCGCATAAACGCGTTGTGAAGCAGATGAAAGAGATAGCCCAATGCAGCACTCATTAACCATATTAGTTAGATGCAATAAGTCATCTGAATTTATAGTAGTTGCTTGAATCATGTGCTGAGCTACGCCTCCAGCATCTGTAATCACAACAACCAAAAGCGTAGAAGACGATACTTGAACAATCTCAATTCTTTTTACTTTTGACTTAGACAATGCTGGAGATGCTACGAGAGCGACTTGACCCGTAATACTTGCAAGAAGACGTGCGGAACGTTGCAAAGTATCTTGCAAACTAACAGATCCGCTTAAAAAGTTACGTATAGCGCGACGCTGCGGTTCAGAAAGCGGAATAACAGAAGCCAAACCGTCAACAAAGTAGCGATAGCCTTTTTCAGTAGGAATACGACCTGCAGAAGTGTGCGGTTGAACAAGGTATCCCTCTTCTTCCAAAGCCGACATATCGTTACGAATAGTAGCTGAACTCACACCAAGCTGATGATGCTTTGCAAGAGCCGCAGAACCAACAGGCTCTTGAGAACGAATATAATCCTCAACAACTGCGCGCAAAATCATCATGCGTCGTGACTGCATTACCACTCCTTACAAACACTCTAAATACTATATTCCTATAGTAGTCTATTTCTTAGCACGCAACAGAACATAAAAGCAAACTTTTGACACACTTTGTAACATATTCGTCGCGCGCGAAAGATAGGATTGAAGGGCAATGAGAGGGTAAAAAGCCAGCGTAAGCTGTGCTTAAAAACCCGGATTATTGGAAGGAAAGTAGATCACATGACCGATTTCAACTGGTCTGCATTAGACGAGCGCGCCGTAAAAATGGCGAAGGTTCTCTCGGCTGATGCTGTTGAGCGAGCAGGACACGGACATCCTGGCTCCCCTGTTTCATTAGCACCGATTGCGTACACATTGTACCAGCATTTCATTAAGCACGATCCAGCTGACCCAAAGTGGGCTGGCCGCGATCGTTTTATTCTTTCTGGCGGTCACGCTTCGCTTACGCAATACGTGCAGTTGTTCTTCTCTGGATACGGCTTGACTCTTGACGATCTCAAGTATTTCCGTGGCGGTGCAGACACGCGTACTCCAGGTCACCCAGAATACGGCTTGACTCCAGGCATCGAAATGACTACTGGCCCACTCGGTCAGGGTCTTGCTTCCGCTGTTGGTTCCGCTTACGGCCAGCGCTTTGAGCGTGGACTTCTCGATCCAGAAGCTCCAGCTGGCACCTCCCCATTCGATCACAAGGTTTGGGTTATCTGCGGCGAAGGCGACGTTGAGGAAGGCGTTTCTTCTGAAGCTGCTTCCTTGGCTGGAAACCAAAAGCTCGGCAATTTGACCGTAATCTTCGATGCAAACCACATTCAGATTGAAGGCGACACTAAGCTCACCTTCTCTGAAGATATTCTTGCTCGTTACCGTGCATACGGTTGGTACACCGATGAAGTGAGCTTCATCCAGCCAGACGGCTCCTATAAGGAAGACGTTCAGGCTTTGGCTGCAGCTATTGAAAAGGCTCAGGAAGTTACCGATAAGCCTCACTTCATTAAGGTTAATACTTTGATTGCTTGGCCAACCCCAGGCAAGACCAACAACGAAGCTTCCCACGGCTCCAAGCTTGGCGAGGAAGCTGTGAAGGGCTTGAAGGAACTTTGCGGTTTCGACCCAGAAGTTTCGTTCCCAATCGACGAAGAAGCTTTGGCTCACGCTCGCAAGGTTGCAGAGCGCGGCTTGGCTGCTCACAAGGCTTGGGACGAAGCTCTTGCAAAGTGGGCTGCCGCCAACCCAGATAAGGCTGCTCTTTACGAGCGTCTTAAGGCTGGCAAGCTTCCTGAAGGCTTCGACAAGGCTATTGACGACTTGGTTGCTGGCTTCGAAGTTGGCTCTAAGGTTGCTACCCGTAAGGCTTCCGGCGCAGTTCTTAACGCAATTGCTGCTGTTATGCCAGAACTTTGGGGCGGTTCCGCTGATTTGGGCGGCTCCAATAACACCAACATTAAGGGCGCTGACTCCTTCGGCCCATCCGAAGACGCAACCCGCACTTGGCCAAACGTTTCCGAGTACGGTCGCCAGCTTCACTTTGGTGTGCGCGAGTTCGCAATGGGTGCTATTACCAACGGCATTTTGCTTGGTTCTGACACTCGACCATTCAATGGTACATTCTTCCAGTTCTCTGACTACGAGCGTCCAGCAGTTCGCTTGGCTGCTTTGATGGAGATTCCAAACCTCTACGTTTGGACTCACGACTCTGTAGCCTTGGGCGAAGATGGTCCAACTCACCAGCCAATCGAACACTTGGCTGCTTTCCGCGCTATTCCTCAGCTTGAGGTTGTGCGCCCTGCAGATGAGTACGAAACTGCTGAAGCTTACCGTTACTTCTTCGAGAAGAAAAACAGCTATCCAACTGCTATGATTTTGACCCGCCAAGGCGTTCCAACCCTCGCTGAGACTGCTGAAAAGGCTCGCGAAGGCGTGAAGCACGGCGCTTACGTTTTGGTTGATTGCGAAGGCACTCCAGACGTAATCATCATGGCAACCGGTTCCGAAGTTCAGTGGGCTGTTGCTGGCGCCAAGACTTTGGCCGCTGAAGGCATTAAGGCTCGCGTTCTTTCCATGCCATCCCTCGAATGGTTCGAAGAGCAGGACGAAGAGTACAAGGAAGCAATCTTGCCAAAGTCCGTCAAAGCTCGCGTTTCCATCGAAGCTGGCTTGGCATTGCCTTGGTACAAGTATCTTGGCGATTGCGGCAAGGCTGTTTCTATCGAACAGTACGGCTTGCAGGGTGACGGCGGTCAGAACATGATCGACTTGGGCATTACTGCTGAGCACGTAGTAGAAGCTGCTAAGGCTTCTATCGAAGAAGCTCGCGCCTAAGCGAAACTTGCTACTAAAAGTAGATTGCTACTAAAAGCAAATCGCAAATAGTAGAGAATCGCAAATAGGTAGCGAATAAAAAGCTTGATGTATCAAAATAAAATTGGTATGTCACAAAACTAGAAGTGCTAACGAAACACTTCACAAGAGACAGCGACGGCGTGTTGATGCCGAGCTACCGTTGGTTCGACATCAACCGCTGTTTCTTGTAAAAACGCCAAAATACCGACGTGCCCCAATTAGTGGAGCACAGTGTTAAGGAGATAACATGACTGAAGCAACGCAGCGCACCAGCGATTCCGGCGTTTCTATTTGGTTGGACGATTTGTCCCGTACCCGCATTGAGTCCGGCTCTTTGCAGGATTTGATTGCTAATAAGAATGTTGTTGGCGTTACCACCAACCCATCCATCTTCCAGAAGGCTTTGAGCCAGGTTGGCCCATACGATGCACAGCTTAAGGAACTCGGCAAGGTCGACGTTGAAACCGCTATCCGCGAGTTGACCACCACCGACGTTCGTAACGCAACCGATATCTTCCGCGAGATCGCTGAAAAGACCGACTTCGTTGACGGCCGCGTCTCCATCGAAGTTGACCCACGCTTGGCTCACGATACTGCTAACACTGAGAAGCAGGCTGAAGAGCTTTGGGCAAAGGTTGATCGTCCAAACGTTATGATTAAGATTCCAGCAACTTTGGAAGGTCTTCCAGCTATCACCGCTACCCTTGCTAAGGGTATTTCTGTGAACGTAACCTTGATCTTCTCCCTCGAGCGCTACGAGCAGGTTATCGACGCCTTCATCGAAGGTATTGCTCAGGCAGATGCTAACGGCCACGACTTGAAGCACATTGGTTCCGTAGCTTCCTTCTTCGTCTCCCGCGTTGATAGCGCTGTTGACAAGCTCCTCGAAGCTAACGGCTCCGATGAAGCTAAGGCTCTTGAAGGCAAGGCTGCTGTTGCTAACGCTCGCTTGGCTTACGAACTCTTCGAAAAGAAGTTCGCAGCTGACCCACGTTGGGCTGCTCTTGAAGCTAAGGGCGCTAAGAAGCAGCGTCCACTTTGGGCTTCTACCGGCACCAAGAACGCAGCTTACTCCGACTGCAAGTACGTTGACGAGTTGGTTGCTGAGCATGTTGTGAACACCATGCCAGAAAAGACTTTGAACGCTCTTGCTGATCACGGCAACGGCGCTGCTTCCGTTAAGGGCACTTACGAAGAGAGCCACGCTGTTATGAACAAGCTTGCTGAGCTTGGCATCAACATTAAGGACGTTACCGACAAGCTTGAGGCCGACGGTGTTGCCGCCTTCATCAAGTCTTGGGATTCCGTGATTGCTGACGTGCAGTCCGGCATCGATCGCGTAAACGCCTGATTTGATTAATCAGTAATAAATAAACATAAACCGCACATGTTCGTGGATTAATTCACACATGTGCGGTTTTTGTTTGCGGAGCACTCCAAACGAGAGGAAAACTCCCTACAATTGGAGCACTCAAGCAGATTAACCAACTGAGAAAATAACGGTGATTACTTGCCAGAAAGAGTTTGCCAGCGAGATTTGGTTAAAACGTTACGATAGCGCACGCGAGTTTCGTGCATAAGCGATTAATTCACACATGTGCGGTTTTTGTTTAACTGCGGTTAAAAACGTAGGTAGTAGCTCGACCTTTTCCACAAACTGAAATATCTCCTCTACTAACTAAATCAGATAACAATTGCTTAGCCTTGGTACTACCCACGTTAAGAATATTTTGCACTTGCTCACGCTTTATTGTTCCATGATTATGTACTGCTTCAATAATCTTTTTATAGCAATCGTCAACGCTCATACGTTTATGCGAGTTATTAGAATCTTGCGAAAGTGAATTTGTAGTAAGTTCTGAATTATAAGTACCGTTCACTAAATTCAATGAATTAGCATTAAGTTCAGTTTTGTTTTTTGAAGAACCAGATACAAAGTTATTCTTATCGCTTACAAAAAATTCAAGAGTAGTACGGTCTGGATTAAAGGACTCACTTAACATTGGATAGCGTATTCCAGCCCAATCACAACCAGCTCTCATAGCATCAAATCCGCTTCCAGCACGTTCAACAACAGAAATCAGCGCGAACATTTTAAGCAGTGCTGGATTCCGAGAATCAGAAAAACCTCCAGCTAAAGCCACTTCTACAGGCATACGTAAGCAACCCGGGTTTGCAAAAGAAAGCTTAAAACCATCATTTGCGCTATTTGTTTCTATAGAAGATTGTGAAGAACCATCAACATCAGTACTCACAGCATCATTATATGTAATAACAGTATTACCTCGCATATAATAATCAGCATGAATCAACGTGTTTGCAAGGGCTTCTCTAACTGCCATATGCAACGGAGTATCATCAACTCGTAATGACTGCGAATTAAGCAAAAATGGTACATCAATTTTACGAGAAAGACGCTGCCATACAATACTCCAAAAATCATAAAGATTTCCACTCCACGAACCATCCGAGCTGACAATCCTATGACTCCACCTACTATCAGCATTGGTAATTTCTCTGTAGTCGAGAAAATAGTACGGAAATTCCGTAATAATGCACCACTCCTGACCAAACATTAAAAGACCCGATCGAGTAGGATGCAATTTATTCGACTCGTCTTTTGCTAACGCTCCGATTCTCATAAGAAATTCATCTGTATCAAGCGTAAGCCAAGGATGTTGAGGACGCACTGCACTTAGCATATTGCGGTAAGAGCGCACAGTCTCCATATCAAAATCGTCAACACTGTGTTGCAACAGTGGAGATTGATCCATAGAATTTACGCTCGAACCATTGTCTCTGACCATCGCTTGATACTCTTCTTGCGAACATTTGTAGTCGCCTTCGAAATTACGACGATACGTACCGCCTATAGGATTTCCATTAATATAAATCGGTTTATCAGAACGATTTGCTCTTGGAACGGTTATGCGAATAATAGATTTGTTATCATCCATCTGTTCAATAGAAATATTTTCTTCAATAAGAATATTCGAACTAATTTTATTCTTATTATTTAGCGTATCCCAAATATCTTTTACCATATGTTCAGGGTTATTTACGCCAACAAGCTGTAAATTATGCTGAGCATCTTCGCCTACACCCAGCAAGATAGTTCCACCATTCGTATTAGCAAAAGCACAATACGTTTCCCACATACTTCTCGGCGTACCGTTTGAAGCCGCTTTCGCTTCTAATTGATTACTCTCTCTTAGTAAAGACAGCGAATTTATATTGAACATTGCAGTCTCGCTTCGTAAGTTAGGTTTGTTGCAATATCGTTTTTAGTTAAGTTTGTATTTATATTTGCATTTAAAATCGGACATTTTAAAGCTTAAAAATATTTTTTGCGTCCGATTTTACATCCTTTTCGTCCGATTCTACTTGTTTTGCGTCCAAAAAACAAGAAAACGTCCGTAAATTTTGCCTAAACGTCCGTATTCTGTAGAACGCGTCCGATTTACTGCTATTTGCGTCCGATTATGATGATTGCAATAAACCGCTAGAGCAATTCGTTTTGAAGCCAGCTGGCAACACCGTCGTCATTGTTGGAATCGCAAACTTCGTCCGCAATCGCAAGCAAACGCGGATTACTATTCGCCACCGCTACCCCATAACCACCGGCACGGAACATATCGATGTCAATAATGTCGTCGCCAAAAACAACAGTACGGCTAGGCTTCACGCCCAAACGATCGCAAATAACGTTCAGTGCATGTCCCTTGTTTGCAAGAGGATTCGTAAGCATCCACAAAACATCTTCGCTAATATGCAAGGAAAAATCATCCGGAATAATACGCTGAAGCTGTTCCTTCTCGCAATCTCGCGGCACAATAATGATTTTGTCTGCTATGCCACTTGGAACATTGGAAAAATCTGTAATAATAAAATCCTGCTCGTTCCAAAGCATACGAACATCAAAATTAGTGTAACGAACGTCGTTCATCACAATACCAAGACGGAGCGTAGGTATTTTATCAAGCAATCGCAGGCAAACATCAGCAGCAAGATTAGAGTCAAAACCAAAGCGAGTAAGAGTATCAATGCTTCGCTGCGAAGTAAGTTCAGAAATAGTGCTGTGAACGCAATCAAAATCAATAAGCGCACCGTTTAGATACGCGCAAACTTGAGCTTTTAAATCGTGAACAAAATCAAAAGCGCTTCCAACAGGACGAGCCGTAATAATAGCAAGCGGAATACCAGATTCGTGCAAACGCTCAGCAGCCTGCACAGTTTCGCTGCTTAAAAAGCGGCCTTCAAAAGTATCGGAATCGTGAAGCATTGTGCCGTCAAGATCAGCAATTACTAAAGAAGGAGAAAAACGAAGCATTATAGTTACCCACTATTTTTAATGTGCATAATGAATTTGTAAATCGCACAAATGCAAGCGCGTACGCAAGATCACACACAAGCCCATAAATTTTGATTTATAAAATAAAAAGCGCGCAATCTTTCGACTACGCGCTTAAAAGAATACTTAGATAAGTGAGAACTTAGTCATAAGGTTCAAGGCAACAATAACAGCCACCCAAATCAACGCTATAATAACCGTCCAACGATTTAAGTTCTTTTCTGCAACACCAGAGCTACCAGCGTTCTTCGTTAAACCGCCGCCGAACATGTCGGAAAGGCCGCCGCCCTTGCCCTTGTGCATCAAAATTAACAATGTGAGCAAAATGCTAGTGAGCACAAGCAACACCTGCAAAATAATCTTCACAGTGGACACAACCAACCTCCTGTTTTACAGTACTCAATTAAGTTTAATAATAACCTTTGACCGCTTAAGCTTATTTAGTCTCTAAACGTGTTTGCGCAGCCGTTAGTCGCACAATATTAGCAAGTTCTTGCGCATCAAGAGAAGCACCACCAATTAAGAATCCATCGACATCTGGCTCCGCGATAAGACTTGAAGCATTAGAAGACGTTACAGATCCGCCGTAAAGAATACGAACAGTATCTGCAACATCGTCACCGAACGTAACGCGCAAGTCTTCACGAATAGCCAATGCAGCTTCCTGAGCTGAATTAGCAGTGGCAACCATACCAGTACCAATTGCCCAAACTGGCTCGTACGCAATAATTAAACGCTTAGCTTGCTTCGCGTCTAAATCGCGCGTTACATCATGCACTTGCCCTACAGCAAAATCGAGCGCAACACCCTGTTGACGTTCTTTAAGACTTTCACCAACGCAAAGAATTGGCTGCATTCCTGCGGCAAGAACAGCTCGAACTTGATCAACTATATTTGCATCATCTTCAGGATGATACTTGCGTCTTTCAGAATGACCAACAATAACCATTGAACATCCAAGACTTGCAAGCATATCTGCAGAAACATCACCAGTAAAAGCACCTTGAGCAGTAACAGAAACAGCTTGAGCTCCGTACAATATTGGCAAATGGTCAGACTCAACAAGAACTTGCACGCTTCTTATTGAAGTAAAAGAAGGCATAAGTGCAATTTCACAATCGTGATAGTCGTAATGCGCGTCACGCAGTAGCCACGCAAATTTTTGTATAAAATGCGTAGCTTCGCGGTGATTGAAATTCATTTTCCAATTACCAGCGACTAACGGCTTTCTTTTGGAAACCATAATCACCCTTAAAAATTTACGATTGAGATTAATAGTATTGCGCAAATTAGTGTTATGCCGACCTCGATTTACAAAGCGGATTCATAAAATCGAAAGTCGGCATAAGCGAAAATATTTAGTTTATACTTGCTCGCGTAAATATTACTTACTCAAGCAATATTACTTACTCAAGCACACTCAAACCTGGAAGAGTCTTGCCTTCCAAGAACTCGAGAGAAGCGCCGCCGCCAGTAGAAATGTGCGAGAAGCCATCTTCTGGGAATCCAAGATTGCGCACTGCAGAAGCAGAATCACCACCGCCGACTATAGTGAAAGTGCCGTTCTTAGTTGCATCGACCAAGCCCTGAGCTACAGCGCGAGTACCGGCTGCAAACTCTGGAACCTCGAACACACCCATAGGACCGTTCCAAACAACAGTCTTGGAGTCAACAATCTTGTCGTGGAAAAGCTTCTGAGAGTCAGGACCAATATCCAAGCCCATCTTGTCTGCAGGAATAGCGTCTGCTGGAACTACTTCTGGAGCAACTGGAGTATCCCCTGCTGGGAAGCCAGCGTTCACAACAATATCGGTTGGAAGCACAAGCTCAACGCCGTTCTTCTTAGCGGTTTCAATGTATCCTTTAACCTTCTCGAGTTGATCCTCTTCAAGCAAAGAAGTACCAACTTCGTTACCCAAAGCCTTGAGGAATGTGAACACCATACCGCCGCCAATAACAAGACGATCAGCCTTAGAAAGCAAGTTTTCAATAACGCCGAGCTTGTCGGAAACTTTAGAGCCGCCGAGAACAACAGTCAAAGGACGCTCTGGGTTTTCAGTTGCGCGAGAAAGTGCCTTAACTTCCTTCTCAACAAGCAAGCCTGCAGCTGCTGGAAGATCGGCAGCAACATCGTAATTTGAACCCTGAGCGCGGTGCACAACACCAAAGCCGTCGGAAACAAATACTTCGCCAAGAGAAGCAATCTTCTTAGCGTAAGCTGCGCGCTCGGAAGCATCCTTGCTGGTTTCTTCCGCGTTGAAGCGCACATTTTCAAGCAAAACAACGTCGCCATTATTCATGGCAGCTACCTTAGCTTGAGCATCTTCGCCGTAAGTGTCTGCAGCCAAAACAACATTTGTGCCGAGCAATTCACCCAAACGCTGCGCAACTGGAGCCAAGGAAAGCTCTGGAACAACCTGACCCTTTGGACGACCAAGGTGAGCCATCAAAATCACCTTAGCACCCTGCTCACGCAAAGCCTTAATGGTTGGTAAAGCAGCACGAATACGACCATCATCAGTAATCGTCATACCCTTGAGAGGAACGTTAAAATCAGCGCGAACCAATACGCGCTTACCACTCAAATCTCCCAAATCTTTCAGTGTCTTCATTGGTATCCTTTCCAAACCATATTGGCTTACCATATTTGACTTACATACTGGCTTACCGTGCCGGCTTACTTCGTTCAACAAAACACAAAATCAGCCTCAAACATCAACACATTGCCGGGTGCAATTATACCGCACATCTTCAACAATCCCTATGAACAACGCAGCTTTGCACCAGTGCTCTGCTGACGTTGCGTCTGTAGCTTTGCAGTAATGCTTCTGCGAAAAGTGGTTTTGTAGCTTTGCAGTTGCGCTTTGCAAACGTTGCGTCTGAAGCTTTGCAGTAATGCTTTGCAAACGTCGACTATATGTTGCTTAGTGAACTTTGACATTAATGCTCTGCAGACGTTGAGTATTTATTGCTTGGCGAACACTAACATCGGTGCTGCTGCACACTCCACACCAATCACTCTTCCTACCACACCAAAAACAACTGCGATTGGAATTAACGAGTGAGGGGTGGGTGTTGCTTGGTCGAGCAATATAAAAGCGGAACGATAGTAATAATCTTGTTGACGAATACTATTTTTGCAGAGAAAGTAAGTAAAAAACTAAACTTAACTACGCAACCGCTAAGTCCAAGTAAGGTATAAGAGCGGAGCGCTGCGAGACAAGTAACACCCGCCGCTCACAGCCACATAAAAAACCCGCCAGCCAATACAGCTACAAACCACGCAAAATCAGCATTAAAGCTGCTGCATACGCGACTTCTCAACCTTCGCTGAAAGCTGCAAAAGTCTACGAATTCGCCCTGCAATCGCATCCTTTGTAATAGGAGGATCAGCCAAGTGACCAAGCTCTTCCAAACTTGCGTCGCTATGCTCAAGACGAAGCTTTCCAGCCATCAACAAATTATCTGGAATATCGTCGCCCAAAATATCGAATGCGTGACGAACCTTTTCGCATGCCTCAGCAGCAGCCTTAGCACTACGACGCATATTCGCATCGTCAAAATTAGCCAAACGGTTTGCTTTTCCGCGAGCTTCACCGTCCGAACGCTTACCGGTCCATTCGCGAGCAGAACGAGGAGCACCAATCAAAATCAACATTCGCTCAATTGCGTCAGAATCGCGCAACGTCACTCGCTCAGAGCTACGAACCTGACGAGCCTTGGCGCTAATGCCAAGTCGCGCCGCCATAGTTTGCAAAGCATTTGCAGCCTCATGAGTTGGGCAAACAACTTCCAAATAGCTAGCTTTGCCAGGGTCGGAAATAGCACCGTGAGCCAAGAAAGCACCACGCCAAGCTGCTTTGATTTGGGCGATACTTCCACCAACAATCTCAGGTGCAAGACCTGCAACAATTCTCATACGTCGATCAAGAAGACCAGATTGCAAAGCCAGTGCTGCAGCACCACGCTCAACTACCACGTCATAGCGAACTACAGTGCCCGTAGGAGTTTGCCGAGAAACTTGAGCAATTGTTGCTTCCCTCTGGAAATAAGTTTTCAATACCTCAACAAGCCACTGAGCTGCGCGCTGAGAATCCAACTGAGCGCGAATAACAGCTTGATTATTTACTGGCCTTAAGCCGCCAGCAAAGCGCATCATTGCTGCAGCTTGAGCCATAATGACAGTCGGGAGCTCATTGTTGTTTGAAACGAGTTCATTTTTGACGTCGTCAAGAAGAGCCAAGGGACAACCTCCTACTTTTGTTCTTCTTAAAATATGAGTGCTGTTGGGTACTTGCATGATGCTGTGGCACACGACATGCCCGGCTTTCTGTGATACAGAATACGTTGGACATTTTACCGGTTTTTGCACATGCTTTACATGCTTTTAGTACAAGATTTTTTATATTTTATATAATTTACACAATTTTTATTTAATTTTTTAATTAATTTTAATTGATTAGTTTCATAATCGCATTTCACTACTTTACTTTTTCACTACTTTACTTTTTGCTACTTTACTTCTCCACTTATTATGATCTTCTCTGTAGCTCTCTTGCAGATACTGTAACTTGCAAACCGTGCAATCTCAAACGTCTAGCAAGCTCAATACTTACGGCAACAGAACGATGCTGACCGCCAGTACATCCTACAGCAATAGTCACGTAATGCTTGTCTTCTTTAGCGAATCCGTCGATAGCTGTAAGAAGCGCATTTTCGTAAGAATCTAAGAATGTAATTGCCGCAGAATTCGATAAAACATAATCTTGCACAGCTTGATCCTTACCTGTAAGCTCCCTTAATTCAGGAACCCAGAAAGGATTCGGCAAAAATCGCATATCGGCAACAAAATCAGCGTCCATTGGCATGCCGTATTTAAATCCAAAGCTGAAAATATGCACAGAAACAGTAGAAGAGCCTTTTCCAAGCAATCCTTCGTAAAGCTTTGTAGAAAGTTGGTGAATACTAAGTGCAGAAGTATCGATAATAATATTTGCGCAATCTTTCAGATGACTGAGCAGCTCTCGCTCTTCTAGAATACCGTCAATAAGTCTGCCACCGCGCTGCAAAGGATGCGGTCTACGCACAGACTCGTAACGCTTGATAAGCACAGCATCTGAAGCATCTAGAAACAGAATTCGCGTTTTTACACCAAGGTCATCAATATGCGCAAGAACTGCAAACAGGTCGTCGAAATATCCTCTAGAACGCACGTCAATAACAGCAGCAAGCTTATGCACTTTAGAACCGGATGAAGTCATCATATCTACTAGCGGTATGAGCAGTTTTGGCGGAAGATTATCGATAACATACCATCCCATATCTTCCAACGCGTTAGCAGCGTGCGAGCGCCCAGCTCCGCTCATGCCTGTAATTAGCATAACTTCAAATCTGTCAGATAGTTGCATACTAGTCGACGCGGAACGTTGCGTAGTATGTTGCGCATCACGTTGCACATCACTTTGCGTAGTATGTTGCGTATTATCGCTCATAATGCCTCCTGTAAGGCTTTTCGCATGAGACTACTTAAGTCATCGTAATATCTAGCCTTGTCAGCACTAGGTTTATAACCAAGCTCAGAACCAGTCTCAGCACAATCCTCAGCGCCAGTCTTAGCACAATTCCCAAAATTTTCTTTAGATTGCCTGTACTCAATCGTCATAAGACTTACTTGTGCTAAAGCTTGTTGCAAAAGCATTTCTTCTCCGCCAATAGCGCAACCGTATTGTTGCCATACACTAAGTAGCATGCTTGGGCGAGGATCGTAAACTACGTCAAGCAATGTTCCTAATTTCGTTTGATTATTCGCACTATCTTGACAGTACGCTTTCAACGCAAGCGCAATTGGATCTGCTACATGCGCTGGAACTGTGCTTATGACTATGTCTGCTTCTGCGATTGCACGAACAGCTTCGAGTGAATTTAAAGATTTCAAAATGAGAGATTTATCACATTCTGACAATTTTTCTGCACTCAATTTTTCTGCGCTATAGTCTGCAAATTTTGAAAATACTTCTTCGCTTATTGTTGGGAACTCAATACCTTGCACAGGCTCATACATAGCGTCATTTTCTTCGCTTTTATTATTTTGACCTATGCTTATTTTATTTGGAAAATCAGCGCAATACTTTTGTATAAGATTATTAAAACGTTCAACGCCTTTTACACTACCGTCATCTTCAGTTCTAGCAACAACTTGCACTTGCTCAAGCTTTGCTACTTGCGCAATTTCAATTAAAGCTGCCAATGCAGAGGACGCAGTGTTGCCACTGCCAATAATAACAGCCTTTTTTACTTCGCATATACGCTCATGTAATGCTTGCATAAATGTTATTAATATGCCACTTACGTCAGTGTTGTATAGCTTTATTTGCGATTGCGAAGCGGTTGCGGGGTTGCTAGTAAAAACTGCAGTATTTGCCACGTTAAGCGCGCGCGACCAGTAGTCGCAAGGTGTACCGAGTTTCATTACGGTTTTTTTAAGCGGCATAGTAAGGCTTAAGCCTTTCCAAGAATCGTCAAGATGCGCAATAAAATCGCGAAGCTCTGTTTCGCTTACTTTTTCCTTACTATATTGCCAATTTGTAAGACCTAAAACCTTATAAGCCGTGTTGTGAAGCACAGGAGACAGCGAATGCGAAATAGGATCTCCCAAAACTGCGCAATGATATGTTTTTAACATTTTTCTCTCCCCTATTAGTAAGTTAGTACGCTAATAAATCTTTTGGATCAACACAAAAACGCAACTCTCCTGCAGCACGTGTTGCTACGTGACGAGCTACTTCCTTGTGCAATCGGTTCACTAATTCTTGTCTTAAATAAAGCGGAACTCTTACTACAGCTTTTACACGGTCGTAAATATCGTCAAAATGCTGGTATCTGTCTGTAACAGGCGGATGCATTGGAACAATTCCTAATAATGGAGAAATTGCTGAAAAATCAGCATCTTGACTACTTTCGCACCCAAGATTTTCTTGCATTGCACCAATGTTTTCAAGCGCACGCATAACCGCATCACGAGCACCCCATACGCATGCTGCAGTTACACAAGGCGGCAATATTGCTTGAGCTCTTTCTGAAAGCTCATTGCAAGAAAGTTGAGTCGTATCCCACAATGTAAGCGCACGCGCAAGAACAGGATACGTTTCGCCAATCAAAAGCACACTTCCTCCGCGCGCTCTAGGAGCACATAAAGCAGAAGCTTTCATCCACGAATTAAGTGTATCTATTCGCGCATCAAGCCCCGAAGCGTACAAACTTACCCACGTATCGAGTATTGCTACAACACCATATTCTCCGTTACAATTTGCGTCTTGCGTTTGTACGCGAGGCTCACATCCAGGAGTTGCAACAACAATTACAGGTTTTTCATCAATACACTGGATAATTCCGTTCGGTTGGTGTTGTGACGAAATAATAATAGGCACGTTGCGAAATAGTTTAGATAATTCTTCTGCAACACCAGCAGCGCCAACTTGTATAACTCGCATATTGCTACTGCCACAATTAGAACAAGACCAATTTATTGCACTAGCACCACACCACGAGCAACGTGCTGTTTGCTGACTATTTGCAACATCGAGAGGCCCGGTACATCGTCTACAGCGCGCTTGACGTTTGCAAGAAGAGCATATAGCCGATTGCGTCACACCATCTTGCGCAATAGAAAGCAGCACAGGCTTACCATCCGAAAGAGCATCATTAATAGCTCTTACTGCGCTATGCGGTATGCGAGCGCCAATACTTGGGTCAGCTAATTTCAATAAAGCTTCACGATTAAGCCAACGAACCCACGGAACTAACTTTTCGCGAGCAAGTTTACTCGCACTTACAGGGATACTAGATCCGCTTATTGTTTCAGCAGTTTTAGCAGATTGAGTAGTTTGAATAACTTTAGTAGTTTGAACAGATTGCTCACCTTGCGCATCTTGCGCATTTGACATATAGCAGTCTACTTCACTTTGACTAAGCGCGCTTCTGGAATACGACATTGACACAAATACGCCGCCATGCCTTTTCGCACGAAGCCGCATAACTCCACGCGCTTGAGCATACGGCATCATGCCATCAGCATATTGGTACGCGCAATCTTCAACAATCGCAAATAAAGCATCTCCCTCAACTGGAGCATACATTGCAGCTCTAGTGCCAAGAACGCAAGGAACTATTCCTGACGCGATTGCACGCCAAGCTCTATATCTATCAGCTGGAGGATCCGCAGCACAAAGTCGAGCTACATCGCCATCAAAACTTCCAGCAGAAAAACCACGATGATTCTCACTGACGCGCTTATATGGCTTTAATCCGTAAACCATTAGCGCGCGCATTACATCATTTACTTCTCTTAGCGTCGGCAAAACTACAACAGCTTGCTTACACGCGCTTAAAGCAGTGACAATCATCCACGCTAAATCTTGTGCAAGTCGGCAAGAACCTGGTAAAGCGTCTACAATAAAAGATTGAGAAGAATTATTTTCTGCTTGCTTGACTAATTGATTTTCTGTTTTATTTTCACTAAAACTTGCGTCAATAGATTTTTTGATTAATGCATTGTATAAAATATTTGCATTTTCGTAATCATAAATCATGCGAGAAGTTGTAGCGTAACCTGGGTTTGTATTGTTATCGTTTTGCAAACGCTTCTTAAGATTTTCACGCCACTGTTTTCTGCGTTGCAAGCGTATGTTGTCAAAAACTTCCTCATGCTCAACACGAGCTACGCGTTGAGGCACAGCAAGACGCAAAATATTTGAGCTAGTTCCACCATAAGCTTTAGCTATGGCGTCAATATCGTCTCGCAAAGATTTAGAAAGCAAAACATCTGAAGGAAACACGCGCTCTAAAAATCTTAAAGCAGTATGAGGGGTGTCTGTATGCGAAGAACGAGACCAAATAACTCCAGTGAGCTTTTGTGCTCCAAAACGAACGCGTACAAACGCCCCAGGCTGAGCAGATTCATCTTGATCTTGCGATATCAAGTAATCAAAAGTACGACCTAAATGTGAAGCTTGAACATCAAGCATCACATGCGCAATAGGGCATTCATTAGCAGGCACTAGAGAAACAGCATTGCGCTTACGTCTTGTTTTACGCGCTAAGCCGTCTAGCGAAGGTTGCTCTGCCATAAATAACCCTTAGTTTTACTTGAATTACATCACATAATTACTGTTATTTTACAGCAAAATTTATCAATAAAACTACTTTTTTAGCGCATCTTTCAATTGCTCAATACGATTCGTTTCTTCCCAAGGGAATTTGACATCCGTACGACCAAAATGACCATAAGCTGCGGTTGGAGCATAAATTGGCTTAAGCAAGTTAAGCTCATCAATAATCGCAGCTGGACGCAAATCAAATACTTCACGCACAGCACGCGCAATATCTGCACGCGTAATACCTTCAGCTTCAGTTCCGAAAGTTTCTACGTTTACGCTTACAGGATCAGCAATACCAATAGCATAAGCAACTTGAACTTCTGCCTTATGAGCTAAACCAGCTGCCACAATATTTTTTGCAACCCAGCGAGCTGCATAAGCTGCAGAACGGTCAACTTTGCTAGGATCCTTACCGGAAAAAGCTCCACCACCATGATGAGCAGCACCACCATAAGTGTCAACAATAATTTTTCGACCAGTTAAGCCCGAATCAGCTGCAGGACCTCCCAAAACGAAGGAGCCAGTAGGGTTTACAAGCATACGGTACGAATCGTGCGCAACTTTTTGAGCAAGAACTTCGTCCAACACAGGATTAACAACATGTTCAACAAGCTGATCTTGTAACCAGTCTCTAGAAACTTCTGGGTCATGCTGAGTAGAAATAAGCACAGTATCCAAACGTTTAGGCAATCCTTTTGAATCATACTCAATCGTTACTTGAGTTTTCCCATCTGGACGCAAATGCGCAACAGTGCCATCTTTACGAACTTTAGCAAGCTTTTGAGCTAAACGATGAGCAAGATAAATCGGCAAAGGCATTAAAGTATCTGTTTCGTCGCTAGCGTAACCAAACATAACACCTTGATCGCCTGCACCTTGAGCAGCGTAGTGCTCCTCACGAGAAGATGCACTCTCGCAAGAAGCATCCAACCTAGCAACACCTTGATTAATTTCTGCACTTTGCTCAGTTAAAGAAACCATAACACCACAAGAATCAGCATCAAGACCAATTGTGGAGCTCGTGTAGCCAACATTACGAACAACTTGACGCACGATTCCCGGAATATCGCTATAAACTTCACCACGCACTTCGCCAAAAACCACAAACTGACCAACGGAAGCACAAACCTCTACAGCAACATGCGCATGAGAATCCTGACGAAGCATATCGTCCAATATAGCGTCAGCAATTTGATCGCATAACTTGTCAGGATGACCTTCAGTTACAGATTCTGCAGAAATTAATTTACGTTCTTCCACATTTCCCCCTTACGTTTATAGTCGATAAGGCTAAATACAGGCTAAATAAAGTGAAAAACGCAGCCGTGCATCCGCTTTATTGAGCACGGATGATACGCGACTGCGAATACCCATAAAGACGTTTATTAGCAAGGCTTATTAATTACCTTCGCTTAAATCGTCCTCACCAAGAGTCTCTTCAAGCAATCCAGCATTAATTTCGCGGAAAGCAATAGCTAAAGGCTTTTCTTGATTTTGATACTCAACTAGTGGGCCAACATTTTGAAGCAAACCTTCATTAAGCTGAGTAAAATAAGCATTAATTTGACGTGCTCGTTTTGCAGCAAATAAGGCAAGCGCATACTTGGAATCCGCATGTTGCATTAAATCATCAATCGGTGGATTCGCAAGACCAGTAGGTGTTGGCTGAGTGCCTAATGCCATAATATTCTCCAAATTCTATGGTGCCACAATAGTTCCAAAAGGCTTATTATATGCTATCGATTGGATATTGCGTAAGTTTTAACTATAAGTCGTATTCGCTTGCAATAACATTCCACAGTTCATCTGCGGCACGCTCAGCATTATCGTTCACAATAACAACATCAAACTCTTTAGCTGCAGCAATCTCAACTTTAGCGGTTTCCAAACGTTTTGCTTGCTGCTCAGGAGTTTCAGTACCACGACCAATAAGACGACGCTTAAGCTCTTCAAAGCTCGGAGGCGCAATGAACACGTACACGACTTCTAATCCAAGACGAGCTGCCTCTTGTTTTACACGCCTAGCTCCTTGCAAATCTATTTCCAACAAAGTAGGAATATCTTGCGTAAGATGATCCAAAACAGGCTGAAGAAGGGTGCCATAATGAGCCATGCCATGAACCAGCGCAGTTTCCAAGAATTCGCCATTACGCTTACGACGCTCAAATTCTTCTTCATCTAAGAACCAATAGTGAATACCATTAAATTCACCAGGTCTAGGCGCACGAGTGGTAGCAGAAACAGATAGCCAAATATGTGGATGCTTCTCACGAAGTATGCCTTCTACTGTGCCTTTACCAGCCGCAGTAGGACCCGTTAATACGATTAATCGACGTCTAGACTGCGAAACTGCAGTCTCATCCGTGGCACCCATTTGTTTACCTCTCGTTTACACACATTCGCCTGAATCAACAAGAGCCTGACGAATATCCAATGCTATGCGTTCAGTTGCAGCCGAAAGTTCACCAATATTTGGACCATGCGACGCAATCGAACGCGAAACAGTTACCAATACATTACCATGTGTACCAGCAAAAACACGCTTTAAATCGTCAGCTTCTGCACCTTGCCACCCATAACCAGGAGAAAGAATTGGACCAGTAAAACTGGTTACGTCAATTCCACCACCGTTCATCCAGTCGCCAATAGTCGCTCCAACAATTAAACCAACAGAACCCATTCCTTTAGTTTTATTGTTAAAACTTTGAGCCGTTTGAGCAATTCCGTGAGCTACAGTAGTTCCGCGGTAAGTTCCGCTTTGCCTAATAGCAGTTTGCAAACTTGCGCCTTCGCGATTAGAAGTTAGAGACGCAATAAAAACACCGCGACCGTTATTAAGAGCTTCGTTAATTAAGCCGCCCATAGAACGTGCACCATAATAAGGAAGCAAAGTAATAGCATCAGCAAGAAGCGGAGCTCCAGGCTTAAAATATGCGTCTGCAAGCGCAGAAATAGTAGTAGACAATCCTCCATGACCGCAATCAACAATAGTAATAATATCCATTTGACGAGCGGCATACAGCACACGCTCAAGCGCTGCGAAACCCTTAGAACCATAGCGCTCAAACATGCTGGATTGGAATTTAACTGCCGCTGCCCTACCATTCATAGCTTGCAGCATGCGCATAGAAAAAAGTTCAGCTCCAAGAGCATCCATGTTGTATCCCCAATTAAGCAGCATTTTGCGATGAGGATCGATTCCAACACACAATGGTCCATATTTTGCCATAGCGTTCTTCAAACGCAAACCAAAATCGGATCGTTGCGCCTGCACTTCTTGATCACGAATGCTCTCGGTCATGTATTAAGCCCGACTTTCTTGACTTTCTGCCTGTTCAATTGCAAACAACTGCTGAGCATGTTCTTGTATGCTCATCACCTGATAATCGTTGTTCTTAACAGCTTCAATAGCCATTAATACTGGTGCGAATTCGGTAATAGTAGTGAATTGCGGAAGATCAGCTGCTACAGCTGCTGCACGAATGGCATAACCATCAGTGCGCGATCCCCTTGAATTCGGCGTATTCAATACCATATCAATCTTACCATTTTCGATAAGCTCTACAACATTCTTACCGATTCTTTCATGTGCTTTCTCACTATTTGGCATATCCTTCGCCGTGTCGCCCTGACTAGAAAGCTTATCGACAATCACGGAATCAATACCATAACGACGAAGCACAGAAGCTGTACCTTCAGTAGCCCAAATCGTAAAACCAAGCTCCACTAATCGCACTGCAAGAAGCGGAAGTTGACGCTTATCTGCATCACTTACAGACACAAACACGTTGCCGCTGGTAGGCAAACCACCCTTGTATGCTGCAAGCTGGCTCTTAGCAAAAGCATGTGGGAAGTCACGATCGAAGCCCATAACTTCGCCGGTAGAACGCATTTCTGGTCCGAGCAAAATATCAACCGTACGACCAACAGGAGTGCGGAAACGCTTGAACGGCAGCACAGAAGCTTTAATAGCAACTTGCTGACCTGGATGAATATCACCACCATCGCCTTGCGGAAGAAGAAGTCCACGCTTGCGCTGCTGTGCAATTGTTTCACCAGCCATAATTCGAGCAGCAGCTTTAGCAAGAGCAACACCAGTAGCTTTAGAAGCAAACGGAACAGTACGAGACGCTCGAGGATTTGCTTCAATTACATACAAAGTGTTTGCCATAAAAGCGTACTGCACGTTAATCAGACCGCGAACTGAGCAGCCGCGCGCAATCGAAAGCGTGCCTTCGCGAAGGCGGCGAATTTGATCGTCCGAAAGCGTGCTTGGAGGAAGAGTACAAGCAGCGTCACCAGAGTGCACGCCAGCTTCCTCAACATGCTCCATAATGCCGCCAATATAAAGCTCGTTGCCGTCGTAAAGCGCGTCAACATCAATTTCAATAGCGTCCTGAAGGAACTTATCAATCAAAAGCGGCGAAGGCAAGCGGCCAGAAACAACAGTGTCTGCTCGAGCTTCATCCAATGCGCGATCAACATACTTTGCAAGCTGAGCGTCGTCGTACACAATCTCCATTCCGCGACCGCCGAGTACGTAGCTTGGACGCACAAGAACTGGGTAGCCGATTGCGTGAGCTGCATCTTTTGCTTCCTCAAGGCTTAAAGCTGTGCCGTATCGAGGAGCGTTCATGCCTTCTTGACGAAGAACTTCGCCGAAAAGCTCACGATTTTCAGCCAAATCGATAGCCTCAGGAGTCGTTCCCAAAATTGGAACTCCTGCAGCTTTAAGACGAGCAGCAAGCGAAAGTGGCGTTTGGCCACCAAGCTGCACAATCACGCCCTTAACAGGTCCAAGCTTCTTTTCTGCTTCGTAAATTTCAAGCACATCTTCGAAAGTAAGAGGCTCAAAGTAAAGGCGGTCAGACATGTCGTAATCTGTAGAAACTGTTTCAGGATTGCAATTAACCATAATGGTGTCGTAATCCTTGCCCAATTCCTGAACAGCGTGAACGCAAGTGTAATCAAACTCAATACCCTGGCCGATTCTGTTTGGACCAGAGCCAAGGATAATCACAGCTTCGCGATCGCGCTTCTTCAACTCGCTTTCGTCAGCGTAGCAAGAATAGTAGTACGGAGTTGCTGCGTCGAACTCAGCTGCGCAAGTGTCAACAGTCTTGTAAACAGGGCGCAAACCGTAAGCCCAACGAAGCTCACGAACCATGTTTTCGCCTTCGTCGCCAAGATTACGCAAATGCGCAATCTGCACGTCCGAAAGACCAGCAAGCTTAGCACGCTTCAAAACTTTAGGAGTTAAGGTTTCAGCTTCACGAACTGCGAGCGCAGTTTCGTTAATTTGAGCCAGCTGCTCTACAAACCAAGGGTCGATTTTTGTTGCTACAAAAATTTGATCTGGCGTTGCTCCACCCCAAAGCGCGCGCTGGATTTGCAAGTAGCGATGCTCGGTTGGAGTATGCATTTCTTCAAGAAGCTTATTAACTTCTTCCTTGCTTGGACGCTCGCCATCCCAGCTAAAGCACGCGTGACGCTTGTCGATTGAGCGCATTGCTTTTCCAAGGGATTCCTGGAAGTTTCCAGCCAAAGCCATTGCTTCGCCAACCGACTTCATAGAAGTTGTAAGCGTGGTGTCTGCTCCTGGGAACTTTTCGAAAGCAAAGCGCGGAATCTTCGTTACAACATAGTCGATTGTTGGCTCGAAGCTTGCAGGAGTTGAACGCGTAATATCGTTTTGAATTTCATCCAAAGTGTAGCCTAAAGCAAGTTTCGTTGCGATTTTTGCGATTGGGAAGCCAGTTGCTTTAGATGCGAGCGCGGAAGAACGAGACACACGCGGGTTCATTTCGATGACGATAATGCGACCAGTTTGAGGGTTGATTGCGAACTGAATATTGCAACCACCGGTGTCAACGCCAACGCCTCGAATAATAGCGATACCAATATCGCGCATCTTCTGATACTCGCGGTCTGTAAGCGTAAAGCAAGGAGCTACTGTAATCGAGTCGCCAGTGTGCACGCCTACAGGATCGACGTTTTCGATTGGGCAAACAACTACGACGTTATCTTTTGCGTCGCGCATAAGTTCAAGCTCAAACTCTTTCCAGCCTTCAATGCCTTCTTCAATAAGCACTTCGTTTGTTGGAGAATAGTGAATGCCGGCTCCTGCAATGCGGTGAAGCTCTTCTTCGTTATGAGCAATACCAGAGCCCAAGCCGCCCATTGTGAAGCTTGGACGTACTACTACCGGGTATCCTAAAGTTTCAACAATTTTGTCTACTTCTTCAATCGAGTGAGCAATAAAGGATTTTGCTGACTCAGCTCCGGCTTTTTCAACGACTTTTTTGAAAAGCTCTCGGTCTTCGCCACGGTCGATTGCTTCCAAAGAAGCGCCAATAAGCTCAACGTTATATTTTTCTAGGATTCCTGCACGACCCAAATCCATTGCAGCATTAAGTGCAGTTTGACCACCAAGCGTTGGAAGAAGCGCATCCGGACGCTCCTTTGCAATAATTCGCTCCAAAATCGAAGTGTCAATTGGCTCAATATATGTTGCGTCCGCAAGTTCCGGGTCGGTCATAATCGTAGCCGGGTTAGAGTTGACCAAAATTACGCGAATGCCTTCTTCGCGAAGAACTCGGCAAGCCTGCGTTCCGGAATAATCAAACTCTGCAGCCTGACCAATAACAATCGGGCCGGAACCAATTACCATAACCGACTTAATATCAGTACGTTTTGGCATAGTAAACTTCTCTTTCCGTAAATCTTAAAATCTTACTTGCTTTTTCGAGTGTTTTCGCGCATCAATTGCACAAAACGGTCAAATAGATAGGAAGCATCGTGCGGGCCTGCTGCAGCTTCCGGATGATATTGCACTGAGAACGCTGGAATATCAAGGCATTGTAAGCCTTCTACAACATTGTCGTTCAAGTCAATATGCGAAACTAGCACGCGACCAAAGTGACCGTTTCCATAAGGAGATTGGACAGGACCGTCAAGAGGAGCGTCCACTGCAAAGCCGTGATTATGAGCTGTAACTTCCACTTTTCCGGTTGTAACGTCTTTTACAGGCTGATTAATACCGCGGTGACCAAACTTCAGCTTGTAAGTGCCAAAGCCGAGCGCGCGACCAAGCAACTGGTTTCCAAAGCAGATACCAAAGAACGGGTATCCTGCATCCAAAACTTTGCGCAAAAGATCAACTTCGCGATTTGCTTGGCCAGGATCTCCAGGACCATTCGAGAAGAATACGCCGTCCACGTTAAGAGCTTGCAGCGATTCGAAGCTTATTGAGGAGCTTACGACATGCACGCGGCAGCCGCGCTCAGCCAAACGGTGAGGAGTCATAGATTTAATACCAAAGTCAACTGCTACAACCGTGTAAAGCGGATCTTTTCCTTCAAAATCACCGCAAGGCTCAATCGTGTATGTCTCTTTAGTACTGACTTCATCCGTTAAGCGCAAGCCCTGCATTTGAGGAGTTTGCTTAATTTCGTCAACGAAAGAAGCAACGGTACGAAAAGCCCCGGTTGACGGATCAACCAGGGCCTTATTAGAAAAAATGCCGGCACGCATAACGCCTACCGAGCGTAAATGACGTACCAGCTTTCGAGTATCAATACCACTAATGCCAACGATACCTTGCTTTTGTAAATCGTCTTCCAAGGAACCTTCAGCTCGCCAATTGCTAACTACTGGGCTCGGCTCCTTAACCACATAACCTGCAACCCAAATGTGGGCAGATTCTGGATCTTCATGATTCATTCCCGTATTACCTATATGTGGGAATGTTTGAACTACGATTTGTTGATCATAACTTGGATCAGTTAATGTTTCTTGATAACCAGTCATGCCCGTGGAGAACACAATCTCAGCGCGCGTAGAACCTTGCGCACCGAAAGGCTTACCAACGTAAACCTGACCATCCTCCAACACCAATACTGCATCATCACTGCCGAATCCGGCAAAGGTGTCGTTGTAATCCACCTTAACCCCCTTATGGCTTTAGGATATTCGTGGTAAGTCTACTCAGGTTGGCGGACGGGCGACGCGCCGGCGATAGTTATTGCTTCTTACTCGGCAGCAGCTTCTTCCGTAGACTCTTCCGTAGCAGCGTCTTCAGGAGAAGATTCGCCGTTAAACTTTGCCAAGCAAGCGTCTTTATCTGCCATAATCGCGCTTAGTAAGCCATGAATAAACGCAATAGCTTCGTCATCGCTATACATTTTTGCGAGCGCAATAGCCTCGTCAATAGCAACTTTATCTGGAATCTCATCATTAAGAAGCATTTCCCACACCGCAATGCGCAAAATATTGCGATCAATAACAGCCATTCTGCCAACTTTCCAGCCAGTCGAATAGCGGTTTAGTGTCTTGTCAATTCTGTTACGTCGCTCTCCTACGCCTCGAACAATCTCAATAGCGTACTCTGGGAGCGGAGTTTGAGCGCCAGGCTCCTTAACTCGCTCCTCAAGCAAAGAAAGAATATGCTGATTCTTCTCATCCGCCTCATACAGCGTATTCAAAGCTCTTTTACGAGCGGTAGAACGTGCCATCGTAACGCCCTTCTGTGTAACGTATAAAAATTACTTAATAAAGTTGTATCAAAAATTACGCGACCCAGCAACGAATAATCGCCACCGGGTCACACTATAAAAAATTATTGAGAAATAAATAGCTAATTTAATTAGATAACTAATTATTTTAATTAGATAATTAATTCTTTAGTTTTCACGACCAAGGTAAGAGCCGTCACGAGTGTCGACCTTCACCTTTTCGCCTTCACCCACGAAGAGCGGAACCTGGATTTCAGCACCGGTTTCCACGGTTGCAGGCTTAGTACCAGCGTTAGAACGATTGCCTTGCAAGCCTGGCTCAGTGTGAGTAACAGTCAAAATCACTGAAGCTGGAAGCTCAACGCTCAAAGGAGTGCCGTCATGGAAGCTTACGATGCAGTCGGTGCCTTCAAGCAAATACTTGCTCTGCTCGCCAACCAAAGCCTTAGGAATATAAACCTGGTCGTAAGTGGTCATATCCATAAAGACGAAGTTGTCGCCATCTTCGTATGAATATTGCAACGTGCGGTTATCAACGGTCTCGAACTCCATCTTCATGCCGGCATTAAAAGTCTTGTCGACAATCTTGCCCGAGAGCACGTTCTTAATGGTGGTACGCACAAAAGCAGGACCCTTGCCTGGCTTCACGTGCTGGAACTTAACGACGGTCCAAAGCTGACCGTCAAGGTTCAAAACCGATCCATTCTTAATATCATTGGTAGTCTGTGCCACGAGTTACCCGTTTCTTTCGCTAATAGGCTGCAAATTAAGCAGCTAAGAAATAAACCTTGCTTATTATGCCACAAAGTGTCAACTTATGCATTCGTGTACCAATAGCAGCGAAATTATATACTTAATAATATGAAACTTCTTGGCAATATTGTGTGGCTGATATTCGGCGGTCTCTTCATTGCTGCAAGCTGGTTACTTATAAGTTTCCTTCTTTGCATAACCGTTATTGGCGTACCATTCGGTATTCAAGCATTCAAAATGGCAAAGCTCACACTCACGCCATTTGGAAAACACGTTATTTACCGAGGCGGCACTAGCACAATTTGGAACATACTATGGATTGTATTTTTCATTGGACCAATGCTTGCATTAGGCTATATCATTTCAGGATTCATTTGCTGCTGCACAATTGTTGGCATTCCATTTGGCATACAATCTTTCAAAATGGCAAAACTTGCGTTGTGGCCGTTTGGTTCCGAAATTGTAGAAGATAGTTACGCACCATACGTACGCAAGTAATCTGCAGCGCGCGAAGCTAATTCCTCATCCATAACTGGCTTACCGTCAGCATTAACTAAACGCTCTGCTGCAGCGAAAATTTCGCGCACATTTGCAATTGGCAAAACTGGGAAACCAAACTCCTGCTCTACTGCTTTTACTGCAGAAAGTTCACTGTCTTTCGTGCATTCCATTCTGTCTACTGCCAAAATCAAGCCAACAACTTGCACATTTGCTTCCGCTTTAAGCTTCGGCAAAGTTTCGCGAACTGCAGTTCCAGCAGTCATTACGTCGTCAACAAGCAGAACTTTCATGCCGTCTTTTAACGGTTTTCCAACCATAATTCCGCCGTCGCCGTGGTCCTTTCGCTCTTTGCGGTCGAAAGTAAAACCAACAGGCATATTGTGATTATTCGTCAAAGCCATTGCCGTAGAAACTGCCAGCGGAATGCCCTTATAAGCAGGACCGAAAACAGTGTCGATATCTTGCGGAAGTTTGCCGTCTTCGATTGCTGCAACAACGCGCTGAGCATAGTACGCGCCTAAGCTCGCGATTTTCATGCCGTCGTCAAAAGCGCCAGCATTAATAAAATAAGGTGATTGACGACCAGATTTCAGTGTAAAGTCACCAAATTTAAGCGCGCCTGAATCAAGCAAAAACTTTGTAAAACGTTCGTCTAATTCTGCCATAATTAGCTCTCTTTCTTAAAATATTTTTAAATACTTTCTAAATACTTTTTAAATACTTAATTTCAGCGCCAAGTCTTTCCTTCGGCAAGTAAAGACGCAAGCTTTGGACGAGAATCAAGCAAATCATCAAGCTCGCGAGCAATGCGAATAGGAGCAGTAGGATCCACCAAAGCGGCAGCACCAACTTCTACAGCATTAGCGCCAGCATACAAGTATTCCAAAGCTTTTTCGCCGGAATCAATGCCACCAATGCCAATAATTGGAATATCTGGCATAGCTTGACGAACTCTCCACACAAATCCAAGACCAATCGGGAAGATTGCAGGACCGGAAACACCGCCCGTACGGTTTGCAATAATCGGCTCGCCGGTTCGAATATCAATTCGCAAACCAACAAGCGTGTTAATCATGCTAAGAGCATCCGCACCAGCGTCAACAGCAGCTTTGCAAATCGAAACAATATCCGTCACATTTGGCGTCATTTTTACAATCATTGGCTTATCTGTCATTGCGCGAAGTCGCTTAATTAAGCGGTGAAGCGCCACCGGATCCGTGCCAACGCTCATTCCGCCGTGAGTTACGTTTGGGCAGCTTACGTTAATTTCAAGCATGTCTGCAGCAGAATCTGCAAGCTTTTCAACAACTTGCGCATAATCGTCGTCACTGTGCCCTGCAACATTAGTAATAACAAGCGCTCCCATTTTCTTTAGTTTCGGAAGCTCGTCTACTAAGTAGTGGTCAACGCCAGGATTTTGCAATCCAACTGCGTTTACCATTCCAGAAGGAGACTCTGCAGTGCGCGGAGAAGGATTTCCTTCCCACGGAACAGGTGAAACGCCTTTTGTGCAAATTGCGCCAAGTTGGCTTACGTCGTAAAAGCGTCGGCAAGCTGCAAGCTGGAAAGTTCCAGAAGCAGTTCCAACCATGTTTTTCCACTTAACGCCTGCAACTTGAGTTGGATGCTTCCACACGTGGCTTGTGTCAAAGCCAAAAGTTTCAGCGGAATTTGTTGCAGAATTTGCGTTATTTACAGAATTATTTTCGGCATTATTTACAGCACTCATATTTTTTACTCCCAACCCAAACGATTCGCATCAAAAACAGGACCGTCGTTGCAAACTTTCAGCCTGCCTTCCAAAGTGTCAACAACGCAAGCAACGCAAGTTCCGTATCCGCAGCCCATACGCGCTTCTAAACTGAGCTGGCACTCAATATTTCTTTCATGCGCCCAGTGAGCCACAGCTTTCATCATAGGCAACGGTCCGCAAGACAAAATAACAGTTGGCAAATCGTCGTCGAAATCAAAATGCTTAACTTTTTCAAGTTCGTCAAGAAGTGTAATAACAGTTCCTTCAGCATTTGTAATACTGTGTACGTCTGAAATATATTCTTTCATTAAATCATCAGCAAAACGCTTGTTACGGTAGCCAAGCACTGCCGTTACGCTAGAATCTTCACGCTTTGAAAGCGTTTGAGCAGCACACAAAATAGGTGGCACGCCCAAGCCGCCACTGACCAACAGATAATGTGCAGGTTTGGAAATATTAAAGCCAAGTCCTAAAGGTCCAAGAGCGTCAATGCTATCTCCTGGCTTAAGCTCAGCAAACTTAGCAGTGCCTTTGCCAATCACAGCAAAAATCAAAGTAAAAGTATCGCCTTCTACGCTTGCAACTCCAAAAGGACGCGGAAGCATAGCAGTTGGATCAGGGGAATACAAGTTCACAAATTGCGCAGGAGCAGCTTTTTTAGCAATCTCAGAATCTCGCAAAGTCAAACGGTACACGCCTTCGTCTAGCTTCTCATTATTGAGTACTTCTACAGCTCTACGCCCCCAAAGGCGCGAATATTTTGCATTATTGCTTTCGTCTGCAGAACTTGAGCCGGAAGAATCAAAAGCGTCTTCACGTAACGTAATTATGGCGTTTCCAGAGGCTTTTCGCGTTGGAATAAACATGCCATCACTCATGTGGTTTCCCCTACCCTTGTATGTGTTTTGTACCGTTGCGTTTTATTTTTAATTTTAATTATATTTTTAGTTATATTTATTTTAGTTATACATACTAGCGATACACTGCATTGCGCAAGTCGTCACGCATATTTTTCGCAGCAACAGTTGCAGAATCACGCACAATATCAAGAATGTCATCGAGAGACATATGACCTTGATTTTTAGCGTAATCTTCAGACTTTTTCCAAGCACCAATAATACCGCGAGAAGAATTGACAATAGCACCTTCAGAGTTTGCATCAAACATTCCAGCAACATCTTGAGCAGTACCGCCTTGAGCACCATAGCCTGGAACCAAGAAGAAAGTGTGCGGCATAATCTCGCGCAAATGCTTGCCCTCCTGCGGATGCGTGGCACCTACAACTGCACCAACTCTTGAATAACCGTGCTTACCAATGCCTGAAGCACCCCAGTTCTCAATCAAATCAGCCATATGCTCATACACTGGCTTGCCATCTTGCAAAATAAGCTCCTGCAGCTCTTTGCTAGAAGGATTCGAAGTGCGAAGCAGCACAAAAATGCTTTTATCGTGCGCTACCGCTTCATCGATAAAAGGCTTCACGCCATCCGAACCCATATAAGGGTTTACTGTAAGCGAATCTTCATGCCAAACGTCAAGATTTTTAGAGCTTTTTAGAAGATTTTTAAGAGATTGAGGAAGCGCGTTACCAGTAGCATTTTCGTCTTCAAAATATGAAGAAAGATTAGCGAAACCGCTTAAATGAGCAGCATACTGACCAGCTGTAGAGCCAATATCTCCGCGCTTTGCGTCACCTATTACAACTAATCCTTGCGATTTTGCGTATTCGCAAGTCATTGCGTACGTGTCCATTCCAGCGGAACCTAGTGCTTCGTACATCGCAATTTGCGGCTTTACAGCCGGCACAAAATCTGCAACCGCGTCGATAATAGCGCGATTAAACTCAAAATAAGCTGTAGCTAAAAGCGTTGGCAGCGCATCCTCGCCTTCTACTTCTTGCAAAACTTCGTCCGCAAGAGAGCTAATAATTTCGGCTGGTACAATACCTGGCTTAGGGTCCAAGCCCACAACACTAGGATTTTGCTTGGCTGCAATCGCTTCAATAAGTTCGTCCATAATTTACTACCATTCCAAATTTATATTTAATCAATCACATTCTCGAGAAAGCAATTTCTGAACCAATAATCGTCGCAACAGGTCTGCCTGTAAGTTGCCATCCATCAAAAGGAGTGTTTCGAGCTTTTGAATGGAACGAATTTGCGTCAACCGCCCAATTTTCGCGCATATTAATCAGCACTAAATCAACGTTTTCAGGGTGCTCAGTAATACTTAAACGCAGCGTTCGCTTGTTTGCGCATCGCGAAGAAACGTTAAGCAAAGCCGCAATATCAGTAGGTCTTCTGCTCATCAATTGCATTGGATTTACTGCCATCAATTCGATTAAATGCTTATCGTCCGTATATCCTGCATCAACAAGCACTTTGTGGCACACACCATACGCGCACTCAAGCCCAATAATTCCGTTAGGAGTGCTTGCAAAATCTCCTGACTTTTCTTCCGCAGTGTGAGGCGCGTGATCTGTTGCAATCATGTCAATTGTGCCATCCGCAATAGCAGCGAGCGTTGCTTGCCTGTCCGCTTTTGAACGAAGAGGAGGATTCATCTTAGCCATAGCACCATATCGCAAAACATCCTCATCACACAAAGCTAAATAGTGAGGCGCAGTTTCGCAAGTAATCGGCAAACCCTCTTTCTTTGCCTTACGAATAGCTTCAAACGCAGCAGCAGTGCTCACATGCTGGAAATGCACATGTACGCCAGTTTCTCGGGAAGCATCAATATCTCGCTGAACAATTGCAAGCTCAGTAGAAGCTGGAATTCCACCAACACCAAGCATTTTTGCAATCGGACCCTCGTTCACAGCTCCCGTATCATGATGCTCACAATGCTCCACGAATGGCAAACCAGTTTGTTTTGCCATAGCTAACACATCTCGCAAAATCGGTTCAGGTACTGCAGCACCGTCGTCGCTTATAGCAGTAATCGGGTGCTTTTTCATAGGAGAAGTTTTTTCGTCGTCGTCGATTCCAGCAACATACTTTTTCCAAAGCTCAATATTGCTTGGTTTTAAGCCTTTACGCCCCAATGATGCGCACACGCTCAAATCGTAGCGAACTGGCAATTTTACGCCGTAAATGCAACCATAACGCTGCAAATAGTCAACTACATTTTCTACATCAAATGGAGCATCTTCCCAAGGCTCACCGTCTACCGCAGGAACAGTATTTGGCATAATCAAAACTTGCGTATAACCGCCAGCCGCAGCAGCCTCACTGCCTGTCATCATTGTTTCTTTTGCTGTTTGACCTGGATCTCTAAAATGTACATGCGGATCTGCAAAACCAGGAGCAACAACCCAATCGCTTGCGTCAATGTCGCCAGTAACGCGCGCATTCTGCTCTATAAGGGCATCCTGACGAACGCCATCAACAATAAGATCAATACGTTCGCCAGTATCCCACACAGAGATATTGCGCAAAGTTAAGGTGCCTGATTCGTTCATTTCACTCCTGGTTTTGCGTAATTTTTACAGTTATACAATAATATTATTAAATTTTTTATTTAGTTTCTGCTTCTTCGTCGCAATACATGCAGCGATACTCGTGCCTTACGGAATCAGCCTTGTAGAACTTGCGTTTAAGAGTTAGCTCACTGTTTGTTATGCAACGAGGATTCGGGCAAGTAAGATCTTCAGGCACATTCACGTCCGTTACGTGCACGCGAGGATCCGCCAAAGAAATTCCGTGTGCGTCAACTGCTCGCAATTCGTCTTCTGGCACGTTTACAAAATCAGTTGGCTCGTAGCCGCAAAGCTCGTCTCCAAGAACGGAACTTTCCAAAGCCATGCGCATAAGCATACCGTTTTTAACCTGCTCAAAGTATGCTGCGCGAGGATCATCATCAACGTCAACAGCAATCTCGTTAATTCGAGGAAGCGGATGCAGCACAGGCATATGCGACTTTGCTTTTTGCAATTTTTCTTCAGTCAAAATGTACGTGTCACGAAGTCGCAAGTATTGCTCGCGATCCGTAAAACGTTCTTCTTGCACGCGAGTCATGTAAAGCACGTCAAGCTTGCCAATAACTTCCATCAAGTCGCGAGTTTCTTCATAAGTGCACGAAGGAGTGTCAATAATACGGTCGATTACGTACTGCGGAGTTTTAAGCTCATCCGGGCTAATCAGCACAAAATGAACGTTTCCAAAGCGGCACAAAGTTTCAATAAGCGAGTGAACTGTGCGTCCATAAGTTAAGTCGCCGCACAAACCGACAGTGAGATTATTAAGGCGACCAAAACGCGCGAGAATAGTTGCCAAGTCTGCAAGAGTTTGAGTTGGGTGCATGTGGCCGCCGTCACCTGCGTTAATAATAGGCGTGCTCACAGCTTGCGTTGCAACAAAAGCAGCACCCTCCTTTGGGTGACGCATTGCAACAACATCAACATAGTTAGACACGACTTTCAAAGTATCGTTTACAGTTTCACCCTTGCTTGCACTAGAAAGTTGCGCACCTGCAAAACCGATTACCTTTCCACCTAAACGCAGCATTGCTGTTTCGAAGCTTAAGCGAGTGCGCGTGCTCGGCTCATAAAAAAGAGTGGCCAACACTCTGCCATCGCAAGTGTGAGCCACTTCTTTACGGTGCGAATCAATGTATCGCGCTTTGTCTAAGAGCATTCGTATTTGCGCAGTTGAAATATCATCTAATGTAACAACACTTTTGCCAGCTAGAGAATTTGCAATTGTGCTGCGAGAAAAAGTTTGATGCAAAGAACTAGAAATTGCGTTCGTCATAATAAGTACCGCTCACCTTCCGTCAATTGGCAAGACGGTCGCAACCACACGCGACCTACGTAATTCTACTGATTAGCGTTGACGAATCCCCCACCCCCGGAGTGGCGGAGAACTATAACTTATTATGCAACATTTAATAAGTACTTAATCCAATAAATCTATTTGTTCCAATACAGTTTGTTGATTACGTTTACCATAAGTAACCTTCAAAATATAAACTGTATTTTCTTCTAAAACAACTCTGTAATAAACAAGAAAATTCTTTACAATAATACGACGCACACCAAGTGAATTCCAAGGCTCATACTTAACTACAGGTGCAAACTGAGGAAAAAGAGACAGTCTTTCGATACTAGATTTAATAAAATTAATAAATTCTTACGGAAGTTTTCTTAGAGATATTAGATGCAATATAGTCTCTTATATTTTTTAAATCGTTTTCTGCATCTTGAGTAACAAGAATATCAAAGGAACTCATTACAAGCCCTTTTCTAACTCAGCAAAAACATCCGCATACGGACGCACTAAACCAGAAACTGACTGCTTATAACTATGCATAAGTTTTGCAGCAAAACCAGTAGATAATAATTCGTCATTTTCTTCTAAATTTTCACCACTGACTGCTTGTTTTATAGGCGCAGAAACATCAGCATAAAAAACTGAAGTGTTGGCTCTTTCTTTTACATTATTACTCATTACTGCATTTTTCATTAAAATCACCTCCCGTCCTGCAATTATAACCTAAAGAAGAGAATGCAACAATAAATGTGAAGCGACTAAAGATTGAGAAATTAGCGAGCGTAGAAAAGACGAGACATGATTTCACGGCACTGACGCATAGTTGCTAAAAGATCGTTTTCAAAAACGCGGCCCTGGTTCGGCTCGTAGCCAAGGTAAGTTGCAATTCCGCCCAAAGAATACGAGTCAGTTGGAATAATATCTGCGCGAGCCATTGAGCCAGACCACAAGAAGTTTGCGTTGCGCACCGCGGAACACATATGCCAGCAGCGGCTTAAAACTTCAGCATCCTCGTCGCTTATAAAATGCTCAGATTGCAATGCTTTCAACGCTTGCATAGTTCCAACTACTCGTAAAGACTCATGCTTTGAAGCATATTGCAATTGCATCAATTGCACAGTCCACTCAACATCGCTTAAACCGCCACGACCAAGCTTCAAATGCCTGTCCCTACTCACACCTCGAGGCAAACGCTCCGCTTCCATGCGAGCTTTAAGCTTACGAATTTCAGCAAGCTGAGATTCACTAAGAGGATTTGCAGCGTAACGCAATTCGTTTACAACTCCGTTAAGCAAAGCATCCGCCAACTCCTTAGAACCTGCAGCAAAACGCGCTCGCAACAACGCTTGATGCTCCCAAGTGCTAGCCCATTGACGATAATACTTTTCGCAAGATTCTAGCGAGCGAACAAGCGGACCGTCTTTTCCTTCCGGACGCAAATCCAAATCGACCATGATTTTTGGTTCAAGTGTAAGAGGACCTTGCAAAATATTACGCAAAATATCTACAGTTTTTTGCGCAAAGCGGTGAGCTGCGTTTAAATCGCAATCTTCACCAACCGGCTTGTAAATTACCATAATATCTGCGTCAGAACAGAAGTTTACTTCTTTACCACCGTAGCGACCTAAAGCAATAATAGCAATTTCAGCTTGAGGAGCATTCAAATTCATGACTGACACAGCTTCACGCATGGACCATTGCAAAGTCGCATCTAAAATAGCATCAAACACATCACTCATTGCAAGCATAGAAGTATCGTCATCAATTAGACCACACATCCAAGCTAAAGCAACTCGCTCAATTTCCTGCCGGCGAAGCGCGCGCAAAGACTGCGCAAAATCCTCAATATTACTTGCATAACGCGCAACCATAGCACTAGTTTGCATGTCGAGACTTGCCCTATCGCGAGCAGATAACGCTTCGTCGTCACCAAGCCAAGTAATAGACTGCATCGACTGCATCATAGCGTCGCCAAGATAGCGCGAATCCGCCAAAACGTGGCAAAGACGCTGAGCTGCAGAAGGAGAATCACGCAAAAAACCAAGATACGTGTTCTTTCCGCCAAAACGCTCAGCAAGACGCCGCCACGCAAGCAAACCCATATCTGGATTCTGCCCATCGCCAAGCCACTTCAACACTGCTGGAAGCAAAATTCTGTGAATTTTAGCAGCCCTAGAAAGCCCCTCCGTAAGCGCTTCAACATGCAACTGTGCTGCACGAGCATCCGCAAAACCAATAGAAGCAAAGCGCGCGCGAGCAGCCTCCGGCGAAAGCACAATAGGATCCGCATCCGTTTGAGCGTTAATAGGAAGCATCGGACGGTAGTAAATATCCTTATGCAAGTGCCGAATTTCACGACGAGCTTTATCAAAACGCGCAACTAACTCTTCCGGACGAAGCCGCACAGCACGAGCAAGACGGCAAATCTGCTCATTATTATTAAGCTGCTCTGTAGAAATTGTGCGCGCACGATCCAAGCCGCCGTTTCCTTGCGCACCCAAATCTGGGAACAAATGCGTGCGATGCATACTCCACATTTGCTGACGATGCTCAAGAACACGCTCAAAACGGTAGTGTTCTGCCAAAAGCGCCGCCTGAGACCTAGAGACGTAGCCACCTTGAGCCAACGTTTGCAAAGCGGAAATAGTATCCCTTACTCGAAGCAACTCATCCTCACTTCCGTGCACAAGCTGCAACATTTGCACAGTAAACTCCACGTCACGCAAGCCGCCGCGACCAAGCTTCATATCCAAATCGCGTTGAGAAGCCGGAATAAGCGACTCCACACGCTGACGCATATGCTGACAGTCAGCTACAAAATGCTCACGACCAGAAGCCTTCCAAATAAACGGCTCGACCATATCGCGATAAGCTTTTCCAAGATCCGCATCCCCTGCTGCAGGGCGCGACTTCAAAAGCGCTTGAAACTCCCAGCTACTCGCCCACTTCTCATAATATTCCCTATGAGAATCAAGCCTACGAACAAGAGGGCCATCCTTACCTTCCGGGCGAAGCGCAGTATCAATCTGCCAAAGTGGAGGCTCCACAGAGCCCATAACCACCGACTGGCATACTTTTTGCAAAACCATCGCCATAGAAGCACCAACACGCAAAGCAGCATCCTGGTTCTGCTTGTTGCTTAAATCCGCAGGCTCCACAACGTAAATCAAATCAATATCGGAAACGTAGTTAATTTCTTGCGCGCCAAGCTTACCCATAGCAATAATCGCAAATCTGCATGCGGAAGAACCAGTAACCTGTCCGCGCGAAATAGACAACGCTGCCTCTAAAACAGCATCGGCAGCGTCGGAAAGCTTACGACTAATATCTGGCTGCACTTCAACAGGGTCAGTGCTCGCTAAATCAGCTGCCATAATTGCAGCAACATGCTCACGGTAGCGCGCACGAAGCGCAGAAACTGCTTGCGCAAAGCCGAGTGATGTTAAGTAAATTGTGTTGGAATTGCTGCTTTCAGAAGAAACAACTGTTGCAGTATACGCTTGTATTGCCTCGAGTAAGTCTTTTACACGCTCTTCCCTAGTCATTGCAAAAAGATGATTCGGGTCGTTTGCAGCGGCTTTTATAAGATTAGGTCTTGTGCGCATAAGCATTGCCAACGCGTTAGACGCACCTAATACTTGCATTAGGCTTGTTAATGAGTCAGATACTTGCGAATTTGAAGTTGAAATATTATTTATTATTTCGGGGTATGCTTCACTTAAATCTTGCAATGAAAGCAATGCAGAATCTGGATCTTCAACTGTAAGCGCGCTTCTTAGTAGTGTTTCAAAAGATATTTTATTGCAGTTTTTGCATATTGCTATCATTGCGCAACGTGCGGCATCCGGGCGAGAAAAACCGGCTTTAATAAGGCTTCTTGAGGTGAGTGCGGAAGAGTTTGTGCAGCTTTCGTTGCAGTTGGTTTCAGTAGTTGCACTATCTGTTATGTTCGCACTTTCCATACCGCAACTTTACATTGTGGTGGTGTACAAGGCTGCGAAACTACCTGCTTTCGCGCTCATAGCGTGGCGAGTTTTAGGCATCATTCTTAACGTGGCGCAAGTTTTGGGGGATTTCTCTCCTCGCACGTCCCGTCCTTCAGTCGCTTTGGCTGTTAAAGACTCTCATGCATACTTTGTTCTCTACGAACGTTGCTCCATCAGTCCTCTTTTAGTGCTCGTAAAGAAATCCCCCAAACTCTGCGTATTTAATCGTTAATAACCGTGTCTATCGCAGAGATTTTTCGATTTTTCTTCTTCGCTTGGCGAATCAGCAGCCTGCGGCTCTGACGTTCGCCGCGCTCAGTGCGAAAAATCTCAAATCTCACCACGCTAATATTCCTGCAACTAAGCTGATGCGGAGTGTGTAGTATGAGTGCCTGGCGTGATGTGTGCGACGACCTGCTTTCGCGCTGCGATTTAGCGCGCGAAGGCAACTCGGAGCGGAAACTCGCTTAAGTTGGAAGTCCAGTGGACTTCCAACGCGAGTTTCGTAGCGAGCGCGTTACCCGCGCGAGCATGTCTTCGCTCAGCACGGACGCTAGTGTTCTTTAAGCAACAAATAGTCACCGTTTGCAAAGCACTGGCGCAAAGCTACAGGAACAGCATGTGCAGCAGCATGAAGAAACAAAAATCCCTCGCGGATTATCGGAAGATAACCTGCGAGGGATTTTAGTTACGCGATAGACTACTCGTTAGAGTGCTTACGACGGCGAGAAGCTACGCCAGCAGCACCAAGACCGGAGAAGATTGCAGCAAGACTTGCAAACAAGCCAGTTGCAGCACCCGTCTTAGCAAGACCACTAGCATTAGCAGAAGCATTACGCCACGCAGCCTTAGCGTTCTTAAGATTCCTCAAAGCGGCATCAACCTGAGTCTGAGTAGCATTCTTATCAGCAAGCACACGCTTAGCCTCAGCCAAAGCACTCACATAAGCTCTAGCAGCAGCAGTATTCGCCTTAGACGCAGCAGAAGAATCTGCTTCAGAATTATTAACCTCAACTCTCAAAGCAGTCTTATCAACCGAAGCACTCTGAGAATCACTAGCATCAGCATCATAGCCGCTACCGCTTCCAACACCACTGCCTATGCCAAACGGGTGATTAATCTTATACTTAGCCGCCTGAAGCTTCTTCAAAGCCGCGTCAACCTCAGCCTGAGTAGCATTCGGATCCTTAAGCACACTGTTAGCCTCAGCCAAAGCCTTGTTATAGGCGTCAATATCCTCAGTCATTCCAATCATAAAGAATACAGAATCACGGAACTTAGCATCAGCATCTGCTTCTGTTTTCAGCTTGGAAGAATCAGTCTTGTAATCATCGGCAATCTTCTTCTTGGCGGCTTGGAGATCCTTTAGAGCATCGTCAAGTTGCTTTTGAGTTGGGACTTTAGTACCATCTGGAAGATCAGTCTTTGGCTTTCCAGTAGTGCGATCAAACTTATCAAGAAGATCCTTGGCAGCCTTGAGCTTCTTGTTATAGTCGTCAAGAGCTTTCTTAGCAGCGTCATCACCCTTAGCAGTCGCATTCTTGAACTCTGGAGTATTCTCGAACACGTCGGTTCTGGTGTCAGTATCTCCGCCCTTCGACTTATCAACTTCTTCTTGCAAGTCATGCGGGCTGGTGACGTAGTTCTTAGTAATCTTATCCTTAATTTCCTTCAGATTCTTAAGAGCCTCGTCAACTTCTTGCTGAGTTGGGAGTTGCTTTCCAGCTGGAATGTTGGCTTTTGGATTGCCACTCTCGTCGAATAGATCAAGAAGTTCATTGGCTTTCGCTAAAGCGTCATTGTACGCTTGTATGTCTGCGTTATCCTTGCTGTCAGCACCCTTCTTGGCAAGAGCATTCTGGTACTCGGTAGACTTTTCGAACTTCTCGGTGTCTGGCTTAGCTCCGCCGTCGTCCTTAAGCTCTTTCGTTTCTTTCTTAAGAGCGTCGACTTTGGTCTTGAAGTTGTCGTCGATATCCTTCTTGGCCTTCTTCAAAGCCGCAAGAGCATCATCAACCTGCTTCTGAGTTGGACGATCTTCTGGCTTTGCGTTTGGATCAGGATTCTTGACCTTTTCAATAAGCTCGTTTGCTTTAGCAAGCTTCTCGGCATAAGCTTTAAGCTTTTCCGTTGCAGTAGCGTCACCAGCGTTCTTCTTTTCAAGCGCATTCTTGTACTCAACCGACGCCTCGAATGGAGGTGTTACAGGTTGACCCTGTGCGTCCTTATCGCCGACTTCGTTTTCAAGAAGCTTTGCATCAGTCTTGTAGTTGTTAGCAATCTTGTCTTGAGCTGCTTGCAGTTTCTTTAGCAAGTTGTTTACAGACTTCTGAGTTGCTGTCTTCTTCCAGTTATCATCATTAAGCTTCTGCTTGATTTGATTGAGAACATTCTCGAAGCCAGTGTCTTTGCCAGTTTCACCCAAGTCATTTGTAGCACCTGGATCACCAGCAGTCTTCTTAGCAAGAGCATTCTTGTACTCAGGCGTCTTCTTGAAGCCATCATCTGCAAAGTCTTTGGCAGAAGTCAACGCTTCAAAATTCGTCTTGTAGTTGTCAGTAATTTGCTTCTTAGCTGCAGTAAGAGCATCGAACGCATCGTTAATCTGCTGTTGCGTTGGACGTTCGCTGTTCTTCTTGTTTGTATCCTTTGCATCACTTACTAACTTGCGAGCATTTGCAAGAGCATTCTTGTAAGCAGTAACGTCTGCATTTTCATTACCATCGCTTGTCTTAGCTTGAGCATTCTTGAACTCTGGAGTAGCTTCAAAGTCGCCTTCAGTAACAGCAGGAGCATGTTCAGCAGTAGACTTGTTAATTTCTGTCTCAAGACCAGTAGTAACAGTCTTATAGTTATCCTCAAGCTTCTTGCGAGCTTCGTCAAGAGTCTTCAGTGCGTCGTCGATTTCTTTTTGAGTTGGCTGCGCGTCTAGTGGCGTGTCTTTATCATCATGCTTCTTCAAAAGCTCCTGAGCTTTTGTTAAAGCTTCATCATACTCCTTCTTAGCCGCTTTGGCATCATCATTTTTCTTAGTATCAGGCTTGCCATCAGCAGTTAAGAAGTGAGGATCAGACGCATTGCGATACGCATCAGAAGTTTGCGTGCCTTCCGTAGGCGCAGGACCCTCTGTAGAACCGTGCTTTTTTACGCTTTCCGCAAGCTTGGTGGTGTCGGTGTTGTACTTGTCAAGCTCTTTGCGAGCGTCGTCAAGCTTCTTCAACGCATCATTGACTTCCTTTTGCGTAGCATCAGGCTTCTTGAGCAAGTCTTTGGCTTCGTTGAGTGCTTTGCCGTAGGCATCTGCTGCCGCTTTAGCAGCAGCGTTCTTGGCATCATCCGGTCCCGAGCCATCAGGCTTTTGGAAGCTTGGCTGCGACGCGTTCTTAAACGCAGGGCTTGGATGAGTGGTTGCGTCCTCGTTAATCGACTTAATCAGCTCGTCGGTCTTAGTCGCAAACTTATCCAGCGCCTTCGCTGCTTCGTTCATTTCCTTAAGGATTGTGTCAACATCCCTGTTCAGCGGCTCACCGTTTTTGTGCGCCTGAATGTCTTTCAGGTAGTCCTTATCGTTAGGGTCGCCATCTTCCTTTGGGATAATGTTATCAGGAATATCATGACCATTTGCTTGATCCTTCGGAAGCGTGTTAGTAAGCGCAGCTGTTAGTTTCGCTGCTGCCTTTTCATACGCTTCCTTAGCCTTTTTAGCAGCTTCTACCTTAGCTTTTTCTTCTTCACTAGGATTTTGCTTTTCGGCAAGTTCTTTCAAATTCGCGTAGGCTGGGCTGTGTTGTATTGCAAAGTCATTAAGCGCAGCAGCCGAAAGTCTGCTGGTGTCGGTTGCGTAGGTGTCAATAATCTTGCGAGCAGCGATTAGCTGCTCTTTAACCGCATCAACCTTTTTCTGATCTACGGTGCTCCCAGGCTTATTTAATTCATCCATCAAGTCTTTTGCAGCGTGATAAGCGTCGTTATAGGCTTTGAAGTCTTTCTTAGCCTGCTCGTCGCCTGCTTGCGCTTTATCAAACGCGTTGAAGTAGGCTGGCATCAAATAACCGCTGAAGTTGTCCGCAATAGCTTTACCAAGATCGGTTTTATCGGTAGAGTATTTGTCGGCATGAAGTGCTGCTTCAGCGTCTTCAAGCGCTTTCTTAGCGTCCTCAACGTCTTTCTTGGTAGCGTTTTTGTCTGCGAGGACGTCTTTAGCTTTCTTTAGCGCGTTGTCATAATTTGTGACAGCTTGCTGAGCAGCAGAATCGTTAGTCTTAGCCTTAGCGTTCTTGTAGAACACACTTTGCTTGGTAGCATCGTTTGGATCAGGATTATCGAAGCTCTTTTGCACCGCAGCGGCAAGAGGAGCCTTGTCGGTTGCGTTGGCATCAAGCGCTGCCTTAGCTTTCTTAAGATCATCAATAGCCTTGTTTACTTCTTTTTGAGAAGCGTTTGGATCCTTGGAGACCTTATCTGCTTCTGCTACAGCGTCGTCGTAGGCTTTGCGCTCTGTCTCGTTAGAGTTCTGGTAAGTTGGGTCGGCGGTCTTAAGCTTCTCGTCGCCTCGCTTAGACGCATCGCCCGTGTTCACCTTACCATGCTGAGCGATGGCATTATTCAACTCATCCTTGTTGGTGGTAAAGTCGTTAAGCTTTTCGCGCGCAGCATCAAGCTTTAGCCTTAGCGTCGTCAACAGCCTTCTGCGTGGCGTTCTTGTCTTCCTTTACCTTATTAGCTTCCTCAAGAGCCTTGTCGTAATCTGTCTTTGCCTTCTTAGCAGCTTCGTTTCTGTCCTTATCATCAGAACCGTCTGCCTTCTTGAAGTCAGGGTCGCTTACGTTCTTGAACTGGTTCGTTGCTTGTGTACCAGTTGCGGCAGTACTACCTTCAGCGGCCTTGCCGTTGGCTTCAATCGAGGCGTTCAGCCCGTCCTTGTTGGTGTCAGGACCATCAAGCTCGGCGCGTGCCTTATTAAGGTTAATCGTAGCGTTATCGATTTGCGCCTTCTGCTCTTCGGTAAGGTCTTTTTCTTGCTTGTCCTTAACAGTTGCAAGCAAGTCTGTTGCAGTCTTTAATGCCTTTTCATATGCCTCTTTCTTATCAGCAGACGCGTTGTAATACTTCGACTGTGTTGGAACATCCTTGCCCTCAACGTTTTCGGTCTTGTGCTCGCCAATCGAATCCGAAAGGTCTTTCGTCTTATGATTCGTCTGCGGCACAAAGATAACGTTAATTGCTTTTGCTGTATTGCCTGGATTGCGGCCTTGCTCCAGATAAACATGCTTATAGTATGTCATTGCATACGGCTCAACAAACAGACGCGCCTTGAAAATCTTGTCCTTTTTGCCAGCTACCGTTACAGAGCCAGCCTCTGTATCCCATGAATACGAACCAGCTATTGATAAATTATCACCGAGGTCTACGTCAGAATTAGAAACTTTCTGATTCCCAGACCAATAAGCGCCACCCATATTGCCAAGCGTAAGCTCGCCCGTTGGCTCGCCATCTTTATTAAGCGCATAGTTCATGTGCGACTTGCGCGAATGAGTACTTGTACCTTCATAGGCAAGCGTCTCGCCGCCTGTAAGGTCGCGCAAACCAGACTTTGGATCCTTTGGTTTAGCTTTCAGCAAACCAAGAATCTTTGTTGTATCAAATTCTTCTGCTTTAGTTGGATCGTAACGGTAGATAATAGTGGTCTTCTGATCATTACTCCAAGAAATACCTTCGTCGGTATCGCGACCATCAATCTTGGTTTTAGTCCAAGTAACGTCGTAATCCTTGCGGATGTCTGGAAGCTTGGTGAGCTTGCTCTCTTTTACATTAGATGTAAACTCAGCAACTGACTTGTCAGTCTTGATCTTAACGGTAATCTTGTTTTCCGCCTGACCATTAGAGATACCCTTATTAGCATCACCAGATGCAGTAAGATCGCCAGTAAGGTACGAAAGCGAAATCTGATCTGTGCTGGTAAGACCAAGCTCTTTATTGCCTTTATTAGCTTCAAAAATAGCTGTTTTAATTCGGTCAAGTTCGGCATTGGAGTAGCCAAGTGGATTAGCAACAAAGACTGCCTTATCGCCAGTTGGAACAGTAACATCCTTTTCTTCAAGCTTCTTCAACACAAGGTCACGCAAAGCAATCTTAGGAACGTCCTTTTCATCAACACCATCAAAGTGGATTACAGCTTCGCCTTTGTCGTTGATACTTACCTTGTCTTGGGCAACATTGTTAAGCGCCGCAAGTTTTTTGATGATGTCGGTTTTTACTTCTTGCGAAACGTTAGTTGGATCTTCAACAGTTGGCTTGTCGATACGCGTGTCGTAGCGCGCAACCGTAAGCGGAATAGCTTGCGACTTAAAGCCCAAATCCGTAACCATATAGGTGTTAAGCGTCTTCGCGCCAGCTACGTAAGTCTTATCCGTTGCGCCTTGAGCTGAGGTTTCCTTATTAATAGCCTCAAATGCAGTCTTGTCGTAAGCACCATCAGCTTTTACGTTAATATTTTCTGTAAATTTATCAGAAAGCTGATTATTTACAGACTTCTTATCACTACGCGCTGTCTCAATATTGCCAGCGGCAGTAATTGCTGATTGAACCTTTTCAGGAGTAAGCTGCTCGTTATACTTAAGCACCACAGAGCCGGAAGTTTTTGGCGGCACAAGCGTTACAGCACGGAATACGTTTGTTTTATAAGCAACAGTTTCGTTATTATCTTTAGTTACGTACACGAAAATAGAGCGACTGGCTGTATACTTCTCAGCGCCTCCATTAAGGTTACCATCCCTAAAAAGAGTTATCATCTTAAGGTCAGCAGAACCATCATTATTCGCAGTAAACTCATATTCGCCAGAATAAGCTTGGTGTTTACCTGAATTTTTCGAGTAAAAATCAATACCTCTCTCACTTTTCTCATTATTGAAACCATTCGTCTTAGCAGGGAAAATAGCGATACTGGTAATATTGCCATCTTTTGGCTTTGCAAAATGGAAAGTAATAGTATGCTTTTCACCATCTACGCTGTATGTATTGTCTGAGCTTCCCCAGCCATACACGTTCGGCATAGTGTCAGCGTTATTCTCGTCAATATCAATCTTGGTATTAGAGGTATCCGTTGTGTCTGGATTAATTTTATTAGGATCTTGACCTGCTGAACCATCAGAAGCGCGATCTTGATTTTCAGTTGCAGTCTCGTCGGTTGGCTGAGCATCAGGCAACGAGCGCTTACCACGAATCTTTACAACAGTCGATTTATTTTCAGTACCATCAGTATTTACAGTATTCTCGGATTTCTGCTCAGCCTGCTTATTGGTATTCTCAGCCTTATACCCAGCCTCTTTATTAGCTTCAGTCTGATTCTTATCGCCAGCTTCAGCCTTCTTACCAGTCCCAGCATTCTCACCAGCAGTCACAGGCGTCTGAGCTACATCCGGCTTAGTATCAGGAGTACCACTCACCTCCGCCGCCATTGCCGGAGTTGCACCAAAAGCGAACGACGCACCAGCTAACACGCCTGCAGCGCCAACCGTAAACGCCGCCACCTTGCGAGCATCCACAGCCTTCGCAATCGCGTTACTTACTGCAGCATCCAATGTAACCTTGCGTGCGTGCTTTCCGGAATTTGAATTTATCATAATGATATCTCCTTAATATCGATTCTCTCTGAATAAGTCTTTATGAATTTATTAGTGAAGAGCTTTATGTAGTAATCAAACGCTGATTGAACTACAATCAGATACATATAAAACTTCCACTCAGCTTTCAAAAGCACGAATCCCTTGTTGAGATTTATGTTCAATAATACCTAATATATGAATATTTTGCAATGTATCTGTTATGATGCATAGCCTACTAACCCCCCCCCGCGAGACTTTATTTCAACGTTTTCGGCAGGTTTTTGCGGTCAAAATTAATATAGCAAATGTAAGCTAGATTACATTTTTAACGTCGATTCTAAACACATGTTTAGAATAAATTGCATTTATTTTGTGCATATATACATAGATATACATTTATATACACTCACACACTCTATGTTAAATTTCAATACTCACTGCCCTTCAGTCGTGTGGATATTAGCGTGGTAGAGATTTGAGATTTTTCGCACTGAGCGAGGACGCATGCACGTTTATGAAGTTTTGCAGTTGCGCTCTGTGCAGACGCTGATTCCTGTTGATTAGTGAACACTAACATCCGTGCTACTGCATGTGCCACTCCAAGCACTCTTCCCACCACAACAAAAACAATTGTGAGTGAATTAACGTGTGAGTGATAGGAATTGCTTAGTCGAGCAATATAAAAGCGGAACGATAGTAATAATATTATTGACGAATACTATTTTTGCAGAAAAAGTAAGTAAAAAACTAAACTTAACTACACAACCGCTAAGTCCAAATAAGGTATAAGAGCGTAGCGCTGCGAGACAAGTAATTCCTATCACTCACCTTTGCATAAAATAAAACCGCAAATAAAGAAATCCCCCAAAACTCGCAAACGCTACCACCTACCCAATCTTCGTAAAAAGCGGCTTCACATTCGCCCAAATCCTTCGCGCAATACCCGGATGATTCATGGTATACAAGTGAATACCATCCACACCTTCAGCAATTAAATCGTTAATCTGCTGAGAAGCAAAAATACTGCCAGCATCGCGCAAGCAATCAGCATTACTCCCCCAACGATCCATCATTGCGGAAACTTGCGAAGTAATGCGAGACGCACACAAACTCGTCATGCGCTTAACTTGCGAAGCGTTCGCAACAGGCATCACTCCAGCCTCAATCGGCACATTAATGCCTGCCGCACGCGCCAAATCACGGAAGCGCAAAAAATCCTCGTTATCGTAAAAAAGTTGCGAAATTAAATGCGTAACACCCGCATCAACCTTGCGCTTCAAATTATCAATATCCGCTTGCAAACTTTCCGCTTCCGGATGCTTCTCCGGGTAGCAAGCACCCAAAATCGGCAAATCCGGGTGCTTTGAACGAATATAATAAACCAAGTCACTAGCGTGCTCAAAAACGCCTGCCGATTCCTGGCCCGCAATCACGTCGCCGCGCAAAGCCAAAACCCCGGAAACACCAGCATTATCAAACATTTCCAAAGCTTCATCAACAGCATCATAATCAAGGTATCGAGCAGTCAAATGAGCAACCGCGTCAATACCATATTCGGAGCGAATCGTATTCGCAATACGCGCAGTAGCAGTACGATCCTGCAGCTTTCCAGTGCCGTAAGTAACCGAAATAAAATCCGGGTCAAGGCCTTTCAACCCATCCAAAGTATCATAAATCGTACCGATAGGAGATGTGCGCTTAGGTGGGAAAACTTCCAGCGAAAACTTTGGTTTATATGGCATAACTCACCCCTTGCACTGAGAATTGCACTGCTGATTGCTTAGCTTGTTAGCTTGCAATTGCGCGCGAACCTCTTTAGCTGCAGAAACAAGATTCTCCAAGCTTGGCCAAGTTTCAGCGTCACCTCGAGTTTTAAGACCGCAATCCGGGTTAATCCACAGCTTCTCGGCAGGCATCTTGCGCAAAATCTCGTGAATACGCTCCACAAGCTCCGTCTTACCAGGCACGCGAGGAGAATGGATGTCGTAAACGCCAGGGCCAGCCTCAGTCTCAAAATGCGCGTCGTGAATAGCGTCAAGCACAACCAAGTCACCGCGAGAAGCCTCAAAAGAAATCACATCCGCATCCATAGCGTCAATGTCACGAATAATGTCATTAAACTCCGAATAGCACATATGCGTGTGAATTTGCGTAGTCGCAGCCACAGCAGAATGAACAAGGCGGAAAGCAGCAATAGCCCAATCCAAATACTTCTTATGCCAATCAGAACGACGAAGCGGCAACTTTTCACGCAAAGCAGCCTCATCAATCTGAATCACACGAATACCAGCTCGCTCCAAATCCAACACCTCATCGCGAATAGCAAGAGCCAACTGCTGAGTCTGCTCCTCGTGCGTAATATCCTCGCGAGGCCAAGACCAGTTAAGAATCGTCACAGGACCTGTAAGCATGCCCTTAACAATATGCTTCGTGCAGCTTTGAGCATAAGCGCTCCACGACACAGTAATTGCAGACTCGCGAGAAACATCCGACCACACGATTGGAGGCTTCACGCAGCGAGTGCCATAAGACTGCACCCAAGCGTTCTTCGTAAACTTAAAGCCGCGCAAATGCTGGCCAAAATATTCAACCATGTCGTTTCGCTCAAACTCGCCGTGAACAAGCACATCCAAGCCGATTTGCTCCTGATGCTCAATGCACTGAGCAATGCGATTGCGCATAAACTCGTCGTAAGCTTCGCGAGTAATTTCGCCCTTACGAAGATCAGCACGAGCGTTACGAATATCCTTAGTTTGTGGGAAGGATCCAATAGTTGTCGTTGGCAAATCCGGCAAGCCAAGAGCTTCTTTTTGCAAACGCTGACGCTCCACCCTCTTAGGCAATCGCACAAAATCAGAATCCTTAAGATTCGCAAGACGATTAGCAACAGCAACATCCGCTTTCACGCGTGAACCGTCAAACAAAGCCTGATTTTTAGCCAAAACGTTACTAGATTTGCGGCTTTCGTCGCCTTCTGTAGCAAGATTGGCAATATCGCGAATCTCCTGCAACTTTTCAACAGCAAAAGCAAAATGTTGCAAAACATCCGCACCCAAAGCATCCTCACCAACAGTGCTAAAAGGCACGTGAAGAAGCGAGCAAGCAGTAGAAACAGCCACGCGATCCGTAATATTCTCGCGCAAAGCGTCAACCAAACCAAGGCTTACAGCATAATCGTTGCGCCAAATATTGCGACCGTTCACAACGCCTGCAAAAAGCGTAGTTTTTTCGTTCACACCATAATGCTCAATGGCTGCAAGATTTTCTTCCTTGCCTTCCACCAAATCAACGCCAACGCCGTCAAAACCAAGATCATTCACAGTTTCGTAAGCGTCAGCAATATTGCCAAAATACGTGTTAAGAAGAAGCTTAACTTCCGCACTCCTGGCTTCAAGCAAAGGCTTATACAAAGCTTCAAAAAGCTCCAAATCGCCTTCCTCTTTATCCAACGCCAAATAAGGCTCATCAAATTGCAACCAAGTTGCGTGAAGCTCGCCAAAACGCTTAACAATACTCGCATAAGCAAAAGCCAGAGCCGAAATCACAGACTCTGTTACTTCCAACTCCTGAGCTTCAGGAGTACGAGCCAACTTCAAAAAAGTGTACGGACCAATCAGCACAGGCTTAGTTTCCAAACCCTGCGCGCGAGCCTCCAAAAACTCATCAAAAGGCTTAGTTCCAGCCAAATGCAAGGCTTCCGGATTCTCAACTTCCGGCACAATATAGTGGTAGTTCGTAGTAAACCACTTCTTCATAGGCAAAGCCGTCACATCGCCGCGCTCACCCTGGTAGCCGCGAGCAATAGCAAACAAAGTATCCTCAGCATGCTCAAAATTCAAAGCATTGTAACGCTCAGGCACAGCACCAAGCAAAATAGCAGTATCGAGCATTTGATCATAGTAGCTAAAATCGTTACTTGGAATTAAATCAATCCCAGCTTCAGCTTGCAAACGCCAATGCTTAGCTCGCAAAGATTGAGCAACCTCACGCACTTCGTCCAAAGAAGCATCCTGCTTCCAGTAACGTTCAATAATCTTCTTCAACTCACGATTGGCACCAATACGTGGAAAACCGGAAACAGAAGTAAAAACCGCAGACATACATCCTCCAAAAAATTTCTTTGACTCGCTTTAGCCTAGCAAAGAAATGCTTGAATGCGGTCATTCAAGAACTTGGGGTGTCGTTATAAGATTAATTTATATGCTTAATTTCGTGCGCGTTTCTTTTCCTTGGCGAAATGTGAGCAATGGAAATTACTTGTCTCGCAGCGCTACGCTCTTATACCTTATTTAGACTTAAAGGTTGCATAGTTAAGTTTAGTTTTTTACTTACTTTCTTTCAAAAATAGTTATTTATCAAAAAGATATTACTATCGCTCCGCTTTTATATTGCTCGACCAAGCAATTTCCATTGCTCACAACAAACCAATCAAAATAACATAAACTATGCAATTAAGCTACGGGTGGGTGCGCAGCGGGGGGATTATTTTTTGGCGTGGTGTGGGCGGCAGCACTGATGCTAGTGTGCCTTGAACAACAGAAATCAGCGCATTCTTAGCTAGGCAAAGGATTTGGGCGTAAGGATTGCGAGAGCAGTAGCACCGCGCAATCCGCAAGTCGCGAATGGACGATCAGACACAAGCACCACAACCGACGCATTAGCAAGCCCCAAACGCATCGCCCCAAGCACATCCGGATCCGAATCAGGCGAAGAAAGCCACTGCGCAGCCATCGACATCGTCGGCTCATGCCCAACAATCATCGTCGTATGAACATCGCCTCGAATCGCTTGCAACTCGTCCATAACAGATTGCATGCCGCCATCATAAAGACTTTTGCGCGACTCAACCACAGGAGAGTCGCCAAAACGCTTCAACATGCGTTTCAAAGTTTGCTCAGTGCGATTCGCACTAGAACACACAATATAATTCGGCACAAGCTTCAAAGATTCCAAGCCTTTTGCCATAATTTTCGCCTGCTTCAAGCCCTTATCAGTAAGACCACGACCCCAGTCGTCGCCCATTTCAGGAGCTTCAGCCTTCGCATGACGCATCAGCAACAAAACGTACTTACTATGATGTGCTTTCTTCATAAGCTTTTTCATTGGTGATGCCATAATGCTCTCCTACTTAGCTTGATTATGCGCTGATTGTTGTGCAGACTGCGAATCTTGCAAATCTTGCGACTGCGAATCTTCCGGCAATTGCGCAAGCTGCACGTCTAAATCACGTAAAACTTTACGCAATTTACGATCCGAAATATCGCGCAAAGACAAGTCTTCCAACTGTTCAGCGCGCTCTTCTGCTGTCATATCGTCAATATCGCTCACAGTATCTTTAGTACCGTGTTCACGCTTCTTCAAAGCACTAAAACCTTCAGCCATTGCGCGTGAAACAATCAAAAATCCAGTGTGACCAATCATCGCGTGATCCGGGCGCACAGCCAAACCTTGAGCTTTCCAAGTGCGCTCCAATGTTTCTTGAATTTCTGGCTCAGTCCACATGCCACTTTCTCGCAAAGCTTCAGCCATGCGAGACATTTGCGTAGTAGTCGTAACATACGCAATAAGCACGCCTCCAGGCACAATAACGCGATGTGCTTGTTCAAGGCGATTCCAAGGGTCAAGCATGTCTAGCATAATGCGATCCACGCTGTGCGCATCTAAGGTTTTTGCAACAGAATCAAAATCGCCAGTAAGCAAATTCCACCATTCTGGTCGCTTTCCGTAGTACAAAGTTGCGTTAGATTCAGCAATTCGTGCAAAATCCGGGCGAAGCTCAATCGTAGTAAGCTTTCCGCACTCCCCAACTGCGTCCAAAAGGCTTAAGCTCATCGCGCCAGAGCCTGCCCCCGACTCCAAAACGCGCATGCCAGAACGAATATCTCCTAAAGCGATTACTTGCGCAATATCTTTCGGATACATAATTTGCGCACCCCTAGGCATAGAAAGCACGTAGTCAACCATGCGCGGCCGCATAACTACATAATCCCAGCCACCAATAGCGCGCGCCGCCTTCCAAGGTTTGTTGGACAATTTAGAAGGATCAACAATAGTTTGTTGCGTTTCGCGCTTTGCGCTAACAGTAGTAATTACAACGCCTTCGCTTTGACCAATCACGTCGTCGTGACAAATAAGACCGTGCTCAGTTTGCGTAACCCCGCCTGCAACAAGCTGTGCAGTAATTCGCTTACCTTTACGATCGGTGAACTGAATCTTCTCACCTACTCGTAACACTCCACTACGCGAATTAACTGACTGCACAAAACACCTCACTTATTTTTAGAGCACGATTTCTTAGCGCGACTTTTATTATTTCTACTATTATAAGCTCACCGTCGTAAGCGGCATAGCAGAATCGATTGCAAAATCAGGAGCAGAAGGACGAACCCCTGCTTCTACCAAATTCACGCCTAGCATTGCAACCATCGCACCGTTATCCGTGCAAAGCTTAAGCTCTGGCAAACGCACTTCAATTCCATGCTCCTTGCCGCAAGCCAACAAATGCTCGCGAAGCTGCGAATTAGCGGAGAATCCGCCACCAATCATAAGCGTTTTAGAACCGTACTGCTCGCAGCCCATCATAGCTTTTCTAGAAAGCACTTCCGCCACAGAATTAGCCAAAGAAGCACACACGTCATCAACTGGAATTTCAAGACCCTGAGCTTCACGCGCTTCAACCCAACGAGCAACAGCAGTTTTTACACCCGAGAAGCTGAAATCGTACGGATGCTCTTTGCCGGAACGACCTTGCGTTAAACCTTGCGGAACTTTCAAAGTATTCGGATTTCCAAGCCTTCCATGCCTATCAATATGAGGACCACCCGGGTATGGGAATCCAAGCAATCGCGCAACCTTATCAAAGCACTCGCCGGCAGCATCGTCCAAAGTTGTGCCAACAACGTCAATACTTTTAGCAATATCGTTCACGTGAAGAAGCGAAGTGTGACCGCCGGAAACAATTAAAGCAAGTACATCTTCCGGCACATCGCCGAATTGCAATTGCGTTACTGCAATATGCCCAATTACATGATTAATACCATAAATCGGCTTATTTGCAGCCCAAGCTAATGCTTTAGCTCCCGAAACTCCCACAGCTAAGCAGCCAGCAAGACCGGGACCTGCGCTTACTGCAATCGCGTCAACATCGCTTAAATCCATGTTTGCGTCTGCTAAAGCTTTAGAAACAACCGGCACAAAAGCTTCAGCGTGCGCACGAGAAGCAATTTCTGGAATCACACCGCCGTAGCGCGCATGCTCTTGCATTGAAGATGCCACCACATTTGACACCAGCGTGCGTCCGCGCACAATAGCTGCGGCAGTTTCGTCACAAGTTGATTCAATTCCCAATACGATTGCTTCGCTCATTTTATTCCTCGTTATTCCTCGTTATTCCTCAGTTCCGTTATTTTTTGCGGTTAGATCAGCGCACATTGTGTACGCATCCACACCTTCCGGCTGATAGTAACGTTTTCGCAAACCCATTTTCTTAAAACCAAAACGTTCATACAACGCGAGCGCAGGAACATTGTCAACTCGCACTTCTAGCAGCATGCGTTTAGCACCAATTTGTTTTGCAGTTTTAATCATTGTCAACAAAAGCTTAGAGGCTATGCTTTTTCGTTGATATTGTTTTGCAACGCCAATTGTCATTATTTGCGCGTCATCGCCGTCAAACCAGTAGCCAGCATACCCGCATAATGTATGCGTATTTTCGTCGATTTGAGCGTAATACGCGCGCATAGGAGCTTGTAATTCTTGCGAAATCATGCTCTCATTCCATGAGCCTTTGCCAAACAAGTCAGCTTCAATAGGCGCTATTTTTTGCGCTAACTCATCGCAAGTAAAATCGCACTTTGGAACTATATTGCAATTCTCGACTACTGCTGGAAATTGAGAACGCGTTATATCAACAATCATAATTACTCAAATCGTTAAAACGCTTCTATTTTTCTTTTGCCTTATTCGCTTCGCCAGAGCCAAGCACATGCTTAAGCGGATTTGGCACAGACACGTCCGGACGGCGCAAATAAAGCGGTTCAACAGCTTTTACGTGCTCATCTTTATTTGCACATTCCAAAGAGCATTGCTCGAAAATTTGCAAGCCTTGCACACCCAAGTCAAGCGCGCAAACTTCTGCAATAACGCCAACATGCGCAATATTTCGCCAGTCTTCAACGTATTTTTTAGCACCGTGTCCGAGCACATCCACGCAATAATTTTCGTTAGTTTGTCTTGCTAAATACTCGTTTACGCGAGATACAACATTTTGCGGATAGTCAATATCCATATCTATTAGCGCATTTCCTTCGTCGTCGTACAAGGACATGTACACTTGACGACGGCGTGCATCATTTAGTGAAAGCACGTAGTGACGAATATTAGAGTCGCAAGAATCAGCATCATTCGGAAGATTTAGTAGAAAACCCTTCTCTATACTGCCATTTTTGCGAGCTTCTTCGAACGCGCCAGAACGCATCATCAAACTTTGAGGAAGAAGACTATCACACCCCAAAATTTCAGCATTATTTGCAAACGCAATCGCTTTTGCTGCAACTAATCCTGCGCGAAGTCCTGTAAAAGGAGCAGGACCTACTCCCACAACCACGCGTTTAATATCGGAAGGCTTAAACCCAGCGTCCTCCACAACTTTTGCAATATTTACTTGTAAACGCTCCACGTGAGTGCGAGAGTCGGTTTCAACAATCGGCTCATGGTCCACAATTCCAACAGTAGAGCCAAATGATGTGTCAATAATCAGCGTATTACTCATGTTCATTCCTCGAAGTCACGTACCAGACTAGCTTACTCGCTTAGCACAACTTGCGTTATTTACTGCGTTATTTACTTATGTATTACTCGCGTATTACTCTGCCTATTTCTTAATTACAATTTTGCAAGTCGATTAAGCCAATCCTTGCCAGCAGCTTTCAAAGTTACGATTCGCTCGCCATCGCTAGTAAAATCGTCTACTTGCGAAGAGTCAATAGGTCTTGCAATATGAACTTCTAAGCGCTCAGCAGCAAGCACTCCTGCCATTTGCTCACCCCACTCCATAAGCACAACAGTGCCGTCTCCTGGCTCTTCCAAAGCTTCGTCAAGCCCCAAAGATTCAAGCTCGTCAAGCAAACGCGAAACAGTATCTTGCCCCGGAGCAAAATCTTCGCCACCCAAACGGTAAGCGTCGACGTGAATTAACGTCGCAGGCTTACCATCCGCAAAAGTGCCGTGCAATTCGCGCGCAATCGTAAAAGTTGGAGACACAATCGGCTCACTAATTGAAAGCCCTGCACCAAAACCTTGAGCGAACGTTGTTTTACCAGCTCCAAGAGGGCCAGAAAGCAGCAGAACGTCGCCTTCTTTAACTAGTTTTGCCACAGCTTTGCCAAGCTCACGCATATCAGCATCCGTAGGCACAGTACAAACTTTTTGCTGTTCTGACACCGTTTCTTCTTTCATACTTAACACAATCTTTCTAATTTGCAGTTATTAATTTACGATTTTTAATTTACGTTTCCTATTTACGATTCCTATTTGCGATTCTTAATTACGATTCTTAATTTACGCTTTCTAATTTCCTCGAGCCGCAATGAGCATAATACATTTTTCAAGCGCATAATTCGCGTCACTAGATCCGCCTTTGCACTGCTCATCCGCCCAAGCTAAAGATTGCAAACATTGAGAAACACCTGCACTATTCCATCCAGCAAGCTGACGCATTGCTATTTTAAGCGCCCACGGGTTTACTTTCGCTTCAGCACTAGAAATCGTGCCGTTGCGAATTGCCATTGCGAGCGCAATTACGCGTACTTTTGCAGCCAAAGCACCTATTAATGCTATGGCGTCAACTCCTTGAGCAATTGCAGTTCTTGCTGCAAGCACAGCAGAACCTGCATGACCTGCAACAGCTTTATCCGCAACAAAAAAGCCGGTAACTTGCGGATCTGCAATCAAGTATCGATCGACAATATCAAGCGTTATTGGATTATCGTCATAATCGAAGCATAATTGCGAGCATAATGCTGCAAGCTCTCCTGTTTTACTTCCCAAAACTGACACAAGACGTTGTGCTGCTTGAGGCTCAACGCTTCGATTGTGACGCTCAAATATGCTCATAACAAAGTTGAGTTTTGCATCGTCTTTTTTAAGATCCGGCACTGTAATTGTGTTTGCGCCAGCTTTCGTAAGGCGCGTAATAATAGACTTTCCTTTAAGCCCACCTTCGTGACGTGCAATAACCCAAGTTGCAGAAGAGCCTACAAAATTATTTTCACTATTTTGCGCTTGTTTGCAGAAATTTTCGATTGCGTCTACTAAAGACTCGTCTGCTTGTTGCAAATTATTTATTATTACAATCGTTCCGTCACCGAAAAGCGAAGGACCTACAGCTTCGTCAAATGCGTACTGATCCGCAGTTGACGCATCGAGTTCAATAATTTCAGCATCCGGAGCACTTTCTTGAACTTTTTCACGCACAGTTCGAGCATTAAGCTCGTTTAAGTAAGCGTCACCTCCAACTACCAGCGTAACTGGCATAACGCGTTGCGCGCGCTTATTATTTGCTGCCATAATGCTCCTTAAACCAACCAACTCTTAACCATCATAATATTGCATTCGAATATGCGTGCGTGTTTGCTACTCTTCGAAAATTTTCTCTGCTTCTCGTAGCGTCCGCTTTGCAGAAGCAGACCACAGTTGACCAATTATGTTAGCTCTTTGAACATAATACTTATTGCGAAAAGCTCGCAAAGTTAGCATAAACAAAGCCAATATCACAAATTCCGCGCACAACATTGCCCACGCTCCTGCAGCACCTTTTATCCATGGAAACACGCCAAAAGATACTTCATCGCACCAACACGCACACTTTTGCATAAAGCTTGTTCCAATTGATGAAGCTTTCGCAAAAATAAGCGATAATCCATCGTTAAAGCTCGCACAAACTAGCGAAATTAAGCCGAACACTGTTGCCCAATCCATAAGAGGCGCAACTATTAAGTTAGCTGGCACAGACATAAAAGACACTTCCGGTTGCATAAGAATTTGCACTGGCATAGTCCAAAATTGTGCAGAAAGCGTTATAGCTAGCGCAGAAGCAACACAAGATGGCATATATTTTGCAAACGTTTTAGAAATCGGCACTCCCATAACAACAATTCCCAAAGTTGCTGCGGAAGAAAGAGCAAAAGCATAGTCCCAAGCGTATGAGGGATTTACCACAAGCACGCCTATAACAGTCCAACTTAAAGCACTAGCTGACTGGTATGGTCGTTTACAACACCATGCAACAGCGGATATTATTCCCATAATTAACGCTCGAAGCACAGATGCAGAAGGGTAAACTATTGCAGCCAAAGCAATTTGCAACGTAATTTGTATTAAAGATGTAGACCAACGAGGCAACAGTAATCGTGCGCAAAACTTGCGAATAATCATACTAAGTAGCAAAAAGTGTCCGCCTGAAACTGCCATAACATGCATGATTCCAGCATGTTGAAAATGTTGACGCGTCATATTCGCATAAGTTTCGTCGACCGGCTCAAGTGAACTTGCATCCTCTACTGGCACATATTCTTGCCCAAGCATGCCAACAGTTACTCCAGGAACCAACATTCTGCCTTGCATATCGAGCTTATTTGTTACGTCATAAAACGATTTCCACAAATTACTAACGGCTTTGTGCCAAAAGTCTGAGTCTTGTACAACATGCAAGTTTCGTTGAGTTTTTTCTACATGCAATTCAGGCTTACTACTATCAAATCTCGAAGCTTTCACGCTAACAGGAACGCTTAGGCTCGAACCATAGCTAAGTTGCTTGCATATTGGCGAATACGCATACAGTCGCGCTTGAACATAACTTTTTTGCGCATCAAACTTATGCACTTGAACATTCGCTTGGCAATCTCCTTTAAAACTTCTAGACGAGCGCACAGGAGCAACTACTGTAAATTCTGCAAAATGCGCGTGCTCGGCATTATTTCCTTGAAAATACAGTGCTTTAGTAGGATTATTGCCGCGTATTTCTCGCATAATAACGTCACCAGATATCACATATTGAGTTATGTACGAAAGCATGCACGCAGCTACAAAAACGTTTATTGCTACTAAAACTGTTCTGCGCCATATAAAAAACTTAAATTTTTTGCAAAATATAAAAATCGAAACTATAGTTGCATTGAATAAAACTATTGAAATGCAATAAATTATAGTAAAATTGCATAAGAATTTTCCAATTAAGCACCCAGCCCAGCACGCTGCAGCAACAGGAATCATACGAAAATCACGACTTCCAGAAACGTTTTCTACTTTTTCTACGTTTTCTCGCATAATTCACCTATTTGACGTCAACATTCCCACGGAATTTATTCAAGGTTTTAGGCCCAATTCCTTTAATTTGCATCAAATCTTCTAAACTGCGAAAATAACCAACTCTTTTACGCTGAGCAATAATGCGCGCAGCAGTTTTGGGTCCGATTCCTTTTAAGGTTTGTAGCTGATCAAGCGTTGCAGTGTTTATATTGATTCTGCCAGTGTTACTTTGATGAGAAGCAGTATTCTCGTTGCTTCTGTCGCTTTTGTTATTACTGTCACCTTTGTCGCTTTTGTTATTACTGTCACCTTTGTTGCTTTTGTTGTTGCTTTTACTTCCGTTATTGCCTTTACTTACATCATCTCCGTCACTTACATCACTTCCGCTGTTTTCGTCGCTTTCATTACTTACGCTTTTTTCTTCATCATCATTTTTATTCTTATCTTTTACATTATTAAAAGAAGGCTTTTCGCGACTAGTATCGTCGTTTTCTATTGCAAACGCGCCTGCTTTTTCGTTCTGAACTCGTTGATATGTTAAGGATTGAGAAATGAGCATTGTCAGGCTTGCACAAAGAGCTGCAACTAGTATCAGCATTAAAGCAAGCGTATGTACAGGCTTCATGTGAAATCTAGGAGAAGTTTTGCTACTTATAATTTCTTCATCAAAAGAATTACAAGCTTTTTCGCAATAGTCGTCACTAAAATTTTTACCAAAATTACTGTTAGAAAATTCTTCTAAAGACGTTGCAATTCGTCTCCGAGGCAAATCAGACGCAGGCTTATTAAACCTAAAATTATGCGCATAATTCTGCCCAAAATTCTGCCCAAAGTCTTCCATAAATCCCCCAACTCTTAAAGTTCTTAACTTAACTATTGGGCAACTTACTAACACTTCGCAACAAAAATACGCGCCTGTGGTTAAAACCTTTAACAGCCAAAGCGACTGAAGGAACGCTCGCGCGGTTAACGCGCTCGCTACGAAACTCGCGTTGGAAGTCCACTGGACTTCCAACTTAAGCGAGTTTCCGCATTGAAATGCCTACGCGCGCTACGCTTTGAGCGCTCCGGCAAGTCAATGCGCAGCTTAATTAAGCGACTTTAGTGTACGAATACCAACGTGGTGAGATTTGAGATTTTTCGCACTGAGCGAGACGAACGTCAGAGCCGAAGGCTGCTGATTCGTCGAGCGAAGAAGAAAAATCGAAAAATCTCTGCGATGTGCACGGTTATTAACGATTAAACATGCAGAGTTTGGGGGATTTCTCTACGAGCACTAAAAGAGGACTGAGGAAGCTACGTTCTTGTAAGAACAAAGCAGACAGTAAAGTCTCTAACAGCTAGAGCGACGAAGGACGGGACGTGCGAGGAGAGAAATCCCCCAAAACTCGCGCCACATTAAGGAGTATTCCCCGAAACTCGCGTTGGAAGTCCACTGGACTTCCAACTTAAGCGAGCTTCCGCGTTGAAATGCCTACGCGCGCTACGCTTTGAGCGCTCCGGCAAGTCAATGCGCAGCTTAATTAAGCCGAATTTTACCTCTCGTCAGGCACAATAGACACAATCTTTGGAGCCTTCACAATCACCTTGCGTGGAGCCTTACCGCCCAAGCGATCAGCTACAGCTTCTAGCGCAAGCTTTTCAAGCTCAGAAGCATCAATATTTGGATCAACTTCAAGCTTTGCACGAACCTTGCCCTTGATTTGCACAACGGCAGTAACACTATCCTCACCAACGTAGCGAGAATCCGCAACAGGCCAATCTGCGTGAGCAATCGACTTTGTGTGTCCAAGCTTGCTCCACATTTCTTCGCAAATATGCGGCGCAATTGGAGCCAGCATAAGAACCAGCGGCTCAACAGCTGCTCTCGGCACGTGAGGAAGCGAAGTCAAGTGGTTGTTAAGCACAATCAGCTTAGCAATTGCAGTATTTGGACGCATTGCTTCCATTTCCACAGTCACTTCTGCAATTGTGTTGTTAAGAATCTTCAACGTCTTCTCATCCAAAGCGTCGTCAGTTACCACGCAAGCTCCGGTTTCTTCGTTCACAACGTTACGCCACAAGCGCTGCAAGAATCGCATGCCACCAACAACGTTACGCGTGTTCCACGGACGAGACTCAGAAAGCGGACCCATGCTCATTTCGTACAAGCGGAACGTATCTGCACCGTAGTTTTCGTACATGTAGTCTGGGGTCACAATATTCTTTAAGCTCTTGCCCATTTTGCCGAACTCGCGGTTCACAGTTTCGCCATGCCACGTAAAGGTTGGCTCGCCAGTGCCGTTTGAAGCACCTTCTTCAACCTCGTCAGCAGGAACGTACTGTCCGCGCTCATCCGTATAAGCGTAAGCCTGAATCATGCCCTGGTTAAACAAGCGGTGGAATGGCTCAGCAGAATCCACGTAACCCAAGTCGTAAAGCGCCTTATGCCAGAATCTGGAGTAAAGCAAGTGCAAAACTGCGTGCTCTACACCACCAACATAAAGGTCAACGCCGCCAGAAACATGCTCTTTGCCTGGACGGTTTGTGCCCATCCAGTAGTCATATTCATCGCTGTCAACCATATGCTCAGCGTCGTTTGGATCCAAGTAGCGCATGTAATACCAGCAAGAACCAGCCCAGTTTGGCATAGTGTTGGTGTCGCGATAGTAGGTTTTTACGCCGTCACCAAGGTCGAGCTGAACTTTTACCCAATCCTCGTTTCGGCTCAAAGGTGCTTCAGGCTCAGAATTTGCGTCGTCTGGAGCGTAAGTTTTTGGCTGATAATCAGGAACGTCCGGCAATGCAATTGGAAGCTCGCTATCTGGCACTAAGTGAGCAACACCGTCCTCATCGTAAACGATTGGGAATGGTTCACCCCAGTAGCGCTGACGAGAGAACAGCCAGTCGCGAAGTCGGTAAGAAACTCTACCTTTTCCTACGCCTGCAGCTTCAAGCCAAGTCGTCACCTTTTTAATAGCTTCATCTACACGCAAACCGTTAATAGACAAAGCATCGCCAAGCTTATGAGTATGTTCTACTGCTGAATTAATAACAATTCCGTCGTGAGAAACAAACGGAGCTTTACCCTCGTAATCCTCCAACTTTTCTTCGGAATCAGGCAAAGGCTCAACAGTGTAAATTACTGGCAAACCGAATGCTTTTGCGAAATCATAATCGCGCTGGTCGCCGCCAGGAACTGCCATAATTGCACCTGTGCCGTAGCCCATAAGCACGTAGTCAGCAGCAAACAGTGGAAGCTTTGCTCCAGTTACAGGATTAATTGCATAAAGACCCGTAAACAAGCCTGTTTTTGCTCCTGCGTCTTCCGTGCGATCTTTAGCAGTCTTCGCGCGAGCTTGAGCTTGATACTCTGCCAAGCCTTCTTTAAGACTTGCGTAACCGCCCTTCCAGCCTTCTGGAACGTCCGCACCCCAAGCTTCTGGAACATGCTCAAGAATTGGGTGATCCACAGAAACAACAGCAAAAGTTGTGCCAAAAAGCGTGTCTGGACGAGTAGTGTACACTTCCAAATCGCGCGTTTCGTCATCCGCACATGGCACTTCAAAGTGCACAGATGCACCGTGAGATTCGCCAATCCAGTTTCGCTGCATAAGCTTAACTTTTTCTGGCCAATCAATAGTGTTCAAATCTTCCACCAAGCGGTGTCCATAATCGGTAATTCGCATGGACCACTGGCGAAGGTTGCGCTGGAATACTGGGAAGTTTCCGCGTTCAGACTTACCTTCTGCAGTAACTTCTTCGTTTGCGAGCACAGTTCCCAAGCCTGGGCACCAATTTACAGGAGATTTAGAAATATAAGCAATACGGAAATTGTTTAATACATCCGCTTGCTCTACTTTATTAAGCTCTTCCCACTTTTTGCCTGCAAAACCAGGAATTTCGCGCTTTCCGCTCTTAAACTCATCAACAAGCTCAGCAATTGGTCGAGCAGAACCTTTTCCGCCGTCTTTGCGCACAAAATCAGGGTTGTACCAAGCGTCATAAAGCTTGGAGAAAATCCACTGCGTCCAACGCACATAATTCGTATCAATAGTTGCAAAAGACCTACGATCATCAAAGCTCAAGCCCATGCGGTGCAGCTGCCTGCGCATATTAGCAATATTCGCCTCAGTGGTGATGCGCGGATGCTGACCAGTTTGCACAGCGTACTGTTCAGCCGGCAAACCAAAAGCGTCATAACCCATTGCATGAAGAACATTCTCACCCTTCATGCGATGGTAGCGGCTTACAACATCCGTTGCCAAATATCCAAGAGGATGTCCAACGTGTAAGCCTTTGCCGGAAGGATACGGGAACATATCCATTGCAAAGAAAGAAGGACGACCGTCAGCATTCCTGCCTTCGCCATCCTTCAAATTGCCCTTAACATTAGCGGCCCAAAATGTGCCCTGCTCGTCCCAGGTTTTTTGCCAGCGCTGCTCAATATCTTGTGCGAGCTGCGCGTTGTAACGAAAAGCTGGCTCAGCAATAGTAGCTTTGTTGTCAGCTGTTGCATACTGTTGATCGTTGTCGTTCATACCCTAGGACTATAGCGTCTAATATCGTCATTACGCAACACTTTTTACAAGTTTTGTTAAGAAAAATATGCTTTTTACGAAAGTTTTACTGTTTAATGCAATAAATTTATGCAAACAAGCTTTTTCATAAAATCCATTATTACAATAGTAAACAAAACAATAGTAAACAAATTATTATTAAATAACTTTTTAATACAAGAGGTTAAGAATTGAAAGTACCGAAGAATACACTACTACTTATTGCTTGTTTAGTTTGGGCAGCAGCAGGCTTTAATATTCTCAATATTGGGTTGTTAGCATACCAAAATTATTTGCAACCACTTAATTATGCTTTGTCTATTCTTGTTTTTGGCATATTCCAATTCCTAATTTTTGGCAAACTTGTAAAAAAGCATACTCAAAGAATTAACGGCTATGCTGAAGAAAAGCAGTTTTTCCTTAAATTCTTTGACGTAAAATCCTTCATAATTATGGCTTTTATGATGACAGGCGGAATTGCTTTGCGCGCAACTAACGCAGCTCCAGAACAGTTTATTGCAGTGTTCTACACAGGCTTAGGAACTGCACTATTTTTAGCAGGATTGCTTTTTGGATATCAATTTGTTAAAACTGTATGTCCGCATTACAAAAACACTCATACTATGCAATAGTGCTTACAAACACTTGTAACACCAGCAACATTACTAAGGAATATTTGACTATCACTCTACGTAAGGAAGTTACTATGAATCATGTTATGAAACGTTATATTAATACGTCTTTGTTGTATGCTGTCCTCGCCATGATTGGCGGTGTCTTTTATCGCGAATTTACAAAATTTAATGCTTTCCATGCAAAAAGTATGCTTGCTGTAGTTCACACACACTACTTTATGCTTGGCATGGTTGTTTTTCTGTTACTTATATTAGTTGAGAAAAACTTCAGTTTTAGTAACGAAAAAACTACACGAATCTTAGTAACTTATCATATTGGACTCAACCTCACAGCACTAATGATGGTTACTCGTGGAATTGCACAAGTACTACGTCTACATCTCAGTCCATCTATAGATTTTGCCATAACTGGTTTAGCAGGAATCGGACACATCCTACTTGGCGTAAGTATTGTACTAATCTTATTGCAAATTAAACGCAGCATCGCTCATTGTGCTAATACTTCAGTAAAATAGTGAGTTTGGGAATAAATTAATAAATATTTTATTAAGTATGTAGCACATGTTTCGTATGCGCTACTACGCTAAGAAGGCTTCTATGAACAACGCTGTATATAAGAAAAGTAGATTATACGCTCCTGAGCGTTTCTTTGAATGCGAAGGTAAAGGCTTAAAATGGCTTTCTGAAGCTCACAAATACGGCGGCCCTAGAGTGGCTGAAGTATTTGATTGGGGAAACGGTTACCTTAATATTGAGCGCATTGACACTCACTCAGCAACACCACTTGCTGCATTTGAGTTTGGTGCAGCGCTCGCTCATATGCACGATTACGGTGCAAAATATTTTGGTGAAGCACCAGCAGATTACGATGGCACATGCTATTTTGGACCTTTAAGTGATCCAGTTGAAATGCCAACTGGCACTTGGAGTAACGTTATTGACTACCTTGCGGACGGACGATTGCGTCCTATGGTTGAGCTTGGTATTGCTCGCGGAGAGCTTACTCAAAGCGATTTAGATCTTACAAACGAAGTTATTGATGCGCTGCCTGATTTATTAGGAAAAGCTGCAGAAGATAAGCCTGCTCGAGTTCACGGAGACTTGTGGAGCGGAAACGTGTTATGGACTAAAAGTTCAGACGGCGAACACACTGAAGCTGTTCTTATCGACCCTGCAGCACATGGTGGGCACCGCGAAGAAGATTTAGCTATGCTTCATCTGTTTGGAATCAGCTATTTTAGGCAGATTTTAGACGGCTATCAGTCTGTTCATCCACTTAAAGCAGGTTTTGAGCAGCGCATGATTATTTGGCAGCTCTACCCTATTGCAGGACATTGCGTGTTCTTTGGCGGAGGCTACGTGAGCGAATACCGTAATATGTGCGAAAGTCTTATAAAAAGTTCTATAAGATAATTTTGCTCACTAAAATAGCAATGTAAGTATTTAGCACATGGCTATATACAATGTTAGAAGATAGTTACAAGTAGATCACATATAGACAGCAACAGATAGACCACGAAACGAGAGGTCACTACTATGATTCGTTTGTGCAACAGAACTATGCATCGTTCTTTAGTTATGCTGGCAGCATTAGTTACGATGCTTTTTGTTGTTAGCTCGTGCGCAAGTTCAACAAAAACTTCTTTAAAATCTGAAAATAAAGAACAAGCGAATCACGGTAACGTTATTGTTTTTACTCCATCAGACGGATTAGCAATAACACGCAATAAGCCTCTAAGCACGTGGGACATATTGGTTCCAGAATTAATAAAATCGTTAAAAGATAAGGGATTTGACGATAATTCTATTACTACTAAAACTTCTTCTAGCCTTTCAGAACAAAGCCGCGATGTGCAAGATTATGTAGTAAATTTGCTAAGCTCATTGAACAATGCAAAACAGAATAATTCAGGAAAGCACAATTCTGTTTCTGAAAATTCAAAAATCAAAAAACAATTAAGTAAAACGACAATTGTTATAGCTCCATGGACTAGCAAAAACGGCAATAATAACTATGGAGATTATGCAACGTTGCCTGCGTCTAATTCTGAAAATACACAAAAATCAAATACTCAGGACTTAAATTTACAAAACGACGATAACTCTCAATCATCTAAAGATGAGCTTAATGCAGAAAAACGATTGGCATCCTCACTTCGCCTAGCAAAAAAGGCGGGAATCCACGTTGTTATGCTCTCACGACGTGTTAGCGGTTTCAAACCTGATGTGATGTTCCATTTATCTGACGCAAGAACCATTGGCGAAATTCAAGCAACAACTCTGATACAAAAAATCGCTCTAGATCGTGCAACTAAAGAAAATCCACGCTATATTGAAGTTCTTTTGCCATGTCACAATCAAAAAAATATTAATGCAAACAATAATAATCAACAAAATAACAGCGACGAAGCAAGCGAAGATGATGATTCTAACAACAATACGCATGCAAATAGCGAAACAGCATTCCATGATGATTTTGCTGAAGAAGCATTCGCTGGCATTTGGAAAGTTTTGAGACCATATTTTGCTTCTGGGACATTAATAAGCACTTCTGGAAGATTGAATGTGAATAGTAGCGAAAAAGACTGGACCAATGTTGCTTTCGACGCAGATGTAGCTGACTCTGTGAAAAATGAGTTAACAAAACGAATTACGAAAAGTACAAGTCTTTTTTCACACTCAAAGCATCGCGTTGATGGAATTATTGCGCTCGATGATCAAATTGCTTTACAAGCCGTACAAGTACTAAACAATCTCGGTTATGAAGGAAGCGCAGCAGATATAAACCCATCTTTCAATTTGCCGGACGTTATCGGAAACTTCATAGGGAAACGAGATCTTAATAAAAGACCAGTTCCTGCTCCAAAAGATTCTGCAAAGAAATCCGAAAAAGAATTACAACAACAGCAGAAAAAAGATGAGGAAGAAGAATCAGAAGCAAAGAAATGGCCAGTAATAACTGGTTATGGCGCGTACAAAAATATTATGCCAAACATTGTGAGCGGAAAGCAATGGATGACAACTATAGAAAATCATAAGCAGATTGTTCAAGATCTTACTGCTACTTGTTATTCTTTGAACAGAAACGGTAAACTTGACAAAAAAATCGCTACAGTGCAAATAAAAATTGAACACGGGGAAACTGTACCTACTGTTAACGAGCAATTAGTGGCAGTAAGCGCAACAAATCTAAAGTCACGTTTAATTGACCCAGGTTACGTATCATTAGCAGACGCAGGCTTGTAAATACAATTTTTGAACGCAAGTTATGGAACGCAAGTTGTGAAATATAAGTTGTGGAACGCAATCTGCAGCTTCAAGCTAACTTCAAGCTATATTCCCCACGAATTTACACACAGCTAACGTTTGCGTGGAGCATAAATAACGTGTTCGATAAGGTCGTTATAACGCTCTACAACAACTTGACGACGCGCCTTTAAACTTGGCGTAATCAAACCGTTTGCTTGAGTAAACTCATCTGGAACTATTTCGAACTTGCGAATAGACTCAGCTCTAGAAACTAGCTCATTTGCTTTGCTAACAGCACGTTCAACTTCTGCTCGCACAATACCGTTATGTGAAGCTTCTTTTAAAGACCGTACGGGGCATGCACCACGCGAAGAAAGCCAAGTATTTACTTCTGATAAATCGAGCGCAATAATTGCTGAAACAAACGGCTTCCTGTCTCCGATAACAACAGCTTGAGAAATAATAGGTGAAGACATTAATGAAGCTTCTAACGCATTTGGAGATAAGTTCTTACCGCCAGCAGTAATAATAAGATCTTTCTTTCTGCCTGTAATACGCACAAAACCGTCATCGTCTAAAGATCCAAAATCTCCAGTATGCAACCAGCCATTTACAATCTGCTGTTTGGTAAGCTCAGGATTATTATGGTAGCCTCTGCACACTGCAGGACTTTTAATACACAATTCACCATCATCAGCAATAGCAACAGATACACCCTTTACAGGCAAACCAACGGTACCAATGCGATAACCTGTCGTAGGATTCACCATAGAAGGAGCACAAGTTTCTGTCATTCCATAGCCTTCTAGAAGAGGCAAACCAATGCCATTAAAGAAGTGTGCAATCGACAAATCTAAAGGAGCACCGCCCGAAATAGCGTATGAAACAGAGCCTCCAAATACGTGTAGTAGTGGAGCATACACTAATTTTTTACATATTGAATGGCTAAGAGCGAGCATTGGAGGAACCATTGAACTAGACTGTTGAGCGCGAGACCATTCGCGAGCAACCTTAGATGCATAAGCAAAAATAAAACCTTTTACTCCTCTGCCTGCTTTTTGAGAAGCAGCATTGTAAATCTTCTCAAAAATGCGTGGAACCCCAAGAATAAATGTTGGTTTAAAAGTTTGAAAATCAGACAATACAGTTTTCAAATTACTCGTCAAACCAAGAGTTATATTTCCAGCAAAGCAGAACAATTGCATAAACCTAGCAAAAACGTGCGCAAGAGGCAAGAACAGCAAAAGACGCGGGCTGCCTTTTAACGCAATGTCTGGCATAGAAATAACACCTGATTTAGCAATAAAGACAAAATTGCTATGAGTAAGTTCAATTCCTTTTGGCTCACCAGTTGAACCTGAAGTGTACACAATTGTTGCTATGTCACTTCCATTAACAGCGTGCACTCGCTCATAAAATTCAGCATCAGTTACTGCTTTACCGTATTCAATGCACGCGTCGATAGCACCACGATTCATCACATATACGTCGTGAAGAGTAGGACATTCTTCTTGAACAGCCTCTACTTTCGGCAACATTTCAGGAGACTCCACAAATATTGAACATACTTGAGAATCTTGAACAATATGTTGTATTTGCAACGAAGAGCTTGTTTCATAAATTGGCACTGTCAATGCGCCTATAGACATAATAGCCATATCAAGAATTGTCCATTGCCATGAAGTGTGAGCAATAATTGACACAGCGTCACCAGGCATTACCCCTCTAGCAATAAAGCCTTTAGCGACAGCTATTACTTTATCTCTAAATTCTTGAGCAGTATATGACTTCCAAACGCCGTCAGCTCCAACGTATTCAACCAAAGAACCATTAGGATTGCGCTCTGCTCGCTCTTCTAGCAGTGAGAAAACATTAACATCTGTATCAATAGACTCATCAAGTGGACGAGAATATTCTTGCATATTAGCTCCTCTATCTGCTGAATTGATGTATATCTTTACTATACGCGATTTGCAAGCCCTCGCATATGCGAATATCTACAAGATTGTAATAAATTTTGTTCATTTATCTACAAATATCTACGATACAAATATAGTATTTTGCTTATTCCACAGGCTTAAGCACAATGCGACGCTTAACAGTCATTCTTTCAGGATTAGCATATGTACGATTTTTACGTTTTAAACCCCACTGCACACAAGTTGTGCCGCAATGGTCCGAACCTCCTTCGACATGTGCAAAATTCTGGCCTCTTTTCACAAAAACACCAACGCTAAACTTTGTTACAGCAGGCTCAAAAGTGGATGTCAGTTCACCATGCCTAATAGTCACAACTGATTTACCAGCGACTTTACCAGCAAAACTAATAACGCCATCTGCAGGCGCAAATAAAGGAGTCCCTGTGCTTGCAGCTAAATCTACGCCGCGATGCCCAGCCATCCAAGGTTTAGGCGGAGGATTAAAAGCTTTTACTATTCGTGCAGGTTTTACAGGCCATTGCATAGCTGACTTGCATGTTTTTTCGCTATAAGAGCCTTTAGAAAGAGCACACTTGTGGCAACATGTCACAGCAGATTCTACAACATAATATTTAAGATGATGACTATTTTGCGAAATTTCGGGTTGTAAAAACAGCGTATCTAATAAAATAACTGAGATTATAAAAATCCCCAAACAGGCAGATATTTTGTAATATAATTCATAATTTTTGCGAATACACATATATTCCCCATCCATATTTTTATAAAACGACTTTTATAAAAGTTTTGCAGCTAATTTGCAAAAATCATAAGCTTTTAAAGCATTGTGGATAAAACATATGCTTATAATCACTGTTTCGACACGCCAAAACACGCCATATTTGCATCTTTGAAAATTACGTGTAATATAAATGTCTTGTGCACAGCGCTTAGTTGAGTACAAGATATTCCTGCGTAGCTCAGTTGGCAGAGCGTTCGACTGTTAATCGAATGGTCGCTGGTTCAAGCCCAGCCGCAGGAGCCATGAAGCCACTGGTTTTCCAGTGGCTTTTTGCGTTAAATATTACGACTTGTATCCACAAGCAAAATCTTGATTGTTTAGTGCTCATGAGCGTGGCTAACATAAACATTTTGGCGTATTATATAAACAAGTTGCGTATTTAAATGCGCTAATGTTGAGCAGCAATAGATAACAGAGGACAAATATGAATCAACATAGCTCCGATAGTGTTGAAAAGAGTCAAAAGAAAAAGCTCATTATTCTCATTGTGGGAATTGTTGTGCTAGCTTTAGCTCTTGGCGCAGTTGGCACACTTTGGTATATGAAGCAGACTGAACGCACTAAAGCAGCTCGCAAACAGTGCGAAATAAAAGTTGCACAAGTTTCTAAAGCCAAAGCCGTATGGAAAAGTTTAGTACACAACAGCATAATAACAGATCTCACAAAAGGTGACTCTGATAACGCAAAAGAACTTGCTAAAATCATGAGCGAAAAGGTTCCTGACGCAGTATCTTGCACAGCAAACTCTCCTGAAGAACTTGGTTCCCAAAGCGTAGAAGCTTTAGCTGCTTCTGAATGGTATGCAGTCAAAGCAAAAAGAGTGCGCGAGTTGGCTGTTACATTAATCGATGAAAATAACAAAAAAGATAAAGACAAAGACAAGCAAGACGAAGAAACAAAGAAGCAAGAGATAAATGAATCAACTGGAATTGTAATTCAGCGTTCAAATGTTGTCCCACCAAAGCCAAAGCCAACACCAGCGCCGAAGACAAATACTCAAGACACTAAGAAACAGAAAACTGAGAAGAATAAGAATAAAGACAAAGACAAGAACAAAGACAAGGAAAAAGACAAGAAGAAGGAGCAGGAACAGGAAAAGAACAAAGAAAAAGATAAGGATCCAAAAGGCAGCGAAGACGGATTTGGCGACGGAAACCCTAAAGGAAATAGTGGTCAAGAAGATCCGAATGATACAGCAAAAAAGGGCGACCAAGATTCCTCTGATAAAAAACCAGCCCCGGACATAATAGCAGGTTCACAACAACCATAAAACATATTGCTCTGTTATCTGACTCAATGTAAAAGCCCCCAGCGTATATCACTGGGAGCTTTTACATTATCTAACTCTACATCGTAAACGATGTTGAACTTTACAAACTATTCGTTCATTTTGCTACTCGAACATGAGTTAAATCGACTTCTTCAAGAGGAATTACTCGAGTATGATTTTTAATCTTGTAGCCAATGTATAGAACGATAAATAGCGGCACGGACATGTACGTGATTCCAATAGCCTGCCAGTTAAGCGTTGCAAATGAATGCAAATCCTGACCAACAATAACAAGAATACATAAGAAGAACGCAACAATAGGACCAAACGGATACCACTTTGCTCGATAAACTAATTCATCTAAGGAATGACCTTGAGCCAAGTATGCTTTACGGAAGCGATAATGAGCTGCAGCAATACCAGCCCAAGCAATAAAACCAGTCAAACCACTTGCAGCAACCAGGAACATGTAAATTTGCGAACCAAAAATACTCATAAAGAAAGTAAATAAAGCAACTACAAATGTAGCAATCAACGCAGGAACAGGAATACCACGAAGACTTACCTTGCCAAATACTTTTGGAGCATTATCTTCTTTTGCGAGCGAATAAAGCATTCTTGTTGAAGCATACATGCCGGAATTTGCTGCAGAAATAACAGAAGTCAGAATCACTGCATTCATAACTGCCGCTGCAGCTGCAAGCCCTGCACGTTGGAACACAAGCGTAAACGGACTAATAGCAATATCAGTTACATCAGAACCAAGTAAGTTCTTGTCAGTATAAGGAATAATGCAAGCAATAACGAAAATTGCAAGAATGTAGAAGAGAAGAATACGCCAGAACACTTGCTTTACAGCTTTTGGAATACTCTTTTCAGGAGTTGCAGACTCTCCAGCAGTAATACCAATAAGCTCAGTTCCTTGGAAAGAGAAGCCTGCAATAGCGAACGCACACAACACTGCAGGAACACCGCCTGCAAATGGAGCGTCCTTATGAGTGAAGTTTTGCAAGAATGGCGCTTTGCCGCCAACAATGCCAACAATCGTAAGCGAACCGATAACAAGGAATACGATTACTGCCAACACTTTAATAATAGAAAGCCAATACTCAGTTTCTCCAAAGCACTTAACTGTAAGCACATTGATAACCAAAATAAGCATAAGAACCGACAGTGAGAAAATCCATATTGGCACTGTTGGGAACCAATATTGCAGAACTATTGCTGCAGTACTAACGTCCACCGCAACCGTAATAGCCCAATTAAACCAATAGTTCCAGCCCATTGCGAAACCTAGTGCAGGATCAATAAAACGTCCAGAATACGATGCAAACGATCCACTAATAGGCATAAATGTTGCCATTTCACCAAGGGAAGTCATAAGGAAGTACACCATAATGCCAATCGCACCATAAGCAAGCAAAGCACCACCAGGACCAGCCATATGGATTGTTGCACCACTAGCAACGAATAAGCCGGTACCAATGCTGCCACCTAAAGCAATCATGGAAATATGTCGGGTTTTTAATCCTCGATGAACATCGTTATTTTGCTGAGTATTCTGCTGAGTATTCTGTGCAGCAGTAGATGATAATGAGCTACTCATTTTTCCTCCTTTCATGACAATCAGAGGCAAAACAAGCAAGCAAAAGCAAGCGTGTCGATAGCTCTCCGCAGCGAATGCCGACTCGCTGCGACAGTCCTTGGTATATTAAGCCAAGTCCCAGCTCACTACTTTTGGGATTAAGCAGTAAACTTCGGCGCTCTCCCCTTTTGTAAGCAATTAACGCTTTCCCTGGCTCATGCTTACTACTCTTGTCGAGCGCGACCTCTGGTCGATGGTGTTCATTATTAGTACGACTTGCAGACAAACAGTAAAAAATACGGCGTGGCGCATAAAAATTAAAAAATAATAACAAAAAACGCCACCCCAAAAAGAGGTGACGTTTAAAATTTGTGGAGCTAGGGGGATTCGAACCCCCGACCCCCTCCATGCCATGGAGATGCGCTACCAGCTGCGCCATAGCCCCGTTTTTACTTATGCCGTTCAAACGAACCTTTGATAGGTTACAACAAATAGCCGTTCTATCCAAATGCGGCGTGTCGAATTCAACTTACAAATTCCAAAAATCCTGCGAATTCTACTAACAATTTAGTCGCCAATTCGGCAAACCAATTCAAGAACCAATTCGAAAATTAGTTACCATTGACACTCCCAGATTGATCACCATTACCAGGAGAAGTTACATTGTTTGAAGAACCAGTAGATCCCGAAGATCCAGCAGATCCAGCACCTGCATCAGAACTATCAGCACCCGATCCACTATTCCCACTAGCAGCATCACCTGAATTCGTTCCTGAATCATTGTTAGTGTCACTACCTAAATCATTATCGGAATGACCACCTGTCGAACTATCTGCATTTTCATTGCCATGCTCATCATTTTCATCTTCATTACCATCTTTACTATTAGAATCATCATGAGATTTCTTATGGTCTTGATTAGTATTCGTATTAAGACGTTGCTTAGGTTGTGGTTGATTTTGCTGTTGCTCATGACTAATTTCTTTAGGCTTATCAATATTGTCTGTGCCTTTTCCTTGTGTAAACAAAAGAACAGCACCTGCAGTAACAATAACAGCTATAAGAGCACTTATAACAGCAACAACAATTGTTGTACGATGATCGTTTCTATTTTGGTAAGATTCAGAAGAGTAACCGTAGTTTTCACTAACAACCTTAGATAACGGCACCGGCTCTGGAATTGTGCCTTCCGACAGTTTCATGTCTTCTTCATGCTGTTCACGTAATTTCGACAATTCCAAAATACGCGTATTTTCTAATTCTGGATTACGGACTTGCGAACTAACAGTGCGTCCAAATCTTGCATCTTGAACAGCCATATTTTTGTCATCTGAAGGATCAGTATTACATTGCAACGAATTTGATGAATATTGCATATGAATATCATCTCCAATTCTTTTAGAATCAACATTCTCTAAACTATTTGAACGCACGCTAGAATCTGACACATTACTAAAATTAGACTGTTCTGTAGAAGTATTCGGATTTACTTCCGAAAGTTTACGCGATGAAGCGTGAATAACATTCTGATACAACTGTGATGCTACTGCTGAGACAATAGAACCAATAGCTACGCCAATAACTGAACCAGCAATACCAATTTTCGAAGCAAGTAAAAACGAAGTCACTGCAGCGAGCGATCCAGCTAATACTTGCGTAAACGATATGCCTTTGAAGAAATTCTTCACTTATGCACCTTAACTATTTATGCGAATATAATGCCAAAATGCATGGCAAATATGCAAATTCCACTACCAACATCATTACAACAATGATGGTATCACTCCACGCAAAAATTGCACAGTATTGCCAGAGCATTCTTACAACAAAATCACAAGTCTTATATACATAAAACTTAGCTACACAAAACTGAAATGCCTAAGACTTAGCAACCTCAAAATCTCTATCTTTGTAAGAAAGCTCACAATTCGCTTTTTTATCACAATAATGCTCACCTAAGCTTGCAGTAATAATTGCAGCAAATATTAAAGCAAATCCCACAAAAGCCATATTAGAAACATGCTCATGAAAAAGAACAGTAGAGAATAAAAGCGTGAACAAACTTTCAGTGCACATAATCACAGAAGCGTTTGCAGTAGAAAGATTCACCAAACTATAGTTTTGCATAATTTGTGCAACTACTGTTACTACTACTGTAAGGTAGAACATATTAGCAAAAATAGAGAAATGATCAGCAGCGTTAAAGTTTGGCAAAGGCTCACAAATAAGCGCACCAGCTACAAAAAGTACGCCTGAAACAACAAATTGCCCAAAAGTTAACGTAACTGGATTATATTTACGAGAATAATACGCAAGGAACGTAAGATTAAAAGCAAAAATTGCAGCACATAATAGAGTAAGAAAATCTCCATAAGACAATGTGAGCACAAGCATTCCAGGTTTTAATGCCACAAAACCTACTCCAGCAACGCACATAACTGCAGCTACTAATCCTAAAAGAGTTGGCTTTTTCTTGACGATTAACCAAGCAGAAAATGGCGTAATTACGCAATATGCTGCTGTCAAAAACGCGCTACGACCTGGATCAATTGAACGTAACCCTTCAGTTTGCAAAATTAAAGTAGCATAATACGTAATTCCAGTTAGCAAAGAAGGAACAATAAGCTTTTTTGTAAAAGTTTTACGAAGCGTACCGAAAAAAATAACAGCCATAATTGTGCAAGCTCCAACCATACGAACGCCCATAAGCCATTGCACAGGAAACACTTCAAGAGCATATTTTGAAGAAACATAGCTGCCACCCCAAATAGCAGCACAAATCAACAACATAATCTGAGCAGTATGAACACTTTTGCCTTGAGGCATGCCCGATTTATCCGAAAGCGGTTCAGCTATAGATTTAGCTGTTTCATATTTCACCTTCATAATGTTTCCCCTTCAACTATAAAAGTTGATTCTTTAAAATTTTTCTTTTATAAAGCGTTTTAGCTTATAAAATAGACAGAATAGCCGTAAAATCGTGAAAAGTACAACTTTCTGGCGTTCCTTCGTAAAATTTCCGATATACGCTTCAGAAAACAGTGGCAATCAAGTATTTTGCTGTATAAATTTCGCCCACGAAACTATTGAAGAATTGGGTGATTTATATCACAACTTACAATTTTTTTACGCTACACACTCGTATACACTTTTAAATCAGCGTAATGTAGCAATGTAGGCTTATAAATTGCGTACGAAGAAAGTGCGCAATCTTGTTAGGAAAGGAATATTATGGCAACTCTTAGCGCAGATATGAAAGAATTTATTGCGAATAATTTGGCTTGGATTGCAACAGTAAGCAAAGATGGCGAGCTTGATTTGGGACCAAAAATGTCTATGTTCGTACTCGACGACAACCACCTTGCCTACCACGAGCGCACTGCAGGTCAGCATTATAAGAACTTGCAAGACGGCAGCCAGCTGGTTGTAGCAGTTGCTAATTTGGCAGAAAAGAAAGGTTATCGCTTCCGCGGAACCGTCACCCTTCACACCGATGACGCGATTTACGAAGAACAGGTACGTGTGGCCGAAGAAAAAGGTACGAAGAAGCCAGCTGCAGTTCCAGTTATGGAAATCACTGAGATTCAGGACTTGACTTCTGGAGCTACTGCCGGCAAAACTATTGCAAAAGATTAATGCGTCGTCATTCAGTCGTGTGGATATTAGTGCGGTAGAGATTTGAGATTTTTCGCACTGAGCGCGGACGCTCGCGCGGGTAACGCGCTCACTACGAAACTCGCGTTGGAAGTCCACTGGACTTCCAACTTAAGCGAGTTTCCGCTCCGAGTTGCCTTCGCGCGCTACGCTTTAAACGCTCAGGCAGGTCGTCGCGCAAAACGCCGAATTAGTACGTCTATAGTAGGCGTCATACAATATCGAGTGGCGTTCGTCCTCAACGGCGAAGATGAACACCACTCAATTCTTTACTTGATTATTTAGTTGTAACTATTTTACTTGCTTTCTTTACGCAATGCTTGCAGTCTAGTGTTCATTTCTTCCGCTTTCTTCTTCTCGAAGTAATAAATTATTGCAGCAATCGCAATCGGGAAAATAACAGTGAACGCAATCCATCCGCAAATCACAGCTGGCTCATCTTTGAACGAAATCCACCCAACAATCACCGATACAATAAATTGAATAGCAATTGGTGGTACTAGTGCAAAAACGAACTTTGCAAGATTTGACATACGCTCATTCGACCAAAAAATAGCGAATACTCCATAGCTTATGCCTATAACAAACGTTGCTACAGCATAAGATGCAATTCTGTTTCCAACCGCAGTATTTGCTAACAAGCTCGACACAAAACTGATTGCAGTAAAAATAGTGCACCCTATGCCAATGCCATTAACAATGTTTTTTACCATTGTTTTACCAAAAGTTGTAACTTGCTTTTCCATAATAATCGTTTCCTTTTTAAGTATTAAAATCTTGTATTAAAAATTTTGATAGTTTTATATTCGACTACGCTTAAAATTACATTCCTAAGCGCTTTTTGAACCCTGCTAAGCATCTGCGACTAATCCACTCAACGCTTCCGTCGTCCATTTTTACGCTCATACTTCCGCCGAATCCTGGATCGACTCGAACAATGCGATTCAAGTTCACGATTGCGGATTTAGATATGCGCACAAACGACGCGAATTGCGGATTGTCGAAATCCATTAGGCGCTTGTAAGAAACGCACTCACCTTTATCACTGTGAATGATTACGCGCGAATTTTCAACGCAAATCATAATCACATCCGGCTCGTGCATAACAATAATCGAATCGTTAATATAACCGTATATGAATGGATTATTATTGCTTAATTTATCTGAAGTATTAATTTCAGTATTATTTTCAGCACTTCTTACATTTGCATCATTTGAGTCAATGCTTTGTAACTGAGCGATAATGCGCTTAAGCTCATCGTCAATATTGTGAATTGACAACTGAACTGACTGCTCTTCCTCAGGCGGAACAATAGCAATAGTTACTTTCATCAAGCCTCCTTTCCGTGCACTACTGTTAGCGTTTGTTAGCTTTTTGTTTTGTAATTTTGACTATACGGCACTGTAAATAGTCTGTCTTTACAAAATCGCTAAACGGTAGCTTTCGGTAATTAAGCGGTAAAAAGGAGATATTACGCAGATTAAGCCGCCCCCCAAATGCGAATAAGACGCTGGCTTGTAGGGTCAGCTGCAGGACCTTGATCATAAGCATCCAAACGCCAATGAATCGAACCATCCGCGTTAAGACTTGGAATTAAGCGCGCCCAGCGACCATTTCCCATGCCACCAATCGTTTTGTAAGAAGGATCTACTTTATCTAATCCAAGCAGCTTATGAACAGTTTGCGAAAGGCAAGAGCCATGCGAAAACACTAGCAAATCGCGGTCTGCGCCAGTTTTGCGAGTCCAATCTTCTACTGCAGTAGCAGCGCGCTCTCCTACTTCCTGCTTAACTTCAGCACCATGACGAAGCTCCCCGCCTTTACCTTCGACCCAAGCTTTGAAATCTTCCGGCCACTGTTCGCTAATCTGCTGGCGATTCAAACCTTCCCACTCGCCAAAGAAACGCTCGCGCACACCATTTTCAACTTGCACATGAAGCCCAATCTTATCTGCAAAAGCATGAGCTGTCTGCTGCGCGCGAATAAGCGGAGAAGCAATCGCCACAAAGCTCGCGTCCGCTTCTTCCGCTGTAATGCGCACATGCTCAGCGCTGTTCGGATCCTTTGGATCTTCTAAGTCAGAAGCACCAAAAAGCACGCGCAAAGCTTTTCCAGAGCGAGTTACCTGATCCATTCCAGACTCATCCAAAGCAATATCAATCATGCCTTGCAAACGGAACTGTGCATTATACGGAGTTTGACCGTGGCGAATAAGCATAACAGAACGAGCAATTCCTTCATGCGCACTATTAATGGAATTATTTACGTTACTCGCAACATTTTCTACGAAATCAACCATGGTTTGTACCGTACTTTCTTCTTATTATTCAGTTTTGCTAGAATCTTCAGTTTCGCTAGCATGCTCTGGCAGCTGCAAATCGATTGCCGGGCAATCATTCCACAGGCGTTCCAAGCGGTAGAATGCTCGTGCTTCCTCATGCATTACATGAACTACAAAATCGCCAAAATCAAGCAAAATCCACTGTGCTAATTCCAAGCCTTCACGAGATAAAGCCTTGCGTTTGTTGTCTTTCAAGTACAAGTCTTTTTCGATTTCTTCTGCAACACCCAATACTTGACGCTCGTTTGAAGCAGAAACAACTAACATAGCATCCGTAATACCAAGCAAATCGCTTACATCAAAAGCCTGCTCGTTCGTTGCTTTCAAACGGTCTGCAGCAGCGGCAGCAATACGAATTGCACTAATTGAGCTTTCTAAAGCTGTCATAACGTTACTACTCCTTAATTCTCCAACAAACGCTTTTTAGCGTTCCCAAGCTGGCTTCCAATTTTCGACTACATGCTGAGTATTTTCAGAGTACACCATAGAATCAGCCGGAACATCGTGACGTACCACCGATCCAGCGCCGGTAGTAACATCATCTCCCACAGTAACCGGTGCTACAAACAGGTTTCCTGCACCAACGTGAGCACCAGAACCAATCGTAGTATGATTCTTATGCACTCCGTCATAATTTGCAGTAATCGTACCGCCACCAATATTCGTATGCTCACCCAAATCAGCATCGCCAATATAGCTTAAATGAGGTACTTTAGTGCCATTTCCAATATGAGCTTTCTTCATTTCTACGAAAGCTCCTGCTTTACTTTCCTCACCAAGTACGTTTCCTGCACGCAAATACGTCCAAGGACCAATGTTTGCAGCCCTACAAATATGCGATTCCTGTACACGCGAACGTTCAACCACAGCATCCTCATCAATTTGCGCATCAATAAGAGTCGTGTAAGGGCCAACTACAGCACCACTTGCAACCGTAGTACAACCTTGAAGGAAGCACCCAGGAAGCACAGTAACATCTTGTGCGAGCGTAACACTATCTTCAATCCAAGTAGTATCAGGGTCAAGAATAGTTACACCTTCAAGCATCCATTTTTCGCACACGCGCTTATTATGTGCTTTTGCGAGCGCAGCTAATTGCACACGATTATTTACGCCCTCTACAGTAAGCGGATCTGGAGCAGACATTGCACCAACATGACCAAACTTTCGGGCATGTTCCAAAGCATCAGTCAAATAGAACTCACCTTGGGCATTTTGAGAGTTAAGATCTGCAATTGCGTCACATAATACAGTAGCATCGAATACATATACAGAAGTGTTCACTTCATGAATAGCAAGCTCTCCAGCATTTGCATCCTTATGCTCAACAATACGCAAAACGTCACCGTTTGCTTCGCGCACAATACGACCGTATCCAGTTGCATCGTCTAATACTGCTGTAAGAACTGTTGCCACATTGTTATTATTATTGTGAAAATCAACTAAAGACTGCAAAGTTTGCGTATCAAGTAGCGGCATATCGCTTGCGGCAATCAGCACAGCTCCTTTTAATGCTTCACCAGTTTCGTTTTTAGCAATTTCGTTAAGATCTTTAATAGCACATTGCACTGCTCTGCCGGTTCCAGGAGTTTCGTCCTGATTTACAATATGCACATTTTCGTTATAGCTAATAGCAGCAGCAGCTACGCGTTCAGCTTGAGCATGCACAACTACAGCTAGTTTTTTAGGATTTACGCCATTCATGGCATCCATAACACGATTGAGAAATGTTTTACCAGCAAATGGATGTAGTACTTTCGGAGTTTCTGAACGCATACGCGTCCCATCGCCTGCTGCCAAAATTATTGCCGCAGTTACATCATGCTTTTCCACGCATACGCTCCTTATACTATTTTAATAAATTTCGCTGTATGTAATTCTATTACTTATTAGCAGCGTTCAAAACAAAAAACGCCACTCGATTCAACGAGTAGCGCTTCAAGTAAGCTCCCTCACCTGGATTCGAACCAAGACAAAGGGTTCCAAAGACCCGTGTGCTGCCATTACACCATGAGGGAACGGCGGAAAAACCGCCAAGTCACTATTATGCCATAATATCGAAAAACGTCAAATTGGCGTGCCGAAAAGCAAACCGTACGAAATCAATACTTAAGCAAATAAGAATCCTTGTCCGTGATGCTCAGGATAAGTGTCGAAAAGCTTAGCAACCGAACCATCCTCAAACACTGCTTTAATAGCGCTTGCAAGAAGCGGAGCAATTGAAAGAACAGTCAAACCATCCCAACGCTTCTCTTCTGGAATTGGCACAGTATCAGTCAAAACAACTTCCCTAGCACCACAAGACTTCAAACGCTCGACTGCGGGACCAGAAAGCACGCCGTGAGTTGCAACAACTGTAACAGACTTAGCTCCAGCTTCCTTCAACACATTGCAAGCTCCTGCAATAGTTCCTGCAGTATCGATCAAGTCGTCAACCATAACGCAATCGCGTCCAGCAACGTCACCAACGACGCGATTTGCAACCGTCTTATTAGGGCAAGTGATATCGCGAGTTTTGTGCACAAAAGCCAAAGGACCGCCACCTAAGCGCTGAGCCCACTGTTCTGCTACGCGAATACGACCAGCATCAGGAGACACAACAGTTACGTTTGCAAGATCATCGCGGAAACGATCACGTACGTAATCAACCAAAACTGGCATAGCAATCAAGTGATCAACAGGACCGTCGAAGAATCCTTGAGACTGAGCTGCATGCAAATCGACGCTCATAATGCGATCAGCACCAGCAGTCTTTAGCAAATCAAACATCAAGCGGCAAGAAATAGGTTCGCGACCGCGATGCTTTTTATCTTGTCGAGAATAACCAAGCAACGGGCATACTGCAGTAATTGAACGAGCAGAAGCCCTCTTCAAAGCGTCAATCATAATTAACTGTTCCATAATGGACTTGTTAACAGGATCACTGTGGCTTTGAAGCACGAATACATCTGTACCACGCACAGATTGCGTATAGCGAACATACATTTCACCATTAGCAAAATCGTATGCCGTAGTTTCAAGTACATCAATTCCAAGCTGATCAGCTACATCACGAGCAAGCTTCGGATGTGCGCGACCGGTAACGAGAACAAGGTTTTTATCTGGCTTTCCTTCAAGGACGATGCTCACCATATCTCCAAACATTAGTTCGCTTTAATTCGCGAAATGAACATAATCAATACTAACTTTTTGCACAGACGATAAACGACAAGCCTACAAAATCAATAATTACGCACGATATAAACCATGCTTAACTATGTATTGAACTACTCCATCTGGAACTAAATACCACACCGGCTCACCATGCTCAGCTCGACGACGAACATCAGTAGAAGAAATAGACAACGCTGGAATCTCTAAAATATCAACCGGCAAATGCGTAGAATCACAATGAACCATATCGTCACGATTCGCCGCAATACCAGTATCATTCGTATGCATTTGGCGAGGCATTAACGGAGAATTAGAATCTGCTAGCTTTTCTGGTCTCGAATAGCCAGGACGAGTAACAGCCACAAATCGAGCCAAATTCCACATTTCGCGCGCATTTTTCCATTGCATTATTTCAGCAATAGCGTCAGCTCCAGTAATAAAGAAAAGCTCAGCATCCGGATGCTGCGCGTGAATATCTTTCAAAGTATCAATAGTATAAGTAACTCCAGGGCGATCAATATCAACCCTAGAAACAGTGAACTTTGGATTTGATGCTGTTGCAATAACAGTCATTAAATAACGATCTTCTGCATTCGTAACTTTTTTATCAAGCTTAAAAACAGGCCTACCGGTAGGAACGAAAATAACTTCGTCAAGATCATAAACCCAAGCAACTTCTGAAGCAGCAACCAAGTGGCCATTGTGTATTGGATCGAATGTGCCGCCCATAATTCCAATGCGCTGACGTTCATGCACATTGCCACGAGCAGAAGTACGTTTATGAACTGAATTCACAACCGCAGGAGGAGCCGCTTCTTTACCAGTAAACGCGCCATGAAATAGGTCAGACATGCGACGTTCTGCATCTTCGTGAATTTCAGGACTCATTCGCTTCAGATTCCTTGTCTTCCACTTGAGTTTCATTCACTAATCCAGATGCAACATTTGCGCTATCCGGATTAATATTGCCCATTTCTTCATCCCACTCATCTTTTACAACACGCTGGATTTCGGCAAAAGTTGGAAGAGGGAAATCTGGTTGATATGCACCACGAATTTTCGCTACAGATTCCGAAATTTTAGCAAGCATGGATGTCATGCCATCAATATCATGATCACGTTCTAATTCGCTAAACTTAATAATATTCTTTTCCATATTGCGAACATTTTTAAGAACATTATTAAACGAAGTTTCATCAGGAATAGTCACATCATTCGAATCAGAATCTGGCCAGCCCATCAACACTGCGTCAGCATACTCAAGCGATGAACGTTGCGATGCAGAAGCAATACCATCTTCAATTTGCACCAAAAAAACATATCGCACAATGGACAAACGTTCAGCAGCAACATCAAGCGCCTCAGCTGTACTCAAATTCACGTCATTATTAGGCATACTCTTACCTTACCGCCACGTAACTATTAAAACCAGTACTACTCGCGTATCTGCCCATCTCCGTAGCCGATCCATTTGGTTGTTGTCATTTCAAACAAACCCATAGGGCCTCTTGCATGCAATTTTTGCGTAGAAATACCAAGTTCTGCACCAAAACCAAACTCGCCGCCATCCGTAAAGCGCGTTGAAGCATTTACCATAACTACAGCGGAATCAACACTTGCAATAAAACTTTGAATAGTTGAATAATCTTCAGCAATAATGGTTTCAGTATGACCAGTAGAATATTTCGCAATATGAGAAGCTGCATCAGTATAATCATTTACAACTTTCACACCCATATTCAGCGACAAATATTCTCGCTTCCAATCTTCCTCAGTGGCACACTCAAGCTGCAATCCTTGAATATTAGCGGATTGTAAAATATCGTAAGATTTATCATCTGCATGCAAAATTACATTATGCTCAGCTAAAGCAGCAGCGATTTTTGGCAAAAATTCTTGCGCAACAGCTTTATGCACTAATAATTTTTCAGCAGCGTTGCACACGCCCACTCGTTGCGTTTTTGCATTAATAATAATCGGTACAGCTTTTTTAATATCAGCGCTTTTATCTACATAAATATGTACGTTTCCAGCTCCAGTCTCAATAACAGGAACCGTAGATTCTTGAACAACTGCTGCAATAAGATTTGCGCTACCTCTAGGCACAAGCACATCAATATGACCGTGAGCATGCATCATTGACGTAGCTCCGTCTCTTCCTAAATCATCAACAGACTGAATCAAATCAGCACTAAAGTTAGAATTTTTAAGAACCGATTGTATAACTTCAATACTCGCCTGATTCGTATGGAGAGCCGCGCTTCCACCACGCAAAATCGCAGCATTTCCAGATTTAATACACAAAGCAGCTACATCAATAGTTACGTTTGGACGAGCTTCGTAAATCATTCCCATAACGCCCATTGGAACTCGAATTTGCGAAAGTTTAATGCCATTAGGAAGAGTGTATCCGCGAACAACCTCTCCTACAGGATCTTGCAATTGTGCAATTTTTCGCACGCTTTTTGCAGAAGCTTGGATTCGCTCTTCGTCAAATTTAAGCCTGTCGAGCTTTCCAGCATCCATTCCTTTAGCTTCAGCTTCTTTAAGATCTTTTTTGTTAGCCTCAGCAATATTTGAAGCTGCATACTCTAAGGCATCTGCCATTTTTTCGAGAAGCGCATTTTTTGCGCGAGTGTCTGCATGAGCAAAATTACGCCACGCTTTGCGCGCACAATCCGCACGAGCATTCACTAAATCATCAACAGACAACGTTTCCCCCTATAGATTATTTGCCTAATCGCCAATTAATTAATAGTAAAACAAAAGCATTTATACATATGAGATTAGCACACGCCCATTCGCCCAGCACTTCAGGTACCATAATTTGATATAAGTTGTGTAAATAATTTACATAAATAATCTATGTAAGTAAAAAATATTCTCTATAAACAGACGGTTACGGAGTTATTATGGCATCAGATACAACTATTTTCCATAGCACTCGTTCGCTTAAGCCAACATGCACTTCAAAAGAAGCAATACGTAAAGGAATTGCTGAAGATGGCGGATTATTTGTAGCCGATAGCCTTGGTAGCGAGCGTTACGATATTTCTAAATTGCAAGGCAAATCGTATCAAGAAATTGCGCAAGATATTTTACAACTGTTACTGCCAGATTATACTTCAGAAGAGCTTTCTTCTTGCATTAAACTGGCATACGGCAATCAATGGGCTAATAACGCTATTACTCCACTCCAGCAGCTTGGAAACACTCGCGATTTTGTGATGGAACTTTTCCATGGTCCTACATGCGCGTTTAAAGACGTTGCTTTGCAAATGTTGCCACAATTAATGTCTCGCACTAAAACTCAACACGAAAACGAATCTGATATTGAAAAAAGCGTTATGATTCTAACTGCAACTTCTGGAGATACAGGTAAAGCTGCTTTGGCTGGTTTTGCTGATGTTCCAGGCACTTCTATGGTTACTTTTTATCCAGAAGGAAAAGTTAGCCGCGTTCAAGAATTGCAAATGACTACGCAGGTGGGCGAAAATGTGAAAGTTTGCGCAGTTCGAGGCAATTTTGACGATGCTCAAACTGGCGTAAAACAGATTTTCACCAATAGTGAGCTTAATAAAAATATTGAAGAATCTGCGAATACTGAATTGTCTTCTGCTAATTCAATAAATGTTGGACGACTCGTGCCGCAAGTCGTGTACTATTTTGCGGCTTATAAGCAACTTGTTGAGCGTAAAGCAATAGCTCTTGGAGACGAAGTTGAGTTTTGCGTACCAACCGGCAATTTTGGCGATATTCTTGCTGGATATTACGCAAAAATGCTTGGTCTTCCTGTAAAACATCTTATTGTTGCAAGCAATAGCAATAATGTTTTGTTTGATTTTTTGGTAAGCGGCACTTATAACCGTCAGCGCACATTCCATCACACTGTTGCTCCTTCTATGGATATTTTGGTTTCTTCTAATTTGGAACGAATGCTTTATTACATGTGCGATAAAGACACGCGTTTAATACAAATGCTTATGAACGATTTACAGCAGTGGGGCGCTTTTGAGATTCCAGAAAATGTGCTTGCAAAGATTCGCTCACTGTTTGGCTGCGGTTGGGCAAATGAAGATCAAATTCGCGAAGCTATTTATGACTGCTGGAACAAGTACAAGTATGTAATCGACCCACATACTGCTTGCGGATTCTTCGTTATGCAAAATATTCCACATGACGAAAGCACACCTAGAGTATTGCTAAGCACTGCAAGCCCATACAAATTCCCTCGCGTTGTTGCTGAAGCTTTGAATATTGAGCATGTGCAAGATATGAATGATTTCAAATGCATGGACGCTCTTAGTAAAGCTACAGGAACTAAAGCTCCAAGCATGCTTAGAAATCTTGAAAATAAAACTCCACGCTTTAATGATGTTATTAATGTTGAAGATATGCCTGAGTATGTTTTAGCTCAAGCGCATAATTTCGCAAAATAATCATAAAGTTTTAAGCGAAAGAGGCTGGTTTACTTGTATAATCCAGCCTCTTTTACTATTCATTCGTTATTACTTTCGAATAAAGCTGCATACACTTCGTTAATAACGTTTAAATCATGACCTTTTCTTGCAGCTGCTGCGAAAAATCTTCGTCTTCGAACTAAAGGCTCAAGATTTCTCGTGCGCGAAGCCGTTTTGCGACCGAGTTCCCACGCTGCTTCAGTGAATACTCCAGAGTTTTGAGCAGAAGCTACGTTTTGTGAAATAGCAGCAGGATCAACATTTTTACGCTGCAATTCCATTCGAGTAGCTCTAGCACCAAGAAGCCTCACTGCGCAAGAGCGAATCACCATTTGAGCGTATTGATTGTCATCAAGAAGATGCAATTCAAGCAAACGATAAATAACCGCGTCAACAGCAACTTCCGTGTAGCCTTTTTCTTTAAGCCTTTTGCGCATGTCCATCACAGAGCGAGGAGCATAATCTAAAAGCCTTAAAGCAGCTTCCCTGCAATCATCTTCACTACTATTGCAAAGTTCGTCGCTTAAATCACTTACTTTAGCGTTTTTTACATACGGCATGTTTTTTGTATTATTTTTTGCGCTTAAAAGTACTGACTTATGCGATATTTTTTTGCGAGTATGTGGCTTTACGCTATTACTTTCGTCATCTTCTTCAGTCCGCTCTACTGGATGATCGCGAAGAAAACTCTCTACACTAATAGGCATATTGCATTCGCTTTATACTGTAATCTTATTATTACTTCGATTCGGATGACTTTTGTGCAGAATTTTTAGCTACAGAATCATCAGCGAATTGATCTAGTTCAGAATCTTCAGCGAATTGATCTTCAGGATGCATTAAACCTAACGAAGCTTTGACTTTTTCGCTAATTTCTTCAGTAATAGCTGGATTATCTTTCAAGAACTTACGGACGTTTTCACGACCTTGTCCAAGCTGCTCACCTTCATAAGTAAACCAAGAACCAGATTTCTTAATAACTTCAGCTTGCAGCCCCATATCGATAACGGAACCTTCAGTCGAGATACCTTCTCCGTAAAGAACATCAAACTCAGCAGTTTTAAAAGGCGGAGCCATTTTATTCTTGACAATCTTAACTTTAGTTCGGTTGCCAACAGCTTCTTCGCCCTCTTTAATAGTAGAAACTCTGCGAATATCCATACGCACAGACGCATAGAACTTCAAAGCTTTACCACCAGTGGTAGTTTCAGGATTACCAAAGAATACACCAATTTTTTCACGAAGCTGATTAATAAAAATAGCAGTAGTGCCAGCTTGTGAAAGAGCACCAGTCATCTTACGCAACGCCTGACTCATTAAGCGAGCTTGTAAACCCACATGACTATCTCCCATATCGCCATCGATTTCAGCTTTAGGAACTAATGCCGCTACAGAATCAACAACAATAACATCTAACGCACCAGAACGAATAAGCATATCAGCAATTTCCAATGCCTGCTCACCATTATCTGGCTGAGAAACAATAAGAGCATCCGTGTCTACTCCAAGCTTTCGCGCATAGACAGGATCCAACGCATGCTCAGCATCAATAAATGCCGCTACCCCACCATTTTTTTGAGCATTTGCAACAATATGCAAAGCAAGAGTTGTTTTACCAGAAGACTCAGGACCGTAGACTTCAACTATTCGCCCTCTAGGAACACCGCCAATCCCCAAAGCAGTGTCCAACGCTAATGAACCAGTAGGAATAACTTCTACATCTTGCATAGGTCTATCACCTAAGCGCATTGCAGAACCTTTTCCATATTGTCGTTCAACATTGGCTAAAGCAGTTTCTAACGCTGCTTGGCGACGTGGATCTGTTTTATCCGCATCAATAAGGCGATTAATACTGCCTTTACTTTTTGTTTGCGCCATGTATGCTACTCCTTTCGCATGCCGTTATGTATCGAACGACCTTAGTTCCATACTAGATTCAAGTACAAGCATTTTTGTGCAATGTGGATAAAACATTTAATCCAAGCACTTAAACACTTAACTCAGCTTAAATCATCTCGACAAACATAAGTATACTACATATGCGAACATTTGTTCGATAGCGCGTGTCTTGATTACACCCCAACTACTTACAATCTTCGACATAAGCAATCAAGTCATTAGCTATTCTCAATAACTGAAATACAGTAGATTCGCGAACTTCTTGACGACTGCCAGATAATCTCAATTCAAAAACAAAAGCAGCACTTGATGGCGCAATTTTAGTTACGCTTTGACTTTCGATTTGAGCAAAATCATAATCATAGACGTTACTCACACAGCCATTTTCAAGTTCTTTACGAGCTACATCTTTAACAGAATCCATAACATCACTAACTTGAGGCAAAAATATTCCAACATAAACTAAACCTGCTGGTTTATTACCATCAGGACCAGGACCTGCAACACCAGTTGTAGACAAGCCAATAATAGGAAAATTTGCACAACACTCACAATCTTCCTCATACATCCATCCACTGCCACGATATATTTGAGCAGCTCCAATCGCCATTTGAAAAGCAACATCCTGGTAAACCGCGCCTTCAGATTGTAAAAGATTAGAATTTACGCCAAGAATTTTGGATTTAGCATGAATATCATAAGTGACAGCAGATCCACAAAAAACTCGTGACGCACCAGGAACAGAAACAAAAGCATCAGCCAAAAGCCCGCCAGTTAACGACTCTGCTGAAGCAATATGCATTCCTTTAATAAAACTTTTTTCCAATAGATCCGCAGCTAAAGAAACTGTATTAAAACCTGAAGAATTATTCATAATACGCTCGATATGATTGTAGCTTACGATTTTCCAAAACATAAACCCTTTAGGGATAATCTATGAAAAACCGTAAGCTACAAACAAGAAGTTTAACTCGTTATATTTTATTTACTTCACAGGAGACAAAGGCACTGCATTTTTTGCATCATCAACTTGAGATTCGCTATTTGAAGAACCCTCAAAGAAAGCACTATAGACATACAAAACTGCAGAATAGAAAGCAAAGCCCAAAGAAATACCAAGCAAGCCAAAAGCAACTGCATAGTAAGAAACCATCCAAGAAGGCAATGGATTAGCATGAAGAGTTGCAACAAGAGGTGCAATAATCATTGCAATACCAATCGACTGCGTAAGAGTCTTATATTTTCCTGCAGAGGATGCAGCAATTACCCTTCCACGAACATTAACAACATAAATTCGCACAAGAGTAATGGCAATTTCGCGAATCATGAACAAGATGGTTATCCACCAATAAATTTCGCCGAAAACAGAAGCAATAATAAGCGCAGCTAAAATAAGAATTTTATCCGCAATTGGATCAAGCAACTTACCTAATTCTGTAACCTTATGATATTTACGAGCCATCCACCCGTCAAGCTTATCCGTAGAAGCAGCTACAACAAACAGCACAAACGCAGCCCAACGCAACGAAACTGAATCAAAACCCCATATACCTGCTTTCAAATATAAAACAATAAAAACAAGCGAAAGCAAAATACGGATATAAGTCACAATATTCGGAGCATAATTCCAGCCAACAAAAAATGATGACTTAGCTTTTTTCTTCATACACATAACCTTCATTCTACTGCAAAGTAAAAACTTCTAGCACATCACACAACTTGGTACTGCACATAACAATACAATATCTTATAACGAATCTGACTCACCACGAATAAAAGCCAAAACTTTTGGCAAATCTTCCGGCTGAACCAAAACTTCGCGAGCTTTAGAACCTTCAGAAGGTCCCACTACTCCTCGAGATTCAAGCAAATCCATCAATCGACCTGCCTTTGCAAAGCCAACGCGCAACTTGCGCTGAAGCATTGAAGTAGAGCCAAATTGCGAGCTAACAACAAGCTCTGCAGCCTGAAGCAACTCATCCATATCGTCGCCAATATCGCTAGTTTTAAGCTTGCTTTGAGCTTGAGCATCAGCTTTTTGAGCCATTTGCTCAATATCTTCACGATACTTTGGCTTGCGCTGCGTGCGAACATACTCAACAGCCTTACGAATTTCAGATTCACTCACCCACGAACCCTGCACACGCTGAGGCTTAGCAGCACCCATTGGAAGGAACAAAGCGTCACCTTGACCAATCAAAGTTTCCGCACCAACAGTATCGAGAATAACCCTGGAATCCGTTGCAGATGAAGTAGCAAAAGCCAAGCGAGAAGGAATATTTGCTTTAATCAGGCCTGTTACAACATCAACAGACGGACGCTGAGTAGCGAGAACTAAATGCACACCTGCAGCTCGAGCAAGCTGAGTAATACGCTGAATAGAACTTTCCACATCGTTCTTAGCAACCATCATCAAATCAGCCATCTCATCTACAACCACAAGTAAATACGGGTATGGAGCAACTTTTCGCTCAGATCCAGCCGGAGCATGAACCTTTCCTTCACGAACAGCCTTGTTGAAATCTTTAACATGACGGAAACCAAAGAATTGCAAGTCATCGTAACGAGCATCCATCTCTTTAACAACCCATTCAAGAGCCTGCGCAGCCTTCTTAGGATCTGTAATAATCGGAGTAAGCAAATGCGGAATGCCAGCATAAGCAGAAAGCTCCACGCGCTTAGGATCGACCATAATCATGCGAACTTGTTCAGGAGTTGCTCTCATAATAATCGAAGTAAGCATTGAATTAATGAAACTCGACTTACCAGAACCAGTAGCACCAGCAACAAGCAAATGCGGCATTTTATCGAGAGCTGCCGTTACGAAATGACCTTCAACATCTTTTCCAACGCCTGTAAGCATAGGATTAGGGTCATTCATAGCTTTTTGCGAGCGCAGAACATCTCCCAAATGCACAATTTCGCGGTCGACGTTTGGAATTTCAATACCAATAGCAGACTTTCCTGGGATTGGCGACAAAATACGCACATCCGTACTAGCTACAGCGTATGCAATATTTTTTTGCAAATTCGTAACTTTTTCAACTTTTACACCAGGACCAAGCTCAACCTCGTACTGCGTAACAGATGGGCCTCTAAGGAATCCAATAACGTGAGCGTCAACGTCAAACTGTTCGAAAGTAGAAGTTAACGCGCGAATAACGTTATCGTTTGCTGGAGTTCTCGCAACATGAGGCTTGCCATAAGCCAAAAGATTCAAATCAGGGAGCATGTAAGGTTCAGAGGAAGAATCAAAAGAAGGCTCATTATTATTGCCAGCACCATTTTCACTGTCGGTAGCATTTTCATTATCTGAATCTTCCTGATCCCTGCGATATTGATTCATACGTTCAGCTGGAATACTTGACCATGGATCGCTTGCAGATAAAGAGGAATCACTCATAGGAGCTTTTGGCAATATTTCTTCAGAAACAGGCTTTGATGAAGATGAAACACTTCTAGGTGTAAGTTGACTCGAATTATTATCAGCATTTTCAAATTGAGAATTATTTACAGCATTATTATCTGAAGAGCTGCTCACAGTTCTTGCTTTACGAGGTTCAACTCTTTCAAGATTATCTGCACTATTACCGTGAGAAGCAGCATGCGAAAATGCATCATCGCCAGCGTATTCGTCAAGCAATTCCCCATTATTATTACTGTTTTTACGCTTAAAGAATGATTTAAACAGTTTCAGCACAGAAGACATTTGAGAAGATCTGCTATTATTTTTCGGCAACTCTTCATTGTGAGTTGGCACATCATCTGCAAATTCCAAAGAATTGGTTTTGCTGTCAGAATTATCTTCTGCAGAGTTTCCTAAATCTTCAGAAGACTTTTTATTATTATACTTAGCAAGAATAGCAGCCACGACTTGAGCTATATCAGTTACATGAAGGCGAGTAATCATTAATATCGAAAAAATAGCAGCCACTACAAAAATAATAATTGCAAAAATACGAGAAAGACCCCACGATAGCGGAGACCCGAGCACAAAACCTAATAACCCACCTGACTTCTGTACAGTGTCTAAATTAAACGCTTTTCCGCGAGGTGCAGAAGAAATATCAAGAATTGAGCAAACAGACAACAATAGAATAATAAATCCGCTAATAACACGAGGATTACCAGAGCCAGCTCCACTGTTACGCATCAACCTAAAAGCAACAACGCTTAACCACACAGGCAGAACAACGCTCATAATTCCAAGCAAACTAGAGGACACAAAATGGAGACCTACTCCAATAAATCCACTAACTCTAAACCATTCTGATGCGCAGAACAAAATCGCAAGAACAAGCATAACGAAGCACAAACCGTCCCTGCGATATGCCTCATCGTATTCTCCAACACCAAAAAGCGAGCGCACTAACTTTCCTAAAGTTCTAGGCACAAACAGGAGAATTGTCTCCCACAATGGTTCACTAGGTGAAGCCTTACCAGCCATAAATACTCCTTCTGCACCATGTGCTATTTAGTACGCCATGTCATCATCAACATACATATTCGTAACCATACCAGTCTACTCCATAGACTGAGGTTATCTAAATGAAGCGGTTGCAGCTGAGTTTTATTTACTGCCAACATGCATTCCTTGCGGCGCAATATTATTATTACGACGTTTTCGAACTATAGCAATAATCATTGTGGCAAGAACCACCGCGCAACTTATTAACGCTATAAGGAACATCGTCATCCAGAATGACCACTGAAGATGATCTTCTGGAGCATGCGCTGGGTCCGGCAGCACACGATACCCCGTCACTAGCAATCTATGCGAGTTAACACCATACGGCGTACATGTAAGCAAAGTCGCTAAATCACGACCCTTTTCACGCTGCAACAAACTAATATCTTCTGGGTCTACAACATTAATGCGAAACACCCTATAGCGCATTGTATAGCCCTGTACATCAATGTAGAAGTAGTCCCCACGCTTCATATCGATTAAACCGTCAAACATGGTTGCTGTAGGCAAACCAGTATGAGCTGTGATAACAGTATGCCTGTTTTTGCCGCCCACTGGCAAATCTGTGCCATACAAGTGCCCTGCTCCGCGAGCTAGAACATCGCGCGAAGCACCATGATAAATCGGTAGTTTTACGCCTATTTTTGGGATTTTTATGATTCCCATAATTCCCATTGGTTCGTCTAGTTGTTTGATATATGACTTATAGTCTGCTGTTTTTTTGTAATTGTCACTACCGTCATACGGATCGGCTGTAAAAATTTTTTTTCTGCGCGCATTGTATTTTCGCGCACTTTTTAGAATAGATTGTCGCACGCTAGCGGCTTGATTATAAGTTACTTTGTCGTAATCTATGGAAATTTGTTTAGACACGTGATTATTCCACAGTGTTGATGCCACTGGGTAGGTGAAGCATAGAATTGCAGCTAGCGCCAGAATGATTGGTTCAATAACGCATTTAAAAACAGATTTTTTGGAATTTGCAGAATTTGAGTCTGCAGAAGATTCGTTTGCAGACGATTCATTGGGAGTGGATTTAAGAATATGTAAGCCTGCTAATCGCTCTACTCTTTCTAAGCTACTGCGGCAAGCTTTTGCAAATTTAGTAAAACTCATAAATCCACTTCCAAAAAGTAAAATAGGGGGCTAAGCAAATACCGCCCAACCCCCTGAGTTTTTTATAATATATTTACGTTAGAAGAATACTAAGCGCGCTTCTTATCTTCTTCTTTGCGATTGTTACGAGTGTAAATAAACACGCTTGCAGCAATCAAAACAATTCCAGCAATAGCGAAAATAAACACGCCATAAGCACCGGTCTTTGGAAGCTTGAACCAGTGGTCGATGTTATTGCTCGTTGGAACATCCTTGAACGAGTAAACAAACGTCTGCGAATTTTTATCATAGCCAGCAGCAGAGGTATAAGTCGTAGGAATAGTAACTTCTTCAACCTTTGGAGCCAAGACATAGTTGTCTGGAGCCTTAGTTTCCACAACGTAGAACTTTTGTCCAACCTTTGCTTTAAATCCAGCTGCTGTCAAACCAGTATCAGCAGTTTCAGTATCAGTAGCAAAGCCCTTAGAAGACTTGTTCTTGCACTTATCTGTAGAACGAGAAGCGTCAGCTGCGCATGCGTCAGCCTCAGTTTTCTTTGCAAACACAGCAAACTTAGCACCCTTAATAGCTTTTCCGTCAGTGCTGCTTATCTTCTTGATCTGGAATTTAACAAGAGTTACCTTAGAATCTGGATTTGGAGTTGGATTAACAGGTTTTGGTTGATCTTTTACAGGAGTACCTTTCTTATATCCTGGCTGATAACCATACTTGTTAACGAGTTCGCCAGCTAGAGCATCTGCCTTAAGAGTGAATTTAAGCTCAACAGTTAACTTTGCATTAGGCGAAGTCTTAAGAGCATTAGCAATTTCGCCAAGACCTGCATCTGTAAACAATACGGTAATACGCTGACGAGTATTATCACCAGGCGTTGCAACAACCGCTACCTTATACTTATCCTCTTTACCGGTAGAATTCTTAATTTCCGTAGTGCCAATCTTAACGCTTTTAACTACATCTTTATTAGAATCATAAGCAGACTTCAATGCGTCATCCCACACAGCAAAGCCTTGATAATCATCAGCCGTACGATCTTTAACAGGCGTACCACTAGTTGTAACTACAGAAGTTGAAATAGTATATGGCAAATCATCCTTTGTACCAACCATTCCTGTAGTATCAACAGTCTTCTTAATAGCATCCTTGGTATAAGCGTTCTTAGGATCAACCTTCACATCATAGGTGTATGTTGTCTTACCAGATTCATTGGCGATTTGTGGAATGGTCATAAAGAATGGCTGCGGAAGCTTTTCGTATCCATCCGGAACACTTGTTTCTTCAACCTTGTATAAGCCGATACCCAATTTATCAAACTTTGCAACACCATTATCATTTGTAGGATTTTCAGTTTCATTATCAAAGCTTAAACCAGCAGAAGAATCATTTGGATTAGCATTAAGAGTTGGAACCTTAGCAGCAACATCAAGCCACTGATCGTATTTTGTTAAATCAAAGTTGGTTACTTTGTAAACCTTGAACTTTGCACCCTTAACAGGAGTTGCCTTCTTCTGATTACCTTTCTCATCGGTTTCATCCTTATACTTAGTGATAGTAATGGAACCAGTCAGCTTCTTACCAGCTTCAGACCAAGGTGCTGGCTTAGCAGATTCAGCACTTGGACTATTAGCAAATGCTACGTTGTTTGCCACCACAGCACCGGCAACGCACAGCGTGCCAGCCATTGCGAGCGAGACGAATGCTGCCACGCATTGTTTAGTGAATTTGTTCATATTCATTCCTTTCATAAATGCTGTTTCCAGCAATTAAAAGTTTTGAAATTTTGATGTAAGTATTTACTTGTTTTTGGTTTTAACCGAATTATTTACATAATTTGCTCATAAATGAGTAAATTTTTTTAGATTTAGTGAAATTATGTTGCAATATCACGCTCCAAAATTCCATGAGATTTTGCATCAAAAACACGCACATTAAAAACATGCACCCAGTAGAAAAGTTTCATACGAGTCGCCACCTTCCAAGCAACTCGTGTCCGCGCTTAGTTTGATCCATTACAAACACAGCAGCAATCAAACTAGACAACATCGCAGAAACAACGCACAAAGACGCATTCCAGCCGCATCCGCCGGTCTTTGGCAGAGTGAATGGTTTCACAACGTGAATCATGAAAGTCTTAAACTCGTAATCTTTACCCCTGGTGTACTGATCTCCGTGAACATCATGCAACAAATCATATTTAGCACCATGATGACTACTCATATCATCAAAAGATTTCTTAGCGTCTGGTTTCAAAGCCCAAGCAACGCACTGATAGTCACCAGTTTTTTCTGGAATACCATCGAGCGTAGCAGTAGTACGTTGAGCAGCATCGAACGGATTATTCGGATTATCGTTAGCGTTATAGCTATACAATTTATGCTGCGCGTTGCAATTAGAATTATTCTTACATTTCTCACGCTCGGAGTACGTATCAACATGACTCCATGTAATTGGATTACTTGCTTTCATACCCGCAAGTTTTGAAACAAAATCACGGTCATCATTTTCGCATAAAACTTCCAAGCCTATTTTCTTCTCAGTTTTATTACCACTATTCCACACGTCTTTTGTAGACCAAGCGTCAATAAACGGTCTATGCATAAGACTCATGCCACTCATAATGGTAAGACCGCTACCACTTCCAAACTGACCATCAGCATCACTAATATCAGGCGCATCAGGAGAATCTGACCTTAGCACTCGAAGCTTTATATCATCGCCTTCCATAGGATCCGCTGTCACTTGCGCGTACACCGGATTTGGTTTACTTACACCATCGCCATTACCAGCATCTTTATCAGTAGACTTTGAACCGTCCGGATAATGTACGATCACAGGAATTTTATACACGCCAGGCTTCTGCCACTTAAGCGGCTTAAAAGACATCACTCCATAGTGAGAACCATCACCCGTACCATGGTTTTTACCAGTCTTCCCACCATCGCTAGGCTTATTGTCTTGACCATTATCGTAGAAAGACATTCCATAAGGATGATCCTTATCCTTCTTATACCAACCAGGATTATCTTTCTTATACTGCTTTTCATCAAACTCGAACCAAGTGCCGTCTGGAAGTGCGCCTTCTTCTATATCATCCTGATGAGTAGCATTATTAGCGCCTTTCTTACTCGTAGGCACATCAGTCATATTCTTATAACCGTTAGTAAGACTTGCATGATATTCACCAGCCTTCACTTTCAACGGCACATAACTAGGATTATTCCTATGCGCGTAAGAAGCTTTAACACTAAACTTTAAAGTTTGATCATTCCAATCTTTACCCTTTGAATTCTTAGTATCGCCCTGAGTACCATAATTAGCAAATAGCTTATAAACAACACTTCCGCCAGTGTCATTGACAATTATGTCATCGAAATTCTTAAGACTAACAGCATTGTTAAAAGCAAACACGCGACACTCATACTTACCGCTTTTCTTAGGTGTTCCGGTAATAATCGCGCGAGAACGAGCCATAGTATTCATGTTGTACTCGTCTTTAGTTAAATGCGAGTATTTAAAATCATTAAGATTACAGTTTTTATCATTCCTGCACTTGTTTTCTTCGTCTTCCGTAGCAATCTTCCATTGACGAAAAGCTGTAAACTTTAATCCGTTAACTTCACCAAAAGGCTTGTTTTTCACTTCATCCCATTTAAGAAGCGTATAATTATCCTTATTTTCTTCGTGGCAAATAGCGCGGAATGTAATCGGAGACTTATTGTTAGCAGACCACGCGTCAGGTATAAGAAGCCTACTACTATCTATCTGCTTATCTTTATCAAGATTCGTGTAATGATCCGTATGATACGAACCATAAGTAATACGGTCGGAATAGTTACTACCGTAATCGTGCATACCTGCACCCTCAGCAATAGAAAAACCTAAATCGTTATTGCCTACAGTAAGTGGCGTTACTTTAACGTGAGCATAAACCTGCCCATTATCCGTACTACTTGAGCCATCAGGATAGTGAGCAATTACAGGAGTATCGTAATTATTAGGATCTTGAGGTTTGCTCGGAGTAAAAGTTACTTCACCAGTACTAGTATTAGTCATTTTTGACCAAGAAAGCACTGGTTGAGAATATTTATTACTCTTACCAAGCTCAAACCTAGTACCTTTCGGAAAATCGCCTTTAGTAATCCCCTTATTTTCTGGAACCGACGTAATTGATTTTCCAGCTTGCACCTGTTTTTTATCATAATCTGGATACACAGGCTTATAAAAATGAGACATAGGCCAAACTTTGAATTTAGCGACAACCGTCTCTGAAAAAGGCTGAGGATGATTACAGTTGTACTTATTTGGATTAGGGTATGTTACTTTAATCGGTATATAGACTGTATGATTTTTATGCGAGTCTGCTGGGTTAAAATACACTTTACCTGTAGACTTGTCAATCCACGCATGACCTTGTTGTAAAGGCTCTGGCTTCTGCTTATTAGGATCATCAAAAGTAACTTGAGCATTGGATCCCTTATTGTTATCAAAATAAGCATTACCATCAATAGAATAAGTAAGATTCTTAGGAATATGATCGTACAGTTTACCTCTTTTACCGTCACTACCATAATCAGGAACAAAACTACCCTTATTATTGAAGTAATCACCAGGATTCTCTTGCCAGTGACCATCATCGGTATAAGCTCTCACAGAAGAAGCTTGACGAGGCTGCAAATCCTCCGACTCCTCAAAATGCAACCCACCAGGCTTAGTCGGATTGGTACTATTATCCCACTCCACGTTATCTGGTATGCCATCACCATCATGATCATAAGGACCATAAGTTGCATAATCACGCTCATGAGATTCAGCATTCGTAGCCTGATATCCAGCAATAATAGGCATGTAACGAATATCAGTACCATCTGGCACATCTGCAGTAATAACCCAACGGTAGCAAGTCGTAGAATTAGCACTCTCAAACGAACGCAGCATTATACCAAAGTCGCCATTGTCATGCCACTTCTTTATCTCGCATAAACTGTAATTCTTAAATTTAGACTCAGAATCAACATTATACCCACAGCCAAAATGACCATCACCAACAGTATCTTCCCATTGATCATTGAAATCTGTATTGCCATACGTATAATGCCAACGAGAAATTGTTTGAGACCAGCCCCATTTCTTATCCCAAGTTTTCATTGTTTCTGGGATGCCGCTAGCATTCTGAGTTGACCAGTCATTCCACTTTTTCTCGTAAACATTTCGCCTATCTCTTTTCACTCTAATAGTGTCCGTAATAAGCTGTTTCGGAAGATCTACATAAAAAGTAGGTCGCGCTGGAATACGCTGTCTAGGCTGAGAATCTAAACGCTCAAGAAAAGCATAGTTAAAATATATTTCATACTGCACATGAGTACCATTAGAATCCTTAGTAATCGTTGGCGTAATATGCATATTTTCAACAGCATTACCAACGCCATTACCATTAGCAGTAAAATACCCATATCCACCATACGACCACATAACCTGAGCAGCACTTGCAGGCTTAACAGGCACAACAAGAACAGCAAGAATGGTCACCACGGCAACAATCAGCGCAAGAGCCGCGCGACGAATGTAATACAATTTAGAAGCGTTAGCAACAGAGCACCCTTTAGTGCAACCTTTAGATTTTTGTAAAGTTACAGAACCGCTAACATCATCAAGCGCATGATGACGATTCATAAAACTACAAGTTATACGCATAAGGTTAGAGAAACAGCCATGAAGCCGTAACATTCTAACGCCTCGATTTCCAAAAATCTAAAAGCTACTCGAATACTCATGCCTGTTGGTTTTATGAATCAATAAGCACTGCCCGGGGTGCAGAACACTGCATTATCAGCAGCAAATGAGCGCGAAATATCACAAACTACTAAAGCAAACGTCGATACGAACGCAAGCAGGCACAATCATGTCCAAAATCAGTAGGCGAATTTACGCCAAAAACTTAAACGCAAGATAATGTAGTGCACTACCGCTAAGCACACACATAGTTGTACCCCCATGAAAAATTTCAAGTAAAATTTGCAAATTTCTTAATATTCATAAAAATTCCTAAATTCGGGGTTATATGCGGGTTATAGGCAAAATATTGCAATCCAAAAACAAAAAACGGCAGATATTTACCTGCCGTTCAAGTGGGGTGGCTAACGCGGCTTGAACGCGCGACCTTCTGAACCACAATCAGATGCTCTACCGACTGAGCTATAGCCACCATGCGCGTGAAAACATACATAATCACACAACAAAGGGATACTATACACGATTTTCTAGATTTCCGCCAGAGCAACACACTTCGGCGCGTCGTAGTAGCAACATCAATTATTCGACAATGGCAAATGCAACAATGGGTGTATGAGTTTTTCTGAGCAAAATCAACGCATTTTTGGCGTAACTGCAAATAGCAACAACACGACAGCACTTCTTCTTGGCTCAGGCGAGCTTGGCAAGGAAATTGCGATTGAGCTTATGCGATTAGGCGTGCTAGTATGCGCTGCCGATAGCTACAAAAACGCTCCTGCAATGCAAATAGCTCACGAATACCACGTGCTAGATATGTCGAATCCGCAAGAATTGCAAGAACTTATTTCCAATGTGAATCCTGACATTATTATTCCAGAAGTTGAAGCTATTGCTACTGAAGTTTTGAAAGATGCTGCTAAAAAGAATATTCAAGTCGTTCCTAGCTCAGATATTGCCGCGATTGCAATGGATCGCGAGCGCTTGCGTAGAATTGCGCACGAAGATTTAGGACTGCCTACTACACCGTATTGTTTCGCTTCATCTTATGAAGAGTTAGAGGATGGAGCTAAAAAAGTTGGCTATCCTTGTGTAGTTAAGCCTGTTATGAGCTCTTCTGGTCATGGTCAGTCAATAGTTCGTAGTTCTGAAAATTTGCTTGCAGCTTGGAATGAAGCTCAGCATGGCAGGCGTGCAGCAGCTGGTCATGAGAATGAGTGTTCACGCGTTATTGTTGAAGCTTTAGCTCCGCTTGATTATGAGCTTACAGTACTTACAATAAGCTCTTGCGCAGGAATTACTACTTGTGAGCCGATCGCTCAGTGTCAGCAAGACGGAGACTATAGAGAATCTTGGCAGCCTGCAAATATTCCTGAATCGATCCGCACTAATGCGAAAGATATTGCAAAGCGCGCTGTAGAAGGTTTGACTGATATTGCGCAAGAAGCTGGCGAAGCAGGTTGGGGCATTTATGGAGTCGAACTATTTGTATTAAAAGATGGCTCACTGTTATTTAACGAGCTTTCACCTCGCCCACACGATACTGGCATGGTAACTATGATTTCGCAGCATTACAGTGAATTTGCATTGCATGCATTGGCTATTTTGGGAGTTCCAGTTACAGCTAACTATACTGAGCTTTCTTTGAAAAATAATGAAGTTGCAGCAAGTCACGCCATTGTTATTAAGGCGGAAGGATCTGTTGGTTTTACGAATATTGCTCAAGCTTTGCAATCTGGCGAAAATTATCGATGCAACTTGCGTATTTTTGCTAAGCCTTCTGTACATGGTCACAGACGAATGGCAGTTTCTTTAGCTACTGGATTAACGCAGGAAGAAGCTAGAGAAAATGCGACACGCATCGCTATGTCGCTAAAAACTATACAAACGAATGCTTAGATACATTGAAAATTAAGGCATAGGAGTTAAAAAAGATAATAATTTACAGTATGTACGAAGGGAAATTTTGTAGGTAACAATTGTTACGCTAATCGTGCTGGCAAAGGTCAGGTAAACCTACAAATATTGTTGGTTTGCGCCTACAACTGTGAATGCACATAAGAGAGGGCATATCATGGAAAAACTTGAGAAGTTGTACGAAGGCAAAGCCAAAAAACTGTATGCTACCGATGACACCAATGTGCTATGGGTTGAATACATGAACCAGGCAACAGCTGGTAACGGTCTGAAGAAAGCTCAGATTGCAGGTAAAGGCAGTTTAAATAACCGGATTACTTCGTTACTATTCCATTTACTTGAGGCGCGCGGCGTAAAAAGCCACTTCCTCGGACGAATTTCCGATACTGAACAACTTGTAAAGCGTATGCGCATGTTCCCACTGGAAATTATTATGCGAAATACTGCTGCAGGTTCTTTTGCAAAACGTTATAACGTTAAAGAAGGAACACCTTTAAAGAAGCCATTGTTGGAGTTCTGCGTAAAGTCCGACGAGCTTGGTGATCCATTTATTAATCCTGAAGGCGTTGTGGCTCTTGGATTAGCAACAGATGAAGAAATGACGGAAGTCACTCGTCAAGCTCATGCTGTTAACAATGCTTTGTTGGATATTTTCTCCAAGATTGATGTTCAGCTTGTTGACTTCAAGATTGAAGAGGGCGTGGACGCCGAAGGAAATATTCTTCTCGCTGATGAAATAACTCCTGATACTTGCAGACTTTGGGATAAGCGCAATGCTGGTACGAACGGAGTAAGTCATTTGGACAAGGACTTGTTCAGGCGCGATTTAGGCGACATCATTCCTGCTTATGAAGAGATTTACGATAGGCTTGCATCTTTAGCTCAAAGCGAAGGTTTGGATGTTTCTGTGCGCAAACCTGACGATTGCGTAGAACGATAATGATTGTTGTGGCTCGTACCTTTAGGGGTGCGAGCCACATGCATTCTTAATGTGATTTTGAATAATTTAATATTTATAATTTAAAACCAATACAACAATAAACACTGCATTCATACCGCACATTCAACAAGGTAGGTTTCTCGTGGTATTTCGCGTATATGTGGAAAAACGCACTGGTTTTGACGTTCAAGCGCAACAGCTTTTACATGAGCTTAGGGAGATTCTTGGCATAAGCGCGATTACTTCCGCAAGAATTATTAACCGTTATGACGTTGAAGGTATCAGCAAAGATTTATTCGACAATGCTGTGCAAACAGTATTAAGCGAACCTCCAGTTGATAATACTTACGATTACTTGCCTATTGAAACCGACGAGCACGTATTTGCTGTAGAATTTTTGCCTGGTCAATTCGATCAGCGTGCGCAATCTGCTAGCGAATGCATTCAACTTATTAGTCAAGGCGAACGCCCAACAGTGCGCACTGCTAGAGTAATCGCTTTAAAAGGTAATCTTGACGAAAAAGCACTAAACGATATTAAACACTACGTTATTAATCCTGTTGAAGCGCGAGAAGCTTCACTTGATGAGGTAAAAAGTTTACAGCGAGAAGCAGTTGTACCATCTGATGTAGAAGTAATTAGCTCATTTAACGATTTAGACGAAGCTGGATTACAAGACTTTATTAATACTCGCGGTTTGGCAATGGATTTGGCTGACGCAAAGTTCTGCCAGAAGTATTTCTGTGAAGAACATAGAAATCCTACTATTACAGAAATTCGCGTTATTGATACGTACTGGTCCGACCACTGCCGTCACACGACTTTTGGCACCGAGCTTACAGATATTTCCATTGACGATAACACTGTTCAAGAAGCATTTAGCCGTTATCTTGATTTGCGAAAAGAACTAAATCGCGAAAATAAGCCTATTTGCCTTATGGATATGGCAACTATTGGCGCAAAATACTTAAAGCATACTGGCGAGCTTAAAAATTTGGACGAGTCAGAAGAAATCAACGCTTGCACAGTAAAAGTTAAAGTGGACGTAAACGGTCACGACGAAGATTGGCTATTCCTGTTTAAAAACGAAACACATAATCATCCTACAGAGATTGAGCCTTTCGGTGGAGCTGCAACGTGCATTGGTGGCTGCATCCGCGATCCTCTTTCTGGACGCTCTTACGTGTATCAAGCAATGCGCGTAACTGGTGCTGCAGATCCACGCACGCCTATTAGCGAGACTTTAAACGGTAAGCTTCCACAGCGAAAAATCGTAACTTCTGCCGCCGCAGGATACTCTTCTTACGGAAATCAAATTGGTTTAGCTACTGGCGAAGTGCATGAACTTTATCATCCGGGTTATGTTGCAAAACGTATGGAGGTTGGTGCGGTTGTTGCCGCTACCCCAGCCGACCATGTGCGCAGAGAAACTCCAGCTCCTGGCGATGTGATTATTCTTCTTGGCGGACGCACTGGTAGAGATGGTATTGGAGGCGCTACCGGCGCTTCTAAAGCTCAAGATGTTGAAAGTATTGAAGAGTGCGGAGCTGAAGTTCAAAAAGGTAATGCTCCTATTGAGCGAAAACTCCAACGACTTTTCCGACGCAAGGATGCTTGCCAACTTATTAAGCGTTGCAACGATTTTGGCGCTGGCGGCGTTTCTGTCGCAACTGGCGAAATTGCTGACGGCTTAACTATTAATCTCGACAAAGTTTCTAAAAAGTATGAAGGTCTCGATGGCACTGAGCTTGCTATTTCTGAATCTCAAGAGCGCATGGCTGTCGACGTTGCGTCAAGTGATGCTGAAGAATTTTTGAAGTATGCTCGTGAAGAAAATCTTGAAGCAGAAATAATAGCGACTGTTACTGAAGAAGCGCGAATGCGAATGACTTGGCGTGGAAAAACCATTGTTGACTTAAGCAGAGCATTCTTAGCTTCTAATGGCGCTCCAAAACAGCAGATATTGCATATTGAAAGTGGAGAATCTTACGAAACTCCATGGCAGAATCAGTCAGATTTGCCGTTAGAAAAGCGCATGCATAACTTAGTTTCGGATATTAATATTGCTTCAAATAAAGGCTTATCTGAACGATTTGATTCTACTATTGGCGCTGCTACTGTGCTTATGCCTTTTGGCGGTCGCCGTCAGCTTACTCCTGCTCAAGCTATGGTTGCTAAATTCCCAGTATTTGGCGAAACAAACACAGCTTCCGCAATGGCTTGGGGATTTAATCCGTATTTGATGGAAAAGAATCAGTTTACTGGAGCTTATGTTGCGGTTGTTGAATCATTGGCAAAGCTAGCAGCTAGCGGTTTCACTCGCGAACGTGCTTACTTGAGTTTACAAGAATATTTTGGCAAACCTCACGATATTCCAGAGCGTTGGGGAAAGCCAGCTGCAGCAGTTCTTGGTGCTTTAAATGCACAACTTGATTTTGGCGTTGGAGCTATTGGCGGCAAGGATTCTATGAGCGGCAGTTTTGAGAATCTGGATGTGCCACCAACTTTGATTTCGTTTGCTGTTTCTACTGGAGATGCACGTTTAACTGTTTCACCTGAATTTAAGGGTGTAAATCATAAAGTTATACGTATTGCTCCGAAGTATAAATCCGACGGAATTACTCCAGAAAAAGAAAGCTTCCTGAAAGCAATAGAAATTGTAGAAAATATTACGAAAAACAAGCAAGCTCTTGCTATATCTACTCCTGGCTACGGTGCTAGTGCAGAAAGCTTATTCAAAATGACGCTTGGAAATCATATTGGTCTTAAATTATTCAACAATTTAAGCGACGATGATTTATTTAAGCTAGCATATGGAAGCTTCTATGTTGAGCTTAAAGAAGACGCTGAAGTTCCGTCGTTAGCTAATACAAGCTTGGTTGACGTTGAGCTTGTTGGCGAAACAACTGAAAATTACGCGATTACTTCATCAAATGGCGAAGAAATTGATTTAAGTGATTTACAAAAAGTTTGGGAAAGCGCACTTTCCTCAATCTTCCCATATAAAAAGCCTGGCGAGATTGTAGAAACTATTAATAGCGAAACTAATGTTTCTACTACAGACCGCATGCACACAGGAAAACTAAAGCCGCTTTCGCATCCTCGCGTTATTATCCCAGTTTTCCCTGGAAATAATTGCGAATACGATACTCAAGCTGCTTTTGAAAAAGCTGGAGCAGACGCTCATACGCTTATTATTAATAATTTAAGCGCAAAAGATATTGCACGATCAGCTGAGAGATTGGTTGAAGAGATTAAAAAGAGTCAAATTGTAATGATTCCAGGAGGCTTCTCCGGAGGCGATGAGCCGGACGGTTCTGCGAAATTCATTACAGCATTCTTTAGGAATCCAGCAGTAACAGACGCAGTTCGTGACTTGCTTAATAATCGTGACGGTTTAATGCTTGGAATTTGCAACGGCTTCCAAGCGCTTATTAAGCTTGGTCTTGTGCCTTTTGGTGACATTATCCCAATAAATTCCGAATGCCCAACTCTTACCTACAACACTATTGGCAGACACCAAAGTAGGATTGTTCGCACTAGAGTTGCTTCAAATCTTTCACCATGGTTAGCAAATACGCAAGTTGGAGACATGCATACTGTTGCAATTTCTCATGGAGAAGGTCGCTTTATTGCAACGCCAGAAGTTATGGAAAAGCTTATTAACAACGGCCAAGTAGCTACGCAATACGTTGATAGCAATGGCGTTCCAAGCATGAGTTTGAATGTGAATCCAAACGGATCGATTATGTCCGTTGAAGGAATTACCAGCCCAGATGGTCGAGTTTTTGGAAAAATGGGACATTGCGAGCGCGCAGGTCGTGACTTGTATGTCAATATTCCTGATTTCCACGAGCAACCATTGTTTGAAGCTGGTGTTGAATATTTCACTGCATGAGCTTTAGTTTACAGTTGCAAAACTTGTATCAAAATAACTACAAAATTCGACGATTACAATCATCGATTATTAGGGGGGTATGAATGTCTGCAGAACTTGAAGATATTCACGAAGAATGCGGCGTATTTGGTGTGTGGGGTCATCAAGATGCAGCTAGGCTGACATATTTTGGACTTCATGCGCTACAGCATCGAGGACAAGAAGGTGCCGGCATTGTATCTAACGACAATGGCAAACTGCATGGGTATCGCGGATTGGGATTGCTAACTCAAGTATTTAGCAATGAACAAGTTATGGATCGTCTTACTGGAAACAGGGCTATCGGTCACGTGCGGTATGCTACTGCAGGTTCTGGAAGCGTTGATAACATTCAGCCTTTCCTATTCCGTTTCCACGATGGAGACGTAGCTCTTGCTCATAACGGAAATTTGACAAATTGCACTAGCCTACGTAATTCCTTGGAAGATAAAGGCTCAATATTCCACTCAAATTCTGATACTGAAATATTGATGCATTTAATTCGCCACTCCAGTAAAGCAACTTTTATGGATCGCCTAAAAGAAGCTTTACAAACTGTTCATGGCGGTTTTGCTTACTTATTGCTTACTCAAGATGCACTAATCGGAGCAACTGATCCAAATGGTTTCCGCCCTCTTTCGCTTGGTCGTATGAAGAACGGCGCGTACGTGCTTGCTTCTGAAACTTGTGCGCTTGATATTGTGCGAGCAGAGTTTATTCGCGATATTGAGCCTGGCGAAATCATTGTTATTAATGACGATGGCTACACTATTGAGCAATATACAAAGCACGTGCAGCATGCAGTATGCTCAATGGAATTTATTTATTTCGCTCGCCCAGATTCTAATATTTACGGTATTAATGTTCATTCTGTACGAAAGCGCATGGGTGCACGTTTGGCTAAAGAATCTCCTATTGAAGCAGATATGGTTATTGGAGTTCCTAATTCTTCACTTTCTGCTGCTGCAGGATACGCTGAAACAAGCGGAATTCCAAACGAAATGGGATTGATTAAAAACCAGTATGTTGCACGCACTTTTATTCAACCGACGCAAGAATTACGCGAGCAAGGCGTTCGTATGAAACTTTCTGCTGTTCGTGGTGTAGTTGCAGGAAAACGCGTTATCGTTATTGACGATTCGATTGTTCGCGGAACTACTTCTAAGCGCATTGTGCAATTGCTTCGAGAAGCTGGCGCTAAAGAAGTGCATATGCGTATTTCTTCCCCTCCGCTTAAATATCCTTGCTTCTACGGTATCGATATTCAAACTACGAAGGAACTTATTGCAGCAAAGCATTCAGTTGAAGAAATTCGCGAGTATATCGATGCTGATTCCTTAGCATTTTTGTCTTTAGATGGATTAGTCGAGTCGATTGGATTAAAAAAGCCTGCTCCTTATGGCGGTTTGTGCGTTGCTTACTTTAATGGTGACTACCCTACTGCACTAGACGATTACGGCGAAGAATTCTTGGCTTCACTTACTCCTGAAGAACGCGAACATTTGCAAGAAGTAAGGAAACATAGTAAATATTCGCACGAAGATCTTATATAACTTAATAATTTAATTGTTTATTGCAATTTATAAATAAAACTTAAGAAAATACTTATAACAGTGTTACGAAAGGAACCGATATGCCACATGCATATGAAGAAGCTGGCGTAAGCGTAGAAGCAGGATACGAAGTAGTACGTCGTATTAAATCTCATGTAAATCGCACAAAGCGCCCAGGCGTTGTAGGTGGCATTGGCGGATTTGGCGGCTTATTTGATTTGGCGTCTCTTGGTTACAAAGAGCCAGTGCTGATTTCTGGCACGGATGGCGTTGGAACCAAGCTTGTGATTGCAAAAATGATGAATAAGCATAACACTATTGGCATTGATTGCGTTGCAATGTGCGTAAACGATATTGCAGCTCAAGGTGCCGAGCCGCTTTTCTTCCTCGATTATATTGCATGCGGAAAAAACAATCCTGAAATACTTGAGCAAGTAGTTTCAGGCGTTGCAGACGGTTGCGTGCAATCAGAAGCAGGTTTAATTGGCGGCGAAACTGCTGAAATGCCTGGAATGTATGACGAAGACGAGTACGATCTTGCAGGTTTTGCAGTAGGCGTTGCAGAACGTTCTAATATTGTTGATGGATCCACTATTACTGCCGGCGACGTGCTTATCGGACTTCCTTCTTCAGGAGTTCATTCAAACGGATTCTCTCTTGTTCGCAAAGCTTTGTTTGAAGAAGCAGGTTTTAGCGTTGACACCAAGCTAGATGAGCTTAATGGCAAAACACTTGGCGAAGTTCTTCTTGAACCCACTCGAATCTACGTAAAAGCTTTAAAGCCACTTTTTGCTGAACATCTTATTAAGGGAGTTGCTCATATTACAGGCGGCGGATTTATTGAAAATGTTCCGCGCATGTACGCAGATGATTTAGCTGCAAAAATTGATACCACTAGCTGGAGCGTTCCACCTATTTTTGGCGTTATTGAACAAGCAGGCAAAGTTGCTCACGCTGAAATGTTCAACGTTTTTAATATGGGCATTGGCATGGTTTTGGCAGTTGATGAAAGCCGAGCAAACGAGGCAATGCGAGTACTAAACAAGCATGACGAAACCGCTTATATTATTGGCAAAATGGCTAAGCGAGAAAACGTTGCAGTTGAGTTGTTGTAAACTGCAAAACTGCAAAACCGCAAAATATGAAGCTGCAAAACAGTAGACAGCAAAATCTTAAAGCAATAAAGGATTAAAAATGAAAGTTTTAGTAGTTGGTTCTGGCGCTCGCGAACACGCTATTGCACACGCGCTACTTAAAGGAGAAAGCGTTGAAGAAGTAACTGTTGCTCCTGGAAATCCTGGTATTACAGCAGATGGCATTCAAACTGCAAACATAAATCAATCAGATCATGACGCTCTTATTAAGTTCGTTAAAGACAATAACTACGATTTTGCGTTCATCGGTCCTGAAGTTCCCCTTATGAATGGCATTGTTGACGATTTTGAAGCGCATGGAATTGCCGCTTTTGGTCCAAACAAAGCCGCAGCTCAAATTGAAGGCTCTAAAGATTTCGCAAAAAAGCTTATGGCTCGTCACAACGTTCCAACCGCCTCCTACAAAACATTTGACGCTTTGGAGACGGCACGCGCATACGTTCTTGAGCATGGTGCTCCAATTGTTATTAAAGCGGACGGTTTGGCTGCTGGAAAAGGCGTTACTGTTGCTATGGATGAGCAAACAGCAGTTGATGCTTTGGAAGATATTTTCGTCGATCATCGTTTTGGTCAAGCTGGAGCAAAAGTTGTTATTGAAGAATTTTTGCAAGGCCAAGAGTTTTCACTTATGAGTTTCGTAAGCGGAACTGATTTTTGGGTTATGCCTATTTCTCAAGATCACAAGCGTGCTTACGACGGCGACAAAGGACCAAATACTGGAGGCATGGGAGCTTATAGCCCTGTGCCGCAAATTAGCAACGAAACAGTTCAGCGTGCTATCGACGAAATTGTGCGTCCAACTGTCGAAGGACTAGCTAAAGAGGGTACGCCTTTTACCGGCGTGCTTTATGCTGGCTTAATTGATACAGCAACAGGTCCTAAAGTTATTGAGTTTAATGCTCGCTTTGGAGACCCAGAAACAGAAGTTGTGCTTCCTCGCCTTACTTCAGATTTTGGTGCAGCTATATGGAATATTTTGCGACATAAAAGCCCAACTTTTACTTGGAAAAATAGCGGTGTTACGCTCGGCGTAATTATTGCAAGCGAAGGCTACCCTGGCACTTTAGTTACTGGAACTCAACTTCCTCAAATTCCTGTTGACGAAAACCAAGGTCAGCACGTGTATTATGCAGGAGTAAAAAGCGATGAAAAAAGCGGAAAACTTCTTACTTCTTCAGGTAGAGTAGCTCTTGTACAAGTGCATGGAGACGACGTAAAAGACACTCAAAACAACGTCTACAGCATATTAGATAAACTTAATCTTCCACACATGTTCTTTAGGCATGATATTGCAGAAAAAGCTTTAAAATAGTTTGTTAATTAAATATAGTTTTCATTAACAAATTGCAAATCAATAAGCCCCTCGCTATTTGAAAAATAATATTTATCAAATACAAACGAGGGGCATTTTAATGATCAAACTAGCTTTTAGCGCGGTAATTTCATAAAATCAGTATTACGCAAATAATGCTTTCCAGCAGTAATATCGTATTGTATTAAGCGATAGTCGTGAAGAAGTTGACGTGACTTCTTATCCATCTTAGACAAAATCATCGGATTACCATCGTTATCCAAATAAATTGATTGTCCTTCAGGAATTCTATCCCAGCCTTGAATAGTATTTACAACAGGAGGCTCCATAGCACTCACATGCTCATGTAAACGAGTTAAGAAAGCAAGATACGGGGAAACTTTAGCGTTCATATGTAAAGCAGCCTGAGAAATAAAGAAGTTAGGCGAAGAATACTTATTAGTACGATCTACATCTTTACTTGTATTAGAATGCTCTACATTTTTGTTTGAAGATTTTTTCTCACTACGCTCTTTACGCTCCAAAGCAACTTTATTTGACCAAATAAAATAATCAGTCAAATGCAAAGACAATGAATTCTTTTCATCTGAACTTGCAGTGCCGTAAATTCCTGGCAAATGGTCACCATAAAACATAACAGTAATAGGCTTATTTAGTTTATCTAAACTCTTCAAAAACGCTTGTGTTGTCTCATCAGTGTGCTGCACACCCTTAGCATACGTTTCAATAGAAGTTTTTTCATCATCACCAAGATCAGCGGCACCATCTTTAGAAGACGCTTCGAATTCATTATTCGCATACCAATCCCTATAAGGCATATGGTTTTGCATAGTAACAATTTGTACGAACCTAGGTTGCTTATGCTCTTTAATCTTTTCTAACGCACTCTTATATGCTGATGCGTCAGAAACATACGGTGATTTATCTATAACATCACGGTGAGCAATAACATCAGGTCCTTGCAATGCGTAGAACTTACTAAATCCAAACTTTTTGTAATTAGTAGCGCGCAAATACATGCTCGGCTCATACGGGTGGAAAGCTATAGATTTAATAGAATTACGAGAATCATCCCAATATTGATTAATAGTTGGAGACCATTGAGCATTAGGAACCAACTGCTGATACGGGCTAGTCATTGAAGGATCAAAATTAGCCATGCTCAAACCAGTTAAAGACATGTACTCTAGATTTGCAGTACCGCCACCATAACCAGAAGAAAGCATCAAACCACTATCCGTATGCTTCTTTAAATTGCTAATAAATGGTATTGGATTCTTGTTCAACTTCAAACCAGGAACACGAGTAGGATCAGAGAACGATTCAGACAAGATAAGAATAAAAGTATTATCGTTCATATTTGTTGTACGAGAACGATTTATACGTTTAGCTTCATCGTTATAACGCTTGTATACAGCCTTCATAGTTTCTTCACTGTAATCAGCCGGTTTATCCATAATTTTAGGATTTACATTACGCAAAAATGCCACAATAGCACCATTGCGTTGAGCGTCATAAACAGAATCCCACATAGCAGGACTGTCACCAAGCATTTTAGAAAAAACATTAGCCGAAGAGTCAACTGTGCCAACGCCGCCAATATACCAGCTTAAATTCCCTATTAAAATCAACGCAATTGCAACACGAATACCAGCAGAATAACGCCAATCTTTAAATCGCACAATCTTTCCATGATTTGTATCAAATATGTGTAAGCAAACAGTTGTAACTAAAAGCAAAATAAAAACGCCTAAAGCAACACCAATGACCATAGGAGCATTATCTGGCAAAAATGAAGCGACATTACCAGTGTTACTTTTTAAAAAGTTTAAGTCCGCAGGAAGAATAGTTTCATAACGAACATTTACTTTCATATATTCAATAACAGCAATAAGCAATGAAACACTTAGAATTATTGCACTTGATATCCAAAATCGGTTACTAATCAAAAGAATTAAACCGTATATCATCGCAACAACGAGCACACTAAGAACAATAACGAAATTAAGTTCTTTCCAGGTTTTAGTTATTAATCCCCAACGTCCACCAGACATTGCAGAAGTCATCTCAACTCTTCCAGCGCGCTGCACACCCATTTGCACAATAATTACCGACATGCCGTCAATAACAAAGAAAAGAAATGCATACAGCCAATACGGAACTTTCAAGCGCAAAAATGACTTCATACTATCCTCAATAAATCACACACGTGCTAATTATTACTAATAATGTGCAAGTTTACTTATTGCTATCGTCATAAATTTTTAACAATGCATTGAAACAAGAAAAAATAGCAATTTTAATACTTAGGACTGATTACAATATATGTTTCGATATTTATTATTTAAATAGAATAAATAATAAAAAATAAAACAAATATTGAGGAAAATTTCAGATACTAGCATTACATTACTAGGTTGGGCAATTACTGTGCGTATATGTCGCTTAGATTAGTAACTGGTACGCAAATTAGACTAGAAAGTATAGGAGTCAAACATGCTGCAATTGGCAAAAGTGAGTCTTTTGCAAGGATGGCTACCAGTAAGCCTTTTTAGCGTAAATGGTATTTCTTTAGTCTTGTTGCTTTTTATGAAAACAAAACGCGGCAAGAAAATGTTCCACTTACTAATACAACTTGCAATAGGTGTCATAACATTTTTTGTCGGTGGAATAATTGCTTGGCTTATTTCTGACGTGTTTCTTGTATTCGAAGTAAGTCTTGGATGGCTCGTTATTTTTTCTATTGCATGCGGCTTCGGGCTTATAGGTTTTGCAGCAACAGCATTTGTTTTCTTACACAAATGGAGAAAACTAGTTGCAGTAATAGCTATTATCTTGACGTTAGCAAGCACAGCTCTTCATGTAGACATGATTTATGGGGAATACACGACAATAGGTTCAATATTTGGAATGGGCGGTTTTCCAAAACTAGAAGTTAATAAGCAAAAATCCGCATCCTCTAGTATTAAACAATGGAGAGAGTTAGCAGCACAACAAAAACTGCCAAAACTGCCTAAAAAAGGTATTGTTCGTTCAGTTTATATCCCTAGCACTGCTTCACATTTCAATGCCAGAATAGCAAACGTATACTTGCCACCTGCTGCACTTGTTAAAAAACCACCAAAACTGCCAGTTATGGTCATGTTTGCAGGACAACCTGGTAGCCCTAATCACTTTTTTGCAGCAAGCGATATTGCAAATACTTTAGACAATTACGCGAAAAATCACTACGGTCTTGCACCTATTGTTGTAGCCCCTGACCAAAATGGTGAATCTTCGCATAATTCTCTGTGTGCGGATACACATGTGTTCGGCAAAGCAGAAACATATTTAATTAATGATGTTCCTAAATGGATACGCAAACATTTGCCAGTAAGCAAAGATCCTAAAATGTGGCTTATGGGCGGCTTCTCACAAGGAGGCACTTGCTCAACGCAACTAGTTCCATCTCACCCTGATATATTTGGAAACATTTTTTCTGCCGGAGGGGAACTAGAACCAACATATAAGAATCGCCAAGAAACAATTAATCATTATTTCAATGGAAACACATCAGAATATGAGCGACATATACCTAGCGTGATAATGCGTAAAAATGCTCCTTTGAAACAAAATTATTACGCTATTGCGGGCTCATGGGATACTAAATCTCAAGCGAATCAGGCAACCATCGCACTAAGCGCACATCGCGCTGGAATGAATGTTATAACCATGCTTTCTCAAGGCAATGGTCATGATTGGCACACAGTAAAAGCTGGATTAAAAATAGCAATTGATCAATTCTGCAAAAAAACAGGTATTTCAAGCACTGCACCAAAACTTAATACCTACCAAAATGTACAAATTCTTATCAACCAGCAAGTGAATCGAGACTAATATGATGCTGTCTTTCTTTCATAAACGTTGTAAGAAAAATGATTCTGATTCTAAACATTCAGCAATTCGGCATACAAAAATATTGATGCACGATTTCATAACCTGGATGCAACATAAAGTTTTTGCATTAACGCTTACATGCATTTTTATTGTTATAAATTGCATACACTGGCTCGTATTAGCACTTATGCATTTTTATACTTATGGCACAAGCGCTACTCTTGCACAATTGTTTATGCGACATCATCATTCAAAAGGTCCAAGCCTATTCTTCGGGCACGGAAACGTCACAGAGCTGCTGATAAAAGTGTGCCATTCGCTTATTTTCGTAAATAATATGCCATCTCTTATGGTTAATTGTTTACTTGTTGCCGTACTTATTGGCGTTGCAGAAACTCGTATAAGTAGACTTAATATTATTTATATTGCAATATTTAGCACACTTGTTGGCATAATTGTAGGATTAACAATCATAGGTAATCTTTCAATCATTATTCGAAACATGCATTGGATTACCAAGATTCCTATTCGACTATCTCCATTCACACTGTTTATTGGCGCTTTTATGGCTTCTGCATCTTACGAATCTATTTTGTGGCGCAGAAGAACTTTAGTAATTGGATACGCTACTACTTCAGCAATGCTTCTTTATAGTGGAAATCCAGGCGATTATTGCACTATTATTGCAGCCCTTACAGGACACATCATCGGCAATATTATGAGCAAAACAAAAGGCGTTAGACGAAGTGTAAACTGGTGGGAAGGTACAGATTACGAAATTCGTAGGCTTTTTGCAGTAGCTCAGAGCATTATTGCATTAGGTCCAGTGTTGGCATTATCTTCACGCTCTCACGCAGGAATTCTTACTACTCTTGGTTTGTTTATGTCACCGCAACTAGGCTCTAAGACATGGCTTACGCGATGCATGACAAATTACAGCACAAATAATTGTTTTCTTCATTCAGGTCTACATCACGCTGCAATTGGCGAATTATGGATTCGCATTCTATTACCAAGCATCACACTGATGATTATTGCGTGGGGAATGTTACGAGGGCGTAGACTAGCTGCATTAACTTCTATATTTATAAACGCACTGACTGTGCTATATGCAGGAATGTATTTCACTGTTTTGCCGTTAATTGCCACAAAACAAAATATTTTGGAACATCAACATAATGCTGTTGCTGTTGCTTTTATGCTTACCGCTCTCCCACCATTATTGCTTACTATTTTGTTGATAATTAATTTAAAGCATTTTTCTGTTCATACGAGCAAACTACAGGCACGTTTGGGACTAATAGCAATTTTTATAGCATTGTATATAACTGGTGCTGGATATGTTGCTTTTGGTCTTATGATACCTGAAGAATTTACTCCATCTGCTGATATTTACCACTTATTGCGAGATCTACCAGGGCGCTGGATGCCTATGGGATTTGGAAACAGATCTAACGCAATGCTTCGCACTGAAACACCCCTATCTTCTTTACTAGCACAAAGCGTGGGCGTGATATTCTGGACAATATTGTTTATTGTCTGCTTTACGTGGTTCCGCAGCAGCATCTCTACAAGCGAAAACGATAGAAAAAAAGCAAGCTCATTAGTAGAACTTGGTGGAAACACAATGAGCTTTATGACGACTTGGGCGAATAACCATTATTGGTTCTCTCAAAGCGGGCAATCTGCAATTGCCTATAGACTAAATTACGGTATTGCGCTCACTCTTACAGAACCTTTTGGAAATGAAAAAGAGTATTCACAAGATATTCGAGGATTTATTAAATTCTGCGAACAAAATTCGTGGTCTCCAGCATTCTATGCTGTGCACGATAAAACGCGTCAAGAACTAGAAAAACTTGGATTTACTTCTATTAAAGTCGGAACAGACATGCTAGTAGACCCTAATACTTGGCAGACGCGAGGGAAAAAATGGCAAGATATTCGTACAGCTATAAACAAAGCAAAACGAGATGGAATTGCCGACGTACTTACAACTTATAACGAAGCCTCTTGGGACGTACGGCAACAAATTGTAGAAATTTCAGAAGAATGGGCAGAGTTAAAAGCTCTTCCAGAAATGAAATTTACTCTCGGAGGACTTGACGAACTTCAAGATAGCCGCGTCAAAATTTTATACGCTATTAATGAAGACGGCAGGGTACTTGGAGTAACAAGCTGGATGCCAACGTATAGAAATAATCGAATTATTGGTTGGACACTTGATTTTATGCGTCACCGCACAGATAGTCCTAATGGGATTATGGAATTATTAATTGCTAGAATGGCAGAACGTTTAAGAGATGAAGGATTAGAAAACCCAGACTGTTCTGTAGAATTTATGAGCCTTTCTGCAGCACCTCTAGCTGGCATAAACGAAGACATATTGAACGAAAATGGTCAAAAATCTTCTAACGTTATTAATCATGCGCTAGAAATGATGTCTGACATTTTGGAACCAGCTTATGGGTTCAAATCGCTATATTTCTTCAAGAAAAAATTCCAGCCATCCGCAAGTTCCGTATATGTTTGCTATATGGATTCTGCAAAATTAGCTCAGATTTCACTAGCTGTAACTCACGCCTATTTACCGGAAGCTAATCCTAAACAAATACTAGAAATGGTAAAATCGTTGCGACCAAAAAGCAATGAAGCGAACAAATAATTTGTTAAGTTTTAGATAAACTTCGGCGAGTTCTCCCTAGTGTTGCGTAAAGTAACAAGTGCACGTCAGGGAGGTTCATCGTGTCAGAAGTAAAGCCAACCGTCGCTGTCGTAATGGGATCCTCAAGTGATTGGGAAACCATGCGTCATGCTTGTGAAATTCTAGATAAATTCCAAGTTCCGTATATGAAACGAGTTATTTCCGCACATCGTACACCGGAATTAATGGCAGATTTTGCGCATAATGCTCGCTCAAACGGTTTCCACATTATTATTGCTGGAGCCGGTGGAGCCGCCCACTTGCCTGGCATGATTGCGGCACAAACCACGCTTCCTGTTATTGGAGTGCCAGTACGCTCGCATGCGCTATCAGGCTGGGATTCATTGCTTTCAATAGTACAAATGCCAGGAGGTATTCCTGTTGCAACTACTGCAGTTGGAAACTCTGGTGCGACAAATGCTGGATTGCTTGCTGTAAGCATTCTAAGTACAACTGATAATCGTCTTGCTAAAGAACTAGCAGAATATCGCAATGAACTAAAAGAAAAAGTCGAGGAATCAAATGCCAACCTTATCTGAAGTAACTAATGGTGCTGTTGAACGTTTAATGCCAGGATCCACTATTGGAATTATTGGCGGCGGCCAGTTAGGGCGCATGATGGCTATTGCAGCTCGCCATATGGGTTTTCGTATTGGTGTTCTTGACCCTACGCTTGACTGCCCTGTGTTCCAAGTAGCAGATTTGCAGGTTGAAGCTAATTACGACGATCCTGAAGGCTTACGTGAGCTTGCTGAACGTTGCGATGTATTAACTTACGAATTTGAAAATGTTAACGCAGACGCACTTGATAAAGTTCGTCATTTAACCGCAATCCCACAAGGAACTGACCTGTTACGCGTAACTCAAGATCGCGTCAGTGAAAAAACGTTCATTAATAGTCATAAAATCGAAACAGCTCCGTGGCGTGAAGTAAATAATTTGGACGACTTAGATGCTGCTATTGACGAAATAGGCTTGCCAGCAATTCTTAAAACTCGTCGCGGCGGCTACGACGGTCATGGTCAAGATGTTTTGCGCACAGAAGAAGACGTTGCTAACATTCACCATCGCTCGGATCGCGGAGGAAAATTCCCTCCTTCAATTCTCGAGGGTTTCGTCGATTTTGCTTTTGAAGCATCAATCCTGGTTTCTGGAAATGGTAAGGATTTCGTAACTTATCCTCTAGTAAAAAACGTGCATCACAATAGTATTTTGCACATGACTTTAGCTCCTGCAGTAGTTGATCCTGAAGTTGAAAAAACAGCTCACGAATTAGCTTTGCGCTTAGCTAAAGGATTCGAACTAGCAGGAACATTAGGAATCGAGCTTTTCATCACTAAAGATAATCGCGTAGTAGTAAACGAACTTGCTCCTCGCCCTCACAATTCCGGGCATTATACGATTGAAGCTTGCGATATGGATCAATTTGAAGCACATATTCGCGGTATTGTTGGTTGGCCTTTAAAGAAGCCTAAGCTACTTTCCCCTGCTGTTATGGTAAATGTTCTTGGGCAACATGTGGCTCCTACACGTTCGCTGATTTTGGAACATCCAGAATGGCATATACATGATTATGGAAAAGCTGAAGTTCGTAAGAATCGCAAAATGGGTCATATTACTGTGCTATGCGATAATCCTGTTGACGCTGCTGCAGCATTAGATGCAACAGGCTGCTGGGACGACGAGCTAGACTAAAAACGACGAAAGGATGCGAAATGTCTAGTGAGCCTATGCGTAGACATACAAAACAAAAAGAAATAGTACTCTCCTACTTACGCGAGTCTCGTAATTTTGTTTCTGCACAAGATTTGCACCGAATACTCGCCAAAGACGGGGAGATTATTGGCTTAGCAACAGTGTATCGTCAACTTAATTCTTTAACTCAAAGCGGCGAAGTAGATACCGTGCGCTTTAATGGACAGCAATTATTCCGTATTTGCGATGAAAATACTCATCACCATCATTTAGTGTGCGAACGTTGCGGAAAAACCGTCGACATTGAGCCACCTGACGACGAAGGATGGATTCATAAAGTAGCTGAATCTCACGGGTACACTGTGGTGGATCATACGCTAGAAGTATTTGGCTTATGCGAAAGCTGCCGCGAAGAAGATAAGTAACCTGTACGCGTCTTAAAGACGCGTACAGACCTCGCTTGCGTTGAAAACACACCGTGCTTTCAACCCTAAACAAGCTCGGCACTTTTAAAAAGCCCGAAATTCCAATAATTTCGGGCTTATAAAAGTGCCCCCGACGCGACTCGAACGCGCAACCAACGGATTAGAAGGCCGTTGCTCTATCCTTTGAGCTACAGAGGCAAACAAATGGTTATTATACCAAAAAACTGTTATCAACGCGCCATAAAATTATAAATATCAAACGTTTATATAAAAATTGTTATTCAATAATCCACGCAAGTGACATCAACACTGCAAGAAAGAACACATTGACAATAGTATACGTGAGCAAATAACGCCCACGGTAATGCGAATACTGGTGCGTAATTCCCTTATAAGAAATAAGCGAAGCCATAGAAGCAATCAAAGTACCCATTCCACCAAGATTCGTGCCAATAATAAGAAGCTTCCACTGATCACAGAATCCAGAAAGCAGAATTGTCGTTGGTACATTACTAATAAATTGGCTTGAAGCAATAGAAACTTCCATCGGATGCGCACCAACCCACATTTGCGCAAGATCGCTAAATCCAGAAACTCGGCGCATATTGCCAATAAAAACAAAGAACATAATAAACGTGAGTGGCAAAGCCCAATCTAAAACACGGAATACGTGGCGGTCGCAAACAAGAAAAGCTGCAACCATAATAAGCACCATAATCCAGTCAGGAATCCATCCACTAACACCACACAAGCAAACGACAAACAGCAAACTATAAACAGCAACACGCCAGCGAGTAAAATTCATGCCGTAACCCATAACACGAATTTCATCAGGCTGCGGATGACCATGCGAAGGAGCCAACACGCTTTGTTCAATATCGTCACCATGCAAACCTGCAAACTGGTCAACTGTGCGCGACTTAAAGAATACGAATGCAAATACGATCATCAACAGTGCTGCTGTAATCGTATAAGGAGCCATAATCTTCAAAAAATCTTGCGTAGACATATGAGTCAACGCCTTTAAATACAGATTGTGAGCATTGCCAATAGGAGTGAGCATACTTCCAACATTGGCACCAATGGTCATAAGCGTAATTACAAGAATTGACTGCTTTTCAGCATTCGCCATTACGAGCACAGATAGCGCAAAAGGCACAAAAGTAACCAAAGCAACGTCGTTCGTGATCCACATTGCTGAAAAGAATGTTAACGACATAAGCACGAGCACCAAGCCGCGCTCAGTGCGCACATGCCTTAGCAAACGCGCACCAATAGATCGAAACACACCAATGCGCTGGAATCCGCACACAACCATCATAAGACACACTAATTGCGAAATAGTGTTGACATGAATATAACTCAAATATTGCGGATCTAGAGGTACAAAAAAACAAGAAATAACCGCTAAAATTGCGGCAACAATAAGAATGGTTTCACACTTGACCAGATTCAACAGCCAGCGCTTCATCATTCCTCCGTAACGCAATAGACACAATGGTTCTATTGTACTAGAAACCCAGTCCTACAATCGGGTTAAATTCCCGACAAAATCGTTGCAATAACAATAAATTAGCAACTATTAATAGCGTGATTTAGCCTAAAGTAGCTACCATAAAATTCCGCCCTTTTTTATGACACGCGCATCGCAAAAATTGCGTTTAAAGACAAGATTGCGTATATCATATTAAAACAAAGAATTTGTTGTCTACACAAGAAGCGAATTATGGCAGAAATACACAAAACAGAAGATCAGAAGCTTGAACAAAAACTTGCTCGTCAAAAGCATCTTCGTGAAAACCACAAGCGCAATACTGCAGATTTAGTTGTTGAATGCTTGGTAAACGAAGGCGTTGAAGTAGTATTCGGTATTCCAGGTGAGGAAAATATTCCGCTTCTTGAAGCAATTGAGCGTGATGGGCGCATTCGTTTTGTGCTTACTCGCCACGAGCAGGGTGCTGGTTTTATGGCAGCAGCATACGCTCATATTACTGGAAAACCGGGCGTATGCTTGGCAACTCTAGGTCCTGGCGCATTGAATTTAACGCTTCCTGTAGCTCAAGCAAACGCAAGCACCACACCGCTTGTAGCGATTTGCGCACAAGGTAACGTTTCTAGGCTTTATAAGGAATCTCACCAAATTATTGATTTGGTTGCGCTCTTCCAACCGATTACGCAATGGTCTTCTATGATGCTTGCTCCAGAATCTGCGCCGGAAATGGTTCGAAAAGCTTTCTCTATTGCCGGTCGCAACCGTCCGGGAGCCACGTGCCTTGTTATTCCGGAAGATATTAGCGAAATGCCAGCACCTGACGACGCAAAGCCTCTTCCACTGCCGCATCCTTTGCATATTATGCCAGCGCCAGACACTATTGAAGAAGCTGCGAAAATTATTAGTCAAGCAAAGCAACCTATTATTTTGGCTGGAAACGGCGTTGCGCGCTCTCACGCTGAGGATCAGCTTCTTGCGTTTGCTGAGCAGCTTAATGTTCCAGTTGCAACTACTTTCGAAGGAAAGGGCGTTTTCCCAGATAATCATCCGAATGCACTTGGTGTAGTTGGCTTCATGCATCGCGATTACGAGAACTTCGCGTTTGACACTGCTGATTTGATTATTGCTGTCGGCTTCTCAATTCAGCAGTTCGACCCGAAGAAAATCAACCCAAATATTGATAAAACTATTATTCACATCAATACTTTTGTGGAAGATACCGATGCGCACTACCCTACTGCGCTGAATATTATGGCGAATATTGGCCAAACGCTTAAAACTCTTACAGAAGTATTAAAGACACGCAACATTACTTTCGACGTAAGCCACCCACGTATTCGACAACTGCTTACGGAAGAATTACATTCTTGCGAAAACGACGAAAGCATGCCAATGAAACCGCAGCGCGTAGTTTACGATATTCGCCGCGCTGTTCCTGAAGGCACGAAGGTACTTGTAGATACAGGTGCTTTGAAAATGTGGATGGCACGCTTGTACCCAACTATGCACCCGAATACTTGCATAATCGACAACAGTCTTTCAACTATGGCTTGGACGCTTCCGGGAGCTGTTGGAGCTTCGTTTATTCGCGATAATTCCGGCAAAATTAACACGAAACCGGTTTTGGCTGTGATGGGCGACGGAAGCTTTATGATGAACGTGCAGGAAATCGAAACTGCAGTGCGCGTTGGCAGCCGAATGGTAGTTCTTGTTTGGGAAGATAACGCTTATGGCTTAATTAAGTGGAAGATGGAACTTCATGCAGGCGAGCACGAATACGTTGATTTCCATAATCCGGATGTGCCAAAACTAGCTGAAAGCTTTGGCGCGCGCGGTCATGCTGTTAAAAAGCCGGAGGATTTGTACAACATGCTGCGTGAAGCGCTGGATCAGGAAAGCGGTGTCGATGTGATTTCCTGCCCAGTTGATTACAGCGAGAATATGAAGCTTATTGAAAAACTCGGCGATATTGACTTTAGTAACTAAAGTATATTTATACTGAAAATATACGCATTAAATATAAATACGACCGAGAAAGTTTGTGAACAACCATAAACAAACTCGGTCGTATCTAAATGTTATTTCAATATAGAAAGCATGTTGGTAAAAACAAATTTTGCTAATCTACAACATGCAAAGTACGATAAATGTAATTTTTATATTTTTCGGGATTAAGCCTACTACATATTTCAACATTCGGAGTTTTACCAGAGAAGAAATTAGCATCAACAAGAACTGAGCCATAACTTGGTCCAGGAGTTGCATCAACTTGGCAATAATATTTTGTGCACTCGCTTATACATTCAGGATATAACGCAGCGGCAACGGCAGATGGATCAGCCATATCTAGATAAGCATCCCCAAAACGGCTAACATTCATTTCCATTAATTCCCTATTACAATCAATAACAAACTTACCAAGTTCTCCACTTTTGCGAATATTAGCAATTTCTTGTGGATTCAGCATACATTCTCCCAAGCATGCGTCCCATCCAACAAACATAATATTTTTAAGACCAGAATCAACTAATATCTTTGCAGCTTCTGCATCTTGCCAAATATTAAATTCTGCTACAGGAGAAACATTTCCACGGCCTAAACCAGCAGATCCCATAACGACTATGCGACCAACTTTTTTCATCGCTTCATAATCAACCTTAATAGCTAGAGCAATGTTAGTTAATGGTCCTAATGCAATAATGTCTATTTCACCATCTTCACTGTTTCTCAAAGTTTCAATCATTTTCAAAACAGCATTACCATTACTTTCTTTCAAACGATGAGGAACTAGACCAATATCACCCATTCCATCTCTACCATGAGTTTCATGAGCATAAGCCAAATCGCGTAACAGCATGCTTCTGCTTCCTTTATATACAGGTGGCTCATATGAACCAGCATGCTCGATAGTAGTAAGCGTATTAATAGTCGCTTGTTCCATGCACACGTTTCCTGATACAGTGCAAAACATCAATATCTCATATCTAGGATCATTTAAAGCCATGGCAATTGCCATAGCATCATCCGAACCACAATCTGTATCTATTATTATTTTCTTTTTAGAATAAATTCCTTTATTTTCCATAAACTCTCAACATCCTATCAATTAATAGAAACTGTAGTTTCAGATGTAACTAACTTTAGCGTGCAGCTGAAGCAACATATACTGCAAGCATTATAAAACCAAATGTTATTTATATACGCAAGCGAGTATACGCCGTATATATGTCATATACTCGCGAAGATTTATCAAAAACACTAAATATTAATTTACAAACTTATAAAGGTATCTTATAATCCATGAAAAGATTATATTTGTAGTAATAAAATAGGAGGTAGTTGCATGAAACAGATAATTAAATCATTCAAGGAAGAATTTACTACTGCTGCAGTTGTCACAATACCATTATGTGTTGCTATTAATTATATTTCTGGCACTATAGCTGGCGTACTAAAACTACCTATTTTCCTTGATACTATAGGCACTTTATTTGCATGCATGGTTTTTGGACCACTTGTAGGAATAATAACTGGAATGCTATCTTCAATAGTTTCATCAATCACTATGCCAACCATGCTTCCATTTATAGTGGTCAATATTGCTCTGGCCTTATGCGCTGGCATTCTAGCAAAACATAAAATGTTTTCAAATTATATGAAAATTTTTATTTCTTCAATAATCATGGCAATAGTATCCATTATTATTGCGGCACCGATAGTAGTAATAGTATTTAGCGGGTTTACTGGCGGAGGATCATCTATGATAGCGGGTTTAATAACTGCATCTGGAGTGAATATTTGGATTTCTGTATTCTCTGCTGAAGGATTCTTTACTTGGGCTGATAGAATATTAACAATCATTATATGTTTAAGCGTTATAAAATGCTTGCCCAATAAATTACTGCTTCTTTTCCCATTAGGTTCACTTTACTTAAAAAATTCAGATTCTGAATAGTAAAAATTAAATCGAGTCTACTATATACAGACAAAGATAAAAGTAATTATGCACATGCATTATATAGATACTATTAATCAAGTAAAAAATACAAATACGTTTGTAACGCTGTATCCTACAACAAAATTTATATTGACCATATATTTGATAATAGTAGACATTATATTAAATACTTTTTCATTCACATTATACTATTTACGACTTTTATTGTTCCCCTATTTTCTTGCTCTACTTATTCTGATGATTCTATGCGGAATAAAAAAGAATGGATATAAACTTGTAGCAAGTATAGCCATGTTCTCATTATTTGTTGCAATATTTCAAGTTGCTTTCTATAGACAAGGAAATGCAATATTAAATCTTAATTTTTTGCAAATTACAGATACAGCATTGTCTAATTCTATAACGCTTGGAATGAATACCTTAAACATATCAACTATAGTCATATGGTTTTTCCAAATAACTGATATAGAAGATATTACAATATCTTTAAGCAAACTTGGGATGAGCAATAAAATATGTTTCATAATACTTTCTACTTTCCAAACTATTGATTATTTACAAATGCAAATTAAAGCAATCATAATCTCGCAAAAAAGTCGTGGAATAAACTTTAATGGAAATTTAATACGTAGAATTGGCACATTTACTTCGATTTTGCTTCCAGCATTTATTACTTCACTAATAAACATAGAGCAGCGCATAATGATGCTTGATTCAAGAAATTTTTTTAGTTCAGAAAAAAAGACATATATTAAACAGGTTAATCATAATGGTCACGAAAAATTAGTACTAGCAATAGGAACAATTACACTAGTTTTTCTTATTCTAGGAAGAGTAATTTATGGTTATCTCATATAATATTTGCGATTTTTCATACACTTATCCACTTACTTCAAAACCAGCTTTAAGTAACATAACAATACAGATAGAATCAGGGAAAATATATGGAGTAATTGGAGCTAACGCTTCAGGTAAATCAAGTCTATGCTTATCTCTTAAGGGTTATATTCCTCATTTCTATAAGGGAGAATATTCTGGAAAAATACTATTAAACAACACGATTGATTTAGTAAAATCTGATGAAAGTGGCAGCATAGGCTTTGTATTTAGCGATCCTTTTTCACAGTTAAGTCATATTAAAAAAACCGTATTTGAAGAAATTGCATTCAGCTTAGAAAATCGCAACACCCCTACTCAACAAATAGAGAGTCGAGTTACACAAGTTATGCAATTACTTAACATAGAACAGCTTGCGCTTCAAAACCCACTAAGCCTATCTGGCGGGCAAATTCAACGCGTTGCAATCGCTTGCGTTATAGTGAATAATCCAGAAATACTAATTCTTGACGAACCTACTCTACAACTTGATCCAAAAGAAACTAAGAATATTTATAATTTTCTACAAAAATACAAAGATGAAGGACATACTGTAATAATTAGTGAACAAGATACAAATTTGTTAGCAGAATATGCAGATAATATTATTGTTCTTCAAAATGGTTTTATAACCCATTATGGGAATAAATATGATGTTTTTTATGATGAAACCTTCCCTTCTGACTGTATTGATATTCCAGAAGTCGTCAAAATTGTAAAAAAGTTACGTAATTTTGATATTCAAATAACGCCTAACATAACAGATATAAGCAAATTAATAGTTTTATTGAAGGAGAAATGCAATGAGCACCGCAATTAAATTGGACGATGTAAGTTTTCAATATCCTTCAAATGAAAAAATAAAAAATAAGAACAATAATAAACAAGAAAAATCATGCAAAATTCTAAAACACGTAAATGTAGAATTCGAAAGTGGTGAAGTATGCGCAATAATAGGTAGCAATGGAGCAGGGAAAAGCACTTTAGCCAGAATAATAGACAATTTATTACAGCCAACTTCTGGTGACATAACTATCGAAGGAAAACAATATAAAACATTAAAGCAACACGATATTACATCACTCGTTGGTTATATTTTTCAGAATCCAAATGATCAAATTTTTAACAGCACTGTGCATAAAGAGATTACATATGGGATAAAGAATATAAACAATGATCTTTACCGTCGCATTGTGAATCTTACTGGTTTAAACGATAAAGAAAATACAAACCCATTTAATTTGTCATTCTCTGAAAGAAAATTTATTAACATTGCATCTGCACTGCTAAGAGAACCACATATTATTATTATGGATGAAGTGACTGGCGGGTTGGATAAGCTACAAAAAATGCGACTTGTAAAAATACTTAATTATTTACATACGATAAATGTAACAGTATTATTTATTACCCATGACATGGAATTTGCATACAAAAATTGTCAAAATGCTCTCATACTTGATAATGGAAATGTGCTATACAAAGGGAGCATCGAATCTGCATTTCAGAATGTAGAAATAGTAAGACGCGCGCATATTGACCAACCAATCATAGTGCAGATAATGAATGCGCTCGAAATTAACTATATAAATACAGATAATCCTATATGTGCTTTAGCTAAATATATTGCAAATCGCAATAATCATTAATGTATGTGCAATCACAAGTATCAAAATATAAACAAAAATATCAATATTAAGATGCAATGTGAATGCGCAATGAGCATAGCTGAAAAGGATGTAATTCTATATTTAACACGTCATTATTCTTGTGCAAAGCTACAGGCATACCGTGCAACACGGGCATTTCCATAAGATCCACTTCTTCAATCGAAGCCGCACGCAAGATTTTATTGAGTTTTATTTGCCCACTTGCGCAGCCACCACATGGCTCGTAAATACGCAAAATTATATCTCCAGAACAATCGTCAGCTAGCTTAACCCAATCTAATGCAATTAGACCTGAGTTTCTATGAATCGTAAACAGCGGATCTACATCTGGAAGCTTATCAATAATTGGCGAATTCAAAAAATCAGCTATACTTAGCACTGAATCCATATTTGCATCAGCAATAAATGACCAAGTAAATTCATGCTTACCTTGATCCGTATTTGGATCTGGGTAAAGAGGCGCAGAAAGCAAAGATAATCTGAGCATAGTTCCACAAGATGAAACATAATCGCCAATAGGAGCAGCATCAGCGCCATAAGTAGACGAATTCGCAACTGCAACAGCATAAGAGGAATCTTCTATACGAACAAACCTATGCGTGCATGATTCAAATTTTGCGTCATCACTACGAGTATTTTTTACTATTGGACGTTCAACTAAACCATATTGACACTCATATTGCGCATTATTTGAACATATAGATGTTGGCATATCTACTTTCAAAAATTGCTCTTTAGCTTTCCAATCAACTTGTGCATGGAAATCAAGTCGTTTAACACATGGCTCTAAAATTATATTTGTTTTAATCTTTATATCTTTTTTACATGCCAAGATTTCAACAGACACACCGCCCGATAAAAGTTCTTTAACATCAGCAATTGAGGAATCATCAATCTTACGATTCCTCATAAATGCATCTCTATCAACATCCCACGCATCCCATTGATACGGCTCATCTTTTAGTATCTCGTATTGCGCCATGCGATAACCAGATGGAATTAGCTCGCGATTAAATTTAATATCTTTAACAGAAGATACTGTGCCATCGCGTTCAATAATCACACTTAAAACACTATTATTAAGAATTATTCCACCATCATTTTTGTGTTTTACAGTTGTTTTATTATTTTTACCGCTTTCATTGCATTGATATAAATTCCAAGCGACCTCATTTTTACCTGTATAAGTCAATAACTTTACATTTTCACGCATACTAATCGCGCTAATAGTGCCAGTCGCACTGTTAGCTTTTACAATCGCATGAGCAATATCTGAGATAATCTTACGTAAACAAGAAATATCTCTAGCATATTCTTCTCTAGCTTGCCTATGAACCCATGCAATAGCAGAGCCTGGAAGAATATCGTGGAACTGGTTCAGTAATAAAGTCTTCCAAATTCTAGTAAGCTCATTGCTATTAAAACGGTATTCTGGCGCATAAACTCGAGCTAAAACAACAAGATATTCAGCTACGCGCAACAATGATTCCTCCATGCGGCAATAGCGCTTCATATCTTGCTGAGAAGTAAGAGTTTTCCTATGCAACTCTAGATAAAGCTCACCTTTAAACACTGGTGTATTACCATTTGAATCGTCAACAATATCTTTTCGTATTTTTTCAAACAACTCATCAGGAGTGCCGAAATCAACTCTAGGAGCACCCTCTAAATTACAATCACGCCTAATACGAGCAGTCATTTCGCGAGTAGGTCCGCCACCGCCATCGCCAAAACCGTATAACAATATTGCGTGATCAGATAAATCTTTATCCAAAAAATTGCGTTGAGAATAAACTAACTCATGCATGCTCACAGCTGAAGCATAAGTATTAGATGGAGGAAAATGAGCTAAAATCCTAGAACCGTCTATTCCTTCCCAAAGGAATGAATGATGCGGGAATTTAGTGGTATCGTTCCAAGAAATCTTTTGAGTTAAAAACCAATCAAATCCAGCGCGGCGAGCAAGTTGAGGCAATGCTCCAGTATAGCCAAAACTGTCTGGGAGCCAAATGCCATGAGGTTCAACACCAAGATGCTCCTTAAAATAGCGCTTACCAAAAGTCATTTGGCGAATTAAAGATTCACCGCATGGCATCATTACATCGGACTCAACCCACATACCACCGACAGGTATAAAACGTCCTTCCTTAATCCTATTTTTCATACGCTCAAACAAATCGGGATGCTCGTTTTCTAGCCACTCGTATTGTTGAGCAGAACTCATAGCATAAGTAAAATCAGGATCCTCATCCATAAGAGCTAAAACGTTAGATATTGTGCGTGCAACCTTTCTATGAGTCTCGCGCACAGGCCATTGCCAAGCAGAATCAATATGAGCATGCCCGACAGCCGTATGCTTTATAGAGCTTGCTGCAGCAGGGCAACTTAATACATTAAACAACTCTTTACGAGCATTTTGAACAGTAGAAAAATCATGCTCATCATATGCGTTTAAGGAGAGCTGTAAAGCTTTAGCTAATTTCCAATAACGCGGATTATCATCATTTAATTCGCGCATCAAAGAACTTACAGTCTCAAGATCTATATAATAATCAAAAATATTACGATTAAAAACGGTAACGTCAACATACTTCAACATATATTGGCATTCGGTTTTTCCAGTAGCACAATCTCCTAAATCAGTAGGAGAAAATGGAGCAGATCCTTCAACAAATGGATTGTCTGCAGCTTCTAAATATAAAGTAAAATTACCATTTTCATCAATACTAACAGAACGATTATTATGTTCATCAATCAATGGAACCCAATGATTACAAGGGTTTACAGCTTTGATAACTCTTCCATCGAGATTATATACTAATCCTTCAGCTTGAAAACCAGGAAAAAGATTGCTAATCCAACCTAAATCAACATTTAGCTCAACTTTGCGCCCTTTTACCTTTGAAAAATCAATCGACCCTGTAACTTCAAACCATGTTGTACCCCAAGTTGTTCCCCAAACACCTGGAACATTAAATGAGCTAAACACAATATCGTTTCTTTTTAGCTTAGAAAAGAATTCGTTAGAAGAAATAGGTTCTCCAGCAATCTCATATGCTCGAATTTTACAGTGCGATAAAACAATATTTATATACGGATATAGGCGTTGTTGCATAACTCTTGTACAGCGATTCAACTGCTGCTCAGGTAATAAAAACATTGTTTCTACACTTCTTTCTTACATAGCTACACATTTATATATAAATCGCGTATCTCGGTATATAAAGACAAAACAAGTAATTGATACATCTTATAGAATTTGCGATTGTAAGTTTTTGCGAGCCGCTTCCATTGAAGTAATTTTTCCTAGAAGCTCAAGCTTTTCCTGACCATCCTTGAGTTTCGCCATACGCACTCTAGCAGCACCGATTCTACGCATATAGCCGATATCAAGAAGGCGAATAAGCAGCTCGTTTGCATACTTACTTTCTGCACTCGTAGCTTTTCGCAAAAAATCTGAAGGAGATCCGTTTGAAACTTGCTGATTCTGTCGATTGCTGGTATCTTCCAATGTATCTGCAGGAGAAGGAAGCGGCAACGGCATTACAGAAAGTTCTGTAATAACGGACTCAAGCAAAGGACCTGCAGCTTTTGTCATCATGTGCAGCCACAATCCTTGCGAAACATTGCCAACCGGCAATCCACCTGCAGCTACAAATGCTTGAAACAGCGTACGAAATACTGGTGTAATAAAATTATTCAAAGTCAATTGCGCAAACAATTTCTCATCAAAAGCAAGCGGAACTTGCAAAAGTAACGCCATAAATTGTTGTTCGCACATAAATACAGCATCATCCACACGATAATAATGCTGATTTTTAGCAGAACTTTTAATAATTTCCATGCGAGAAGCTTTAAAACCTGCATTACGATCGTCATGAATTTGCTGACCAAAAGGCGGAATAACGTTATGCTTTTGCGCATAAGCATCGTCGTCACGCACTTTCAAACGTCTACGCGCAGACTCAACTTCATTGCGCATAACAGCTAAATCAACGCCAATTGAGCGCACTGCTTTGCGCATATACAAGTCAAGCAGCGAACGGTCTCGAATTTGCGCAATAAGAGGAGCGACAGCCTTTATAGCACCCATTTGACCAGTAGTGTACGAAGTTTCAAAACGATTAATTACTGTGTCAATAACGAAATCGTATAGCGGACTTGCATGTGCAACAAGCGAACGCACAGCCTCATCACCGCGCTGAATACGCAAATCGCAAGGATCGAGATTATTGTCTGCTACAGCAACAAAAGTTTGCGTCAAAAACGCAGAATCCAAACCAAAAGCGTGTAGCGCAGCCTTTTGACCTGCAGCATCACCGTCGAAAGTAAAAACGATGCGCGAACTTACAGACTGTCCATCTACCTTCAGCGGACCAACAAGCTGAATTGCACCCAAAGAATCGTCTGCAATAAGGCGGCGCACAATTTTTGCATGCTCAACGCCAAACGCAGTTCCGCAAGTTGCAACTGCAGTATCAATACCAGCTAAATGGCATGCCATAACGTCCGTGTAGCCTTCGACAATTACAACTTGACGCTTTTTTACAATATTTGCTTTAGCTAAGTCAATTCCGTACAAAACTTGCGTTTTTCGATACAGTGCAGTATCGGGAGTGTTAATATATTTTGCGCTAATGGAGTCGTCGTCATAAAGCTTTCTTGCACCAAAGCCAAGAGTTCGACCAGTCGAGTCGCGAATAGGCCAAGTTAAGCGACCGCGGAAATAGTCATATATTCCGCGCTGACCGAGTCTAGCGAGACCAGCATCAAGAAGTTCTTGACGCGTAAAACCTTTATTTGCCAAATATCTAACTAAATTATCCCAGCCTTTAGGCGCGTAACCACAAGAAAAACGCGCACTTTGTTGCGGAGTAAAGTTTCGCCCTGCAAGTAATTCGCGCGCAGGAGCTGCCTCTTTAGTGCCGAGATTTGAAACGAAAAACTTTTGCGCTTCTTCATTTGCTTCTAAAAGCCTGGCTCGCTTAGAACCGCGCGCTTGAGAATCATTATTTTGCTCCTGCTTATAATGCATCTCAATGTGATAACGATCTGCTAAAAACTCGACCGCTTCACGAAAATCAATATTCTCTTTTTGCTCAACGTACTTAAATACATCGCCACCAGCGCCGCAACCGAAACAGTGCCATACTCCCAAGCTTGGTCGCACACTAAAACTTGGCGTTTTTTCATCGTGGAATGGGCAAAGACCTACAAAAGTGCCAGTTCCGGAAGGCTTAAGCGTAACAGTTGCAGACACAATGTCATACAAATCTGCCGCAGCGCGCACGCGCTCAATGTCTTCTTTCACAATCATTCCAACCATGCTATCTAGCTTATCGCAAATCTGCGGCGAGTGGTAAATTTCTCCGCCAGTGTTGGAAACTCCTAGTGGATTCGTTAGCACAAAGCCGCGTGAAGAGTTGTAGCAGAACCGTCTGTAAGACTTGCTACTTGGTCGATTGCAACACGAAGACGCTCATCATCGTTAGTGCACTCGTTCCAATCTCCCACGAATACTTCCTCCATTGCATCGTGCGAGCGCGGCGACTTGCTCATAAATACTTCTACTAAATCTGTCAAAATTTTCTGTTCGCGCTTATAAACCTCACGCTCGCGAGGAGCGATTATAAAGTGCACAGCTAAGCTTTTCAGCATCACAATTTCGTAGGAAGTATTTTCCGGAATCACAAGGTTTGCGCGGTAGCGAACAAGCGGACCATTGCCATAACGCTCACGCGTAGCGTGCTCAACAGAGCTTGCAAAACGACCAATAAGAGCACTAGTAATATTTTTCAACTGCGCTAGCGCTCGACGAGAACCGTCGAAAGAATTAGGAAACATGTGAAGCGAGCGCAAACGTTTCAAAGCATCCAAAAGTTTATCTACATCCCAACGCTCACCATACCATGCGTGGGTTTCTTCAATAACTTCATCTACAACTTTTGAATCTGCAACTAAAGCCGGATTAAAAGCGCCGGTTACAATCGCATCCTCAATATCATGCACACTGTAAGCAATGTCGTCTGAAAGATCCATTATTTGACATTCCATTGGTTTTGCTTCGCATGGAGCACCAATTTTCAACCATTCAAACACATCTCGATCATCCGGATACACGCAGAATTTCAAATCACGCTCGCCTTTATCGTGCGCTTTTGCTTCTTCTAATCCCCACGGATACTTCACTGCAGCATCTAATGCTGCGCGCGTAAGATTTACTCCTGCACTACTGCCGTTTTCACGAAAAACTTTCGGTTCCAAGCGCGTAAGTAAGCGAAGAGTTTGTGCGTTTCCTTCAAATCCACCAATATTTTTCGCTAATTCTGCGAGCGCGCGTTCCCCGTTATGACCAAATGGTGGGTGCCCTAAGTCGTGCGATAAGCAAGCGCAATCAACAACATCTGGATCGCATCCAAGCATTGCTGCAATTTGCCTACCAATTTGCGCAACTTCCAAAGTATGCGTCAATCGAGTGCGAGCAAAATCATCCGAACCTGCAACTAAAACCTGGCTTTTTGCACCCAATCGACGAAGAGCAGACGAGTGTATGATTCGCGCGCGATCTCGTTCAAAAGGCGTTCTCACACGAGTGTGATGAGGCTCACTCGCCCAGCGCTCGGTATCATGCAAATCGTATTCGCCAACGATCTCATTATCTGATGCAATTACTTCGTCGCACATACAGCACCTCTTTTTATTTGCAATTAAGGCTATTATTAACCTTCTAAAACAAGCAGTAACAAGTTATATAAGACTTTTTGCGTCCAGTTTTGCAATATCGCTAGAAGATAGCACTTCGTAAGCGTTGCGGTAAAGCCGCGGCACGCGAGGCCCAATTCCAGTCATGATTTCGTAGCTGATTGTTCCTGCAGCTTCTGCCCAATCGTCTGCAGTAGGCTCAGCAAATTTCACGCCTCTTCCAGGTCCAAAAAGCGTTACAGTATCGCCTTCTCGAACGCCTAACTCTGAAGCATCTCCTTTTAAATCAACTATGAACTGATCCATACAAACTCGCCCAGAAACGTTCAAAATTCGCGCACCTTTATTGGTTTCTACTCTAACCGGTCCGCCCGGCTTATCAATATGACGAGCACCTTGCATATCAAATCCAGAGGCAGAACGCAAAATTCCGTCAGCGTAACCAAGCGGCACAATAGCAGTACTCGTATTATTTGGAGTTAAATACGTACGCCCGTAAGAAATTCCATGCCCTTCTTCTACAGCTTTTACAGTGCCAAGTTGCGCTTGAAGCGTCATAGCTGGTTGCAATCCATAAGTTTGCGAATCCCCCATTGCAGGATCCGGCTCGTATCCGTACAAACCAATTCCTGGACGAACAAGCTCAAAACGAATTTCTGGACGATTAAGCGTTGCAGCAGTATTCGCTAAATGGCGGATTTTAGGTGCTAAACCAGCTTCACTCATGCGATTTGTAAACTCGTGGAATTGTTGGATTTGCCGGTCGGTTGCATCTACAAATTCTGGAACGTCCGGCGAATCTGCCACAGCTAAGTGACTCCATTGACCAATAACCTCAATTACACCTTCGCTCGCATACTGCTTTAACTTTGCTAAAGCGGCACTAAAACCTTCTGGCGTAAAACCGTTTCGTCCAAAACCAGTATCGACTTTTACGTGCACGCGAGCAGGCTTTGCTAAATTACGTGCAGCAACAGCTACAGCATCAAGAGAGTCAACAGAGCCTACTGAAATATCAATATCTGCTGTAATCAGATCTGCAAATCTCGTAGTTGGAGCACTAGTAAGCCAAGTGAGAATATGGCAACGGCTGGAATCAATACCTGCTGCGCGCAAACGTAACGCTTCGTATGGTTGAGCTGTGCCAAGCCAAGTAGCGCCTCCAGCTAATGCTGCTAGTGCACTAGGAATAAGCCCGTGACCGTATCCGTCTGCTTTTACGACTCCCATAACTTCCGGCGCATTCTGACCAGGCTGCAAATCTTGCGAAACGCGCGCAACCAAAGTGCGCATATTGTCTCGAAGTGCCTTCAAATCGACGATTACCTGCCCAGGGTATGCACTTAACGCGCGAGCATAGTTTGCTTCTAACATTGCCGCATTACTTGCACTATTACTTGCCGCATTACTTAAATCTGTACTCATAACTCACCTAACTGATTTAGTATGCTTTTAATGCTACATGCTCTTTTGTATACTCTCCATAAGCTTTTAAGAACACATGCGCATTTCATATGACATGATTAAGTGTTTGCACCCATTGGTATGCAATACGTACTGCACTGTGTGCACGATCTGGAATAACGACCAATCCACAACGACTAAACCCTGCACGCGTAATTATTTTTTGCATAATTACGTTATCTGGATGCGTGTCAATGCGTACATTATTATAGTTTTCTTGCACCCAATGCAAGCACGCTGTTGCCATTTTTGGTTTTATTCCTGAAGACGCTAAGCGGTGAATTGTTACATAAGGAGAAATATCATCAAGCCACGCACCGTCAATACTGGCATACACTTCATCAACACCTTCGCATAATGCGAATTGCGCTAGAATACGCTCGTTATGCGATTCTGGATCCTCGTCAACAATCAAATAGAAACGTTTTAAACGAATATCCTCAATAACACTTGAAACAAGTGGAAAACTATTCCCCCACTGATGAGGATTGCCTGTAACACGCATAAATTTGCGAGCATTTTCATAAATATGCTCAATATCTCGCAAGTCACCAAGAGTTGCTTTTCTCAATGTTATATCTTCCATGTCAACCTCTAAAAAGAAAGCAAATAAAACTACGCAAAATTAGCTAATTATTACTTACACAAGTTTGCGCTCAAAAGGATCCGAACTAATTCCCTTCGCTAGAATATCTTTACACCATTGACTAGCACCAAATAAACTGTGGTCTCTATAGTTGCCACAAGATTCAATAGTTGTTGCAGGAACATCATCCCAAGTCGCCTTAAACGCAATAAACTCAAGAGATTCCTTTAAAGCGCGCGCCACATCTTCTGTGCTGTGTTCGCCCCAAGTTAGCAGATGAAAACCAGTTCTGCAACCAAAAGGCGAGCAATCAATATAGCCATCAATACGCTCGCGAAGTAACACTGCAATCATATGCTCAATTGTGTGCAAAGCTGCAGTAGGAATCGCTTCCTCATTAGGCTGCGTTAAACGAATATCATAGTTGGAAATAACATCCCCATTAGGACCTTTTTGCGTATTGATATAGCGCACATAAGGTGCTTTTACTTTAGTATGATCTAGTTCAAAACTTTCTGGTCTAGGTCTAGACGCATCCTGCTTATTCATAAGTATTCCCTTCACTTAACTACACAATAAACAACGTACTCTTTAACGTACTGAGTACTTCTATAGTAGACGGTAGTCGCCTAATTAGTTGAAAGATTTATTAGTTGAAAGATTTATTTACATGATTGCTGCGTTTACAAGAGCACGAGTGTAGTCATTTTGTGGATTATTGAGCACATCATTTACACTGCCACATTCCACAACTTTTCCTTCATTAAGAACAATAACTCGCGTTGCTAAATGCCGGATCATACCCAAATCATGACTTACAAATATGCATGACATGCTTTTACGCTCGGAGCGAATGGACGCAAAAGCGTCTAAAATGCGAGTTCTTTCAGCAACGTCAATTGCACTCATAGGCTCATCAGCAAGCAAAACTCGAGGATTATTAATTAAGGCGCGAGCAATACAAACACATTGCGCTTGACCGCCAGAAAGCTCGTGAGGGTGACGTTCCAAAAAATCTTCAGGTTTTAAGCCTACTAATTTCAACATTTCGCAAACACGCTGCTCAATAGTTGCATCGTCTAATTTAAGCGATTTTCGCCATATTCTAAGAGGCTCAGCAACACTTTTTTGAACTGTCCACCTAGGATCCAATGCAGCAAACGGATGCTGAAATACAAGCGACGATTCGCGTCTCATAAGTGTACAAGCATTTTTATTTACTTCTAATAAATTGACGTTATTTACGATTTCACCGCAATAAGTAACGTTACCTTCGCAAAGAGTTTCAAGCCCCAACATAGCGCGTATAAGAGTTGTTTTGCCAGAACCAGATCCGCCAATAATCGCCAAAGATTCGCCAATATTAAGATTTAAATCTACACCGCTTAAAACTTCAGCACGAGTTTTTGCGCGACCTAAAGTAACGTGAATATTTTTTGCATTTATAAGCGAATTTTCTTCACTATTGCCAATACGGGAATTAAATTTCTTAAAATCAGCGTTTTCAGAATCAACATTTGCAGAACCCACTTTTACAGAATCTAAATTTTTAGAACCTAAATTTTGCGCTCTAAAAGTCAACTTTTTAGCAGCACTCACTAATTGTTTAGTCGAAGAAATACGCGGATTATCAAGCAAATTCTTAATATTTTCACTATCGACCACACGCCCAGAATCAAGCACATAGCAACGATTAGCAGCATGCGAAAGCACAGAAAAATCGTGCGTTACAAAAAGCATTGAAGCGCCCATATCATCTACAAGTGAAGCAAGCATTCGCACAACTTCACTTTGTGTAACCGAGTCAAGCGCAGTAGTAGGCTCATCAGCCAAAATCAAACGCGGAGAGGTAATCAAAGCTGTAGCAATACCAACTCGCTGCTGTTGACCTCCAGAAAGCTCAAACGTGCGTTGAGATGCGAGATTTTTCGACAACCCTACTTTTTCAAGCATCATGCATACTCGATTGTGAATATCGTCATCATCTAGATTGTAATGTATTCGCAAAGGCAAAGAAATTTGTTTTTCAACGCTTAACATTGGATTAAGCGCTCTATTAGCTTGCTGAAATACTACACCAACGTATTTTCCACGAATAGAAGCTAAATTTTCATCTTTTGCTTTCACTGTTTGAAGATTGCCAAGCATACAAGAGCCTGAAATTTCAGCATTTGACGGCAATAATCCAGTTATAGCTCGAATTAGCATAGATTTGCCAGAGCCAGAAGAACCAACTAAGCCAACACGCTCACCGTCAGAAATCTCAATTGATACGTTGTCAAGAATTACTTTTCCGCCAAGTTTTAGCGTAAGATTTTGAATAATTAAGCTCATTTTTCCCCTACTTTATCCGTACTTTTTGATGAAGGATCTAAAACTTTGCGCAATACGTCACCAAAAAGATTAAGAGCAACAACAACCACAGTCACAATCAAACCCGGCCAGACAACCGATAAAGGATTTACGTGAATTAACGAAACAGAAGTAGCCAACACGCGCCCCCAGCTAGGAACTCCAGAAGGAACACCAATACCCAAGTATGTTAAGCCACTTTCAGCCAAAATAACAGTTCCTGCAGAAAGAGAAAGCTCAACAAAAGCAACAGGAATAATATTGGGTAAAACATGATGAATAAGAACATATTTACGCGAAGCACCTTGCAAAACAGCTGAAGTCACATAATCAGATTGCAACGCAAGCTGCGCACTAGGTCGTACAATACGTGCTAAATTCAAGCCATAGCCAGTTCCACAAGCAATAACAATCACAACAACACTAGCTCCAAACGGAACTGCAAGCATAAGCGCAATTAAAACAGTTGGAACAGAAATCAATGCGTCAACAGACATAATGCTTATTGTGCGAACCATTTGTGAACTAGAAATCATAAAGCTCAAAACAATAAACCCAACACAAGCAGCAACTAGAACAGTAGAAAAAACGAGAATCAGCTCAATTCTTGAACCTGCCATAAGCCAACTAAGCATATCTGAACCAGTGCCGTCCGTGCCAAGCCAATGCGAAAAAGACGGCTTCTGCCATACTTTAAAACCATTAGTTTCTAAAAGTGAGTACGGAGTCCATAAAAGCGAAAGCAACGCAACAAAAAACCATATTGCAAACGTTAAACACACAAATTTACCGAAAGTAGCATTCCATATGCGCTTACATAAAGTAGATTTTACTTTGATACTTTTTTTAGACATATTGCACATAAAAACTCACCTTATTCGCATGTTAGATTCAACAATAGGAAATTAATTCAAACTATCTTTAGATAACCTAGGATCAAGTAGTCGGTGCGTAATGTCAACTACAAAGCCGATTAGTAAGAACAGCGCAGCAAGCATAAAAAGCTCACCTTGCACTGCAATTAGATCGCGCAAACCAACATCTCGAACCATACCCGTACCAATACCAGGTAAGGAAAACAGGTTTTCAATAACCATCACACCCATAACCATATGAGCGAAAGTTAAACCAATAACAGATACAAGTTGAGGAAGAGCAAGCCGCAAACCAACACGCCACACAACTTGTTTGCGAGTCATTCCGCAAGCCATAGCTTGAGAAGCTACTTCACTTTTAACAATATTTTCAACAGTTGCAGCAGTGTAACGCATAAAACTAGAGCCAACAATAAGTCCGACTGTAAGAGCCGGAATAAGAAGAGACGCAAAAGCTTCAGGAAATTCACTCCAGCCATCTGTAGGGACACCTTGAGTTGGCAACAAACTGAACACACCAATACCGCGTCCTAATAGCAAAATAAGTAGCATGCAACCCCATAATGCTGGAACAGAGCCTGCTGTAATAGCCAAAAAGCGCATAATTGCCTGTGAAAGTTTGCCTTCATGAGTAATTTGCAAACAACCAAGTGAAATACCAACTACTAAAGCAATAAACAGACCCAAAAGAATCAGCGGAAAAGTAATAGAAGCACGCATCGCAATAGTTGAACTTACAGAACGACCAGTCAACATAGACACGCCAAAGTCACCGCGGAAAACACCACAAATCCAGTCAACATACTGCGTAAAAAGTGGCTTATTAATACCAAGTTCTGCTCTAAGCTCCTCTACTTTTCCGCTAGGAGCGTTTAAGCCGGCCATAACTTGCGCAACATCGCCCGGAAGTACACGTAACGATATGAAAATAACTACAGAAATGCCAAGTAAAGCAAGAAGAAACAGCAATACTCTGTAGCAAATCATACGAAACATAAAATGCCTACTTTCTATGTTCTTCTAGTCGAAACACACCACAAATACACAAATTCGGACACTAGTGCAGTTTGCGCGCTGCGCGAGTGTCTTATTTTGCCCATTTTGGGACACTCACGCAGATTACATACTGCGCGAGTGTCTCTGATTAGTGGTTTTCGGACACGCGCGCAGTTTCATTTCTACATTAGAAACTAGATGGCGACTAGCAAATAAAAATCAACTAAGTCGCAGGTTGTATAGCGGCAAAATCTCTTGATTCATATCAAAAGACATTCCTTCAAGATTCTTCACTTTCGCAGTTACAACGCGATAGTTAAACAGCCAATCAGCAGGAGCATCCTCGCTAATAATTCGCGCAGCTTGAGCAAGCAATTTATCTGACTCTTTAGGATCCGCACAAAGCATAGCTTTAGCATACAAATCCTGGACTTGCTTATTGTCATAACCGTAGTAATACGTAGGATCCGCCCACTGCCCAAAATCGTGACTCTCATTGTGATCAACCATCGACAAATCATACTGCTTATTCTTATAAACATCCTGAAGCCAAGTAGTAAACTCGACAATATTAACTTTCAAATTGATTCCAATAGGCTTCAATTGCGAGCGCAGCTGATCGCCAATTTGCGTGCCGTAAATATTCGGATAAGTAAGCGTCAAATCCATAGGATGCGATTCGTCAAATCCAACTTCCTTCATTAACGCCTTAGCGCGATGCAAATCATGTGGATACAGCTTAGTTAAATCCTCATAACCAGGGTCAAGAGAAGGAATTGGACCGCCAAGAGCTAAATCCGTTCCGCCACGAGATGCAATAATTTGCTTGTGATCAATCGCGTAACGAATAGCTTTGCGCACGCGCTTATCTTTAGTACGTTCGCCTTTCATATTCATCGCTAGAACAAATTTATCTGTGCCATTACCTGCACTTACATCGTAACGCTTGGAATCATCTTTAAAAGGCTTAGCAAGTTGACCAGAAATAGGAGCCAACGCTTGCACAGAGCCGGAAGAAAGTGCGTCAACTGCTGCGTTATCGTCAACAAAATAGCGAATTACTATCTTATTAGTTTGCGCACGATGAATGCCTTTATAACGCGGATTCGCTTTTAAAACAACGCGATCATTTGGCACAAATTTGTCAATTAAATACGGTCCAGAACCGACTGCTTGAGTTTTTGCATCATACTTTGCGTTTTTATCAAAAACTAAACCTGAACGACTGCAAAGTGCCCACAAAAGCTTAGCATTTGGCTCTTTAAGAGTGATTTCAAACGTGTAATCATCTTTTGCTTTAGCAGACTCAACTTTTCCAACCATGTTAGAGCCGCGATATTTTTTAGCAATAAGCTCGTTAAACGACCATTCTGCATCATGCGCAGTAAGCTTATTGCCGTTAGAAAATACAGCACCCTTACGCATGTGGAATGTGTAACGCAAACCATCTTTACTTATTTCCCAGCTTTGAGCTAACGAAGGAACTACCTGATTAATATCATTGCGAGCAACTAAGCCTTCATACACGTTACCAATAAGCAACTGGTCGAGTGAGGAACCTGATTGATTACGGATATCAAGATTCGTAGGAGCTAACTTTAGACCTATAGATACAGTTTTGTTCGAAATTTCCGATACTGAATTTGATTTATTTGGTTTATTAGATGTAGTAAGAGTTGCAAAAATTGCACTAAACACTACTACCAAAACAATAGCTAAGCTAAATAGCCATATCTTGCCCATTTTGCGTTTCGAGCCTGAATAAGCATATTTTTCAGCTTCATTCAGCGAAGAGTCAGTGCTCGCAGCGAAAGAAGTGCTTTTGTTAGCTTCATCGTTAGTTTTACCGGAGAATTTTTCAGTCGCGCCGTTTTCTTCGTGCACGCTTTCCTCAGGTTTGCTGTTAGACATACCATAAACCTTTCTTAATGGCATATACATTATTTATTTGTTATTATTTATTTTTTATTTATTCTTTATTTATTCTTTATTTATTTTTGTCTTATAGCTCGCCGCTTTATTGGAAATGCACATTTGCAAACATAACTATTTGCATACCACATAAACCCAAATACAAGTCGACTGCATTACTAATCGTAGTCGATTGACAAGCCAGTCTCACCTATGGCGCGTCCAAAAAATCAAATCATATTTTGTATATTTTTGTAATATTTTTATACCAATACATATGAGATATATCCTACGAATGTGGTTAAATTCCAACAGAACGTAAACTTGCAAACGTACGCAATAATCGACATAAGATTACAGCGTAGAAGCGCGCAAATTCACGAAATATTAAGATGCATACACGTATCTCATATGTTAAAACTAAAGCGAGGAATGATGGCTGAGAACTTGAATACTACGGTAACTGTGAACGAATCCTCGGATCCGCAAAATAAAAGCGGCGAAGACCGTACAGCATTGAACCGCCAATTGGCGCAAATGCTTAAGGGTGGCGTAATTATGGACGTCACCACCCCAGAGCAGGCGCGAATTGCTGAAGATTCTGGCGCATGCGCAGTTATGGCTTTGGAGCGTATTCCTGCCGATATTCGTGCAGCAGGCGGCGTTTCTCGTATGAGCGACCCGGCTATGATCCACGGCATTCAAGAGGCTGTGTCTATTCCTGTTATGGCAAAATGCCGTATCGGTCACTTTGTTGAAGCACAAGTGCTTGAGGCTATCGAGATCGACTACATCGACGAAAGCGAAGTGCTTTCTCCAGCCGACGACGTGTATCACATCAATAAGCGCGATTTTGCTGTGCCTTTCGTTTGCGGCGCTAAGGATTTGGGTGAAGCTTTGCGCAGAATCAACGAAGGCGCTTCCATGATTCGCACTAAGGGCGAGCCAGGAACTGGAGACGTGATTCAAGCTGTGCGTCACATGCGCATGATGAATTCCGCAATTCGTAAGCTTACAAGCATGCGCGAGGATGAGCTTTTTGAAGAAGCCAAAAATTTGCGCGTGCCTTTCGAACTCGTAAAATACGTTGCACAAAACGGCAAGCTCCCTGTTGTTAACTTCGCAGCCGGCGGCGTTGCTACCCCAGCCGACGCTGCTTTAATGATGCAGCTTGGTGCCGAAGGCGTATTCGTTGGCTCCGGTATCTTTAAGTCTGGAGACCCAGCAAAGCGTGCTGCAGCAATCGTTAAAGCTGTAACTAATTACAAGGACGCCAAGATGATTGCTAAGCTTTCCGAAAACTTGGGCGAAGCTATGGTTGGCATTAACGAGCAGGAAATCAAGCTTTTAATGGCTGAGCGAGGCGAGTAATTTTGTCAAACTCACCTACCAATACTGATAACTCCGCTCATACTGTAGCAGTTTTAGCTGTTCAAGGTGCTTTTCTTGAACATCGCTTAATGCTTGAAAAATTAGGCGCACACGTTATTGAACTTCGTCAAGCGCGCGACTTGGAGCAGTCTTTTGACCGCTTAGTACTTCCGGGCGGCGAAAGCACTGTGCAAGCTAAGCTTCTTCGTGAGCAAAATATGCTCGAACCTTTGCGTGAGCGCATTGCAGGAGGAATGCCTGTTCTTGGCACTTGCGCAGGTTTGATTTTGCTTGCGAAAAACGTGGAAGGTGACGAAGTAAACGGTTTTGGCACTTTAGACGTAACAGTTAAGCGCAATGCTTACGGACGTCAGCTCGGAAGCTTCCATTGCGAGGCTGAGTTTGGTGAGCTAGGCAATGTGCCGATGACGTTTATTCGCGCACCTTACATTGCAGAAGTAGGCTCTAATGCCAAAGCTCTTGCAACTGTAGAAGGTCATGTTGTCGCCGCGCGCCAAGGAAAGCAAATCGGCACATCCTTCCACCCGGAGCTTGACAACGATACGCGAATCCACCAGCTTTTCCTGGATTTGTAATCTGATTCGTAAGCGCACCGATACAAAAAGCCTTCGCAGTAGCAATATCTGCGGAGGCTTTTTGATTACAGACACTCGCGCAGTGCTCAATCTGCACCAGTGCCCGAAGACCGGTAAAATCAGACACTAACGCAGAACGCATACTGCGCTAGTAACTAAAAATTGGCATTATACGTTACTCACGCAGAACGCAATCTGCAATAGCAACAAAGTTTTTAACGCGGACGTCAAAAACTTTGAATTTTATGTAATTTGCACAGTAAACGTATACATGCACGACAAACGTAATGCAATCGTAATACAGTGTAAAACGTTTATATAATATTGTATAACAGTGCAACACATTATAGAATGTAATAAAAGTTGATATATGAATATAAAAGAGCTAAAAAAAAACAAATCAAAATTAAACAAAATTAACGAGTCAAGAAAACTAACGCGCTTATAGAAGCAAAAATTATAAGTATAAAATCAAGGAGCATATTATGGCAATCAGCGCAACTACAACAGCAACAGCAACCCCAGCAGCAGCAAAAACCGCAGCGAAAACCGCAAGCATCAACGTGCGCGTCACCAAGGATGTTAAAGCGCAGGCAGAAGAATTATTCGCAAGCTTCGGCATAACTCTTAGCGAAGCAATAAACATGTTCTTGCACAAGTCACTTATGGTAGAAGGACTCCCCTTCGACTTAAAACAGCCAAAATACAATAAAAAAACAATCGCCGCGTTTAAGGAATACGACTACATGAAAGCACATCCAGAAGAGTACAAGCGCTACGACAATGTTACCGAAGCATTGGAGGACGCACTAAAATGAGTCTAAAAGTCGTATTATTAAATTCATTCAAAAGAGATCTTAAGCGAATCAAAAAACGAGGATACGATATAAGTCTCTTAGATAGCGTCGTGCGAATGATTGCGTCGCAAGAGAAACTTGCTGAAAGATACTGTGACCACGCACTTACAGGCAACTATTTAGGATTCCGCAATGCCATGTAAAACCAAATTGGCTTCTTATATATCGCATAGATAACGATGATGTGGTATTTGTGCTTTCTCGCACGGGAACACACTCAGACGTATTCAACGAGTAGCGCTGCGAGTTGCTAAGCGTTGAAATCACAGTGTGCTTTCAACGCAAGCGAGGTCTGCCTTAGTCTCAATTGACGAAGGCAGGACAGATTTGTGTGGTAGTTCATTGGGAATTCGGTTGTGTTTTGCTTGCGCTGCGATTTAGCGCTGTTTGTTGTGCTTGCCGAAGGTGGAATCGTCACTTCGGAACCGAGCAAAGAAGCCGGTTGCCGCACTTACAGCAGATTTAATCATCGAGCCACTTACAACAGGATGCGCGAAGCAGTGCTTAGCACCAGAAGCAATATCAAGCGCGCCGCCACCAAAAGCCTTCGAAAACCCAGCTAAAGCAGAGCTTGGAAGCACAGACGCAACCCATCCATGACGACCAAATGCCCCAGCAACAGCGAACATTGAGAACAGTCCAATAGACAAGAACGTGAACATAATAGCCGACTGGCCGCCGGTATGAGGCAAAGGCACTGGCTGAACAAAGGTCTCCAAATAGTACATTGTAGTGAAGAACACTAAAGGCGACTTTTGATTATCAGACGCAGCAACATCTGCACCTTCGCTAAGTTCTGTCCAGTCGCAGTTAGTTCCTGTTCTGGCTGGCTTCTTAAACCAAATCTTATAAGTACTGCCCTGTTCCTCGGTACCTCCAGGTTCTCCGCTTTCTTCATCACTGCCATCACTTACAGATCGCGATTCTCTTGCGGATCGCGATTTCCCTACACGCGATTTCAACTTTGCACTACGCGAGCCAGAATTAGAATCTTCTCCTCCATCAGGTTCTCCACCAGGTTCCTCACCACCAATAACTTCGCCCGATTGAGAATCTATAGCACTTCTAAACTTTGAAGCGAAACTATTTTTTACAATTCTGTACGCATAATCCTGCGATTTTTCATCCTGCTTCTTCTCTAAATTACTCGAATTATACAGTGCAGGAACATAGTAAGTATAAGTAGTACCACCCGAATCTATATTGCAATCACATGTCATATTGTCATTTTTCATATCGCCAGGCTCCATTAGCTTGGCTTTAACAGGAATGTAGTATGCAATCTTTTTAAGATCATCATCGTTTGAAATTGTATCTAAAATCGTAACATTATTAGTTACGACTATATTATTGCTGTGACCATTCTCATCGAGGGAGAATATGTAACCACTAGCAAAATTTGCGATAGGATCATCATCAGGATTATTCTCAAAACCACTAGACTTCAAGTTATTCGCAATCAGCGTGCCTTTAAAACCACTGAACATACTATCAACAGAAAAGTAACGCTGCTTCCCTTCGTCATCCGTGTATACAGGTGTATCCGATTTTGTAAAAGCCTTATCGCTGAAATCTAATATAAGACTGTCGCCGCTTTCTGCTCCTGCATTGGAAAACATTGAACTAAGATTCGTAACTTTTGAAATATTCCACTTGCTTAAATCTGCAGCGCCAGTAAGTTTTTTGCAATATGCAAACATGCTAGACATGTCCTCAACATTGCTAACATTCCACTTACTCAATCCACTTATATCAGTCAGCTTATCAAAATCAGAACCGCTAATCTCATGGCTGAACATGCCGCTCATGTTCTTAACACTGCCAACATTCCACTTTTCTAGACTTTTAAGGTTACTCAAGTTAGTACAATCTCTGAACATGCTACTCATGTCCGTGACACTGCGAACATTCCAATCACTTAATGCACTTATATCAGCCAATCCTTTTATACCAATAGGATTAGGATCATCTCCGGAACCGTAGATATCCGTAGCGCAACCACTGAACATGCCGCTCATGTTCTTAACATTACTAACATTCCACTTTTCTAGACCTTTAAGGTCACTCAAGCTATTACAATCTCTGAACATGCTACTCATGTCCGTGACACTGCTCTTATCATTCAACCACTTACTCAAAGACTCAAGACTAGTTAAACCATTACAACCGATGAACATGCTGTTCATGTTCTTAACACTGCCAACATCCCAACCACTCAAAGGTTCAAGACCAGTAAGACTGCCGCAATTGTTAAACATGTCATGCATGTCAGTAACACTGCCAACATTCCAACCGCTCAAAGGTTGAAGATCAGAAAGAAAACTGCAGTTATAGAACATTCTATACGTGCTAGTTAATTTGCTTGTACTGCTCTTACCGCTTGTATTCCAATTAGATAATCCACTGATACTATCGAGGCTAGAGCATCCTGCAAACATGTCACCCATTTTTTTAACGTTACTAACATTCCAATTTTCTAGGCCCTCAGTATTTTTAATCTTGTCGCACAGCGCAAACATTGCCATCATATATTCAACGTTCTTTACAGTCCACTTTTTCAAAAATCCAAGCGAACTAATACCCTTGCAGTATTCGAACATACCAATCATTGCCACAACGCTTTTCGTATCCCAACCTTCCAAACCAGTAAAATCTGTTATGCTGGCGCAACCCTCAAACATTCTGTTCATGTTCATAACATTGCCAACATTCCACTTACTTAAAGGTTTAACCGAATCAATCGCCATCTCACCTGCATACCCGTCTACTGGATTCAAAGCATCATGTTGATTTTGGTTCTTAATAATAGACGCGAACATTCCAGACATACTTCTAACATTGCTTACATCCCAATCTTCCAACCCTTTAAGAGATTTCAGACTAGTGCACCCCTCGAACATGCCCTCCATATTCGTAACATTGTCAACCTTCCAATTAGCCAAACCGCTAATATCTTCTAAACCAGTGCACCCCTCGAACATGCTTTGCATGTTCGTAACATTGCTCACATCCCAGCTACTCAAAAAACTAAAATCAGTTAATGAGGAATCCTTAAAAAGGTGGGACATGTCTGTAACATAACTTATATCAAACTTTTCGATGTTATCAATGTTACTAATATTTTTCCCTGAAAAAAGACCTACATAATTCTTCCCGTCCAATTTTGACAAACGCCCGTACGCATACACTTTGCCACCGTAAAAACCAAACGAGCTATCTGTAGGAGCAAGTTTTTTTATTTCATTTATAATTTTACCAAACTCATCACTGCGTTGATCAGCACTAACAGCACACTTGTTTTCTCCGGATGGAGGTTCGATTGAAAGAGTACTGATTGTTCCATCTGCATTAGTTGCCATGACACTAGCCACGCAAGCAGGAAGTGCTTTAACTGCATCTAGGCTTAATTTCTCAACACCACCCGCGCTGCGATCTTTGCCAGCTTTTCCATCTTTTTTGGCAGATTTGTTGTCAGCGTTGTTAGCGTCTTTGCCAGATTTTGCAGCATTCCCGGCAGCATCGCCAGCATCTTTGCCAGCATCTTTGCCAGCACTGCCGTTATCTACAGCCCCCCCCCATTAGGATTTTCACCATTCCCCTTACTACCTTTATTGTCTACTACTTCATTATCTTTAACAGCTTCCCCTTTAGCTGCCCTGTTTCCTTCTTTTTTATCTACCCCTTTAGCCTTATCCCCTTTAACTTCTTTACCAGTACCTTTACCAGCTTCCCCTTGAACTCCCTTTTTAGATCCCCCTTCACCCGACTTATTTTGACCCCTATTATTCTCGGCAGCAGCAGCCATAGCAGCAACAAACAATGGATTCTTCGTTACGTTGGCATAAGCTATCGCAGGCAGCACAGTTACGCTTAAAATCATAGAGACTACGCATGAAACGGCACCAATTGTCGAAAGAATACGATGTTTCCTACTACTCATCATCAAACTTCCTCTCAAATGTGAACGAATCCACAGCCAGCGCATAAACAGTATGCAAAAAAATACATACCCAAGACGGTTCACCGGCGAACGCAATCTTTACACACAACCATCCACCATTATACGCCTAAACCCGAAAGAATAATATAACAAATTTATATAACAACCTATTGCACCAAAGTCGCACTACCGCACTACCGCAGGTTGCGCTTATAAATTTCAGCCATACCTTTGAAAATAAGATCCGGATCGTAATAGTCAATCGATTGCACGTCATTTTCAAAAAGCCTACCCAAGCCACCAGTAGCAACTACCTTAAATGGCTCGTCTATTTCAGTTTTAAACTGTGCAATTGTACGCTCAATTCCACCCAAGAAGCTGTAATATAATCCAGCTTGCATTGCGAGTTTAGTAGATTTTGCAAGAACAGACTGCGGTCTAGCTATTTCCACTTCTGGAAGCTGAGCCGTGTTATCCCAAAGTGCCGCAGCTGCAGTACGAATACCTGTGCAAATAAGTCCGCAAGTAATAGCACCACTTTTATCTATATAGTTGTAAGTTGTTGCCGTACCAAAATCAATAACTAGTACAGATCCTCCATACTCACTAAACGCACCAACGCAATCAGCTAAACAATCCGCGCCAAGAGTTCTTGGCTCATCAATACGAATATTCATACCGGTTTTAACACCAGGGCCTACAATCATAGGATCAATATGAAGAAATTTGATAATACTAGCGCGGAATGAATGCATAACTTTCGGCACAACAGAAGCAACGATAACATCTTCAACATCGTTTATTGTAAATCCGCTTAAATGCAAAAATTGCGCAATCATAATGCCATACTCGTCTGATGTATGATTAGACTTTGTTGTCATACGATAAGTGCCAACAATTCGGTTATTTTCCAAAAAACCCAGCACAATATTCGTATTACCAATGTCTACTGCTAATAACATGTGTGCCTACTTCCTATATTGGCATTTACGGATTAATTAAGTTAATCTGCAATCACGTGCGCACGTATTGTATGTGTATGTATACTATCCTATTGTATTTATACTACTTTTGCTAATAATCTTACATTTATACAAAATTAAGCTGCTTTTATGAAATCACTTAATTGTAATAAGTTACGAAATTATCTAACTACAAATCCTTGATTGTAACCATATTCTTGAAGATCTTTTTCCCACAATAAAAGACCATCTTTTAAAGAAATACGTTTACCAGGATCATCTGGAAGCCACAATTTACTTCCATCATCTTGAGTAACACCAGCATCAATCATGGCTTGCACGTTTAATCTAGCTAAAGATTTAACACTCCAGTCATATGCTCGACCCATAGTTGCTCTAAAATCACTTCGCGAGTACACTTCAAAAGGTAAATACCTGTATCCCGTATCCACGCGATTAGCGGCATCTGCAAATACACGATTAAACTTCTGACCGCCAAAATAAGGTATATCAATGCCTCGTGAATCACGAATAGTAGCTCTATCTAAAAATGACTTATCTCTAAGCGTAACAACATCTGCAGGAAACGCTCCACCATTGACACGAGTACGAATTCCATGCATATCATGGCATACAAAATTCACAAATCGCATTGCTGCTTCAGGCTTACGACTCGATTTAAGCACAGATAACGAAGAACCGCCCATTTCTGCATTACGCTTTTCTCCGTGCATAGTTGGCACATTCGTCACCTTCCACAATCCTGCAGTTCCAGGCACATTTTCCAGAAGCAAAGACGGCATCCAGGCTCCTGAGAAAACAGAAGCAATTTTTCCAGCTCCAACACCGTTCTTCCAGCGTTGACTCCAAGTTGTAGTTCTAATGTCAATCAAGCCTTCATCAATCATTGATTGCCAGAACTTTGTGAACTCTTCAGTACCCTTATCTTTACTCAATCTAACAGTAACTGTTTTCCCATCATGAGAAGTCATAAACGGGTGTCCACCTGCAAGCCAAATCATAGCGTTATAGAAACTTGCGTCACCTGAGTCTGCTGCAATATACACACCGATATCTTTAAGCTTACGAGCAGCATGACGGTAATCTTCCCAAGTGTGTATTTTTGTGGCATCTACACCAGCCTGCTTAAACACGTCATCATTATAAAACCAAGCCATTGGGCCAGAATCCATTGGCAAACCGTAAACACGTCCACCAAGTTGCACAGAAGACCATGTTCCAGGAGTATAGAAAGTGCGAGTATTTTTCACACGATCAGTAATATCTAAAAGCTGTCCACTTACAGCATATTGCGGAAGAGCAAAATATTCTAATTGAACAATATCTGGCATACCATAGCCATCTTGAATAGCGCTATTAAGATTGCTATATCCGCTAGTATCTTTTACAGTTACATGAACATCCGGATTATGTAGTTCAAATTCTTCAGCAAGTCGCTTCATGCTTGGTTCCCAAGACCAAACACTAATTTGAGTTCTAGAATCTTTAGTTCCGCATCCGCAAGAAAATAGCAAAGAAAAAACACAAAGCATCGACAGAAGCAAGCGCGAAAAATGATTGCGTTGTTGCAAAATTCTTGCAAATGCAGACATAAGATTTGCCATCCGTTACTTTATGTTACTCAACGTTGTTATGCGATTACTCAACAGTTACAGACTTTGCAAGATTACGAGGCTTATCAACATCATAACCTTTTAACTTTGCCATATCCATTGCAAATAATTGCAATGCAACTACATCTACAAGAGGACTTAGCAAAGTCGCACATTTAGGACGCCAGAACACAATATCGGCATAGCGAGAAGCATCCGGATCACCCTCTTCGGCAACAGCTATAGTGAAAGCTCCGCGCGCTTTAACTTCTTCAATTCCAGAAATAACTTTCGCATGAAGCACATCACGACCGCGAGAAGATGGCACAATCACAACTACCGGCTCACCTTCATCTACAAGCGCAATAGGACCGTGCTTAAGCTCACCTGCAGCAAAACCTTCAGTAAAGGTATACGCAATTTCCTTAAGCTTCAACGCACCTTCTAGTGCAACAGGATAGCCAACATGTCGACCTAAGAAAAGGAAAGATTTAGCTTCCAGAGTATGCTCAGCAGCTTTCATAATTGATTCAGATTGTGTATCAAGTACATGCTGAATTTTATCCGGCATCTCTTTTAATTGCGCAACGATTTGCTGAATTTCGTCGCGATACATAGTGCCTTTTACTTGCGCCAAAAACAGACCAAGCATATAAGCTGCAACTATTTGCGCAACAAAAGCTTTAGTAGATGCAACTGCTATTTCGGGACCTGCATGCGTGTAAAGAACTGCATCAGATTCGCGCGGAATGCTAGAACCTTGCGTATTGCAAATTGCAAGAACCCTACTTCCCTGCTCGCGCGCGTGACGCAAAGCCATAAGAGTGTCCATTGTTTCGCCAGACTGCGATATTGCAACCACCAATGTTCGATGCGTCAAAATAGGGTCACGGTAGCGAAACTCGTGCGCTAATTCAACTTCTACAGGCACACGAACCCAATGCTCAATAGCATATTTTGCAACCAATCCGGCATAACTTGCAGTTCCGCAAGCAACAACAATAATTTTGTCAATTGCGCGCAACACGTCTTGGCTAATATGAACTTCGTCAAGAACAATATTTCCCTGAGCGTCAAAACGCCCGCGCAAAGTGTCAGCGACAGCATGCGGATCCTCATGAATTTCCTTATCCATAAAGGAATCCCAACCGCCTTTTTCTACAGCAGACGCATCCCAGTCAACTGTAAAACAAGTAGGATTTTCAACAATATTATTGTCAAAATCAGTTAGAAGCAAAGATGCTTTGCCGCTGCCATCTACATCTCCAATGCACACAGCTTGATCTTGACCAACTTCCAAAACGCGATCCGTATAAGCTACAAAAGCTGCAACGTCAGAGCCAAGGAAATATTCACCGTCTCCAAGACCTACAACCAACGGCGAATCGTGACGAACAGCAGCCACAATACCTGGCTGACGAACGTCAACAGCAAGTAATGTGAAAGCTCCTTTTAACATTTTTGCAGTACGACGAAGAGCTGTAAATAAATCCGGCTTGCCAGTTTCGTCTACAATATCATTCGCAATTTTACCAAGTAATTTTGCAGCAACTTCAGTATCTGTTTGAGAAGAAAATTCGTATCCTTCTTCGTGAAGCTGCTCTTTTAATACAACAGCATTTTCAATAATGCCATTATGAATAAGCGCGATTTTGCCATCTGCACTAATATGAGGATGCGCATTAATGTCACAAGGAGCACCATTAGTAGCCCAACGAGTATGACCAATAGCTGCACTCGCCTCAGGCATAGGATTTGCATCAATATCGTTGCGAAGAACAGATAAACGACCAGCTTTCTTTCGCACAGTCGCACATTTCATCCCAGGAGCAACTAAAGCTACGCCCGAAGAGTCATATCCGCGATATTCTAGACGCTCTAACCCACCTAAACAAACTTCTAAAGGTTTTGCACAAACTTTTCCAAAACCTGCGTATCCTACAATGCCACACATAATCTTCTATTGTACGTTATGCGAGCGAGCGCACGCCAGAGAAGCACACAAAAACTACGCAAAACTACATAAATAAGATGTGTTTCTTACGTAAATTACAATACGTGATTTAGGAAATCTTTAAAACGATCAGTTTGCGGACTAGTAATAATATCTGCACTACCCTGCTCAACTATGACACCGCCATCCATAAACACAACCTGATCTGCAACCTCACGCGCAAAACCAATTTCGTGAGTTACTACAATCATAGTCATGCCATCTTTAGCAAGATTTCGCATAACGGTTAACACTTCACCTACAAGCTCTGGATCTAGCGCAGATGTTGGCTCGTCAAATAGCATAATTTCCGGTTTCATAGCAAGAGCGCGAGCAATTGCAACGCGCTGCTGCTGACCGCCTGAAAGTTCTGCAGGATAATGGTTCATACGCTCATCCATGCCAACTCGCTTTAGTTCTTCAATAGCTAAATCGCGCGCTTCTTGAGCTTTCATATGCATAACATGAATAGGAGCTTCCATAACGTTTTCTAAAGCCGTCATATGAGGGAATAAATTAAAACGCTGGAATACCATGCCAAGCTTCGCACGCTGTTGAGCAATTTCTTTGTCGTTAAGAGCCTGCAGACATCTCTCACCTTTATGCATTACTTGCTTTACACCGATGCGCTCGCCATAAATACTTATACTTCCTGCAGTCAAAGTTTCTAGTTGATTAATTAAACGCAATAATGTCGATTTTCCTGAACCGGACGGACCCAAAATAACTGTTACACTACTTGGGTTCACTGTCATATTAATACCGTTAAGTACATGCAATTGGCCGAAAGATTTTTGCACATCGTTAATAGCAACCGCAGGAAGATTAGATTTTGCTTCTACCATTTATTCACATCCAATTTGTTTATTTCATGCAAAATTTAAAATTTACAAAGAAAAATATTAAAATTTAAGCTATTATGCGATTATTTAAGCATTAAATCCGAGCATAGCAGCATCATTTCGTCCTTTAACATTTTTCCGTTTAGCATCTAATGATTGATCGCCGCGCTGATCAGAATCAGTATTAAGTTGAGCATGCTTTACAATATCTCTTGCTTCAAAACCTTTAGCAAAATGCTTCTCGAGCATGTATTGCAAAACCATCAAAATGGAAGTAATAATCAAATACCAAATACTCGCAACAAGAAGAAGCGGAATTGGTTTATAGATACGGTTAGCAATAGCATTTGTAGCAAATTGCAATTCAAGAGTAAACGGAACTGCAAGAACTAACGAAGTTGTTTTTAGCATACCAATTGTTTCGTTACCAAGCGGAGGAACAATAATACGCATTGCTTGAGGAAGAATTACACGCCTCATAGTTAAAGCTCTACCCATTCCAAGAGCCTTAGCAGCTTCAACTTGTCCACTATCAACGGCTTCCAATCCTGCTCGAACGATTTCCGACAAATAAGCGGATTCATTCAAAGACAAACCAACTACAGCAGCAGTAAGAGAAGTCATAATTACATTAGAATCAATAGACCAAAATTCTACAGAAGTAAAAGGAATGCCAATACTAATTCTCGGCACAAGCACTGCAAACATGCCCCAAAATACAAGCTGCGTATAAACAGGAGTACCACGGAAAAACCAAATAAAGAACCAACTTACGCCACGAAGCACAGGATTAACTGACTTGCGCATCATCGCTAAGCCTACCGCAAACACGATTGAAATTACCATAGCAATTAGCGTAAGAAGTAACGTCCAGCCAATACCAGAAAGCACGTTATCGCTTATTAAATATATTCCGACTACTTGCCATTCAAAACGAGGGTTAGTAATAATACTGTAAAGAAGCGAACATGCTATTACAGCTACAATGACTCCGGCAATAATAGGTCCTGGCTTTTTTACTGGCAAAATACGTTCAGAGTTAGCTACTCCGGACTTGCTCTTAGCAGAGTTACCAATTAAAGAATTCAAAATATGCTCCAATAAGTACGTTTATACAAAAACAGCAAAGTAAAGAAACAATCTGAGCCGAGAATTCAATCACGACTCAGATTAACAATATCATTTTAGATAATTATTCAATTATTTGATAGCTAAAGTTTCATAGCTAAAGTTTTATAGTTTTGGATTAACTACAGACTTTTCAATAGCAACATCTTCAACGCCCCACTTCTTCAAGATATCCTTGTAGACGCCGGACTTCATAAGCTTATCAATGCCAGCTTTTACAGCCTTCAGCATCGCTGCATCACCCTTTTTAACAGCCGCTCCCATTGGTTCAGAATCCTTGCTGTTTTCCAAAATTTCAAGCTTTCCAGGATTTTTAATTGAAGCGTAACCTGCAACAGGAGTATCTGCATACATAACATCAGCGCGACCGGAAAGAAGTGCAGTAGTTGCGTCAGTTTGCTCCTTGAAACTCATGATTTCAAGAGGCTTATTTCCTTTAGCTGCGCACTGTTTCTTTGCTTCTTCCATAATAGGTTCGCCAACAGTTCCAGTTTCCAAAGTTACTTTCTTGCCACAAAGGTTCTTTGGATCTACTTTAGTAGGATTTCCCTTACGCACTTCAAAAGACAAACCTGCGTTTGCATAAGTAATAAAGTCTACAGACTTCATACGTTCAGCATTTACTGTAAAACCAGAAATACCGACATTATATTTGCTTCCTATTGCTGGAATAATTGAGTCAAACTGAGCATGCATAATTTTTGCTTTTAAGCCCATGACCTTTGCAAGAGCCTTCGAAAAATCAATTTCGTAACCTACAGGAGTTTTACCGTCTGCAGCAAAGAATTCTGCAGGGGCATAACTTACGTTTACACCAACAGTTAACTCTCCTGTTTTTGCAACTGGTGCTGGTACCAAGGCTGCAACAGCATCATCTTTTTGCACATGACTTACATCATAGCTACGAGCAACATCAGGGTCTGCTTCTTTAGAATCAGCAGGTCCACATGCAGCAATACTGCCAATCATTACTAAAGATGCAACAATAGCAACAGGCTTCATAGATTTAAACATAGTTCTTCTCCTCATGTATGTACTAAGAATCTATAATTTGCATTAATGTGTATAACTATACACGATAACCCTACAAATTCAACAGCCTTTTATACGATTATTGAATATACAAAGATACTCATGCGGTACATCTGCACAATAATTATGCTTTTCATAAACAAAAACTGCATATTATTCGCAATAATGTATAATATGTGCGTGTCGCATTGCCTCACTTTTTATCACGTGCGAAGCAAGCAAGTGTTTCACAAACGCATAAAAAAGAAGCGTCAACTCTTAATCAATACTACGAGAACGCAGATTACGGTAACGCATTTCACGCAAAGCCTCTCGCTTATCTTGCTCCTCACGCAAAGCCTGACGCTTATCAAATTCCTTTTTACCGCGCGCTAAAGCAATTTCTACTTTTACGTAGCTTCCCTTAAAATACAAACGCAAAGGCACAACAGTGTAGCCTTTCGCCTCAGTTTGCCTAGAAAGCTTAGCAATCTCAGCAGCGTGAAGCAGAAGCTTACGCTTGCGCTTAGGAGCATGATTATTCCATGTGCCGTTTAAATATTCAGGAATATTTGCTCCTTCAAGCCACATTTCACCACGACGATCAATATTCACAAATGATTCAGCTAAAGAAGCACGCCCTTCGCGAAGTGACTTAACTTCAGTACCAGTAAGAGCAAGACCTGCTTCATAACAATCTTCAATTACATAATCATGATGCGCTTTACGGTTTTGTGCCACAGTAACAGTGCCATCTTGCGCAGGCTTATTTGCCATAATTCCCCTCCAGTACACATCACACACAAAAGAAACTTGCCATAAGATACTACTATCTTATGGCAAGAACAATAAGTCGTAAACTTACAAAGTTTTCAATTTCAACAAATTGAAAACTTTGAAGTACTTATATTTAATAATGCACATACTCGTAATCGCCTGGATTATAAATAGTTTCATAAGCAGGGAATGTCGAAAAACCAGTTCCACCTTCAGAAATAAGAACTGATCCATCAGCATTCACACGTTCCACAACCGCAACATGTCCATATTGCCAATCAGCATTCCAATTACCAACACGTTGACCACGAGCAAACACCATAACAGCACCAACATGTGGAATTCTATTAACTAAATATCCAAACCTACGACCAGTATTCGCCCACTCAGCACCATTACCCATGTAGGAGCCAACAGGCAAACCAAGTTGCGAACGACGCAAATAAGCCCATAACGTGCATTGACGAGCAGGATAAGCAGAACCACCAACAGTGTTTCCAGTATTATGCCCGTAGCAGAACTTAGAACCTTCTGCGCAATTTCCAGGAACAGTATAATTCATACCATTAGCAGCACCATTAGAAAGTTGCATCGGAGGAAGGTAAACATTCTTTCCAGAGCTTCCATTCAATTGCTGGCGATTACCAGCATTCGGATCAGCCTTAGCGAATGACTTATTAGCAAGAGCACGCGCTTGAGCATCGATGGCAGATTTCATTGCTACAATTTCTGCAGCCTCACGCGCAGACTGAGAAGTCAAACTACTCTTTTGACCTTCCAGCTGCTTACGAATCTCTTCACCATGATCTCGCAAACTTTGCAAGGACTTTTTGCGATCATTGGCGGCTTTCGCAGCGATTTGAGCACTTTGCGCTTGAACATCCGCCTGCTGCTTTAACTTGGTTATTTCTGCTTCAATAGCAGCCAAACGCTGACGACGATTCATAGAAGTATTCAACTTAATAGCAGCATCATTAGCAGCATTTGCTTCACTTCTAGCAACAGCAGCCTCGGATTGTAACTTTCCAACAAACTGTTCTGTAGTAGTTGATTTAGTCACAATATCCATAACATTAGATGCCTGAGAACCATGGAAACTCTTACGAGCAAGCTGTGCTACAGCAGCCTTAGCATCATCAAAATCTTCACCAGTTTTTTTAATTTTCTCTTCCAAATCACGCTTATCTTTTTGTGCAGACTCTAGACGCTGCTGCGTTGATTCTACAAGACTGCGCGCCTGAGAAGCTTGCTCTTCTGCTTGTTGAGCAGCTCGTATTTGATTTGGAATTTTATGCTCATTTAAATCATTCAATTCAATGATCTTATTTGCAAGTTGTTTACTTACACCAGCAAGTTGGCGCTTCAAATTCTCGTTTCGTTGTATTTTGCGCCTATATTCCTTCATGTTGACAGCACTTGCTGTAGACGCATTAAATAATGCACCAGCAACACCAGCAAACATCATTGAAATAGCAACTATTAAACTCACTACAGTGTGAGTGCGTCGAATTGCATACATGCTATGTCGATCTTCGCTCATATCACTTCCCTTTCAACATCACTATTGCGAATTATACCGTAATGCAAGGAATCACGCGAGTTTCTACTTCAAATCTTCTAAAATATTACTTTCACAATGCTCATGCGAAAATAACGCAAATAATTACGCACCTATTATTTTGCATTTTAAGCTTTTAAGTATCGCCTCAAAGCAATAGCAGAAGCAACTATAGATAACACTACTGCACCAGCTACAAGTATTGGAACGCATAGCCACACAGTTGTTTGAGTAACAAATGGCATCCAACGCACATTCTGCGCAAGCCAATCAGTTACAAAAACTTTAACTACTAAACTTAGCGCAGCACCAGCAAGTAAAGAACCTACAAACGACGCGAACGCTCCTTCAAGAATAAACGGCATACGAATAGTCCAGTTAGAGGCACCAACTAAGCGCATAATTTCGGTTTCTTGACGACGGCTAGCAGCAGACATTCGAATCGTAGTGCCAGTAAGCATAATCGCTACAACAACCATAACTGCTGCAAGCACAATTGTCACAACAGTAGCGCGATTAAGCACACTGAAAACAGGATCAAAAATCTGACGCTGATCAACAACTTCTTCCACACCATCGCGTCCAGAAAGAACTTCTGAAACAACCTGATATTTCATAGGATTAGTAAGCTTCAAGCGCAACGAATCTTGCATGTCTGCCGCAGTTAAAGTACGTCCTTGATACATTCCGTTAGGATATTGCTTTAAGAATGTGTTTTTATAAAATTCATTGCGGCTAACATAAGTGATATTTGAAACATCATCGCCTAATTCTTGGTGAATAATATGCTCCAATTTTACAATTTCGGCATTAGTAGGCGCTTTCCCAGAAGCACAAGAAGGAGATTGGCTAGTTCCATCCGGGCACAGCCAGGCAACCACTTCTACTTTGTCATACCAGTCACCTTTTGCCTTGGTAATCTGCGCTTGCATAAGCACTGAAACACCAATAAAAAGGAAAGAGATGAACGTTACAAGCATAACCGAAAGAATCATCGAAACATTACGACGCAAACTAATGCAAGTTTCGGAAAAAATAAATCGTAAACGCATTACTCTGCTCCTTCAGTTTTATTAATGTCATTATTGCTATCGTCAACACTAATGTTCTCATTATTAGTATTTTCAGCTGCAACAGGTGGCTTAGGCGGAGCTGGAGGCATAGGAGGAAGCTGAGATTTACGCTCAGATTCAGCATCGGATTGTAACTTACTTTCTGCTTCTGACTGCAACTCATCGCCGGTTTCGGATTGTGATTCTTCGCTCACTTCAGAGTTTTCAGTAGATTCAGTAGATTCATTAGTTTCAGCAGTTTCGTGAGATTCGTGAGATTCATTAGTTTCTGCAGTTTCGTGATTATCAGCAGTCTCAGTAGTCTCAGTAGTATTAGCAGTTTCTGCAGTTTCAGAATTTCCGGCAACTTCAGAGGATTCTTTATTATCTTCCGAAATCTCAACTTCTGAATCATTCTCTTCAACATCTTCATTATCGTTTGAAGAAATCAATCCTCGTCCCCAAGTCATCGTTGTTTCCAAAGACTGGAACACTTCGCCGTAACGACCAGTTCTGCCAGAATGAACAGACTGAGCCAAACGTGCAATTCCTTCATTTTCTGAAGTGTCGCTCTTCAACGATTGCGTTACCATGTCAACAACTTCACGCGCCTGAGCAGCACGTTGAGCTTTTTTAGAAAGCCTCTTATGACGTTCAGTATGCTCAGATTGAGTAATTGATTTTTGAGCATCGCTAGCTGATTGATCTTGAGAATTTTCAACAGTTTGTTGTGCTTTAGAATTATGCTCAACTTCACTATCTGGGAAATACAATGCAGAATCATATGATCCTTCACGCTCATCACGCACAATTTTTCCAGCATGAAGTTCCACAACTCGCTTACGCATTGAGTTCACAATTTCCTCATTATGCGTAGCCATAACAATCGTTGTGCCAGTTCGGTTAATAGCATCCAAAACTTCCATAATTCCAAGAGAAGTAGTTGGATCCAAATTACCAGTAGGCTCATCTGCAAGAATAATTTGAGGGTGATTGACGTATGCGCGAGCAATTGCAACTCGCTGCGCCTCACCACCAGAAAGCTCATGTGGGTAATTATTTTCTTTACCAGTCAAACCAACGGTTTCAAGAACACGAGGAACAAGCGAACGAATAGTCGCTCTACTTGTACCAATCACTTCCAAAGCAAAAGCAACATTTTGATAAACTGTTTTATTATTAAGCAGCTTATAATCTTGGAAAATAAAGCCAAGAGATCTACGATACTGCGGCACTTGTCGGTTAGAAAGTCTGCGCAAATCGTTACCGGCTACGTGAATTTCCCCACCATTTGCTTCTTCTTCGCGAAGCAGCAAACTAAGCAATGTGGTTTTGCCAGAACCTGAAGCGCCAACAAGAAACACAAAATCTCCGCGATCTACATGCAAAGACACATCGTCTAATGCGGGACGTGTACCTCGAGGATATATTTTTGACACATGATCTAATGAAATCAGCGACATTGTTTCAATTCCTTCCGAAGATTATGTGTAATTGTTGGTTTTTAGTTCTAGCTTTAGTTTTATTTAAGATTCTGCTTCAGCTTCTTTTTGAGCTGCAACTCGCTGCTCGTGACGCCAACGAATGCCAGCTTCAATAAAACCGTCAATATCGCCGTCAAAAACAGCTTGAGTTTGTGAAGTTTCGTAACCAGTGCGCAAATCCTTCACCATCTGATAAGGGTGAAGCACATAAGAGCGCATTTGATCTCCCCAACTTGCCTTAATATCTCCAGCAAGTTCCTTCTTTTTTGCAGCTTCCTCAGCATGCTTAAGCACAAGCAAACGCGATTGCAAAACTGCCATTGCAGCAGCACGGTTCTGAATCTGGCTTCGCTCATCTTGCATAGAAACAACCAAGCCGGTTGGCAAATGCGTAATGCGAACAGCAGAATACGTAGTGTTTACGCCCTGACCGCCAGGTCCTGAAGCTTGGAAAGTATCAACGCGAATATCCGAATCTGGAATATCAATATGATCCGTAGCTTCAACGAGAGGAATTACTTCCACAGCACTAAAACCAGTTTGGCGACGTCCTTGATTGTCGAATGGCGAAATACGAACCATTCTGTGAGTGCCGCCTTCTACAGAAAGACGACCATACGCATAAGGAGCATCAACTTGAAAAGTAGCGGATTTAATACCAGCTTCCTCTGCATAAGACGTGTCCATCATCTTAGTTTTATAGCCGTTTCGCTCAGCCCAGCGCAAGTACATACGGAGCAACATTTGAGCAAAATCAGCAGCATCCACGCCACCTGCACCAGAGCGAATCGTAACAACTGCAGAACGAGCGTCATACTCGCCGTCAAGAAGAGTCTGAACTTCCATATCGTCCAACTCGTGAGCAATATTTCCAAGCTCTTCTTGAGCCTCATTCATTGAATCAGCATCGCCTTCTTCTTCACCAAGCTCAATTAAAATCTTAGTATCTTCAATGCGTTGCTCGACAGCTTGCAAACGCTTCAATTGAGACTGAGCTGCAGAAAGCTTACTAGTGACTTGCTGAGCATGCTCAGAATCGTCCCAAAGTCCAGGCTCTGCAGCCTGCTTTTCTAAATCAGCAATCGTAGCCTTCAACGAATCTACATCTAGTGCTTTAGAAATCGAAGAATACTTTGCTTCAACATCATTTAGTGCTTGGGAAAAATCAAATTCCGCCATTTATTTAAAGTACCTCTTTACATACCTGTTTTACGCAATTACTACTCGCAAAATACTTACAAAATCAACTATTGATAAGTTTAGCGCACGGTCAAAATCTCAGGACCGTTTTCCGTAATTGCAATCGTATGTTCAGTGTGCGCACCGCGAGAACCATCAGCAGAACGAAGAGTCCAACCATCCTTAGGATCCTGATAAATTTCGTCAGTAGTCTTTAAGAACCATGGCTCAATTGCAATCACAAGACCTGGGCGAAGCTTATAACCATGGTGAGCAGTGCCATCGTTAGGAACGTGCGGATCTCCGTGCATAATATGACCGACTCCGTGGCCACCAAACTCAAGGTTTACGCTGTAACCATACTCGTGAGCAACGCAACCAACAGCTGCAGAAATATCGCCAAGACGGTTGCCAGGCTGAGCCATATTAATACCAGCCTCAAGAGCTTCCTCAGTGCACTTAATTAAGCGTAAATCCTCAGGATCAGCATGATTTCCAACCACAAAACTAATAGCGGAATCACCAACCCATCCGTCGACGTTAATTGCCAAATCAAGAGTCAACAAATCGCCGTCTTTAAGGTTGTAATCGTATGGAACTCCGTGAAGAACAGCATCGTTTACAGAAGTGCAAATATAGTGCGCAAAAGGTCCTGTACCAAAATCAGGAGCGTAATCAACATAGCAAGAAGACGCACCTTTGCGGCTCATAATTCTCTGACGAACGAAGTCATCAATCTCAAGAAGATTCGTGCCAACTTTGGTCATTGCTTTCAAGTCTTTAAGAATACTACCGACAAAGCGACCTGCAGGCTTCATCGCTTCAATTTCAGATGGAGTTTTAAGTTCAATCATGCTTCAAGACTAACGCGCAGGCACGAAAATAAAGCAAAATATAGCGAAAATACTAACCAATAGTGTCGCTTAATACTTGTAAGCTAATCACATGTCTAACAACAATAATAATAGTAATAATAAGGAATCGCAGAAGGAAATTTCTGCTGTAGATTTCGACCCTGCCTCCTTCTCGTCGGCTACTCGTCCACAAGACGATTTATTCCGTTACGTAAATGGTCCTTGGATTGACACTTACACTCTCCCAGAAGACAAACCAATGTATGGTGCTTTCCACAAGCTTGCAGAAGATGCAGAAAAGCAAATTCGAGATATTTTAGAAAACGAAAATTGCCCAGCCAAAAAGTCACAAACCTTATACCGTAACTATTTGGATATCGCATCTATTGAAAAAGCTGGAATTACGCCAATTAAGGGCGATTTAGACGCTGTGGATTCAGCAGAAACTAAGGAAGATTTGGTTCGCACTATTGGCGCGCTTAATCCGTACGGCGGTCCAGATGCAATGTTTTATTTTGGCGTTTACGGAGACCCTAAAGATCCTAAGACGAATATTATGCATATTGAGCAATCGGGATTGGGCTTGCCAGACGAAGCATACTATCGCGAAGATAACTACGCTCCAATTCGCACTGAATATGTAAAAATGGTAGCTTCTTTGCTGCGCTTAGCAGGCTACGGAGACGCAACTACTACACAAGCGCAAGCCGAGCGTTTCTTGAATGTTGAAACTAAAATAGCGAGCTACCATTGGGATAACGTAGCAACTCGCGATTCTCAAAAAACCTATAATCCTTACAATTATGCCGATTTAGCAAAAACTCTTGAAGCGCTTAATCTCGACGCTTTCTTAGACGCTACTCAAAAAGCGTACGATAATTGCGAAGAAGCAACAAATCAGCCAATCAACCTTCGTGAAGCTTTTAACAAAGTTGTAGTTCACGAGCCAAGCTTTATGGAAGGTTTGAATAAGATTTGGCAAGAAGCCGACTTAGAAGATTTAAAGCTTTGGGCGCGCGTACACGTGATTTTGCGCTGGGCAAGCTTACTTAGTGAAGATTTTGCACAAGCGCGATTCGACTTCTACGGCAAAGTGCTTTCTGGTGCCACAAAGCAGCGCGACCGTTGGAAGCGAGCAGTCGGAGTTGTTGACGATGCTTGTGGTGAGGAAGTTGGACGCGAATACGTGCGATTGCATTTCCCTGAGTCTTCTAAGGAATATATGCAAGGCTTAGTTGACAATCTTATTAACGCTTACCGTGAGTCGATTTCGCACAGCACCTGGCTTGGTGAGGAAACTAAAGCGAAGGCTTTGGAAAAGATTAGTAAATTTGAGCCAAATATTGGTTACACAAACCATTGGGTTGACTACTCTGCGCTAAATATTAAGGAAGACGCTGACTTAGTTGATAATATGCGCGAAGTTTATCGATTTGGCTTTGGTAAAAATACTGCAAAAGCCGGAAATCCTGTGGATCGCGAAGAATGGCAGATGACTCCGCAAACTGTGAACGCTTACTACGATCCTCTGCTGAACGTAATCGTGTTCCCAGCTGCTATTTTGCAACCACCATTCTTTAACCCAAGTGCTCCAGACGCAGCAAATTACGGCGCTATTGGTGCCGTGATTGGTCATGAAATCGGTCACGGTTTTGACGATCAAGGTTGCGAATACGACGGCGACGGCGTGCTTAACAATTGGTGGACTGAAGAAGACAAAACCAACTTCACTGAGCGCACTAAGAAGCTTATTGAGCAATACAATGCTTTCACACCAACGCAGCTTATCGTTAAGTACTCTCACTTGAAGAGCAAAGAAGAGCGCAATGCGATGCCTCACGTAAACGGTGCTTTAACGATCGGCGAAAATATTGGCGATTTAAGCGGCGTGACTATTGCGCTTAAAGCATACGCTTTCGCTTTGCAAAAGAGCGAAGGACATGAAATTGACGGAAGTGAAGATGCGATTCGCGAAACTTTGTTGAACGCTCCTGAAGTAGATGGTTTCACTGCTTTGCAGCGATTCTTCTTAAGCTACGCGTTAGTATGGCGTTCCAAGGCTCGTAATGAAATTGCGGAACAGCTGCTTCAAATCGACCCGCACTCCCCAGCCGAATGCCGCACTAACGGCATTGCTCGTAACGTAGACTTGTTCTACGATGCTTTCGACGTTAAAGAAGGCGACGAAATGTGGCTCGACCCTGCTGAGCGCGTACACATTTGGTAAGTTGCGAATAAATCGCAAATAAGTCGCTATAAGTCAAAAATAGAAGCCTGCAGACGCTTAATAAACGTTTGCAGGCTTATTATTTTCTATTTTTATTAATATTTTTAGTAATATTATTGTTTATCTTTTGAATTATCAGAAGATTTTTCACTTCCGCAAGTTTTGCTACGCGCAATATGCTTCACGTGCAAACTATTTTTAGAAATCATTCTTCGTCTTAAGAAAATCCAAGCTACCACTGCAATTGCGCACAAAACAAGCACGCTTAAAATCGCAGAAATAATCACAATAAATTTATACGTTGAAGCATTTTTCTTCATAGCTTTCGCTAACTTTTTATGATGCTTATGCTTCAAATGCTTCTTTTTAGCCAAAGCTTTTTTCTTCTTAGCTTCCTCGTCTTTACGCTTCTGCTCTTCCTTCTTCTTTCGCTCCTCTTCAGCACGCTTTTTTGCTCTTCGGGAGATTCTGGGCCAATCTTGCCATCCAGATAATCAATATCACCGTTATATTCCGACAGTGTCAACGCTCCAACAACACCATAAGGGCCGCCCGAAGCCTCTCCGTAACCGAAAGAAATATTGCTAGGATTCAAAATCTGATACAAATGACCATTATCTTCGTTAAAACTTCCGCCGGTTGCGCGCAAAGCCGACTCTTCATCTTGAATCCACAATTGCATAGAACCAGCAAGATCCACACCCCAACTTAAATTTTCACCCCACGCTTTTCGGCCAGTGTAATCAGGCTCGCTCACACCATCTGGGCCCAAATGGCCAAACTGCCCATGCTGGCGGTTTCTTGCGCGCGACGGAAAGCATCCTCTTCATTTGCAGAATCGTACTGAATATTATTAACATACGCTTCTTTAGTAAGACCGTAGCGGCTCACGTAATCTTGCAAAGGAACGCCATTAAAATACGTGCTGCGATCATCGTAAAGCCTAGATCTTGCGTTTCGAATATAAGAAAGAACGTAACGCGCTACATTACTTGACTGAATAAAAGCTGCAGAAGAAGCAAAATTAGTTGTTTGAATTATTGGATTCTGATGATACTTATGATGATATTCGCGATTATACGCCTGATGATACGCCTTAGAATGTTCTAAAGTAAAATCAGCAAAATTTTGCGATATTGCACACGCAGCTAGGCATACAGCCGAAATAACAAGGATACTAACCCAACTTATGCGCATATTAGATTTATGCTTTGCATATTGCTGATTATTTTCCACCATAAATATCTTCTTCACTGCATTCAATATTTTCAATACGTTTGCTCAATACTACCCTGCAATGAGGAATGATTACGTATGCACAGTTAATTGTTGAGCTTTTACTAAATATTTTGCTGTAGTCAAGAGATCAATTACATTGTGGATAAAACCTAGGTTTTAACCACAATAGAAAAGTTTGCTGGCAAAGTTGTTGCGCAAAGTTCATAGTTGTTATTACTGCGGCATTTCCTCGTGGCTGCGAAGCTCAGAGGCAATGATGGCTCTGTATTTCGGGGCTGAAATGGCTGCAGTCCATTTGTGAAAGGACTATGAAATATGGCACAACAACAGTCGACCGTGACTATTAGTGGATACGTAGGCGCTGAGCCTGTAAACTTTGGGCGAAGTGAAAATTCTCCGGCTTGTTCGCTACGAATCGCGAGCACGCAATCATATTACCGCAACGACGAACAGCAATGGCATGAGCGTCCAACTACTTGGATGACTGTGAAAGCGTATAGGACTTTGGCTTCAAACGTGCTAAAAAGCGTTCATAAAGGCGATGCAATCGTTGTATATGGCAATTTGAGTACAGAAAGCTGGACAAAAGATGGAAACGATTATAATCGCGTAATTTTGGAAGCTTCTGCTATTGGGCACGATTTAAATCGCGGAACTACGCAATTTACAAAGCGAAACGCTGATTCCGCTAAAAATGATCATACGAAAGAAAGTAATCAAGTACAGCAGAAGAACAATGCACAACAAAATAACTCTAACGCAAACATTTCGAATGACGAATTTGGAGGCGAAACTGATATTTAAGGAAAATAAAATCGCAATTCGAGAAATCCACTAAACTCACAGCACAATAAATTAATATGAATACAATAAAATAATGCCGCCAAGAATCAATATTCCTGGCGGCAAATTGTAAAACAGGCCGTTACTTAAGCAAATCGTTTACGCGAGATACGATTCGAGCGGCAGCTTCGTCAACTGGAACTGCCTCAACGTTTGAGCCATCACGATTGCGGATTTCAATAGTGCCATTGTTCACGGTATCGCGACCAGCAACAGCAATCAGCGGCACGCCAACAAGCTCAGCATCCTTGAACTTTACGCCTGGAGAAACCTTTGGACGGTCGTCAAAGATTACTTCGATGCCTTGCTTGCTAAGCTCCTCAACAACCTTTTCAGCAGCGTCGAAAGCAACCTGATCCTTGCCTGTTGCAACAACATGAACTTGAGCTGGAGCAATTGCCATAGGCCATGCTAGACCAGCGTCATCGTGATGCGTTTCTGCCAAGCATGCAATTACGCGGCTAACGCCAATGCCGTAGCAGCCCATCCAAACCGGCACAGCCTTACCGTTTTCGTTAAGAACGCTTAAGCCCAAAGCCTTAGAATACTTTAAGCCAAGCTGGAACACTTGACCAATTTCCACACCGCGTTCGAAGCTCAACGGACCGGAACCATCTGGGCTCATATCACCATCGCGAACCTGGGCTGCTTCAACAACACCATCAGCTTCAAAATCGCGACCGTAAACAGCGTTGTAAACATGCTTTCCGTCTTCGTCAGCTCCTGTAATCCAGGCACTTCCCTTTGCAACGTGAGCATCCATCAAGTAGCGGACAGGATTTGCAATACCCCTACCCTCTTTGCGAGCTTGAGGACCTAATACGCTAAAACCAATGTAGCCCTTAACAAACTCAGGATGAGACTTCAAATCATCCTCAGTTGCTTCTTCGATTTCTGCAGGAGCAAACTGAGCTTCAAGACGCTTCATATCTACTTGGCGATCCCCTGGAATACCAATCGCCACGATTTCGCGCCATGGTTCCTCATGCTCGCCGCCTTCAGCATCAGCTGGGTGCTTAACAGCAATAATAAGGTTCTTCAAAGTGTCGGAAGCTTGCCATTCGCGACCATCTTTACGCGGATGCAAGTCGTTAGAAACCTTAACCAAAGCTTCAATCGTCTTAGCGTCTGGAGTTTCGAGAGATTGCGCTGCAGGAGTTGCTGAGTAATCAACATCTTGCATTTCTGGAGTGGTAAGAGCCTCAACATTCCAAGCTTTTCCTGAAGGTGCGAGCGCAAAAGTATCTTCACCAATTGGCATTGGAGCCAAGAATTCCTCGGAATCAGAACCTCCCATTGGGCCGGAAACAGCGTGAACAATCACGTATTTAATTCCTAAACGGTCGAAAATACGAGCGTAAGCAGCGCGCTCCTCAACGTAAGCAGATTTCAAACCATCTTCGTCAATCGAGAACGAGTAACCATCCTGCATAATAAACTCGCGGCCGCGAATCAGGCCAGCGCGCGGGCGAAATTCGTCGCGATACTTCGTTTGAATCTGGTACAAAGTAACTGGTAAATCCTTGTAAGAAGAATACATATCCTTAACGAGAAGCGTGAAAACTTCTTCGTGCGTTGGAGCAAGAAGATAGTCAGCCTCATGACGATCTTTAAGACGGAAGATATTGTCGCCATATTCTTCCCAACGGTTGGTAGCCTCGTAAGGCTCGCGCGGAAGAAGTGCCGGGAAGTGAACTTCCTGCGCACCGATACCGTTGATTTCGTCGCGAATAATCGCCTGAACCTTGTTCAAAACCTTAAGTCCTAGCGGAAGCCAAGTCCACACACCTGGTGCAGATTTACGAATATAGCCTGCGCGCTGCATAAGTTTTGCGGAAGTCACGTCCGCGTCTGCAGGATCCTCGCGCAGCGTACGAAGGAATAGCTGAGACATACGAAGTACATTGGAATTCATGCGTTCCAATCTATTTGCGCATGAGGACATAAACACTTGTTTACACGCATCAACAAAAGTAATACTCGATTAAATCATAACGTGCAAAAATATAACAAAGCGACCAAAACGACTCAGCCGCGAGTAGTTTATGCCGTGCGCAAGGCAAAAGCTTATAGAATATTAAAACTCGTCGTCGAAAGAAAATTCGTCCGTAACGCCATCACCGGCATTTTCAAAAAGACTAAACTCCTGCTGATCCGCAAAATCACCATCTGCTTTTTTAGCAACAAACGCGGAAGCTCCATCGCTAGCAAGCAGCTCACTTGCGCACCTTGACGCCTCACGCAAAGATCCGTCTAGCAGTACAGCATCCGCCGAAACGCTAAACGCGCGCTCGTTAATACCCTCTAAGTAAAGACCTTGCAGATTTTCCACACGCGAAAGCGCAACGTAACCCATTCCGGGAGCGAAAGTTCTACGCAAATCCATTACCGCAGCATCAAGCGTCATACCTTGCGATTTATGAATCGTAATTCCCCACGCGCAACGAAGAGGCACTTGATTTACGCTAGCAAGTACAGTCTCACCGTCCGTCATTTCCCACGCTGCAGGCTTAAGAGTTACAATATTGCCGTTTTCAAACTCAACAATCGGCCATCCGCCCTTAGATTCAGGCGCAAAACGCAACACACGCCCAACAGAGCCGTTTACATACTGCTTTTCCTGATCGTTTCGCAACGCCATCACAGCAGCCCCAGCCTTTAAAACTAAACGCTCCGGAGCAAGCATATTCTTTTTTAATCGATCAACGAGATTTTTAGGTCCTGCTTCCGTTGCAACGAATTCGTGAGACTCAGCATTAATTTCCGCAAGCTGCATATTATTTAAGCCATCTGCTTGCGCGTTCGTTGGGAAAAGATGTACTGCAACTTCGTCATCTTGCGGATACTCACCAAGGCGGCTAGCAAGCACTTGCTTATCGTCGTCACTCACGAGACCGCTACGAATATCCGTCAAAACTTCTAGCAACTTGCCGTCATCCTGACGATGTTGCTCAGTTAAGTAGCACACAACAGGTTTCAAAGCGTCCCATGCAAACGATTCCGTAATATAGCCTTCCGGATTTTTTCCAGCTGCAGCATACTTTTCGCGCGACGAAATAAACTCCGAGCTCGGCTCGAACACGTCACGATTTCGCATAGAAGTGCTAACAGGCGGCAATTGGAAGAAGTCGCCCGAAATAACTACTTGAAGCCCGCCGAAAGGAGCGGGATTTTTGCGCACCTTCCGGCAAACTTCATCAACCATGTCAAAAAGCCACGCGTGAATCATGGAAACTTCGTCCAACACGAGCACGTCCGTGGCTTTTATGCGCTTTCCTCGCCTAGCTCTAATTGTTTTAAGAAGCGTATCCGTAAGCGCGTTTGAAACTCCAACTCCACTCCACGAGTGAATGGTTTGACCGTTTAAGTGCGTTGCCGCAATACCGGTAGAGGCAGTTACAGCAACGCTTAAACCGTTCTTTCGCATTGCGCGAATAGCTTCGTTTAATACGTAGGTTTTACCTGCACCCGGAGCACCGGTAATGAACGCGCTCGCGCCAGCGTTGATTATGGTTAAGGCTTCGGATTGCTTCATTGGCAGTACCTTTTATTGCGTTTAGTAGTCGCGCTTTATTTAATAGTAGCGTTGTATTTAGTAGTCGCGCTTTTCTGCGGAATTTACGTCTTCTAGCGCCTCTCCGCGACGCTCATAGTCACGAAGCAAGCTCGTGCTTTCAATGTGTTGCGCACCGGCTTTTGCTTGAGACTCGCTTGGGCCTGGAGCTGGAACGAACATCATATCGCGGTAATAACGAAGCTCGTCAATCGACTCAATAATATCCGCGAGCGCACGGTGACCGCCATGTTTTGCCGGCTTATTGCGGTAAACGTCCGGGTAAAGCCTGCGTGAAATTTCCTTCAACGTGCTTACGTCGATTACGCGATAGTGCAGATTTGCCATTAAATCTGGCATGTAACGGTCGAGGAATTTTTTGTCAGAACCAACTGAGTTTCCAGCAAGATGCGCTTTTCCGCGAGCTGGCAGGAAACGCTTTACGTACTCAACAACCTGCTTTTGCGCTTCTTCTAACGGCAAACCGTTCTTATTCCACTCGTCAACAAGCCCAGAAGAAGTGTGCATATTGCGTACAAAATCGTTCATGTGAGACACAGCAGCATCGCTTGGCTTAATCACTAAATCAATGCCGTCGTCCAAAACTTTCAGATTAAAGTCGGTTGGAACTACAGATACTTCGCATAATTCGTCGTGGAAAATATCGAGTCCAGTCATCTCGCAATCAATCCAAATTAAGCGCGATTCTTCCGGCGTAAAAGTAAGATCTTCCTTAGCTTCAGCCATTTTCGTTCCTTTCCTAATATTTTTTCGAACCCACAAGCCTACATCTTCCCACCGACGAGACGCGTATTAAAAACGACGAAAAGCAGACAAGTTATGAGTAACTTGCGTAACTTTTCGCCGTTTAAAATAGTTGCGATTTATACGCGACTTATACGCGATTTAATCGCGCAACTTACGCACCACGCGACTTAGTTGTGGAAACCGCTGTAGTTTGGTGCTTCTGCAGTCATCACAATATCGTGAGGATGAGATTCGCGAAGGCCAGCATCAGTAATGCGAATAAAGCGACCGCGCTCTTGCATTTCCTTAATATTGTGCGCACCAACGTAGAACATTGACTGGTGTAAGCCGCCGAGAAGCTGGTAAAGCACAGCGTTAAGCGGACCGCGATATGGAACTTCGCCTTCAACGCCTTCTGGAACCACCTTGTCGGAGCTGGTAACGTCTGCCTGGAAGTAACGATCCTTCGAATAAGACTTCTTACCGCGAGGAGCCATTGCACCAAGCGAGCCCATGCCGCGGTAAAGCTTGTACTGCTTGCCGTGAAGAAGAACCTTCTCACCAGGAGCTTCCTCACATCCAGCCAAAGTGCCGCCGAGCATAACAGTGTCCGCGCCTGCAACCAAAGCCTTAGCAATATCGCCAGAATAGTGAATACCACCGTCTGCAATGCATGGAATACCAGCAGCCTTGCAAGCCTGAGCAGCGTCGTAAACTGCAGTAAGCTGAGGTACACCAACGCCTGCAACAACACGCGTAGTGCAAATAGAACCTGGACCAACGCCAACCTTTACAGCATCAACGCCAGCATCAATCATAGCCTGTGCGCCTTGGCGAGTTGCAATATTTCCGCCAATAATTTGCACGCCGTCGAAAGCCTTATCTGCCTTAATACGACGAATCATGTCGAGAGCCAAGCGAGCCTCGCCGTTTGCGGTATCGACCACAAGCACGTCAACTCCAGCTTCCATAAGAGCGCACGCACGCTGCCAAGCATCACCCAAGAAGCCAATGCCAGCAGCAACGCGCAAGCGACCCTGATCATCCTTAGTAGCATCCGGATACTGTTCAGTCTTCACAAAGTCCTTAACAGTAATCAAGCCTGTAAGCTTACCTTCAGCATCAACCAAAGGCAACTTTTCAATCTTGTTATCCGCAAGCAAACGGTGAGCATCTTCCTTAGAAATATTTGAAGGACCGGTAACGAGATTTTCGCGCGTCATCACATCCTTAACTTTCAAGCGATCGTAGTCTTCGGAAGCAATGAAACGCATATCGCGGTTGGTAATAATACCAACTAAACGATTTTCGCTATCCACTACCGGAAGACCAGAAATATGGAAACGCCCGCACAATTTATCTAAATCGGCGAGCGTAGCATCTGGGTGAACAGTAAGTGGGTCGGTAATCATACCAGATTCACTGCGCTTAACAATATCAACCTGCGCAGCTTGATCATCAATAGAAAGATTGCGGTGAAGTACTCCAATACCACCGTTACGCGCCATGGCAATAGCCATATCAGACTCGGTAACAGTATCCATAGCTGCCGAAATAGTCGGTACTTTCATGGTAATTTCGCGAGTCAGACGAGTGGAAGTATCCACTTCGGACGGAATAACATCAGTTTCATTTGGAAGCAAAAGGACATCGTCATAAGCGAGACCGAGCTTCTCGAAAATTGGTGGAACAGGAGCATACACGGATTCCGTGTTCATATCAGTTGTAGCCATAGGGTTACTATACGTTTTTGCTATGACGTTTGCCGAAACGCACCCTCCAAACGCGGGCGCGACGGCATGCTTGAGCGCAGCACAGCGCGCGCGAAAGCAATTCGGAGCGGAAACTCGCTCAAGTTGGAAGTCCAGTGGACTTCCAACGCGAGTTTCGTAAGCGAGCGCTTATAGCGCGAGCGTACTCGCACGTTTTGAGTGCCACGCCACATTAAGAAAAACAAAATTAAGCAGTTGTTACGAATTGCGAAGTTCGGGCAGGCGACGACGCAAGTACGGCATCATTGTGAGCACAGTAAGTAGCGCAGCAGCAAGAATCATTCCAACAAGCACATACACAGCTTTAAAGAACAAAATCATAATAGAGCCAAACGCAATTAGCGCAGCCCATCCCCACAAAATCAGCACAGCACCCTGCACAGAATGCCCAATGCGCAGCATGCGATGATGCAAGTGCATGCGATCCGGATGCATTGGCGACTGCCCTTTAGCAACACGCCTAAAAATAGCCAAGCACATGTCAAGAACCGGCAAAAACAGCACAAGAATCGGCAACAAAATCGGCATAAATACAGGCAAATAAATACTCGTATGAACGGCGGAAGGATCCAAATGGCCGGTCATAATAATCGACGCGCAAGTAATTAAGTAGCCGATTAACATGGAGCCTGAGTCACCCATAAAAAGTTTCGCAGGATGCCAGTTGTGCAAAATAAAGCCGATACACATTCCCACCATTGCAACGTCGATAAGAGTTGCCATTGATGCGTAGGATGGCGACGTGCGCGCGAGCATGTAGGAGTAGGTTGCGAAGGCAATTCCGCCGATTGCAACGATTCCAGAAGCCAAGCCGTCTAATCCGTCTACAAAATTTACTGCATTAATTGAAGCAACAATTAGTATTGCAGTTATTGCGATTGACACGCTTGGAGATGCCGTTACTAGGGAGCCTAGCGGCAAGGTTACAATTTGCAACCCTCCCCACGCAACGAACACGGCTATAAGCAGCTGGCCGGCAAGCTTTAGCATCCAATCTAAATCCCAAATATCGTCGCATACCCCAAGCAGGCATATCATGACTGCTCCGGCAAGCACCACCCACGGCTGGTGAGTTCCAGCAAAAAGCCCGGAAATAAAGGGCATTGAGCTTGCGAAAGCCATGGCAACCGCGAAACCAAAAAGCATACCCACACCGCCCATGCGAGGAGTTGGAATAGTATGCACATCGCGCGCGCGAACTTTGCCAACAGCACCCATACGGATCGCAAGGTGACGAACAAGCGGCATAATAAGCCACGTAGCACCGCCTGCAATTGCTGCAATAAACAGGTATACCCTCATGAATGCGTCCTTTGCTATGCGATTACTTCGTTGGTTTTAGCAGCGTTTGCTAAATTTTCGCTTGCTTATTTTGATTGTAGCGATTTGTTAGTACCAGAAATTTAGTACCAGAAATAAGTTAATAAACTTACTCACTTAACGCATTACGAATTTCGCACTCCGAAATCACACCTTCGCGCAAAATCACAATGCCGTCTTTATCGTTTGAATCCGCACCAACTACAGTGCTTGCCACGTGCGAGCGAGTCGGGCCTGCGTTCAAATACAGTGGAATTTCGTTGCCGAAAGCCGCAAATGCTTCTTCCACACTGTCTGCACTTTCGTTACCGCTGCGATTCGCGCTAGAAGCAGCCAGTGGACCGGTGACTCGCAAAATTTGCATTAATTCCGGACAATCCGGCACGCGCACGCCTTGAGTTGATTCGATTGCTTGAGTTGTTTCAGTTTCTTGAGTTTTCTCATCAGTCTCATTCGTTTTGCACAGCGTTGCAAGTTTGGACGCAACCGAGTCCTTCTTAGCGCGCGCAATCGGAGAATATCCACCCGGAAGGAACTTTTTGCCTAAAATATCCAGCGGAGACGGCAAATACAGCCCAAGTTTTTCTAAATCTTCCACTCCGCTCATTAAAATTTGCAACGCCTTCGTGCGCGGTCTGCGCTTAAGCTCGTAAATTTTTGCAACTGCAGCTTCGTTAAACGGGTCGCAAGCAACGCCGTATACGGTGTCAGTCGGCACTACGATTACGCCACCCTCATTAATAATTTGCGCTGCCATTTGCAGTGATTCTTCGTTAATCGTGCAAATTTTACTCATTTTTAGCCTCTTTTGTTGCTTTTATTTATCTTGTTGCTTTTGTTTATTTGCTTATTTTATTCTGTTTGAGTCAAATCTTTCGTTTGAGTAAAGTCTTTCGTTTTAGTCAAATCTTACTTTTGCGCAAAAGTGTATCGCGGTCTGCCAGTTAAGTCATTTCCAACGCGCGCACGCGAAAAACCTACGCTTTCCGCATACTTTTTAAGCGCATCTCCTTGCGAAATATCGTGCTCCATAACCATCGCTCCCCCAGACTTAAGCAGCGCAAAAGCCGCACGCATAATCTGCTCCGGAATAAGCAAGCCGTCCGCAGAACCACCATAAAGCGCAACCGGCGGATCGTACTCTCGCACTTCAACTTGTTCTGGCACTTGACTTTCCGGCACGTAAGGCGGATTCGTTATTACTAAATCTACTTTGCCGCAAATTGCGTGAAGTTCCGGCGTGCAATCCGAAATATGCGATTTGGTTGCGTCTGCAAGCACAGCATGATAGCGACTGAAAATCTGAATATTTTCCCACTTTTTTGCAGTTTCTTCGAAATTTTTTTGCAAATATTGGAAAGCTTCAGGAGATTTTTCTACAGCCCATACTTGCGCGTCTGCAACTTCCGCCGCAATCGACAATCCAATTGCGCCCGATCCGGCGCATAAATCGACTACCGTCGGCTTGCTAATACCAGACTCTCTAAGCCAATCCAATCCAGCTTCAACAACAATTTCCGTTTCCGGCCGCGGCACAAAAACGCCCTTACCAACTTGCAAATCCAAGTAGCGAAAAGGCGCGCGACCAACAATATGCTGCAACGGCTCACGAGAAGCACGCCTAGATACAAAATCGCTATATTTACTAGCATAATCTTGCGAAAAATCGGTTAAATCGCCAAGTATTAGCGCCTTGTTCAGCTCAGCTAAGCTTACGCCGCAAGCATGAGCCAGCAGCAAGCGTGCATCATATTCTGCTGACTCCACGCCTGCAGAATCAAGCTTTTTAACAGCATCGCGCAAAACTCGCAAAAGTTCTTGCATTTTAAGAATTGCTTGGTTATTTCAGTAATTTTACTTGACTTACTTGGCTTGCGCTAAGCGGTCAGCTTCATCCGCCTGAATATCACTGTCGATAACAGGCTGCAAATCGCCGTCAAGAACCTGATCAAGATTGTAAGCCTTGTAATTCGTGCGATGATCCACAATACGATTTTCTGGGAAATTGTACGTGCGGATTCGCTCAGAGCGGTCGAGCGAACGCACCTGTGAGTGGCGCATATCCGCCGCTTCTGCTGCCTCCTGCTCGTGCTTCATAGCGAGCAAACGAGACTTTAACACGCGAAGGGCTGCCGCACGGTTTTGAATCTGCGACTTTTCGTCTTGCATGCTAACAACAATTCCGGTTGGAATATGTGTCATGCGAACCGCAGAATAAGTAGTGTTCACGGACTGCCCACCAGGGCCGGAGCTCATGAAAATGTCGATCTTCAAATCTTTTGGATCGATTTCGATTTCGTCGTCATCTTCGTCTGCTTCTGGGAACACGATTACGCCAGCTGCGGAAGTTTGAATACGTCCCTGCGATTCCGTAACTGGGATTCGCTGCACGCGATGCACTCCGCCCTCATACTTCATGCTTGCCCACACGCCATCTTCTGGAGCAGGCGTACCTTTTGCTCGAATCGCAAGCTGCACGTCTTTTACGCCGCCAAGTTCCGTTGAATTTTCGCTTTGGATTACGGTAGTCCAGCCGCGCTTTTCCGCGTAACGCATGTACATACGCAATAAATCGCCAGCAAACAAAGCCGCTTCTTCGCCGCCTGTGCCAGCTTTAATTTCCATAATCATATCGCGCGCATCATCCGGATCCCTAGGAATTAATGCAGTGCGAAGCTTTTCTTTTGCTGCTGGAATCTGCTCTTCTAAGCGCTTAGCTTCTTCAGCGAAATCTGGATCGTCGCTTGCCATTTCGTTTGCGGCTTCAAAGTCGTCGCAAAGCTGTTTGTAATTTAGGTAAGCGTTTACGATTGATCCAAGTTCTGCGTGCCTACGACCAAGCTTACGAATAGCGTCCGGATTTGACGCAACTTCCGGGCTTCCCATACGACTTTCAATATCGCGATACTCTTCTAACGCGGTAACTGCTGCCGGGAATTGTTCCTCTACTGACTCAGCCATCATATTCCTTTGTAGTCACGCTTAACGCGGATTGTAAATCAAAAATTTAAATGTTAAATATTAAACACACATGTTTAGCACATAAAACGCCAGCCCCGATTCCGCGAGTTACACGAAAGCAGGGCTGGCGTCACAAAAGCTACTTAGTCTTCTTACCGTAGCGCTTCTCGAAGCGAGCCACGCGACCGCCGGTGTCGAGAATCTTCTGCTTGCCGGTATAGAATGGGTGGCACTTTGAGCACACGTCAACCGTCATGTGATCGCCATCAGCGGTAGAACGAGTTACGAAAGTGCTTCCGCAAGAGCAGGTAACCTGCACTGCGTGATAGTCGGGATGAATACCCTGCTTCATAATGTCTCCTATGGAATTCGGGCGACCCGGGTCGCAAAGCCCCAATAGCTAAGCGTGAACCGGAACCTTCGTAATTCTAGTCACCACCCTCGACGCGCTTATAATCCGCATAAAAATGGAGCGCATGAAAAATTCAAACGCTCCAAATTTAAATAAATTATTTATTATTGCGACGCTTGCGATGGTGTTTGCCAGTCTTTACAACCGCGAGACCAATTGCTGCGATTGCTGCCGACAAAATACCAGCGGATGCAGAAGAAACCGTATTGCTACCAGTTTTAGCTAATTCCGGCTTTGCTTCAGCAGTTTCTTTTACATCCTTTTCTTGCTTCTTTTCATTCTCAATAGTTACGTCATATGAAGTATAAGAATCAAGAGAAGGAATAGCTTGTTCAGGCGTTGGAGCAGGTTTACTCTCAGAAATCACATCAATTTCAACAGTAATTTCCGCTTCGCGACCATACTTGTCGGTAGTAGTAAACGTTAGCTCAACTTTCGGCTTGCCGTCAACAATCTTAGGCGTGCCAGAAATCTTGCATTCAGTACCAGCGCAATTTGCGTTAATGCCGTTTACAGAAGTTAAGCCTTGAGCAACTAACTCGTTAATAGTTACTTTCTTGCCGTCTACTGTAACCGTTGTGTTATTAACATCTCCTTCAGTCATGTTTTGCAATCTGAAGTTCGTTAAAACACCCTCGCGAGCAGAACCACTAAACTTAAACTTCATAGGAGCCATCTTCTCGAAGTTTGCAGTAATAATGGTTTCGCTTTCTGGGAATACCATTGCAATATCGGCGTCAGTAATACCAGCTTGCACAAGTAAATTCTTCAAAGCTTCAATAGTTGAGTGTTGTGAATTACGAATTATTTTTGCCGTATATGACTTTCCTAATGTTTCAGCAACAATAGCCAATCTATTACGACTTGCTTCATAACTCATATTCTCGTTATTTATAGCTTCAGCAAGAATATTCTTTATAGCCGCAAATGTAGAATTCTTAGATTTGCGGATTACATTAGCTGTAAACGACATGCCATAGCGTTCAGCAATCTTAGCTAATGTTTCACGCTCAATATCAGTTGATTTGTGGTTATCAGCACTGTTATAGATGGTATCAATATGTTTAGAGTAAGATACTTCATCCCAATTCTTGAATATGTAACCTTTGTTAGCAAGAACGTCTGGAATATAATTCTTTATTTCAGACATTCTATCTTTACGCACCCAGTATGTATGCATTGGTGACTGCATAGTTCCGCCATTGCCAGCTACATACGTTACCTTTGTGTAGTTTTCTAAAATGAACTTTCCTGCTTGGCTGCCAGCTGAAGGCAAATCTCGCTCTGCAATCACATTCGGAAGCACTTGAATAGGTACATTTTCATAACGTACTATCTTTGCATCCTTCTTATTTGGATCAGATGTTTCAACCTTCACTCTAACGGTAGTAATTCCAGGCTTCGCAATTCGAACAGAATTGGCACCGGAAGAATAAACTACACCAGCACCGTGCATGCCCGCAATCTCTAGGTTATTAGGATCAACACCAGACACAAGCTCATCAGGAGCAGGAACTTCATCTCCAACACTCTTAACAAACTGAGATACATTCACAGGCATATCAGCAATCTGATTTGCAACATATACGCGAATTTGTCTATTCTTATTTGTGTCAGTTGACGGAACAGGCTTGTTGCCTGCATCATAAACTTCCCACTTGCTAAAGCCCTTAAGCTGTTGCTTTAACTCATTAGTTTTATTATTAACGTCATTTTCATATGTAGTACTATCGGACTTAAAGTAGATAACTTTCGGTTTGTATGAGCCATCATCCCACTTCCTTCCGAAAGCTGGTAAGAACACATACGGCACGTAGTTATCTGGAATTTTCTCATTACTCTTCGCGTCGATGATGTTCATCACCTTTTCATACACTGCTTGGTATGTAGTATTTTCAGAGTACTTTAATTTACGAATCTCATCATTCGTTAACAACTTTTCACCATTCGCGTTTTGCACATCAACGCTAGTTGCAGATGCTGGTTCACTTACCATCAAAGTAGTGACAGGAATTTCAGGTTGATTTGCTGAGCCTCTTCTTACACTCGAACGAGCATTAGAATTATCATTATCAACAAAATTCTCAAGCTTCCTCCAGCCTTTGAACACGTAATGGTATCCATCAGCGTCATAATTCTTGCCAACAGCTTGCGGAGCTTTTACGCCCGTAACATCGTCTTTAAGAACGTAGTACAGCTTAGTAGTATCTTTATCAAGGCTGCCCTGATCTTTATGATCAACTTGATTGGCATTTATAAAGTTGACCTTAACATACTTATCCTTATTGAGAACAAGATCACGCTCTGCAGCAACACCAGTAAGAGGATTAGTATCGCCAGGCTGATGTGAAGGCTGAGTACTATCTGGTTTCGGTAGGCTCTTATCGTACATCAACTGGTAAAGCACCTTTAAGCGTCCTACAAGTCTATAAGTCTTGTAATCTGCTGCATCCTTATACTTAACTGTAACTTTCAAAGGAACAGTGTACAAAGCAGGCTTCTTAAGCATCTTCTGCTTTAACTTATTTTGTTCAGCTTCAGTTGGCAAATCATATTCGACTTTTATGTCTTCTATGCCATTATTCACAGCAGCATCTGCTTTGAGCTGAGACATATTAGTTATAAAATCGGTTAACTTTGGAAGCGTGTCAGGCTTATCTTGCACAGCGACCAAGTAATCAGTCTGCACTGTTGGCTCTGTCCAAGGGGTTTGATCTGCCACGAACTCTTGGAATGGTTTATCAACTTTCCAATTCGAAACATCATCTATAGGCGTTACTTCTTCTTTGCCATTAATCATGCTGCTTCGATTCCAAGTTCCCTTAGCATTGGTTAGGTTCTCTTGAAGCCTTGTCAACGCACTAGTCTGGTCGCTAGCACTGTAAGGAATTTGCGAAAGATCAGTACCCTTCTTTACGTAGAACACCTTAGGGCCGTCTGTGCCGTCCTTCCACTTTCGTCCTGGAGCAGGCTTGAAGATTGCAACTACAGAATCTTCTGGAACTGTTCCATTGTCGGACGAGCTGGAGAAGTAGTCGATTCGCTTGTAAATAGCGTGGTAAGTTACGCCGTCTTGCAAATTTACTTTCTTGTAGCGGTCGCTTGAATTTATGTCAAACGTCTGCTCTTGTTTTGGATTTTCAGCAGTTGGCTTTACAACATTAGTCGCCCAACCCTTAAACACGTAGTGGTAATGCTGGTCGCTGTAATCATTGCCGAAAGCTTGCGGCACGCGGATTCTAACTTCCTTGCCCTTATAAACGTACGCAGTAAGCGTAGTTTTTTCACCAGCAGGATGATTGGCATTATCTCCATCGTGACCAATAATAGTGCCTTCATCATTCTTGCCGGTGAAAGTAATCGGCGCATACTCGTCAATATGCGCTTTGCCGTAGTCAGTAGCTTTAAACTTATCCCACTCGCTTGCGTACACCAAATCCGGCAGCACGCGGTACAGCACTTCAGCTTCAGCAATGTTATTGCCAAGATGCACTTGCACTTTAATCTTGTGTAATCCTGGAGTGTTGTCAAACTTTTCGCCAGGCGCAAAGCTGAACGTAGCACCATCTGGATAATCACTAGCATTCGTTATAAGCTTCTTAGCATCATCACTACTTCCAGTACTAATCTTCTCAATTGGCTTAAGCACTTGCGGAGCTGCAGCAACAGGAGCTTTAAGCTTGAAGTGAGCAATGTAAATTACTTCAGGATTGTTCTGCTCTTCGGAGCGAATCGGCAAGCGATTCACACCATCGGAATACTGAAGCGTATGCGAGCCAACTTCAGACGAACCGACTTTTGAAGTCCAACCAACAAACTCAAATCCAGGCTTTGCTTTTACTGTTGGAAGTGGCATTTGATAAGCTTTTGTGCCCTTAATTGCGTCGTACACAAGAGCAGAGTCGTCAGCTACATCCTTGTTCTGCCAGTCAACAACGCTGCCCATAGAGTCTTGACCATCAGCCACTTTGAACACGTAGCGCGTGTAGTGATCTGGACGAGCTTGCTTATCGTCATTGCGTTTAAGCACGCGAACGTCTTTATATTTGAAGATGAATGTATCTTCTCTAGTCTGCTTACCTTCGCTATCAGTAGTATAAGTAATATTCTGCTGTGTGCTTTCCGGCACAAAGCCTTCAATCGGCTTGTAGAATACTACGTCGTACTTTCTGTTTACAGAGCTGACTTCGCTTTCTGGAAGAAGCTCCTTACCGTTTTGATCAATATACTTTACCTTATACTTGCGCGTATTGTACGTTTGGTAAATAAACTCGCCAGTATTCTGCTTCTCATCACTCGAAGCTTCAAAGCTCGTGAACTGCTTATCTGGGAAGTGCGTTTCGTCGCTGTAGACTGCTTCCGCATTGTAGCGCAAATGCTCGCGCAAGCCGGAAACCGTTTGAGTAGAAACGTGATCCACCATCGCGGCTTTTTCTGCGTCTGAAAGACCCTCTTTCTTATAGTCAGCAAACGTTACGCCTGGCTTTAAGAATATGTGCTTAAAAGTACCGTTGTAGCGAGTATCCTTAACCCACACTGCATCAAGCTTTATATCTTCTACTACTTTATTGCCAAAAGCGTACGGCAAAGTCGTGCCGTTCTTTTTAATCTCCCAGCCGTAGAAGTCGTAGCCTTTGCGCGTTGGGGTGCTTATCTTCTTTTCGTCAATAACATGGTAGCGAGGGAACTTCTTTTCCGTAACTACGTCGGAGCCACTTATTTCATTGCCGTTGTCGTCGGTTTTCGGCATATGGTAGTCAAACGTTACAGTGTGCTGAATATCAGTTGGAAGACCCCACGCAGCGTAAAGCTTAATGCCGTTGACTGGCATTGTAATATCTTTGTTTTCGCCATTTATAAACTGAGTACCAGCCTGATCAACAGCCCAGCCTTTAAACACATAGTCTTCTGGCAAATCAGCAGGGCGAACGATGGAGTAAGTCTTGTTATTAAGCGTGAAAGTGTACTTGCCGTCGAACTGCTTAGACGTATTACCGGCATCGTCTTTAGTTACAGAAGCATCATAAGATGTATCGTTTCCGTATAGCTCTTTGTCTTCGCCCGTCAAATCTTTTTTGCCGCGCTTAGTCAAACTATACTCGAACGGCAGGCTCTCTGTAGCAGCGCTACCGTTTGTAGCTATAGCCTTGCCATCCGCATTATAAAACTGCACATCGTACGACTTGCGGTTGTACCTAAATTCAAGTAGTTTGTTAGTTTCAAATTCAGTTGCATCACCAGAATAATCTTCTTGTTCATCTACTGGAACGCCCCTATACTTTCGAAATGCTAAATGATACTTTTTAGCAAAAGCATTCTTCTCATCATCACTTAAATCATCCCAATTCCCATGACCATGAGATTCGTTATACCACTCTTCCCGATTATCTTCAAAGTCGAATGGATCTAACGAATCACCAACATTTTTCTTATCATAACCATCAGCAGGATTAAAACCTGCAATAGATGGAGCTGTATATAAATAACCCGAATTGTCAGTATCATCTTTGCTATATGAATCAGTTGAAAGCTCATAATCATTGTCGTCTATATCATCGCCACCGTTTTTAGCAGACGCAATACTTTGCTTCCTAATAATCACCTGTATAGGCGCACTTTTACTACTGATATCAGCCGTAAGCAGACGCTGATTATCTTTTAGCTCGTATTGCTGTGCACTAGGATTCGAAGGGTCATCACTAATTTTAGGCGCTTGATTATTACCTTGTACACGGAATTTAGGATCAGCAAATTCTTTTATAGTAAAACGATACGGAGGAGTGTCACGATAATTCACTTCACCTGCATATCCAAGCTGCCATCCTAAAGAGCCTATATTTTCTTCATTAAAATCTAATTCATTTATATCAGGCCAAATATCAGTAAGCTTTTGACCGTAACGAACTTTTACGCGGTAGCCCTTATGGTCAATTTTGTTGCCATCGTTATCTTCATTTTCGCTATCATACTTCGTTGAGCAATTGCCACCATCAGCATAGCAATAAATAGTTGTTTTGCCGCTTTCGTCTTTTCTTTTTATAGCAGCATTGTTACCCCTATCTACGCCAGTAGGCTTAGCAAAAATAAGCTCGTAAGTCTTGCGGTCGTAAACTAAGTTAAGAGTGTTGTTTAAGTCGTTCGCGCAAAGCTGCGATTTACTACGTTTGCCTAAATCTGGGTGACCCGGCACAAAATCATATTGCTCAGTGTTAAGCTTTTTAGTAAGCTCCTTATTCACATGGAAGTAGCGTGTGAATATATCCTTGCCTTTGTTTGAAGCGTCACCAGGATTCGCGGTATCATACCCGTCTAAGCTTGTTACAGGCGTATCGTTCATCCAGTTGAACTTTGAAATTAAGCCGTCTTTGTAACTCTTATCCTTCGTGCCTTGCAACTCTTCTTTCGTTAAGCCAAGCTCTGGGTTTTCTACATAATTATCTTCGTTTTTACCATTAAGCTTACTAGTATCATTAGCAACGCCGGCATCATTCATCTTATTAAGCGCAACGTCACTCTCTGTCTTCACGTTCTTGCGCTCAACAAGACCAACAAAGTCGTAGTTTGCAAGCGAATCCGGATGCTCTTTGTCAACCAAATCCGCTTTTTGCACCCACACGTTCACGCGGTAGCTAGTAGTATTGTTCGCTTCCCAATTAGCGCGGAATTGCACATTGTGATCCGGCATCTTGTAGTCATCAAGAGAAACAATAGTATTCTCAGCATAAAGCGGATCACTCTCTTTGCTAGGATCTACTAAAGACCATCCTTTAAAAGTGTAACCTCGCCTAGTTGGTTTCGTAACTTGTGGCACATCTTGCTGGTAATACACTTTTTGAGCAGTAACATCCGTGCCGCCAGCAGAATCGTAAGTAACTTCATACGCCTTACGGTAGTAGCGAAGGTTCAAAACTAGCTTATCTTTTTCATCTTCAGAATCCGAAAGCGGCGAGCTAATAAGATTATGCTCCGGCTCGTAGCCTGGAATGTACAGAGCTACAGCACTCACATCTGAACCAACAGTGCCAGTAACTTCAGTGACGTGGATACGTTCTTTTTTGCCATCTTTGTAAGTTACTTCAATAGTCTTGCCAACGCCAAGATTTGGAGCATCGTGAAACTCATCCTTATGATCGAGATCCTGCACCAAGTGACGCACATAGTACTTAGCTGTTTTAGGAGCGTAGTTGATATTCAACTCGCCGTAGTACTGAATACCGTCGTCCGAACCTGACTGCGTAGACGATGGATTCTGCGAAGATTGAGCACTGTTGTTGCTTTCAACAGCCTGCCTTTTCTTTACAGCGTAATCAGTAATCAGCTTCTTGCTTAAACGCAAGTAACGCTTAGCATCCGCATCCGTACCGTCGTCAATAACAAACTTGTCTTCGCTGTTTTTAATGTAGTACTGGTAATCACCGGAGTGATATACGGACGGACGGTATCCAGCAGCCTTTGGAAGCTCAATGTATTCGTACTTGCCATCTTTGCCTAGATTATCGAAGTCTTCTTGATCAATTGTAAGCTCATACGGCTGCACAAGCTGCTTATTCGCAGCACCACCAATCGTATAGCGAATTTTCAAATTGTAAGTGGCTTTTGGCTTTTTGTCGGTTTGTACCTGTTCGTTGGCTTGCTCTGTGTTTTCAGCAGTTGGATGCTGCTCATTCGGCTTAATTACCTGGCTGTTTGGATCAGTTGCTGCGTTATTAGTTGTTGTGCCAGCGTTCGATGTAGAAGCAGGTGAAGGATGCTCATTGTTCGAAGCAGGCGTAGTGCTTTTCTCTTCGCCTGAGACGTTTGCATTTGCACCTTGTGCAGTTGTATTTTCTGTACTTGGTTTCGCTGTAGTTCCAGCACCAGCGTTAGACGCTGTACCTGTTGAAGGTGCAGGAGCAGACGGTGCAGTCGTATTATCTACAGTGTTCGCAGTCGGAGCTGCAGACGCATTATTTGCAGACGGTGCAGTCGAGGTTGCAGGCGCACTTGTTGTAGTAGTTACACTATTCCCGTCGGAAGCACCATCGCCGCTCTCAACAGACCTACGAACACGCACTCTTGGCGTATTTGCATCGCTTGCCGCATTCGTATTTTCTGCGTGAGTGCTTGAAGATTGTGCGCTTGTATTCTGCTCGTTTGCAGGCTTTGCGCTTTCAGTATTTACAGGCTGCGTATTTGCTGGTTGTGCAGGCTGCTTATTTTCACCTGGCTTAACCTCAGCAGGCTTAACGTCACCAGCATTTTCTTCCGGTTGCTTTGCTTCCGGTTGCTTTGTTTCTGCAGGTTGCTTTGCATCTTGTTTTGCAGTTGACGTTGATTCTGGCTTTGCAGTCGGCTTCAAAGTTGGAGTCGACTCTGGCTTTACTGCTGGATGAACTGGCTGCACTGGCGCAGGCGCACTTACTGCATAAGAATGTCCGAAATTAACCTGTTCTGAAGAACTACCTAACTGCGAGTCAATTCCATCACGCTGTTGCACTTCGTGTTGTTGCGATTCGCGCTGCTTTGCTTCACTCTTATTTATTTCACGCTGCTCAATCTCACGCTGTTGTGCTTCACGCAACTTTTGCATTTGTGCATCATGCCGCGCAAGCTCTACAAACTTTTGAGTTTGAGCACTCTTATTAAGCACGCCAGCACCCCAACGCTGCATGTTCAATTCTTCTACATCAGGCTTACCTTTGCCCATTTTTTGCGTCATATTAGACGCATCGATAATATCTTTTTGAGTAGGCTGAAGCGCGGAAGCTACAACAGATGGCAGCATCATTGCCAAAGTTGAAGCAACAGCAACTCCAGCAACTCCCTTATGCAAAGCACGAGAACGCTTCACTGCATGAGCCTTACGAAGTGTTCTTCTTGGTGCCACATCACCGTGTAAATCTTTACGCTCTGCCATTATTTCTCCTCACTCCAACCAATTTCAAGTAGACCACGCATACTTATAAATCTTCATATGTACTATACATGAATACAGTATATGGGCATAAAATAAACATTTTGTTATAATCTTTTATTCATTACAAATCAACTACAACTCATATTTACGCTTGGCAAATAAAATCACCTAACTAATAATATACTAATCAATACCCCCCAAAAAAATCACCCGAACGACTATGCCGTGAGGAATAAGTGCTCAAGCAGTTCGTAACGTTAAAATATGATACAATGTAGAAATGTGTGCTCTAGAGCAACAATTGTTTGAAAAATCAAAAGGGGTCGATCGGTTTCGACGGCGATCTGTTCGCCGCGGGGAAGCGTGCCGAGAATGCGGAAGTCCACTCGTAAACGTCCTTTCGCAAAAGAATAAGTGCTAAATCTAATCGCACTGAGTTCGCTCTCGCTGCCTGAGCTTCGCGCCAGGATTAACCAGTGAGCAGCTGCTCCGTCCACCCACTCACGTCTTCGGAGTGGTGCTGAACGTCATGAGAAGACTTGCTTGAATTGCTGGGCTGCAGGGCAATTCAGGGACTTTTACTGTAGATATGCTCGCCATGAATTGTCTGCTATAACATGGGGGCAGAAAAACTGCCGTGCGGCCAGCAGACTACGCACGTAGAAGACCGAGGGTACGGTCACCGGACCGGGGTTCAATTCCCCGCGACTCCACTACGAGCACACTGAATTGATACAATTTCGCAAAACTAGGGTTTTGCGCAAAGGTGCGCGCAAAATTTGAAAACGCGCGCAGAATCTAAAAGTCCTGCTCACAGGCATGAAAATAGGGCTGACTACCTGAACGGTGGTCAGCCCTTTTGTTTTGCACAGCCCTCATAACGATGCCGTATGCACCGTTACGGAGTAAGGTATTCGGTTTTATCGCTGCCTGTGCGTACGTATCGATCTCTTCGTGAAACTGGTAGTCACAGTTCGTGACCACCAGATCTTTTTCTCCTCGTTATTGATTAATTCCATGTTTGTATTTCGCCGCCGGCAGTAAACAATGCATGATATATTTGCGGCTGTATAGTTATCATCACCAAAAGTGTACATAACCAAAAAATCACCAATTCATATATGCATTGTGAACCATCTACTTGAATCTTTTCTAAATACGATTCCGGGATAATCCTATATAGCATTTTATATATGCAGAAGCCCAAACAAGCACCCACTGTATTGGCTATCAAATCATTGATGTCTGTCGCTCCACATCCAAACATCTGAACAACTTCAACGGATGCCGAAATCAAAAAACCAGCTAAAGCTATTTTTCCCATTTTATCGAACTTTTTATAAAGCAATGGAAGAAATATCCCCAAGGGAATAAAAAGAACGACATTGAGTATAGTATCAACTGGTCCTCTGACCATATCCACAAAAGGAATATATACGATTCTCGGATCAAAAGCTGACGTATACCAAATCCCCGTCATCGTCAATATTCCTGTCAAATAGAAGCAAAACACACAAGAAATGGCAATATGACCAAACGTCCGTCTTCTCTCTTTCAAATGTAAAAAAATAAAGTACACCGCCAATAATGCGATAATAGGAGCAAACCCGCATAACAGATGTCTGCTACTTAATTCCCAGTCCATAAACACATCTCCTTATAATTCGCACACCATAATGTATTCTTCGGCATTTTCATCGACCGTCTTGAAGCCGACATTCTTATACATCTTCACGGCGTAGTTTTCTTTCTGCACCGCCAGGGACACTCGTTCATATCCCTGCCATTTCAACAGTTCGAGCATCTTCACCATAAGCTGTGAGCCGATGCCCTGACCGTGATACTCTTTGTAAAGCGAAATGGCAAAGGACGGCGTCTCGTCATCCACATGGCCATAATCGTCCATGATCCTTGTCCAGACCACTCCGATAACCTTGCCGCCGAAATCAGCCACCAGGCAGTTATCACCCTTGCGTGTACCGAAATCATCCGTATACACTCGCAGTTCCGGCTTTTCAATGATATCTCTTGTCGGCGGCTCCGCACCTTTCGGTATGAGGATTGCTTCATACAAGAAGTCCTTCAGCAGCTCGGTTTCACCCTTTCGGAGACTGCGGATCACATATTTCTTATGCTTATCGCTCGTCATGTGGGAGATACGCTCGTTACGCACCCTGCCAAACATCTCAAGCACCTGTCTGCCGATCTGCTCCGGCTCGTTGTCATTGCCGCTACATATTAGTTCCAGCGTATCCGGTGTCCAAATGTACCCATGCGCCTTGTTATAGGGGTATTGCTGAAACTCTTCGTATTCTTTTTCTTTCAGTTGCTTCTGCTGGGATCTCTATTTCGGTGCCGTTAGCAAAGATTACGCTCGCCTCGCCTGTTGGTGTGATTTGGATGCGTTGGCAAAGAGCACGCAGGGTTGCTCGGTCAAAGTCTTGGCTGAGGGTGGCGTTTTGGATGGTTTTCTTAAACCTAGTGAGTTTGGCTTTGATGCCGTGGCGGCGCTCAATTTCTACCTGAGTTGTTTCGTAGGCGTTGATGGCTTCACGTTGGCGGGCTTTTAGCTGGGTGAAGCGCTCTTGGTAGTCGTCTTGGTTTTGAGAGTGATGAGCGTTGTGGGTTATGGCTTGGTTAATGAGTTTGGTGGTTACCTCGATTTCACTTGCTTGCTGTAAGGATTGTTCTTCTAAATCGGTGGTGTCTGATGTGGTGGTAATTAGGTAGTCCCAGTCGATGAGCTGCTGGCTTTTGATGAGCTGGGCGAGCGCTGTTTGGAAGATTGTTTGCAGCTGATTATCGCGTAGTACGGGCATTTTCTTTGGGTGAGGAACTGTGAATTTCTCGTTGCATTGCCAGATGATAGCCCGGTATTTATCAGTGGAGTGCCAGGTTTTGCTGCCATAGGCTGAGCCGCAGTGGGTACAGTAGTTAGGCTGCACAGTAGGTCCTTAGTTTTGTACGGATGGATTAGATACCTTTTTCCTACAAAGCCAAGGACCCCAATATCTTGTGCCACGCCCGAACCCCCGGCGAACTAATCAATGCACTCTAAAACCGGAAGAGCCCTTTTAGTACTACTGGTGGATTTCGGTTTTGGTGGGGATTAACGCCGCCGGCTTCGGTTTTTCCGTTGAGGAGGTCGTTGACTACTTCCCGATGGTGAAATGGGTCGATGGTGAGGTAGAGAGGAACCAGTCACCTGGAAGAGATCGATCCAGTCGTTGGTGTGCAATCTGGGAGGTAGGGTCGCGGGGTCGATTCCTCGCGAGCGCAACCATGATTGTGTTTCTGAACGTGATGAAAACAACCCTGCCCTTCGGAGAATTTCCCCTATCCCGCGTCCCCGGGCAGTGAAAACGGTGTGCACCATCGCCTGAAAGGCTTTGCGCTGCTCTATCGGAATCTTCGGGTCACCCACCCGGCGGATCACTAAGATCCCCCCGTCAACGTTTGGCTGTGGCCGGAAAGCAGACCTTGGTACCCGAGAACCCAGGTGAAATGTGAACCATGGGGACCACTGAGCCGTCATCATCGTGCTTGCGCCTACCCCGGCCCGGCGGCGAGCGACTTCCCACTGCATGAGGAGTACAGCGTCAGTCCATGCTGGCGCATGCAGCAACTTTCGAAGAATGGCAGTGGTGAGGTGAAAGGGAATGTTTCCCACAATGACGCAGGGAGTGGCGGGTAACCGGAAGTTAAGGAAATCATCATGGACCACTTCGACCGCCGCCGAGGAGGTTTCTTGTGTGATTTTGGCAGCTAGTTTTGCGTCCACTTCAACTGCCGTTATCGCCCTCCCCAAGTGGGCCATCGGGTGAGTGAGGGCACCGCTTCCTGGTCCGATCTCAATGATGGGGCCGGAGGTTTGTTTCACAAGGTCGATGATGGAGTTGATGATCTTGTGGTTGGTGAGAAAATTTTGGCCATGCTCGTGACGGCCGTGTCCGTATGCAGACATAAGGTGTGCTCCTTGGATTTGAAAGGGAGCCGGGCATGACAAATAGCCGCCCGGCTAAAGGACCGGAGCGGTTTTTAACCTACGGGGTAGGAAACCGCCTTAGCGGTTGGTGCGCAACCGCAAGAAAGCGGTACCTGAAATCAACATGGGTCTAATTATATCCATTTAAAGGGTTAAGGGTCAAAATGTGTGTCTGGCTCGGCGTGTCGCGGGGGTTAGATTTGGCCTTTTTGAATGCCGATTGAGTGGGTGTAGTCGGTGTCGATAGCGTTGTCGTAGAGGGCTGGGCGTCCTGTTTCGTGGTCGGCTTGGTTCTCGGTTTGGGTCAGGGTGGATACTTTGGCGAGTTGGCCCTGGCCCCAGTCGGACTGCCTGGCGATTCGTACTGGATCGTCAGGCAGTTCCGTTTTTAAGTAGAGCCACCAATCCAGCATGCGGCGTTGTCGTTCGCCTGATCTGCCGCGGTGGGTTCTGGCGAGCAGTTTGAGCTGGGCGTTGATGCCGCCTTCTAAGCTGTTGGTGGTGGATTTGATCCGCTCGGGCGCAAGGACTCCTGCTGGCGGGTTGAGGTAGACAAACAGCATCTCGGACCGCCAAAGATGGTTGAGGCTGTTGTAGGCCTTGCGCACGTTGTGGTGGGTCCACACGCGGGTCCATGCACCTGTTTTGGGGTCTTTGATCATGGTTTTCTCGTTCATCCATTCCCGGTAGATCGTTGAAAACTCGTGCAGTTGCACACCCCACGCGGCGGCTTCATCCAGTGTGGTGATCCGGGTCAGTTTCAGCGCAAGTCGGTAGATGGTGCGCCCGGCATCGGTGCGTGGGTTGGTGGTGGTGTAGCGGCGGACCACGCGTTGGGCGTGGACGAGGCAGCGTTGAATTTTCGTAGTCGGCCAGCACTTTTTGATTGCGCTGTATGCGCCTTGGCCGCCGTCGATGACGGCGATGAGTGGGGCTTCGATGCGTTCAAGCAGCAGTTGGTAGTCGCGGGTGGTTTCGTGTTTGCACCAGTGCCAGGCGATCACGTGGTCGATGGTCGCCGCGACGATCAGGCAGCCACCGGCGGTGTAGGTGCCATCGAGAAATACCTGGTCGTAGATCCGCTTGTGGTGGCCGGCGGTGGGGTCAGGCACATCAACGAGCCAGCACCACTTGAAGCGCCGCTTCATGGTGGCGCGGCTAACACCGTTTCGTTTGGCTAGGTCGTCGAGTGATATTGCGGTGGTGCAATGCTCGATGAACTGGGTGAACACTGCCGCGTTGGTGATGTCGTTTCGACGTTTGACGCTGGAGGCGCCGCATTGTTTGCAGCGCCATCTGGTGGTGCCTTTGCTGGTGGTGCCGTTGCGTTTCATTTCACCGCCGCAGTGGCAGCGTGGTTGGTTCTTCGACATTGCGACACCACACCACGCCGCGCATAGCACATCACGGCTGCCACACCGAGGATTTCCCGTCGGGGGCTAGATATATGCTTCCGGAGCATATACTTTCCGGAAACCTACAGGTCAATCCGTGAAAATCCGCGATTCCGGACACACTTTTTGACCCTTAACCCGGTGCCGTCGTGAGCCCGCAGCAGAGCCGACAAGTGCAGAGCGCTACCGGGAGCGGTAAAGCGTTCAAGACGCATGGCGAGCAGATCAACTTGTTACGCTCTCGCGGGATGGTGATTGATTCCGATCAGTTGGCACGGCATCTGTTGGAACGAGTGAATTATTATCGGCTTTCCGGGTATTGGTACTCGTGGCGTGAGATAGGGGCAGATGGTGCGCGCCGCGATGTGTTTATTCCTGGCACGAATCTTGCTGATATTGATGCTGTTTATGATTTTGATTGGCGTCTGCGGGAAGCAGTGTTTAGTGCGCTCGCTCATATAGAACTCTCGGTGCGCTCTATGCTTGGCCACGAGCTTGGTCGTATTGATCCGCTTGCCCACCTGCATCCAGAGCTGCTCGGTCCAGTGGCTTATGAGACGAAACCAAAACCGGGTCCGTCAGTGAAATATGAGCAGTGGCTGAAGCGCTATCGTAAAGAATTAACGGGGTCGCGAGAAGATTTCGTGATGCACCATAACCAGAAATATGGTGGCCAGTTGCCGATTTGGGCAGCGGTAGAAGTGATGGACTGGGGTTCACTGTCATACTTGTTTCAGCTAGCGCCAATACCGGTGCGCGAGACGATTGCTGGCCGGGTAGGTTTGAACGGGGCACAGTTTGGTTCCTGGCTGAAAAGTCTCAATATTTTGCGTAATTATTCGGCTCACCATGCGCGTATGTTTAACAGGGTTTATGCTCTCAAGCCGCGCCTACCGAAGATTGGGGTACATCCTGAATTGGATGCTGTAGCTTCGGTGATGAACCGCCTGTTTGGTCAGCTCACAATTGTCCAATACTTGCTCGTAAAGCTTAATATCGGTGACGCGGCTCTGCTTCCTAGTGTGATAGCTAGTTACCCGGTTCTTGAGCCACTACCACCGAGCCATCTCGGTATTCCAGAAAACTGGCAGCAGAACCCGCTCTGGAGTATCAACTAATCCTTCTGATAGAAGCCGCATTCGTACCCGGCTGCATCAATCGGTAAACCCTCAGCCCATTGGGGTAGCTCGTTCATGAAGGCGCATATGTCAGTAACGGTGGTGCCGGAATTGATGGGTTCGTCGATGACAACCTCGTCGTGAATATGCATCACGATCCGGTGACCGGCATTCTCAATGCGGGTTATGGCTTCGGCGAGGAGGTCTCTGGCGGTGGCTTGGACGATGTTCTCCACGAGCTTGCCGCCGTAGGTTTCGAGCTTCTGCCACTTCCGAGCCACTCCCTGACCCCAATAAGTAATCGAGGTGCCACCGAACCTATTCACGCCAATACCTGGCTTCACATATGCCAAGCGTCTGCCAGAGGGCAGGGTGATGAAGATCATCCCGGATTTCTTCTCGAAACCCAGGTTACGCAACGTAACAGGCTTGCTGGTGCTAATTGCTCTGGTAGCGGCATTATCGACCTCGTGCCACAGCTGCACAATATTAGGGTTGGCTTGCCGCCAAGCGTCCACAATGGGCTGTAACTCGTCCTCACTTAGCCCCATCTTCAAAGCGCCCATAGCTTTGAGCGCGCCAACGGAGCCGTTGTAGCCACAAGCAAGGACAGCGATTTTTCCTTTCTGCCGAAGCTCACTGTTGACTCCGTGCTTTTCCACAGGCATACCAAACATCGCCGAAGCGGTCGCGCAATAAAGGTCTTCACCGTTCTTGAACGCGGCAAGCGTGGTTTCCTCACCAGCAAGCCACGCCAGCACTCGCGCCTCAATCGCCGAATAATCGGCGACGATGAACCGGTGAGCTTCCGAGGGGATGAATGCGGTGCGAATCAGCTGACTGAGAGTATCGGGCACGGAAGAATAAAGCATATCGAGCGCCTCACCGTTACCATCACGCACCAAGCCACGGGCCTGAGCAAGATCGGGCAGATAGTTCCGAGGTAGGTTTTGCACTTGCACAAGCCGTCCAGCCCACCGCCCTGTACGGTTTGCACCATAAAACTGGAGCAGACCATGCGCTCTTTGGTCGGTGCAGGTGACGTCTATCATCTTGCGATACTTTGCCACTGATGAGCGTGATAATTCTTGCCTGAGTTCGAGTGCTTCTTTCACCTCACCACTGGCAGATGCTAGGGCTTCATCGACTGATTCTTTCGCCATTGACTCTATCGGGCATCCGTGTTGGTTTAGCCATTCTTGTATCTGTAATGGCGAGGCAGGATTATCCAGACCGGTGAGTTCTTGCGCACGGGCGAGTTCTTGCGCCCGGTGTTCTTCGTCAATAGCGATAGCGTTTGCGGTCAGTGTGGTGTCGATACGGATACCTCGGTCGTTAATTTGTTGATCGACCTCATACTGCTCCCAGAGGTAATCAGGTACTGGGAAGTTGGCGAGCTTGCCCCTAATCTGGGTTTCTACCTCCACGTCGCGGGCATTATAGGTCTTAAACAGCCTCCAGCCATCCGGGTCACTACTGGGCATGCGCTGATATCCGTGCTTATCGGGGACGCAGAAATACTTGATGAGTTCCTTGCCTTCACTCATCTTTTGCGCATCGAGATTCAGTACCGCGCCGACATTTTTCAGGGACAGCGGCAGGCCGAGAGTTGCTGCCCATATCATTGAGCATCGCCACCCAGCAGGGTCAAGATGTCTTCCTAGATAGGCGGAGAGGCAGGTGCGTTCAAAAGCAGCGTTGTAAGCCCACTTAACCACGGCAGGGTCATCAAGTGCTCTAAGAATCTTTGCTGGAAGTTGCTCTCCGGATGCTAGATCCACTGTGCGCACCGCGCAACCGTCGATCGCGTAGGAGAAAAGGAGAATCTGAAAGTCAGGGTGGTTACAGTATTTGTAGACTCCGGCTTTGGTGAGGCTGATTGGCGAGTAAGTTTCGATGTCGATACTGAGCGTGCGCATAAGGTTCCTTGACGAGTGGGCGGGGCGGAGCCAACCGACTTGACTCCGCCCCTTGAGTGGATTGGTTTGCTTTAGGCGAGGAAGTCTTCGTCTGCATCCCAGGTATCGAATTCCGATGCCGCGCTCACGTGCCCGCCGAGTGGCTCACCATCACGGGTCTTTTGAATATTGCCAAGACCGCAGGCCACGCCACGATTACCGTTGGTGTTGAAAGCGTAGAAATTGATGGAAACTCGCCCGTAGCAGCCAGAATAAACTTCGGAGCGATCAAGGATGGGGTTTACATCTTGATCCACAATCTGCGGAGCATTAATACTGTTGGCATTCACGAAATAATGTCCGGCATAAGCCTCATCGTCACGCTCAGTATCTCCATCACGTAGCGGCAGCTTCAAAGATGCGCGTGGCGGGATCTTCCCGCCGAACTTCCCAATACCCTCGGTGATTGCTGCATCGATAGCAGCATTAATCGCATCGATAGTTGCAGCATCATCTTTAGGAATAAGAAGCGATACCGAGTACTTCGGTTTGCCGCCGTTAATAGATTTTGCTTCCCACACGTTCGCGTAGCTCAAACGTGTTTCGCCGGTTATGACCTTGGTCGGATTATTCTTCTTATTCTTGGTGTTCACGCGGTTCGACATTTTCGTTACCTTCTTTCTTTTCGTTATTTGTCGATGTTTGTGAAATCGTCAGCCGCAGTACTGACCTGCAGCTCGGGGCGTTTGTCAGTGACGGGAACCAGGGTGGGTTTACCCTCGGGCTTGACCACCAGATCCCCGAGAATCTCAGAGAACTGTTTCTTTCCCATGAGTTTTTTTCCATCGCGGTAATAGTGAGCAGTGATCGTTTATAGATATCGCGGTAGCCTGCAGCTTTCGCAGCCTCAGCCACCGCAGTCTCATCGGTGTATTTGCGGATCGAGCGGCCAGCAACCAACTTGAAACCCTCGTACCGCTCACCGCTTAGGGCTTGACTGAGGGCATAGTCCTGCACATCTGACGCCCACCGCGTGAGTCCTGGTATTTGCGCCAACACATCAGCCACCTCATCAGCCGATAGTTCGGCTGGCGGGGCGAACTCGAATTTAGCCAGCTCAAGGTTCGCTTCAGCCCTTGCCCGGCAGGTGGAGGCGATGCGGCAGAACTGACACCAGGCACCTGCATAAAATTCGCCTTCGCCTTTCGCTGCTAGTTCGGCTGCAGGCTTGAGCGTCTGCTCGGCCCACTTGTTCAGCTCAGTGACGCTAATCGTCCAGGTGGATACGTTTTCGCGCCGTGGCTGAAAAACCGTTAATGCCACCTGCTCAATGTCATAAAGAGCGTCGAACAAGGCAAGTGCACCGATCGCGTAGAGCATCATTTGCGGGTTCCACTCAGCTTCTACCAGCACGCCCAAGCCATATTTCAAATCGATCACGTGCAGCGTGCCATCAGCCACGATGAGGCAGTCGCCAGTGCCGAAGCCACCAGGCACAACGTTGGAGAAATCCAAGTGTTGTTCGATGTAGATCACCGCGCCAGGCGTCGTCTGTTTTGCTTGCTCGTATTGTTCGAGCACGTAAGCCACGTAATCGTCGGTGTGGGTATTCATCTCGTCATCTTCGTATTTGGAGACGGGGCGTTTAGATTGCTGCTTGAGTGCTCGGCGCAGCTTATGTTCTGCCAACGCGTGAGCCGCAGTACCTTGAAGTGCAGCTTCACTTGGAGCCTCTGTCACTCCAGCGGTGAGTTTCGCGGATGGGGGACAGTGCAACCAACGATGCGCCGACGAGGCGCTCAAGAGTGCGTGTTTTTGCGGTGGCATCATGCACCACCAGCCTCAGCTTTGGCGGCAGCGAGCACCGCGTTGGCTTGCTCCACCGTCAGCTGTGAAAGCTTCGTATGCTCAAACGAGCGAATCTTGGCTTTGATGAAGTCATTCAAGCCCGAGCGTGCATAATCCGCCAACACGCCTCGCACTTCCTCCAGTGGCAGTAGCTTGACCTGCGGATGAGATTCGCTGACAGGTTCTGGTTGCGGAGGTTCCGTTGAATCGGGCTCGTCCGTGAGCATATAGTCCGCTTCGATACCCGATTCCATCCAATGCAGCAGGTCGTTCTCGGTTGCTTCTATTTCGGCTTGCAGGCTTTTCAAATCTTGGCGAAGATTGACGAAAATTTGACGAATATTGGCTACATGGTTCACTGGAGTCATCACGCCACCTCATCTGCATGATCAGGGCCAAATATGGCCTTCATGAACGACTCGAAATCCTCATCCGCAAACGATCCACGCCGCTTACCTGATATCTTCGACTGGTCGTTGTCAATGATTTCGATGGATTGCACATCCCGCCCCGGCAGTAACACTGCACACCGCCTACTCTGACCCGTGAGCTTGCGCAAAACCCTTCCTGACAGGCGGCGCATACCCACCGATGCCACAGCATCCGGGTCAGAATGCTTACTGACCTTCACACGTAGTTTCCGGCTCATCACCGGCTCCTTCCTGAAAGAACCCTCCCAGTGAGACCCACTGCCTTCACGCTGTGTTCCTTCACTAGGAGGGCTTCCAGGGGGCCGAAATATAAATCAAAGTTTGAGACCAATTTCGGCGGCAATCTTCGCCCGCGCAGATTTCAACAACTGCGAGGCACGAGGCTGAGTAATCCCAAGCTCAGCCGCCACCGCAGTCAAAGGCACCTGATTCAAACGATTCTGGATAACGATGAAGCGCTCACGCTCATCCAAGCCAGCCAAAGCACTCTCAACCGTCAACCGCGTGTCCACGTCATCAAACGGATCATCGAACGCTTTCATGTGACCATACTGGTCGACCAACTCATCAAAAATATTGCCGCCACCAGCCAAAGGAGCACGCCAACACGAATCCGTATTGCGCACCCACTGCTTCGCCTGGTTATACTCCGGCTTATTAATCTCCTCCCGGACAATCTCCTCAATAGAACGCCGCTGCACCAATTCAAGGCTTTGTACCATATCGCGGCGTTGACGATAATCAGCCTCAATCATCGAGACCACCTCGCCATCACTCACCTCAACTTCCACATACTCTGCAGGTTTCTTCACATCGAACTTTTGCTTTTCGTAACGGATTTGTACTTTCATTTGTGGATTTCCCTTCCGGGAGATCCACGGAGCGATATTCAGTTATGAGGTCGACCTGCAAGAACAAACCAAGCAACAAGCCATCGCCTATGAAGGTAATGGCCAGTGCTGGCTGCTCCGCAGATCTCCCGACTCATTGCTTGTCGCTATTTGTCGGTCGTGAGGTTGCCACGCACCGATTGCGCGCTGGTTCGTGGTGACCTCACTAATAGATGTGTGCGGGATGCTTGAGAACGTCGCCTTCTAACCGCCGATTCATGCGTTTGTGAAGTTTCTCTTCACACATCGCAGGTTGATTCGATATAATGAAAGGTGACTATCTCGTCATTCCGCCACAACGAATCCCATCGCTGGGCTTCACGAAAAGGTTAAATAATGGGCTTTCGCAAGCTTTGAGAAACGTTGAGGCAAAACTTTGAGAGTTTTTGAGAAAACTTCGTTAGGAGGTGAACAGTGCAGTTCCACCAGTGGGCTAAATCAGTACGCCCTGTTGTTCCTGGCAACCTCCATGGGCCTAGTTATGCGCGTGAACTGATCTCCATGTTTACTACTGTCAATGAGGGGGAATGGAATACGCGAAACGACCCCACAAGCACGGCCTCAATATCCGATGATGTACTTACCTCGCTTATGTAACGCGACGCGGGATTTAGCAAAGGGCTAGCAAACGCAATTTATTCTCGCTTGAATATAGATAATCTCATTTGTCTGATTGAGGATTTAGATGAGCCAGCGCAGAATCTCATCCGTCTCAATTTTGAGAGTTTTGGAGTAAGGATTCGCTTAACGCACGTGGCTGAAGATGCCTGTCTAATTCTGCTGGACATTCTCGAGCGGCTCGCAAAAATAAAAAATCCTGATTTGCAAGCACGGATTCGTATTCGCCAACTAGCTGCGAAGGCTAGGTATCGCGAAGAACTTCTCGTCTTATCGGATGGTTGTCTGCAGTGCGGAAAAACCCTCAATATCGAATCGCACGATAAATCCAAGGCCTCCTACGTGATTGTGCTTCTCGACGAGGACATTGAAGAACCTTTACGTGATGATTTCGCAGTGTTATGTACCGAGCATGGCGAAAAATACCAGCTGGCTCACACGAAAAAAGAAGAACAACAGCTACGAGCTAACCTTGCACGTCTTCTTGCTAAACATCGCCTTGCCGACAATGTCGTGCCTTTGGGGCTTGAAAAAGAAATCAGCCTGCTGTTGGACGCGGTTTCCAACATTCCTTACGAGCAACGCATACCAGATCCCAAATTCAAGGCAGTCGACCTTGAGCAGAAGATTCACGATGCTGATCTGCTTTTCCAAGCAACTGATGCTGTATCCGTCTACAAGCCTTTTATCGTCACTCAGCTGAAATCTAAAGAAGCGAGAGAACAGCTCAAGTTCACTCGACTGTGCAATCAAGTTCAAGGGGCGTGGCTGACCTTCGAAAGCTCGGGGTTGGATCAGCCCGGGCAGTTCAGGCAACTATGCGATTGGATGAACAATCACACGGGAAGTGGCATTTACGTGTGTGGCATTCTCATCAGCTACTTCATCCATATTTGTGAGGTATTCCGTCCAGATGTAGACGTGGAGGCAGACTATGCGATTGCCTAACAAGCTCTACACTTTCGACGAATCAACCCTCGCCAACTTTCCGCGAATCCTGAATCACTTAGATAATCCGATGCGCCTCATTGATTTACATTTTGATTTAGTGAAACAGGTAGGCGGGACGGCTGAACTTATAGAAGCACTCACTCTACTGCTCGTATTGAGAAAAATAACGGTTGATGTTGAAAACGGGGTGATTGCGCTTGCTGATTAACGTATGGTCTGACAGATTCAACGACGCGGGCGAGCCTCGCCCGCCCATAGTTTTTCACCCTGGTCTGAACGTTGTCGAGGGAGGAGCTGAAGCCGAGAACTCTATCGGCAAATCTACCTTGCTCTCCATAGTGGATTACGCTTTCGGTGGTGCAGATTTCGCAAAATCTGACGTCATTACCGATCCTGATGCTGTCGGCCACCACACTATTTGCTTCACCTTCCGTTTTGGAGAACAAGACCGGTATTTTTCCCGCGATACCTCACGCCCAGGTTTCGTACAAGAATACTTTGATCCTGAATGGAAAGAACGAAAAGAAGAATGGCAGATAGACGATTATCGAGTATTTCTCGCTGAACAATACGGTCTAGACATTCCCGATTCGACTCTTCGAGAATTAATAGGCCGCTTCGTTCGAATCGATACTGAGCAACTTGCCATGTTGAAAAAGCCGCTTAAAGCCGCTCCTGCACAACCCGATGAACAGGGTGTGTTTGCGCTGGAGAAACTCTTCGGCGTGTACGGAAAGCTCAAACAACTCGAGGAAGACCTCAAAGCAGCCAACCTCAGCTACTCTTCGCTTGAAGGGATGGCTAAAACAGGGCTTAGTCAATACGTGAAAATACGAAATAAGAAAGAACGCGATCAAGCCGAGCGAGAACTAACGCAAGCACGGATCGCGTTTCAACAACTGCGAGTGACAGCAGACCTCGATCTTTTCCAGGCAGCAGAGCAAGCGAAAAACGAAGAGCAACACATGAAGACTCAGTTGCGCTCGCTGCAGAGCAAACGTTCTGTTCTTAAAGGAAAATTATCGATAGTTGAAGCAACGCTATCGGGAGAATCAAGGCTCGCAACCGATGACCTTGAAGAGTTCTATAACTTCTTCCCGAACGTAAACAAAGAGAAACTCGAAACTATCGAGTACTATCACCGAGCTCTCGTCGGCGTCTATGAAGACCAGCTTAACGAGCAGGCAGAAAAATATCGTCGCGTAATTGCTGTGTTGGACAACGAGATTAACCAACGGCTACGAGAAATTCACCAGCTCAAACAATCAGTTGAGCTCGATGATAAAACCTACGAAGAAAACGGTGAGCTAGCAGCCACCATTAAACGTCTTGAAGCTCAAATCGACGCCTATGACAAAATGCGCGAATTCGACAAGCTGCGCAAAGAAACAAACAAAGCTCTCAAAGAACAACGACCGCGCATTCTCGGCGATATCGAGCACAACATCAACCGGCTCACCAAAGAATTCGTTCAAGCCCTCTATCCGAATAAAAAGCGTAAACCGCCACTATTTAGCTTCAAAGAATCACGCGGTAAAGCGGGGTATACCTTTTCATCTCAAGGAGACAACGGGGCCGGTTCGCAATCCAAGAACCTGATTTCATTTGATTTAGCTATCCTAGAATTAACCAAGTTGCCCATCCTGATCCACGACTCCGTGCTCATCAAACAACTCGCATATTTCCCTGTTGGTAACCTGCTCACACTCTATGAACGAGTAGCGGAACTTACCTCCGAGGATGGCCAGCCCAAACAAATATTCTTCTCATTCGATGCCACCCCGAAATATCGGGCGGAAGCAGAAGAAATCGTTAACAGGACAAGAGTCATCAAATTAGGTGAAAACGAGCACGCACTCTATGGATTTACCTGGAACGAAGAGAAAGACGAAACCGATGAGGAGAACAAATAATGCGACTGTCCTATAACAAACTATGGAAACTCCTCATCGACAAAGGATGGACGAAAGAACAACTGCGCACAGCAGCAGGCTTCAGCCCAGCCACCCTTGCCAAACTAGGTAGAGGAGACAACATCCAAACCAACATTATCGTGCGCATCTGTGAAACTCTTGCCTGCCAGCCGGCAGACATTATGGAAATCAAAGGAGACAACTAATGAGCGACAACTTCTCCTTCCTAGAAAAAGATTTTCCTTCCCTAGCAAACTTTGGGCATTTGGCTGAGGCATACCGCGAGAGCGACCCGAGCACGGCTATCGTGAAGCTCGGCAAATAGGTGAAGCTATCATTTCAATGATATTCAAATTTGATCGAGTACCTGAGCCTGCTGAGAATAAAGCTATCGTCCGGATCGACACTCTGTAAAGAGAGGGACTCCTGCCACAAGATGTGGTGAATGTGCTCCATATTCTGCGAAAAGCACGAAACAAAGCTGTTCATGAAGGGTGGGGCGATATTGACACTGCTACTAGATTCTTGCCTGTCGTCCATTCGCTCACTGCATGCTTCGCCCGCACCTACGGTCCATTAGACCTCACTATTCAGCCCTATAGACTTACCTCGCAAGAGTCCGCCCCTCCTGTTGCTCAAATGGAACAAGCCGAGTCGGCGCTGCAACAGCAAGACGAAACAAAAGCACAAACAGCCACTACTGTGGCAAAAGCAGAGCGTAAGAACCGTAGCGAGTTAAAAGAGCAGCTCGTATCCGCCGCACTCGCAGGACGCATTTTCCAATCCTAAATAGCAGCTCAAACCAACTATTTCGCAAAAGCCTAGCCATTTCGCAAAAGCGAGGTTTGAGCGCATTAGCACGCGCAAAGTTTTCGGCTTTTTCGGGTAAGTGTTTTCAGGCGTTAAATTCGGCGCTGACACAAGGTGTAGCCGGTCAAGCTCTAAGTCCCCACTTTGGCTTGATAACAAGGGAAAACAGGCGCATTTCCTAAGATCTCTGAGTGCTCACATTTGTATCAATACCAGCAATCCCGTAACAGACGCAATAACGCCACTGCCCACACAGTGGCGTTTTTTGTAGCAAAACCCAATGTTTCCAAGATTTAAGTTAAGCTTCGAAAGCATCTCCGAGATGGTGCTGAGTAGCGTGCTCAGTAGCATCAGAACTATTGCAATCAAACTCCCCCGCATCCGCAGCATCAACAATCGCGAGCGCAGCTTCCGCAAGATCCAGTCGCAACGCGTCCAACCAGTGGATGCGAGCATCCCTACCAAACCAACCCATTTGTTTGCGTGCAAGTCGTCGAGTTTTTTGTGCAATATCCGCAAAAGCCTCATCCTCTCTCCACACGCCATCCAAATAATCCATAATCTGCTGGTAGCCAAGAGCACGAGATGCAGTCACACCCAATCGCCCTCGAATCGCGCGCACCTCATCCACAAAACCCTGCTCACGCATAATTTGCGTACGTAAATCCACGCGCTTATCTAAATCTTCACGACGCAAATCTAAGCCAATTTGCACGCAATCAATCACATACTTATACTTCGGAAGCGTTGCGGAATAAGGCTTTCCCGTAAGCTCAATCACTTCAAGCGCGCGAATTGTACGTCGCGGATTGCGCGCATCCATATGAGCCGCAGCAACCGGATCCTTTTGTTGCAACTCATCAAACAGCGCACTCGCTCCCTCTTTGTGCTCGCGCTCCTCCAAAGCTGCACGAATAGACTCATCCGTGCCTGGAAATGTAATATCATCCACAGCAGCACGAGCATACAATCCCGATCCTCCAACTAAAATCGGCCTCACACCACGCGATTGCAACTCACTAATACACTGTCTGGCCAAAACTTGAAATCGCGCAACCGTCATCGTTTCTTCAGGATCAATTATGTCAAGCAAATAGTGTGGTACTTCCGCCTGCTCCTGCGCACTCGCCTTAGCCGTGCCAATATCCATGTAACGATACATTTGATACGCGTCTGCGTTGATGATTTCCGCACGAATCCCGCGCTCAGCTAATTTTTTCGCAAGCGCAATACCAAGACTAGTTTTGCCTGAAGCCGTAGGACCAACTATTGAAATTACTTTAGGAATATTATCCTGCTTATTTTCAGACAAAATACACTCCTCGTCAAAATACTTTGCTAGATTTTGCTTGCGCTCAATTACCTAAGATATTTATATCACGCTTTGCAAAGAATATTACATTTGCATATGCACTCCCAGACGTTTAGCAGTTTTTATAGTATTATTAAAAGACGTGATACTTGATCGTCATAACCGCGTAAACGCAGCAGAACTCTATGCGCGTCTTCATAGCAACGAAGCAGCTAATGAAAGCAGCAACGTTAGCAGCAATGTTGACAATACAAAAAACCAACAAAATTGCTCCCAATGCGGCAAAACTAATTCGCTTATGCTTCCTGAAGACCAAATCGACGAATTTGTAAACATGATGCAAATTTACGAAGGAGCAATGTACGAAATAAGTACGAAGCTCGAGATTCTAGATAGCGAATTTCAGGTGCGGTTCTCTCACGACCCAATTCATCACATGGAGCGTCGTCTTAAATCAGTACACTCAATTTTTGAGAAACTGCAAAGGCGTCATCTAGATATTTCCACACGCTCTATACGCGATAATCTTTTCGACGTAGCTGGAATTCGCGTAATTTGCAACTACTGCGACGATGTGTATTCTGTAGCGCAATATCTTTCTAAACAAACAGACATTCAAGTATTGCAAGTTAAGGATTATATTAAGAATCCAAAACCTAATGGATACCGCAGTTTGCACGTAATTTATGCAGTTCCTGTGTTCTTGTCTTCTGGAGCACACTACACGCCAGTTGAAGTGCAATTCCGAACTATTGCTATGGATTATTGGGCTAGCTTGGAGCACGCTTTAAGATACAAAGCCGGTTTGCCGGATGCAAAGTTGGCTGAGCACTCTCAAACTTTGCTCGATTGCGCGCATAGCTTGCAAAATATTGAAACACAAATGCAAGGTATTCACCGCGATATTAATGGTGCTCCTCAAGTTGAAGAAGCACCTAATAGTAAGGCATAATATAAATACGAAGCGCAAGCTTATGCCATATTAGGCGTAATCTTATGCAAGATTAAAACCAGCTTATTGTACGAACGTATAAATTATGCTGTATTTTTTTAGCATTTTCCCAGATGCTTTAATTATAATTATGTGAGAACGTTGTCTTGACAGCGTTTTATTTCATAGCTGTTAAGGAGAAATAATGACAAACTTTACTCAAGATTATTACAGAAGCGGTGCTCCTGAAGTTATTGACACTCAGGCAACATATGCTTTTGAAGAAGCAAAAAGAGTTTCAGTAGGACGCACTTATGGCGAAATGACGCTTGGATTGATTGTTACAACTCTTGTGGCACTGTTCACTCAGAGCGGTAATTTCTGGCTTAGATTTATGTTTGCAACCCGCGGATGGGGTTGGATAATGTTGGCAATTGCTCAGGTTGTGATAGCAGTTGTTCTTGGAACACGCTTAATGAAAATGAGTGAGACAACAGTACGAGTTTTGTTCTATGCTTATGCTGCTTTAACAGGATTTACTTTAAGCTCAGTCTTTCAAGTATTTAGCCTTGGATCTGTGGCATTAGTATTTGCTTTAACTGCAGGATTCTTCCTGTGCTTGACAATGCTTGCACTTACTACAAAAAAGGATTTGCTTAAAGCTGGTCCAATTTTAATGGTTGCATTACTTGTATTCGTTGTTGCGCAAATTATTATTTCGTTTATTGGGCAAGATACTGGAACAATGCGTCTTATGGCTGGAATTGGCATCGTTATTTTTGCAGGTTTAACAGCTTACGATGCTCAGCAAACTCGCGCATTACTTGCACAATATGAAAATCAGCCTGAAATGGTTAAGAAAGTATCTATTTTCTGCGCATTCCAGCTGTTCTTGGACTTCATTAACATGTTCATCTACTTGCTAGAGTTGCTTGGAGATAATAGAGATTAGCAATACTAAAACTATAACATACGTGTGTTAGTTGCTTAGCTATTTAACCCTGCCAGATTAGTATTTGGCAGGGTTTTATTATGCTCTCTGTACTCCAAACGCGAATGCGTTAACAGTGCCGAGCGTTACTAACACCCATCTCTCACACACTTCTCAAATCACCTACCAGAGACACTAACGCAGAACACAAACTGCACCAGTGTCCCAAAACAAGCAAAATGAGACACTAACGCAGAACACAAACTGCACCAGTAACGAAAAAACAGTGGCGCTCACGTGGGTAACGCGCTCGCTTACGAAACTCGCGTCGGAAGTCCCCCGGACTTCCAACCTAAGCGAGTTTCCGCTCCGAGTTGCTTTCGCGCGCTAAATCGCAGCGCTCAAGCAGGTCGTCAGCGCATACCAGTCACAGCAGAATTCCTAATGAACTACCACACAAACCTGCCCTGCCTTCGTCTTTATTGACGAAGGCAGACCTCGCTTGCGTTGAAAGCACACCGTGCTTTCAACTCTAAGCAAGCTCGGCGCTCCGAATTGCTTTCGCGCGCTAAATCGCGCGCTCAAGCAGGTCGTCGCGCTGATAAAACAAGCGCATACAACAAAAGACCCCACGAGTTTCCTCGCGGGGTCTTTATTAAGCCTTAGCTAATATTTTTCAGTTAGAAAAAATACTAGGCAAGAATCTTGGTCACACGACCGGAACCAACGGTACGGCCACCTTCACGAACTGCGAAGGTCAAGCCCTCTTCCATTGCGATTGCCTGAATCAACTCAACAGTGAAGGTTGCGTGATCGCCTGGCTGAACCATCTCAACGCCGTCTGGCAAGGTGATAACGCCGGTGACGTCGGTGGTGCGGAAGTAGAACTGTGGACGGTAGTTGGAGAAGAACGGCGAGTGACGGCCACCTTCGTCCTTGGTCAAGACGTAAACTTCGCCTTCGAACTTGGTGTGTGGGGTCACAGAACCTGGAGCAGCCACAACCTGACCACGCTCAACATCGGTACGGTTGATACCACGGAGAAGAAGACCAGTGTTATCGCCAGCCTCGGCCTCATCCATCTGCTTGTGGAAGGTCTCGATGGAGGTAACGGTGGTGGTCTGAGTTGGACGCAAACCAACGATCTCAACTGGGGTGTTGATTGGGAGCTTACCACGCTCAACACGACCGGTGACAACGGTACCACGACCGGAGATGGTGAACACATCTTCGATTGGCATCAAGAATGGCTTGTCAAGATCGTGAGTTGGGGTTGGGATGTACTCGTCAACAGCCTTCATGAGCTCCTTGACGGTCTCTACCCACTTCTCGTGATCTGGAGCGTCATCATGCAAAGCACCGTAAGCAGAGGTGCGGATGACTGGGCAGTCGCGATCGAAGCCGTTTTCTTCGAGGAGGTCACGAACCTCTTCTTCGACGAGGTCGATAAGTTCTGGATCATCAACCATATCGCACTTGTTCAAAGCAACGAGGATCTTCGGGACACCGACCTGCTTAGCGAGCAAAACGTGCTCACGGGTCTGAGCCATAGGACCATCGGTAGCAGCAACCACGAGGATTGCGCCATCCATCTGAGCAGCACCGGTGATCATGTTCTTCACGTAATCAGCGTGGCCTGGAGCGTCCACGTGAGCGTAGTGACGCTCAGCGGTCTGATACTCGATGTGTGCGATGTTAATGGTAATGCCGCGTTCCTTCTCTTCTGGAGCGGCATCAATCTGATCGAAGTCATACTGAGGGTTCAGATCTGGATACTCGCCATGCAGCACCTTAGAAATAGCCGCGGTCAAGGTAGTCTTACCGTGATCAACGTGACCAATGGTACCAATGTTAACATGCGGCTTAGTACGCTCGTACTTTTCCTTTGCCATGTGTTTGTCCTCCTGGACGTCTCGTAGTTTGCCTCACACATTTGTGAGAGGTCTTTCGCTACATATTACTGGGTTTCTGGGTTAGGTGCCACTTCGGTGCCAGAACCCAGTCAACGTAGGAAATTCTAGCGTTGACCGGGGACAGAAAACACCGAAGTAGCGTGCGCTTTATTCGCCGCGCTGAGCCTTAATAATCTCGTCCGAAACGGCCTTCGGGACCTCCGCGTAAGAGTCCATCTGCATGGTGAACATTGCGCGGCCCTGAGTCTTGGAACGAAGATCGCCAATGTAGCCGAACATTTCGCTCAGCGGCACCTTGGCGTCGATAACTTTCACGCCAGTGGCATCAGTCATAGACTGGATGTTACCGCGACGAGAGTTCAAATCGCCCATGACGTCGCCCATGTACTCTTCTGGAGTACGGACTTCGACAGCCATAATTGGTTCGAGAATTACCGGATTAGCCTTAGGAGCAGCTTCCTTGAAGCACATGGAACCTGCGATCTTGAAGGCCATTTCCGAAGAATCGACATCGTGAGTCTGACCGTCGGTGACGGTTGCCTTTACACCCACAACTGGGAAGCCAGCCAAAACGCCGGATTCCATAGCTTCCTGCACGCCTGCATCGATTGAAGGAATGAATTCCTTGGTGATGTGACCGCCGGTAACTTCGTTGACAAACTGGTAGGTTTCGCCAGATTCTGTGTCGAGAGGTTCGAAGTTCATCAAAACCTTTGCAAACTGACCAGAACCACCGGTCTGCTTCTTGTGAGTGTATTCCTGGTTCATAACAGCCTTACGAATCGTCTCACGGTAAGCAACCTGTGGCTTACCAACATTCGCTTCGACCTTGAACTCACGACGCATACGATCAACGATAATGTCAAGCTGAAGCTCGCCCATACCGGAAATCAAAGTCTGACCAGATTCCTCATCGGTCTTAACCTGGAATGTAGGATCCTCGTCAGAAAGCTTAGCCAAAGCCAAGCTCATCTTTTCCTGATCAGCCTTCGTCTTTGGCTCCACAGCAACCTCAATAACAGGATCTGGGAATGTCATGGATTCCAAAGAAATTGGGTTCTTTTCGTCGCACAAAGTATCACCAGTGCTGACGTTCTTCAAACCAACGAAGGTGTAGATGTTACCAGCTTCAGCTGAATCTACAGGATTTTCCTTATCAGCATGCATCTGGAAAATCTTACCAACGCGTTCCTTCTTGGACTTCGTGGAATCGTACACGGAATCGCCTGGCTTTACTTCGCCAGAGTAAACGCGCACGAACACGAGCTTGCCATAGAATGGATGGGTTGAAATCTTGAATACCAATGCTGCGAATGGATCTGTATTAACTGGCTTACGGTCAATTTCAACAGATTCGTCGCCTGGCTTGAAGCCCTTAATAGATGGAACATCTTCTGGGCTTGGGAGGAAGTCGACAACAGCATCCAGCATTGGCTGAACACCCTTATCCTTGAATGCAGAACCGCAAGTTACTGGGAATGCCTTACGCTCAATGGTAAGCTTACGGATACCAGCGCGCATTTCTTCTTCAGTAAGTTCGCCAGTTTCGAGGTACTTCTCAACCAGCTCATCGTCAGCTTCAGCAACCTGATCCATAAGTTCAGCACGATACTGTTCTGCACGTTCCTGCAAATCTTCAGGAATGTCAACGGTGTCATAGTGAGCACCCATATCGTCCTTAACGTCATTCCAGACGTAAGCCTTCATACGAATCAAGTCAACAACGCCAACGAAGTCGTTTTCAGCACCGATTGGAAGCTGAATAACGAGTGGAGTTGCACCGAGCTTCTCCTTGATGGTCTTGACGGAATAGTAGAAATCAGCGCCAAGCTTATCCATCTTATTGATGAAGCAGATACGTGGGACGCTATACTTATCAGCCTGACGCCACACGGTTTCAGACTGAGGTTCCACACCTTCCTTACCATCGAAAACTGCTACAGCACCATCGAGCACGCGAAGGGAACGTTCCACCTCAGCGGTGAAGTCCACGTGACCTGGGGTATCGATGATGTTGATCTGATAGCGGTCATCAACGTCATGAGTTTGACGCTTCCAGAAGCAGGTAGTTGCAGCAGACTGAATAGTAATACCGCGCTCCTGCTCCTGAGCCATGAAGTCCATGGTAGAAGCACCATCATGAGTTTCACCGATTTTGTAGTTCTTACCAGTGTAGTAAAGAATACGTTCGGTGGTAGTAGTCTTACCAGCATCAATGTGCGCCATGATGCCGATATTACGAACCATATTCAGGTCGTTAAGCACATCTTGTGCCATATTCTTATCCTTAGCTCTTTAAGATACCGATTATCTTGTGGATTACCAGCGATAGTGAGCAAAAGCCTTGTTTGCTTCTGCCATCTTGTGGGTATCCTCGCGGCGCTTCACGGAAGCACCCAAGCCATTGGAGGCATCGAGAATTTCGTTGGCCAAGCGCTCAGCCATAGTCTTTTCACGACGAGCGCGTGAGAAGTCAGTAAGCCAGCGGAGGGAAAGAGTGTTTGCGCGAGCAGGCTTAACTTCGACTGGAACCTGATAAGTTGCACCACCAACGCGGCGAGAACGAACCTCAAGATTTGGACGAATGTTATCAAGAGCGCGCTTCAATACAGAAACTGGCTCCTGCTCGGTCTTTGCCTTCACCTGCTCAAGAGCGGTGTAGACGATGTTTTCTGCGATGGACTTCTTACCATCGAGAAGGATTTTGTTAATCAACTGAGCCACGACGGTCGAGCCGTAGATTGGATCAGGAAGCAGTTGATGCTTTTTTGCAGGTCCTTTACGTGACATGTTTTACTTCGCCTTCTTTGCTCCATACAGGGAACGACCCTGCTTGCGGTCCTTGACACCCTGGGTATCTAATGCGCCACGCACGATGTGGTAACGCACACCTGGGAGATCCTTCACACGGCCACCACGCACGAGCACGATGGAGTGCTCCTGCAAGTTGTGACCTTCGCCTGGAATATAGGCGGTTACTTCAATACCAGAGCTGAGGCGCACACGAGCAACCTTACGAAGCGCGGAATTTGGCTTCTTAGGAGTGGTGGTGTATACACGGGTGCATACGCCACGACGCAGCGGGCTACCCTTCAAGGCCAAAGTCTTTGACTTTTTCGGCTTGGCCTGACGTCCTTTACGGACAAGTTGTTCAATCGTAGGCAACTTAAGTTCTCCGATTCATTGTTATCTTCTATTTGGTGAAAACCGCCACACTGCAGCACACCATAACCAAAGAATCGGTTAAAGAGTAAAAGCCACAGTCCACCGGCCCGATGGCCCTCGCGCCTCCAGCCACACATTACTGCGCGCTATCTTTGGCACTTGGGATATCCCAACCAACACGCCTATAACATAAGGCACGTTGTTGGCACACACAAATTGCTATTATACACCTAATCTTGACAATGCAATTAATAAAGTTTTAAAACCCTATTTAAGAATTGGACGCACAGGAGCAGACACATCTAAGCTGCGTTTATTGCCAATTTTACTAGGATCATCAATAATCTTGGCAACAATAGCTTTCTTTAACTCAATCTGAGACGAATTGCCCCATATGATAGTTTTTTTAACATCCCCTAATTCTGTTTCGACAGAATCTTGAGTTTTTGCACTAACTTTCGTAACTCTAGCTCGCAAAGATTCCGAAAGTGAACTAACAATTTTTACAGCTTCAAGTACCGCTCTATTATTCAAACTTCTTTGCACATTTGAAACTTCGATAACAGGTATTCCTTGCGTTGGAACTTGAGCTACGGCATTTAACACGCGACCTTTAGCGTCAACAGCAGTTAATTTATTGCTATCTCGAGTTTTGAGCATTGCTGCAGGACGTTGCGCATGTACAGAAACATGCAAACCATTAGGGAAATTCTTAGAAACTTTTGCTTCAGTTACACCAGGAATATCGTTAAGTTGGTTAATTACTTCTTGAGAAGAAACTAAAAATAGCGATTTACCAACCTGAGTTGACGCAATTGAAGCAATTTTTTGCTCACTCACCCACTCGTTAGAACCAGAAATACTTATATCGTTAGACTTAAGAAGAAAAACTGGCGAGAAGAATAAAAACCAAACAATCGCTGAAACAGAAGCAATCACTGCAAGAATTGCAAGAATTCGTTTAACAGTAAATTGCAAATAAGCAGATTTACGTTCTTTCAAACGCTCTCGAAAATTAATTATTCTAGGACGAGTAATCATTCCAAGAGAACCAGAAGTTTGACTTAAAGTTTTTCTTACAAAATCAAGCTTCGGCAAAAGTCTAGCGTCAACAAACTTACCTTGATGATTTTTTTCATTGATATCAGCTACTCGTATTTGCGATGTGTTTTGGCTGATTATATGCCTTTGAAAACGCTGGTCTTTGCGCAACGACGAAGCAGATCTAGGTTTAGAAATATGAATTTTTTCATCACGCGTTTTTTTGATACTAGATTTTTTTATATTAGATTTTCCGATATTAGATTTCGCACCACGAGCTACACCACTACGCAATTCATTATTAAGCAATTCAGCACTACGAGACGCACTGCTACGAGACGTAATGCTGCTGGATTTATTACTACGAGACTCTTCAGTACGCGCAATATTAAGACTTGAAACGGTACGACGATGCGAATTATTTGCATCAGCATCGTACGATTTGCTTGACCTCACGCGACCCATAATTACCTCTCGTAATAATCTATTTATATTTTAATCGCTTAATTTCAAAGCACTACAATGCTTCTAGCATAACAGACGTCATAGCAGTAATACTTCCTGCACCAACTGTAAGCAGCACATCACCAGATTTTGCACGCGAAGCCAGTTTCAACGCAGCTTCGCGCATATCGTCAACCGCTTCAATTTTTACATCAAGATTCTGCAATTTTGCAGCTTTAACAATAGTTTCAGCATTAATATTTGGAAAATCTTCCTGCTTTTCGCGAGCTGGGAAAATTCCTGTAACAATTACGTCGTCTGCAAGAGCCAAAGATTTTGCAAACTCACTAGCAAAAGCCTGCGTTCTGGAGAACAAATGAGGCTGAAACAGCACGCGAAGAGTAGAAGAAGTGTACTTTCTTCGCGCAGCGCGCAATAGTGCAGCTATTTCAGTTGGATGGTGAGCATAATCGTCCACAACTGTCACACCATCAACACATCCACGAATATCAAAACGACGAGACGCACCTCGGAAGCTTTCTGCACCACGAGCCGCATCTTCTGGATTCATACCGAGCAATACTGCAGCAACAATCGCTGCAGAAGCATTAAGCGCATTATGCAAACCTGGTATTAACAAGCTAACTTGCACCTTATTCGAACATTTAGCATGTTCATCCAAAATTTTTTCTGGCAATACAAGCGTAAACATTTCTCGACCACTTACAGCTTGCTCATTTTCATGCTCAATACTTGCGAACATAGCTAATTTTTGTACGCGCGAGCTGACTTTCATGCTCCAAGTATCCAAATTACCGTAAGCAATTGTTTTGTTTAAAATATTATCCGGCATAGCTTCAAGTACTTTTCTAGCACCTTCGTCTTCTGCACAAATTATTACGTTATTAATAGCATGACTTACGTGCTCAACAAATGCTTCTCTGTATCGTTCACTAGAGCCATAATGATCCAAGTGATCTGCTTCAGCATTTGTTACGATTGCAATACTTGGGCTGTATTTTTCAAAACTTCCGTCAGATTCGTCAGCTTCAGCAACCATAACAATTCCATTGCCAGCATGACCACCGTCTAAAACTGTTCCGTCTGCGGCTTGAATAGATCCGCCGATTGCGTAGCTTGGATCAGCCAAATCGCCTGCTGCAGCCACAGTTAATATATGAGAAAGAAGTGAGCTAGTAGTTGTTTTACCATGCGCTCCAGCAACAGTCACGCCAGTTTTTGCAGATAATAATAACGCAAGAATATCGCTGCGATGAACAAGCTTTATGCCGCGCTCATGTGCTGCCATAATCTCCGGATTGCTCGGTTTAATAGCGCTTGAATACACGAGTACATCTGCATGCTCAACGTGTGAAGCACTTTGTCCAATTTCTACTTCAATACCTAATTCTTCCAAGCGTTGAGTGTGATCATTTGCTTCGCGATCACATCCACTTACGCTTACCCCCTCTTCATGCAACATTTCTGCCAGAACACTCATTCCAGCTCCACCAATACCAATAAAATGCACTCGACCTAATTTTGAAATTGTTTGCGAATCATCAAATGCTGATTTTACTGGGTTTAAATCAATATTATTATGAAATGAAGTTGTATTGCTATTAAGATTAGTCATTACTTTCTGCCTTCTTTTGCGATTTCAAGAATATGCTTCGCCATAACGTCTGCAGCATCACGAATACCATAATTCCAAGATTTAGTACGCATAGCTTGTAATTGCTTTTTGTTTTGCAATAAAGCTAATCCTTCATCTATAAACCACTTTGCATTGAAATCAGCATCATTTACCATTACTGCTCCCCCTGCATTTACTACAGGCTCAGCATTGAAACGCTGCTCGCCGTTGCCAATAGGCAATGGCACGTATACAGCAGGTAAGCCAAGTGCAGAAATTTCTGCAACCGTTCCAGCTCCTGCACGACATATAACTAAATCTGCACAAGCAAAAGCCCAATCAATACGCTCTAGATATTCTGCAATATGATAATCGCCACAGCCAGCATGCTCTGGTTTAATATCGTTTATTTGCGATTCGCCTACTTGCTTTGCAACTATATTTCGCACTTCTTCCGCTTTTGCGCGACCAGTTAAGTGAATTACTTGCGCATGTTTTAAAATATCTCCTGCTGCTGCAGCAACAGCTTGATTTATGCTTTTTGCACCCAAAGATCCGCCAGTAACAAGAATAATTGGACGTTTAGGGTCAACGCCAAGTTTTTGCGCACCTTCAACGCGAGCGGAATCATAATCTTTTTCTAATCTTTCACACAATTGAGAAATAGCAGGTCTAAGAGGTAAACCAACTCTTTCAACTTTGACACCTTTTCGTGTGCGCAAATCAGTATTCCCATAAACTGTTCCAACAGCATCAGCCCAACTTGCGCCCAAGCGATTTGCCATTCCAGATTTAGCATTCTGCTCGTGAATCACAATAGGAATATGCTGCGCATGAGCTTGAGAATATACTGGAGCAGAAGCATAGCCACCGAAGCCCACTACTATATCTGCTTTTCTAGCGGCTAGTATATTTCGCACTTTGCGTTTTTCGCGCATCCATCGAATTGGAAACTTAATTGCATCTAGATTTGGCTTACGCGGGAACGGCACTTTTTCTATAGTGTCAAGTTCGTACCCTGCATTCGGAACAAGACTTTTTTCCAAACCAACTTCTGTGCCAATTACACTAATTAACGCTTCAGGATTGAGCTTTTTAATAGCGTTTGCGACAGAAAGCAAAGGATTGACATGACCTGCAGTGCCCCCGCCTGCAAGAACAATATGCACTTCATGCTCAATAGCATTATCAAATTTCATTTCACTACCCTTGTTATAACTTTCATATTATAAAAAGTTGTAAATACTTACTACTTCGATATAGTAAGTTGCGGATTGGAACGCATAAGACCATCAGCTACGCCAATTGCGACCAAACACATAACAAGCGAAGAACCACCTGCGGACACAAACGGCATAGGCACTCCCATAACCGGAAGTATTTGCACAACAACAAGAATATTAACTAATCCTTGGCCTACAATCCACGTTGCAATACACATTAATGTGATTGAAATAAATTGCGATTTCGCTTTTAATGCTGAAGATAGTATGCACCAACCAATAATTACGTATAGCAAAATCACTGCTGCTGCAACCAAAAAGCCCATCTCTTCGCCAATAATAGCGAAAATAAAGTCATTGTGAGCGTAAGGCAAATAATTCCATTTTTCACGAGAGTTTCCGATGCCAACGCCTAATAGTCCACCAGAAGCCATTGCATATTGAGCGTGAATTGCTTGGAAACAAACGCCTTTAGCTGATTTTGCATCACATCCGTGCAAAGTAGCAAGAATACGTCGCATACGATTTTGGCTTGTTAAAACCAAAAGAGCAACCATTATGCAAGCAATAAATATGCTTCCAACAAGCCATTTTGTTGGGAATCCACCTAAGTAGAAAGCTATAAGTGCAATAAGAATAATAATTAAAGCAGTACCAAGATCCTTACCTGCAATAACAAGCAACAACGATACGCCAAGTCCTGCTGCTACAGGAATATACGCGCGCATTTGCACACGCTCATATGCTTGTTTTGCAGCAATCAAAGCTACTGGAAGCCAAATACATAATGCAAGTTTTGTAATTTCTGCAGGCTGCAAAGTCATAGGGCCGAAAGCAATCCAACCAGCATTACCATTAACTTCACGTCGTAAACCTGGAACAAATGTTAAGAACTGTGCAATAACAGAAATAATGTAAATAACAGCAACGTATCGTCTATAAACTGTAACTGGAAGTCGAGAAGCGAAAATATAGCCAATTAAGCCTAAAACGCAATACATTGTTTGGTTTACGCCTTGACCCCAAGGTGCAATTCCGTAGGTGATCATAGTTACTGAAGAACTAGAAAACACCATAAATAAGCCGAAAATCGACAGTATAACCACTGATACTCTCATGCCGTATAAGCACCACAGTGGGTTAGTTAAACTGCGCAAGCCAACGTATTTCTTTAATTCTGAATCTTGAGTTTTGCGCTCTAACGAGTTTTTTGAGTAGTCTTTTTTCGAGGAAAATATTCCAGATACAGTATGCGCTAATTTTGCGTATTTGATTGACTTTGCCGGCTTTGCTGTATTTGCTGGTTTCGCTAGCTTTGCTGGTTTCGCTGGTTTCGCAGCTTTCGACTTCTTTACATCTTTTACAAATTTTACAGATTCATTTAAAGAAGAACCTACAGATTTGCCAACTTTAGTAACAGAACTACTTACGGACTTACTTACAGACTTTCCTACAGATTTGCCTAATTCCTTACCCGCTTTGCTTGCATACGCTCCTGCTTTGCTTACGGACTCGCCTACTTTACTTGCTGAAGTTCTAATAGATTTTTTAAAAGATTCAAATTTTTGCTTTTGGGAAGAATGAGAAGAATCTGAATCTGTTTCAATATGATCTTCCATAATAACTTCTGAGACTTTGCACGCTAATGAACGCAAAAACTTTTTAGGCTTATTACTGTTGAATACCATGATTATGCACCCATCGTTGAGATTCTTTAGCAAAACGATTGCCGCGATCGGCGTACGAAACAAATTGATCCATAGAGGCACAAGCAGGAGCAAGCAGAACAACATCACCAGGCTTAGCATAACGCCCAGCAGCTTCTACAGTTTGACGCATAACAGCCTCACCGAATGAAGAATCAGGATTTACAAGCGAAGTATTCTCAATATACTCACAAACTAAGTCATCAACGCAATCATATGATTTAGCGCAAGAACCATCTTGTGAAACAATAGTTACTGGAATGTGAGGAGCTGAACTGTGAAGAGCTTCAACAATTGGACGTTGATCTATTCCAATAACAACAACTGCTTTAATCACATGAAGTTGGTTTGCAATTAAATCTTCAAAATGACCACCTTTAGCTAAACCGCCAGCAATCCAAACAACCGAATTATTAGCAAAACTAGCTAAAGATGCACAAGCAGCATGAGCATTAGTTGCTTTAGAATCATCTACAAATCTAATACAATGCGAAGGATTTTCATCTTCAGACATCAAAGTCGCAACTGTTTGAATGCGATGACCTCCAGGAGCAAACTCGCGTAAAGCACGAACTGAAGAATCTACGTCACCAGTTAAACCTAAAGCTAACGCTAACGCAGTAAGAGCATCAGCTAATAAATGCGGATACACACTGCCATCAGGCTCGCACAGATGTTTTAGCTCACGCAATTCGACAATAGGTTTTAGAGTGCCTTTAGTTCCTCCAGCAACACCGCTGTTATCTACAATCCAACCATCTTTTACGCCAATTTCACCATCTTTAGGCTCTTCTAACGTAAAACCAATCTTTTTACAGCCATCAGCAACTTGTGCACAATCTGCCAATTTGCTTACACGCTCATCTTGAGCATTGTAAACCAAAGCTTTTTGCACATTATTAAATACTTTTGACTTGTCACGAGCGTACGCTTCCATGCCACCATGCCAATCTAAATGATCAGCAGCAATATTAGTAATAGCAGCACAATCAAGAGCTAAAGAATCAGTGAAATGCAATTGGAAAGAGCTTAATTCAACACATAAGGCATCATGCTCACATTCCAAAGCAGCATGTGACACAGACTTTCCAATATTTCCCACAGCTGGAGCATTTAATCCGCAAGCGGTTAGCATTGCAGAAGTCATTTCTGTAGTAGAAGTCTTACCATTTGTGCCAGTAACGCCAATCCAATAAGCAGGTTTATTCGTGCGCTTAGAAGGTACGCGCAAGCGCCATGCTAATTCAACTTCGCTCATTATTGGAATATTGCGCGATGCAGCTTCTTGCAAAAATGGCGTGCGAGGGTTAAATACTGGAGATGTAACAACAGCATCGATTTTAGACCAGTCTATTGCTGAAAAATCATGTATATCGGCATCAGGCTTATTTTCGTCTGCAGTCACAGGCTCAGATCCAACAGCGCACAAAACCTCAGCTGCGCCACGACCAGAAACTCCAAGACCTGCAACTAATACACGCTTAAAAGCAAATGCTTTATCGCTTGTGCACGACTTACAAGTAGATTCAGACGAAACAGATACTTCATTGCCATCGACAATATTCATATTGAAGCCTTCCAATTTTTGAAATTAAATAAGCAAGCCAGAATGCCCTGCCCAATCGGCGTAGAACATCATAAGTGCAGAAAGCACAAACATAAGCTCAATCATCCAGAATCGCACAACAACCTTAGTTTCCGTCCAGCCGAGCAATTCAAAATGATGATGAATAGGAGCCATTTTGAACACACGCTTATGCGTAGCTTTAAAGAATCCAACTTGAATAACGTCACTTGCAGCTTCCATTACAAATAATCCACCCAAAATCACAGCCAAAAACTCTGTGTGAGTTGCAATAGAAAGAGCTGCAAATAATCCGCCTAAAGCCAACGAACCAGTATCTCCCATAAATACTTGAGCAGGATTCGAATTAAACCACAAGAATCCAAAGCAAGCAACAGCAGCACAAACAGCAATAATAGTTAAATCGAGAGGATCAGAAACAGCGTAAGAGAATCCGAAATGACCGCCTCCGCGCACATGGTAGCTTTCCCAGAAAGCAATCAAAGCGTAACCAGCAAAAGCAATCATAGAAGATCCAGAAGCTAAACCATCAAGTCCATCAGTCAAGTTTACAGCGTTAGACCAAGCAGCAATAAGGAAATTAACCCAAACAATAAATACTACAATTCCTACACCGTTGCCGAGTATAGAAAAATCAAAAAATGGTTTTTCAATAAAACTCATTCCAGGTTGAGCGCTAGCAATACCAGATTGAGTTGGCAATAGCAATGACAAAAGCGCGTAAATACTTGCAAAAATAATTTGACCAGTAAACTTCGCATGTACAGAAAGACCAAGATTCTGCTTTTTACGAACCTTAGCAAAATCATCAATAAAGCCAAGCAAACCCATTGAAAGCATTGCAAACAGCACCAAAACAGCAGACCATGAAGGCGAGCGACCAACAGAAACATATCTATAAAGAGCAGAAGCAGCCCAACCTGCTACTACAGCAAAGTTAATAACAACACCGCCCATAGTTGGCGTGCCGCGCTTTACTAAATGAGATTGTGGTCCATCTTGGCGAATGTACTGACCGTAGTGCAAACGATGCACTAAACGAATAAGCAAAGGCGTGCCAACAATCGTAACTACGAGCGACACCACAATTCCTACAATAAGCGCAATCACCGCTTAACCTCCGTTTACTGTTCCGTTTGCTATAATACTTAATTTATTAATTTCACACTTATATTGAGCATCGAGCAGTTAAATATTTGCCCAATGTTCAGCAAGCACACTCAAGCCTGAAGCATGAGAGCCTTTCAATAACACAACACTACTCGGATGCTCGGCCACAATTTTCCAAACAATATCATCAGCCTCATCCGCACTGTGCACAAAGTAGACTGCATCGTGAGAAGAAAGTAGTTTATTATTCCAAGAAGAACGTGCACCTTGAGCAATACAGTGAGCTAATTTATCTAAGTCAGAGTCCGTTTTTGAACCAACAGCAACAACTGCATCGACACTCGAATTTGCCACATATTCTCCAATATTTGTGTGCAATTCATCTTCGTTGCTGCCAAGCTCCAACATAGAACCAAGAACCGCTATACGGAAAGGTTTCGAAGATGCACTACAAGAATCATTTTCATAGGCGCACAAACCATCGATTCCTGCTTTCATAGAATCAGGATTTGCATTAAAGGAATCATCAATAAGTGTAAATTTCTCGTCATTCTTAGAAACTGTACTCAATTGCATGCGATGCGGGCTAATATGCGAAACTTTAGACAGCACAGAAGCAATATCATCTAAAGTCATTCCCAAATATCTAGCAACATTTGCTGCTGCAAGCGCATTCATAACATTATGCTCGCCTTGTATAGCAAGATGCACTTCAATATGATTCATTAGATCAGAAGAATTACTACGTTCAGTGGTAGTAAAAACTGCTTTACCAAAAGAATCTAACTTTATATTACTAGCTGAAAGTTGGTAGTCATCTTTACTAGCTGATTCCAGCAATCCGTTTTTAACATTTCTACCGAACCAGCGCACATGCTTATTTTCTACAAGACAAGACATTGCAGAAACTCGCTTATCGTCGGAATTTAATACTGCTATGCCATGTGGCAAAAGCCCACGCACAATCTCACTTTTTGCTTGCGCAATGCGCTCAACTGAGCCAAATTCACCTAAATGAGCCACACCAACTTTAAGCACTATTGCGAGATCCGGAGGAGCAATATGAGTTAAATTGGCAATTTCGCCAACATGATTAGCTCCCATTTCTGCTATTAAAAATCGAGTATTACTGCCAACTTGCAAAGCAGTAAGAGGCAAACCAATATTATTATTAAAAGATCCAACAGGAGCAACTGTTTCGCCTAGCGTGCTCAACAAAGCCTTCAACATATCTTTCGTTGTTGTTTTGCCAACGGAACCAGTAATACCAATAATAGTGAAAGGTTTGTTAAGATTGCGGCGAAGTTCCAAATTATGTTTAGCTAGCAAGCCCAGCGCTTCTATAGAATTATTCACAACTATTTGATTGAGATTAGTGCCTTCGACAACATGTTCAACAATAGCTACAACAGCTCCAGATTTTTCAGCATTCTTTACATAATCATGACCGTCAACATGTTCACCAACTATAGCTACGAACACAGAACCGTTACGGATTTGACGAGAATCACTAAAAACGGAATTTGCAACTAAATCTGTGTCACAACTATTAAACTCGTGTATTTCCCCATGAACAGCTTTAGCAATTTCGCTTATGCTCATAGGCATCATATCGGCATGATCTAAACTCTCAGCATTGCTGGCACACGAAGTTTCAACACAACTCATAACATCCTCCAAATTAGCCACATAATTAAAAGCTCTTAAACAAAACTCACGCAATTAATTTATTTGAAAACTCGAATGAAATCAGCATAATTCAGTGCAGTTCATGCGAAACTCGCAGCGCACTTTTAATAGTCCCACGACGAACACCAGCAGCTAACACCATTGCAATAGATAATGAAAGATGCCGCTGCACATCATTGCCACCAATTTGATCCGCTAATTCAGCTAATTCGTCAGACTCAGCCGATCTAGTAACACAATAAGCGTGCTCTCTTCCAGAAAAACCATAACGTTGACGCAACGCATAAAAACTCATGCCGGTTGCATATGCCGGGTAAAGCGGTGAAGAAGATGCCTTTGCACTAACTTTCACATTTGAGGCTGCATCTTTAGATTCAGAATTAGTATCAGAACTATCTTTAGACTTAGCATCAGATTGAGAATCAGACCCTGCGCCAGAATTGCTTTCATTCTGAGTTTGCTCAACGCCAAGAACATCAATACTGACGGATTGTAACGCGTTCTTAGCTAAAGTTGCAGAATTAAGTGCAATAACAACAGCTGCAGCACCATCTTCTGCACACACAGATAAAGCATGCTGTACATCTGCAATATTTAAAGGATATTGCAAAGACAATTCGCGCTGCAATGAAGTAGATCCAGCATCACTAATAACACCAACAGGATTACCTAACATATGCAAAAAATCAGCTAATCGCAAAACATTAGCATGGATCTCATCATCATCGTCACCAGCAATCGCAAATATTGCAACGCATGAAGAAGGATCTGCATTAATATCACAAGCAAGCTTGCCCAAAGCAACTGGATTAGCAGAAGAAACAAGCAAAGGCAGACCTAAATCTGCAGCCTCACCACGAAATTCTGGTGAAACTAATGCAGCATATGCCCCAGCATCACGTGCAGCTTCAAGCTGACGACGATCGATATGACCAATTGGCACAAATAATCCACCAGGACGCACATGACGCACATCATGAGCAATAGAAGTAATAGTTACCTCTGAAGCAAACGCAGGAACAACTTCAAAACCATAATTTTTTGCAGCAAAACCTAGCGTCACTCTAATTCTAGAGTATTCATCAACCGCACTCATTGCACACCCTACTTTATAGATAACAACATTGTAATGCGTACACTACCAATTCACAGGAACAGGATTTGTGCGTGGAGAAGAAGCTGGAATATCATACTTTTGCATTAAGAATTCTCCAATAGTTTTGAACAGTGGACCTGCAGTCATACCACCATAAATACCTTGTGGATCACGCAAAACAACTGTTATGACGAAGCGAGGATTATCCGCTGGTATAGCACCCGACCAGTCGCTGATTGTAGAGCTAAGTTTACCATCAGCGCCAGCAACTTCAGCTGTACCACTCTTTGCAGCAACACGATAACCATCGACACCAGCAAATCTGTGATAATGCTCACCAGAATTTTCCAAAGCATTCATCATTTGTGCAGCAACATTTTCATCCAAAACGCGCGTTCCTGCAGGACGAGGAGACTTCGTAACTCTACCATTAGAATCTATAACGGATTTAACTATTGACTGACGCAACCTAACGCCTTTATTTGCAATAGTTGCAATCGCATTAGTAAGCTGCAAAGCATTCACAGCATAACCCTGACCAAACAGAACGGTATCTTTCTTACGACCATCCCAAGCTTGAACGCTAGGAAGCAAGCCACAAGATTCTCCTTGCAAATTCAATCCCGAGTACTGACCAAGACCAAATTTATAAAGATACTCATAGCGTTTATCTATCGGATATTTTTCACCAGCCATAACCATACCGACGTTAGAAGATTCCGAAAGAATACCAGCTAATGTCCAACGCTCAACACCATGGCTAACAGCATCATGGAATGCTTGACCGTTCTTATTAAGAGTATTAGGAACAGCAAATTTATCAGTAAGCTTATGCGCACCAGTTTGTAACATTCCAGACATTGAGAAAGCTTTACCAATAGAACCAGGCTCAAAGGTTTGGCTTACAGCTCTAGAAACATTCACCTTAGCTTGCGTTGTTCCAGCTTTAATCTCATCAGTATCTTCCAAAGCAAGTATTTCGCCAGTACGAACATCTTGCACTATTGCAATACCCCAAGTTGCATGATATTTTTTCTTGCCATCAAGCAAAACTTTTTTAACATACCAATCGACATCGCTATCGATTGTGAGCTTAACATCACTTCCGTTGATTGCAGGCTTAGATTCAGTTACAGTACCAGGAATTTTCTCATTTCCTGCATTATTACCTTGATAACGCTGATATCCGTCCACGCCATTCAAAGTTGCATCTTTAGTAAATTCAAGACCAGTAACACCAACCTCACCTTTACGATCTTTAATATCTTTACGATTAACTTCATCGGCATTAGCAACAGCACCAATAACAGATCCAAGAATAGGTCCGCTTGAATATACTCGTTCACTACTGTTCTCTGCATAAATACACCCAGAAAGATTCAAATCGTCAATGGCACGTTTCATTGCAGGAGTCACGTTACGTTTCAATAAAACGTAACGACCAACGCCAGCCAGTTTTCCACCAAGTTCTACAGAACTCATGTGCAAAATCGGAGCAAGCAAACGGGCGACCGCCACAGCGCCCGTGCCTTCTACAGGCTTGCCATTAAGCATATGACAGTTATGCTCGGTTTGTTTTGTGCAAGGAGTCGGAACAAAAGCCTGAGCATTAAGTGGATCTCCAATAATATTAAATCGCTCAACACTTTGAGCCAACACAGCACCATTAGCATCAAGTATGCGCCCACGACGTGCAAGAATTGGTCGCACACGACTACGCTCAGCCTGAGCTGCTTGTGCAGTTGAGCGAGCATTAATAATCTGTATAAAACTTAGCTTTACTATTGCACCAACACCAATTAACGCAAAAACAATTGCAATTACGGTGCACTTACGCGCAAATATCTGCAGAGGAGCGAAACGTTGTTTGATTAAGTGGCGCATCAATGTTTCTCCTGTTTTGCTTTCTGTTGATATTGACGATTTTGTTGGTCTTGTTTTTGAGTTTTATTTGAGTTATTTGTTTGTTTTGAGTTATTTGTTTGTTTTGAGTTATTTGTTTGTTTTGAGTTATTTGTTTGTTTTGAGTTATTTGTTTGTTTTGAGTTATTTGTTTGTTTTGAGTTATCGGCTTGTTTTTCGTGCTTAGTTTTCTCAGAATGACTATGTTTTCGTTTTGCTGCATAATCACTCAAGTCAATAGAAATAGAACCTTGTTGCGGAACCATTCCCATTCGTTGCGCTCTTGCAGGAAGTTCAGATTCCAAAGTATCTAATTTCGCTTGACGAGCTTCCACATCCTGATGCAAACGAGAAATACGCATCTGTACTGCAGTTTGGTCGAAGGAAATCTCTGCCATTTGCGTACGCAAAAGAAGCGAAGTCAACAACGTAACAACCATAAAAATCACAATAATCATGCAATTCACAAGAGGTACTTTGCGCGTATTGCTCCATGTCATAACCTTGCTGAATCGTTCAAGCACAGCAGAAGATTTACGTTGAGATGGGTTAAACACCGAAGGAGCAGAATTATGTACGTATTCTTTACGAGTCGAATTATCTTTAGTACGACCAGCTGGAGCTGAAGCAGAAGACGCAGAAGAGCGCAAAACACGATTTTGCATGTTCAATACCATGTCAGCGACCTCCTTTTATAGCTTTACGACCAGCCGCCTCATCTTCAAGCCTTGGAATCCAACGCTCCGGGATAGGGCGGCATAATTCGACAGCGCGCAAACGAACTGAAGAAGATCTAGTGTTATGAACAATTTCTTCTTTAGAAGCTTTCATAGCTCCGCGAGTAAGAGCTTTAAAGAACGGCTGAGCATCATCAGGAATAACAGGCATGTTTGCAGGAACATCAACTGTTAATCCTTGATTCATAAAACGTTTTACAGCTGTATCTTCCAACGAATGATAAGATTCAACAACTAAGCGACCATGCTCACGAAGATGTAAAGCAATTTTAGGAAGAGTACGGCTCAATTTATCTAATTCACCGTTCACTTCAATACGCAAAGCTTGGAACACTCGTTTTGCTGGATTTCCAGTAGCGCGATGAGCTTTCGGAATTACAGAGTCAACTAAGCTAACCAACTGACCCGAAGTAGCAATAGGCTCCGTAGCACGAACTTCAACAATACGACGAGCAATAGGAGAAGCAAAACGTTCTTCACCATACTCTCGGAAAATTCTAGTTAATTCTCGAGAATCATAAGTAGCTAAAATCGTTGCGGCAGTAGTTGCTTGCGTCGTATCCATACGCATGTCAAGTGCTGTATCGTGAGAATAAGAAAAACCGCGATCAGTTTCGTCAATTTGCAAACTTGAAAGACCCAAATCCATAAAAGCAGCATCAATACGGTCAATGCTGTTTTCTTGTAGCACTTCATCAATCTCATCGAATGCTGCATGTGCAGGAATAAAACGATTCTCGAGACCTTCGCTGCGCATTCTTTGCGTTGCTAACGAAAGTGCTTCAGAATCACGATCAATACCAATAAGTGTTGCAAAAGGCGCAGCTTTAAGAAAAGCAGTCGCATGACCAGCAAGGCCTAAAGTGCAATCTACTACTATTGCGCCTTTGTGTTGCAAAGAAGGAGTAACTAAATCAACACAATCCTGCAATAATACCGGTGCGTGAATAGCTGTAATATCTTTCATAGCATCAGTCATCACATCACCGCCGGAAGTACATCGTCAGCAATATCTGCATAACCTTGCTCACGATCGGCAAGATATTCTTCCCAAGCAGACTTATTCCAAATCTCTGCACGCGTACCAACACCAATAACAACAATTTGATCGCCCAAATTGGCGTAATCTCTTAACATTGGCGGCACAACAATGCGTCCCTGCTTATCTGGCTCTTCATCAACAGCACCAGAAAGGAACACACGAAGATAATCGCGAGCTGACTTATTGCTCATAGATGTGCGCTGAATTTGCGTTGCCATGCGCTGGAACTCAACCATAGGTAGCACGTAAACACAATGCTCCTGACCGCGAGCCATAACAAAACCAGTTCCGAGCTGAGAACGGAATTTTGCAGGAAGTGCAACACGACCTTTATCGTCAATTTTTGGAGTATAAGTGCCTAACAAAATAGGTGTTGCTGGATGAGTTGACACAGCTTCTTGATATTGAGAAGCATAAAAAGGTGCAACTGGCATAGCTGCAGCTTGTGCAGACGAATCAGCAGCGCCGGACGGAGTGGAGGTGAAAACCGGTGCTGGCATATATTGCTGCATTGCTGGCATAACAGTTGAAGGCATACCATAATAACCCTGAATTGACTGCTTAGACTGTACAGGTTGAACAGGCTGAACGTATTGCTGCTGAGACACTTGTGAATCTTGCATTTGCAGTGGCATCTGCGATTGCTGAGAAACATTTGAATCAGCAGCTTGTTGAGCCTGATTTATGGAATGCGAAGAGGAAGAATTGGCGTTATTGCGCGGTTGCTTATCAGCAGCACGACGTGCCATACTCCACCTCCTTAACTCAACATGTACTATGCCATTTACACGTTGTTCACCATTTTACCCCATTCCTCCCCAAAAATCCCCACTTTTTTACAAAATTTTTGATTTTTTTGAAGCAAACCACCAATAGAAAACAAAAGACCCTCACGCAGCGCGACGACCTGCCTGAGCGCTGCGATTTAGCGCGCGAAGGCAACTCGGAGCGCCGAGCTTGCTCAGAGTTGAAAGCACAGTGTGCTTTCACCGCAAGCGAGGTCTGCCTTCGTCTCGATTGACGAAGGCAGGGCAGAGTTGCGTGGTTGCGCTTTAAAAACTAGGTTGTGGTTAGTGTGCGCGACGACCTGCCTGAGCGCTGACATTTAGCGCGAAGGCAACTCGGAGCGGAAACTCGCTAAAGTTGGAAGTCCAGTGGACTTCCAACGCGAGTTTCGTAAGCGAGCGCGTAATCCGCGCGAGCGCAATCTGCAGCAGTGTCCCAAAACATCAAACAAAAGGCCCTAACGCAGTACAGTTTCTGCGTTAAGGCCTCTAAAGTACAAAGTCACTCGCGTTACAAACGCGGCAAATACTTCTCAAGCTCAAAAGGCGTAACCTGACGACGGTACTCTTCCCACTCTTGATGCTTATTGCGCAAGAAGTACTCAAAAGCGTGTTCACCTAATACGCTTGCAACGAAGTCCGAGCGCTCCATAATCTTTAGTGCTTCATCCAAGGATTCCGGCAATGGCTGAATACCCATTGCTTGACGCTCAGCATCAGTAAGCTCCCAAACATCGTCGCTAGTTGGATCGCACAAAGTCATTTGCTTTTCAATACCATCCAAACCGGCAGCAAGAAGCACAGAGTAAGCAAGATACGGATTCGCCACAGGATCTAGCGCACGGAATTCCATTCGGCAAGAATTGCCTTTACCAGGCTTGTATTGCGGCACACGCAGAAGTGCAGAACGGTTGCTATGACCCCAGCAAACGTAGCTAGGAGCTTCCGCACCACCCCACAAACGCTTGTAAGAGTTCACATATTGATCAGTTACAGCGCAAATTTCTGAAGCATGATGCAAAATACCAGCCGCAAATTGACGCGCAATAAGAGACATATTAAATTCTTGACCTGCCTCATAAAAAGCGTTCGTGTCACCTTCGAACAAACTCAAATGCGTATGCATACCCGATCCAGGTTGATCAGTTAGCGGCTTTGGCATAAAGCTTGCATACATTCCGCGCTCAAGAGAAATTTCCTTAACTACAGTGCGGAAAGTCATAATATTGTCCGCGGTAGTAAGAGCATCTGCATAACGCAAGTCAATTTCGTTTTGACCAGGACCGCCCTCGTGATGCGAGTATTCTACAGAAATACCCATTTGCTCAAGCATACTAACTGCACTACGACGGAAATCCATAGCCGAACTTCTAGGAACGTGGTCAAAATAGCCACCCTCATCAATCGGCACAGGAGCTTTGGACCAATCATCTTGAGCTTCAAACAAATAAAACTCAATTTCCGGATGAACGTAGAAAGTAAATCCTTTTTCTTTCGCTTTTGCGAGCGCAGTCTTCAAAACGTGACGAGGGTCTCCCAGTGAAGGCTCTCCGTCTGGAGTTAGCACATCGCAGAACATGCGCGCTGTGCCTTCCGGACCTCCATGCCATGGAAGAATTTGGAACGTCGACGGATCCGGCTTCACAATCATATCGTCTTCTAGGACGCGAGTCATGCCTTCTATTGCTGAGCCGTCGAACCCTATTCCCTCTTCAAAAGCTGCTTCTAATTCAGCAGGGGCAATAGCAACGGATTTAAGCGTGCCTAAGACGTCCGTAAACCAGAGTCGAATAAAACGCACGTCTCGCTCTTCAACAGTACGTAGAGCAAACTCTTGTTGTCGATCCATAATAAACCCCTTGGGTATCATCCGGTTGTATGCATAGCCACGCACATATGCATATTCACGTGCAATTGTAGTGTATTATTTCGTATTGCGCTTCATATGTTGAGCTTATCTGCAATGAATTTACGTAATTGTAATGAAATTTCTACTTTCTAACGCAACTTCTTCAATTTAATATGCCAATTAATTGCTTAATTATTTTTACTTTCTTTTGCCATATTTTTGGAATAGCTCGTACGCGTTCGCATCGCTCAAATCGTCACTATTGAACATTTCTATATTTTGTTTCGAAATAGTTTCAACTGTTTCCATGCCAATAGCTAAATCTTCTACTGTACGCGACCACACAGCTAATGCCATAGGCGCAACTATTTCTTGCGGTTCGCAATTATATTCGTAAACTTTTGCAGTTAATTTATCAGCTCTATTTGTAATGAGCATAACATCCATTCCACGGAAGAAATCAACAAATTTTTGCACTGCTTCTTCCGGCTCATTGCCGTCCAAATTTTTTAATACTGCAACAGCACCTTGCTCTTCATCGAAGCATCGTGCTGAAACACTAGCCATTTTGCAAAAAGCAGCTAGTAACTGAGCAGGCTGCACATACGTAATCATTAACGCAACTTTTGCTTTATTTCCAAGCAAACCTTGCAAATCTTCTTCAAAATTAGCTTCTTCAATATTGCGCATAGCTTGATCAAGAAAATCATTTTCTTGATTATCGTCGCTTTTTTGGTTATTTTCTAAATTTTCGCTATTTAAATTTTCTTGCGACTCTTCTTTAAATTCACGTTCAAATCCAGCGAGCGCATTATCTAATTCCGCATCAGTAAAAGAAGTGCGCACAGAATCGTCATTGTTACGCTCACCATCATTTTTACGCTTATCGTCACTGTTACGCTCGTCACCGTTGTTTAACATATTCGTTATTTCCTCCTCTTTCAATGTAATTCTTAAAGCATACCTAGTTTTATATTTTATCAAACCAGTAGTGCATATTTTCTACGCGCTAGGCAAACAACTAGATCCAAAAACAATTTTCATTTCAGCAAACAAAGAAGTATCTCGTTTTACGCGGAAACGATCTCCAAAAGTAAGAACTTGCGCCTTGCCTGTATCGTCGACAAGAGCCAAGCGCACTTCACAGCAGCCTGGATGTCGGCTCAAAATATTACTTAATTGCGCAACACGACCTTTATCTAGAACTTTACGAGGAATAACAACTGTTAAAGGTCTCTCATCCACTGATTCAAGAGTTGGTATTTCAAACTCTGTAGCACGCATGGAAACAGTTTCATCACGCACTTCAACTTGTCCACGAATACGCACAACTTGATCAATTGCAAGTTCTTGCGCTGAAGCTTCGTACACTTTGCCAAAGAACATGCATTGTATTGAACTTTCCATGTCTTCAACTGTGACAATCGCCCAAGCATTACCTTTTCGAGACACTCGCCTATCTACGCTCGTAACTAGGCCTGCAATAGTTACTTGCTGACCATCGCTCATAGTTCTTGCTCTGTCGATCAGTTGAGCGATTGACATCTCACGTAAATCTGCCAAAACTGCAGACAATCCGCTTAGTGGATGATCAGAAACGTACAATCCAAGCATTTCTCGCTCAAAATTAAGCTTTGTCTTTTTATCCCACTCTTCAACATCAGGTACAGTAATTTGCATATCTCCCATACCGTTGTCGTCATCCGAGTCAGAAGACGAATCAAGATCAGCAAATAAATCAAACTGACCCTCTGCCTGCTTGCGCTTAAGCGCAATCACAGAATCAATTGCAGGATCACAAATTTGAAACAGCGCACGACGATTTGAATCAATAGAATCAAAAGCTCCAGCTTTAATAAGCGACTCTACTAAACGTCGATTAAGTGCACTAATAGGAACACGTTGTACGAAATCCATAAAGTTTACGAAACGTCCGCGCTCACCTTCACGCTCAGTAATAATATCGTTTACTGCTTTGTCTCCAACGTTACGAATAGCACCCAAACCAAAGCGCACAACATCTCCAACTGCAGAATACTCAAGAACAGACTCGTTTACATCAGGTTGCAAAACTTGAATACCCATGCGCCTTGCCTCGCCCAAGTACAGTGCAGTTTTGTCTTTATTCGTACGTTCGTTTTGAAGCAAAGCTGCCATAAATTCCACAGGATAATGCGTTTTTAGGTATGCAGTCCAGTAAGAAATCAAGCCATAAGCTGCAGAGTGAGCTTTATTAAACGCGTAACCAGAGAACGGAACCAAAACATCCCACACAGCTTGTGCAGCTTCTTCAGAATATCCGTGAGCTTTCATACCTTCAAAGAATGGCACCTGTTCTTTTGCCAGCACTTCCGGCTTTTTCTTGCCCATTGCTCGACGTAACACATCTGCTTTACCAAGACTGTATCCTGCTAAAATACGCGCTGCAGACTGCACCTGCTCCTGGTAAACAATTAAACCGTAAGTTTCGTCCAAAACTTCCTTTAACGGCTCAGCAACTTCTGGATGAATAGGGATAATATCTTGCAAACCATTCTTGCGCTTAGCATAATTCGTATGCGAATCCATATCCATAGGACCAGGCCTGTAAAGTGCAATCAAAGCCGAAATATCGTTGAAATTATCCGGTTTCAAAGTACGTAGAAGCGCACGCATACCGTCGGAATCAAGCTGGAAAACGCCTAAAGTATCACCCCTAGAAAGCAGTTGATAAGTAGCTTTATCGTCTAACGGAATCTTAGTATAATCAATCGGATCCTTCCCATTATTTTCGATATTTCGCAAAGTATCGCGAATAACTGTCAAGTTGGAAAGACCCAAAAAGTCCATTTTTACAAGACCGAGCGTTTCACAAGTGTGATACTCAAAAGTTGTAGTAATAGTACCGTCAGTGCGCTCTAAAAGTGGCGAAGTGTTTGTGATTGGCTCCGAGCCCATGATTGTTGCACAAGCATGCACACCTGTTTGACGAATCAAACCTTCAATGCCCTTAGCTTCTTCCGTAATGCGATGAGTATCTGGATCCGTGTCGTACATTTCGCGAAACTCGCGCGCTTCAGCGTAACGCTTTGATTTTTCGTCGAAAATATCGTGCAAGCTCATATCTTTGCCGTTTTTAGCAGGAGGAAGAACTTTCGTAATTTTTTCGCCTACTGAAAACTCGTAGCCCATAATACGCGCAGAATCTTTAAGAGCTTGCTTCGTTTTAATAGTTCCGTAAATAACGCACTGAGCAACTTTATCTCTACCGTATTTTTCGCTCACGTATTCAAGAACTTTGGCCCTGCCATCCGGGTCAAAATCAACATCAATATCAGGCAAGGATACGCGCTCCGGGTTTAAGAAGCGTTCAAAAATCAGACCATGCTTCATAGGATCAAGCTCTGTGATGCCCATTGCGTACGCAACCATAGCGCCTGCAGCAGAACCACGACCAGGACCTACCATTACACCATGCGCTTTAGCCCAATTAATATAATCTGCAACAACTAAAAAGTATCCGCAGAATTGCATTTGGCAAATCACACCGCACTCGTAATCAGCCTGCTTTAAAACTTCCATTGGAATGTTGTTATTGTAACGACGCTCCAAACCTTCCTCGACTTTTTTAAGGAATAGCGAAGTCTCATCCCAACCTTCCGGGCAGTCAAATTGCGGCATAAAAGCGCCATCTTCGCCGTCGTCGAACATAACATTGCATCGACGAGCAATCTCAAGCGTGTTATCGCAAGCTTCTGGAAATTCTTTAAAAAGCTCACGCATTTGCTCAGCGGACTTCAAATAGTATCCTGAACCGTCAAACTTAAAACGGTCAGGATCGTCCAAGCGCGAGCCGGAATTAATGCAAAGCATAGCATCTTGCGCTTCACGATCTTCTTCATGAACGTAATGCAAATCGTTTGTTGCAAGAAGAGGTGCGTTAAGTTTTTTTGCAATTTCAAGCAAGTCTTTAGTTACGCGCGTTTCAATAGAAAGCCCGTGATTCATAAGCTCGATAAAGAAATTGTCACGCCCGAAAATATCTTGAAACTCACCAGCTGCTCGTAAAGCCTCTTTGAACTGACCTAAGCGAAGACGCGTCTGGATAATTCCAGAAGGGCATCCTGAAGACGCAATTACACCTTTTGAGTAGGTTGAAAGCACGTCTTTATCCATACGTGGGTAGCGCATAACTCTACCCTCAAGATTCGCCACAGACGAAGCTTTAAGAAGATTTGTTAAGCCAGTATCGTTTTCCGCCCACAAAGTCATATGCGTAATTAAACCGCCGCCAGAAACGTCATCTGCACGCTGATCTTCCGTGCCCCAATGCACGCGACTTTTGTCTTGTCTTGCTGTTTCAGGAGTAACATACGCTTCTATGCCAATAATTGGCTTAATCCCAGCTTTTACAGCCGTACTCCACATTTCGTACGCGCCGTGCATGTTGCCATGATCCGTAATAGCTACAGCCGGCATACCTAATTCTTTAGCGCGCGCTACTAAATCAGGTATTTTTGACGCACCATCTAGAAGTGAATAATGCGTGTGATTGTGCAAATGTACGAAGTTGGTTTCCGGCTGAGTCATAAAAGATATTCTATAAGCGAAAGTTGACTGAAAAAATGCAAAAACGTTACTTTAATAATGCTCGCATAGCTTCTAACGCGTGTTGCAAATCAAGAGGATAATGCGACTTAACCGTCACTGATTTACCCGTGCGAGGATGTGTAAAAGTAAGTTCCATAGAATGCAACCATTGACGTTGCAACCCAAGTTTTTGAGCCAAAACTGGGTTCGCTCCATACATTGAATCCCCAACCAAAGGGTGACCTATAGACGAAAAATGGACGCGTATTTGATGTGTACGACCAGTTTCCAAATTAACGCTTACTAACGTTGCTTGACTAAAACGCTCAAGCACATCCCAGTGCGTAACAGCAGGCTTGCCGTCAGAAGTAATAGTAAAACGAAAATCAGATACTTTTGCGCGACCTATAGGAGCATCAATAGTAGCTTTATCTTGCGCTAAATCTCCTTGAACAAGCGCATGATACGTTTTTTTAACGATATGCTTTGCAAACTGATTTTTCATTACTTCATAAGCAAAATCTGTTTTACAAACTAGCATTAATCCGCTTGTTCCAACGTCTAATCTGCTTACGATTCCTTTGCGCGATTCGTCGCACAGCGTTGTTTTTATATCTATTCCAACAGCTTCTAGGCATTCTGGAACTGTCGGCCCACTCCATCCCTTTGCTGCGTGAGAGGCAACTCCAACAGGCTTATCTATTACAACAACATCGTCGTCGTTGTAAATAATTGGAATATTACATACAGAAGATTCATTATTTTGCTCTTCTTTTTGTTCTGCACTTTCTTTTTGATCGACAACAATCGTATCGCCATCTTGCAAAATGGAGGATTTTTGCGATTTTCTACCTAAGATTTTCGCTTGGTTACGCTCAATAAGAGATATCGCACTTGCACGCGAAACTCCCATTAGTTTTGATAAGCAAACATCAAATCTGCAGCCGGAAAATTGGCTTGTAACTTTAAAGCAAATATCACTCATCGGCATGCCCGAAAAGAGGAATCCCAATCAAAATAAGGCATACAACTGCGATTCCTGCAAACATAAGCTCAATATCTGCAACGTTCCCAACAGACCAACCGTAGTTTATAAAATCTACGACTTTGCCATTCAAAAAACCTTGAGCATATTGCGCTCTATCAATGAGGTTTCCGAAAGCTCCAGCAAACGCTAGAGCAAACGCAATAGTCCAATACAAAGATTTTGTGTGCTTAATAGCCGCTATCATGGCACCACAAGCAGCACAAGCTAATACGCTAATAACCCACGTAAAAGAAGAACCTAAGCCAAATGATGCTCCAGGATTTCGTACAAGAGTTAAAGAAAGCAAGTGCGGCACAAGCTCAATGTTTTTCCCGTCACTAAGCGTCGCCAAAGCCCAAAGTTTTGTTATGCGATCTAGCACAACACCAATAAAAACAATTAGTGCAAAAACGGCTACGCGAGTACGTAGCCGTTTCACACGCACATCTCTATGCGTCAATATTTATCCGATCTTTAGTAATTCAAATAGTATCGGTGCAGTGCGCAACATTTTAAAATATCAGTCACGCACTGCTAAAAACTACTCTTGCTTACCAGATTCTTCACCCTGCTTGTTGCCTAATGCAGCATAGGTATTTTCATCAGAAACTTGAGCAACCAACTGACCAAGGAAATCAGTCAAGCGAGTACGATATTCAGTCTCAAATTGCTTGAGGCTCTGAATATTTCCTTCAATAACTTGAGTTTGCTTCTCAAGATTCTCACGTACCTGACGAGCATATGCATCAGCAGCTGTACGAGTTGTAGAATCATAGTCTGCAGCACGATGCTGTACTTCAGCTTCATACTGGTCAGCTTGATCATGCGTCTGCTTAGAGTAATCATCAGCAGCTTGACGAACCTTACCAGAGTAAGCATCAGCCTCATTGTGAGCACGAGCAGCATAAGAATCAGCATCGCCGCGAGTACGAGTAGAGTAATCGTCAGCATCAGCATGAGTCTGCTTGCTGTATTCTTCAGCTTCAGAACGAGTGCGTGCAGAATATTCATCTGCCTTAGCAACAGTTTCGTTATAACGAGCTTGGCTTTCTTCAACAATTTGTTGAGCCTTAGCCTTGCCTTTATCTACATATTGATCATGCAATTGCATAGCAAGAGTCAACATTGCAGTTGCACGCTCTGGCTCAGAACCTTGTGCTTCTGCACCAGCACCAGCAATCTTTTGCAAGCTACCAGTTTCAGTATTTGGTTCCATCTTAGCAACCTGCTTTCGAAGCTGCTCTTCACGCTGACGAGACTCTTCCAACTGCTTGGAAAGTTCCTCAATCTTAGTGTTTTCTTGCTGAGTGACAACAAGCTGCTGGCGAACAGTTTCAAGCTCGCGACCCAAGTTTTCGCTGCTTGCACGGAAGTCGTCACGCTCGCGAGTAACAGTTTCAAGCTCTTTTTGAACCTGCTTAGCATTGTCTGCTTGAGCAGTTTGAGCAGTTAACTGATCTACCTGCGCACCCAAACCATCTAACTGTTCCTTCAACTGCTGGTTTTGAGCAGTCAAAGCACGATTACTTTCTTCAGCTTCACGCAACTTAGTTGCAGTAGCTTCAAGTTGAGAAGCAGCTTCATTTGATTCACCCTGCTTCTTAGAAGCATCACGCAATGCCTCATTTTCTTTAGTTAAGGATTCTACCTTAGAAGTTAACTCAGCAATCTTCGTATTCAAACCCGCAACATCACGGCCAAGAGATTGCGTGGAAGCCCCTAGGCCCTGCACTGCCTGCTGACCGAGTGCTTCTATTGTTTCTGTAACCTGATCGAGAAACTCGTCGACCTCGTCAACGTCATAACCTCCCTTAAAACGTACAATTTGGAAGGTATGCTCTCGAATGTCCTTAGGCGTCAACAGAGTCATATGCTTTACACCTCGCTTTTTGGGCATAGCCCTTTGATATATATCTATTCGATGCTATCACGTCCGCAGAAAATTAGTGCGGTTAATACAAAAATTTATGCAACAAAACGCCGCTTTTATAAAAATTACGCGTTAAAAAACCATAAACTCATCTATAACCAAATTTGAAGAACGTATAGAGCAAAATATAAAAGCATATAACTTACGTCAATACTAATATTTCCACAACGAGTTGGCGGAATAAACTTGCGCAATACGCGTAATGGCGGTTCTGTTATGAAATAAATAATCCGTATTAGAAAATTAAAAGCACCTCTAGGACGCATACGAGGAACAAGCACAAATAACCAATCTGCAACCATTCGAATAATCATTATTATCAAATAAGCGCGTATAATCACACGTAATATAGATAACGCAACAAATATCATTCGAACATCACCTTACAAAATAATACAACTAACACATTCAAGTTAAGCATACGCTGCAGAATCAAAATGCGAGAATAACAGATGTTATGCAACAGATGCATATCATTAAACTTCAGTTTTACGAGATATAATCTCACTGATTGTATTGATATTATTCAAAAGGAAGGTCGACAATGACTGTTCTTGTTACAGGTGGATGCGGATACATTGGAGCACATGTAGTTCACGCTTTACATGAAACAAAGCAAAATGTCGTCGTCGTTGACGATTTAAGCTACGGAAAGCCTACAAGAATTGAAGGCGCACGTCTTTATGGTATGGATATCTCTTCTCCTGATGCAGGAAAGCGACTTGCGCAAATTATGAAAGATGAGCACGTCGATGCTGTAATTCACTTTGCTGCTAGAAAGCAAGTTGGAGAGTCCGTAGAAAAGCCACTTTGGTATTATCAACAGAATATTAACGGCATGCTTAATGTGCTTGAAGGCATGAAAGATAGCGGAGTTAAGAAGCTCGTATTTTCTTCTTCTGCAGCAACTTATGGAGTACCTCCTGTTGAAGTTGTACCAGAAGATGTTGTGCCAATGTTGCCAATTAACCCTTATGGTCAAACCAAGCTTTTTGGCGAGTGGATGGCACGTGCTTGCGAGCACACATACGGAATTCGCTTCTGCGCACTGCGTTACTTCAACGTAGCTGGATGCGGTCCGGTGGAATTGGAAGATCCTGCGATTTTGAACTTAATTCCTATGCTTCTTGACAGACTACAGCGAGGAAAAGCACCTGCTATTTTTGGCGACGACTATCCTACTGCTGATGGCACTTGCATTCGCGACTATATTCACGTTTCTGATTTAGCAGACGCGCATATTGCGGCACTCACGTATTTGGATCGCGACGAGCGCAAGTACGATGCTTTTAACGTAGGAACTGGTAAGGGCACGTCTGTGCGCGAAATTGTTGACGAAGTGCGCAGAGTTACCGGTTTACCATTTAAAGAAACTGTTCTTGATCGCAGAGCTGGAGATCCTCCACAGCTTATTGGCAGCACGAAGCGAATTAACGAAGAAATGGGATGGCATGCTCGCTACGACGTTAAGGATATCGTAGAATCTGCTTGGGCAGCTTGGCAGGCAAATCCTGAGCATCATATTGATGTTGATTCGTGGAAGCAGCTTGACTAGCGAATAAAACAAAACGCGCGGCACAAATCGTGTCGCGCGTTTTTGTTGTGGCTCCGAGCGGGATCGATCCGCTGACCTAACGATTTTCAGTCGTTCGCTCTACCAACTGAGCTACAGAGCCATGACGAATAAAAAACCCGGCGAACCGGGTATTCTATTAATCGCGACCCCGGCCGGACTTGAACCGGTGACCTCCGCCGTGACAGGGCGGCGCTCTAACCAACTGAGCTACGGGGCCGTGGCTTTGTTCTCTCGAACAGCCGAGTCACTATCTTACAGAATCCTTAGCAAAATGCAAGTGCCGCGCGTGTTCGGCGTGTTGCCGCACAAAATCAAGCTATTATTCAAGCTCAACAGCTCCAGTGCAAAGCTGATAATACTCCCCACGTTTTGCCAATAATTCCTCATGTGAACCGCGCTCAATAATGCGACCGTGATCCAGCACCATAATCACATCAGCATTGCGCACTGTAGACAGTCTGTGAGCGATTACAAACACAGTACGCCTTTCCATCAAAGAATCCATTCCATGCTGAACTAACTCTTCAGTATGCGTGTCAATCGATGAAGTTGCTTCATCGAGAATCAACACAGGCGGATTTTCTACTGCAGCACGAGCAATAGAAATAAGCTGCTTCTGACCTTGAGAAAGCCCTTCACCACCATTGTTAAGCTGCGTATTGTATCCGTCAGGAAGATGAGAAATAAACGCGTCAGCATGAGCTAATTTTGCAGCTTGAATACAATCTTCGTCGCTAGCATCAAGATTTCCATAACGAATATTGTCCATTATTGTGCCTGTAAATAAATTCACATCTTGCAAAACAGTGCCAATAGCGTGGCGCAAATCCGTTTTGCAAATATCGCGCACGTCAATGCCATCATACAAAATTTGCCCATCATCGATGTCGTAAAAACGCGTAAGAAGGTTAGCAATAGTAGTTTTTCCAGCACCTGTAGCTCCAACAAGAGCAACTTTTTGACCAGGTTTTGCAAACCACGTAATATCGTGTAAAACAGGATGATTTTCTTTGTAACCAAACACAACATCCGTAAAACGCACGTCGCCTCGAAGCAAAGTATAGCGGCCATCCTTAGAAGTGCGAGCATCTCGCTTTGCATGGCACACAATCTCTTGAGCCATTTCACTTAAGTTTTGAGCGCGCTTTTTAGCTTTAGTACCATTATCTTGCTTTGATCTTTTCCAAGCCCAATAAATATTGCTTCCTTCAGATTGTTCATCTACTTCTTCAAGCACATCAAATGCTGATTTTTCTCCAAGATCTTCATCAGACTGAAGTACACGCACTTTAACTAATTGCACACTGCCAGAATCAAGTTCTGGCTTTTCATCAAGTAACTCAAAAATACGAGAAGCTCCTGCAAGAGCCATCATAAGTGCGTTAGCTTGCATTGTAATTTCGCCAATAGGGTTAATAAATGCGCGCGAAAGTGCCAGCAAAGATATAAGTGTACCCAATGTAAGAGTACTAGATCCAGCTAATCCCAGCGTTGGCAGACCTGCTGAAGCAGCCCACGCACCGAGTAAAGCAATTAATACATAAAGCAAATAGCTTGCATTACTAATAACAGGCATTACATTATTTGCATAAGAATTTGCACTTGCAGAAATTTTTTGCACTTTTTCTATGCAATTATCTAATTTTTCAATAGAATCTGCCTCATGATTAAAAATTTTAATCACTTTGCTGCCTGTTGCAGATTCTTCAACAAACTCATTTAGCTCACCTAATGCATGCTGGAATTGCTCAAATAGACTGCCAGATTTCTTTAGCATAAAACGCACTAAATAAAGCAATATTGCAGTAAATATAACTACAAAAACTGCAACCGGAAGCGATAGACACATAATAGATATAAACGCTGCCAAAATCGACATTAGCGCAGAAAAAGAGTCCGGAAATGCCCACGAAATTGCCTCACGAAGAACCTCAGTATCGTTTGTGTAACGGCTCATAATATCGCCGTAACCTTGAGAATCTAAGTAACGCAATGAAAGCTTCTGCTGATGCTTAAACATAGAATCTCGCAAATCACGCATAACACTTTCAGATATATTCGCAACAAGTCTGCTCCAAAGCCAAGAACAAAACACACCAACAGCGTAAACACTTGCCATCAGAATAATCATGCGAACAAGAGGCGTCCAATCCTGATTATGCTTACCGACAAGCGGAAGAATATACGAGTCCACAAGAGATTGCAAAAACACTGCACTTGCAGCTTGCACAATTGCGCTAACTATTATTGATGCAATAATTACGTAAATTTTAACTCGATACACCAGCACATAAGAGGCAAGTCTGCTAAGAGTTTCCCAACTAATAGCTGAATCATTTTTAGAAGAGTGAGCCGTTTTATTCTTAGCCATTGTTATTTAGCTCCTTCTTCTTTAGTTGCGCCAGTTATGCTACTTTTTTCTTGAGAAATCGCCATATTTCTGTAAAATTCACAAGACTTAAATAATTCATCATGCGAACCGTTAGCAACAACACGACCATCTTTAAGAACAACAATAATATCTGCATGTTCGATTGAAGATATGCGCTGAGCAACGATAATTTGCGTAGAATCAGGCATAAACTTTTTCAAGCCATCGCGAATTTTACTATCAGTTTTCATATCAACTGCACTCATCGAGTCGTCAAGGATTAAAATTTTCGGCTTCCTCAAAAGTGCGCGCGCAATGCACAAACGCTGTCGCTGACCACCGGAAACATTCTTACCGCCCTGATCAATATGCGTATTGTAGCCATCTGGTAAATCTTTAATAAACTCATCAGCACAAGCAATTTCGCAAGCTTGACGCAAATCATCATCGCTTGCTTCCGCTCTACCCCAGCGAAGATTTTCTGCAATTGTGCCACTAAACAAAATATTTTTTTGTAGAACAACGCCAACTTCTCCACGCAAACTAGAAGAATCATAATCGCGAATATCTTTTCCACCTACAAAAAGAGTGCCAGAAGTTACGTCATAAAGTCTTGCAATTAATTGCACTAAACTTGATTTTCCAGATCCCGTTGCACCAACAACACCAACAGTTGCTCCAGAAGGAATAGATATATTTATATCATGTAAAATTTCCTGTTCTGCTGGGGCAGATTCATCTGTATTATCTGATTGAGGATAGCGTAACGAAACATTTTCAAAACGCACAGAAGCGTCAGAAAGCTTTGTCAGCGGATGCTTGGAAACAACTTCAGTATTTCGAGATTGCAAAACATGTGAAATACGATGCATCGAAGCTCGAGCTGTTAACGACATTACAAAAACTGCAACTAAATTCGCTAAAGCAAACAAAATTTGCAAAGCATACACTACTAATGCAGCAAGATTTCCTGTTGTTAAACCAAAAGCAGGATTATTTCCCGAAGCCACAATTTCGTGCGAAGCCAACCACGCAATAAGTAGCATGCCAGAATAAAAACATAAGTTAAACAAAGGAATACTACAATTTAACACATACTCAGCTTTAATAAAATAATCATAGATTTTATGTGAAATACGCGTAAAACGACTTATTTCATAATCAGAACGCACATAAGACTTTACGACGCGAATATTATGCAAATTCTCGCCAACTCTATTATTCATCTCGTCAATCATTCGATAAATTCGAGAAAATGCTGGAGCAACTATACTAGCTCCAACAGCGCCAATTGCACCAATAATAGGCACGAATGAAAGAAAAACCCACGAGATAGCAGGGCTAATTGAAAAAGTAAACCACCAAGCAGTGATGATAATCATAACGCTGCGAACACCAGAGCGAATAATCATTTGGTAAGCAAATTGCACATTTGACACATCGCTAGTCATACGCGTAACAACAGTGCCGCTAGAAAACTTATCTAAATCAGAAAAACTTAAACTTTGTAAGCGTGAAAACATGTTGTGACGTAAATTTTTACCGAAACCAGCACTAGAATGCGCACAACAAATACCAGAAATAACGCCTGCAATCATTGCAATTGCAGCAAAAATAAGCAATTGCAAACCATAATATTGCACAGCTTCTTGAGAACGTGACATAATGCCAAAATCAATAAGATTTGACATTACTGTAGGAATCTCAATTTGCATAGCAGCTTCAACGAGAATAGTAACAACTGTTAAAACGCCAAGAAAACGGTACTTTTTTAAAGATAACAGAATCGTACGCAATGCGCGAGGAGAATTATTGCTAATTTTTCGTGAATTGTTCTTCGGCTTTTCTGCCATTGCATCCCTTCCCCTACATAACGTCATGCGTAGGTTTAATAATATCACTTCTTCAATACATATTTGAATTATTGCGCATGGCGCATTTCCGTATTGAGTTACTTCATTACCAAATGCATAAATAGATGAATCTTTGACATAGTAGTATACAGACAAATCACATACGAAAAAGTGCTTCTACACATTCAAATTATAAACAACGATTGATTTCATCTTATAAAAAATTATATAATGAAAAGTGTATATTCGCATGTATAAAGAGGTACTGTCATGAATATAAAAAAGCTATTAATAGAATACTTACTTGCTCAGTAGCATTATCCATGTCTTTTTTACTATCATTGCAAGTTCAAGCCAACACCCAAGAAGAAACTTATGAGTAACACAAAGATAGTTGGCGCTGTAGCACAGCAGAAAGGCATTCGTGTCGACTTGCAGTGAGAATTTCCACATTAATATCAACAATTATGTGAGGAACAATATGAACAGCAAACACATAGTTCTACTGCCAATAACGCTGCTTTGTTATATTTCGTCAGCTATTTATTTCTTTAAACAATTGAAGGACTTAAAAGACGATAACACTTGTATTAATACTGTTAGTCTCACCATTCAAGCATTCGTCCTATTAATATTACTAATCTATCTTTTATATTTATGCAAAGAAAAAACATACCCAACTGTATATCGTTTAGTTACAGTATTTATGAGCATAGTTAGCATAATTCTTTTGACAGTTTGCAATACAGATGTTACTAGGTTAATTATATTTAGCTTAACATGTGTATATGTATGCATTCTTATAATCGTCCGCAAACATTGTTAAATATATCGTATGAGTGGCGCATTCAATAGGATTACGAAGCGTCGCCTTCGCCTTGCGCGCGGTCTTTTCCGTAAATCGACGGAATAAAACGCTCCTGATCGTGAAGCTTTTCCCAGATTACAGGAGGATTTTGCGGATTTTCCAGAGACTTTGGCACATCGATAATTCGTTGATTACTAGAACCGCGGAATTGCAAAAGCGAATCATGCAAATCTTTCATATAACGGCCGTCAACAAGAATATCAATGTAACGCAAAAGCTCAAGCTTATCAGGCGTCTCCCCTGGGCGCATAAGCTCTTCCCAAGTGTATCCAGTCCAACTCCAAATGTCTTTTGTATTGCCAAACTCTTTCCTAATACGCTTGCAAAGAGGCAGCAAAATGCCCGTATTAAGCAACGGCTCGCCGCCAAGAAGCGTTAAACCTTGCACATAAGGCTGCGCTAAATCTTCCATGATTTGATCTTCAAGCTTTTGAGTATAAGGATGCCCAGCGCGAAAATCCCAAATCGACTCGTTATAGCACTCAACGCAATGGAACGGGCAGCCGGAAACGTAAAGCGAGCAACGAATTCCTTCGCCGTCTGTCATCAAAAAACGCTTATAATCGGCGATCATCCCCTGGCTCATGCGCTCACTAGACCACTGTCCTGCGCGAGGATTATTGGAAAGAGAGGTAGGAATCCACGGTCCACGATTCACATCTGCAGGCGCAAAATCGTGCAAACTCATGCGAGCCATATCCAACCCCCTTCCAAACCGAATAAACAACTAAAAAATAAACAACCAAATTTGCGAAAATAAAATAAATCCAGCCGTTAGAAAGTGCAATCACAAAATGCAATACATTTCTAACGGCCAGATTATCACCAAACAACAAACACAAGAAAAGCTATTGATTTAGCTAAATTATCTAGTCATACTTATTTTACTAAGTTTCAACATAGTAAATTAGCTAAGTTTATTTTGTTTCCTCATACCATTCACGAGACTCACCGTTGTTAAGAGTCACATGGCCAGTTTCGCCAGACATGTGCTTTACGCGGTGAGCGATTTCTTCGTGACGACCGTGAACCATTGGACGCTGAACAGGATTGCCCAAGTAACCGCAAGTACGCTTAGTCACATTGCACTTATCTGGGTCGCTGTTGCCGCACTCCGGGCAACGGAAGCCTTCTTTAGTCGGCTCAAAATCACCCTGGAATCCACAAACGAAGCAGTGATCGATTGGCGTATTCGTACCCAAGTAGCCGATGCCAATCTTGTAAGCGTAATCCCAAACAGCTTCCAAAGCCTTAGGATTTGCCTGCAAGCATGGGAACTCGCAGTAGTTAATAAAACCGCCGGAAGCAAGATACGGGAAGTCAACCTCGTAGCGAAGCTTCTCCATAGGAGTTGGCTGCAACCAAACCGGGTAATGGAAGGAATTAGTGTAGAAGTCGTGATCAGTTACGCCTTCAATGCGACCGAACTTCTGGCGATCCATGCGGTTAAAGCGGTCAGTCAAAGACTCAGCAGGAGTTGAGTAAACGGAGTAATGATAGCCTTCAGCCTTTGACCACTGCTGGCAAAGCTTATTCATGCGGCGAACCAAAGAAAGCGCAAATTCCTTGCCTTCCTCATTCCAGCTGTGATCTTGCATCCAATCCTTGCCGAAGAACACGGCCGTAGTTTCGTACAAACCAATGTAGCCAAGAGAAACAGTTGCGCGCTCATTACGGAACAACTGATCCACACTCTCGTTAGCTTCCAAACGACCAAAAGCACCGTAACGGAACAGCGTTGGAGCATTTACAGGAGTTGCCTGCTTGCAACGCATAATACGGAATCGCAAAGCTTGGTGAGCTACTTCCATACGCTCGTCGAAAAGCTTCCAGAAGCGAGTCACATCGCCGTGAGATTCAAGAGCAATACGTGGCATGTTAACAGTTACAACGCCAAGATTCATACGGCCATCTTCAACGTCCTTGCCGGTCTTTGGATCAATCCAACCCTGAAGGAACGAACGGCAACCCATAGGAGCCTTGAAGGAGCCAGTAATCTTCACAATATTCTCGTAGAACACAACGTCTGGGTACATGCGCTTTGTAGAGCACTCAAGCGCAAGCTGCTTCAAATCGTAGTTCGGGTCGCCAGCGTCCGCGTTAACACCGTGCTTAATAGTAAACACAAGCTTAGGGAAGATTGCAGTATGACGATCTTTGCCGAGACCACGAATACGGTTAAGCAAAATAGCGCGCTGAATTTCACGAGCAAACCAAGAAGTACCCAAGCCAAAGCCAACAGTTACGAACGGAGTCTGACCGTTAGAAACGCGGTTGGAATTGATTTGATATTCCATTGTTTGCATAGCGTCGTAAATAGCCTTACGCGTCATAATCTTTGCGTAAACTTCACGAAGCTGATCAAGCTCGCTCAAATTTTCATCAAAAGGAGTATCAGCAGGCAGTGGATCCCTGTCCAAGCAGTGGAGATTCTTAGGCTCCTGAGCCTTCAAGCCGTCAATCATATCTTTTGCGACTTGAATTGGCGTGGAATCAGGGATCATTGCGTGTGCCATAGCAAGATTCTTGTCGTAATCGCACTTAGCGTAAGGCTCAAGCATTTCGTCAGCGCGATTAACAGTCTGACCACCGTATTGCGCGCCAGCAATATCCTTAATAATTTGCGTAACCTGAGTTGCAGCAGTACCAATAGACTTTGGACTATCCATCATTGCATTACCAAGAGCAAATCCCTTAGCAAGCATATCGCCAAAATCAGGAAGCGAGCAGTTGCTCATGCAAGTAAATGGCGAATAATCAGCGTCATGGAAGTGAATATCACCCTTCATATGAGCGTTAGAAACTGCGTGAGGAAGCATAGAGAACGCAGAAGCTTTAGAAACAGCACCTGCAAGAAGATCACGCTGAGTTGCATAAACATTAGAATCCTTATTTGCGTTTTCACGAACAAGAGACTCATCACGATTTACAAGACGGTTAACAGCCTCGTTGATATCAGTAGCTTTAGCGCGGTCTATATCTCGGTTCAGTCGGTAGCTCGTGTAGCAACGAGCAACCTCATAAAGGTGATTTTCAATAAGACTATGCTCAACCAAGGTCTGAATATCTTCAATCTTCGCCGGGCCATTGTAACGATCTTGAATTTCAGCCTCAATATGATCAGAAATATTACGAATCAACTGCTCTTCTTGCGGACCGACTTCCTTGCCCAAATCCTTAAAAGCAGCCTTGATTGCCATAATGATATTCAGCGGATCAAAATCAACTACGCGACCATCGCGCTTTTCGACCTGCACGCGAGAAACTGGAACTTCAACTACATCATCCGTACAATTTTCTGCGCTTGTGACAGCAGTTTCTTCCAAAACCTGCATCGGTACAGACCTTTCTCAAACACTGTTCCTTCTAGCAAAATCTCTCGTTGCAAACATGGGAACTATTTCTAACAACTCGCTCTACTATAACCCAACTCATGCACAATATCTAGGGCAAGACGCAAAGATAACCACCTATATATAGTGATTTATGTCACAATCGCGATTTTTGCGGCGTGTCCTGGTGTGTCGTAATTGATAAACGATAAATTACTGAATACACGCCGTTAAATGTGCGCACTTCGTGACGCTTTGATATATTAAATCACGTGGAACAGATAGCTTTTCAGCATGCACAGGAATTCGGATTCCAACCAGGAGACGTTGTCCAACAATGGCTCTGGGATGACGATGTTGACGAAACAATTTGCGAAAGCATCGAGAAACTTACCGGCGAAGAGTTGGTAGATGAGGATTACGACGCTGCTGTTGATGGTGTGATTATTTGGTGGCGCGACGGCGACGACGAAGATGAGCTCGCAGACACTATTATGGATGCCACAAATATGCTTGACAATGACGCTCCTATGTGGGTTCTTACTCCAAAACCAGGTCGCGAAGGTTCCCCAAGTTCTAGTACCGTTCAATCTGCAGCAAAAACAGCTGGCATGAACGCAGCCACTCCGTTAACCGTAAGCACTGACTGGAACGGCGTTCAACTGCGCGCATTTGGTAAAGGTCAATCTAAATAAGTATTTGCTAATTGGCTTAACTAGTTTAACCGACTGTTGACTTGCTTAACAGGCTGATTAACTGATTACTAAGTTGCTTATTGCTTGCCAACTTGCTACTTACTTTTGTAGTATTGCTGCTGTTTTGTCGAAAACACCAAACCAGTTGATGTTATGTATAAAACATAGGGCAATTCTGTCGAAAACACATAATCATTCGGCGAAATAGACAAAAATACAAGAATAACGTAAATAAAAAGCGCGAGGAGAAAAATATCACAGCCTCGCACCACAACAGACAAGAAAACTAAAGCGAAAACAAAAGCCGGAAAATCACTGGCGAATGTTATCAAAAGTAGTGAAAACGAAAACAAATGCTGTAAAACACACAGCATTTGTTTCTAAAACTCACGACCGAAGCGATGAACACGACTACCACGTTCGCCACGTTTACCGTGCCAACGACGTTCGCTGCGTTCACCACGTTCACCACGTTCACTGCGCTCACCACGTTGCCCACGTACGCGCCCGCGCCCACCGCGTCCACGACCGCGACCTTTACGCTTCTGCTGCTCCGGCTCCGGCATACTCCAGCCTTCTTGAAGCTCGGCAGCTTCACCAACAATCTCATCTAGAACTGATGAAGAAGGACTCACATCCTCAGCTTTCGCATGAATTCCAGCCTTACGAAGCATCATATGAGCAGCGCGCTTCTGATTAGGAAGCACAAGCGTTACGACATCGCCTTCTTCACCAGCTCGAGCAGTGCGACCCGAACGATGCAAGAAAGACTTAGGATCCTCAGGAGGCTCAGTTTGCACAACTAATGCAACGTCGCTAATATCAATACCTCGCGCAGCAACGTCCGTAGCAACCAGCACGCGCACCAAGCCTTCAGCAAACACAGCCAAATGACGATCTCGCTGATTCTGCGACAAATTACCTTGCAAATCAACTGCAGGAATACCTTGCTGCACAAATTTTTTCGCCATATTCTTCGCTTGATATTTTGTGCGCGTAAAGAATATAGAACGTTTCCTTCCGGAAGCAAGCTTTCGCAAAACTTCGTATTTATCCCCTGCAGACACAGCAAAAATATGATGCGTCATAGTGTCAACTTGGCAATCAGCATCATCCACAGCATGGACGACAGCATTTGGAAGGAAACGCTCAACTAATGTAGAAACTTGCTTATCAAGCGTTGCAGAAAACAGCATGCGTTGACCATCTGGCGCAACTTGCTCAAGAAGTCTAGTAACAGCAGGAAGGAATCCCATATCCGCCATTTCATCTGCTTCATCAAGCACGCTAACCATTACTTTTTCAAGCGTAAGTGCTCCTTGACGCAGCAAATCTTCCAAACGTCCAGGGCAAGCAAGCACAATCTGCGCACCCTGCTTAAGTTGCGATACCTGACGCTGGTATCTCACACCTCCATACACTGTCACAGTACGCATGCCATAAGCTGCAGCAAGCGGCGCTATTACGTCATCAATTTGATGCACAAGCTCGCGAGTTGGAGCAAGAATTATTGCTCTAGGAGCAGGAATTTCACTAGACTCGCGTGACTTACGATTTTTATCAGAATGAATTAAATCAACAAAATTCTCAGCTAAACGCGCAACAAGTGGAATAGAAAATGCTAATGTTTTACCACTTCCTGTGCGACCTCGCCCTAGAATATTCGCACCTTGTAATGAATCAGGAAGCGTTGCTTGCTGAATTGGGAATGCAGTAGTTTTCCCATCAGCACGCAACACTTCTACCAAGGGCTCTGGGACTCCAAGTTGCGCAAAAGTGACATCGTCACGGTAATTTTCACAAGATTCAATAGCAGAGTCTGGAATAATTGTTGCGTTATGAGAATCTTGATTTTGCTTTTTTGAAGTAGGACGCAAAGATATTGCAGAATTTTGTTTTGTATTATGAGATTTTGCAATATCATTTTTAACAACATTATTTTTATCAATATTATGCTTAGCAAAATTATTTTTAGCAAAATCTTGTTCAGCATCCGCAATAGCTACTTCTTCATAGCGCAAGGCTTTTTCGCGCGCTTTTTGACGAGCTTTTTCTGCTTTGCGATTTCGCTCCCTGCGCGAATTGAACTCGTGATTAGAACCGTAATTTTTATGACTACCCTGATATTCAAAAGGATTGCGTTTTTCAGCTGATTTCCTAGTATTTTTGACGTTCTTGGTATTCTTCGCGCCTCGCTTTTGGGCGAACGCAGCATGATGAGTATGCGGCACAATAGCCTTTCGTAAAATATGTGTATTCAAAACTTAAATTTCAAAACGTGAACTAATCGAGCCTAGCACACGCCTGGCACAATCACGGCAAATGTTGTCAAAAAGCGCCGAGACGCTCGCACTATAAGCGCTCGCTTCTGAGCTTGCATGGAAAAAGTCCACTGAACTTTCCATGCAAGCTCACGCTCCGAGTTACTTTCGCGCACTACGCTCCAAGCGCGAAAGCAGGTCGTCGCGCAAACGCCGGAAAAATCACCGGCAAATGTTTCCACCAATAAATGAAAACAAAACTCAACTAGCGAGTGAGCTTACGATGCAAGCGATGCGGACGAGCAGCTTCCTCACCCAAGCGCGCAATCTTATTTTCTTCGTAAGCTTGGAAGTTACCTTCAAACCAGTACCACTTTGCAGGATTCTCGTCGTCGCCTTCCCAAGCAAGAATATGCGTTGCAACTCGGTCGAGGAACCAGCGATCATGCGAAACCACAACAGCGCAGCCTGGGAAATCAAGTAAAGCGTTTTCCAAGCTTTCCAAAGTCTCAACATCCAAATCGTTAGTAGGCTCATCGAGAAGAAGCAAGTTTCCACCCTGCTTAAGAGTCAAAGCCAAGTTCAAACGGTTACGCTCACCGCCGGAAAGCACACCAGTAAGCTTCTGCTGATCCGAACCTTTAAATCCAAAGCTTGCAACATATGCGCGAGTAGGAATCTCAACGCCTGCAACCTCAATAAAATCAAGTCCGCCGGAAACAGCTTCCCACAAGTTCTTATTAGGATCCAATCCTGCACGATTCTGATCCACGTAAGAAATCTTCACAGTATCGCCAACAATAAGCTCTCCGCCAGAAAGAGACTCCAAGCCCACAATCGTCTTGAACAGCGTAGACTTACCAACGCCGTTTGGACCAATCACGCCAACAATACCGTTACGAGGCAGCGTAAACGACAAGTCGTCGATAAGTACACGGTCGCCAAAAGCCTTGTGAATATGCTTTGCTTCCAAAACTTGCGAGCCCAAACGTGGACCTGCTGGAATTTGAATTTCAGAGAAGTCAAGCTTCTTGGAATTACGTGCCTCTTGCTCCATTTGGTCGTAGCGTTCCAAACGAGCCTTGTTCTTAGCTTGGCGAGCTTTCGGCGAGCTACGCACCCAATCAAGCTCATTCTTCAAACGCTTAGCAAGCTTGGCATCCTTGGCACCCTGGATTTCCATACGCTTTGCTTTAGTTTCCAAATACGTTGAGTAATTTCCCTTATATGGATAAAGCTGACCACGGTCAACTTCGCAAATCCACTCCGCTACGTTATCCATAAAGTAGCGGTCGTGCGTAACAGCAATAACAGCACCCTCGTACTTGTGCAAGAACTGTTCAAGCCACAAAATAGATTCCGCATCCAAATGGTTAGTAGGCTCATCCAAAAGCAGCAAATCTGGAGCTTCAAGAAGAAGCTTACACAATGCAACTCGACGCCTTTCACCACCAGAGCACACAGAAACAGGCGAATCCGGATCTGGGCATTGCAAAGCATCCATAGCCTGCTCAAGCTGCGAATCCAAATCCCAACCGTTTGCAGCGTCAATTTCAGTCTGAAGCTTACCCATTTCTTCCATTAACGCATCAAAATCAGCGTCTGGATTAGCCATTTCTTCGCCGATTTGGTTAAAACGCGCCACTTTTTGCGCAATCTCACCAAAAGCCATCTTAATGTTTTCGCCAACCGTCTTAGTGTCATCAAGAGGTGGTTCCTGCTGCAAAATACCTACCGTATAGCCAGGAGTCAAAGAAGCTTCACCATTGGTCACATTTTCCAAACCGGCCATAATTTTCAGCAGCGTCGACTTACCCATGCCGTTCGGACCCACAACACCAATTTTTGCGCCCGGAAGGAAGCTTAAAGTAACATCGTCGAGAATTACACGATCTCCGTACGATTTACGCGCCTTAATCATCTGATAGATAAATTCAGCCAAAGTAATATACCATCCTTACAAACGTTGAAATTCCAGCGTTTGTTGCAACTTGCGTAAAAAGCGTTTAGTACTTTTACCTACTTAATTCAAGCAAGATGCAACTTACATAAAACTACGCAAACTAATAGCTAGCAAATACTAGCACGTTGCTGGCGTACGATTTGACTTATTGACAGACTCAGAATCATCTTCAGGCGGAATCTGGCAGAGCCACTCGCCCAAAATCCCAACGACCATATCAATAAAGCACACCAAGCCAGCAATAGAGCATTCACGCACAACAGAGTTATACAGAATTATTTCACTGTGTGGCAGACTCATTAACAACTGCCCAACGTACCAGCCAGACAAAATAGCACCTGCCATTCCCAATGCCTTAGACAGCATAAGAGCTGCAACAGCAAATTGAGAACTTACAGGCTTCTTATTTTTATCTTTGTTAGCAACACTTTGATGAGTTTGCAACGCCATAACAAAAGTTATTAAGCCAGCAATCACCATAATTGCAACAACAACCCACGGAGCTCCTGCTAACGACATAGCACTAGACTCTGTTGACGACACTAGAAATGCGCCCAGCACAAAGCCAAACAGTAACCCTAGTACCAGATACCACCAAGGTGTGCGATACGCTTTCATTAACAACCATCCCCTATAAGCCATTGCTCTGAGTATACCCCAACAGTTTGAGCATCAAAAGCAAACGCTAATGAGTACGAAACTGAGTTGTCATCCAAAGCAGCATCCGACTCTATCTGCAGCCACGGCATAAGTTCAGGCGACTTAGGGTCAACCATCACCATTTCCGCTAGTTGTTGCGGCAATTTTTCTGCATCAACAGTTCTTGTATCAGCAGCAGAAGCACCATATGAACGCGTACCCAACACTCGCACAGTCACCTTATCTTTATACAAAGTAGCAACAGCGCGAAGCAAGCGAAGCAGTTCATACTCGTCACCGCCCGAAGACAGAATAAATACAGCCGCGTAATAATCACCTTCAAGCATATTGGCAACATATAGTGCCGATACGCCATCTACGCGAGATTCTCTATCCTGCTCAAGCATTGCAACTATTCTCAGCATAGCAGAACGCGTGTCTTGTTTCGCGACACCCTTCATAGAAATTACTGCAGTTGTCTGTAACGGAGTCGGACATATACGGAACAAAGGAGACTTAGTTTCTCTTTTAACAAGCTCACTGCCATAATTGACACTTTTAGATTCATCGACACAAGAGCACTCTGAATCTCCATTATTTTCATAATCATCCGCGAAAGAATTTGCGATATCAACGGCAGCTTTAGCAGCTGCAGCAGCGTCCTCGTCTTCTTTGCGCTGCTTTTCTTTTCTATCTTCCTCAATAAGAGAACGATAGTAATCTGCTATTTCGCCTTCCTCAAGATCGTCAACTGATACGCTTCCACTACGAACAGCAACATGCGCAAGAGAATCAGGAATTACACGCCGTTCCGAATAATTTAACTCTTCTCTAGAAACACTATTCAAAGTAACACAAATATCGTCAACAGTGCTTTTCATGCCGTAATATTCGCTTCTTAAAGCAGCATGAACAGTAATATCAGCCTCACTAATTTGCCAAGTGTGCATAGCAGAATTTAAAACAGATTTAGCAATAAGTTCTAAAGCTATAGCAGGATGCTCCTCAATTTCGCTATCTTTTTCGCAACGTTTAAGCATAAAAGCAAGACGCTCAGCAATTTGAGGAATATCTATTGCGTTAGTCTCATCTCCGTCTAATGCATTACTCAAATTAACTTTTAAAACAGCATCTATGTAAATAGAAGAATATAATCCAATGACTATTGAGTCACCGCTTGGGCGAATACCCTTCAAACTTATGGTTGTATTCATAATTTCATCTTCTACTCTCTAATAAAAACAATTTAAAATTCCAATTATTCGTTTATTTATCTTTTACTCTTACCTATAATACGCAAAACTAATATTTCGATACATTGTACTCGATATAAATCAACATGCGTAATTTTTTGCATATAACACTAATTTTTATTATTAAATTCTTAGAAAAATAAAAATAAACGCTGACAGCAATAAATTATATTGTTATCAGCGTTTATTAATGATTGTATTTTATCTGCTTTTTAGCACTGTATTTACACTATTAAGCACCAAATTGAGTGCCGTCATTTTGATTAGTAGACGGATTAACTGGTGGCTTAACAGTTCCAATAACAGTTCGAGGAGCAGGTGCAGTAGTCTGAATAGACGTATCAACAGACATCTGATCAGACTGCTGGTTTTGTGAAGTTGCGTTATTGGAAGATTCAGAAAGTTCAGAAGCTTCACTCTGCTCATTCTTACCTTCAACGTTGCGCTTTAAACTTTCTGGAATTTCAACAGGAGGAAGATCAGAATCTGGTCTTCTATCGTCCGAAAGCCAAAGAGTACGCTCAGGAGCCTTACGAATCTTACTGAAGATTTCCTTAAGTTCCTTCTCGTTAAGAGTTTCCTTAGCGAGCAACTGACGAACCAGCTCATCTAATACGTCACGATTATTGTTAATAATCTCCCACGCTTCAGTATGAGCAGTTTCGATAAGCTTATGAACTTCTTCATCGATTACTTCAGCAGTACGATTCGAGAACTTACGAGGTTGCAAAGAATCGAGTGAACCGGAAGAATCTTCGTCAGTATCCATCCACTTAACAGCTCCAAGCTTCGCTGAGAAACCATATTCAACAACCATCTTACGAGCAATAGCAGTAGCTTTCTCAATGTCGTTAGAAGCACCAGTTGTTGGATCATGGAACACAACTTCCTCTGCTGTGCGTCCGCCCATAGCATATGCCATTTGATCCAGCAATTCGTTGCGAGACTGCGAGTAACGGTCGCTTGTTGGCATCACAGCAGTGTAGCCAAGTGCGTGACCTCGCGGCAAAATCGTTACTTTAGTAACAGGATCCGTGTGGTGCAACGCAGCAGCAACAAGCGCATGACCACCCTCATGGTAAGCAGTGTTACGCAATTCATCCAAAGCCATACCCTTAGACTTACGTCGAGGTCCTGCTTGAACACGATCAATTGCCTCATCAATAGCGCGATTATCGATATATTGAGCACCAGAGCGAGCGCAAAGCAACGCAGCTTCGTTAAGCACGTTAGCTAAGTCTGCACCAGTAAAACCAGGAGTGCGCACAGCAACCATATGAAGATCAACATCCGGCACAAAAGGCTTACCCTTAGCGTGAACCTTCAAAATTGCCTCGCGACCTTCCAAATCAGGAGCCTCAACAGCCACCTGACGGTCAAAACGACCAGGACGAAGAAGTGCGGAATCAAGCACATCTGGACGGTTTGTTGCGGCAATAATAATCAAATTAGTGTCGTTGTCGAAGCCGTCCATCTCAACAAGCAGCTGATTAAGTGTCTGCTCGCGCTCATCATGACCGCCAGTCATGCCACTTCCGCGGCGACGACCAACAGCATCAATCTCATCGATAAAGATGATGGCAGGAGCATTCTTCTTAGCTTCGTCAAAAAGTTCACGAACACGAGACGCGCCCAAGCCTACGAACATTTCCACGAAGTCAGAGCCAGCCATTGCATAGAACGGCACACCAGCTTCGCCTGCAATAGCACGAGCCAACAAAGTCTTACCAGTTCCTGGAGGACCATAAAGCAGCACACCGCGCGGAATGCGAGCACCCAAAGCCTTGTAGCGCGAAGGATCCTTCAAGAAGTCTTTAATCTCTTCAACTTCTTCAACAGCAGCTTGTTCGCCAGCAACGTCAGCAAACTTAGTTTTAGGAGTCTGACCTTCAAGCAGCTTGCCACGGCCACGTCCGCCACCCATGCCAAGCATACTTCCACCGGCACCGCCTATTCTGCTAAACATGAACCAAATCATGCCAAGGAAGAACAATATCGGAGCAAGCGAAGTAATCAAATACGAAATAATGCTAGATGACTGTAAGCTAGCAGTCCAGCCGTTAGAAGGCTTCGCCTTTTCGACTTCTTGTACAATTGACCTACCTTGTGCATACGCGTAGTAGAATTGCACATCCTTGCCAAAGTCACGCTTTTGCTTACTTCGTTTATCGAACTTCTTAAACGGACTATCAAGCGTAAGCTTAACTAACTGTTTATTGTCAATAATTTCCACATAACTTGCTTTATGAGATCGCACTAACTCAATACCATCCTGAGTATCGATAGTTTGCGATCCGTTATGAACAAACATTTGGAATCCGACAACTGAAAGCAACACAAGAAGCACAATCCACGTCCATGGCGACTGCCAGAAGGAACGACGATTGTTATGGTTGTTCTCGTTATTTTTATTATTCTTGCCCTGTTGACCGTTGTTTCGCTGATTCCTAGGGTTGCGTGGATTTAAAAACGGATTATTCCCGTTATTTCCACGCCCAGGACCGCCCATTGGGCCTTGCGGTGTCATAGGAGAAGCGCCCATGTAATAAGGCTCCTTTCAAACTCCTCAATTTATATAAAAATTCTGAATAGAATCTATAAAATCAAGCACCATACACTGATGGCTTTAATACCGCAATACTATTGAGATTGCGGTAGCGTTCGTCGTAGTCCATTCCGAAACCAACGACAAATGCATCAGGAATTTCAAAGCCCGAGTAGTCGATTTGTACGTCTACTTCGCGACGTGCAGGCTTACTGAGCAATGCAAAAACTTTTACACTTGCAGCACCACGACCTTTTAGCTCATCTACAAGCCAAGCTAGCGTGCGACCGGAATCAACAATGTCTTCTACAATAAGCACATCTCGACCACGCACATCAGTACTTAAATCTTCGCGAACAGTGATTTGTCCGCTAGTTTGAGTGCCACTGCCGTAACTAGACAAGCTCATAAAGTCCATTGATGCGTTAATGCTTAATTCTTGCGAAAATACAGCAAGAGTATTTACAGCACCTTTGAGAACTGCAACAAGCAAAACATTACGGTTTTTGTAATCTTCACTTACTTGTTTAGCAACTTCACGAATACGCTTCATAAGGTCTTCGTGGCTAATTAATTCATAGTCGATGTCATCTCGTATATCTGCAATTTGCATGTTCACTATCTTTGCATAAGCGAATGACGATATTGCGCGAGAGCCGAGTCGCTTCGTAATAATTTGGCAGCGAAAAAGGCTTCTGACCATGCCATTTTGTACATAGTTCGTCCACTGCCGATATGTGACTTGACGAGAAACGCAGACCAAGCTCACTTAACGCACGCACTATAATCCGTCTACGAATTGATGGATGATATTGCGCTAACTTCTCAGCTTTTAACCTAACAGTTTTCGCATTTTTATCAAATTCCATCACTTGTGAACTAGCTTCGTCAACTTGAGAATTAATATAGTCAAGATCGTCTCTAGCTATTTCAGCTCCACGAGAAAGCAAAGTAACCATATTTGCATTAAAAAATCGCGAAATATAAGGCATTAACGTGTGTCTAACTCGAGATCTCAATGGATAATTTTCTGAAAGTTCCTCATTTTGCGAAATATCGTCACCATTTGTAGGATCATCCCACCATGAAATGCCTAAATCCTCGCAAATACCAGTAGTATCTTCTCTACTAAGCTTAATAAGAGGCCTCGCAAAAAGCACGTTTTGACGCAATGTCACTGCTTTCATGCCAGCAACTGCTTCTAAACCTGCAGAATCTTTTAGCCCCATCATTACAGTTTCTGCTTGATCATTTGCAGTATGAGCTAGAAGCACGGCTGCAGCTTGCTGCTTTTTAGCGACCTCAATAATTGCTTGATACCTAGCATTTCTAGCAGCAGATTCTTCGCCTTCTCCCGAATCTTCAACGTTCACAGATTGAATATACACGTACTTTTCATCTATTCCAGATTGCAAACAATGTTTAGCAGCAGTATTGGCAATTTCAGTTGAGTGTGGCTGCAAATGGTGATCTACTATTACGACACCGCAACGAATACCCCTACTTGCGCACACAATCACGCTCAATGCTGTAAGTGCAAGAGAATCTCTACCTCCAGAGCACGCAATAAGAACCAAAGGAGCATCAACATCTGTCGCGTGATTGCCATGTTCGGAAAAACGCGCGTCTTGTGCACATAATGAAAGTTCGTCAAAACAATGCTTGATTGCGCCAATTCCTGCGCGTATGCGAGAAGAATACACCATAGCTTCTAGTGTAGCGCGCCAATAACGCTAAATTGCAACTCATAAATCATAGTTTTGGCAATTCTGCCATAAACTTATTAATCGCTACGAACGCTCCCCAAATATCAGCTGGCTGGTTCGCAACAACAGCGAAAGTTAGCACTCCACCACTTTTCCTAGATACATTACCAACCATAGAAGTAACTTCACTTAAAGAACCAGTCTTTACGCGAAGCATGCCGGCAGAAGATTCATCCGCTAAACGCTTTTCTTTGCTGTTCCAACTAAACCAGGAAGAGACAATCCTTCAGCAGCTGCAGCACCTCCAGAATCGGCTTTAATATTAAGCACTTGTACTTGAGCTAGCGTTGTTGCGCGCAACCTTGATTTTGGAGACAAGCCTGAGCAATCAGACATGTGCAAACCACGTATATCGATATTGAGCTTGCGCAATCCCTCTTTTACTGCCTGAACTGCACCCTCCGGAGAGTTGGATTTGTGAGTTGCAAGCGCAGTCAAACGACCAAACTCTTCCGCCAATGTGTTGTCTGAAATACGAAGCGTATATGCCATTATTTCGTTTAATGGTGCAGAAGAAACTTGTGCAATTAAACGCGAATTAGATGATATTAACGATTGAGTTTCGCTTACTGGTATGACAAGATTTTCAGACTGTGCAGATTTATCTTCATTTTCAGAATCTTTATTGTTTTCAGAAGAATCATCTGCAGACGAGCCTGAACCGGAATTTTTTTCATCAGAAGCGGTTTTATTAGAATAATTACTTATAACTATTCCTTGTTTGCTTAATAATTTAGCAAAAACATGACCGACACTTAAAGCAGGATGAGGATCAGAAAGCGGAAAATCTGTCATAGCGTCAGCGTCAACACCTTGCACTGAAAGGTCACGCTGACGAGCATCATCTATAGCCAAAGATGACGTTTGAGCATAAAAGCGGCGTTCAACATCTGTTTCATAAATCAAATCAGGAGCACGTTTTGCGCCAAACAATGAGTCATCAACAGCTAAAGAAACTGTGTGAATATTTTCAAGCTTCAACGCGTTGGCTGTTCTTCTCGCTAATGTCGTTAAACCTGCTCTGCCATTGACATGGTGCCAATCGTTTTCTCCAACGCCAAGAAGCATGTCACCATTGCCGCGAAGCACAAGCTTTCTAGCATTCGTACTAGAAGCTCGTTCTGGTTCACCGCCTGTTTTAGGCAACAAAAATACTTGAGTATCAAGAGTTGAACCCATGTCAAGAGTGCGAGAAGCTACGCTAGCAGTTAAAGTTTTAAGCGTTGACGCTGGCTCTCTTAAAGCATTTGGCTCATGCGAAGCAACTACTCGCCCATTAGCATCCATAATTACTGCTGAAGTGCTGCTACTCATAGAAGCATCGGAAACCAACTCGTTAATAAGTTTTTGAGCTTGCGAATGATTTATTTCTTTACCATAAGTCACGCCTTTAGCTAGTGATTTAACTCGCAAAAGTGATTTAGGAGAAGAAACAGTTACAGCATAATGTTGTTTTCGCAACGTCAAAGGACCAGGAAGAATATCGTATACGTCAAGCAAAAAATAAGTAAAAATAATTGCTGCACTAACTATAACTGCTATAAATGCAATAAGCAATCGCCAACGAGAAGGATATTGGCTTCTTAAAACCATAGCAGCGTATTTACTTTTCTTCTGTGCGCTACTTGGTTTAATCTCACTGCTTGATTTAGATTCACTACTTAGTTTTTGTTCACTGCTTGGTTTAGGCTCGATACTTTTGTTGGGTTCGCCGCTTTGCGCTGGCGTGCTCGCATTAGGAATATTTAAGGCATCGTTTAAGCCTTTATTACTTTCCATGCGAGCACACCTTTAAATCGATTGCAAATACCGCGCTTAACTATACATTGCGCTTGCAACAAAGCGTGCGTAAGTTACGCAGTAATAGACGCGAATCTGCGCAAGTTTTCTACAATGCGAATCATGCGCTTATCCATTACTTTGCCACCAAGAATCACGCCAACAACCAGCACAATCAAGCCGTTTACTATGAACAGAATGCTTGCAATCCACAAAAGATTCGGGTTAAGAATCATAAACGCAATCGCAGCCGCAAACGAAGGAATCATGCAAACTACAGAAAGAAGCATAAAGCCTATAGCTGCAAAACTTCGCCCGCCAGCACTTCCTTGCGGCCTAGAAAATGGCTTTTCGATTGATGCCACAGGGTACATTGCAATGCACGAAGAAATTAAGCCAATGCCTATGGAAGCAAAAGCTATTCCAATTGGCGAAAGAATCTGGAACATAACTGCATTCACATTTTGCTTAACATTTGCTACAAAGAAAAGGAAAACGTAAACCCCTACTCCAATAATCGCAAAATAAACAGCGCAAATCACTGACCAAACTATTGCGTTCGCTAAGCGATCGTGCAAACCTTTTACTCCAATAATCACATGCATAGTAAAAGCTGTGCCATCGTAAGCAATATTGTTTCCAACAACCATGCCCATAAGCAAAGCAGCATACATCATCCATCCAGAAACACCTAAGTTATCTGTTAGAGAATCAAATCCTTTAGCCTTAAAACTACTTCCTCCTGCAACTACCAGCATAAAAAGCGGCGCAATAAGCAAAAATAGCTGACGCATATCTCTTCTCATAACGCTAATAATTCGCGCAATAATCGCACCAACTGTGTTGTCTGGAACTGCTGCAAACAAGCCGATTCCCTTAGTTTTAACAACTGTTTTTTGCTCACCACGAAGCAACTTCGGCTCTAATTTTGCGCAAAATACAGAGATTGCAAAGCAAGCAGCAATCGTTACAACGCAAATAAGGAAGCGAATAGCAAGAGCAAGCCAATTGCCATTAATAGCATCGAGCGGCAAAGCCATAGCTGCACTTAATGGTGTAAAAGCGGACGCAGCACAGAAACTTGTGCCTAGCGCAATTCCATTTGGCGAAGGGCTATGCGTATTCATTGATGAAACAAAAATCATGTACGCTATAAAAATGGCAAAGTAAAAAATGTTTCTTGAACGCTTGTTTATTAAAATAGTATCCAAAAGCTCAATAAGCATTTTGCTTAAAGACACGATTGTTGCAACGTAAAGCGGAGCTGCAATTACGCTGACTAAAACCGGCACAATTCCAAAGCTTCTGTACGCTAAAGACCACAAAGCAAGCGCGATTGTGCAGCTTACTGAAAGCGCTCCAAAAAGAGAGCCAAGAAGCATGCCAGCTTGCTGCTTTACGTAAGGAATGCCGTAAAGCGCAAAACTACGCGATTTTAGTGTTGTGTCGCTGCCAAACATAAACACGTTTATAAACAGCGTAAAAATTGACGCAATCGACGCAACCATTATTGGAGCCAATTGGAATTCCTGCCAATTTTTAGTATCTGCAAGCATTCCTGGATTAATGTACTTGCCAGTTTCCCAGCCAGCAAAACCAAGAGCGCATATAAGCGCAAGTCCAAAAACAATTGCTATAGCAAAGCCAATTTTTTGCCAAATTGACTTTCGCATAACAGAAAAAGTAAGCGCCCAGCGAAGGCGAACCATGGTAAAAATCATAGACATTACGGTTTTCCCTTTTAAGCGTTGAGATTGGTGGAAGATGCAGGAGCGTTATCAGATTTGCCGCCGTTAAGCCAGTCGATGCGCGCAGCTGCGTGACGTCCGCCAACAAGCTCCATAAAGCGATCTTCAAGATCTTTGCCCTGAGCCACCTCTTCAAGAGTGCCAGCAGCCGCAACATGACCTTCGTTAATAATCGCCACGTGCGAGCACATTTTTTCAACCAATTCCATAACGTGCGAAGAAATAATCACCGTGCCGCCAGTAGAAACATACTCGGCAAGAATATCCTTCAAATTTGCGCTAGAAACAGGATCCACTGCCTCAAAAGGCTCGTCCAACACAAGTACGCGAGGGCTGTGAATCATAGCTGTTGCAAGGCAAATCTTCTTAGTCATACCAGTTGAATAGTCCGAAACCATAGTGTTTGCAGCTTCTGTTAAGTCGAATGCAGAAAGCAAATCGTTCGCGCGACGAACAGCCTCAGCGCGGCTCATCTCGCGAAGCATGCCAGCGTAAGTTAAAAGCTGAAGGCCAGTAATCGTCTTAAAAATCTCGTCGGCCTGAGGCATTAAACCGATTGCGCGCTTAGCGCGATTTACGTCACTCCAAACATCGTTGCCAAAAATCGAAGCCGAGCCAGCATCTGGCATAAGCAAGCCCGTAAGCATTTTAATCGTAGTAGTTTTGCCAGCACCATTCGGGCCGACTAATCCATAGAAAGAGCCTGCTGGAATGCTCAACGAAAGATTATCTACAGCAACTTTCTTGCCAAAAGTCTTAACAAATCCGCTAATAGAAACCGCTGGAACATCTTCGTTAGTAGCGTCGTAAGTGTTTGCGCCAAAAACTGGAACGCTGCTAGCAAAAGTATTTCCGGACGGATACTCGGACGGATATTCAGACGGAATAGAATCTACCATAGAAACCTCGCAGTATACAGATAAACGCACGCATTGCACTACATTAATTGCGCAATCACACGCTTATATCAAGGCTTCTATTATCTCATACCCGCAATTTTTGCGCAATCGCAACGCCAGCAGCAGCCGCACACACCGCCCCAAACGCGAGACAACCATCCCACATTCGGAGCAAAAACCCACCAAAACCCTCCAAACACGAGAAACCTACCCCACATTTGGAGCAAAATGACACAGACAACACTCCAAACGCGAAACAAGTTACCCATACTTGGAGCAATGCACCATATTAAACGAGAGCTTAACGACCGGTATGCTGAATCGGCTTCCACTCGCTCTTTGAGAAAATAGCTTGGAACGCAATAGGCACGTACGAAAGCATAAAAATCGGGAAGCTAAGAGCGTACGCAAATAGTTCCTTATTCGTTGCACCAAGCTTATCGTGTTCAACTAAAATAGTGAGCGACACAAATATCATCATGCCTAAAACACTTGTAACAGTAGTTGTAATGAAGTTAATCATTGAATAGATTTGACTCATCCATGTTACAAATCCAAATGCAGCAAAAATAAACCCAAGTATTATTCTTGCAACAGCCAAAACCATAAATGGGAAAAGCATAAGCGTAAAATCAACCGACGAAAAATCTCTTTCGCGAATACCATGTCGAATAAGAGCTGCTCCATAGTAACGAAATACCTGCAAGAATCCCTTGCTCCAACGAAGACGCTGCCTCCAGCTCTGCCTAAACGACACAGGTTGTTCATCATACAACACTGCAGAACCGCAATATCCAACTTTGTCTCCGTGAAGAATAGCATCCATAGTAAATTCAAGATCCTCAGTAAGAAGATGGAATTTCCATCCGCTATTTCTGTGCATAATCTCACGCGAGAACATGAATCCAGTTCCACCAGCATGGCAACTCGAACCGAATAGCATTCGAGAGTTGTTAGTAAATCGCGATTCTCGAATAAACCAAAGTGCAGAGCCAGACGAAACCCAATTATCTGAAAGATTCACGGAATTACGATAGCTGGTTAAAATTTGATATCCTGCGTGGAAACCTTTATTCATTTCCTCAAAATAATGCGGATCAAGTTTATTGTCTGCATCGAAAACAAAGTACGCGTCATAAACTTTATCCGCACCAATTTTCATAATATGATCGAGAAGATAGCTGAGCGCATAACCTTTACCAATATGCTCTTTATCAAAACGTTCAATTACGTTGCATCCGCAATTGCGGCCAACTTGCGCAGTAGAATCAGTGCAATTATCTGCAACAAGCCAAATATCAATAAAATCTTGTCTATATGTTTGAGTTTGAATGCAATGAATAAGATTACCTATAACAGCTTCCTCATTGCGCGCAGAAATAAGCACAGCATAATGCTTATCCATTGGTGCTTCAGGAAAAACAATAGGCTTAGCGAATAAAGATGCAACAGCACAAACACCTTGATACACAACACCGCTTATGCCAATAAGTATTACTAGTACATCAAATATTGATAGAAGAATCATCGCTTCCATCCGCTCCGTGGATTATTTTTTACGTTACTTTTATTATTTTTTGTATTTTTTACTATTTTAGACTCGCCTACTTGCAATTTTGCTTTAGAAGAATCCTTATTTTCAGAATCTACTTTACGCTTTGCAATATCTTTATTTACGGCATCTAATATTTCGCGCGAAATTGGCATTGTTGCCAATACGTCAGTTTGATCAGAATCGTTAGAAGAAACTTTGCTACCATTCGCATCGTCAGAGTCTGACACATAAGCTTGCTTATACCAATATAGAATATCCTCGTTCAGAGAAATGCGAGAGCTTGTGCCTTTCATTACACGATGAACACTTTCACTCATTGGATTCATGAACTTACGGCCAATCGCTTCAACGCAACGAACAATAATAGAAGTATGATCAGGGTGAGGATCGTTCATAAGCGGAGAAGAAACTAAACTATATTGCTTCGTGCATACTCTAAAAATTGCTTGCAAACTTGCAGTCACAGGCAAAGCCAAAAATGCTCCAAGAGCACCAAATACAGCGCCCATTACAAGAACTGAAATAAAAGCTACTGCAGGATTCAGATCCATAGTCTTCTCGGAAATCTTCGGCGAAATAACCATGTTCTCAATTTGCTGATAAATCGTAATAAAAATTAATGTTGCAACAGCCGCACCAAAACCATTGGAACCCCATGCAACCAAGATAGGCAAAGCTCCACCCAAATAGCCACCAATTGTAGGCACAAACTGCGAAACAATTCCGCAGAATAAGGATAGCGGAAGCCAATACGGTATATTCATTACAATAAGAAAAATTGCGGTACCCACTGCGTTAATCGCTGCCAAAATAATTCGCGAAAATAAGAAGCTCGAAATCTGCTCTTGAACAACTGACCAAATAAATAGGAAACGACGCTGAGATTGCGGATTCATCCAACGGCACATGCTACGACGCATAGCCGGACCTGCTGCAGAAATGTAATACGTAACCATAATAATGGTAAGTAAATCAAGCAGAACAGTCATCAATCCCCATGTTGTGTTAAGTGCTTGGCCAGCAAAATCAACAACCCAAGATGTTTGCACATGCTTCAAAATTTCCATGCCAAGCTGCTCAATATTAGGCATTTTAAAACCGGTATAGTGAAGCACAAAATTTGCAAATTGATTGTATAAATCAGGCAAGCCCATAACCATTGAAACAACCTGCTGAGCAAATAAATTACCAAACAAAGCAAGTAGCAAGCTAATTACAACAAGCAAGCCCGTTAGCGTAAAGCCAGAAGCAACTCCTCGCCTCCAACCATGCTTAATTAACCGAACAACAAGCGGTTCCATTGCGAGCGCAATAAAAATAGAAATCACAACATCGAAAACAATGAATGAAATGCTATTCCAAGCGAACCATAGGAAGATAGACACAAAAGTAATAATTGCAACGTAAATAAGTGCACGACCTAGCCAATCTGGCGGCCTTCTGTCATCGCCTTTAGCTGGGAAAAGTGAAGCTAAATCTAGCTTATTTTCACTTTCCTTAATATGCTCATGCATCTTATATTCATGCATTTCTTGCTCTTGGTAATTCATAGGTACTATTGTAACTGCGCGAACTGATGAATGCGAATTAGCGGCATGTAATGGTAACTATTTTTGTAATACTTAATAGTTACGCTATTTATTACTATTTATTACAATTTTCTACTATTTCCTACTAAACGATTGCAATTATGCGCATCTACGCAACTACACGTAACATTATGTAACACAAACGTAACGAGATATTCGAGTCGCTGAAATCCAAAATGGCATTCATAGTCATAAACTCATTACTGGGTTTTTTAAGAAAGGAATGGTGACCATGACCACTTTGCAAACTAAAGAAGATGCCGCAGCCCTTATTGAAAAGGAAGGCATTGAGTACGTATCCGTACGATTTACTGATTTAATTGGCGTTCAGCAGCACTTTACTGTTCCTGCTGACGAGTTCTTACACAGCGCTTTCACTGATGGAATGGCGTTCGATGGTTCTTCAATGCAAGGCTTCCAGGCTATTAACGAATCAGATATGAAGCTTATTCCAGATGTTGACACTGCTTATATTGACCCATTCCGTAAGCATAAGACTCTGAATGTTGCTTTCTCTATTGTTGACCCTGTAACAGATGAGCCATATTCTAGGGATCCTCGTCAGGTCGCTATTAAAGCAGAATCCTATTTGAAATCAACTGGCATTGCTGACACTGCAAGCTTTGCCCCTGAAGCTGAGTTCTTCATCTTTGACAAGGTGCGTTTTGCTAACGACATGCAGCGCTCCTTCTATGAGGTTGATTCTAACGAAGCTCCTTGGAATTCTGGCATCGACACTGAAGATGACGGTAGCAACAATATTGGTTTTAAGAATCGCGTAAAGCACGGCTACTTCCCTGTGCCACCAGTAGATCACAATCAGGATTTGCGCGATGACATGGTTTACAACTTGCAAAAAGTTGGTTTGATTCTTGAGCGTTCTCACCACGAAGTCGGCGGCGCAGGTCAGCAGGAAATCAACTACCGTTACAATACGCTTGTTCATGCTGGCGATGATTTGATGAAATACAAGTATGTGGTTCATGAAACTGCTGCTTTAGCTGGTAAGGCTGCAACATTTATGCCAAAGCCAATTGCTGGAGATAACGGCACTGGCATGCACTGCCATCAGTCGCTTTGGAAAGATGGCAAGCCATTGTTCTATGCGGAAACTGGCTACGCTCAACTTTCTGATATTGCACGTTGGTACATTGGCGGCTTGATTAAGCACGCTTCTTCTGTGCTTGCATTTACGAATCCTTCGCTTAACTCTTACCATCGCTTGGTTCCAGGATACGAAGCTCCAGTCAACTTGGTTTACTCTGCTCGTAACCGTTCTGCAGCTATTCGTATCCCTCTTGCTGGTACAGAACCTGCTGCTAAGCGTATTGAGTTCCGTGCACCGGATCCTTCATGCAACCCATTCTTAGCATTCTCCGCTCAGCTTATGGCAGGTTTGGATGGTGTTATTAACCATATTGAGCCTCCTGCCCCTGTTGATAAAGATTTGTACGAGCTTCCTCCAGAGGAGCATGACGGCATTAAGCAAGTTCCTTCTTCGCTTGGTGAAGCTTTGCAATCTTTGGAAGAGGATCACGACTTCCTTATGCAAGGCGACGTATTTACTAGCGACTTGATTGAAACTTGGCTGAATTTGAAGCATGAGGAAATGGATATGGCTCGCTTGGCTCCAACTCCACTCGAGTATGAGCTTTACTTCCACATCTGATTTGTAGTTAAGTTATTCTAGCAATAAGCCGGCTCTACGATTTCGCAGAGTCGGCTTTTTGTTTTGCGCGACGACCTGCTTGAGCGCTTATTCCTCACGGCATAGCCGTTCGGCTGATTTGGCATGTGAAGCACACCGTGCTTCACAATTGAGCCAAATCACGCTTTGAAGGAGCTTGAAATCCTGTTGAGTTCAAGCTCCTTCAAAGCGCGCGCGAAAGCAACTCGGAGCGGAAACTCGCTCGCGTTGGAAGTCCAGTGGACTTCCAACGCGAGTTTCGTAAGCGAGCGCTTATAGCGCGAGCGCAATCTGCACGAGTGTCCCATAACGACAGTTTTCAGACACTAACGCAGTAAGCGCGCTGCACGAGTGTCCCAAAACAAGCGAAATCGGACACGCGCGCAGTAACTCAACTGCACTAGTGTCCCAAAATCACCAAACAGAGACACTCGCGCAGTAAGCGTACTGCACTAGTGTCCCAAAATCGCCTGTTTTGGCGCTCAAGCAGATTGTCGCGTTAGCTGTTTATTTTTCAGCACGTATTTTACATCAGCTTGAGAGGCGACCTTCGAATCATGAGTAACAACAATCACACATTTGCCATGCTCTCTAGCAGCATTTTTTAATATTGCAATAACTTCTTTAGTAGTAGCAGGGTCAAGACTTCCAGTAGGCTCATCAGCTAAAATTACCGGAGCAGAAGATACTAAAGCTCGTCCAATTGCAACACGCTGCTGTTGACCACCAGAAAGTTTAGTGACGTTACGATTTGCTTCTTCTTCAGTTAATCCAAGATCTATTAGCACTTGAACATCAGCATGTGAATTTACTAATCGCAAATTTTCTAATGGCGTCAAATAGTCAATAAGATTAAAATTCTGGAAAACAAGTGAAATATGTTTTTTGCGATGCTCAACATATCCTGTTTTTGCAATATTTTCACCATTAAAAAGCACTTCGCCACTATACGGAGTATCTAATCCAGCTAAAAGTGAGAGCATAGTAGACTTTCCGGCTCCAGAAGCTCCCATGATACTGTACATAGTGCCAGCTTCAAACTCAGCATTCACGTCATTTAGTACCGCAATATTTGCAGGTCCGTAAGTGTACTTCACATTTTTTAATTGCAATAAAGCCGACATAATAAGCTCCTTATTTTTACATAATTTAAATATGATTTATAAGATTTGTTTCATTTATACGATTGCGCTGTTTGTGATTGTGTTTTTAGTAGAAAATTCACATACGCAACTACATTTCTGCTAACTCATAGCACTTAGTATTTGCCGAGGCTTCTTTATTAATATTGGCAGCACTGCAACAATCAACGCAACTATTGAAATAAGCAAACCAATAACAAAAGCAGCAAGAGTTTGCAACAATGGCAATACTGGCATACCATCCGCAATAAATGACGAATCAGCACTATGCAAAATCGCAGAACCAATAACGCCAGAAAAAGCAGCACCGAAGCCTAGCGAAATGACGAATGACACAATGTTGAGTATCGTTATTTCAACAAGCAATTGACTAACTATTATTGCTCTAGATAATCCAATAGACATAAGTACGCCAATCTCGTGCATACGTCCTCTAACCCAGAACACTAATACAAGTCCAAGCACTAAAATACCGACAAAACTTAGTGCCACAAAAATCATTCGCACAAGTTGTTGCACAGAGTTAACCGAGCTTATTACATCAGACAATTGCGAAGCATTCTGCTCTACATCCGCCCACTTGCCAGCAATAGTTTTAGCCTGCCGTATTGCATTAGCTAATAAATCAGAACGCTCAACAACACAACGCAAAACACCTCGCTTAGAAGAACCAGCCAAAGACAACGCCGAACTTAAGTCAGTAAATATGCGATTTTCTGACGCATCCGAAGGAAGTGCTCCTTTAGTTTGCAATTTGCCGGCAAAGATGCCAACAACACGAACTTTTACATTAAACCCCTGCTTAAGAATTATAGTAGAACCAATATTAAGATTATTCTTCTTAGCAAAATCACGATGCACTATTGCTCTACCAGAAGAACGATTAGTAATATGCTCACCCTGCTCTAAACGGTATAATCCCTCTTGAAAACCCTGAGACAATCGAGAATCTGTTGTGCCAGTAATTCCAGCAGCATGAGCCAAAACATCATCGTCTAGTCTTGGACCCTGCGCAGGAAGCACAAGTTGCTTTCCAACAGGCGTAGCTAAAACATCGCGCTCTTCCACTACAGTTTTTACGCCCGAAATCGCAGCAAATTTACGAATTTGACTAGAGTCAATTCCTTCATTCGCGGCCAAATCTTGTGGAATTGGAGAATTAGACGTAGCAACAGAATTAGAATTTGTATTACTTTGCTCTGGAAGAGTTTCACCTCGAGTTTTTGCTCGTACAGTAAAACCTAAACCAATACTGGATTGAATACGATCCCTAACACCCTCAACAGAAGCACTGATACCAGCTTGTGAAACTAGCGCACTTAAAACAAGAGTCATAATCAGCACAATTATTGCGTTACGTCGAGGTTTGCGCAATATTGCAAGTTTCGCTCGAGCACATAAAGAAATTACTTCACCATTCATAATGTTACTCACTAACTTTTCAAATAACTTTCATACGACGAATTATGAAAACTATGCCGCCAAACAGCATAGTTTTACTTTTGCAATCCGAGGAGCTCACGAGGAGATTTGCATATAACTGGCAAATAAGACAACACAACTGCAATAACGATTACTGCACCAACAATTGTAGAAACTCCGACAAAACACTGAGCGTCTACTTGTACGCTAAGTGTTTCCAAAGTTTTTGTTGCCAAAGTTGATTCAAGATTTCCACCAGCTTGACCCATATTACTCAATTCACGAGCGGCTGATGATTGCACAGAGCCAAGAGCAACATTAGCCATCAACGGAGCTATAACTTTTGCAAAAAGGTAACCCACAATTAACGAAGGTATTGCAATAAGCACAATCTCAGCAAGATATTGACCAACTATAGATAATTTGCCAGTGCCAATTGCAACAAACACACCAATTTCATTACGTCGCTCATTCATCCACAGCAAAAGCACTAATGCCAAAGCAATAATAGCAAATGATACAACAGCAATTGTTGTAACAGTCATTATTGAGCGCACTCCCTTTGCTGCTTTCAACAAACCAGAAACGAACTGATCGTCACGAGTTAGTTGATAGTTTTGCAAATCAATAGGCAATTTGGCAGCTTGCGCCATAATATTATCCGCATCCTCACCGCGCTTTATTCTAAAACTTGCATCCTGATATATTTCTTTTCCAGGCTCATATTTGTATAATTCGCGAGTAGTTTGCAAATCCGTATACACGGTATTAGCTGTCAATTCCGCCCTAGTTGCGACTTGACGCTTATTTGCTCCGGCATAAATTCCAACAATACGAGTTTTTACTGTTGCTGTTGATTGTTGAATATTGTCAGCATCGTAAGGATTAGCGCGAAGCGTAAGAGTATCTCCTACATGTAATCCGTTAGCTTTAGCGAGATCTTCATGAATCAGTGATGCATGAACGTTATTAGCAATAAGATGCTTGCCTTTAGACATAGTTATTGCTTTTGTTTTAAAAGTATTTAAACCAGTAGAGTCATTCGTCCCTTCAATATTAACGGCATTTCCAAACTGCTGCTCGCGCTTTTGATCATAATCCTGAACGCCTGGAATTCTTGCCGCTTTAGCATTAACTAAATCCGCTGTTACATTTTGTCGAACAACGTAGGAAGCAATTCCATTTAATTTTGCAATTGCCTGTACATCTTTAGGTTTTACAGTTCCAGCTCCTCTAGGAGTTCCAGGGTTTATTTGAGGGTTATTTGCGAGCACAAAACTAGACTCTGCTTGCGCTTCAACTTTTTCTCCTTCTCTACCTGCAGCACTTGAAACTGCAGAAGTAGAAAATAACAATGTCGAAATAAGAAATACAATAATGAAAACTATCGCTGTTTTTATTCGTTTCCTCAGAATGTAGCGTATTGCACGAGAGATAAACGTCATCGACTACCTTTCTTCATTGAAAAATAACTTTATATAGTATGCGAACATACGATATGCCAGTATAGCATATACGCACTTATAATCGACATACGAAAAGCCGACCCTACGATTTTGCGGGGTCGGCTTTTTGTTACTAACACAGCATTCAGGCAGGTCGGAGTGCTGCACGAGTGTCCAAAGCGGCAACGAGTTTTATTTAATACTTATCCTTAGTAATATTGTTCTTGATATGTATTGTTCTCAAACTTAATATTTACGTCGTTGCCTTTGATTTTAAATGATCTGTTGATGTAGAATCTGCTTACAGAATTACCATCATGCCATTCGTCTTCGTTACTGCCTGACGACGGAACTCTACAGTTTCTTCAAATCCTTCTGTAGAGAAACTTCCACTTTCTGGATCAATGGATGTAAGTTTAGGATATCCGTTAACACTTCTCTTAACATCTGAATATGAATAGTCGTAGGATGTAAAGAATCCTAAGTTCTTCTTACGCAAGGAGGTACCAAAAACACAAATCTTTGCAGGGACTGCTGATCCATTTGATGCACTAATGCACTGCTTAATTTGCTTTTAACAGCACTGGTAATTTTCTTCTCTAGCTTCTTGCTAGCACGTTAACTTTGATTTTTTAATCCTGTTTGGAATATCTAAATACATAATGTTTACACGAGGATACAGCTTATATGACTTAAATATAAGCCACTCAGTTTTAGGATAAGAGACTTGAAGCGACATTTTATTCTCTTTCCCATTAATTCTGTAGGAGACTACACTGGAATCAAAGCTAATGTTGGTAATTACTGGATTTTCAATACGATTTTTAGTTTTGCTGCTAACTTCATTAGTCAAAAGGATGCGAGAACCTTCTTGAATATCGCTAGGAGACCAGTCAACAAGTTTGCTTGCTTCTGTAAAGTTTCCGCTTTCCAAAGCGTTCACGTATTGTTTAATTGTAGCTTCTGGAGAATAAACATAGTTTTGAATTGCATAATATGCAGCACCAAGAGCTACCATTAAAAACTCCAATTATGATAAGGATGATTTTATTCTTTTTTGCTCATCTTTACTGAAGCTATATTAGAGTTATTTGAAAAATTCGCGTTATTTACGTTATTTACGTTATTTGGCAAAACGGTGTTATTAGTTTGCGTCTGATACGTATTTACAGCAAACTGCTGCGCTTGAGATTCATACTGATTAAACTGCGCCATTGGCTGCTGTGCATTATCCTCTACTTTTGCGCCACAATTTGAGCACCACGTTGAGCCACTATCTATAGGGCTTCCACATTGAGTGCAATTCATATTAACTCCTAATATTTCACAAAAGTGCTTAGCATATTATTCATACGCTAAGCACTTTTGAAATAAAATTTTTCCAAGTTATTTTTATTTTTAAGTTATTTTGCTAAACTGACGCAAATTTTACGAAAAACACTCTATTAAAAAGCTTTTATAGAATTATTTAATTAGATTAGCAAAATTCTTTTAGTGCAATAAAGCTCCGTATATTGCGGAAGAAATAGCACTTGTTACGATTCCCATAGTGACGCAGAATACGATAATAAGAATTATCGCAGCCACCAACACGTAAATAACCCACAACCATTCGCGATCTATCTTACGCGTGCATTCAGCGTGAGATACAAAGGAGAATGGAAGAAGCATTGTCAAGAATCCTGCAAAGATTTGCAAGAACACAGACGGAGTCGAAAGAGTAAGAATGCCAAGCAATGCTGCGCAAATCTGAATTGTTACAATCGGAACCATCTTCTGAGCGAACTGAACATGCAACTGGCTGGCAGACATTGGGTCACCAAACATCTTTGCACCAATCAAAGCCACAACGAATGTCATGTAAACGCTAATCATTGCTGCGAAGAAAGCGGCAATGAATACAGAAATAGGCACGGAAACTCGTGGAGCAGAAATAGAACGCTCCGACATTGACGAAAGTAAGTTAGTGCCAACTTTAGTAAAAGAGTTGAAAATGTTGGCACCAGATTGAACCGTGAAATAAGTTTGGATTGCAGATACAAGAGCGCTAATTACAAACACAAGCACAGCGTACAAGCTAGATACATGGTACTGCTGAGAAGGCTTCTTAATTGCGCTAATAAGCCAATGGAAGAAGTCCACCATCTGTTCAGAATTAATCTGATTCATTGGCTGAGTATAGTGAGGAGCACCTTGCATTGCTGGAGCCTGCTGCATCATCGGTTGAGCCGGTTGAGTTGGGTGAGTCATTTGCGGATTCTGCTGAACAAACATTGGCTGAGCTGGCTGCTGGGACACAGGTTGCATTGGCTGCATTGGTTGAGCCATTGGCTGAGCCTGAGACACAGGTTGTACAGGCTGAGCTACTGGTTGAGCTACTGGTTGAGCGGCTTCAACATTATTACCGCAACCCTTACAGAACTTTGCGGAATCGTTGTTTGCTGTACCACATTGAGAACAAACCTTCATTTTTCTCTCCTTTATTCAATGTAGTAAATACACGCGTTTAAGCAGTAAATTACAAAAACACACATGAGTATTCTATAACTACTATTGAAATGCACAAAACGACACTGCAATAATTTTTAAAACTTTAAAATCATATTGCAAAACCGAGCGTGCGAGCAGCAGCTACAGGAACTGCTTCATCTGCCCAGTAATCCTCAAGGTTCTCATCAGTGGAAAGCGAACGCATTTCTGCACGATCAATATAAAGTTCACCACGAAGATGATCCGTTTCGTGCTGGAAAATACGCGCAGGCCAACCATGCAAACGCTCGGAATGTTGTTTGCCGTCCTCATCCTGCCAAGTAGCCTGAATATCAAGCCAACGCTGACGTACAGCCTGATAGCCGGAAACACTTAAGCAACCTTCATAAAAACTACGAGTTTGCGTACCAATAGGCTCATAATGAGGATTAATAATAGCTCTAAACGGAAGCTCTGCAATGTCACGAGGATCATCCTCATCGTCACGAACATGATCTTCAATAACAGCAATCGCAAGACCTAAACCAATCTGTGGAGCAGCCAAACCTACGCCTGGAGCCTCCAGCATTGTGCTGTGCATAAGAGAAATAAGTTTTGTGAGAGTAGCACGTGTAAGCTGGCCGTCATATGCCACAGTGCGCTGGCGAAGAACAGGCTCACCTGCTTGCACAATCGGCAAAATGCCGTCTTCTGTAGCGGAATCAAGCAAGCGCTCAACAGCGCGACTGAGCTTAGTATCAACACTTGCGTGATGCGTAAACATAGGACTCCTTTTCACCGTTTTAAGTAACGCGCACAGTAACGCGAAAACATACAAAATCTACATGCTGCGAGCAGAATTTGAAAGCCGCACTAAAGATATAAGTGTATCAAAATTATTTGCGCACTGCTAGAGCCGACTGAAATGTAAGCAAATAGCAGGCGCAAAAAATAAGTAAGCTTATAGCTTCAGATTATCGACCACAACTTGAGCAAGACGAGCACAAACCTCATCTGCCTGAGTTTGAGTTGCAGCCTCGCACATAACGCGCACAAGCGGCTCTGTGCCACTAGGACGCAAAAGCACGCGACCTGTATCTCTAAGAAGCTTCGATTCTTTCTCAACAGCTGCAAGCACAGCTGCGTTAGTTTTCGAAGCCATTTTATCTACATTTGGCACATTTACAAGAGCTTGCGGAAGCTGCGGGAAGTCTGCAGCCATTTGCGAAAGTTTCTTGCCTGAACGAACAACTTCACGGCACAAAGTCAAAGCAGTAAGCGTACCGTCACCGGTTGTTGCAAATTCGCGATTAATAACGTGACCAGACTGCTCGCCGCCGAGTGAATAATCATGCTTAAGCATTTCTTCAAGAACGTAGCGATCGCCGACGTTTGTTTGCACTGTTGAAATGCCCATATCTTTGAGCGCAAGCTTTAAGCCAAGATTGCTCATTACAGTTACAACGAGCGTATCGTGATTCAGCTTACCTTCAGCCTGCTTTGCGCGAGCAAGAATACCCATAATTTGATCGCCATTAACCATATTGCCGTTCTCGTCAACAGCTAAGCAGCGGTCGGCGTCACCGTCAAAAGCCACGCCTAAATCAGCCTTAGAAGCTTTAACCATGGCTTGCAGCTGCTCAGGATGAGTCGAGCCTGCGTGATCGTTAATATTGTAGCCGTCAGGAGAAGCGTTAATTACGATTACTTCCGCACCAGCGCGACGAAGAGCTTCAGGAGCAACAACAGAAGTAGCACCATTCGCGCAATCTGCTACAACACGCAAGCCTGCAAGAGGCTTTGGACGCGTAGTAGAACCATTGCTTAAAGGCGCAACAGCAGAAACTAAATGATCAATATACAAGTTAGTAGCTGTAGTAGTATCATGGCTGACTCGACCTACACCAGCACCAGTTGGACGCTCCCAATCTTGACCAAGCACAGTCTCAATCTCATCTTCCTTGCTATCTGGAAGCTTAAAACCTCCGCGCGCAAAGAATTTAATACCGTTATCTGGCATAGGATTATGCGACGCAGAAATAACAGCACCCATTTCAACGTTAAGCACGGAAGTGAGGAAAGCAACGCCAGGAGTTGGGATAATTCCAGCATCAATAACATCAAAACCGCCAGCACTCATGCCAGCAGCGAGAGCAGAAGCTAGAAAATCACCAGAAACACGCGTATCTCTGCCAATAAGCGCGCGACGGCGAGCGTGAGAGGAAGTCTCGCTTTCATTAGAGCTAGATGCAACCGGCGCGTGCTTATCCCCTAAAACGCGCACTGCAGCATCACCCAAATCTAACGCAAGTTGCGCTGTTAAATCTCGGTTCGCCAATCCACGCACACCGTCAGTACCAAACATTCTTGGCATAATAAAGCCTCTTTCGCAAAAATCACTTCATCCTGCGCGCAAGCAAACAACATCGCATACTAGCGCGTCACACACTGTTTGCCATCTTACTCGTAACATTACATAACGCGCTATAAAAAATTTCTCCGCACATGGTTGTGGTACAAAAGCCGGAAAAACTCCGGAAAATGTTCCACAAATTGGCCAACGCTCGCGCGGTTAACGCTCTCGCTGCTGAGCTTGCGTGGAAAGTCCACTGGACTTTCCACCTGAGCAAGCTCACGCTCCGAGTTGCTTTCGCGCGCACAATGCTGCGCGAAAGCAGGTCGTCGCGCAAAACTCGCGCCACATTAATTAAGGCACTAGCACAAGGAAGCGTTGTAATGCTGTACCTTAAGCGTGCGGCGAGAAGAATCAAGGCTGCCGAGCACCATGCGACGCAAAGCCTGATCTGCATCAGCATGAGCCTCAAGCCACTTTTCACCGTGCTTAACCAGCTCCTCAACCGGCGCATACACAGGATACAAGCCTTCGATCAAAGCTTCAGCCATGTGGAAGGTGCGGTTCTTCCAAATCCACTCAACTTCAGCAAAGTAGCGATCAACGTAAGGCTTAACCAAATCGCCTTTAGCAGTGCTTGCAAAGCCAGCAACCACAGCGCCCATTTGCATATTCGTCAAATCGAGATTACGCAAAGCCTGTTCAAAAGCCCAATCCTTAGCTTCTGCAGTTGAGCGAGCTGCACGAGCCTGGTAAGCGTATTCGCGATTCTCAGTCGTGTCGCGCTTTTGAAGTTCCGCGTCAATTCCAGCTTCGTCCAAAGCGTTCACACCTGCGAGCGCAATAAGAATGCTCCAGCGTAAGTCGTTGTCGATTCCCAAGCCTTCCAGATTCACAGAACCGTCGAGCAAACCGTTAGCTACACGCACAAACTCAGCATCTCCAACTTCACCGTAGCCAAGATAAGCCTTAACAAGTTGGAATTGCTCGTCGGAACCTGCAGAAGCTGCCAAAGCCAACTGCCACAATTCGTGAGCAACATGCTTTGCGACTTCTGCTTGACGCTCTGGAACCACGTAGTGGCTTGCAGTTACTTTCACTTGACCAAGAGCATAGCGGAAAGTAGTTGATTCACGCTCGGTTGCCAAGGCCTTAAGGCTCAGTTCCACAAAGCGTTCTGCTGGGAATTCTGCGTCGCGAGTCATATCCCACAACGTGAGCCAAATAAGCGAGCGAGTCAAAGAATCCTTGAAACGATACAAGTTTTCTGCAGCAAACTCAAGCGACTTTTCGTCAAAACGTAGCTTTGTGTAAGTCAAGTCGTCGTCGTTTACAAGGATAAGTGCTGGCATTTTTTCGCCGCACGCTTCAACAACTTCCGTCACTTCGCCGTCAACGTCAAGTTCGATTCGCTTTGTGCGCTTAATTTCGCCAGTTGCTTCGTCTACATTGTAGAATCCGACAGCCAAGCGATGCGCGCGCAGAACAGGATGCTCAACTGGTGCGCTCTGACGCAAACGCAAGGAAGCAATAGTGCCGTCACCTGCTTCTTCTACTTCGGTAGAAATCGTGTTAATTCCAGCTTTTTCAAGCCACTGAGCACTCCACGCCTTCAAATCGCGGCCGCTTGTAAGCTCAAGTTCTTGAAGCAAATCAGCCAAAGTAGCGTTGCTGTAAGCATGCTTGCTCAAGTAGTTGTGGATTCCTTCAAAGAACTTTTCGCGACCAACGTAAGCTACGAGCTGCTTCAAAACGGAGGCGCCCTTCGCATAAGTGATGCCGTCGAAGTTGACGGAAGTGTCGTTCAAATCGTTGATTGGAGCCACGATTGGGTGCGTTGTTGGAAGCTGATCTTGATTAAGCGCCCAGCTTTTTTCGCCGGAATTGAAAGTGCTCCAAGCGTCGTGCCATTCAGTTGCTTCAGCGGTGGCAAGAGTAGAAGTGAATTCTGCGAAGGATTCGTTAAGCCACAAGTCGTTCCACCACTTCATAGTTACGTAGTCGCCGAACCACATGTGCGCAAGCTCGTGCAAAACTGTTACAACGCGGCGCTCAGCATAAGCGTCCGTAACTTTGGATTCAAACACGTACTGGTCTCGAATGGTAACCATACCAATGTTTTCCATAGCTCCAGCGTTGTATTCTGGAACGTAAATCTGATCGTACTTTGCGTACGGATATGGCACTCCCCAAGTCTTAGCGTAGAAGGCAAAGCCCTTCTTCGTAATATCGAACAAGTAGTCAACGTCTTTTGCAAAAGCGTCTTTAAGTGCCTGACGGCAGTACATTGTCATTGGCACTACGCGACCGTCTTCATTGTTGTAAGTTGTGTGCCATTCGGCGTAAGAACCTGCGCAAATAGCAGTTAAGTAGGAGCTCATTTTTGGCGTTGGCTCAAATACCCAGCGCTTCATGCCTTCTACAGTGCCATTTTCCAAAGTGCCGTCTTCCGTCTTGCGGCCTTCAAGCACGGTTTCGCTGGCGGCTGGCATGTTGGAAGTAACAATCCAGCTTTCTGGAGCGTCCACGCTAAAGTCAAAAACAGCCTTTAAATCTGGCTGATCAAACACAGCATAAACGCGGCGAGCATCCGGAACTTCGAACTGCGTGTAAAGATAAACGTTTCCGTCGGAAGGATCGACGCTTCTGTGCAAGCCTTCGCCCGTGTTGGAATATTGGCAATTTGCTACAACTTCTACGGTATTATGCTCCAGCAAATTTGCAAGCTCAATTCGGCTGTCTGCAAAAACTTTAGAAACGTCAAGATCGGCACCGTTTAACACCACGGATTCTACGCTGTTTGCAATTAAATCGAGGAAGCTTGCGCTACCAGCTTTAGCATCGAACTCAATCTTTGTGCGCGACTTAAAATCGCGGCCGCCCTTTCCTAAATCAAGCGCAACATCGTAATGAATTGGCATTTGGATAGCGTCGAAACGCTCTTGAGCTTCTACGCGAGTCAGATTTGCTCCTGGCATATTTTGTACCTTCCTTATATTTTTCTTATTTTTGATTATATTTACGATTATTTTTAGCTATTTACAAATAATTGCGAATATTTTCTTTATTTTTGATTATTCTTGATTATTTTCCGAAATATCCGCAACTACCGGTACAAGCATTGGCTTCCTGCGCAAAGCGCGAGCAACCCAACTACCCAAAGTTCGTCGCATAATCTGCTGCAACTTATGAGTATCGTGCTCTCCGCGCATCATGGCATCTTGCAACTGTTCAACAATTTGATGACGAACCTTCTCAAAATCAGCCTCGTCTTCAGCAACAGCATTCAAGAAAATCTTTGGGCCAGAAACAACGTCAGCGTGCTCTGTATCAACTACAACAAAACTTGAAACGAAACCTTCTGTGCCCAAAATCCTGCGCTTTTCAAGCTCTTCATCTGTAAGCTCACCAACAGAATCACCATCAACATACACGTAACCGCATGGCACAGAACCAACAACTGCAGCATTGCCATGATACAAATCCACAACATCGCCGTCTTCAGCAAGCACAACGTTATTTGGATCAACGCCAGTTTTTACTGCAATCAATCCGTTTGCAACCAAGTGACGATGCTCACCATGAATTGGCATAGCGCACTTTGGCTTCACAATGTTGTACAAGTACAGCAACTCGCCTTCATTGCAATGACCAGACACGTGAATAGCAGCATTATCTTTGTTAATTACGCGCGCACCCAACTGCACAAGCTTATTAATAACTTTGTAAACCTCATGCTCGTTGCCTGGAATAAGCGAACTTGCAAGAATAACAGTGTCGAACTCATTAACAGTAATATCTCGGTGATTGCCATCTGCAATACGCCCGAGTGCAGCCATAGGCTCGCCTTGTGAACCAGTGCACATGTATACGAGCTTGTCATCCTGAATATCCTTCGCCTGTTTTAAGTCAACAACAGTATTTTCAGGAATATGCAAGTAGCCTAAATCCGCAGCAATTGACATATTGCGAACCATCGAGCGTCCGACGAACACAACTTTGCGCCCAAACTTATGCGCAGCGTCAACCACTTGTTGCACGCGATGAACGTGACTTGAGAAGCTAGCAACAATAATTTTGCGCGTAGCTTCAGCAAAAGCGCGATCCAAAGCCGGACCAATCGAAGTTTCAGGCTTTACAAATCCTGGAACTTCAGCATTAGTGGAATCAGCCATAAGCAAATCTATGCCTTGCTCACCTAAACGCCCGAACTCAACTAAATCAGTAATGCGATGGTCAAGAGGAAGCTGGTCAAGTTTAATATCACCAGTATCAATAAGCGTTCCGGCTGGAGTTTTTACGCACACAGCGAGCGCATCCGGAATAGAATGCGTAACAGTAATAAATTCAAGGTTAAACGGACCGACTTTCATCTTATCGCGACCTTCTACACGAATAAGCTCCGGATCAATATGATGCTCCTGGCACTTAGCTTCCACAAAAGCAAGAGTTAGTTTTGAACCAATTAACGGAATGTCGGGACGCATCTTAAGAAGGTAAGGCACGCCACCAATATGATCTTCGTGACCGTGCGTTAAAACCAATGCCTCAACTTTGTCTAAACGATCCTGAATGTAGTGAAAATCTGGGAGAATCAAATCAACGCCTGGCTGCTCTTCTTCTGGGAATAGCACACCGCAATCGATAAGCAAAATATGACCGTTATATTCAATTACGTTCATATTGCGGCCGATTTCACCCAAACCGCCAAGCGGTACGATTCGCATTGATCCTTTACGATACTTTGGCGGCGCAATAAGAGCACCTTCTCTTTGATCGTTAACTACAGGAGGAAGAACATTTCCTGTTCTACGAGTTGATGACTTTGCATTTTCTGTTTTAGTTTCTTTGTTGAATTTAGCTTTTTTAGTTGATTTAGTTTTAGCAGTTTTTACATCTTTAGTAGATACTGATTTAGTTGAAGTATCAGCAGACATTTTTTTATTCACTTTTTCCACCGACTGTCGAATTTGCTTAGACGACGCAGAAGATTCTTGGTTATTAAGAGAACGCATATTATCAGCGTCAGATTGCAACGCATCGCGTACTACTTCAGCAAGAATTTCCTCAGTACATTCATCATATTCTATTTTCATATTCATCTCACTACATCTTGCGATATTGCGCACTTCTTTCTAGTGTACCGTTAGGACTCAACTCAGCTTTTGTCACTGAAGCGGCAGAAACTTTACGCAGCTGTAAAATTTCGGTCGGATTAAAGCGAGAAAACGGCATAAACTTTACACACGTGCGCAGTTAATGTCGCTTTTTAAGCACCATTACAATAAACCAGCCAAGCGTGGCGATAGGTATAGCTGCCATTGTTGAGATCCATGGAACCATCATTCCGGCATGCGAATTCCACGAGTCGATTGCAGCTCCAGCAGCCATCGAACCTAAAGAACAGCCGACAGCAGACGCAGTTGGTAGCCATGAAAGACCTTCCGTAAGCGATTCTTCAGGAACAGTTGCTTTCACAATAAGATTTCCAGTAGCAAAAATTGGCGAAACGCATAAGCCAGAAAGCACTTCAAAAACGCTCATAAACATAAGTCTGTCAATATTAAGACTCATAAGCATAAATCCGACAGTTAGAACAGTCAAAAATACAATCAGATGTGACCAATCAGAACCGCGGAATTTATGCGATCCAAAAATAATCGCTCCCACAAGCGAACCGCATGCAAACAATGCCAACTGCATACCAATGAAATGATCAAGCCCCTGAGCTTTCATTGCAGCTGTTACAGACACGTCAAATGCACTAAAACTCATATTAAACACAACAAACATGAGCACAAGCGGGATAATGCCGCGGTAAAGCAGCACGTTTTTGCCGCGCTTTTTTGAGCGATGATTATGCAATTGCTTAAGACTAAATTTGTCTACAAATGAGCGTTTCGCTTCTTGCTTTTGAGATGCCACATAATCTTTGGAAATTTCATCTTCTTTTTGAGAAGCGATTAATACATCAACATCTTCAGCTGCAGCAGTTGGAACTTCCACTACTTTGAGCACAGCAGGTTGAGTATTTTTTAGAGAAAAGAACCAAGCTCCGCCCAATCCACTTGCAAATACTGGCACGAATAATTGCGAAACAGGGTGCACAGAAGTTGCTAACCACGCGGCTAAAATAGGTCCTAATATAAACACAATTTCATCGATACCAGATTCCAACGCATAAGCAACGTTTAATAAAGAATCGTCATCTTCTGCACGCAATGTATAAGCCCAACGAGTACGCACCAACGCGCCAAAAGCAAACTGAGTTACGCCCATCACAATTGCTAACACAAAAAGCAAAACAAGAGGAACCTTAAATAAAGCTGCACATGCAAAAGAAATCATAGCGATTACTTGTGCACTTAGCGCAATAACTCCAACTTTACGCTGACCAAAACGGTCAAAAAGCTTAGCATACACAGGAGTTACCGCAGCTTGTGCAAGCACATACGACGCAGACATTGCTCCAGCAATAGTCCAGTTGTTATACAAATGGTTTAATGCAAGAACAATTCCCAACGCAATCATAGACATTGGCAAACGCGCAATCGCGCCTGCTACACAAAACGCTTTAGCTCCATTAAATGAAAATAATCTAGAATATTGAGAAAATACCGATGCTTTCTTAGTTGCCGTTTGGGACGACATATATTTCTTTGCTCCTTTTTGTCAAGCAAGTCACGCAACGTTATACATTTGCATATTTTTATTAACGCATTTTAGAACGAGCATTTGCTTGCTTTGAACGAACTCTCGGCTCACCTGAGTAAATATACAAGTCATCCACCAAAGATTTCACGTTCTTAGCTTCATAAGGATAATCCGAGCGCATAAAAGAAGCATCTCTTCTAAGCCCGTGATAATCATAAAAGCTTACGTCACACGCTGAATCAGTATGCAAATAGTAACGATTTACTCCGTTATTTCTTAGCATATGCATTGTTCGCTTCCACAAGCCTCCACCAACACCATGCCCACGAGCATCTGGAGAAACAAGGAAAAGCTCCAATTCCGCTTGAGTTAAATTATTGATATGAGATTTCGCTTCAAGTTTAGTTTCCAACGCGCGCATGCCGTACGCTTCTTCTAAAGCGAGAGCATAGTTTTTGTCACAATTTTCTTTCATTGCGGCTTCTTGCTCGCGAAGCATTCTCCCTACTTCTGGAAATAAAACAGGTGCGTCAAAAACTCGCGCCAAAAGCAGACCCATAAACTTACCGTCTATTTCAGCAATAGTACCATGCGTTGAAGGTTCTAAGTAATGCAACACACATCTTCGAGAAAGACTTAACGAAGCATCTTTCCCAACTTTTTGCGCAATACCCCAAGTACGTTCATATTCTTTAACCATTGCATCAATATCACTGAGTTTTACAGAACGAAATTCAACAGTCATGATTCTTCCTTACTTCATACTCAAATCGATGTTGTGCGTATGCCCGCCCACACACACTGCACGAGGAATCTGCACGTTTTCGAAGTGATGCACGATGCGTTTCAATCGCGGCGCAAAATACGTTACAGCAAACAAAAATTGCAGCAAATAAATTGCGACAAAATGATTGCAATAGCAACATTTATGCGTCATCATCATCGAGGGAGATTAACGTGTCAGAGTGTAACTCGGCAAGGATCTCATCTTTCGTTTTTTGCTCGGCATGAATTTCCCGTTCACATTCATCCGATATGTTCACATAATAAAGGGTGGCATCGATAGCATCAAGCGGAACCTTAGTCATAAGAGACAAAAGCAGACGATACCAGTCAAGCTGGCCAAGTTTAAGCGCAATATCTTGCGGCTTGGTCGGTTTTCTACCAGTTTTCCAATCAACAATCGTGTACAATTTGCTTGGATCTTCTGGATTTAAACCACCTGCAAATATTGCGTCGATTTTGCCATTAATAATTTGATCGCCTAATTCTGGAACATGAGCTACAATCGGCTGCTCTGCTGCTATAGGACGGCGATGCGCCCATTTTGATGTTATTAAACGCTGCTTCCATATCAACAATTTGCGCTCCGAAGATTTTGCATTTTGCGAAATATTCTCGCAAGTTTCAGCAACGTTTTCAACAGCAGTCTCATCAACGTCATACTGAATAGAATTTTTATTCACGCAACCAGCTTTTACAAACTGTTCAGCCCAAGCATGAAAACGCGTTCCCAAATCAGAAGCAGGCGAAGAAACGCTAGGAATAGGGCGAATAATTGCCATCCATTCCTTCCGCAAACGCTTAGCATCCGCATCATTAAAATCTTCATTCGCGCGCGAATAATCATTACGAAACATAGCGCGTCTTTGCACAGCAGTCACATTGACATTTTCAACATTAGAAAGCTGCTCTGCTCTGTTTTTCAACTCTTGAATGTTGTGATACCAATCAATTTTCGGCATTAAATCTGCATCTTGTAGCAAAGCTTGAGCTTTGTAAAGCAAAGAATTATCTTTTGAAATACCAGAAATTTGATTACTCATTTTTGAATTTACAACGTCTTGCGCAGATTTTTGCAATACACTACGTATAGCTTCACTAGATGCACTCGGCCAAGATAATTGTTTCTCATTATCTTCAGTTGGAATAGTGCTTTCCTCGCTAAATAATTGCGCAAGTTGCGAAGCTGACTCCCCTACAACATAACCTACTTGATTTGAAGAATCTGAAACCTTAGCTGTGACCTGAACCGGAGATTCTTCAGATCCGCGCATTGAATCATACATTTCCTGCCAAAAAACAGAAGGTTTTTTAACTCTAGAAGTTGAAATATTTGAAGATTCATCTACAGAAGAAGCTGCACTATTGGCAAAATTTTCTTTATTCTCAACAACGCTCATAGCATTAGACTGGCTGCAAGTGAGCAATGCTGCGAATTTAGCACGCGTCAAAGCAACATACATAAGGTGACGCTCGTCAATATGCAAAGCGCGCCCACGCTCTTCGACTTGTGAAAGAGGCAATGTGCCAGTTTTCATCACAGCGTCATACACTTTGCTAGCTTCTGAAGGAATCGCTTCTACTGGAGCCTGCTCATGCTCATGGAATTTTTCTGCCAAATCAAACATTTCTCTAGCTCTTGATCCATAAACTTCTGCGTCGATATCGTCTACAGTTAACATATTTTTCAAAGATTTTTGAGGTTCCATGCTAGTTTCAAGATCAACATCGTGAGGGAATCTTGGCAATATGTTTGCATCCACTCTCATAGAAACAGGCACTTTTGAAGCAACTTCGAGCGTTGCGTATGCCCTTTCCCTGTACACGCCACTTTGTTGCGTTGCTATTACGCGCAAATTATCGCCTTGATTACTTGGGAACGCGCCTTCATTAAGCCCAACTATCGCTACAGCAGGCCATTCCAAACCTTTCGATTGGTGAATAGTCATCAATACGACATCCGCAGCCTCATCCACTGAAGAAGGTTGATCGTTAATTTTGTCTATATTGAAAATCCAAGACATAAACCCATGCAAAGTAGGAGTTGTAAAATCGCTCATTTCTTGCAAATACGCGTCTGCTAGTAGACAAATAGAATCGACAGTAGAGTGCATATCGTCAAGAAGCGTTGCATTAGAGGAAGTATCATTCATAAGCGCACGAGATAGCGCAACATCAATATCAACGTTAAGCGTTTCTACAGCAACGCGCATAATATCTTGCAAAGAGCCAGATTGAGCACGTTGTATTGCATGAATCATTTGCCCTATTCTTAACACTGCTACATAAGCTTTAGAGCTTAAATTATTTTTTAGCTCAGAAAGCAAATTATTGTCGTTTTTGTCGTTATTTTTTGCTTCTTCGCTTAGTTGAGTTTCGTATGCTTCAAGCAAAACATCCGCCACAAAAACTCCACCATGAATACTATTGGTTTGCGAAGCTTGAGATTGCTGTTCTCGAACAACTTGTGACCACTTAGAGCGAGGAGTTTCAGCGTCTACTAAACCTGCTTGCACTAAAGCACGAAAAACATATTCGATATTCTTTGATGTTGCAATATTAGCTATAGCAGCCAAATCATCAGTATTAAGCGCAAAACGAGGAGTTGCAAGCAATCTCATCAAAGCTTGAGTATTTGTGTGATCTGCAACAACAGAAAGAAGAGCTAAAACATCTCGAATTTCTGGTTTTTCAAGCAATGCAGAATACCCAACAGTAAGAGTGCGCAAACCTGCTTTTTGTAATGCTTCTTCATATAACGAAATATTATTTTTGCTACGGAAAAGAACTGCAACTCTAGCAGATGCAGAATTAGTATCGTCGTTTTCAGACAGCGCATTATGTTTTACATATTTTACAAAACGCACAACGGCTTCTACTTCTTGATATTGCGTAGGCATATTTAACACACTAAAAGTACCTTTTGGTGCATTATCTAAGTATTGCAAGTTTTTCACTTCTACTTCTGTAGCAAGTGAACTACTATGGCGAAGCGCAGGCACTCGCAAAGGTTTCGTAATAGAATTTGCAGCTTTTAAAATAAGCTGCGAATTGCGTCGCGTTCTTGTAAGAGAAAACTCACTTGACTGGTCGATATTTAGTGCTTGCTCAAGCTTTCTGAAAGCTCCGGAACTAGCTCCTCTAAACGAGTAAATAGCTTGGAAGGGATCACCTACTGCAGCAATATGCGTTTGTTGAGTAGTTAAAAAGTCTTGATTTTCGCTAGTTTTCGCAGCAACGCTAGCTTCTTCCACACCGTTAGTTTTTTTATGAAACAGCGTTGCAATCAGCATTGCTTGAGTTGTAGAAGTATCTTGATATTCATCAAGCAAAACTTGGCTGTATTGGCGGCGATACTGCTCTGCAATAGAAGGAAAATGCGTCACCAAACGGTATGCAGCAATAGTAAAATCGCTAAATTGCGCCATATTTGCGCGCTGCTTTGCTGCGTCAAAAGCCAAAACTAATTCAAGTAATACATTGCGCTTCTCAGCAGCTTCAAGCAAGTTATTACAAGATTCATAACACTTATTTTTTAATGTAATATTCAGGTATTCTACGTATTCTTTTCCGTAATTTTCGCACTTTTCGAAATATTTTTCATCTGAATCGTTTTTTCCGCGACGCAATTTAATAGAGCTAGGCTTTTTTGCAATTATTTCAGTAGTTTCAGCACAATTAATTGCTTTTTGCAAATGCTCAATCCAAGCGTTATTCCACTTCTGAATTTCTAAAACAGCTTTAGACGTACTATCTATAGACTCTCCCCTGCTATTTATGCCAATCATCGAGCATGAAATATCTGCTGCGAGCGCAAGCACGTCGTCAATAAGCGCATCAAAACTATACCAAGACAGCACTTCCGCATGATTAGTAACATAATCGTTTACTAGCGGTTTTATTAATTCGCGCGCACCTGCATCGCTTAAAGGTTGCGTATTTTGATCAAATCCAACAAGCAAACCATATTGGCGCACAATTGACTGGAAAAAAGCATCGTATGTCATTACTTCTGGCTTCAAAAAGCCACTTGAAGATGCGGAATTTCCGTTATTGATAAGCTTATTTATTTCGCTACTATGCTGACTTACAGCTTGAGCAACTCTTGCAAGCAGCTCAGAAGCTGCTTTATTAGTAAAAGTCAAACCCAAAATACTTTCAGGAGCAACTCCGCGCTCAATAAGGTCGATAACTCGACGAGTCATCGTATACGTTTTGCCGCTTCCAGCTCCTGCAACAATAATCATGTTCTTATTTGTTGGTGCTTGAATTGCTGCAGCTTGCTCCGCGCTATCGGTGTTCTTGCGAGTAAATTGCTTATTTGTTTTATCAATCATAACTACAACACCTCATATACAGTGTCTATACAACCTGCGCATGCTGGGCATACTTGTTTTCCGTTGCAATACTTTAAGTGTTCAGAAGTTGGGTGCGCAATAATCTTATGCGAACGAACTGCCGCAGCAGCATAGCAAACGCGCGAAATCATAGTAAGAGACCATTTTGCACTTTGGTTTAATGATGTAAACGACTGCCAAGCGCTTTCGCTTACATTTTCTGGACAATTCTTCGCAATATCGTCAAGATGCGGACAATCTAACAATCTTGCCATATTTTTGAATCCAACTCGTAACTCAAGCGGATTATTATTTAAAGCATTTTTTACGCAAAGCGGCGGCTGATACACGTTTTCAGCAACGTTATGATCTTGAGCAGGATAATCGTTCTTAGCAACGTGAAATAGAATACTTCGCGAAATAATCGGCGCATTCGACGCATCAATAAGAGGTTTCTCATCAGAAAAAAGTAAAGCAAGCTGGTAGCAAACTAGCTGCAAATCGTTAAAAACTCCGCTTGCTGTTAAAGGCTTTCCTGTTTTATAGTCCAGTAAGCGAATATGCTCGGAACCATCTGAATTAATGCGCTTTTCCATGCGATCAATTCGACCGTGAATATGTACTTGCATATCTTCACTTGCGCCATCCGGCCATCCTCCAACTAAAGCACCCATCAATTCGTAGCAATCATGCGTAGTAACGGTTTGCAAATTTGCATTCTTAAAAGTATTGTTCAATACGCGAGCAATATCATTAAATCCAAAATGCGCGCTTGTTTGCAATTCGCAATACGCTTGTTGCAATCTACCTATGCTACTTTCTAAAGATTTTTCGCTTTTTGTAAGAGATTCTAATATGCCGTTTTCTGACTTTTTTGAGTTAAGCGCATATGTTGATTGATCGTAAGAAGTGACAAAATATTGCGCAATTGCATGTAACGCACGTTTAATATTCTTCTCACGCGCAAGAGCCGAATAATGCTCCTTACTATCTCGAATATCTGCAAGTTCAGGCGCAATACTTAGGTAATACTTTTCCATAAGATTTGCGATTGCGTTACTGCGGCGCACAAGCGGAGAGTAGGGAGAATAGTCGGCTGAATTATTCGCGACTTCGGCTGAATTATTCGCTGTTTCAGTTTCATCAACTTCAGTTTCTGGCATATCGTAATGCTGATTTTCGCTTGCCCATCTTGCAGTTTCGTGAATGAGCGTGCCAAAATACGTTGCTGCACTGCCGGGTTGAGGACCTAAAAGCTGACGATTTAGCAATCCGCACACAGGGCATGCCCACAAACTATCTACAGCTGAAGGAGACAAGCTTACAACAGAACTAGCTTTTTTAGCAGAGCCAGCTTTTTCATTGTTTTTTTCATTGTCTTTATCAACAGAAGATTTTTTATCAACATAGTCATCGACATCGCTCATAAAATCCCACTCAAAAGGATCAGCGCAAAATACTCCATTTTCTTTAAGTAATTGCAACGTTTGAGCAGCGTCAATAATCGCATTTCTAGACTTACTATTCTCACTATTGGAACTATTTGCAATATCGGAACTACTTGCACTATCTGCACTATCTGCATTACCTACACTATTTCCAAACTCTTCTTTCATAGAAGAAGCACGCAAAATTTGCGAACGAGCAGCACACACTAGTCCACGAGCATCCATATCTAAACCGGCAAAAGGTGTAGTAAATTCCGTAAAAGGCGTGCGCGAATTTTCATTATTGTAGTATCTTTCAGGCAAATAATAATAAAGAAAGTCGCTTGGCACAGCACTATCGCTATATTGCGCGCTTATATACAAACGCTCTGTTGCGCGCGTAATAGCTAACAAAAAACTGCGCTGTTCCGAAGCAAAAACTGCAGATTTATCATTATTCGAAAGAAGTGACGCATTCACAGTCAATTTAGAAGCAGAAATCTTAGAATGCAAAATAATATTCGCTAAACTTTCTGCGCCAAACATAGTGCTACGAGAAGCAAGATTTGGCCACACACGTTGTTGCAAAGTAGGCATCCACACAAGATTCCAATGTTTTCCAACAGAACCAGCAGGAGTAGTAAGCGTTACAGCATCTGGAACAGGTGCTACTTTAGCAAGAGAATCAGCTTCAATTTCCATGCCACGAACTTGAGCTATAAAATCTGCAATACTTACAACATTTTCTTGTCTAAAAGTATCGTCAAACGTATTCATTGAAGAAATATCAGAAGAAACATATGAAGAAACATAATCAAAAAGACGCATTGCAGCATCCAAGCGATCGTTGGCTCGATAACCTTCCGAATTATGCTGTAAAGACATACGCTGCCAACGCTCAGCAACATGACAAATATTCCAAGCCTCACCAAGAGCGTATTGAGCATTACTCAAATCAGGATTATTGCGCATACGAGAAGCGAGAATTTGCACGTTTTTCCACAGTTTTACAAAAGCTGCAACGTGCGGATTTCGAGGAGCCATATTCTGCAATATTTGCAACACTGTAGAATCATCATCTATAGAACGTGCAACATCTGCTACACAAAGCAAATAGCACGCATCGAGAGATAATGGCATAAGATCATTTGAACTGCCATCAATACGACTATTATCAACCAAAATTTGAGATTCAACGTATGCCTTGCTTTGCGCATCATGAAGCGAATTTTGCAACAAATCCCAGTTATGAACAAGATTTCGCAAAGGAGCATTAGATTCAAAGTTCTTGTTCTTTTCACCATTTTGCTCAATTAAAACAGCCGAAAGAGAAGAAAGAGAACGCATAAGCAAATCTACAGAATATAACTTCGCAGGTATTTCAACGTCTAAATCACCGTAAAATCCAGAATCACTTTTAGTAATCGCGGAAAGCGGACTATCCATAATATTCTGAACTCGCAAACGCACCCACGAAGCCAAATTTTGCAAACTTCTACCATGTTTTACTTGCTCAACAATTCCAGAAAAACCGTGCTGCGCAAATTGAGCAAGTTCAATAAGCGCAAATAAACCTTGCACAAACGGCTCATCTTTTAATGGGCGAGTCACTGACGAGTATCGCACAGGAACCCCAGAAGCGCGAAGCTGCTCGCCAAAAAGACGAACAGTAGAATTGTCGTGCGCAATTAACGCCATATCGCTCCACTTGCGCTTATTATTTACGTGAGATTGCTTCATTTGCCAAATAACAGCATCTAATTCCTCGCGCTGTGAACGATATAACGCTGTAAAAACAGTGTCGTCTGAGTTGAGATGAGAATTTTGGAGGGTTTCTATAGGCTCAATCGGTAAGGAGCCTACAAATTTTGGCATTTTCCAAGGGCGATTTGGGAGCGCAACATCTGTTTTATATTGCGAAGTAAGCGAAAGAGAAACGCGTGAAGCGAGCAATTCACGCATCGAAGGTGCTTGGGTATAATTTGCAAAAGTTGGATCTGCAGAATAATTTTTAGAAGAATCGGCAGAATCGTCGGAAGAATTTTCGCAAGAATCAGCAAAACCCGTATATTCTAAAGTTTGCTCAGCAGTATTCAACTCATCCAAAGCTGCAGAAATTGCATAATCCGGGTACGCTCCTCTAAACGATTGCACAGATTCATCCGGATTCGCAAGCAAAACTAAACGCGTGCCAATCTTCGACAAAGTCTCAATAAAACTCAAACCAGCCAAAGTAATATCTTGATAATCATCGACTACAAGAAGAGCTGGAATTTCAGAAGAATTTACTAAACCATGCTCTCCTAATTCGCGCGCAGATTTTGCACCCTCAACCAACAGTTGCGAAGCGTCAAGTCGGAAAGAAGACTTATAAGTGTCGGCAATTATTTTTCGATATTCAGCACGCAAAGCAAACGCCAAACGCCATTGAGTTAATCTACGTTTAATAAGCACAGACGTTTGTAAAATATCACTATTATTGGCGTAAGATTGCTCGTCACTAAGAGCGCGAAGAACTGAATTTTCGCTTTCAAAATCGCTAATACCAAGCTCATCTAAACGAGCGAGCATATCGCGCAATTGATGCATAAAAGCGTTGTTAATATCGAATCTATCTGCCAAAAATTCTGGAGAAGAAGAAGTTGATTGAGCAACCGGAGTCGCGGAAGGCGCAGAAGGCACTGAAGCGGCGGAAACTGCGCAAGTTAATGGAACAACCCATTGAGACGTTTCAAAATAATCCTTAAAAAGCGCGCATATATTGCAATCACCATTATCTCCACGCATAACATGCTCAATGTGTGCGCGCAAAACTTTACGAAGCAAAGAATCCTGCTCAGCACCATTTAGCAGCTTAGGCGAAGGATTATTCTTTAACTTACAGCAAGCAGAAATGATAGTAAAAGCCAAAGAAGCCAAAGTGCCAACTGGACGAGACTGCTTACTTACACCAATTTGGCGAATAATAATATTGTCAATTTTTGAAGCAAGAACACGATTTTGCACAGCCATTGCAGTAACATTATGCGACCAACGCTTATAGCCGGAAATTGCTGCGCGCACAGCAAACTGCGTTTTACCAGTATTCGGCGCACCATACACAAGCAACGCATTAGTCACATTGCCAGAAGAATTGCGTAACGTACCGTCAAATAATGCTTGTAATGCAGTATCCTCACTCATACGTTTAATTCTAGCAATTAGGCAATAGTGGCGCGCAACAATACTATTCTTTTAATATTGCACGAGCGCGAGCATCCTTAAGCGCAAGAAATACACTGCCGACACCAATAAAAATAAGAGTAAACACAATTAACAAATACGCAACTCCAACGCCCAAAGTAGTGGCATTAAAAGTTTGCGGTGCGAAGCCGAACCAGCCAGCAGGAGCGCCATAATTGAGGAAATTATAAGGCGCGCGCATTGCATGAACACCCCAACGAACACCAGCAAACTCGCTAAGCATAGCAGCATAAGCAACATAAGCAAGAGGCGGAACAGTAGAAACATACAAATGTGCGCGAGTAGAGTGGAAACGATAATCAAAAAGCACAAAATCAGCGATTGCAAGAAGCGGCGCAACTGCGTGAACGCAAAGGCTGCTGCATCCGTTATTCATGTAAGCGCCAACGAAACCAAGCTTATTGGTAGGTGCTAAGAAACACAGGTACAAAGTGAATGTGACAGCAATTGAGATAGTCATCATGAATTTGAAAATGTACCAAGCGTTGGATTTTGAGTCGAACCATGCGCAAGATGCTGCGGAATCTTGCTGCGATGCTGAATCTACAGAATTACGAGCACGCATAAACGCAGCTGTATCAAGCAAAAGCGATCCAGCAAGAGCTACGCAAATCATCAGGTTAGAAAGATTCGTAAAATAAGTGAAGGTCATTAAGCCTTCCCACGAAGCAGCCATACCATAAACAGATGCGATGATTGCAATCGCACGTATTGCTGTGCGCGTCGCGTATTCGCGCGCTGTGAGCGGAGTCTTTTGTTCTAGCATGGAATCGTTTGCCATGTTATCTCGCTTTCGTAACTTCTATAATCTACTTATTGTTTACTTATATTTATGTTTACCATACTTATGGTTACACAGTTGCAAGCGAAAATATGTAGAAGAAGTTGCAAAAATGCGGCGCGATTTTTGTAGATTCCTGCAAGTGCTGCGAAACGTCGGGAATTTTCCAGCAAATGCTCCACGAAACTACCAACCAGAGACACGAACGCAGAACACAAACTGCACCAGTGTCCCAAAACAAGCAAAATCAGACACTCACGCAGAAGAAAGTAAGTCACGAACAAAAGATATAGTCGAAGGATGGTTCGGAGTGCGCATTTGCCGCAAAATCGCGGGCGGCGCTGAGATTACATCCGTAAAACCTGATCTAGATAGTGCTAGCGAAGGGAAACATTATGACAACATGCAACACTGAAAAAACAACTAACTGCAACGAAGCAAACGAATACTGCACAAGCTCAACAACGCAAGTCGACACATGCTTCTCTGTACGCGCACGCCGCCGCATGTTTCTTAACGACGTGCGTCAATGCATCGAACGCGTGCGCACACAGCAGCCACTCACCCATTGCATCACGAACGTAATCGTGCAAGACATTACAGCCAACGCACTACTCGCTGCAGGAGCGTCGCCGATTATGGTAACCGACCCAGAAGAAGCGCATGCACTTGCGCAAATTGCCACAGGCGTGCTCATAAACGTTGGCACATTCCATCAGCCAGAAACTTCCGAATACATGCGCGCAGCTGTTGAAGGATGCGAAAAAGCCGATACTCCGTGGGTGCTTGACCCGGTTGGAATCGGCGTTCCAGCACTTGCTCCACGCGCGCGCTTTATACACGAAATTATTAAGCACCACCCTATCGTAATTCGCGCAAACGCTTCCGAAATAATGGCACTTGCAGGCAAAGAAAGCAACGGCAAAGGTGTGGATTCTCACGATAACGTGAACGATGCTCTTCAAGCCGCGCGCGAATTAGCAAAAAAGTACGGCTCAGTAGTGGCAATTTCTGGCGAAAAAGACGCGATTTACGCTCACGGTTGCTTAGCTCGCGTAACCGGCGGACATAAAACTATGACTAAAGTAGTTGGAACCGGTTGCGCTTTGGGAGCGTTGGTTGCAGCATACGTTGGCGCAAACCCAGAACGTCCGCTCGCAGCAACTGTTGCAGCACACGTGCACGCAGCAGCGGCTGGAACTTGGGCAGCTCGTCAAACCACAGCTCCCGGCACTTTCCGCACACTGTGGATGGATGCGCTTTCAACTCTTAGCGTAAACGACATGTTTAGTTTGACAAATATTGAGTTTACGGTGGAGCCTGTTGATTGGACACTGTATTTGGTAACGGATCCGCGCATGGGAAATCGCCCGGAAGAAGAAGTTGCAGTAGAGTCAGTTGAAGGCGGAGTTACAGTTGTGCAATTGCGCGATAAGTATTCTGATGACGCTGAAATTTCAGCAAAGGCGAAGAAGTTGCGTCATGCGCTTATTGATTCTGAGCACGGCGATGTGCCTGTGTTCGTAGACGATCATGTTGATTGCGCAGCTCAGCTTGGTTTCAACTTGCACGTTGGGCAAAAGGATACGCCGTTTGTTGAGGCGCGAAAGGCAATGCCGGCAGAGTGGATGGTTGGGCTTTCTTGCGCTCGACCGGATTTGATGGAGAAAGCTTACCGCGAGTGCAAGGAAAACGATGTTCCGCTGCCGGATGTGATTGGCATTGGTGCAGCTTTTGAAACGCATACGAAAGCGCACGACGTGCCGCCGTTGGGAGTTGACGGAGTGAACGAAGTGGCGAAAGTTGCGCACTCTATGGGCGTAAAAACGTTGGCAATTGGCGGAATTCACGAGAACACAGTGTTCCCTATTCGAGGTCTTGAGCTTGACGGAGTTTGCACAGTGTCGGCGCTTATGTGCGCTGAGGATGCTGGGAAAGTTGCGCGCGAGCTTAAAAGCGTGATTACTGAGTAAATCGGACGCTCCGAGTTGCTTTCGCGCGCACTGTGCTGCGCCCAAGCATGTCGTCGCGCCAACGAGAGACAACGCTCGCACTATAAGCGCGCGCTCACGCAGTTTGCCGCAAGATTCGTACGGAGTGGTTTACAGGTCCATGACCGCGCTCGCCGCCGCGCCCAACATGTAATTCACTTCCAGCCGCAATCGCCTCTCGAAGCCACGCCGTTGACCATTCAAGTGCGCAAAGTACAGTATCGTGATCGCTCAAATTCTTTTCCTCGCGCAAAGCAAGCCCAATTTTCGTAGCAAGCGCAGAAGAAAGCGAGCAACCAGTTCCGTGAGTTGTGCTTGTTTCAACTCGTTCGCTTGGTACGTGCCGCGCGTCACCATCCGGGAAAACCGCAGTATTTCCAACGTCTTCGCCAGTTAAGTGCCCACCTTTTACGATTACAACAACACTGTTTTTTGCAGCCAACTTGCGCGCCTGGTTGCAAGCTTCCTCAAAGTTTTCCGCAACGCGCGATTCGCACAAAGCCGCCAATTCCGGCACGTTTGGCGTCACTACATCAACGCAGCTTATAAAGTTTCGCATCGCATTTTCAGCACTCGCCTCAAGCAAGCGCTTCCCGGAAGTTGATATCATCACCGGGTCTAGAACACTTACAGGAACCGGGTTATCGCACATCCAGTCTCGCATTGCTTCAATATATTCTGTGCATCCAAGCATGCCGATTTTTAGTGCGTCAACTGTAACGTCGTCGTACACGCATGAAAGTTGAGTGCGGAAAAAGCTTACTGGCGGCGTGAATACTTCGCGCACTTCGCACGTGTTTTGCGCAACCAAATTAGTTGGTATGCACATGCCATAACCGCCTGCCGCCATAATTGACTTGAGATCTGCCTGTATTCCGGCTCCACCTGTTGGGTCTGTGCCAGCTATGCTTAGCACGCGCGGAATGATTGGGTCTGATTGCTGCATAGGCGATTGCGAAAGCTGTATAGGCGATTGCGCGGACGATTGCGCATGCTGCAAGTCATGCTGTTTGCTTGATACTAGCGTCATACTTTTATTATATTGCGTCGCAGGCGAATATAGTTTCATGAGAAAGTATAGTTTATATTACATTTTGTTTAACGTGGCGCGAGTTTCGGGGGATCTCTCTCCTCGCACGTCCCGTCCTTCGTGCGCTCTGGCTGCTAAAAGAGTTTAGTGTGTTCGCCTATCTTTAAAGAATGTAGCTTCTCAGTCCTCTTTTAGTGCTCGTAGAGAAATCCCCCAAACTCTGCGTGCTTAATGTTTAATAACCGTGCCTTATCGCAGAGATTTTTCGATTTTTCTTCTTCACTCGGTGAATCAGCAGCCTGCGGCTCTGACGTTCACCTCGTTCAGTGCGAAAAATCTCAAATCTCTACCACACTAATATCCACGCGACTGAATAACGCGCAATTAAGATGTATATAACCTATTGCGTCGCAGGCAAATATGTTTCGCGGGTGAGTTTGGACTTACGCAAACGCTATAAGTCCAAACTCATACGCATTTTACGCGTCAGCGTCGAAGCCACTTGAACTTGAACTTTGACTTGAGTTTGAAGAACGGCTTGCCGCTTCGAAGCACTTCTGCAGAAGCGTCGCAATGCTTGCTGTCAGTGAGTGCGCCGAATCCGTGACCACTAAGAACCGACCCAAGCCATCCGCGCCTACCGAACGCGCCGGATGCCAAGAACAACGCCAACAGCACGCCAAATATGAAGCTGAACCATATTGCAGCTTGACCGCCGCTGTAAGGCAGAGCAACCGGACGAACCAAGTAACCAAAGCTGAAGTATCCGACTAAGTGGCCTCTGTTACCGTTATCACCAAAGCCGTCGCTTTCATTGCTGGACTTATCTTTTGCACGTCCGTACAAAGCGTACTCAACTCCGTCACCGTCAGTCTTTAACTTCTTGAACGCCGCAGTATCCACGGAGCCATCTTTGCCCATTATTGACTTACAGCTGTCAAAATCAGTTGCGCCGCCAGCCTTCTTGACTTTGCATGCAACCAGGCTAAAGTTGCTGAGATCACCGAAACTGTCGTAATCGTCGTGGACATCCGCAAACAGAGTCTTTCCACTCTCCTTGCTTTGAGACTTCGAAACTTTTCCGTCCTTGTATTCTACAGGATTACCCTTAACCGTGAGCTTAGCGTAGTCCTTCTCCTCCATCGTTACAACGTAAGGATTATTAGCATCCGCGTGACCACTGAGAAGCGATCCTGCAGTTGCAGCAAAAGTTGGCTTAACGTTATCAACAGGCACCAGGTACACAGGCATTACGAATTCGTAGTTGGCATCGTTATTCCAGCCGCCTTCTTTGCCTCGCGTTTTATGAGTATCTCCAACCCAGCTATCGCCATATGTCATAATAACCGACAAACCATTATCTGGATTCTTAAGAACCTTATGACCAATTAAGTCAGATCCAATACTGCCAGACCTACCCCATGCGCCAATATTAGCGAAGTCGGTAAGCGAAAGACCAGTATTACTACTTTCAGACGTTACGCCAGAGCTATTAGGAATAGAATATCCACCGCCGGTACCACCCTTTGAAATCATATCTATGACGTTTACATACCAAGTTTCTTCAGTAGTACCACCATTGTCGTTATCAGCGCCGTTAGCAGCAGAAGCAGCACCAGACCTATGGTCTTCAGACGGATTATACGTATAGAAGTGCGTATTCCAATCAAAGCTGAAGCCGTTTCGACCTTTCTCACCATCAACCTTATCGCTACCTCTTACTTCTGGCAGCAAGGATGGCTGACAATCAGCAAACGCCCATTGACTTCCATCAACATAGTTTCCACACTCGTTTGCTGGGTGCAAAGTACTGTTACGCTTAAGCTTCAACGCATATTGCAAATCATTAAGCGTAAAGTTGCGCTTAGTTGAAGCATTATACAGATACAGAAGAGACTTCTTATCTTTCGAAAGAACGAATCCTGGATCATACGAACGCCCAGCTACGCGCAGAGCCTTACTATTATCTTTAGTTTCTTCGAAGCTGGTAGGCGCATCAGCTAAGTAGTCTGCAGCACCCTTACTATCGCCACCATGCTCACTATCTACGTTTTCAGGCGCGCGCAATCGCACAAATCGCGTAATCTTATTTTCTCGCGGATTTGGCACAAGCACGCGACTTCTCCAGCCTCGAGTCATAACAGCTACGTCTTGTATATTCCCTACTTGGCGGCCACTATAGGTAGGCGGATTCAAAGGCTTATGCTCATCGTCCATAGCACTATAGTCATACTTCCTAAAAGTCACCATAGTTTTACCAGGCTCAAGCCTTGGATCCTCATTCGTAACGATTTCGCTATCGTTTTGAAGCCAAATTCCCTTCTTTGGTTCGCCCGCAAAGTTGTTTTCACTGTGCAAATCCATTCGTATTGCGCGCTCCTCGTGACCGCTTAGCAGCATTGGGTGTATTTGCACTATTTGACGCTTCATAGTAACACCGAAGTACACACAGTCGGACGGCTTCTTCAAACCAGACCAGTTGTCTGCGCTCCAGTAATCCGGACGGCATACTTCGCTAGGCTTTTCTTTTGCGTAAGCCATTGGCAGCACGTCAAGAGTATCTTCTGAACTAGCGTCGTCTTTGTAAGAGTTTTTACCTTTTGCAGTGCGACCTTTTGCAGCACGCGTATTTCCGCTGTTTCTGCTATTTCCGCCGCTTCGATTACTTCCACCGCTTCTTGCAGTCTTATTTCCGTCTCTATTAAGCGAATCATCGGAAAGATCTTCAGGGCTTCTAACACCAGGCATATACGTCCATGGACCAACTTCAAGACGACTGCGTGCTCGAACCACGCTTCCTGGAGCTAAGAAACTACTAGGGAATGTTATAACAGCATTACCATCATTATCGTGATTAAGCGTTACTTCATTCGGCTTGAAAGTACCAGCGCATACACTCCACGATCCATTCCAGCATACGGAAATTGTTTTACCAATGCTGGTTTCCAAGTTAGTCTCATTTGAGTTTGCAGCAGAACCAAAAAGACCATTACTAGTAACAGGTTTCTCAAGCTCTGAAGCAGGGTGATAGTAAACTACCATTCTTTTAGCTCCATAGCCTGATTTAACGACAACTTTATAATCGCGGTTTTGTGAAGAACCATCTTTGCTGAGCCAGTCATCATACTTTGCAAATTCATTGCTTTTACCATCGTACGCAACAACAGATGGTTTCACCATGTCTGTCCACGTAGCCTTAAAGCATCCAACAACAGTTTTTGCACTTTGCTTTCCAGCACTATCCGTAGTTTCAGCATACATTGTAAATACAGTTTGCTTATTTACACTTGGATTTTCTAAATCTGTGCTTCTGTATTTTTCAACAAACCTTCTAAGCAAATGTTTATTTGTAACGCCGTTACTAACAAACTTCACCATCGGACTAGAAGTTTTACCACTAGAATCCTGAATATTATTCGCTTGAATATACACATTCAGATTATTAACCAGCACTTTACTGTTTATACTATTCGGGCACAAAGTGACGTATTGCTTATTAAATATACCGCCATGTTTCCACTCTCTTGTGCATTTGCCAGATTCGTAAGCATTGAAATCATCGTCTAGTTTTAATGCTGCAGGTAAATTAATCGTGGCATTATCAGCCTCATACCAAGCTTTATTACCTACATAAATTTTCTTATCAAGAGTAATAACATCATCATCAACTGTATTGCAGTTATTCACATCGCCGTTAAGCATGCATCTTCCGTGAATATCCCACGGCTTACCGTCCCACTCCTGATAACTCTTCGCACTAATCGTCGGCTTCTCATTATCAACCGGCATAAACCACACGTTTATCACGTTCGTTGTGTTATCTGGCGTCTTACCAGGCTCACGAAGCAGAAGATCGTTCGTAACCTGACCATTATTCACATAAAGTTGCGCATGCATAAACGGCCTGTTATTTGCGTATCCCTCAGGCTTCGAAGTACCCTCACCGTACGCGTCATAGTCGTTCATAGTGTCAACATCAATATTCTTAGTTATAATGTCGCCAATATTTTCGCCGTCTGCTTGACCGTTCAAATCTTCACCGCCAGGCATCAGGAAGTCCTTGTGAATAGCATATTCACTAACATACTTATCTTCGCCAGCATGCTGACTACCCTTATTTTCAATAAGCTTATCTGTAATATGTACTTCACTTCCGTTTTTCATATTTACAGAAGCATTGTAAGAGAATGAAGAAGAATCCATAATAAATTCTTTAGGCGTGTACTTCACTAAATTAAGCTTATTTCGCCACTGACACTTACCTTCTTGCGCAACACCGTTATGAGCAGCAATAGACGCAGCGCATGTATTGTCACGCACAGCGTAACCTAATCCACCAGCAACAGCCATAGGGTACGAACCATTCCATGCATCAAATTGCTTATTATCCGCCGCACTCATAGGAGTTAGCGAAGGCTGCGGCTTACTTTCTTCTTCTTGCTTATTGATATTCGGCGTACCTTTTACAAGCTTTAGCACATCCTGAAGGTTTAACGCCTTACCATTGCCGCCCTTACGGTATGAGTTTATGTTCCACTTGTACACAAAGTATTGCGTGCCAAACTTCTGATTTCCATGCAAGCCGTTTTGCAGCCCGTCAAATCCAGGATCGTTTCGCCCGTCAACACTCTTCTTGCTGTTATCTACTAATCCCCACGTATAGTCCTTACGCATATCAACGAAGCGCGTCACCTTATGCTCAATCGGGTTAAGCGTAGTCTCGTCATCAGCTTCCAACTTTTGGAAAGAAAGAGTCTTTATAGCGTACAGCATTTCGCTAAGTTTATGTTTCTCATCTAGCTTGCCAATACCAGTAACGCCATCTAAGCACAGCTTCCACTGCCAATCCGTCTTCGACTCGCATGAATATTGAGGCTTATCGTCACCATAAGCATACTTTGCTTGAGTAGTTTTCGGCTTAAAGCCACTGTCGTACTGGTCGTAAGTATCGTACTTCTTTTGCCCTTTAACGCCAATTTCTTCCTTGCGGTAACCGAAAATTCGCTCGTTACGCTTATCGTGTCTCATCCAAGAAAGCATTGCCACGATTTCGTTATTATTAAGCTCAAACGGGTTCACTTGCACTAAGCCGTTTGGCCACGCAATATCGAGCGGAAGCGGGTCAGATTCTTCGTAATCCTGAAGATTGCCTGGCTCCATAAGCTTCCAAAGTTTATCTTGACGCCAATCTGGATTATTTTCCGGCACAGAGTAAGTGTCTACGTAAATTCTCGAACCAATTTCTGCAAAGTATTCCGGAATCGTAATATTTCCAGTTACAGGATCAAAAGTAATTTCGCACCTGTCGCCGCCGTTAGCAGTGCAACCCTTGATATGATCTCCAAGCTTTGCTGTAAGAATGCGCTTACTAAATTCTTTACGCCAATCATCGTTACTTTTCGCAGTTTTTTTAGCAGAACGATCTTCTCCTTCAGCATCTCGATCCTGACCCTTAGATTCTTCTGACTTAGCATCTTCAGAATCCTTGACGTTCTTAGAGTCCTTGCTATCGTTACTGACTTTATTATCTTCGCTTGCGCTACCGTTTTCTGCAGTATTATCAGCATCACTCTGCTTGTTACCATTACTTACTTCAGATTTCTGAGTATTCGCATTCTTAGAAGAATCACCTTCGTTTAGCACAGCAAATCTTACTTTACTGCGCTTTCCAGGAGCATTGCGCTTTTTAGAATTCTTCTTAGAACTATTCTTAGCTGTCTTATTCTTAGAATTCTTCTTAGTATCCTTCTTGGTTGCTTTTGAAATCTTCAAAGAAGCAGGCTTGTTGCTAGTTTGAGGCTTATTAGCTTGCTCATCCCTGCTCATCCTGCTGATTTTGGGTAGAGTTCTCCCTTGGTTTGGCATTATCAGTTTTTCGCTATCAGCTTTAGCTTTATTGTCAACTTTCGCCTTACCGTCAGCCGACTTGCCGTCAGCCGACTTGCCGTCAGCTGCCTTGTCATCAACTGCATCTCTGTCCTCTAAAGCAGCTCTATCCTCAGCAGCTCTAGACCCATCCGGGCTTGCAGCATCATTATTGTGATTAAAAGTATTAACCTGATGCCAAAGATCAGTCTTCTTATTACCGTCTCGTTGAATAACAATGCCGTAGCAACTGCCATCATTTGGACACAGCTTATCGTAGTTATGATCCTTCCTAGGCTTTTCCTTAGCGCGCGCCCAAATTCTAACCATAATCGAGCGCACGCGCTTATCTTCATCCCAAGGATTCACTCGCCCAACATAATGCCCATTCGGCTTCTTATCCCACCAAACGTTTGGCAAACCATAGCCAGGAGATACAATAATCAGCTTAATTTTCTTTATTACGGAATTACCTGCAGCATCCCAACCATGGAATATCAAATCATGCACACCGTGATTTCTATTCTGATCGCCCACTAATACTGTAGGAGAACCATCATCTTTAGAATTTTTGCTGTTAGTAACCCAGCCAACTTGATCCGTCTTACTATCAGATTCACCATTTTTATGAATGAATTGATTGTAGCTTATTGTAGTAAAATCGCCGCAACCGCGAGTATCGCAATCATTCTTTTTGTCACGCGGAGTGGTAATCATATCGAAATCATTGCGCACAACAACTTTTTTACTATCAAAGAATCTCTTATTTTTATCGTTAGTAAAGTAGTCGGTAGCTTCCTGCGGCTTTACGCCAAGCAAAATCCTCTTATCGTCATGACCTTTAACCCAGAACTTAATTTTGCTATTAACAGGAATCTTCAAACCATCAGCTGGAGCATCAACAGGATTTCCATTATTCACGCTCACTTTTACATCCAACGTTGGCTTCTCGTAATCAACATACGGGAATACAACAGGTATAACAGTAGTCGAATTATCCCAGAACGTAATCTTTACGTACTTTACAAACACATAATTTGGCAAAACTTTAGGTTCCTTGCCATCTTGCAGCTGAGCACTATACTTGTTGCGCATCCAAGTTCTGTAAATACGCTTGATTTTAGCCAAGACTTTGTCTTGCAAGTCTTTCCTTACAGGATCTCCAGGCTTCAACTCCTTACCGTCATCGCCCGTCTTAGGAGCATCTTTTACAAACCAAACATTACGCTTAGTAGCATTTTGCGCTTTAGGCCAGCATTCAGGCATGCTGTCTTCACGATCCTCACCCATAGCTGCACGATCGTTGTTTGCAGCGGAATTATCGTCACTATCTATGGATCTAAATGAAATAGAAGACCTAGACTGACCGTTAATTTTATCCTTGTATTCGTCAAGAATCTTAGAATGACCGCAAGGATTTACAACGCTAACAATAGGCACTTTAGCAGCAACGCTTAAATCAGCATCCTGAAGAGTGTTCGAGCGAGACTCATCACCCCACTTATTCGTCCACTCAGCTTTATAAACAGCAAGATTCTTAAGCGGAGTATTAGAATCTCCATCCGGATTATTAGTCAAATAGTTAGCGTCAAGCGGATAATCGTTTGTCTTAGAGCCCTTCTTCTGCTTTATGGAACCATACCTATGCCTTGAACCATACTCATCTTTATTAACAGGCGGGAACAAGTTAGGATCAAAAGCCATTACCTGCCTATACAAATCAGAACGCTTGCCAACAAAATTCACAAACCCAGCATTATTATCACGATTATCAATAATAAGAGGATTAGGAAGCGGCTGATCGTAAGAATAATACTTAGGAGTCTTGTTATTTTCGTCATATTCCTCAGTTTGCAAAGGCTTAAACACGTCTGCTTGCGTAATAACCCTATACCACAAATCCTGAGTTTCACTCATATGATACGTTCTATCGTTATATCTAAGCTCAAGCTTATGCCTACCAGGCTCTGAATCCTTCGTATTATGGTCGTTCATACCAGGATTACGGAACCACTGATTACCTCGAGCATAGCCGTTATTCGGGGAATAATAATCAGGCAATAAGCGTATATCTTGGTTCTCGTTCATAAGATATGAAGTTCCCAAAGGCTGATTTACTATTCCAAGCAACACACTAGAGAATGAAATATGCCTGTGCTCAAGATAATTACCACTGTCACTGTTGTACGGACCCAAACCAGTACCCTTAAGGAAGTGGTATCTAGGAGCCTGAATATCCATAATTCGCGGCGCACCATACCACTGCTGATGCATTACAGTGTACATGTAGAAGTTAGCGTCACGACCAAAATTAGTCATGGAATATTTACTGGCTTTAGTAACACCAAACGGGTCAGTAGCACCATAAAAACCTTGGCTCTTTCTCTTACCATAGTAAGATCCTGCAGCGTAGAAGAATGAAAAGTTTTCGCAACCCGTGCCATCACCCACGTTATTAGAAGAGCAATATGAGTTGTTTTTAGTCGTAGAAGTTGTAGTAGTGAAGTGAATCTTATACGTATAAGCAATCTCGCCAGACTTAATATTGTTCACAAAACTAAATACGCGCTGCGTGTCATCTTTTATAGATCTATAAAGATTTTGCACGAGAGCAACATAAGCAGGACTATAGCCTCTGTTATAGCTTCCTTCAACTTTAGGAACAACTTTAAGATCGCCTTCATCCAAAGCACCATAGCTACTGGATCTAATGCAGTCCAAACCTTGACCATCACGGCACCAACCAATAGCGTCAGAACTACCCAAATCCTCAGTTGTTACAGCATCCGGAAGGATCCTAGAATAATTGCCATTCTTACTGTCGTCAGTGCCGCGCATCTTATTCCAAGCTGCGACTAAGTCATCTCCAGAATCAAAATCGTTACCGTCAGTTTTAATGCTGCATAAACCGTTAGGATTATCCCACGAGAATGAGCAGGTTTCGCGAGGAGGATTATTATTGCCTTGATTCTTCTTATACAAAGCAGTAGCTTCCCTGCCACTGTAAAGAACACGCTGAATATACTGCCTTCCGCCTTCGCTACCCTTGTCTAGAATCTGACCTTTTGGAATCGTAAAGTAATCAAGAGCAGCACCAGCGCCTTGAGTACGGCCGCCAGCGTTAAAAATAATATCCCACACGAAGCCACCACCGGAAAGCTTAGGGGTGCGCTTTACAAACACGAAATCTGCAGTATCATCTATAGGCAAGTTAATTCTGTCGACGCCGGAACCCTTATGGTTAAAGGCCATGTTGCGTAAACGGCCCATAATAAAAGTGCCCTTAGGATACGGAGTAAAGTAAGTTGCGCCGTAATGATCCGTGCCAGAAGGATCTTCAGGTACAGAACCGTTTTCGTAGTGGCCGCGAGGTCTCGTTGCTGCACTAGCAAATTGGTCGCTAGATTCCAAGTTGTATCCAAGGCTATTAACATCCAAATCGTGACCGTTCGTAGCGCGCAAACCAGCACCATCGCCGTCAGTAGTAATGCATGCGCCTAAAGCGTAATCCTTGTTACATCCAGGGCGATACACTTCGTAAGATTCACGAGCTGAGTAATTCTTAGCGTCGCGGTTTTGCGCTTTTGCTCTTTCTTCTTCTGCAGCGCGCTCAAAAAGTGACTTTGGTTGAGATCCGAACGGAGAACCAAATGGAGAATCAAATTGAGAGTCAAACGGAGAAGCAAACGGCACGCCTGCGCCAGAGCCTGCAGAAGGATTAAAAGATTGAGAGAGTAGATTCCCTGAATCTACAGATCCTTGTGAATTGTCGAAACTCTGTAACGCAGAAGATTGAGATGATGCAGATAAGCCTGAATTAGAGTCTGGATTATTAGAATTAGAGTTAGAATCAGACTTTGGATCAGACTTTGTGGAATTATTTGCGGAATTATTAGCACTATCCAAAGCAACTGCGGTTTCAGCAGTAATGCAAATAGGTAGCAACATTGCTACCGAAAGAGAACAAACAAGAACAGTTTTAAGAGCAGAGGCAAAAGAGCTACTGAACGCACGATATGCAAAAACAGACTCGCGTTTAGATGAGCGTTTATTCACGCAATTAGCTATACGATTATCCAAACGATTAGACACACGACTAGCTAAACGCTCAGCCGCGCTCTTAGCCACACGGCACATATTCTGAGTCGTACGTTTAGCTACACGAGTTGCGCATTGAGTCAATTGACCTATACGAACAAGAACGTTTAGCATAATCGTCCAAATACTCTTCATTGTTTCCACCTGTTTTGCATTGTTTTAAACTGCTTTGCGTCGCCCCCACGGCACCACAAGTTTGTTATTAAGTTTTTCTATTAAGTTTTGTTATTGCCTATAAGCAATCGCTCATAAACCAAGGATGCTTATAAGCCAGTCGAAAGTCTTTTCGCCGTGACCACTCCGCTTGCGTTTCTTGCGCAAACTAGACTTTTTGACTTTCGTCCGTTTTTTCGGACGATTTTTAATCGCCTTAGCTTCCTCGAGCACAAGATCCGCACTGCTTACCGTGCTAGTCGATGAGCTTTCTGCACTTATGTCGTCACTAGTAGCAGCAGACGCATCCGCAGCAGCATCGCTCTTTTCAGTTTTCTTTTTCTTCTTTACAGGCAAACCAGCCCACCAAATGTAGCCGCCAACAATACACAAGCTTCCAAAGCAAGCAACAATCCACCACGGGAATCGCGGCACATCAGGCTTTTTACCTCGAAGTGCTTTGTCTGCCGCAGGCGTTGGCACCACGCGTTCACCAGTAACCAAAATGCGCTGCGTGTTAATGCCAAGCGGCGTACAAGTAATCAGCGTCATCAAATCCTTACCAGGAACGGCTGCAATCTTCTTCGTCTCATCAGGGTTTACAACGATCTTGTCAACAACCTTGTAGGTAAGAATCTCGTCGAAAACCTCAATCGTAAAAGTATCACCTTTTCCAACTTCATCCAGCCTGGTGAACATTTCCGCACTTGCCAAACCGCGATGCCCAGTAATCACAGAGCGCGTCCCCTTGCCGCCAACCGGAAGCGAAGTTCCACGCAAATGACCAAGACCCTTAAGCAACGTGGCATCCTCTGTGCCGTGATACACAGGCAAATCAAGATCAATTTTTTTGATTCGCAAACGAGCCATCAACCCGTCGTCGTTCACTTTCAACTGATCCCAATAATCCTGACTAGCATCCGACGTTTCGCCATGCGAAGTTGGAATATTCGTATTCGCTTCGTAAATAGCACCCGACGAAAGCTTACTGTTATACTCACGAGCGCGGCGGAGCTGCTCATGCGGAGCAGGAACCGCGTGTGTAATAAGCTTCGCATACTCTGCAGCAACTTCCGACATGTGGTATTGGCTTAGCCACATGGCGGCGTGCGGATAAATAAGCGACGCAAACGATGCAAGCAACAGCAAAGCAGGGACTATGCAGGACTTAGAGAAGTGCCAGTTTTTGGCGTTGTTGCGCGAGTTTGAGTGGTTTTCTTTTCTCACGATTTTGTTTTCGACATTCTTGAGTTTTGGCTATGAATTTTGGCTGGCGTTTGGCTGGCGGATTTCTTTGTAGGGTTGCGAGTGGTGGGGTTGCTTGTCTCGCAGCGCTCCGCTCTTATACCTTATTTGGACTTAGCGGTTGCGTAGTTAAGTTTAGTTTTTTACTTACTTTTTCTGCAGAAATAGTATTCGTCAACGAGATTATTACTATCGTTCCGCTTTTATATTGCTCGACCAAGCAACACCCACCCCTCACTGCTAATAAAGCCGCTAGTGTTTTTTGGTGTGGTAGGTGCGTCTGGTGTGGCGTGTGCAGCAGCAATGACGCTAGTGTTCTTTAAGCAATAAATACTCAGCGTCTGCAGAGCATTAATGTTAAAGTTCGCTAATCAATAAATAATCGACATTTGCAAAGCATTGGCGCTACAGAAGCAACTTCAGCAGAGCAAAACTACAAAGCTACAAAACCACTTTTCGCAGAAGCATTGGCGCAAAGCTTCGGAAACATTTGCCGGAGAATTTCTTGCGTTTGCGCTCCGACCTGACTGCACAGCTAATCTGCTCAAACCGGTTGCATAGCTTGTTTCGAAACCAAACTATGCAACCGGCAGAGCAGATCAGCTGAACAATCATCCAAGCCACTCAGCCAACTAAGTCACTCAGCCAGCCGATTGAGTTTTACTCCTGTTCCTGCTCCTTGCGACGCTTCATCACAATGTAGAAGAGCGTGCCAGCAATGCCAACAATGCCGCAAACCGTCAAAATCACCAAGCCGCGAGCACCAGTCATAGGCAAGTTGCCAAGAATCTTGTCGAGAGAAGTAGACTTCTTGTTGTTAATCTTCAATGTGTTAGCTGAATTGTCAGCACCAGCAGTGAGATTCACACAATGAAGCTTGTTATCAAGTTCAAATCCATCTGGAGCCTTAGTTTCAACTGCGCAATAAACGTGCGAAACATTAGCACCATTACCAACGAAGAAGGAGTCAGAAGCTTTACCTTTATCATCAGTTGCAGTCATTGTACGAACATGTCCGCCGGTCTTTACTAAATCACTTCCAGCAGCGTCAACTGTCTTACCTTTAAGGTCATCTACAGTTTTACCTGGAGCAGCTTCATAGACATTAAAGATTGCACCCTGCAAAGGTTTACCATTGTCCTTATTGTCGTTATCACTCAATCCAACCTTATCAATGGTGAGCTTAGCGAAATTAGTGGTATCTCCACCTTCGTGAGGATGATTTGGGTCTTCATCACATGGTTTTTGCTTAGTTGGAATACAGCCTGGAGTTTTACCTCCCTCGCCGGTTGCAACTCCATCCACATCAGTGTTTATGTAGTTCTTAATATTTCCAGGAGCAATAACTGTTGTTACAACTGTTGCTGTAAGTTTACCGCCAACTTTGGCAGAAGCCTTAGTTAAACCAGTTGTAGTTAGCTTAACGCGAATCCACTTGACGTTCTTGAGGTTCTCAGATCTAGCTAAGTTTACCTTATCTGGATTATTACCAATTGAAGAATATCCTTCAACTTCATAATCCGTCGTCTCTAAAGTATCAGAGGCGTTGCCATCTTTATCAGTAACCTTCACATTCTTAACACTGCTATAGTTCAAGAAGTCTGTGTTAATCGGGTCAGTGAAGGAAACATTTGTATAGGTTTTGCCACCATCTTTAATAGCGGTGAGCGGGATGGAAATATCCCAACCCATAGTCGTCGTAGTGCCATCAATGAATGGCTTGTTTGGAGCAGTCTGAGCTTTCTTCTCTACCTTGCTGGTGCTAACGTCGTTTTTTGGATAAATCTTTAAATTGTAAATCCAAGTATGAGTCTGCGTATCTGGAAGAGGAACCGTTACAAGGAATGGGTTAACTTGCTTAGTAACCTTAATAGGTTTCCCATCTTTCTTAGGCGCACTATTAGCCAAGTCTTCTTCTACCAAGTACAAGCCGTACGTAGCACCAAGATTGAATGTTGTAGAACCATCTGTACCAGTCTCTTGTTCTACAACGTCAGCTTTTGCTTCAGAAGCCTTCAATCCTGCATCTTGCAAAGCCTTAGCAGCAGTCTTATTCTCAACATTTAAATCTTTGATAGCTGTCCAACCAGTTGTCTTGGACAAATCAATCTTGTTGCCATTAGTACCAACAATTGGAGTAATCTTGAACTTCACGCCTGAAATTGGTTTTTGTGCATCTGGAATTTTCTGCTCTTTACCATTATTCCTAACAGAACCCTCAGGACCTTCATACTTGTAAATGGTAATAGAGGTAGCCTGACCAGATTTAATATTCGCGGTATTTTCACCTTGAGTAGGAGTATTAGAAGCCAACTCACCACCAGCCCACGCTATGGATCCAGCGATGCAGCAGGTACCGAGCGTGCAGGAGGCAGCTACGAGTGCCACCGCGCGTTTTAACTTTGAAGCCTGTAGACGCATATTTCCTCTCTTCAATAAGTAAACTAATCGTCTTACATCTTTATTTAGGCTCAACAGCAGGTTACAAGCTAAACAAAAGGTTATGACATACTGACAATTATGTCGTTATGACATACTGACAATTGCATTGACGACAGCATCAGTGCAAACACACAGATGCGAACGCAGAAATACAACTGCAAACTTTCATCATTTAGCTATTCTTCGCAAATTGTGCGATAACGCTCAACCGTGAGTACATATAATATTAATCGATATTTAGACGAAAAATGAGATGTAGTATAACACAGTCAAATGTTTATGTTTCTGAGCATCTACCCCCGGTACAAAAATCGTTGAAAAACAACGGATTTGGGGGTGACAAATAACCAGCTCTTTTTGTTTTTTGCGTTTTTTATTTTTTCTCAAAACCCAAACCATCGGCGTGTCGCATTGAGCTTGCTTGAAGCTGCATTGCGTGCTTCAAGCAAGCTCAATGCGGTAGCGCTTGCTGAGGGTTGAAAGCACGGTGTGCTTTCAACGCAAGCGAGGTCTACCTTCGTCTCGATTGACGAAGGCAGGACAGGTTCGTGTGGCTGTGCTTTAGAAATTATGTTGTGCTTTACGCACAACCGCGCGCACGATTGTGCTTTCTTTATATTCCTAACGAAAAGTCAACCTGTCGGAATTTCCAACAAGTTCGTTTGGAAAGTACAAGGCAAGTTGAGCGCTAAATCGCAGCGCTAAAACACGTCAACGCGCATTCGGCACAAACTCAATCCTGCAAGTCGCATTCAAAGCATTTGCAATACGATTCAAAAGCGCAATAGTCGGATTCCTCGAACCATTTTCCAACCTGCTAATATCCGACTGACTTATACCCGTCTTCTCCGACAGCTCAGCCTGAGTCAAACCAGCCCTTTTTCTCGCCATCACAAGCGACATAGTCAAGTCTCTTTCCGGCTGAAGCGCATCATACTCTTTCTTGAACTCGGGATCCTTCATAAGCTCGTCCGTGAGTTCATGCAAATCATTCATTCGCGTTTCCTGCACTGCGCGCGCTTCCTGCACTGCGCGCATTCGCCGCAACTCTTGCTTTCTCTGCATTACTCGCGTTCCCCGCACTACGTGCGTTTCTTGCACTGCGCGCGTTCGCAGCAACTCTTGCTTTCTCTGCATTACTCGCGTTCCTCGCACTACGCACGTTCCCTGCAACTCTTGCTTTTCCTGCACTACGCACGTTCCCTGCAACTCTTGCTTTTCCATCACAAGCCCATCTTTCTATTAAAATATTCAGCCCTTCTCTGCATAGCGACCAATATTTCACTACGCGGAGTTTTCTGCTGCTTTTTAACGAATCCGTTGGTGGCAACAATGATCTTATCCGCATCAAAAAAGTATAAAATACGCACTATGTTGCTACCTAAAATAGTGCGAAGCTCAAAAATATGGTTGCCAACATGCTTACTAAGCGGTTCCCTCGCATCGTTTCCCAACATCTCCAAGCGATGCAAATCAGAAACCACCTTCGCGCGCAACTTGACATCTAAACTTTTAATAAACTCGCGTACTGGCTTATCACCATCCTTATCACTGTAAAAAATCACATCAAACAATTCCACAACCCCCTGCTTATGTTATATATAGCATAATCGCTTGTATACATCTTGTCAAAACAAGCAACCAGAGACCATAACGCAGAAACAGTACTGCGCCAGTGTCCGAAGGTAGGCAAAATCAGACACTAACGCAGAACACACGCGCTCTCTAATTTGCAGTAATTAAAAAGACGATAGATTTTCGCTTCTACCGCCTTTTAAAGTTCATACAACTTCCTACTTTGCTCTTTGTGTATTAAATTTTCAAATTCTTATTGTTTAACATTCCAGCAAACATTGTATGATACATATCCTTAGATGATTCTTCTATTTGAGTAATACTTGATATTTTATTTCCCGCATCCTTCGATGATGCTCCACAAAAATAAAAGACCTCATTTTCTGCCCCAAAATCTAGTGCAATATATCTATCGTGGTATTTTTTATTGGATACCTTCAGATTCAGGTCTATATTAGGATAATCTTTTCTAAAATCATCTAAAATATTTTTTGTAAGCATATCTTTATTTCTTACATTATCGCTAAAAACTATGATTTGTATGTTATCTCTTGCAGCCCTTAAAAGTTCCAAAGTTTTAAGCCCTATATAGTTATCTATAACATAAATGCTTTTCTTTGCTGACTTATATATTTTTGTATAGGCAACATCTGCTTCTATCTTATCTCCATTCAGCAAAAGAAAATGCTTGTAGGTGTTACTATCTATAAAATTATCCATTACCTTTTTCAAATCTTCTTTTGTTGCCAAAGTGCTAATTTTATCGTTTATATTTGCTATTTCTTTTGAATGCTGCATTATATCATTTGTATTTTGGCTTGTTTGCAATAACAGTTGCGTCATTTCTTTTGAACTAAGAAAGTCTCTATTTTCAACAATGAAGTCTTTCATCTGCTTGAACATTCGTATTAAAGCCTTGCTCTGTTTAACTGCCAGTTCTCCCCTTAATACAGTCATAAGCATATAGATGCCCTGTTCTGTGAAAACATATGGCTTGTATTTAATGTTACTGCCTCTGCCTTGCGCTTTGTTCAAGGTCGCAAAATGCGACCTTGAAAGTTCAGATACTTCCTCATCGGTTAATTGGAACATAAAATCGTCATCAAATTTTTCAATATTCCTTTTAACCTGTTCGTTAAATCTTTTTGTAGAATATCCATAAATCTCAGCTAAATCCGAATCAAGCATAACTTTTTGATTTCTTATATAGTAAATCTTACTTTTAAGTGTAGTTTCATCTATTATCACAATCTCTTTCTTCTCTTCTGCCATAATGCCCCAACATTATCTAAATATCTTTCCCAATACGCCACGTACTGCGTAACTTTTACTGCGTAACTTTTTTAAATCAACTGCGCCAGCAACAAATAAACAACATCGTGCGTAGATTTATTAGTTTTTGAGCTGAATTAATAGGTAGGATGCATCTATGCTCTATTTCAGCGTCTCTTATCATACGTATCATTTCGTTGTTAGTTTTAGGCATACTACTGAAGTTATTTGAGAATACGATGAATAGACAATAAATTTATAACATTGTGGTTAAAAGGTGTTGTAGTACGATTCATGTGTTACTCATGCAGTAAGCCGACTGCACCAGTGTCCGAAAGTAGGCAAAATCAGACACGCACGCAGTTAATGCTCGCGCAGATTGCGCGCTCGCTTGCGAAACTCGCGTTGAAAGCACACTGTGCTTTCAACTTAAGCGAGTTTCCGCTCCGAATTGCTTTCGCGCGCTACGCTCTATGCGCGAAAGCAGGTCGTCACGCTGCCCAGTAACGAAAAAACGGCATTATACGTTATTAACGCAGAAAGCATACTGTGCCAGTAACAAAAAGGAGCTTCAAGCCCGAAAGCTTGAAGCCCCATTTTTATATTAGATTAGCGCAATCACTCAGCTTCGTCGCCATAATCGCTCTGACCACCCTGATCGTCAAGGAAGTCATCTGGATTAAAGTCGTCGCCGAGCTTCATATCGCCAAAATCAATGTTGGAGAAGTCAACATCACCCATATCGCTCTCACCGAAGTTCGAAGGCGTGCTATCCGCACCGCCCAAACCGAAGTTTGGATAAATAGAGTCGCGAACTTGAGGATCCGGCTCCACGTTAGCGTTGCGGTAACGCGCCAAACCGGTACCAGCTGGGATGAGCTTACCGATAATCACATTCTCCTTCAAGCCCTTAAGGTCATCTTCCTTCTGGCTTAAGGCGGCCTCAGTAAGCACGCGCGTAGTCTCCTGGAACGATGCTGCAGAAAGCCAAGAATCCGTAGCCAAAGAAGCCTTGGTAATACCCATAAGCTCTGGTCGACCAGCAGCAGGCTTGCCACCGTTCTTAACGGCAGCCAAGTTTGCCTCACGGAACTTTGCCTGATCCACAAGCTCACCTGGAAGAAGATCCGTATCGCCAGAATCGATCACCGTAATACGGCGAAGCATCTGGTGCACAATAACTTCAATGTGCTTGTCGTGAATATCAACGCCCTGAGAACGGTAAACGTTGTGAACTTCTTCCACAATATTCACCTGAGCTGCGCGCGGACCAAGGATTCGCAAAATCTTCTTAGGATCCACAGAACCCTCAATCAGCTGCGTACCAACGTCAACATGCTCGCCATCCTTTACCAGCATTGGCGCACGACGCGTCACAGGGTAAACGATTGGCTCAACCGTAGTGTCGTCTGGAGTCAAAGTCACCTGACGACCATGGTCAGTATCCTCAACCTTCACAACGCCTGGGAACTCAGCGATTGGAGCCTCACCCTTAGGAGTACGAGCCTCGAAAAGCTCCGTAACACGAGGAAGACCCTGAGTAATATCAGAAGCCGAAGCGACGCCACCAGAGTGGAAGGAACGAAGCGTAAGCTGCGTACCAGGCTCACCAATGGACTGTGCTGCAACAATACCAACAGCCTCGCCAACATCCACGAGTCGGCTCGTAGCCAAGGACCATCCGTAGCACTTTGCGCAAACGCCGCGCTTAGATTCGCAAGTAAGCACAGAACGCGCCTTAACTTCCTCAACGCCGTGCGCAACCAAATCGCGCAAAACGTCCATAGAAAGCGCATCTCCGCACTTTGCCAAAACTGTAGTGCCGTCAGCAGGATCGAGCACGTCTGCAGCAAGCAAGCGCGAGTATGGACCGCCATCAGCAGCCTTAACAAGCGTCAAATTGCCGTTTTCGTCGCGATCAGCAATCTTCATCATAAGACCGCGCTTAGTGCCACAATCTTCTTCGCGAACGATTACTTCCTGCGAAACGTCCACAAGACGACGAGTCAAGTAGCCAGATTCTGCCGTACGAAGTGCGGTATCTGCCAGGCCCTTACGAGCGCCGTGCTGGGAGATGAAGTACTCCAACACAGACAAGCCGTCGCGGTAGTTTGACTTAACAGGTCGAGGAATAATCTCGCCCTTAGGGTTTGCCACGAGGCCTCGCATACCAGCAATCTGGCGAATCTGCATCCAGTTACCACGTGCGCCTGACTGAACCATGATGTTCACGTTGTTGTCGTCGTGGAAGTTTTCGCGCATTGCGTCTGCAACCTTGTCGGTGCATTCAGTCCACAAGTTAATCAACTCTTGACGACGTTCTTCGTCGGTAAGAAGACCCATATCGTACTGGGAGTTGATTTTTGCAGCCTGATCCTCGTAATCTTGCGCGATTTGTTCGCGATTTGGAGGAAGCACAATGTCGGAGAATGCCATCGTTACGCCAGACCAAGGAGCGCGAGTAAAGCCGAGATCCTTCAAAGCGTCGAGTGTTGCTGCAACTTGAGCTGTAGAATAGCGGGTTGCAATTTCGTCGACGATCTTAGAAAGTACGCCCTTTGGCACCTGCTCGTTTACGAACGGATAGTCGACTGGCAAAGTTCCGTTGAACAAAATGCGTCCGCAAGAAGTTGCAAACAGTACAGTTCCGTCCTTAAAACGCTCTTCGCGCACAACGTCCGGGCTGCCTGGCTCAGGGTCGACAACCTTAAGCTCAGCAGGCTCCCAATTCTTTGGCAATACGAAGTCTGCAGGAACTCGAATCAGCACCTTAGCTTGCATGTCAATCTCATGCTTGTCGAGAGCCATTTCAGCTTCAGCAAGCGAGGAGAAAATACGACCCTGACCCTTTGCTCCGTCAATTACGGTAGACAAGTAGTAAAGACCCAGAATCATATCCTGAGAAGGCATTGTAACGGTGTGACCGTCTGCTGGCTTCAAGATATTGTCGGAAGCCATCATCAAAGTGCGTGCTTCGGCTTGAGCTTCTGCAGAAAGCGGAAGATGCACTGCCATCTGGTCACCATCGAAGTCTGCGTTGAATGCTGCGCAGGCAAGTGGTGGCAGGTGGATTGCTTTACCTTCAACCAAAATTGGCTCAAATGCTTGAATACCCAAGCGGTGAAGTGTAGGTGCGCGGTTAAGAAGCACAGGATGCTCGGAAATAACTTCCTCCAAGACGCCCCAAACTTCGGAGTCGCCGCGGTCAACCAAACGCTTTGCGCTCTTCATATTCTGAGCAAAGCCCTGATCTACCAAACGCTTAATAACGAACGGCTTAAACAGCTCCAATGCCATTGGCTTTGGCAAACCGCACTGATGCATGCGAAGACTTGGACCAACGACGATTACGGAACGGCCGGAGTAATCAACACGCTTACCGAGCAAGTTCTGACGGAATCGACCTTGCTTACCCTTAAGCATGTCGGAAAGCGACTTTAATGGTCGGTTGGATGCGCCGGTTACTGGGCGTCCGCGGCGACCGTTGTCGAAGAGCGAATCGACTGCTTCCTGAAGCATGCGCTTTTCGTTATTAAGCATGATTTCAGGAGCGCCGAGCTCAATAAGTCGCTTCAAACGGTTGTTACGGTTGATTACGCGACGGTACAAATCGTTCAAATCGGAAGTTGCAAAACGACCACCATCGAGCTGAACCATTGGTCGCAAATCTGGTGGGATTACTGGAATTACGTCCAAAACCATAGCTTCTGGCTTGTTTCCAGTAGTCAAGAATGCGTTTACAACCTTCAGTCGCTTCAAAGCGCGAGCCTTGCGCTGACCGGTTCCGTTGTCGATTTCTGCGCGAAGCTCCTCTGCGGCAGACTTCAAATCGAAGTCCTGCAAACGCTTCTTAATAGCTTCAGCACCCATGCAGCCTTCGAAGTAGTCACCGTAGCGATCTTCCATCTCGCGCCACAAGTCAACGTCGCCTTCCATGTCTCCGGCACGCAAGCCCTTGAAGCGGTCGAACACGGCATTCAAACGCTGAATCTGCTCGTCGTAACGGGTGCGAATAGCAGACATTTCGCGTTCTGCACTAGCGCGCAGCTTAGATTTTGCAGCACCTTTGCTTTCGCCAGATTCTTCCAGCTCGTGCAAGTCTTCTTCAACTTTCTTTGCGCGCGCTTCAATTTCGTTATCGCGGCGCTTGCGAAGGTTGCCGATTTCGGTATCGAATTCGTCTTGCAAATCTGGAAGATCTTGATGACGCTGTTCTTCGTCGACTTTCGTAACCATGTAGGCTGCGAAGTAGATTACTTTTTCAAGATCCTTAGGTGCAATGTCGAGCAAGTAGCCCAAACGGCTTGGCACACCCTTGAAGAACCAAATGTGCGTTACCGGAGCTGCAAGCTCAATATGACCCATGCGTTCGCGGCGAACGCGGCTGCGGGTAACTTCCACGCCGCATCGCTCGCACACGATTCCCTTAAAGCGCACGCGCTTATACTTACCACACGCGCACTCCCAATCGCGAGTTGGACCGAAGATCTGCTCACCGAACAGACCGTCCTTCTCTGGCTTTAGGGTACGGTAATTAATGGTTTCTGGCTTCTTTACTTCGCCGTGGCTCCAGCTACGGATATCTTCGGCGGTGGCCAGTCCAATCCTCAGTTTGTCAAATGCGTTGACGTCCAGCACTCTTATCGTCCTGTCTCATGAAATTGTTTTCTAATGTTTCTTAATTTCTTAAAGTGTGTTCGTTACCGAATCACTGGTATTCAGGTTCAACAGCAATCTGATCTTCCTTGGCGGACGAATCTGGTCGAGCGCCAATATTGAAGCCAAGATCGTCGGAAGATGAAACTGGGTCGTCCTCTTCATCCTTCATGTCGATTGCAACGCCTTCAGCGTTCAACACTTCAACATTAAGGGAAAGCGACTGCATTTCCTTAAGCAACACCTTGAAGGATTCAGGAATGCCAGCTGGTGGCAGGTTATCGCCCTTGACGATAGCACCATACACGCGCACGCGACCGTCGACGTCATCAGACTTCGTAGTCATCATTTCGTGCAATGTGTAAGCAGCACCATAAGCCTCGAGCGCCCACACTTCCATTTCGCCGAAGCGCTGACCGCCGAACTGAGCCTTACCACCCAACGGCTGCTGGGTAATCATGGAGTAAGGACCAGTGGAACGTGCGTGAATCTTATCATCAACCAAGTGATGCAGCTTCAAAATGTACATGTAGCCCACAGAAATTGGCTTCGGGAATGGCTCACCAGTACGACCGTCGAATAAGGTTGCCTTACCGTCGGAGCCAACAAGCTTGTCACCATCGCGATTTGCGAGTGTTGTAGAAAGCAAGCCCTTCAAAGTTTCTGGGCGCACGCCGTCGAATACTGGTGTTGCAACTGGAGTGCATGGATCGCCATGCTCAGCACCTTGCGGCACGTACTTCTTCCAAGCTGCTTCCAAATCTGGATCCAAGTTAATATCCCAGCCAGCGTGAGCAATCCAGCCCAAGTGAAGCTCGAGCACCTGACCCAAGTTCATTCGAGAAGGCACGCCCAACGGGTTAAGCATGATGTCAACTGGAGTACCATCAGCCAAGAATGGCATATCTTCTTCTGGCAAAATGCGGGAAATAACACCCTTGTTGCCGTGACGACCGGAAAGCTTATCGCCTTGCGTAATCTTACGATGCTGAGCAATGTAAACGCGAATCATTTGGTTCACGCCGTTTGGAAGCTCGTCACCGTCATCTTCAGCGTCTTCACGAGTGATTTCCTTAACTGCAATCACAGTACCAGTCTCACCGTGTGGCACGCGCAAAGAAGTATCGCGCACTTCGCGGCTCTTTTCGCCGAAGATTGCGCGGAGCAAACGCTCTTCTGGAGTAAGCTCGGTTTCGCCCTTAGGAGTTACCTTACCAACCAAAATATCGCCAGCTTCGACTTCAGCGCCAATGCGAATAATGCCGCGCTCGTCAAGATTTGCAATCGCATCTTCACCAACGTTTGGCAAATCGCGAGTAATCTCTTCGGAACCAAGCTTGGTTTCACGAGCGTCGATTTCGTACTCTTCAATATGAATAGAAGAAAGCGTATCATCTTGCACAAGACGCTGGGAAATAATCACAGCATCCTCGTAGTTGTAACCGTTCCAAGGCATGAATGCAACGAGCAAATTCTTACCCAATGCAAGTTCGCCCTTTTCGGTTGCAGGACCGTCTGCCAAAACAGTACCAGCTTCAACACGCTCGCCATCTTTAATAAGCGGCACTTGGTTGTAGCAAGTAGTCTGGTTAGAACGCTGGAACTTTGAAAGCTTGTAGCTGGACTGAGTTCCATCGTCGTTCATAACGCGAATAATATCTGCAGAAACGTAAGTTACTACGCCCGGCTTTTCAGCTAAGATTACGTCGCCAGAATCAACTGCTGCACGCCATTCAGAGCCGGTACCAACAAGTGGTCGCTCCGACTTAATAAGCGGCACAGCCTGACGCTGCATGTTCGTACCCATCAATGCGCGGTGACCTTCATCGTGCTCCAAGAATGGAATCAAGGAAGCACCAAGGGAAACCATCTGACGTGGGGAAACATCCATGTAATCTACAGTGCTTACAGGCACATCGACTGCTTCTTCTTCGTCCACGCGAGCAAGTGCTTGAGTGCCAACGAAGTTGCCGTTTTCGTCGAGTTCCTGGTTTGCTTGAGCAATAACGTGCTCGGCTTCGCGGTCTGCAGTCATGTATTCAACTTCGTTAGTTACGTGACCATTCACAACCTTGCGGTATGGGGTTTCGATGAAGCCGAATGGGTTGATGCGTCCGAAGGTTGCCAAAGAACCGATAAGACCGATGTTTGGACCTTCTGGGGATTCGATTGGGCACATACGTCCGAAGTGGGATGGGTGCACGTCTCGAACTTCCATAGAAGCGCGATCGCGAGAAAGACCACCAGGACCAAGTGCGGAAAGACGACGCTTGTTCGTAACTCCTGCCAAAGGATTGTTTTGATCCATAAACTGGCTGAGCTGGGAAGTTCCGAAGAATTCCTTAATAGTTGCGTTTACTGGACGAATGTTAATCAAGGACTGAGGAGTAATTGCCTCTGCATCCTGAGTTGTCATACGTTCGCGCACAACGCGCTCCATGCGGCTTAAGCCGGTACGAAGCTGATTCTGCACAAGCTCGCCAACCTGACGAATACGACGGTTGCCGAAATGATCGATATCGTCAACGTCAACGCGCAACTGCACGTCTTGACCGTCGCGCTTACCTGGGAAGGTCTTTTCGCCGGAATGCAACGTTACCAAGTACTTAATAGTTGCGATAATATCTTCGCGGTTCAAGCTACGATCGCTGTAATCTGCTTCAATACCGAGCTTGCGGTTGATCTTATAGCGACCAACGCGAGCCAAATCGTAACGCTTTGTGTTGAAGTAGAAGGAATCGAGAAGGTTGCGACCAGCTTCTGGAGTTGCAGTATCTGCAGGGCGAATCTTACGGTACAAATCGGTAAGTGCATCGTCTTGCGTTTCGATAGGCTCTTTTGCGAGCGCATCCAAAACAAGTGGGTATCCTTGGAAAGCATCGGCAATTTCGTCTTTCGTCATGCCAATAGCCATAAGGAATACGATTGCAGACTGCTTACGCTTGCGGTCAACGCGAACGCCTAAAACGTCACGCTTGTCGATCTCAAATTCCAGCCATGCACCACGGCTTGGAATAATCTTCGCACCGAAAACATCCTTGTCGGAAGTGCGATCCTGCGTGCGATCAAAATACACGCCTGGAGAGCGCACAAGCTGCGAAACAATTACTCGCTCGGTGCCGCCAATAATAAAAGTACCGTGTGGAGTTTGAAGTGGAAAATCACCCATGAAAACAGTTTGGCTCTTAATTTCACCAGTTTCGCCGTTTTCAAACTCAGCATTCACATAAAGTGGAGCAGAATAGGTGTAATCCTTTTCCTTGCACTCGAGCACAGTGTGGCGTGGCTCTTCAAAGTATGGATCAGAGAATGTGAGACTCATTGTCTCAGCAAAGTTCTCAATTGGGGAAATCTCCTGGAAGACTTCGTCGAGACCAGAAACATGAGGCACGGTGTGAGTTCCGTTTGCTTCATCTTCTGCAACGCGCTTCTTCCAGCGTTCAGAACCGATCAACCAATCAAAGCTGTCGGTTTGCACGCCGAGGAGGTATGGCACATCAATAGGCTCACAAATGGAGCCAAAATTCACACGATCTGACGCTTTATGCAACTTAATATCATGTTCGTCAGCACGTGCGATGACTTTCGTGGTGCTCGTCATAGCTTGTTCAGCAGCCAATGGACGTTCCTTTATCACTCGCTAGTTAACTATTTAATCTTTGAAAAACTAAAGAAAATCGCGGCAAACGAAACTGCCAAATAAGCAAGTTGCGATGCGCGGGCGCCTTCTTCGGTTCCATGAGCATGCCCGCTATATGACACACCTTACACAGAACCTCTACTTTACCAAAAACTAAAGACTTCCTTATTAATAAAAAAGTCCGCTCTAGCGCTTGCAATTTCTGGGATGCTTAATATTCTCTACTTCAGTGGAACGAATATTCGTGTGGTGAGATTTGAGATTTTTCGCACTGAGCGCGGCGAACGTCAGAGCCGCAGGCTGCTGATTCACCAAGCGAAGAAGAAAAATCGAAAAATCTCTGCGATAAGGCACGGTTATTAACGATTAAACACGCAGAGTTTGGGGGATTTCTCTACGAGCACTAAAAGAGGACTGCGCATTGACTTGCCGGAGCGCTTAAAGCGTAGCGCGCGGAGGCACTTCAATGCGGAAACTCGCTAAAGTTGGAAGTCCAGTGGACTTCCAACGCGAGTTTCGCAAGCGAGCGTAATAAAACGCGAGCTTATCGTTAAAAAAGTTTAAGAATAAAGCGCCCGAAAGAACGCTCACGCGCAAAGCGCGCTCGCTACTGAGCTTGCGTTGAAAGCACACCGTGCTTTCAACTTGAGCAAGCTCACGCTCCGAGTTGCTTTCGCGAGCACAATGCTGCGCTCAAGCATGTCGTCGCGCTAGTAACACCCACCACTCACAGCCACTTCAGAAACACACCAGCCAAACACCAGCTAAAACTCGCGCCACATTAAACTATACAAGTTGCGAGTAAACTAAATACGTTACGATTACGAAGTTACGTAAAGATACTTAAAAAGCTAAGGAATAGCATGAATAACAGCGAGAATACGCAAGAAGCAGCAGCCAAAACCAAAAAGCAAACCGAAGCACAAACCGAAGCACACAAAGCAGCAGCAAGCCGCGTAGAGCAAATGTACGAGTACGGCTACCGCAAATCAAATTATGGCCCAGACGAGCTTGTAACCGACGCTCACGGAAATCCAATTAGCGTTATGGACGCAATGCTCAGCGCCGACGACGCAGCGCGCGCAGAAACGCACACTCCTCACCTTTGCTTCTACTCCCCTCGTATTCCAGGAAATACAGGTTCCGCAATTCGACTTTGCGCTGTAACTGGCACTATTTTGCACTTGGTTGAGCCGCTTGGTTTTAATTTGCACGATACTAAATTACGTCGCGCAGGCTTGGATTATCACGATATGGCTCACGTTGTTTTGCACCCAAATTTTGAGAATTTAGTTGAGTCAATGCCAAATTCGCGAATTATTGCGTTTACTGCGAATGCTACGAAACTTTACACTGAAATTGAATATAAGCCGAACGATATTCTGCTTTTTGGACCAGAACCAGGAGATATTCCTGATCCAATGGATGTTATGGCAGGCCCGCACGTGGCAGAGCAGGTGCGTCTTCCTATGCGCCCGTCACTTCGTAGTTTGAATCTTACAAATTGCGCTTCTATTGCAGTGTATGAAGCGTGGAGACAACTCGGTTTTACAGGCGGAAAGTAATCACAAAAGTATACGACGTTTACATAATTAAGCATGCAACAAGATTCACAATCTCTCCCCGAAGAACATCTCACCGAAGAAACTTCTCAGCCATTGCGCGAATTGGCAACACTTACGCGCGATAATGTTGCACTTTTTTGGCATAGTTGTGCACGCGATTTGCCTTGGAGGTTTGGGCACACTACCCCTTGGGGTGTGCTTGTGTGTGAAGTAATGAGCCAGCAAACGCAAATGAGCCGTGTTGTACCCTATTGGCTCACTTGGATGCAAACTTGGCCAGATGCACAATCACTAGCTCACGCTACGAGTGCTGAAATTATTACAGCTTGGGGTCGCCTCGGCTACCCTCGACGCGCGTTACGTTTACAATCTTGTGCTCAAGTTGTAGCAACAAGATATCGCAATAAGCTGCCATGCACCTATGAAGAACTTATTGCCTTGCCAGGTGTAGGCGATTACACAGCAAGTGCAATACTCAGCTTTGCTTATGGCAAGCACATTGCGGTGATTGATACAAATATTCGCCGCGTACTTATGCGCGCTTTTACTGGAACTGAATCGCATGATGGCAGCACAACGCAATCTGACCGCGAGCTTGCTGCCGCAGTATTGCCAGAAGATAATCATGTTACTGCTACCACTGCTAACGCTACTAACACCACCAACACTACCTGCACTTCATCCGTTTGGAATCAGGCAATTATGGAAATTGGTGCTACCATTTGCACAGCACGATCTCCGCAATGCACTGCATGTCCTTTGCAAACATGGTGCTGTTTCAAAGCTGCTGGATTTCCAGGTCTTGGCCGCCATACCCGCCCCCAGCAGCATTTTGCCGGCACTAATCGGCAAGTGCGCGGTATTATTTTGCAGGCATTGCGTGAGGCACATAAAAAACAGCAGGTATTGCAACGTTGCGAGATCAACAATTTATGGTCGAATCAAACACAACTTAGCGAATGCATTGCTTCGCTCAATCATGACAGTCTTATCACTATATTGCCAGATGGCACTTTAGCACTACCTTAAGTAACTAACTCATTACGCTGCTTTTGTAACTCTTTAATTAACAGCTTAATTACTTTGTATGTGAGCCTACCTTGTGTAGTGAGTACAGTTCATCTCATCGACTTATGTATTACAATGGTAAATATGTCAATGCCAACTACGTCACCACGTGAGCCGCATCGCAATGCGAGCGCAACATCGGTTCGCAACCCGATGCGCAAACCCGTGCGTAAGACCGTACGTAACATGAGCGCAGCAAAACGAAGAATGTATCGTCGTCGCAGAATTGTTGTCGGTATTGCTTTGTTGCTTTTGATTATGTTGGCAATATTTTGTGTTATTAGCTTGAGCAAGGGTATTGCCGCTATTAGTAAAGCGATTGCTGGTCATGAAGTTACCATTGTTCGTCATTCAGTGCCAGACCCCCGTCCTGTTGGATTAACACCTCATTGCACTGATAAAGATATTCGTCTTGAGCTTTCTACTAAGTCACAAACTGTTCCTATGGGCGGTAGTGTTGAATTGACAGAACGATTTGTGTACGAAGGAAACTCTTCTTGCCTTATTGACGCATCGGATATGAATGCCGTTTTAACTATTAATAGTAGTGAAGAAGTTACGCAAGGTAAGCAAGAAACTAAAGATAATAAAAAGAAAGATAATAAAGACAACAAAGACTTTAAAGATGCAAGTAAGAGCGTTGACTACTTATCACATGCAGTATGGCGATCTGATAGTTGTGACACTGCATTAAAACCGCTGCTTATGGCGAAGGGTGATCATTTCGAAAAGAAAATCACTTGGAATACCAATACTACCGTCGGAAAAGGCTGTGTTGCAGATGACGATTTACCGAAGGTGGATCGCGGCACATACGTTGCGCGGCTTGAGCATAAGCGCGTGCCAGGGCTTCACAGCGAGCCAGTGATCATTAATGTGCAGTAGGATTTATGCGTGCGACGACCTGCCGAAGCGCTGCGCTCGTTTTTGTGGACTTATGTGGGGTGTAAGTCCCCAATTGCGCGCATGTTCTCCGGCATTTGCGCTGACGACTGCACCAGTAACGAAAAAAACGGTGACGCTCGCGCGGGTAACGCGCTCGCTACGAAACTCGCGTTGGAAGTCCCCCGGACTTCCAACTTAAGCGAGTTTCCGCTTTGACCGAGCTTGAAATCCTGTGATTTCAAGCTCGGTCAAAGCGCACGCTAATTCTTGAAGCTGTGTACTGGAGCAGGAATACGTCCACCGCGAGTTACGAAAGCTTCGCAGCTTGTTTGGTTTACTGGCATAATCGGCGCATATCCCATTAATCCGCCGAAGTTCGCCATTTCGCCTACACCTTTTCCAATTACTGGAATAATTCGCACAGCGGTAGTTTTTTGATTAATCATACCAATTGCAGATTCATCCGCGATCATGCCAGAAATCGTTGCAGCGGAAATGTTTCCAGGAATTGCAATCATGTCAAGACCGACTGAGCAAACGCATGTCATTGCTTCAAGCTTTTCAATAGTCAAGCAGCCAGACTTTGCAGCAGCAATCATATTTGCATCTTCCGAAACGGGTATAAACGCTCCAGAAAGACCGCCAACATAGCTACTTGCCATAATGCCGCCCTTCTTAACTTGATCGTTCAGCATAGCGAGCGCTGCAGTTGTGCCGGGAGCACCAACCTGATCCAAACCGATTTTCTCAAGCACTTCGCCAACAGAATCGCCAACTGCAGGAGTTGGAGCAAGCGACAAGTCTATAATTCCAAACGGCACACCAAGCCTACGAGAAGCCTCTTGCGCAACCAACTGACCTACACGAGTAATCTTAAACGCAGTGCGCTTAATAGTTTCGCATAGAAAAGCAAAGTCTTTTCCTCTAGCAGCATCGAGTGCACTCGAAACAACGCCAGGACCAGACACGCCAACATTGATCACAGCATCGCCTTCAGTTACGCCATGGAAGCCGCCTGCCATGAACGGATTGTCGTCCGGAGCATTACAAAAAGCCACGAATTTAACGCAACCGTAAGAATCGTTTTCAGCTGTAGCTTCAGCAATCTTTTTAATCGTACGTCCGAGCAGCTCTACGCAATCCATGTCTATACCGGTTCGTGTTGAGCCAACATTCACAGACGAGCACACAATTTCCGTCTCACTTAAAGCTTGCGGAAGCGACTCAATAAGCATGCAGTCTGCTGCAGTCATCGACTTTGCTGGAAGCGCAGAATACCCACCAATTAAATCAACTCCAACAGTGTGTGCTGCTCTGTCTAATGCGTGCGCAATTTGCACAAAATCTTCAGGCTTTTTACAAGATGACGCTCCAACAAGCGAAATCGGAGTTACAGTAATTCGCTTGTTTACAATTGGAATTCCGTAGTCGCGCGAAATATCGTTGCCAGTTTTTACTAAATCTTTCGCAAGACGTGTGATTTTTGCTTCAACTTTACAACAAACGTCCTGCACGTTTTCGCAAGCGCAATCTAGTAGGTTGATTCCCATGGTGATTGTGCGAACGTCGAGCTGTTCTTGCTCAATCATCGAATTAGTTTCGCTTACTTCCATCAGGTTGAGCATTATGTACTTCCTTACGTTTACTTAGATTGCTGCGGATTTTAGATTCTGTGCATTGCAGTGAAAATATTGCTACGCTGGCAGCGAATACGCACGCCAATTTCGTCTCCTAGCGTTTCTAATCCTGCAGCAAAATTGCCAAATTCGCAATCAACAGTAGACACGTCAACAATCATCATCATGTTGAAGAATCCGTCGACAATTGTTTGAGAAATATTCAAAATATTTACATTATGCTCGGCAGCATGTGAAGTAACTTTTGCAATAATACCAACGGTATCGCAGCCGACAACGGTAATAATCGCCCTGAAAGCATCAGATTGCAACGCTTCTTGCGATTCATTATTCTCTGCAACTGCTGTTGTGTTATTGGCGACCATATTTGCCTCCTGCCGTTTTGAACCCGCATGTTAATGCATAAAGTTTATGCATTAACGCAAATTATGCGGTTATTTGTTTCAATTTTACACATCATACGTTTTTATGCGCTTTATGCGCTTTTATACATTTTTTATGCGTAAATATTATGCTGCTTCATATCTTCCGGAAGTGCGTTGCGAAGCGACACAAGCGATCCAGAGCGGAACACGGAACGAATGCCAGCAGCAAGAAGCGGCGCAATCGAAAGAACCGTCATATTATCAAGACGCTTCTCTTCAGGCACAGGAACTGTATCCGTCACAATAATCTCGCGAACTCCAGCAGCTTTCAAACGCTCAACAGCAGGTCCAGAAAGCAAAGCATGCGTTGCAACCAAAGTAACAGATTTTGCTCCAGCCTCACGCAAAGTACGTACAGCTTCGCAAATAGTGCCAGCAGTATCGATCATATCGTCTACAACAATGCAATCGCGTCCTTTAATCTCACCAATGATGCCGTGAGCTTCAGCATGGTTAGGGCGCGTAATATCGCGCGTTTTATGAATAAAAGCAAGAGGTAAATCTCCGAGTTTTGCAGCCCATTGCTCAGAGACTTTGATGCGACCAGCATCAGGAGACACAATAGTTGCATTATCGAGCTTCATAGAGTTTCGCACATAATCAATAAGCACAGGCATCGCAGTCAAATGGTCAACAGGCCCGTCAAAGAAACCCTGCTCCTGAGTTGCGTGCATGTCAACAGTCAAAATGCGCGTGGCACCAGCAGCGCGGAATAAGTCAAACATGAGTCGAGCAGTAATAGGCTCACGTCCCTGATGCTTCTTATCTTGGCGAGAATATCCAAAGAACGGTGCAACCACGTTAATACTGCGAGCAGATGCGCGTCGCAAAGAATCGACCATAAGCAGCTGTTCCATAATCCAATTGTTAATAGGATTCGTGTGTGCCTGAAGCACAAACACATCCGAACCACGAACAGGCTGAGTAAAGCGCACATACATTTCGCCATTCGCAAAATCGTAGGCAGTAGTCTCAAGCACATCAATACCAAGATACTGTGCAGTCTCATTAGCAAGTTCTGGGTATGCGCGACCCGTAACTAACATCATCTGCTTTTTTGGATTGCCTTCAAGAATTGTTGACATAATTGCCTTCCCGTTTGCAAACTGGTGTTGCGCGACATAGTCGCTTTCTATTTTAGCAGCTTGTGCGCCTCGTACGACACAACAAGCGTTTTATTTTAGCGCGTTACTTTAAAATCATTAAGAACTACGCTTGCAAAGCAAAATCATCATTACGAAAATAAGCCCGAATCCCACAAAATCTGCCCATGAAAAAACAGCTCCAGTAAACATAACAGCAGTAATTGCAGCAGTAACAGGCTCGCTAGCTCCAAGCAAAGTGCCACGAACAGAACCTACTCGCATAATGCCCTCTAAGAACAGCCAATATGCTCCAAAAGTTCCAGCAATAACAGTAAAAGCAAAAAGCAGCATAGCGCGCAAATCTAATGCAGGCATCGTTTCCCACGGTCGCACAAACGGGAGCATAATACAACCAGAAATAATAAACGTAATGCCATTAACAGTCAGATTTCCCCATTTTGCAATCAATTTCACAGGCATAATAGCAAGCGCCGCTGTAGACGCAGCATCTGCAAGCCCCCAAAGCAAACCCATAACAGGCAAAGACAGTGAAGAAAGATTACCACCTGTAGCCATTAAAGCAGTTCCTGCAAAAGCTAGCACAACTCCAATAGTTTCGCGCATAGTTGGCACGCGGCGAGTGTGGAAACACGCATAAACCAAAACAAACAGTAAGTTAAGGCTTTGAAGCACAGTAGCAGTGCCAGAATTAGTCCAATCAATAGTACATAAATACGAAACTTGCGTAAGAAGAACGCACACAATTCCCGTAATAGCCATTGAAATCCAAGTACGACCAGTTTTCACAGCACCACTTAACTGCTTAGGAGTGCAAGCTGCAGCAGTAATGACAAATAACATGCCAGCAGCAATTTGACGAACGCAAGCGATTTGCAAAGGAGATACGTGATACGTCGACATGAGGATTTTCGAAACTGTTGCGTTTGCACCCCAAAATGCGCCACCTAAAAGAGTTAAAAATATTCCTACAAGAATAGCGTTTGTAGAATGATTTAACGCTGGATTAGGTTTATTTGGAGTACCTTCGATTGCTTTTGTTGCAGATTTTGATGTGTCAAAAGTCTTTGAACCTGTTGATTGCAATTTTGAAGATTGTTGCTTTTTTGTTGAAGAGGAATCAATATTTGATGAATCCAAATCATGCGCACTGCTACGCCAAGAAAACTTAACCATTATTAGATTCACCTCGCATCCCCAAAACAAGCAAACATGCAGTAATTATTGCACATCTACTCAACTAATTTGCTGGTAAACAACACTTTAGAAAAACATACTCTACTTGCACACACGAAAGAAATGTATAGTATTAAAAAATTACAATTCAAAACGCGCGCATTAAACAATAAAATCAACGAAATAAACCAAAATAACAACGTGACTTAAGCCATAAACCAACGCACTAGTCATATGAAGGCGGAAACATGCACAACTACGCATCAAACAGTAATATTTTTCAACCACACCACATTTTAGTTACTGGCGGCGCAGGTTTTATTGGATCTAATTTTGTGCATTACATAGCTAAATATCATGTAACGATTGCTGTTACGGTACTTGATTTGCTTACTTACGCTGGGAATATGGCAAATCTTTACGACTTACCTCAAGATTTTGCAAACAACCGATACGCTTTTATTCGCGGAGATATTCGAGACGAAAATATAGTTGATCAGCTATTAGATCCGCATAATCCAATTAAAACGGCAGAAGGAACAACACTTCCTGCTATCGACGCAATCGTAAATTTTGCTGCAGAATCACACAACGATAATGCAATCGAGTTTTCTGACCCGTTTATAAGCACAAATATTTTAGGAACGCATACACTCATTAAATTTGCACACAAATATAATATTCGCTTCCATCAAGTAAGCACCGATGAAGTTTACGGAGATTTTCCTATTGACAGCGTGCTTAAATTCGACGAGTCAAGTCCATATTGTCCATCTAGTCCATATTCTGCAAGCAAAGCTGCAAGCGATCTCTTGGTAAAAGCATGGTGTAGAACTTACGGTTTGCGCGCAACTATTTCGAATAGCAGCAATAATTACGGGCCACGACAGCATATTGAAAAGTTTATTCCTCGCCAAATTACAAACATTATGTGCAATATGCCAGCAAAATTGTACGGCGTGGGAGATTCGATACGCGATTGGATCCACGTTGAAGATAATTGCGACGCAATATGGCATGTTCTAACGCGTGGAACAATCGGTGAAACATATAATATTGGCGCTAACTGTGAAATTAACAACATAAATATTTTGCGGATTTTGATGCAACTCATGGGCGTGCCAGAATCAAATATAACGTATGTAAATCCCAGAATAGGCGAGGATAGGCGTTACGCACTAGATACTACGAAAATTCGAACACAATTAAAATGGGAGCCTAAACACGATAATTTGAAGCAAGAATTGCAAGAAACAATATCATGGTACGACTCTCACGCCGATTTATGGAAGCCTATTAAAGCGCAAGTCGAGCAGCATTACGCTGAATTAGGGCACTGAATTTGGGTGACGAAATTGCGCTCGACGACCTGCCTGAGTGATTAGAGTGTAACATGCGCGACGTCGGGTAAGCGGCAATCGGGTTTTCGGCATGAAAAAAGGGCTTCTAGCGATTGGCTAGAAACCCTAGGAGCGGAGAATACGAGATTCGAACTCGTGAGGCTGTTACACCAACACGCTTTCCAAGCGTGCGCCATAGACCACTAGGCGAATTCTCCAAACTGCTAACTTAGCAATCAAACTGCTTGCCAAGCAAACAACTTAAATAGAATACCACGAATCGCGGATATTGCAAACTCGCGCGCGCCGACAACCTTTTTGGGGACACTCGCGCAGATTGCGTTCTGCATTAGGGTCGAATTTTGCTTGTTTTGGGACACTCGCGCAGTCAGCAAACTGCATCCGTGTCCCTGATTGCCGTTTTAGCGCGCGCTCAGGTTACATGCTTTCAGGTTACGCGCGCGGCGGCTAATCGCAAGAACGCCCACCAAACCACCTAAGCCAGCAACGGCACCACTTGAGATTCGTAAGCGCGCAAAGCCATGTCGATTACGTTGTGCATATCGTAATAGCTGTAAGTTCCCAAGCGACCGCCGAAAACTGTGCGAGACTCAGCCGCAGCAAGCTCCGCATAGCGCGCGTACAAGGCTTTATCTGCATCAGTATTCACAGGATAGTAAGGCTCATCGTCGCGAGTTGCAGCGCGAGAATACTCCTGCCACACTACAGTTTCCCCAGCTTTCACGCTTTTTCCAGGCACAAAATCAGCCTCGCCACTAGCCTCTCCGCCAACTTCTTCACGCTCTGGATTAAAGTTCTTAAACTCAATCGCGCGCGTAAATGGCACATCAGCATCCGAATAGTTCATAACTGGGCAGCCAAAATGGTCGCTCTCCTCGTAACGCACTTCCTTAAAGTCTACAGTGCGCCACTTCAACTCGCCGAGCGCATAGTCAAAATACCTATCAACCGGACCGGTATAAACAACCGGCACTCCAGCCTCCGCCAACGCGCGCTTATTAAACGGCTGCGACTCGTCGAAAAAGTCTACACCAAGCGAAACGTGAATACGCGGATCGTCAATCATGCGCTGCATCCAAGCTGTATAGCCGTCCGTTGGCAAGCCTTCCCAAGTGTCTTTAAAATAGCGATTATTGTAGTTAAATCGCACAGGCAAGCGTTTAATAATTCCAGCAGGAAGCTCGGAAGGATCCGTCTGCCACTGCTTTGCCGTGTAGTTTTTAATAAACGCTTCATAAAGCGGACGCCCAATTAAGCTAATGCCCTTATCGTTCAAATTTTGCGGATCTTTGCCAGCAAACTCCCCCGCCTGGCTTGCAATCAAAGCCTTCGCTTCTTCTGGAGTGTAGTGCGCATGGAAGAACTGGTTAATCGTACCCAAGTTGATTGGCAACGGGTAAACTTCGCCGTCATGAGTTGCATACACGCGATGCACGTAGTTAGTAAACGACGTAAAACGGTTCACATAATCCCACACGCGTTTATTGCTTGTGTGAAAAAGATGCGCACCGTACTTGTGAATTTCGATTCCCGTGCGCTCGTCAAAATACGAGTAAGCATTGCCGCCAATATGATTTCGAACGTCAATAATTTCAACGCGAGCGCCCGTATGCTCCACTGCTTGCTGAGCTACAGTTAAGCCGAACAATCCTGCTCCAACAACTACTAAATCTGGGTAAGTTGCTGATTTTGCTTTTTCGTACATTTTATTCCTTTATAAGATACGTCTATTTTGAAATTATGCTTTATATATTCCCGTTATTAAGCTATTCCAGTTATTAACATATTCCAGTCATTAACCTAGCATTTCGCTTGTTGCGCTACTTATTTTTAGGAAAATCAACTTTTGGATTAAATCTAATCGCTTTTAGCATTTGACCAATCATTTTGCGGCGCAACTTTCTCTCAACATGCCCTCTTCGCATTTGACGAACTACATTTGCGCAGAAAAGCAAGTATTTTGCCTTACCTTCGTGATGCAAACGGTAAGATGCTTGATTACGCACGCCGTATGCGAATTTCCAAGCATTCTTTTTGTCAATCATTGTAAAGTTCACACCCTTGTTTGCTCCCATATCATGCATAATTACACTATCGAGAACCTGCACGCCCGGGCATACACGCGTAATACGAAGCGTATATTCAGCATCATCAAACCAAATAAAGTATTCTTTAAATGGCAATCCGTACTTTTCTATAACCCAACGAGGAATAAGCACCGACACAAACGAACAGCTTGTAACCATAACGAGATTGTTAAATCCTTTAGCAATAAGCCTTCCCCAATCCCACGTTGGTACTGGATTGTTCATTTCGCATATTGATCCATCAACAAACTTAACCATTGAGCAAGCATACGGAACATCCGCACCAAGCTCACCTACGGCAGCATTAAATCCATCTAGAAGCTTTTCCAAAGCTTGTGGCTGAGGGTAGCCATCGTCGTCAAAAATCCACACGAAATCTGCGCCAAGCTCGTACCCTTTACGCATACCAGCACTAAAGCCACCTGCACCGCCAACGTTTTCTGGCAAATTTACAACAGTAAGATTTACTCGATTCCCCAAATGACCATTCGCAAAATCGCGAGTGTACTCTTCCAAATATTTATCTGTGCCATCAGTTGAAGCATTGTTAACAATGATTAGTTGATTTGGAAGTCGCGTTTGAGATTCTAACGAAGCCAATACGGTTTTTAGTTTCTCTAACCTGTTAAAAGTTACTACAACAGCCGCAACATTAACGCTATCTTTTGATTTATTAGCATTCACTACTTGAGCATTTGACATTACTTGCTCCATTCTTCAAATAACTTAGTAAATAACGTTTCTGCAGATTCGAGTTTTGCAAAATTGCGCAATTTTTCAACTTCTTCTTTTAACAATAATGAACGATATGAATCATTCTCCATAATCTTAAACAATTCCTTTACAGACGCTTTAACAAAACTAGAAGTCATTCTTGGCAATAACGCACTTTTTGCTATAACAGTTTTTTGCGATCCAACATCCGATGAAATTACTGGAACTCCATTAGAAAGCGCTTCAATAGTTGTAAGCGTAATACCCTCGTTTACAGAGCTAATAAGTAGCACGTCCGCATCATCATACGTTTTTTGAGCTGGAATTTTCATAGATCTGCGCTCAATAACGTTTTCAAGACCATACCTAGATATAAGTTCTGAAACAAATGTGTCTAATTCTCCATCTCCATGCAAAATAAAGTGGAATTTCCCTGGATATTTTTTGTTTAAAGCTTTTGCAACAAGAACAAACGCTTCTGGACGTTTTTGTCTTGCAATCCTTCCAACAAAAGCAACATTCAGAACATTTTTATTTTTTCTCGGCGATACGCAATCGTTTCCAATTCCAGCAGTAAGACCAATAAGTGGAGCATCAACAATCTTGGAAGATTCAATACCATGCACATTATGTAACCAATTTTCAAGTTGTGGAGAAATAACATGGTGCAAATCAATCCACTTATCGTGTGTTACAGCTTCATGCGGATATCCTCCACAATTTATGTATTCAACAATATGCAGCGAATCAATAATATGTGTTTCTGGGAAGAATTGTTTAACCCACCAAATATGGTCGTAAAGCCATTGGCAATGGTGTATTGCTATTGCTTTAATGTCAAATTGCTCAAACAAAGATCTTAAAAGTGGAACATCCGCCCAATATTCTCTAATTGGTGGAGTAAGTGGTAACACAAGAGCATCATCACAGAAATCTTTCGTGATCCACGGCTGGTGACCGTCTCTATCTGTGATAACAATTGGCACAAAACCAGCTTTTTTGGCAAGTTTTATTGTTTCTACAGCCCATCTTTCTGCACCACCAGCTTGCAGCCAATGCAAACCTATAATAATAGCTTTTTTAGCTCCTTCAACTCTTTTAGCAGGAGAAACACAGTCCAATCTAGCATCTTTTATATTTGATAAATCCCAATTTTCTTGTTTTGCAATTTCTCTTTGGTGAGCATTTGCAACATAATAAAACTTCTTTTTATTCCAAGGACAATACGCTTCAACAAGTTTCTTCGAATCACACTCGCGTTTTTTGCGCATTACTTCCCTAACAACATCAAACATAGAAGGTGCGTGTAATTCACACTCTTTGTAAATGTGCTGCTTTAACGTATCAGAAGCCCAGTGAGACATCACATCATCGTCGGTTGCATCATCTGGTGTCAGCAACAAATACCTAACGCCATTATCATTAAATAGCTTGCCTTCATTCCAAAATTCTTTTGTGTATTCGCTATTAGTTTTAACAGTTGATTGTGCACTAAAAGTTGCGATTGGTTTCAATCCTTCGTTTTTTGTACAAGCACCGTCAAAAACTGAAAAATCAGCCAATCGCGGATACTGCCATTTTTGACCCATGTAAACTTGATATTGCAAAGTTCTAGATGGAGCTGTTAGGGAATGATAATTTATAGCACCCACAATAAGCCTGCGTTGACGCTCGCTTAAAGAGTCTATATAAGCTTTTGCATTAACATCTAGATTAAAGAAATTCATTACTAAAACACCCTTATTTTTAGCCTTTAACACATATAAAACCAGCAATAAATAAAGCTAGCATTTATAATGCTTTAAGCAAGTAAAAGTCATTGCATTGTCATTTAAGAGCGCATACTCACGGTTTCGACTATCTCTTACAGCAAACATGCATGAATTACTGTCGTTAGTAAACGCAACCATATCTGTTAATTCAGGATCAGTTTTGCTTCTAGTACGAAGAGAGGCAACCAGCTTAAATTCGCCATTATTTAAAATTTTAAGAGGCACTTCAAATTCAACTTTTTGTCTTCCTGTTCCTTCTAGCTCAATTTTATCTGCTCCAGAATCATACGTGATTCCTCCACGTTTTATATCGTGCATTGCTACAGCTATAAAATATTTTCCAGGCTCATTGAATTCATATTCAATAGCAAAACGGAATTTTTCTTTACAACTAAGCAACTGCTTACTCAAAGGAACAATGCGCATAAATGGCACTCGCTCATTCAAACCAACAGCATAACCATCTTCACTTTCTCCGCCATTTTGGCTAGAAAGATTTTCTAGGGTGTAACGATTTGCAACATCGTCTTTATCTCCGTTAACAATCACTTCGCCATTCTTAATAAGAATAGCTTTATTGCAATAACGCTTTACTGCGTTCATATCGTGCGTAACGAGAATAACTGTTTTACTTACGTCTTTTTTAACCTTTGCAAAATATTCATCGCATTTTCTTTGAAAAGCTTCATCTCCAACTGCAAGAACTTCATCAAGTACTAGAATATCTCCCTGAGCTTGAATTGCAACTGAAAATGCAAGACGCACTTGCATACCAGAAGAGTAGTTTTTAAGTTTTTGATCCATAAACTCTTCAAGTTCTGCAAAATGCACTATATCGTCATACATGTTTTCAATTTGCGAGCGCGTAAAACCTAATAGTGCTCCATTTAAAAACACGTTTTCGCGACCGGTTAGTTCTGGGTTGAAGCCTACGCCAAGCTCAATGAATGGCACGAGTTTTCCGTTGACGTGTATGCGTCCGGAGTCTGGTACGTAGATTCCAGAGATGAGTTTGAGTAGGGTTGATTTGCCGCTTCCGTTGCGTCCTACGATGCCGAAGAAGTCGCCTTTGCGTACTTCAAAGTTGATATCACGCAGAACGTGCTGTTCTTTGTAGCCTTTGATACCACGCGTCCAATTAATAAACGCCTGTTTCAAACCGCTTGCTTGCTCAGTTGGTAGCTTAAAGTATTTGCCTACGTGTTCTACTGAAAGTACGACTGGTTGCAACTCTTCTTTTTCAGTATTTGTCAACTCAATCTCGCTCATTACATCACCTCAGCAAACTTACGATTGCACTTGCGGAACACTGCGACGCCGAGCACACACAAGATTACGGTTAATACTACCGGAACCATCATCAGCAAAGGAGACCCTACTAAATTCCACACAGTAGGCTGAGTAAGAGGTGCTACAAGATTGTGGCGCAAATCTTGAATACATTGTGCAATAGGGTTAAGTAACTGCACTTTTGCAATAACCGTTCCCCATCTTCCTAAAGAATTATTACCAATCACCATGCTTAGAGGGTAAATGATTGGCATTGCGTAAAACAGTACTTGTTGCGCCACGTCCCACAAGTGCGCAATGTCGCGAAAATACACGTACATAGTTGCTAGCAGCAGCGTTACGCCTAATGCTAATGCGTACAACTGTATACAATTCAAAGGAACTAATAGCACCCACCACGTAAATTGCACGCCTGAGCAGATGGCGAAAATGATTACTACCACAAGATTTATTGCAAAACTGATTAACGCGCCAACAGTTGCCGAAACCACCACAATATAGTTAGGAAAATGGATTTTACGCAGCAAATCTCCACGGTCTACCACCGCACGTAAACCAATCGAAGTAGCCTCGCCAAAGAACTGCCATGCGCTAATGCCAAGCAAAAGCACAACTGGATAGGTGGGCGTGCCATCCGACATTCGCAAAAACTTTGCAAACACTGCATACATTACGCAAAACAGCATAAGCGGTCGTAAAACCGACCACGCAACTCCCAAGAAAGACCCTTGGTAGCGCAATTTGAAATCAGTTTTCACCAGCTCTTTAAGAACCACCCACGAATAGTGGTATCTTGCGCGCAACTTATCTACAATGTTTTTCACAAGATATATAGTTTACCAGTTACTTACTCCATTTTGGATTGCGAATCCGTTTTGTGCACAGAACATACGCAATTGGCAACATGCTCCAAAGTTAGCGCAATTCGGTTGGAAATTGGTTTGATAACGAGATCTATTACAACTGCAACAACTGAAAGTGCTGCGTACGTACAAATTAAAGTAATTGCGTAAAGTAGCACTATGAGTGCGCTTGAGGAAGTTGTAGGAAGCATCCACGCCACGAACGTCCACAACGCTATGAAAATAAACATGTGCTCGTGAAGAAGGTACACTCCGAAAGTTGCTTTGGAAACGCGCAAAATTACGGTTCTTGCTAGTCCTTTAATTCGCAGCATATTTATTCGGTGTACGAGAATGAAAATACACATTGCAATAATCATTGGCAGTATTCCAATGCCGCTGTGGACCTGCTGATCCCACGTAAGAACTCGCACAAACTTATTCCCGGACGAAGCAACATAGTCGAAAGCGAGCATAAGAACAGTAGATATTGCTACGCACGCACAAAGTCGCTTCGTAGTAAGTTTTTTTATTCCGCTACCGTACTGCGCAATAAAAGCTCCGGCTAAATATCCAAAAATTGCGTAAATAATATCGTTCCAAGTATAATTTTTGCCAAAATATAGCGGAATAAGTGAGATTGACGCAAGAAGTACCAGCAGCATAGCATGATTGCGCTGAGTCATGTGACTTATAAGAATGTTGATAAAAGGCATGAACATGAGCATGATTAAGTACGCGCTCATGAACCAATAGCTTCGGTAAGTAAATGGCGTCACATTCCACAACAGCGTGTAGACAAGTTCTTTTCCGTGAAGTAAGTTGCTCAAATTTTCCGGAAGTAAGCCAAAGCAGTCTGCTACGAAGGTTACTGCCAGCACGATAATGCAGTAGAAGAACATTTGCGCCCACGCTGCAAAAACGCGTCGGTAGCGGAAGGTTTTGCGACATAAAAAGTAGCCGGAAATAATAAAGAAGGTTGAGACACCAACTTGACCGTATTGTACGACTAAGAATTTAAGTGCTGAACGCAAGCCTGGAGCCGGCAAAAGTTCCATATTGAAACTGTGCTCGCGAATGTTCAAATGTATGATCATGTGGCAGGCCACAATCATAAGCATTGCAATAATTCGCAAGACTTCAACTTGCAGGTCTTTTTGTGTGCCATTTTGCAGGTCTTTGGTCGATTGTAATACCGCTTGAGCTTGTGCAGAAGACGCTACTTTTTGCGCTGATTGTTTCTGTTCTACTACCATATTTTCTTCTTCAAAATTTTTTTATTCAAATTATCTGAATTGTAATTTACTAATAGTAACCAAATTGCAACTGATTCGTCTGTTACGTAAGTGGCGAGAACCAGGATTCGATACTTCTGTATATACTCGGCCTAGTGCCTTGAAGGTCTGAGTATCGTCCGTTGGCAAGGAGGTTTAAGGAACACAAGCCCACGCTGGAAATCACCAGAATAATCAAAACTTTGTGCATTAACTTAAAGTTGGCTTTAGAAGGCGGCTCCTCGCCTGTTTCGTTGACGCAACCAGAAGGAACGTCAACCGTGTGCACGCAAGACGAGACTTTGTCTACAAGACTTGCAATCACCATAATTGCACACAACGCTAGCAGCCAGCCGAAATCACTAAAGTACCTGCTGGAAATTCCTACTACTTCCGCATCTAATACCATAAGCAGTATCGACAATGTTAAGCCGAGCGTAAAGAATCCAGCAAGCTGCTTTTTGCGTAATTGTTGCTTTACTACCGGGTACAGTACTACGGCTGCGCATACAGGAGAGTAAGCGAGTAGGCCGCCAAAGAATGGCTCCATAATGATTTGCCCGTGGAACATTGACGGCAGCACGGATTGTTCCATAAACGGAAAAACTGGCGTAATAGTAATAGGCTGGAACAGGTACATCCATACTCCCCATGGGATTCGCGCCCAAGAGTAGGAGCGGTGAACCATGTCAAAACCGGTGAGATTGTAGGTTGCACCAAAATCGAGTGGAGAACCGAAACGCGCGTAGTTGTACCAGCAGGCGGCTAAGCCTATAAGAATCATTGGTGCGATTACGCATATAGTATTGATTACGCTGCTTCGTTTGAAGGCAAAAAATAGACGGTACTTTACGATTTCTTCCTTAAAAAGTACGAAAGCAAACAGTGACGCCAGAATAAATTGCGGTCTACACCATAGGTTTAGTGCAATACATACTGCTCCCAGAATGAGTAGCGACTTCCGTAAGTACGGGGTTTCAGAAAGAGTATCTTGAGTAGTTCGCGCTTGTAGCCACAATCCCAGTCCTAAGCAGGTGAAACACAATGATGACAGCATAGGAAGCGAGTAGATTTGCGGCAGATACGCCTGAATTAGCACTCCGCTGGACATGAGCATAACGAGATGCGACAGCACAAGGAAGCCGAAGGATCGCTTTGGGAAGAAGCGTCGAAGTAATTGCACCATAAGATAGATAGAAGCAATTGCGAAAGCGACAGCAAAGAAGGCGACGGCGTAATCTGTGCGCAAATCGTGGCCGGTAAGTACTTTGAACGGCACAAAAAGTAACAGTGCAGGAAGTGCGCCGAAGTAAGTAAAGTAGTGGCTTCCGTGGAACGCATAATCCCAGTAAGTTGGTTGACCAGTTTTTATCGACATGGCGTAGCGCGCGCCTGCATCGTAAGGGTTGCTCATATTCGGCAGCCAGTCAGGAACCGGCAGATCCAAGTACAGGTGACCTTTGAGCAGACTGTTCGCGAGGTGATTGTACTGGTTGGCGTCACATATAAAGCCGCCGTTATTACACACACCAGCTGTAAACATGTGTTGAGTACCAGTAACTTTCGTTACTCCAATAAGTATTGCGCACTGCACTAGCATTAACGCAACAAGCCACAACTGCTGCTTGCGCACACGCAAATCAAGTGCTTCTTTATAAATGCGCGAACGCGGAGCCAACGCGTATATCGCGTAAGCAATCAGCAACAACATCACGACACGAATAAGTGAAATATGTAACGGTCTACGCTGGTTCAACGCAAGATTAGCAATTGTAAAAGAATCGCCTTTCTGAAGCTTCGTACTCAAACGCAAGCCCGCAACTTTATCAACCGCATGCACGCGCACATACTTCGTATCGTTCACATTCGACGTAACTGGCTGAGACGCAACTTGAATATAGGAAGTACTATTGCCGCCATCCAACACATACACAGCAATATCGAGTGTGCGAGTGTGAGGCGAGCGCGTATCGACGTAAATGTTATTTATTTGAGAAGGCTGAGCGTAATGCAATTGTATGTATTGATCGTTTTTGCCGGTAACTGTGTACACGTCGCCGTGACGCGTCAAACCTGCACCGGTTGAAACTCTCTGAACAGGAGTTGGCTTGAATCCTGACGATTCGATTGCCGGAAAGTTGAACCATACAAGTTCCAGCAGAAGCACAATAATAAGCGGCATAATTAGCGATATGCGTCGTAAAACAGAACGCGTAGCGCGAGCACAATCGCGACTGCACTGTATCGCACTGCTTATTGCACCACTTATTGTGCTACTTACTGCATTACCCGCCATCGTTACGTTTCTTTCTGCCGCCACATCATTTACAGCAGTCGCATTACCGTTACTATTGCTCGTATCGCCCATATGCACACCTGTTAATTCCTTCGTACTATTGCCATTCTTAACGTTACTGTTTTGTAGAGTTACCGTTTTGTAGCGTTACATAACTCACTCAAGTCTGCCACAATCGATCGCATACGGATTTGAACGAATATCCTGCTCGATTACATCGTCAGTATGGCTGCTATGCAACGATTCACAGTCGACATGACGGAAGTGCGTAATAATATCCGACGGCAGCTGATAAATATCACCATACACGCGTTCCAAAATATCTTCCGATAACTGCGGTATAGCAACAGAAAAATCTTCAAAAGTTGCCATTTTTACTGGAAACATTTCGGCACATCGTGCAATATACAAATTCTCAGCATCAACATTATCCAAACCGTACACCACGTTGCGCGCGCAAGACTTACTCACCACAAGCCCCTGGTTTACAGCCTTCTTTTGGAAACTCTGAAAAATCTGTTCAATCTCCGCAGTATATTCGCCGCCCTGCTCAACATAACCGCGGTCAAGCCATGTGTTGAAAAAAGTCTGCGAACGCAACTCTTGCTGCAAATCCTTACGCAAAGACACAAAACTCTGCTGCTGTTCAGGCGTCAAATCAGGCGCGTAATCGTAGAAGAAAATATCCAAAAAACAAGGATTACTATTATTCGCGTAACGGAACCGCAACTGACGGCAGCACACGTACGGATCGTACACGAGCACCGCACGGTAGCGCGCGCACAACGCGGCATCCTCGCGCAACATCGTTAGCAGCTTATCAATATCCTCTCGCATCATACCCAAGTCAACATCGTCATCCCAAGGTATAAACCCACGATGACGCACGCAACCGAGCAGCGTACCAAAATCAGCCCAATACTGAAGATTATGCTGCTGCGCAATCTGCGCAAACTCGCTCAGCAGCGACGCGCAACCACGTTGTATAACGCGCATAGAACCTGTAGCTTTCGGCAAACTAAGGAAGAAACGCTTATGTGCATCCACGCTACTTTCGCCATCTTTCCTATAGTTTGACCAAGCCATAATCGAAGACTGCTCACGATTCGTCAAAATCTCCGCACGCAACGACTTCTCAACGTTATACTGCCCAACCTCAAGATGAGCGCAGCGAGCGTCGACACATTCTTGCAATCGAGAAATTTGCGTTTGAATAGCACTCAGCTGCTCGCGCACTTCCACAATAGAGCGTTTTGACGAAGGGAGTCTGCCTATTATCCAACTCACTATGCGACGTAACTGCGAAACCATAAGTTCATTACTCCCTCATTATTTAAAAACATACTTGCTATAGCGTACTGCTATAAACTGTTGCCACAATGCAATACAGGTTTATCATACTCCGTTGCGATTATTTTTCGGAAGCCACCACTACCGTCCCCGCAATTATCACCACGCAACAAACCCACGCAATAAGCGGCGGAATCGTTTGAGAAAGTAACGCTGCTGCAATCATGCTCCACACCGCGTACGTAATATTTCCAGCCATAGCGCGCGTCGCACCAACCTGAGCAATACCGCGGTAGTAGCACAAGTAGGAAGCAGCACCAAGTAACGCTATAAATATAGCTAACGCAATAAAGCCGGCTGATTGCATAATCTTTACGCTAAAAACCGGCAGTATCGTACACAACGGCACAATGAGTAAGGCGTACGACAGTGCGGAAACAGTTTCGCGCACGTGCAGCATTACTTCGTCGTCCACGCTTTGCTTTCTGGTAGCCCACGCGCAAGCAACGGCTTCACTTCCCCAACCAATAACACTGAAAATAGCCGCAATCAAACCTAAGACTATGCTGCCCGGAGAGAAGACAGTTGCAGTTGAAGATTCCGCGCAAGAACAGTAGCCAAGCACTCCTACCGCAATAAGCGTTACAGCAAAAGCACAATATTTCAACGCACTTAAGCGTTCGCACAACACAATAGAAGAAAGTACTATGCCAAAAGCCGGGTACAGTGCGGAAATCGCAGCAGCGTAACCGGCACCAATATTGCTTGCCGCAATAGCGTAACCGGTCATACCAATTGGGCCTCCAAGAAGCGAACTCAACACAATAGGCACAATCAATTTCGTACGTTTGCAAAGAGCAACAGTTTCGCGCAACTTTGAACGACAAGCCATATAAATCCACAATATTACAGCACACACAACATCGTGAACGCAAGCGCCCACAACGCCCACATACCATACTGCAGAAGGTGTTAAACCATGAACAGATAACGCAACCAATACCGCAAGCAAAGCAGTATCAAGTCCCCAAAACAGTCCGCTTATTAAGGAATATTTCATAAATCACACCTTTGCCACAGAGCCTGCAGACCCGTCACAACCAGCAGATTCAGAGGATTCAGCGGATACGGCACCATATTCGCTCGAAGCGCGGTCAACATAACGTTTCGCATAACGGTAATACAAATAACGACAGTCACCTACAGGCTCCCCCTCAGCCTCTTTTACCAACGACCACAAATACCAACACCACCCCGCAAAACCAACGTACGCCATGCAATGACGACGCTCAGCACAAGTAGGATTGCGCTCAAAATACTCCGCTAGAACCGCGTCAAATTCCTGCTCATTAAGCGCGTCAGACACGCACAACGTACCCAAATCCTGCGCATAATCCGACATCCCCGCATACTCCCAATCAATCAGATGGTAGCGTCCAGCAACATCCACAAGCACATTCGCACCCAATATATCGTTGTGCGCCAAGCAAATTTTTTGACAAGCATCTTTACTCACGCACTCATGCAAATAATCAACCTTATGAAGCAAAGCGTCAGCACCCTCAGGCAACGCAACACGGCGAGCGCGCAAATCGCGCAAATAACGCTGAGATTCCTCATAAAAATCGAAGCATCTACTCACCGTAGCACCACTGTTGTGAAGCTTACGAATCAGACGCATACCTTCGCGCAAATCGCAAGAATCATGAAAATCAGCAATACGACAGTCTTTCAAAAAATGCGAAATTTTCCAGCCGCACTTCGGATCATCTGCAACCAACGTACCGTCCAAACCAAGGTGCTGCGCCGCACGCAAAGCCTCATCCTCAGCCTGGCGATTCACCAACACATCCGTGCCAACCCCCGGATGACGGTACACATACTCGTTAGAACCAACCATAAAATGGCAAGAAAGATTCGTCAAACCATTTTTCAACGGGTAAACGTCGCGAATATCCGACTTTTTGCAACCAAGCACCTTAACGATGCGGTCAAAAACTTCACTGTCAACATTTTCCAAAAACAGCGGATCAAACTCGCGAAGCTCATCTAACGAATCGAACTCGTGAATAATCGGCGCATCGTAGCGGCGCATGCGCATATCAAGCTCGTCTAAATGCTCAATCAAAATGTCTTCCCACAACTTGCCAGCAGTCTGCGGCAAATCATATTCCGCACGCAAAATTCGCACAAACTTAGCCGAAAATTCGCTGTCAAAATACACGTGACCAATCATGTACCACGCATCACTGCCACCAATAGTTACCGAAGTAATGCGATCGTGCGCACCTACACTCATACACCACTCTTTAGTGCGGCCCCGCTGATATTGCGCAGAATAGTAAGCCTTCCACACGTATGGTTCAAAAGGATTTTCGTCGAAATAATTGTCAGAAGAACAAATATACGTGTTACTTAAAAGGTGAGCAACAGCCATGATTGAACTGTTGTTGTTACGCTCACGATATTCCTTATTTGGCACGATTTTTACGCAAAAATCGCCTTTAGTAAACTTGTCTTCCAAATAGAAGAAACGTTCCTGCTTGTAGCCAACCACCACGCTAATATCTTTAATTCCTGCCGCTTGTAATTGACGAATTTGTCGTTCAATAAGCACTTCGCCGCGCACAGTGAGTAAACCTTTTGGCAATTCGTAAGAAATCGGGGAAAAGCGGGAGGAAAGGCCAGCTGCCATGATCACCGCATTGTGGACGCGATGCGGTTCGAGTGCGGTAAGACCTTTTGATGTAACTTCACCATTAACAACAAACCCATGCTGAATAGCATCGCGTAACGCACTATTTACTGTGCCTAATGAAAGCTTCGTATGCTCAGCTATAGTACGTTGATTACTTCCTGGCAAACGTTGCAATGCTGATATTACAGCAAATTCGTTATGAGTTAATACTGAATATGCTTCCATAACAGTGTCTCCATGCACTAGTCGAGGTGCATAATGATGACTCTATACATTTTGTTGCATTAGTATAGTATGCACAAAGGTGTTCAAAAAATAATTATTATTAGTTTATTTTGAACATTTGACACTGTTTGCAGCATACACTTTTATACGTATTGCATGCCACCATAACTATTCTTAATACTCACATTCATTACATAACTTGAAAAAATTACATAACACTTGCCACGCAGTATAGCAGACTATATGCGCAAGTACTACGCACAGTACTGCACACTGCCACATAAACGCAAATAGATTGTTGCACTACAATCCACAACAATAGGTAAGATAACAGTGATATGCACATAGTATAAGAACATTACTGCTCATTCCATGCGCACCATTCGCCATTATGAAGGGACATATTATGACTTCTGTCGCAGTGCTGCTGCCGTGCTATAACGAGGCAATCACCATTGAAAAAGTTGTTAAAGACTTTAAGGCGGCACTTCCAGAAGCAACGATATACGTGTACGACAACAACTCAACGGACAATACTGCAAAAATAGCCAAAGAAGCAGGTGCTGTAGTTCGCAAAGAACCTAGACAAGGCAAAGGCAATGTGATTCGTGCAATGTTCCAAGACATAGACGCAGATGTTTACGTAATGGCAGACGGCGACGACACATATCCCGCTGAAGCGGCACCAAACATGGTCGCCAAAGTTATTGAAGGCTACGACATGGTTATTGGCGACCGTCTAAGTTCTACGTATTTCCAAGAGAATAAGCGACCATTCCACAATTTTGGAAATCGTTTAGTTAGAGGCGCAATCAACACGCTTTTCCACGCAAAAGTAACTGATATTATGACAGGCTATCGCGCTTTTTCTTTTTCATTCGTAAAGACTTATCCTGTACTTTCGCGCGGATTCGAAGTTGAAACAGAAATGACTATTCATTCACTCAACAACAATATAAAACTGTACGAAATGCCAATTCAGTATCGTGACCGCCCAGAAGGATCAGTTAGCAAGCTAGACACAGTTGGAGACGGTATTCGAGTGCTTTCAACCATTTTTCACATGATTCGCGAATACAAACCAATGCCTTTCTTTGGAACACTTGGCGTAATAATAACACTGTGCGGAGTAGGAGCATGCATGCTTCCATTCATAGAATTTTGGCGCACACACCTAGTAACACGCTTCCCTACTCTAATTGGTGCTGTAATGCTAATTATTACAGGATTACTATTCTTTATTTCCGGAATTATTCTTGAGATTTTAGCCAAAAATGAGCGCAAACGTTTTATAGAACAAGTAAACCTTTTTGATTACATAAAAAGAAATAGAAAGTAGCAACCTGTGCGAGCCGTCATAAAAAACAATCTTAAACTAAAAACTTATTTGCCATATATAGTGTGCTTTGTTATAAGCGGACTAATAACACTAATGTTTTTTAGTAACTTATTTCAAGCATCCGAATTAGGATTTAAAACACAAAGCATAAATTTAAGCACAGTAAAAGAAGTAAAAGCTGAACAAGCAGAAGACTCTACAAACGCAAGCCGTGATGAAATATATGCAAAATACAAAAATGACGGCGTACATATATCTAAAAATGGCGCAGATGTAGAATTCACAAACTTAAACACGTACAGCAAAACATTAGAGATTTCGCTACAACAAACAAAACCAGTTTATTACGTAACTGGAAGCGTAGAATTAGAAGACTTTGGTGTAGCTCCTGGATACGCTTTAGCTAGCCAATTTAAAATAACAACAGGAAAATTTAATACGACTAAAGTACGTTTAGAAAGTCACGGAAAACTAAACAAAATAAAATTACACTTTAATGAAACGCCAAACGGAATCGTTGTTAAAAATATAACAATTAATCCAAAATACAAGTTGCACATAAACTATGGAAAATGGGCTATATTATTCGTTTTTGGATCCGCGATTATAACTATACGTAAGAAAAAATGGCACAAAATAGCCTATATTCAAGGAGATCGAGCTCAAACCATAATTTTTTGGGCTTTGTGCGCAATAGTAACCGGATTCTCACTGTATATTTGGCTCCGATTAAACACTTATAATCGAATACGCGTTCCACTCTCCTACGATAAATACGATTTTATAGACGGAAACCCATATACAGAGCAGTTAAAAGCCTGGAAACAAGGATCGCTATCTTTGCTACAAGACCCACCAAATGGCTTATTGCATTCAACAAACCCATTTAGCATTGGCAAAAGAATGCAATTAGTGCGCGAGGGAACTCCTGCAATATGGGATGTTGTGCTGCATAATGGCAAATATTATTGCTACTTTGGAATAGTACCGTTTATTTTAACTTATTTGCCGTTTAACGCTTTGTTCCCAGCTTGGATGCCGAGCGCAATAATGGTCACAACATTATTTGCAGCAATTACAATACCAGCATTATTTGCATTGTGGAAAGAAATAATAACATTCTTTGAAATACGAATAAACTACTGCTCAATGCTGCTTATAGGAGCAGCCTTACCATTTGGATGCCTTGTTTTTTATCTGCAAGCATCTGCATCGATTTACTACATTCCTATGGTAAGCGCTATATTTTTCGGAACATTATTTGTTTACGCATCACTGAAAGCCGTAAGGCTTAAGACTAAATTTACTCAGTATGCATTATTTGCTTTAGCTGGATTAAGCTTAGCTTTGCAATGCGGTTGTAGACCAAATTCTTGCATTTCCACAGTTGCGTTTATAGCTCCACTATTTATTGCTTTACTGCTTAACAACTCCAGAAGCGTAGTAAATAAAGTATCTGCAGCTTTAAGCTTCCTAACTCCTGCAATAGCTGGGTTTGCCGGAATCTTAGTATATAACTACTTGCGTTTTGGTTCATTCTTTAACTTTGGTAACGAAGAACAATTAACAAATTTTGACTTGCGATTTAATCGTATAGCATTTGACCCTCTAAAAATCAAAGACTTGTTAATAAACTTCTTTATAAAGCCACCAAGCATAGATACGGAATTCCCGTATATTACAATAACCAGCTCAAACATTTCGGATTATGGAAATAGTTTCTTTAATCACATGACATTTGGTCTGCTATCAATACCACTTATTTGGGGCATTTTCTTAATAAGACGCAAGTACATGCAAAAAATCGAATACATAATGTGCTTAAGCGGAATAACATTCTCGATTATGTTAATCTACGTAAACTACTGCTTAGGCGGCAGCCTTTACCGTTATTATTGCGATTCAATAATAATTCTTATGATTATTGCATCTATTGGTTTTGCTAGAAGAAATTGCTCAGCTAATCAAGATGCGCAGTTGCAATTAGATAAAGAAAATGCATGCAACAATATCGAATTGAATAGGAACCAAATGTCTACTCAAACTCTAATCGTTGCATGCACTACATTAACGATAGTATTAGGATTCTTGCTTGTATTTGCAAATCACACAGAAGCTGCGAATGAAATACAATACACAAATCCAGATGCTTTTATTGCATGGAGCCAAATGCTATCAGTGGGCTTCTAACACAACATTCTGGCACTTTTGATGCCATAAGCCATTGCCATCATTGTGTTCATCTTCAATAGGCGCGCCGACCTTCTTAAAGTCACCGCGCGCATAATAATCCTTGCGAAGATTGAACATGATAACGAACTTCTTGTCTGTGCCATGCGTCCAAACATCACCATTCTGGCAACGCTGACGCCACCAGCCAGCACCCAAATTCTCCTCATCAGCAACAGGAGCACCAAGCCAACCAGCACCACGATGCCTATAGTAAGAATCACGAAGAGCAAACATGATAACAAACTTCTTATCCCTACCATGCGTCCAAACATCACCATTCTGGCAACGCTGACGCCACCAGCCGCCGCCCATGTTTTCCTCTTCGGCAACAGGAGCGCCAAGCCAAGCAGCACCACGATGTCCTTGGTAAGAGTCGCGTAACTCAAACTGAATCACGTACTTAATGTCTCTGCCATGCGTCCAAACATCACCATTCTGGCAACGCTGACGCCACCAGCCGCCGCCCATGTTTTCCTCGTCGGAAATAGGCGAGCCAAGTCGCGAATAGCTTCCGTGCTTATAGTAGGAGTCGCGCAATTCGTACTGGATTACGTACTTCTTATCTCGGCCTTGCGTAAACACATCGCCGTGCTTGCAGTGCTGACGCCACCAGCCAGCACCCAAATTCTCCTCATCAGCAACAGGAGCACCAAGACGACCATAACCACCATGCTTGTAGTAGGAGTCACGCAATTCGTACTGGATTACGTACTTCTTATCTCGACCCTGCGTAAACACATCGCCGTGCTTGCAGTGCTGACGCCACCAGCCAGCACCCAAATTCTCCTCATCAGCAACAGGAGCACCAAGACGACCATAACCGCCATGAGCATAATATGAATCGCGAAGCTCGTACTGGAGCACAAACTTCTTGTCTCCATTAGTCCATACTTCACGACGACCAAAACTCTTTACAGTCCAGCTACCATAGTTGCGCGTTTCTCCAGAAGGCTTAGACGAATTAGGCTTAGTAATAGTGCTACCAAACTCAGAAACACCATTGATTTCGCCGCCATCAGCCATGCCGAATGCGTTCAAATCGACGCGACCATCAATTCCGTCAACGCTGCCGTCGGAAGTGTACTGCCATCCGCGCAATGCTGTAGAAATAGGGAAGCCTACGCGAGAACCGTAGCTAGCAACCCAGCTTGTACGCTCGTGAATATACTGAGAATTTAATGGTCCTCTCAAATAATTTGCATAAGAGTAAACGCCGAGCTTATGGTAGCCTGCAGAAACTAACTGATTCCACCAGGAAGCAACAATATCCTGGTAAACGTATGGTGATGTTGGTGGTTTATGACCACTCCAGCTCCACTTTTCCAAATCGTAATAAACAGGATACGTTAAATCTTGAGGACTTACTCCAGCACCCTGCAAAAGATTTACAATGTCGGCACCTTCAGCAGCACCATCTTCAGCTTTTTCAGCATAGGAATACATGTAAATGCCGAATGGAATACCAAGACGCTTGCATTCGCTAATATTGCGCAAAGCTTGCTTGTCATATCCATTATCCCAGCCATAGCTAATACGAATAATCGCACCATCTACTCCAGAAGCTTTTACAGCATCCCAATCAATTTCTTTTTGATGCTCAGAAACATCAATAACCGCCTTAGCGTTATTAACGAACACATCATCATTTCCATCAATAAAAGCCGTAGTGCCATCAGCATCACTCCAATGCGCACCATACTCATTATCAATAAACGAGCTTTGATACACAGTGCCAGAATGTGATTGAATAATAGGCTTAACAACACTTTTGGTATGCACATTGGTATGCACATTAGCACGCACATTTGCATGCACATGTTCAATCGATGAAGATTTTTGCGGCGCAACGGCATTCATAGTGAAAGCAGTAGCAGCCGACACTAATCCAGCTAATACACGTACGATAATCTGTCCCACGAGTCCTCCAGACATGTTTTTTACGTGTCTCTCCGCTATTACCATAGCAATAGCACCCTAATAGCAAGCATAAATTCAATGAAAATGTGAAAACAATATGCAAAACATGTGATTTTCACAAAAAACTGAAATAAATAAACCATTAAAAAGAAAATTGCAAAACGTAAAGCAAAAATAAAAAAATGGAGCGGACGACGGGAATCGGACCCGCGTAATCAGTTTGGAAGACTGAGACTCTACCATTGAGCTACGTCCGCAATTACGCACCATATTTGCACGAAATATTCACGCACAAATATCGACTCGTTCAAGTATACAGATGCTTGTGACATCGACACAAGTGCACAAAACATATTTTTCTTATAATGTAGCTTTTCTTATAAGACTTCAAGCATTACAACAGCTGATGCAAAAGCTGAATTATCGTCTAATAATCCGTCATGACTAAGCGAAATATGCCAACGAATATTATCTATGTGCTCACTACTATCTACACACTCGCTGGACGCACTGAAAAACGATTTTACAAGTTGCGAATGCACATCTGAGCTGAGAATAATGCGTGGGCAACCATGGGAATCGTTAAGAATCTCAATACTCGCCCACGGCATGTTATCCAGAGTATATGGATAAGGGTTATTTATTGTGCATAACGCCTCGGACCACGCTTTAATCACAGCTTCTTTGCCAGCCCAGCGTGCTGCAATATGTAAAGCTCTCTCATCATTCTTCACTTGCGCACGAAGATCACATTGTCGAAGCTCTCGCACAGAAAACAGCGCACGCCAACCATTGCCATCCTGCATCTGCTCAGCAAACTGCGCAACGTTTACCAAGTCGTGCCCTATTCCTGCAATCATACGCACCTACTTTTAACACACATACCTACTTTTTTATGTTCTACGCAAAAATACTATATAAAATCTTGTATAAAATATATTTAAATCAACAATCACTTACGCGCTTTTACTGCAGTAGCAAACGCCGAAAAAGTCACCGGCAAATGTTTTCCAAAACTACAAAACAGCAACAAACACCAGAAAATTACGCACGCGACAAATTGCTTAAGCATGTGCACAAGAAACGCTACAAGCGTGATTAATTCATATACGAATAAATTACTATAAAACGATAAACTTTTAGATAATTTTAAATAATCCGTCGTTATGACAATATTTTATACATAGAGCACCCCCCCCCCCGGCAGGAAATTTTACAGTTATGGAATACTTAACAATAAAAAAATTACGACAAAATAGCAAAAATACGATATAATATTATGCAGCATGTGTATAAGCGTACTTATTGTCTATCGTTGCTTTATGCAAACACAGAATTAGTGTTTGAAGAAGAACTAGACACACGTTTATATACGACGCACATTAGGGAACGCTAAATTAAGAAGCACAAGAATAAAGGATTACGGATTATTATGGCAAATAACAACCGCAAAAAGCATGCACGCGAGCAAGTTGAGAGCTCGTTTAAAAACGTTGATTCATCTTCTGCGTATGCAACCATGCGCAAGGTGTCATTGAGCACACTTGCCACAGTTCTCACTGCAGCAACCTGCTTGGGTGGTCAGCCAATCCTCGCATCCTCTAATATTCTTCTTCCTCCAACTACTGCGGCATTTGCGGAAGAAGTGCGTAAGAACGACCCTACTCCTTGGCTGCATACACCAAACATTCTTGAGTATCAGCGCTACCGTTACTTAAACAGTAGAGGCGAATTTGGCTACGTTGGAGACGACAAAGTTGGCGACTGGGATAGAATCATCAACAAAACCGACATGTATGCACACGTTCAAGGCGAAGGCAATAACAAGTACTTGGTTTTCGACGTGTTCTTTAACAATGACGGCAAATCCATGGTTTCCGCATCAACAAAGCATCAATACGTGTGGCAAATTCCTTATGCAATTGCCGATTTAAGCAACGGCGGCTACAAGGGTGACACTATGCGCAATCTTAGTTTTGACTTCTACAAGCGCAATAACAAATCACCTCAAACACCTGCAAATCTTTCACACGATATTGGCTTGTTTGAACACGATGCAAGCAAATCTTTCAATCAAGACTTCTTGAAAGATAGTCAGGATCACAATAACTCAACATATCATTACTCTATAGGCGTACGCCCTGGCGGATCTGGTGCTCAAGATATAAAAGACAACTTCCATGTTAACCCAGATGCTTTGGATTCCGCTATCAAAAAGGCTCTCCCACCAAACCAAAGACCTTATAACAGCTACAACTATGGTATTGGTATAACAACAACTCACGTTGATTACGCTGTACGAATGCATTGCGAGTTAAAGCTTCGACCAGGTGTAACCGATGAAGAAATCAAAAATGCCTTTACTTGGGCAAATAGCAGCTCTTATGGAAGAACTACTCATTCTGCATACACGTTTATTTCTGGTCGCACAAAAGACGAAAATGTGCCACCTACAAAAAGCGATAAAATCCCTCCAAAGCTGTATTTAAACGGCAAGGAGATTGACGACTCCAACAACAGCATAACCGTATATCAGGGAGATATTCCTACAATCACTTTCGGCACATCAGATGACAGCGGAAAGGTTAATAGCTTCTCAGTTAAGGGTCTTCCTAACGGTAATGGAGATGTCACTGAAAACAGTAACGACATGGAAGCAACTGAAGCTAAGCACCACAACCATGTTGTTAATAGAGTTAAGTTTGAATATAAGAACGGCAACACGCCAGCAAATACTGACTACACGGTTACTGTCTCTGCAACCGACGCTTCTGGAAACAAAGTAGAAAAGAAAGTTACAGTACATCTTAAAAATCTGAACCAGAAGTACAAGGCTCCAACCACTACACCGATTACTGTTGATTGGGGACATAAGGCAACTAATGAAGAATTAAAGAAACATGTTTCTAATATTGAAGGCGGTGGACAACTAGATTTCAATACTTTCCCAGAGACTAAACTACCAGATATAGCTTTTAATGGGAAAGACACTGCTACAATATCCACATCAGCAAAAGTAATATATTCAGACAATTCGTACCATATTGTTACGATTCCTGTAATTGTCAGAAAGCCGCTCGCATTGCAACACAAAAGCGAGCTGAAAGATCACGAAGTTAAAGTAAATGTTGGCGACACTCTTACTAAAGCAGGAAACAAGGTTGACGCTAAGGAATATCTTGGTATAACCGATAAGAAGGTTAAAGATAACATCAAGAGTGCAGAGTGGGTTAATGGCGAGCCTTCCACAGCTGTTGCAGGAAAAAGAGAGTACACTGCTAAAGTCACGTTTAATGACGGCAGCACAGCGGAAGAAAAGGTTACTTTCACAGTTCGCCCTAAGAAACCTACAATTGAAACTGATTTGACTGGTGTTGCAGGCGTAAAGGGCAAAGAAGTTAAAGTTAATGCAGGCCCTGGCACAGCTGGAAGCACTGTAACGCTTAAGGATAACGGTAAGAATACGATCGGCACGGGAACCGTTGGAGCTGATGGCAAAGTTACAATTAAGGTTGATGGCGTCATTCCTGAAGGAAATGTAACTGCCGTAACGTCTACAAATCCTGCAGACCCAACTAAGGAGCAGTCGGTTCAGTCGCCAGTAAGCGACCCTAAGAATGCTACTAAAGACGACAAAGCACCAACATTAACACTGATAAAGATAATGTTGAAGTCGAAGTTGGCAAAGATTTGAAGATTCAGCTTACTGCAAAAGATGATGTAAAGATTGAGTCTATTGACACAGCAACAGCAACTACAGCATTTTCTGGAACTGATTTCAGCAAAATTATTGCCAACATGTCGCGTGCAAAAACTGCTTACACGAAGGATACTGCCACAGAAAAAGAGCTTACTTATACATTCTCCGGCTTTAAGCCTGAAGAAGTTGGCACATACAATCTTACGTTCTCCGCAACTGATGCTGCTGGTAACAAAGTAGAAAAAACTGTAAAGGTAACAGTTAAGAAGAAAGAAGACATTAAGTCAAAGAATATTACTGTTGACTTACATCACCAGCTAGACGACAAAGATGCAAAGAAAGCTATTGCCAATAGTCGCAAGCTTCCAAAAGGGACTACGTTTACTTGGGCAAAGGATGGTAAGCCAGACACTTCCACTGTTGGCAAGGAAAAGGATGGAACAGTTATTGTAACTATTCCTACTAACGATCCAAAGCATCCACGCGTTGAAACTGTTGCCGTTAAGGTAACTGTTAAGGATAACGAAAGTCCTAAAGTTGCGATTCAGCAAAAGGGCGAAGGTGGCACATATAACACCATTAATGGTGAATATCCTGATGGGCCAAAACACGCACAAGTATTCACTATCACTACATACCGCGGCGATAAGAACGATATTAAGATTACTGCAACCGACAACAGCGGAAACGTTACAACTCTTACTTTAACGCCTAAAACTCCAGGCGAGACAGAAAAAACTCCTACTGGAACTGGCACAGATAAAGATCCTAAGACTTTGATGCTTGATGGCACTACTCCACTCAACACTGAGCCTGGCGAGTATAAGCGTACTATCACGGCGGTGGATCCTTCGGGCAACACTACAAACGTGTCTGTGAAGTTTGTTGTTAAGACGCAGGCAGATAAGTATAGCAAAGTCACAGGCACGCCTGTTACGTACAACATGAGTAGCGGAACAACGCATCCAGATCCTAAGAGCGGCATTAATGCAACTGATCTAAAGAATCTACCTAGCGACGCTACCTACTCTTGGGCTAATGAACCAGATTGGAATAAGCCTGGCGAGCAGAACGCTACAGTCCGCATAACATTTAAGGACGGATCAACTAAAGACGTTACTACAACCGTTACCGTTAAGGACAATATCGCGCCTGTTATTGAGAAACCTGCTACAAATCAGGTGAAACATGACGATAAACAAATGTACTACCAATTTAAAGTACATAAAGATAAGCCTTTTGATATTGAAATTAAGTCTTACGATAACAGCGGCAAGATCAGTAGCGCAACAATATCAACATTCCCAGGCCACGACGGAAAAATCACTATTGACAATCAAAACGGGAATTCTGCAGAAAAGCCTGCGACTATTCATATTAAAGGCACTGGAAAGCGAGATGCGAAGATAACCAATTCGTCAGACAATAAGTGGTCTCGCGATCTTGTTGTTACAGACGAAGCTGGCAACGAGTCTAAGCTTAAGGTTCAGATTTCCGTATACACGGATGCTGAAGAGCATAATGCTGCTCCTAATGCTACACCAAAGAATCCTGACCAAAACGCAATTACCAACGCAATTACTATTACCAAGAAGGATGACCCGAAGAAGACCCCAATTGATAAGAAAGATTTGACTTTCACAGTTGGAAATATTCCTCAAGATGATGGTGTTCACACTGTTCCTGTAACAATTACATACCCGGATCATTCAACTACAATAGTTAATGTTCCTGTGTTGATTCATAAGGATGCTAAGGATTATGATCCAAAGGGTCAAACAGTTGAAGTTCCATGGAACACTAAGCCAGAAGAATTGACTAAGAAAATTAAGTCGTTTGGCAGTGGCAATGGCTTGAAGTGGAACGGCAACTCTCCAAAGCAAGATCCAACAGTAGAAATCGTCAACACGAAAGACGTTCCAAGCACCGATAAGCCTGGCGAGAGACAAGTACAAGTTAAAGTTACGTATAAGGATGGCTCTAGTGACGTTGCAACAGTAACTGTTAAAGTGCTGAAGCCACAAAGCGAAACTTATAAGCCAGAAGGTCAAACAATTAACATTGACTACAATAAGACGCCGAATAAAACCATTGAAAACAGCATAAAGAATAATGGTATTAAGCTAAAGAAGAATGGCACTGACACAACTTTGCCTACTGGCGCAAAAGTGACCATTGACAACGCAAACACTGTTCCAAATGGCACTCAATCTGGCGATTTTACTGTTCCTGTAACAATCACCTATGGCGATGGTTCAACGGATCACGCAACGGTAACCGTTAAGGTTGGCGAGCCTCAGAATAAGAAGTATGAACCAAATAAGCCTGATGGAATCAGCGTTGGTTATAATGGCAAGGCTCCTTCTGATGAAGAAATCAAAGGTAAAGTCAAGTTTGACGATAACAACAAACCTCCAACAGACGGTACAACAATTGCTATTGATAAAGGTCAAACCTCTATCGACACTAAGACTCCTGGAACCGTAAACGTTAAGGTTACCGTTAAGTATCCTGACGGTTCTGAGGATCACGTGGAAGTTCCTGTAACAGTTGGCAATCCAGATAACGAGACCTACAAGCCAAGCGCAGAAGCTATCAGCAAGAAGCGTAATGAGAAAGCTCCTGATGCTGATGAAATCAAGAAGGCTGTAAAGACTTCTACAGTTAAGGACAAGACTGCTCCAAAGGAAACAAAAGTAGAGCTTGTAAATCCAAACAATCCTCTGCCAACTACAGACAAGACTGGCACAACTAACGTACCTGTTAAGGTCACATATCCAGATGGTTCCAGCACTGTTGTGCAAGTACCTGTAGTAGTTACAGATACCGATGCCACTGCAAACACTCCTGCAGTTGACCCTGTGGAAGAGCCGTATGGCACTGGTAAAGAAAAGACCAAGGAAGCTGTTAAGAAGGCTGTAACTGTTCCTGATTTTAAGCCAAAGAAGGAAGGCGATAAGCCAACAGTCGCCATTACAAGCGACGATAAGGATATTCCAGACGGCAATACCCCTGGCACCTATCATGTTAAGGTTAAAGTCACATACCCAGATAACACAACTGATGAAGTTACTGTTGATGTGACTATTAAGAACAAGCAGTCGGATACTTTCGAGCCAAAAGCAAAGCCTGTTGTTAAGCCGTTTGGCAAGCAGGTTACATCTGATGATGTAACAGGCAATGTAACTGTTCCTAATTGGCCAGAAGCAGACAAGAGTAAGCTAAAGATTGAGTTGAACAATCCTGACACAAAGCTTCCAGATGGTAAGACTCCTGGAAACTCTACTGTTAAGGTTAAAGTCACCTACCCAGATGGCACAACTGACACTGTTGACGTGCCAGTAACTATTAGCAATAAGCAGTCTGAACTTTACCCACCTAAGGCAGATAATCTTGAAAAAGATAATGGTCAAAAGCCTTCGGACGACGAAATTATCGGCAAAGTAAGTGTTCCTACCTGGCCAACGAACGAAACAAATAAGCCAACTTACTCTATTGCTGAGGGAGATAAGTCTAAGATCCCTAATGGAGATAAGGCTGGCAAGTTTGAAGTGCCTGTAACAGTTACGTATCCGGATGGATCAACAACTGTTATTAACGTACCTGTAACTATCAAGGCTCCAACTGCTACAGCTAAAGTTGTGACTGTGCCAAAGGGCGTGGAGCCTAAGCCAGAGGACAGCATTGTCAATAAGGATAAGTTCCCTAATGGCACTAAGTTCGAGTGGGATAACAACGGAAAACCAGACACATCTAAGGAAGGTAACAGCGTAAAAGGCAAAGTAAAGATTACTATTCCTGGATCTGATACTCCTCAAGAAGTGTCAGTAGAGGTTAACGTTGTTGACCCAAGTGCATCTGAAGTCAACGTGCCGCAGGGCAAGGATTTGCCAGAAGCTAAGGATGTTATTAAGGATTCTAGCGATAAGAGTAAGTTCCCTGAGGGCACTAAGTTCGAGTGGAAACCTGAAGATAAACCAGATACTAACAATCCTGGCGCAAAGAATGGCAAGATTATTGTTACCCTCCCAGGTCAATCCCCTGTAGAAGTGCCTGTAACAGTGAACGTTTTGCCAAAGCCAGAAGCGAATGTTGTGAACGTTCCACTAAATGGCACACTGCCAGAAGCTAAGGATGTTATTAAGGATTCTACCGATAAGAATAAGTTCCCTAATGGCACTACGTTCGAGTGGGAAGACAGTGACAAACCAACTACAGATACCGTTGGAGAAAAGACAGGCGGTAAAGTAAAAGTCACCATTCCAGGCGTAAATGGCAAGTCTGGTTATACGATTGATGTTCCTGTAACAGTGAACGTAAACCCTGTGCCTATCGCGAAGGAAACCACCGTCCCACAGAACAGCAATCCTGATCCTAAGAACAGCATTGATAACAACAACAAACTCCCTAAGGGAACCACATTCGAGTGGAAGAAAGATGCTGCTCCAAAGACCGACAAGCCAGGCACTGCTAGTGGAACAGTGATTGTCAAGATTCCAGGGCAAGCACCTCAAGAAGTGCCAGTAACAATTACTGTGACACCAGCACCTGTTGCAAACGACGTAACTGTGTTGCAAAAGAAGAATGGTGACACAACTGACACTACCCCTAAGCCAGAGGATGTTATTAAGAATCATAAGGATCTACCTAAGGATGCTAGTATTTCTTGGAAGAAGAAGCCTGATACCTCAAAGACTGGCAACCAACCAGGCGTTGTGACCGTTAAGGTGCCAGGCGAGCCAGATATTGACATTCCAGTCAACGTGCTCGTTGTGCCAAATCCAGTTGGCAAGAAGGTAAGCGTGCCACAAAATGGCAATTTGCCGGATCCAAAAGACATGATTGCCAATAATGGTGAGTTACCTACCGGAACCACATTCAAGTGGTCAACCGACATAAACGGTACACCATCAACCTCTAACACTGGTGAGCAAACTGGCACTGTTGTTGTAAATATTCCAGGTATCGCACCTGTGAATGTACCAGTAACAGTAAACGTTGTGGCACAAAACAAGCCATTTATTAATGGTAGCAAAGCAGAAAACACACCAGATAAGTCTGATAAGACAACTATTACTGGTAAGGGAACTCCTGGAGCCACTATCAAGGTTCAAAACAGTAATGGCACCGCATTGAAGGATGGCGATAAAGAAATAACTGTCACTGTAGATGAAGATGGCAGCTTTACCGTTGATGTTCCTCATCAGACCCCTGGCACAACACTCAAGCTTGTTCCAAGCAAGGGTGGAGTTGATGGTGACGCAACTACTGTAATCGTCACAGCTAAGCCACAAAAGCCAACGATTACGGTACCAACCGACAACCAGAAGAACGACGGAAACGTAACTGTAACTCCGCCAACTGATGACACAACGGTTGTGAAAATTGAAATCAATGCTAAGCCAAATTCAATCAATGGTCCAGAACAGCCAGTTCGCACAATTATTGCTAAGAAGGATAACAATGGTAAGTGGAAGATTGACGGAGACGCTCCAGAAGGCGTAACCGTTAATCCAGATACTGGCGTTGTTACTATTCCAACAAAGAATTTGGAAGACGGCAGCACTATTACTGCAGTATCTAAGAACAAGACGGACAAACCATCTGATCCCGCTACTGCTGTAACTGGCTTTAAGACTCCACAGATTAGTGAGCAAACGCTAAAAGACAATCCAGATGATTCTACTAAACAAATCATCACTGGAAAGACTCTTCCGGGCGCAACAGTAACTGTTACCGATAACAATGGCAATCAAATCGGAACTGGTACCGCAGATAAAGATGGCAACTTCACTATTACTATCGACAAGCAAAAGCCTGGTGCCATCGTCACCCTCACACCAACCAACGGTAAGGGTGATGGTGCAAAGACAGGCGATAGCGTAAATATTACTGTCAACGGAAATATAACTAAGCCAAAGATTGACACTCCAGCCGAGGGTGGTGCTAGCGTGACGCCTGATCTCACGGATACGCGCGTGAACAAGGTTGTAGTTACTTACACTCCAGAAGGCAGTGAAACAACCGCAACGATTACTGTTGTTGCTGAAGGCGACAAGCATGAGTGGAAGATTGACGGAGACGCTCCAGAAGGCGTAACCGTTAATCCGCAAACTGGCGTTGTTACGATTCCAGCAAACAAGATTAAGCACGGTAGCACTATTACTGCGCAATCAGAAGACAGTAGCGATAAGACTGGCAAGAGCAAGTCAGAAGTGGTAACTGCTAAAGTTGGCGAAAAGGAGAAGCCTGCACCAGAACCAACGCCAACGCCTGCGGGTGAGCCGACTATACTCACGCCACAAGATGGTGTTGAGCAAGGTTCCGCAACTGTTACCCCACCAGCAGACGCTGATACTCTCGAAATCACGTATACTCCAGAAGGCGATACAACGACTCCTGTAACAATTACCGTGAAGAAAGATAAGAATGGTAACTGGACTATTGACGGTAACACTCCAACCGGCGTGACTGTTGATCCTAAGACTGGTAAAGTCACCATCCCTGCAACCCAAATCAAGGATGGTAGTACGATTACCGCGCAAGCCAAGAAGAATGGTCAACCATCCAACACGGCAAACGGTAAAGTCGGAAACAACCCAACCAAGAAACCAGAACCAACACCTGCACCGACCCCTGCTCCAACCCCAGAACATGAATCTGGTTCTCATGATTCTGATGAACACACTGGCAACAGTGAAAACAACAGGAATAAGAGCAATAACACTCAGTTACAAGCTCCTAAGTCTCCTGCACGTCACTCCTCCGGCCAGGTTGCGCAATCAAAGTTAACCAACACAGGCTCTGCAATTGCTGCAGCAGGTGCTGTTGCTGCACTCGCAGCCGCAATAGGTGCTGCACTCGCAGTCATTATTCGCAGGAAGAAGCGCGACTAAACGTTGGTGTTGCAACAAATATTAAAATTGAATAAATAATATACATATGCTCCGTGATAAAAGGGTTCGCGAAATTTACGACAACCCTTCAACCACGGAGCATTGTTATATCTGTAGTAAATCTGTAGAGCTATAGGCCATAGAGGTATAGGTGCGATACATAGATGCCATTAAATGATCTGGGTACTGGTAGCGAGATAGCACACCACTGCGATAATGACAGCGTACTTGACATTAAGTAATATCAGGCGACATACGCAATGCTACACGTACTAAATATGGCATACTGAACTACAGAGCTACTTACGTGATTGTTAACGCAACTCCAATCGCCTTACATTTTTCCTGCAAATGTGGTCAAATAAAGCCAGAGCGAAAACAAATGCCGGGAATATTCACAGCAAATGTTTCCGCTCTGGTTTCGCACTTATTTCAATGCGTCAATACATCCGCAATTAAGCATCGATACATTAGCAGCTAAAGCAGCGACTCAGCAGTAGTATCCGTTCGCATTAAGGCGAGCTTCAGGATTAAGTAACATCGCCTTTTCTGCTTCGTGACCATCGTAGCGAGTGCCATCCGGAAGGCGCGTGCCATCCTTCAGCAAGTGACGATTCTCAACAGGCTCGAACAGTACAGATCGACCCATCATGCCTTCCTCAAATCGCCTCTGACCCGCAGCCAAACGCGCATTCGCCTTGGTACGCCAATTCTTAAGCACATTAACACCTGCGCTAGCAGCTACAGCAGCCTCAAAAGCACCAGGATGAACCAATGCCACAAATCCGCTAACATGACCGAAGCCGAGCGAAGTTGCGAGAGCAGCCTTCACTGCACAAGAACCTGCACCATCGCCAATGCGCATCGACTCACGCAACCAAACCATGTGGTCGTCGCGCGCAAGCTTAGGATCCACGCAGTCAAGTGATGCGTTTCCAGGGATTACGCCACTTCTAAACAGTTGAGTCAAACCGTTGATTTGGAAGATGCACGCGCCGCCCTTTGCATGTCCAGTCAGCGTCTTTTGGCTGATTACGAACAGCGGATTTCCGTCCGTGCGTCCGATTGCGTGCGCAAGAGTATTGTGCAGCTCAGATTCGTTCGGATCGTTTGCATTCGTAGACGTATCATGCTTAGAAACCACAGCAATATCGTCCGGAGTAACGCCGAGAGCTGCCAAATCACGCACGAGCTTAGACTTAGCTCCACCCATGCCCGCAGCCAAAGCACCCAAGCCCGGAGCAGGAATAGAAGTGTGAATGCCATCAGCGTAGGAGTGAATGAAACCAACCACACCAGCAACAGGCAAGCCAAGCTTCAAAGCAATATCGCCGCGCGTAACCAAAATCGTACCGCCGCCTTGTGCTTCAAGGAAGCCTCCACGTCTGCGATCGTTTGCGCGAGAGAAGAATCGTGGATTGATGCCCTTCGCATACATTTCTTCGCTATTGGCAGTTGCGTTCATATTGCCGAAGCCAACTACGGATTCCACGCCGATATCGTCAATTGCGCCAGTTACTACGAAATCAGCTTTGCCGAGAGCAATCTTGTCGACGCCTTCTTCGAGCGAAACCGCCGCAGTTGCGCATGCCGACACCGGCTGAACCATATTTCCGTAGCCGCCGATATAGGTTTGCATTACGTGAGCTGCAACAACGTTTGGAAGCGCCTCTTGCAATACGTCCGTAGGAATTTCGTGGTTAAGGAAGCGATCCAAATACAGTTTTCGCATTGAACTCATGCCGCCGAAACCGGTTCCTTGCGTGGAAGCAACCATTGACGGATGCACAGATTGCAAAATCTCCGAAGGCGTGAAACCAGCAGAAATATAAGCGTCTACAGTTGTGACAATATTCCACAGCGCAATCGTGTCAACACTTCCAACCATTGAAGCTGGAATACCCCACTTCAGCGGATCGAAGCCCTTAGGGAATTGTCCACCGACGGTTCTGGTCATTGCAGCCCTACGCGGCACGCGAATCATAGAACCTGCCTTGCGCGTAACAGTCCATTCGCCAGATTCTGCATCGCGAGCAATCTCAGTATGCGATTCGTCAAGTGCCACGTATTCGCGCGCAATTGTTTCTGTTGGAACGCTGAAACTCACGTCGTGATCGAGGAAGATTTCTGCTTCTTCTTCGTTTGCTCCATCCTTGTAATCGCCGCCCATACCGGTTTCGAATGGTCGAATACCGGAACGTGCTACTACTTCATCGCGATATTTCTCTGCAATATCTTCTTCTGGAACAAGCGTGCCGTCCGCATCATACCAGCCTGGCTTTGGCGAATCCTGCCAAGTAAGCAAGCCCATATTCCAAGCCAATTCCAGTACTGCTCCTGCAGAAAGCTCCACGGAACCGTCTTCGCGAATTCCAAGTTCTGCTTCGAAACGAGTACGTCCGGAACCCCATGGTCCAAGCTCGCCAACGGAGACGATCACAATTTCGTCTTCTGGACGCGCTGTTACGTTCTTCCAATCAGCCAAGTTGACTCGCGGCTGAGTTGGCACGTAAGGAGTTGGAAGTGCTTTGTTGGTTGATTTAGCAGAAGATTCTGCAGCTTCTTCTACAGCTTCCACCGCTTCTTCCGCAACTTCAGCACGCTTCTGATCTTCCAACGCTTCTGCACGAAGCGCGTTCAAATCAAGAGGCTCCTTGCCTAATCCGCCCGTAAAATCAACATCCAAAGGCGCAATTGCTGCCTGCTCTCGCGCTTCCTTCGTGCACAAATCGAGCAAACGATCTGCCATTTCTTGCGTAGAGTAGGTAGTTAATCCGTGACGCTCAACTACAGCCACAAGCGGATCATTTCCGCCCATTAAGCCGGTTCCACGCACCCATCCAATCTTAGGATGCGCGAAAGTCACGCGATCCGACCACACGCTTTCCGCATGCGCACGGTTCACAATCGCGTCGAAAGCACTCTTGACTTCGCCGTAAGCACCGTCGCCGCCGAACATACCGCGGTTTGGAGAGCCAGGTAACACAACGTGCATACGATGTTGTACATCTGTATCTGCTCCAATCTGCGCAAATCCAGCGATTGCACGCTCCACTCCCCACAGCATTAAGCGCGATTGCGATTCAAAAAGCGAACCAGAATCAGACAAAGTACCGTGAACTGGAGGAGCTGCAAACGGGAAGAACATGCTCGGCTCATAAGCAGGCTTCAAAATAGTAGTAGTTGCGCCACTTACTTTCTTTGAAACCGTGCCAACCCACTTTACAAGCGCATCGACATCGCGATAACTAGACAAGTTTGCTGGCACAAGCCACAACTTTGCGCCCATTTGAGCGTTTTCGCGATACGCTTTCTTCGCCCAAGACTTAACGCTCGGCTTGAAACTGTGCGAAGTTGCAATAACCGTAGCTCCACCCTTAAGCAAACCCGTTACTACGCGAGCAGCAATCGAGTTAGGAGCAACGCCTGTAACTACTGCAACTTCTCCTGCAAAACGAGTTGCTTGAGCAGTATCGGCGTTGTTTTGTGCAAGTTTAGTGCGAGAATCGCGAGCAATACCATTAAATATTGTTGCAAGATTGTTTAATTCGCGAGATTTAGAAAGACTTGCAAACCACTCAGCTTCCGAAGCTACTGCTTCCCCGGCACCGAGGAAACTACCAAAATCATTTAAGATTTCAGAAACTTCATTTACCTGAATATCAACATTCTTTCCGGCATACTTGTAGTACAAGCGAGCAACGTCTTCGCGAGCCGAAGCCCAGCGGTCGTCGAAAAGAATCGCTTTTCGCTCATCAAATCGAGGAGCCACTTGCTTTGGCCAATCCGCACCTAATTCTGCTTCAACAGCAGCTACAACAGCAGCATTTTCGTCACTTTCAGTTTCTGCTTTAGGAGCTTCAACACCAAGCTTTGCTAGCACAAACTTAGCAGTTGCAGCAAGTACGCCGTCTGCGCCAACAACTTGCTGCGCAAAAGCGTCAAGAGCTGCAGAATCAACAACAGCACCACCGGCTGCGCCAGCAGCACCAGGCTGAGAAACGCTAACGCCGTGAGCTTGTGCAACTTGCTGAATTGCTGCGTCGATTAAAGCGTCAGCTGCAGCAGTATTCTTTGCAGGATCAGTTGAAAGTTGCGCAAGATTTTCACCGCGCACGCTAGCACCTTCACGCGTTTGCAAAACCAAAGCCGCAAGCACGTGCGCACGCCAGCCTTCGCCAAGCTGCCAGACTTCCGAAATACGCTTGTCAATTTGCGCTGGTTTCACACCGGCTGCACCGAAAAGTGCACGCAAACGTTCGCGCACAATATCGGAAAGCACTGCACCAAAAGCCTTGTAGCGTGGAGCAACCGAATCAACTAACTTTTTAAGCGCACTCATTGGAGCTTCTGCAGCACCGTCCACGCTAGCCACGCCAAGCTCGGAACTAATATCCATAAGAAGCTGATTTCTGCGCGAAGATACGCCGTTTGTAAGCGTATCAGTTGTGTCAGTGTCGCCGATTTGGTCAAGACGGATTTTTGCACTATACGCAATCAGCATTGAGATTGCGTCGGATGCTTTGAACGGCAAGTCTGCTACAGGTCCGCTTGCTGCTGCGTTAGCAACTTGAGCAGAAGGAGCAGCCGCAGGAGCAGCAGAGACAACATTTGCGGCAGGAGCTGCAGGAGCAGCAGCTGCATCAGCAGTGCTACTTACTTCTTGACTATCTTCCTCAGTAAACACTTCAGGCACAAGCGAATCCGTGTCAGTCATATAAACGCGACCTTCGTCACGACCAACGTTGTAAACAGTCACTTTTTCGCCACTAAACTCCGGCAAAGCAAGAGTTTTAGCGCCAAGATTTGCCAAAGTTGGCGCGTTTCCTAAACCAACTTCAACGTACTCTTCAACGCCAAGACCGCCGCGAGCGCGATCGGCAAACATAAGAGCCTGCGTTTCAATCCAACGAACTGGAGAAGCGAACTGCCATGAAAGAAGCTCCGTAAGAAGCAATCTACCGAGCTTCTGCTCATCCTCTGCATAAGATTTCCACGTAGTTTCATCTTCCAAAGCTGCTTCAATGCGCTCAGATGGCACAACATCCAAAATCTTTTGTGCAAATTCTCGCGTAAGCTCAAACGGGCAAGCCACGAGGTTTGGAATGTAACGGTCTACAAGCACAGAGTAATCAATATGCTTCGGCAGCAGCGAATCGAGCTTGTCGCGGAATTCCGGCACACCCTTTCGAAGAATTCGAGAGTGGAACGGCACGTCAATTCCTGGAACAAACATGAATGGAGGCTTACCACCATACTCCTTAGCGCGCTTAGAAGCGTCTGCAGCCAATGCCTTCAAGCCTTTAATAGTTCCAGCAATTGCGTACTGCTGACCTGCCAAGTTGTAGTTTACAATTTGCAAGAATTCGCCAGTAGCCTTGGAAATGCCATTAACGTAAGCGTTCACACCTTCGTCTGACACTCCAAACTGGTTTGGTCGAAGCGCACCCATGCGGTAGTTCGAGCGACCTTGCGCATCGCGTTCAATCAAGTGATGCATTGTAGATCCGCGGTGGAACACCAATTCAAGCACAGTTTCGAGTGGAATAATTTGCGCGAAGGAGCTCAAAGCATTGTATTCTCCAAGCGAGTGTCCTGCAAAGTAAGCAGGCCAAATATCGCATCCTGCTTCACGCAAACGCGCGGTTTGCGCAAAGGCAACTGTTGCGAGCGCAACTTGCGTAAATTGTGTTAAATTAAGCAATCCTTCAGGATGGTGATAAGTTACGCCGTGAGCAGTAAGCTCCTTTGGATTATCGCGCACGACTGCGAGGATTGAGAATCCAAGCTTTTCGCGAGTAAGCTTGTCTGCTCGCTCCCAAGTATCGCGCACAGCAGGCGACTTTGCGCGCTCATCCAGCGACATTCCTTGTTTTTGGATACCCTGACCTGGGTATACGAATGCTGCACGTGGAGCGCGAGTAAGCGCGCTTGCTTTAGACACGATTTGCCCATCAACTCTGCACGTAACTTCCAAAGCAAGTCCGCCGCGACGAACTTTTCCAACGCGCTCAACTGTGATTTCTACTTCGTCATCAAGTTGAACCATGCCGTACATGTTGTATGACCAGCCAATGAGCTCGTAGCGAGCACCTTTTTCATCAACTGCTTGAGCCACATGTTGAGCTGTTGCAGAAAGCCACATACCGTGTACCAAAGGAGCAGAAAGACCGGAAATTGCAGCACCTCGCTTAGAAGTGTGAATTGGGTTGAAATCTCCAGAAGTACGCGCAAAAGCGGTCATATCGTGAGGAGCGCGAACTACTACTCTGCGCAAAGCTCTGCGAGGCGTGTCTTCAATTTCGTATCCGTGCAATCCTGCAGCTTCGCCATATTGCGCAGCTGGAGCAGGAAGCGCATTGCTGAAGCTTCGTCCACGAATAGCAAAACGCTCAGTTTCGTGAGCAAGTCGCGTGCCGTCAGCTGCAGTATGCACTACGTGAATAGTTACCACGCGTCCAGAAGCGGATTCTGCATACGGCTCAGCCCAGCCTAGTAAATTAATTCGCTTGTCGACATACTTTTTAAAGGCTTCAGCATCGACGTCAAGCTCTACTAAATGATCTAGGTGAACAGCGTTAAGCAGACCCTCAATAATCGGGTAGCCATCAACCATTACGGAACCCAAAGCTGAGTAAATAGTTGGCCAAGCAGGACCTACTAACGCGTCTGGCACAATGCGAGAAGCAAGCAATCCATCTGGAAGTCTTCCAGCAGTAGCAGACTCGTGGTCAATTCCAAGATTTCTTGAGAAAGTATAGGAAGAATGAACCAATCCAAACGGGAAATCTCTATAACCTTCTGCAAGCAAATCTTCCGGCAATTTTGCCAAACTGCCATCTTCTTTTACTGTTTCAACCTTAGGCATAGCATCAAGCACATCGCCAGTAATCGCAGTATTTCCAATACCTGCGGTTGCTGCAAGCATTTCGTACACGTGCTTTGGCAAACGTTCGCGGTCAACTACTGGTATGCTTCCAGCTTGACTTGCATCAACAGTTAGCGGAATTACAATATCTCGTACCGCGTGCTTGCGTTTTGGCGAGTTTGCAGCGTTTTTTGTAGAGTGTTTTGCTTCCTGATTTTCTTGATTATCCCAGAATGTATCTAGCTTAATATCTAAATCAAGCGAAATTACGTCATTATTACTAGAAGTTACTGTAATTACGTAATTTTCGTCTCCTAAAGACGTTCCGTAAGCAGGGTTTGCAGTTACATGACCAACCCAAGAAATATTCGGGCATGCGCGCACGTAAGCTTCAACGTTTTTAGCATCAGCAATCTGACTAAAAGCAGATTTTGAAGACTTGCTTGCAGCATTTTCCTTATTTTCTGCTTCTACTCCAGTTTCCGAGCCAAATTCTGCACGATTGAGCATAGCTGCTTCAAAACGTCCCAGAATATCGGCAATCGGCTCATCCATAGTCGTAATTCCAGCCACGGAAATCGGTCCTGGAATTACGCGCACAGCGTCTGCTGAGTAACGCGAATCTTCCGACTGCCAAAGCTGATCTTGACCCCACCAACGCAACAAATCGTTGTCAATAACTGGCACGAATGGCATTGGCTTAGGATATTCGCGCACCAAAGTTGGGAACCAAGCGGCATCCATTGGCACAACGTTCATCTCGCGAGCTTGAGGCAACGCGTCAATCAGCGTATATAAAGCAGCTTGAGGGTGCTTAGAAACTTCTTCGATAGAAGGCAGAATAGAAGTAAATTCGCCTGAATCTTGATTAATTAAACGCGCTTCAATACGCTGCAACAAATGCATGTAGCGATCTACGTAAGTCGGATCCACCCAAGGGTATGCCAAATCTAGGAAACGTTGAGCAAATTGTGCGTAAGTCATGCTTTCTACGTCACCAAAATATGGTTTTGCAGTAGAGTTAAGTGCTTCGATTACTTCATCGCGACGCACTTCAAGCTCTTCAGGATGTTTCATCATATGAACGAGCAATCGACCGCAGCGAGCAGAAGCGTTTTCTAACTCGTAAATATCTGCGTGCAAATGGCTTAAACCACTCGTCACACCGCCAATCACTTTGCCAGAAGGCACCCAACGCTCACCCAAAGGTGCGAACGGATCCTCATCAAAACCTTCAATGCTAGAAGATTTCGGCATCGCAATACCCGGAGTTTCCACAAGCATACGCTTTACTTCAGGACTTGTATGTGCTTCCTTAGCTGTCATTGCAGCTGTGCCAATCATTACAGCATCAACTGGCATATTTGGCAAACCGTATTCATTCGCCCATTCGCCAGAAATGTAGTCTGCAGCACGCTCAGGAGTGCCAATACCACCGCCTGCAACAAGCACCAAATTTTCGCACTCGCGCACTTGCGCGTAAGTTGTCATAAGCAAATCGTCAAGAGATTCCCACGAATGGTGACCACCTGCAGCACCGCCCTCAACCTGTACAATAATCGTGGCTGGAGCAACAGCCTTAGCAATTCGCACAACTTGACGAATTTGGTCAACTGTTCCAGGCTTAAACGTTACGTAAGGGAATCCATCAGCTTGCAAAGATGCTACTAATTCCTTGGCTTCGTCAAGTTCTGGAATGCCTGCAGAAATAACTACACCATCAATAGGAGCTCCCGACTGCCTCTTTTTTGGCACGATTCGCTTCGAACCAAATTGCAAATTCCACAGGTAGCGATCCATAAACATGGCGTTAAATTCAATAGTTGCGCCTTCGCGAAGCTGATTTTCAAGCGACTTCATATGACGATCGAAAACTTCTGCAGTTACTTGACCACCGCCAGCAAGCTCAGCCCAGTAGCCCGCATTTGCTGCTGCAGCAACGATTTCCGGCTCTACTGTCGTTGGTGTCATTCCTGCAAGAAGCACAGGAGCTTTGCCTGTAAGCTTGCTAAATTTGGTAAGCACTTTGCGTCCTGCAGGCGTGTTGATTACTCGAGGCGCAAAATCAGCCCAGCAGCCTGTACGCTCTGGTTCAGAAGCTGAGTCAGCTGTTGAAAGCTCAGCGCGAGAGCGCAATGTAGCAGCCTCTACGATTCCAGCGCCGGTTCCTTGCACAAGCACTCCAGTAAGCTTTCCGAGCACCTCGCTAGGACCCATGTCTAAAATCCAAAGCGAGCGCGCGTCGTTCTGCTCCAAAACTTCGCCAATTTGCGCAGCCCAATCAACAGGAGTTACAAGCACAGCATCAGCCAATTCGCGCGCAACTGTAGTGTTCAAACCAGCCTCACTAGCCCACTCTACTACCTGCTCAACTGCAGATTGAAGCATTGGCGAATGGAATGGCACTGTAACATCCAAATATTCAGCAACTGGCGCAAATACAGCTCCACCGCGAACTTTCATTTCGCGCAATTTTTTCGAACGCTTTGTTTCTTTTTGCGCTTCGTTTGCAACAGCTTCCATATCTTCCGGGTATCCTGCAATAACCACGTGATTGTAAGCGTTTTTAACAGCAATTGACACTTCACCGCGCGTGCGCTCTACGCGTGAAATTAACGCTTCTGCCTGCTTTTTAGTAACTCCTTTAAGTGACAGCATTGGCGTGTGCTCGCCGTCACCAGTAATTTCAAGCATTCGAGATTCACGATCTCCTGCAGCTCCAATTAAGTAGGCAATTGCAAGTAATTCTTCGATTTGCGCGCGAGCTTTTTGCCAAGACTTTGCTTTTATGCGAGCTTTTACCATTTCTGCTGCGATTACGCCTTGAGAATGACCCAAAACTGCGCACGGCTTGTTTACTTCAAAGTTGTATCCAAGATTTGTTAAGTCGCGCACTGCACCGAACTGTGCAAGCGTAATTCCAGGCACACTAAGAAGCGCGTTTGCAGCGTTAATATGCTTATTTTCTAGCGCGTCAAACACGTTTATGTCGCCGCCTGCATTTGCTAAAAGCTCAGAATAAATTGGCGATAGCAAAGCTTTTGCGCCTACTTCGTACTCGTGAAGTTCTGCGTTTAATTCTTCGTCTGAACCAAGCTCGCGCAAAGCTTCAACCCACGGAGTTGACTGACCTGCAAACACGAGTGCGTGCGGATTATTAGCGAGTTGGTCGAAAAAGTATGTTGTCATGATGTTTCCTTCTCGTTGATTTGGATAAGTTTTATAAATTCTGTAAGTTTTGTAAGGTTTATAAGTTTTGTAAGTTCTATAGTTTTTAGTTATAAGTTTGATAACCCCTATAATTTTTATAAATCACTTACATTGGCTGATTCCCGTGATGCTTTCCAGTTCTGGAAACTCGCTTTTTACTTCGCAAAAGCTTCAATGAGCCAGCAATCATATCGCGAGTCTGCTCCGGGTCAATCATTGCGTCAATCTGACCAGTTTCCAACGAAAGATTTGCGTTAACAGTAGTCACCTCATACTCGTCAACCAGCTGTTTTCTAAGAGCCGCAACGTCTTGCCCACGCTCTTTAGCTTTTTGCAAATCTTTACGATGAATAATATTTACGGCACCTTGCGCACCCAAAACCGCAATCTGGCTGGTTGGCCACGCGTAATTTACGTCCGCACCCATCGACTTGGAACCCATAACGATATAAGCTCCACCGAAAGCTTTGCGCAAAATCACCGTAACCAGCGGAACTTGCGCGTTCGCGTACGCATAAATCACTTTCGCACCTCGGCGAATAATTCCTGCGTGCTCTTGATCTGAACCAGGCTTATAACCAGGAGTATCTACTAGAGTCACCACAGGCAAATTAAACGCGTCGCACAATCGCACAAATCGCGCGACTTTTTCGGAAGAATTTACATCCAAAATACCAGCGTTCACCTTCGGCTGATTTGCTACGATTCCAACAGGATGACCCTCAATGCAAGCAAAACCAACCACTGCAGAAGCAGCATACAATTCCTGCACTTGCACGAACTCACCGTAGTCAACTATTCTGCGAATCACGTCAAGCACATCGTAAGGCTGACGGTCGTTATCCGGCACAATATTCACCAACTCGCGCGCAGTTTCACGATCCGCGCGCGTTGCAGCGTAGGCAAAAGTTGGAGGCTCTACCTCACAGCTAGATGGCAAATAAGCCAAAACTGTGCGCGCGTAGTCGATTGCGTCAGCTTCATCCTCTCCCAAATAGTGAGCGACACCGGAAGTTGCGTTATGCACAAGACCGCCGCCCAAATCGTCCATGCTAATAGCCTCGCCGGTTGCAGCTTTAACAACATCCGGACCAGTTACGAACATATTTGAGTGCTCGCGAGTCATAATAATCAAATCTGTCAATGCAGGGCAATAAACTGCACCACCAGCGCAAGGACCTAGAATAATTGAGATTTGCGGAATCAAGCCGCTCGCTTCGCAAGTTTTTTTGAAGATACGCCCGTATTGCATAAGCGCGCTCACGCCTTCTTGAATGCGAGCGCCGCCGGAATCAATTACGGCAACAACTGGCACGCGAAGTTCAACAGCCATATCTAAAAGATGGCAGATTTTCTCGCCCTCAGCTTTGCCTAAAGTTCCACCGCGCACAGAAAAGTCTTGTGCGTAAACTGCAACTTTTCTGCCATAAACTTCGCCAAAGCCGGTGATTACAGCGCATCCGGCAACGTCGTTATTTATGTCACCGCCGTTAAAACGTCCGATTTCCACGAATGAGCCGGTGTCAAAAAGCAAGTCAAGACGCTCGCGAGCAGTGCTTTTACCTTTTGCGTGCTGACGCTCTAAAGCTTTTTGTTCTGCGTCACGAGCAAGTTGTGCTGCGTGCTGAACTGCAGCTTTCCCGCGACGAGGCTGCAAGTTTGTATCGTCAGCAGAGCTATTAACAGAAGAGTTATTAACTGTTTTCGCTGAAGTTTCAGAGATTTCAGACTTTTCTTTTGCTAAAGTACTCATTTCTGCTCTCCTTCCGGCTTTTCAGAAGACTTTTCAGAAGATTCAGAAGACTTATCTGCGCTCTTATCCGCGCTTTTATCTCCAGCAAGATCAATCGTCACAAGCTTTGCACCCGATTCCACGCCGTCACCAGGACCCACAAAAATTCCAGTAACAGTACCAGCTGCAGGAGCGTAAACGTAATTTTCCATTTTCATAGACTCAAGCACCACAAGCAAATCACCCTTGGCAACCTGCTGACCTTCAGCCACATTCACGCGCGTAATAACAGCTTGCATAGGTGCTGCGATTACGCCAGGAATCTGCTTTTGTTCTTCAGATTTGTGAGTACTTCCGCGAAGCGAACGTCCACGCAAAGGCTGCGAAGCTCTAGAAACGCTACGAACTCGCGCAGAGCCGGTCAAATTGTCAACAATATCTTGCGGAATCGTAAGCTTTACGCGCTTATTATCAACCTCAATAATGAAGGATTCCATTGCAGGCTGCTTATTTTCGGATTCATCCGCAGACTTTCCAGAAACAAGCGAAGCCGGCTGACCGCCCAAAGAAGCTGCAGGAACGCGGTTCAAATACTTGCGTTCCATCCACTTAGTAGACACATCAAAACTGTGATTTTCCGCAGTAAACTCAGGGTCGTTAAAAATCTGCTCAAAAAGTTTCGCAGGAGTTGGCACGCCCTCAATACAAAGTTCCTTCAAAGCGCGACGCACGCGAGCAACAGCAGTTTCGCGACTTTGCGCAGTAATAATAAGCTTGCCCATCATCGAATCGAATTTTGGCGAAATATTATCGCCAACTTCAACGCCAAAATCGACGCGAATACCAGGACCGGAAGGCCACTTTATTTTCGTCAAAGTGCCGGAACTTGGAGTCAAATTCGTAGCAGGATCTTCCGAAGTAATGCGAAGCTCGAAGCTGTGTCCGCGAGGCTCTGGATCCTTAATCAACTCGCCGCCGTCAGCAATATTGAGCTGTTCTCGCACTAAATCAAGTCCACTAACTTCCTCACTAACCGTGTGCTCAACTTGCAATCGCGGATTAACTTCCAAGAAGTAGACTTTATGCTGAGAAGTCACCATATATTCGCACGTGCCAAGACCAACGTAGTCAACAGCTTCAAATAGGTTACGAGAATATCGGTAAAGCTGATCTTTTTCATCGTCAGTCAAGAACGGTGCAGGAGCTTCCTCAACCAGCTTTTGGTTTCGGCGCTGCACCGAGCAATCGCGCGTGGAATATACGGTGAAATTTCCGTGAGCGTCGCGGCCGCACTGTGTTTCAACGTGGCGAGCCTTGTCAATAAAACGCTCAATAAAATATTCGTCTAAGTCGCCGCCCTGCAAAGCGTCGTGATTCATGTAAAAGCCGCGCAACTCGTCGTCGTTACGAACGACTGTAATGCCGCGTCCGCCGCCGCCATCCGTGCGCTTCATCATCACTGGATAGCCGTGAGTTTGCGCAAAAGTTAAAAGTTCTCGAATATCTTTCACAGGCTCCGAAATTCCTGGAACTGGCGGCACTTTCGCGCGAACAGCCACGCGGCGAGCCGTAATCTTATCTCCCAAATCAATAAGCGCTTCCGGGCGCGGACCAATCCAAATAACCCCAGCATCGTTGACCTTCTTAGCAAAAGACGCAACTTCCGAAAGGAAACCATAGCCAGGGTGCACAGCATCCGTGCCGCTTCTTTTAATAATGTCAAGAATCGCATCTTCGTTTAAATAAGTATCGCGATATGTGTCTCCGGAAAGTGCGTACGCTTCGTCTGCCATTTCTACAAACTGCGCGTTGCGATCAGTCGGTGCGTAAATAGCAACGGTAGAAATGCCCATTTCGTGAGCCGTGCGAATAACTCGCAAGGCAATTTCACCGCGGTTTGCGATGAGGATTTTTTTGATATTCGTAACCATACGTTACAAGATATTAGAAAAGTTGCGTTTACGGATGAGTCGACATACACAAAAGCTAGAGCAAAATTTTGTACACTTCTCCAATGCACATGATTTTTATAACACGTAATGTGATTAGCGAAACGGAAAACAACCGGCAAAACCGTTTAATTGACAACCTATTAGCTGCAAACGGCAAACCGGAAATAACCAAAAGAAGGTTTTCATGACCAACATAGATCAAAATAATGCAGCAACAGCATCAGCAAATTCAAACGTTGCAAATAAGTTGAAAGTAGCTGCAGCATGGCTTGCAAAGCCAGCGCTTCTCACTGTGCTTTTGGCTCTTTCTACCATGGCAGGCGCAATTTATCTTCCTATTACTCCTGTGCCTATTACGTTGCAAACTCTTGTTTTGTGCATTATTGGTTTAACGTTGAGCTGGCGAGAAGGCGTAGCTTCTGTAGTTATGTATCTTGCTGTTGGTGCGGCAGGTTTGCCTGTGTTTGCTGGCTTTAAGGGCGGCTGGGCTGTTTTTGTTGGCCCTACTGCAGGATTCTTAGCCGGTTTCATATTTGGCGTTGCCGCAACTGCAGCTTTGAAGCGCGTATTTGACGTAGCTCTTGACGCAATGATGCCAGAAAACTCCTTCAAGAAGACTTTCGCACGCTTCTGCACTTACTCTGTAGCTTCTATAATCGGCACGATCGTGATTTACGCATTCGGCATTTTCGGCCAAAGCTACCTAACTGGCATGCCACTTTCAACTGCCGCCGCAACCTTGATTATCTTCATGATTGGCGATTTGATTAAGGCTTTTGTTGCGAGCGCGGCTTGCTCCGGCTTGTACAACGCACTTAACAAAAAGCGTGCGTAGCAGAAACGTTATATTGCAGAAAAACGGCATTTCCTTTACACGACTGTAAAAGGAATGCCGTTTTGTATAAGATTGCCGCGCACTTGCTCTTTGACTGAGATAACTAGCAAACAGCTGACGCTTGCGCTTTAAGCGCTCGCTGCTGAGCTCAAGCATGTCGTCAGCGCACGCCAATCACAGCCGAATTACTAATGAACTACCACGCGAATCTGCCCTGCCTTCGTCAATCGAGACGAAGGCAGACCTCGCTTGCGTTGAAAGCACACCGTGCTTTCAACTCTAAGCAAGCTCGGCGCTCCGAGTTGCTTTCGCGCGCTGTGCTGCGCTCAAGCATGTCGTCGCGCTTCATACGCAACCGCGTGCACATCGCCACTTTTTACCACAATTTCCTCGCCAGATGCCTCACGAATTGTAAGCGACGCATCTTCTCCAAGCCGCACAGCAGTTCCTGTCACAACGCTTCCATCAACCGGATGCACGTTCACTTTGCGCCCAAGCGTCCAACACACACCATTTACCTCTTTAAGCAAATCGGCAGCGTTACTTGGATAATCACGCATAAAATCGCACAATCTCGTCCTCAATCCAGTAACTATTTTTGCAGCAATCGTATCACGCAATTCTTTAGATTCCGGCAAATCAGTCATATGCATTTGCAACGAAGTTGCCATCTTAATTGGCAGCACTTCTTGCGGCACGCACAAATTCAATCCGATTCCAAAAATTACTCCAACAACATTGTCTTTGCTTGGATCGGCTACAATTTCTGTTAAGATTCCGCCTTCTTTACAATCGTGCAAAAACACGTCGTTAGGCCATTTAAGTTTTATCGCGCAAGCATCACCGTGTATCGGCGAACTTCCGCACTCTTTAAACGTTTCTAGAAGTGCGTCACGAGCTGCAAGCCCTGCAATAATAGGCAGCCAGCCATTGTGACTTGCGTCCATAACAATTGACTTCGGCAGCAACGTTACGAATGAAACTAAAAAGCTTTCTCCCGGCCGACTTACCCACGCACGCCCTAATCGTCCTCTTCCTGCTGTTTGCTCGTATGCCACAATCGCAACTATTGTTGGCTTTCCGTCATCTCGCGCGATTATTTCGCCTTTTTGTATCATTTCTCGCGCAATATTTTGCGTAGAATCTGTAATTGCGAAATATTTTACCAAATCTGCTACTTCTGATGTCTGCGGCATCAATGCCACACTTTGCGAAGAAAAAATAGTCATATGTATAATTTACATCAGATTATATTTTTGCGCGCGTCATTGCATGTTTTGCGCGCAATAGCAAACAAAATAGCTAGGCATCAATTAAGCAGGTGTTAACACATGGAGCGCATACGTCGCAAAACGCAGTACAAGAAGCCGCGCAAATTGCGTGCTGTTGTAGCACGTTTTTTAGATTACACTCTTGCTGCTTTGCTATGCTTTGTACTTGCTTTTTGCACTAGCTTGGGACCAATTTTCCGCAGTCAAGATATTAAAGTTCATTTAGGATCAATCGCTGATTTTTCGTTGGTTAATGCTTTTATTTTCGTTGCTGCCTTCATAATATACGCATTAATACTGACTGCGCTTATTTACTACGGTAAAAATAAAAAGTTTTTGCCTAAATATCAACGTTTTACGAAATTAATAAAGTCAATTGCGTTAAGAAAAAATAGCGAAAATAAAAAACAGTCAAAATTACAAAAATTTACTACTAAACACACTATTTTCCGCAATATTTCGCATTTTCTTTTAAAATTTGCAAAACTATTTTTTAATTGCGCTAAATGGTTCATTAACCACTCCACTCGCAACAGAAGAAACCTACTTCTTACTTTTTTCGTGGGCTGGATTTGGGTTCCAGCTACGTTACTTGCCGCATACGGTGCAGATATATGCTCGCAAATTCGCGAGTACAGTTGGACTTGGAATAAAATTACAGGCTTAGATCAGCCTTATATCGGCTTCTTTAGCTTTGTCCCAATGGATATTTACCCAACTGCGCACTACTTGTGGCCAACTTATCCAACTTATTTAACAAATCAGCACAACATTGTTCTAACTGTTATTTATGGCGCAACAACAGCAGTCTCCAGATACTTTACCGACTCAAACGACGCTGGAATTGTAGTTCTTGCCTTTGCACAATTTGTATTTGCAGCATGGTGCGTTTCTGCAACAGCACACCGCTTCTTAAACAAACCTTGGCTTGATGCAGAATCTAGCTCAACAAATTGCAGCACAACAACTTTTGCAAGATTCGTTATTCTGCTTATGTTTTTACTTAATCCGCTTGTGTTGTGCTCAACTATTGCGCTTACAAAATCTCCGCTTTTTGCGTTCGCTTTTGTTTGGTGGTTTGGTATAAATTACGAGTTAACTAATTGCTATCATGCGAAGGACACTAAAAATACACCTAGCACAAAGCCAAATGCGCAAAAGCCTAGACTTCACACTGTTTTGGAATTAATTGTTTCAGTGTGCGTAATGCTTATTGCTGCAAAATACGCTTGGTATATTCTGGTTGTTCAATTCGTGCTTTTGATTATTTTTGAGCGCAAACGCTGGCGTTTGTGGGTTTGCGGAATTTTGCTTCCAATCGTTGTGATTCACGGCTCGTTAATTATGCTTATTTCGAGCGGTGCTATTATTAGCGGCGATCCTATTGAGAGTCGCGGCATTCAGTTACAACAAATTGCACGTATAGCTAAGCTCGATCCGCATAGCATACCGCGTAGTGCAAAGCGCATTATTGCACCAATTTTTAATCTGGATCAAACTGCAGAAGCATACAAACCTTATGACGCAGACCCTGTGAAATCTTCCGGATTGCAGTCTAAAAAAGTGAGTTATCGTTGGCGATACGTTACTAAAGATAATATTCGTAAATTAGATTTCGCTTGGTGGCAAATGATTACGCATAGTCCACTCGTTGCAACTGACGCTTTTCTTGCGAAGACTTACGGATACTTTGATATTTTTGACCGCCCGTATGTTGGGCCAGAATATTACATAGACACTGACAGCATACACAAATCTGATTGGATTAAATATTGGAATCCTAAGTGGCGAACTAAATTTGCAGAAGATATTAGCACGTTTAGTGATATTCCTGTTTTAAGTTGGCCAATTCACGGAAATACTTTCGTTATTTTTACACTACTTATTGGTGTTGCAGAAATTATTCTTCGCCGTTGGCGCACATTGTTATGGCACATTCCACTTGCCTTGCTGGTTGGAGTTATGATTCTTGCTCCAGCTAATAATTTTGAGCGACACATGCTACCGTTAGCTTTTGTTTTCTGCTTTGTAGCACTTACTTTTTGGCGAGATACTTTTACTCAATCGCGCTATAATAGTAGAGAATGTTAGGATCAAAGGCATAAGATGGACGAGAAGAATACACCTCAGTTTGCGCAAGATAGCAGCGCTGCTTCTTCTGTTATGTCCGAAGAAAATTATGAAGATAAACTTGCAGGAAACAGCTTACTTAGTAACGATTTTCTTTCGATACTAGCAAGCGTACAGGCAGCAGAAAAGCACGCGGAGGATTCTAATATTGCCAATTCTCTTGAAAATCAACAGTTAAACAAAACGCAAGTAAACGCTGTATCAAATGATCAAGAAAGCTCTTCTACAGCAAAGCAATCTAAAGCAGAGCAAGAAAACGAAGAAAAGCACAAACACCACTTGTGGCATCGTCTTTCATCAAATCAAAGTCGTTCGAGTCATTCAAGTCAATCTTCTGAAAATACTAAAGGTAATAATTCACCGAGTTTTACTCCATTGCCCAGCGCGCAAAAATCAACTAGCTCGGAACCGCTTAGAATTTTCGACAATCGTGATGGCCAAGTTTTTGACGCGGCGATGCGCTTGCAATTACACTCGATTATTGCCACGTGTTTAATGAATGGTATTGCAGACGCTCGTATTGACGCTTTCATGCATTTACTTCAATGGTCAGATTCGCCAAAAGTTATTGTTATTGCAGGAACTTTCGGCACTGCAATTAAGCCAGATGACGGACCAAATCGCAAGCCAGCACCAGATATTCCACCTGATAACACTGACACTTTGCGTCGAAATATTTGGCCACAGCTTGGTAGTTGCAATGCGTATGATGCAATAGTTGAGCGCACACAAAGTAGTGCTTTGCAGCGCATTACGGGAGCTTGGCAAAAAACGCAAGCACTGATATCAGCATCTACGAAAAATTCTTCTACTTTTGCAGCGCCTTCTCATATTATTCTGCTTGCTGTGCGCGAAAATCCTAGCGATCAGGCTTTAGAGAAGCTGTGCAAAGTTTTTGAGAATTCTCATAAGACGATTTGTGTTAGCAGCATGGTTGAAGGCGTTGAGCAGATTTCTTCCGCTCTTACTGCTACTCTTGCCGCGATTGCTGTTGCTCCAGCAGTAAAGCATTTGCCGCAAATCATTCACACAGATGATTTGCTTCCAGAACGAGCGCTTATTGGCGATGCCACAGCTTTTGATACTCTTTACAACAAGGTGTATCAAAGTTTGGCTCCTTACAATCATGACGATCCGACTCTGGAAACTATTGACATGTTCTTACGCTTTGGTGGAGCTCTTGACCAAACAGCACACGAACTTAATGTGCATCCAAATACTGTTCGTTACCGTTTACGTAAAGTTGCGCAAACTACAGGATGGGATGCTACGGATCCGCGCGCCGCTTATGTACTGCAAACAGCTATAACAATTGGCAGAATTCGTGATTCGCACTAAGACGAAGTGCACGACAATAAAGACGCGCGGCCTAAACTACTCGCGCGCGTGATGTTTAGACCGGATTTTCTTGCGTAGGCGACCTAAACTACTCACGCACGTGCTGTTTTGGTCGCTTAGACAACGCATAAGTAGAAGTGTGTTACATATCGAAAATGCAGCTCTTACTGCACATCTCCTACTACGCAGCGCTTACCGCAAAAAATTATGAGTTGAATAGTAATCTTTCAAAGAATCTTTAGTAATTTTTTGAACGCATATTGCCGAACTATTAGTAGCATCATAAGCATTCTTCCATGGATCTTCACTATGTGTCATAGCACTCAAATCACTACCAGAATATCCAGCAAACTTTTCGCATACCTTTTCCACAAGAATCTTTTGGACATCTGTTAAAGAATTATCCTGAAGCTTCTCAGTATTGGGAATTACAAGCTCACCTTTACGAATCAAAAACTTCCCACGATGCAATGCAAATAATTCCGGGCAAACAGGACCATTCCTCCATGCCTGAAAATCCTCGTTAAATAACGGATGCCCAGTAGCAGCCAAAGAATACGCTTGCGAATAGTAAGCTAGCTTCTGCAGCTTCATAGTGGTAATAGTTCCAGTAATATCAAGGATGTACGATGCCACGTTAAAGATTGTTGTCATACGCACCTCCCTTTTATAAAACATACAAGTTATATATTATATTCGTATGACGATAATTAGCCGAAAGCAAGCTAACGCAGCTGGCGAAATACTTAAGGAATTGAGAGATCAGCAAAACTCAGAAGAGTATGGCAAGCAGATATCCATCCTCAACACATGGCGCCATCAGCATGAAGAACCAGCACAAATCTTTTTCAAAAAACTTGTTGGAATCATAAATAAGTACCCAGACGCAATGGCTACGTATCGTCTTAAACGCAAAGAATCAATACTTAAAAAGTTATACCGCAGCAATGGAAATTTTGAGCTTGGTGCAATAGATGACATTGCAGGGTGTAGGGCGATTGTAAATTCTGTGAGTGAAGTTTACAAAGTTTATGATGAAATTCTTAATCTTAAAGAAGCTGGGGAAATCGATATTAAGAAAACGAAAGACTATATAAAAAATCCAGAAGAATCCGGATACAGGTCACTGCACGTAATCGTAAAACAAACATTAAACCAAGAAAAAAATAGATAGACAATATAGGATTGAACTACAAATACGAACCAAGCTTCAACACTATTGGTCAACAGCAGTAGAAGCTATGAGTGAGATAGATAATGTAGAATACAAAGATCCTACTTTGATAAGTGAAGGTAATACTCGAATACAATCTTGCTTACAATTCTTCAAAGTAATCTCTAAGTTATTTGATTGCTGTGAAAATGATGATGATTCTTGCAGTGAGTCTAAGAAAAAACTCGCAAATTCAGTGCGGACAAACAATGATTTTAAAGAAATTATTGAAGATCTTAAAGCTGCGCGCAATAGTGTAACTATTAATATGCAAAAAAATAGTACACAAGGCGGCGAAGGGCTTTACCTATTGGAGTTATCGCGAGAAACGCAAGAATTAACCATACATTCATACACTATGGATTGTGTAGAAAAAGCCATAACGAATTATAACAGCAAAGAAAATAGCAGCATAAACGGTGAAGATAACAAAATTCAGGATGCAGAAATCGATAACAGTAGTGTAAATAAAAACTTAACAGTTAATAAGTCAAGTGCTCAAACATCAGATATAACTGACTTGAACAGCGTACTTATTTATGCACAAAACGAAGAACAGCTAAACGATACTTACCCTAATTACTTATATAACATAGAAAAATTCATTGAAAAAGTAGAAGAACTTATTAATTAATCAATGAATGAATGAAAATTGGGATAATAATCATGAATTCTTATTCACCTGTGTGTTATCTTCGCAGTCAAATATATTCTTTATGCATGATGAGATGGTATTCTGCTTACTTTGAAAAAGATTACATACAATAATGAAAATAACAGATAAAATAATAAACCTGTAAAATCCTAACCACATATGTTCTGTAATAATTTCATTATTTGGCAATTTTGTACCACCACTAACATTGGAGCAATCATAAATCCAATTTAATAATTCTGATAAATACTCAGAAAGTTTCAAAGATAAATACAACATTGCTTCAAAAACTACTGCCATAATATTAATGACAATCAATTTATATTTATTACTATCTGAATCTTCTATTTTTATATCAAATATCCCTTTACATAGAATCTGTAAATTTTCCAATTTAAGCAAAAATACAATGCATGCTGTTATTAAAGTAACTACAGGCCAATTAGACTCATTTATAAATCCCAAAAGTGTAATAAATATTGATAGGCCAAAAATCAATGATTTTTGCTTTTCCAAAAAAATTCTAACGCTTCTATATATTAAAAGACATAATGGTATAAACCATAGAATGAACATTGCTAGCGATTTATAACATTCTGGCAAACCCTTAGTTGTATCATAATAAATATATGCAGAAATACAAAAATATAGATAAACCTGGATAGAAGGTATTAAAAATAGAACTTTATTGTTCTTAAATTTTAAATAAATAAGAAACAATAAAAGTAATATTAAGTACACTACACAAATATTAATAATAGAATATGTTTGCTTTGAGTCTTGAATATTATCACTAACAACTGCAGCTATTGTAATACACAGTAAAAACGCAAATAATATAATTAAAAGCGCGCGTGCCACTAATGTGCAATTCCTAAGACTGTTAAAAAAGGAATATAATTTATCTTTTAAATTAAGCATTTCAAACCCGCTTTTAGTAAGTGCAATATCTGCGTACTACAATGACAACGCAATTAACTTTGTCATAATTGACTTATTCATTAATGGAAACTTTGTTATTAATTCTCACAAATTGTATATCTTCTATTTCAAAATAATATTTAACCTTTTTCTTCATTTTCTTTATAAGACACGAAATTTTTTCTTTATCAATCGACTCCGACTGCATATCATCTTTACTAATTAAATCTTTCACCATAATGTGACTACCCCATTGTCGAGCACCTGGATTTACTTGTTTAGCTTCCGCTAATATCGATTCTTTATATTCCACACAAATATTACTAACTGTAAAATTAATCTTATTAGTAAATACAACTTCAATAGTCTTATATCTAAGCGTCCCACCATGCCCTGCAATAGTTTTTCCAGGATTTAATCTAAACGCACAGCTCTGTGCAACTTTTAATAACCTATCCCTACGTTTCTTCTCATATATCTCTTGTTTTTCAATATCGCTTGCAACTTGTAGTCCAGCAAATATTAACGCACCCCCTGCAAAAATACCACTAACCCATTCACCAATCGCAGAAACCCATTGCGCTGCAGTATCATCCCAGTGAAAACAAATAGCAGCTATTACCAATACCAACGAAGCAATTAAAATCATAAATCCAAAAACAACAAATACAGCAAAATAACGAATACGCAATTTATCAACCTTCATACAATAACTATACGCCAACACAATTTATATAATCAATAGGAAGAATTGTTCACTTAAGAGGTTATAGGCCAGTAAATAAAAAATCGGGCGACGCATAAATGCATCGCCCGCAAAACTTTCGTTTTCAAATCGTATTTAATAAGTTACTATGCTTACTGTACATCATGCACAATCTCTTTACACATACGAAAAAGGACTTGGAGACTGATGCCCCTAGTAGCACCAAACCCAAGCCCTTTAACAAAACCGACTCGTTTCCCTAACAAACAAGCCAGCCAAACACTCAACAGTCACGCCCCCGAAAACCAGCGCACAACACTACCGTGAAGAAAGAGATTTGGCAAAACAGTAGAATCATGCAAAAGCCCGAAAGCAAACCCGCCACAAAACACTAAACAGCATTCGCAGCACGTTGAGTGAAAGATTTAACAAGTGAGCGCACCATACTCACGTACGGCACGCTCACAAATCATTAAACAATCAACACACTTAATGTGCTAAAAGCTTAGTGACGGATCTTGCGAAGAGCAGCACCCATGCCAGCAAGCACAGAAGCAGCAACAGCAGCCAAAGCTACAGCAGCACCGGTCTTAGCCAATGGAGCAGCCTTCTTATCAGACTTCTTGTCAGACTTCTTGTCAGACTTCTTGTCGTTAGCCTTGTCATCAACCTTCTGACCATGACGCTTGAGGTAGTCAGCGACAGCTTTGCACTCGAGAGAATCTTCACCGTAAAGCTTCACACACTTCTTGTAATCCGTGTCCATATTGCCAAATGGAGTATGCTCATACTTATCTTTCTCGTCAGCCGCAACCTTAGCAGCCTTCTCAGCATTCAAACGATCAGCAAGAGCACCAGGGTCCTCAGTCTCATATTGCCAATTATCATCCTTCTCATCCTGAGCAGCAGGCTTATTCTCTGCAGGCTTATTCTCTGCAGGCTTATTCTCTGCAGGCTTATTCTCTGCAGGAGGGTTCTGTGCACCAGCACCTGGTTCTTCTGCCATTGCTGGGGCGGCGAAAGCCAAGCCGGAAACGAGGGTGGCGCCAGCAGCGAGTGCGGCGATAGCCTTCTTATTCAACATAATATTTTCCTTTCTTCTTCTCCTTCACGCCAAACGCGCGAAGAAAAAATTAACATTCACAACTTAAGTTTTGTGAATAACTACCAGCGCAGAATATCCAGCCGGAAGCTGTTATTAACATACCCCCCCCCCGTTCGAAAAAGTCAAGAGCAGACGCACAACTCATTAACAGAAAACATTTATATTTTTACGGAAATATTTCAGTCAAACTATTTTTAAAAGTAAAAAATACAGTATTACGCATTATTTTTCGTAAAAATGTCAATTTCAAGGTTTTTAAAGATTTTTCTCAGAAAACTCTCAGAAAACTCCTGAATACTCCCCCAACCAGCCGCAAAACCGTTGCAATATAGCCACTCTTGCGCGACACGCCGCGCACGACCACGCGCCCTCAACCTCTCCAGTCACCTATTCATTACCAACACAGTTTGCGTACTGCACCAGCAACGCTAATCGCAATTACTCGTTACTAACGCAGAAACGCAGTAACAAAAAACGCTGAAAACATGACTCAAAAGAGCACATTTTCAGCGTTTATAAGTTTTAAACTTAATTTACTACGTACCAGCCATGCTTTCGCATAAGCTACGCAAGCAATAAATCAGGCAGCAATGCTGGCGATATCAACTGGAACACCAGGAGCCATCGTAGAAGTCACAGTTACCTTAGTAATGTAACGACCCTTGATGGTGCTTGGCTTCAAGCGGCGGATTTCGTCTGCGACAGCCTTGAAGTTCTCTTCAAGAGCCTTAGCATCGAAGGAGAGCTTGCCGAAGAGGAAGGACAGGTTGCCCTGGCGATCCACGCGGAACTCAATCTTACCGCCCTTAATGTCAGCAACAGCCTTGGCTACATCCATAGTCACGGTGCCAGTCTTTGGGTTTGGCATCAAGCTACGAGGACCGAGAACACGACCCAAGCGGCCAACCTTACCCATCATGTCTGGGGTTGCAACAACTGCATCGAAGTCAAGGAAGCCACCGGCAACCTTTTCGATCAATTCGTCATCACCAACGATGTCGGCGCCAGCTTCCTGAGCCTCAGTAGCCTTTGGGCCACGAGCAAACACCAAAACCTTAGCGGTTTTACCGGTGCCGTTTGGCAAGTTCACAACGCCACGAACCAACTGATCAGCCTTGCGAGGATCCACATTAAGGCGCATAACAGCCTCAACGGACTCGTCGAAAGCGTGCTTTGGCATGCTCTGCAACAAAGCAATTGCTTCAGCTGGGGTGTACAGGTTATTGCGGTCGATCTTCTCAGCCGCTTCACGATACTTCTTAGAACGCTTAGCCATTTCTACACTCCCTTTCAGTCGGTAACGGTAATACCCATCGAGCGAGCGGTGCCCGCGATGATCTTCATACCGGCCTCGACGTCACGTGCGGAGAGGTCAGGCATCTTAATTTCGGCGATTTCGCGCACCTGAGCCTTGGTCACAGAACCAACCTTGTGAGTCAATGGATTCTCGGTGCCCTTCTGAATGCCAGCAGCCTTAAGCAACAAAGCAGCGGCTGGTGGGGTCTTCAAAATGAAGGTGAAGGAACGATCTTCATAAACGGTGATCTCTACTGGGACAATCTGCCCCATCTTGTCCTTCGTCTGGTCGTTATAGGCCTTGCAGAAGTCCATGATGTTCACGCCGTGGGAGCCTAATGCTGGACCCAGTGGTGGGGCTGGATTTGCCTTACCAGCCTGAATCTCGAGCTTAATAAGCGCGGAGACTTTCTTTTTCGGAGCCATAATATGGTTCTTCTTTCTTGTACAAGCGGTTCAAACGGTTGTTGCAAACGCTGATATAGTCGCTTCTTACAGAAGTAAAGCACTTACGAAACGTTGCTATAAAGCTGTTTTGCAGCTTCCTCCCGCATCTTGTATTGCTGTGCTGTGCTAGCGGATTCCTCCTCCAGTCACAAGCCTTCCTATTATGCCACATCTTCGCGACACGCTGCATTACGAAATCTGCAACTATTTTTACGCAGCTACTTTTGCGCAACTATCTTTGCGCAGCTATCTCAGTAGACAATTCGTTAAGTATAGCGTTTCTAGTCCACGCACTCACAGTCATTTTTCTGCGCTTTGCATCGGCTTCGATTAAATGCCAAACGGTATCACTTAACCTAACAGTACGCGGTTTCAACGGCTGAGTTTCATCTTCCTAAGCTCTTCCAGCAAACTCTGTAATAGTGGCACCAGGAAAATTATCTTCTGCCTCCTCAGCCCACTTATCAACAATATCGTCAGTAATAACGAACCCATTTTCCGCAGTATACGTATTCTTACTCATCTCGCATCCCTTATCTCTTGTAAAAATCCCTTTGTAAGACGATTCGCATGAATTATAAGTATTGCGTTGTTTTCAAGCTACCATATCATGCTTTACTTCTATGCTCTTAATACAAACTCCACAAATCTCGAGCAACGCTATAACTAACTCAGAGCAAATAAGAGAACAAGAGAATATCACATTTACTTAAGCAAATTATGAACTGAATAGTACTCTTTCAAAGAATCCTTAGTAATTTTTTGAACGCATATTGCCGAACTATTAGTAGCATCATAAGCATTCTTCCATGGATCCTCACGATGTGTCATAGCACTCAAATCACTACCAGAACACTCAGCAAACTTTTTGCACACTTTTTCCACAAGAAGCTTTTGACCATCTGTTAAAGAATCATCATTCAACTTATCAGTGCTAGGAAGCACAAACTCCCCTTTACGAATCAAAAACTTACCGCGATGCAATGCGAATAATTCTGGGCAAACAGGACCATTTCTCCATGCCTGAAAATCCTCGTTAAATAATGGATATCCAGTAGTAGCCAAAGAATACGCTTGCGAATAGTAAGCTAACTTCTGACGCTTCATAGTAGTAATAGTTCCAGCAATATCAAGGATGTACGATGCCACGTTAAAGATTGTTGTCATACGCACCTCCCTTTGCGCAACTACATTTGCGCAACAGCAAAAGTTGGAAGTCTACTTCCAAGTTGAGCGCAAAACACTAGAACATTATAAAATGTTAAAACTCTAACTCAGGATTCTTTAACAACTCATCAAACATCGCATGATACAAGCGCAAATTCAAAGACTCTATTCGCGTAATAGTCGAAATTTTGCCGCCAGCATCTTTCGACGAAGCGCCACAAACGTAAACAGCCTCATCATCCGTTCCATAATCTATAACCACATACCTATCGTGATACTTTCTGCCAGCAGTCTTAAACTTCAAATCAACACCAGGACAATCGCTTACAAAATCACCCAACATGCTTTCCGTAAGCATATTCTTGCTCCTAGCGTTATCACTAAAAACTACGATTTCAACCCCTTCACCAGCAAACCGTAATAGTTCCAATGTTTTAAGACCAATATAATTATCAACAACGTAAATGCTTTTCTTAGCTGATTTATATATTTTGCAATACGCAAGATCCGCTTCTATTTTATTGCCGTCCATAAGAAGAAAATGTTTATACGAATCTGGATTAATAAAATTATCCATTACCTTATTAAAATCTTCCTTCGTTGCCATTTGAGATTTTATTTCCGCTATATCATTAGTATTCTGATTCGTTTGAATCGCAAGCTTAGCTAATTCCTTCGCGCCAATAAAATCCTTATTTTCAACAATATAATCCTTCATTTGCTTAAAGGTTCTAATAAGCGCTTTCGACTGAATTATGGCAAGTTCGCCTCTTAACACAGTCATGAGCATATAAATACCTTGCTCCGTAAAAGCATATGGAAGCTTTCTGCGACCACCCCAACTTGATGTAGAATTTTTCGACATCAAGTTTTTGAACTCATCAGCAGTTAGCTGAAACATAAAGTCATCATCAAACTTTTCTATGTTATTTTTTACCTGCTCGTTGAATCTTGCCGTAGTATACCCATATATTTCAGCAAGCTCAAAATCAAGCATGACTTTTTGATTACGAATGTTGTAGATTTTCTCTTTTATTGTTTCAGCGTCTATTATCATTCCAACAGACGCGTTTTTAGAGTCAGCGATAATTAGATTTTTATTCCCCTCTACCATAAGATCACTCCTAAAAAATGTGCGTAAAACCTAGCGCTGTACAACAAAAACTACATTTCTAACACAAAACCCATGAATCGCAAGCAATCAGGGTTATTCCCAAAAATCAATCACAAGCCATAAAACATCTAACAACTAGCAAAACTAGCATGCATCAGCGCATAAATATAATTCTATAAGATTCCACAAATAAAAAGCAACAAAAAAATCGGTTTTAATACAAACGCACAGCACATTTATGTAGTGCGCTTGTACCTGATTTACGGCATGTCATGCCAAATCAGCCAAACGGCTAAGCCGTGAGGAATAAGTGCACTACATAGCAGCGCGAAGGCAGGTCGGAACGCTACACCAATCCACACATATAAAGTGGTAATATTACGAGATTCAAATCTTTTCTAACGCTAAGCTGTTTAGGAGCAAATACATAACTAGTTCCAATTCTTTTTGAAAACTTGTTCTTAAATTTATCAAGAGAAACTGTTTTAAACACATTCCCAGATTTAACTTCAATAGGAGATATACGCATTTTGCCAGCAGAATCCTGAAAAGCTTTAGAAATCAAAAAATCTATTTCCATAGTATTTTCCGAATTTTCTTTGTCTCTATTTGAATAGAAGAATAGGCGATGTCCAGATGCTATTAGCTGTTGCGCAACAACGTTTTCAACTAGCATTCCTTCATTAATTGAGATTTTTCCAAATAAAATTTCTTTATACAGATCATTAGACGCAATACTACTATCTGAAAGTATCATAGAAGTCAACAAACCGGTATCAGCCATATAACATTTTACTAACGCATCATCTGCATTAAGATTCAATCCCACATTTGGATCTGTAGATTTGTAGCAATTATTTGTAATACTCGCATCCGAAAGCCAAAAAAACGCATCCTTATAGTCACGCATACGAGCATTCTTACCTAAGGAAGTAATCCTATATCTTTTTTCATGTCTGGAAAGCTGTGCTGGTATTCCATCAAACACAGACATAACTTTCATTTCATAACCTTTTGCAAACTTTGCAGCATCCTGCCTATAGAGCGAAAGAATACGACGCTTAACCCTATCTACTCGAGCAAAATCTCTCGAATCAACATATTCATTTACAGACTGCGGCATGCCACCAACTAGCATATATTCTCTAAAAAGTCGCATCGCTTTTTTATGTAAAACATCTGGCAAAGGATTTAACTCATCAAATGAATCTTTAATAACTTTCGATAGATTTTCTTCTCCAAAAGCCCACAAAAATTCTTCAAAATCAAGAGGATACATGCGTTCTTCTTGTTCTTCAGATGGAATCAATATTGTTTCAACATTGTGTTTAATAGACAATAACGAGCCAGTCTCTATATAGTCGTATCTGCCATCTGCAACTAGTTGTTTTACAAATTCTCTAGCCTGTGGGAAAAATTGCACTTCGTCAAAAACCATTACCGATTCACGGTTATAAAGTTTCACACCATATAGTGCAGATATGTATGTAAAGAAAGTGCTTAAATCTGAACGATAATCTTCAAATAGCCGAAGCGCATCTTTTGATGCTTGCGAAAAATCAATAAGAATATAAGACTTGTATTCGTTTCTTGCAAACTCTTCAACTATAGTACTTTTCCCAACTCTTCGAGCACCTGTTACTAAAAGCGCTGTTGAACCGCGATCAGCATTCTTCCAATCGAGCATTTTTTGATAAAATTTTCGCCTTAACATATAACACCACTCTTAATTACCACAAAACCGTTGAAAATACTATTGTTTTATAGTATATATTTCACGAAAATCAATGTCAATTTATGCTAAATTTTCACGAAATCAGGGGTAAATATATGCCGAATTTTCACGAAAATCAAGGTGTTATTTCTCTAAATCTTCGCGACACGCTGCATTACAGCAATTCTAAGCAGTTATATGTTTGGCATGAGCAAGTGAAGCAGCACGGCGGTGGCGCTTGCGAACCGCGGCAATAATCATCGTCGTAAGAATCACAGCGCAACCAATAAGCGCGAGCACAAACATCGTCATCCAAAGCGGCCACTGCAACTTATCGCCCGGCGCGGAAACAGGATCCGGCAGCACGCGATAGCCTGTCACCAGCAATCTCTGCGTATTAACACCATACGGCGTACACGTAAGCAGCGTCGCCAGATCACGCCCATTCTCGCGTTGAAGCAACCTAATATCATGCGGATCGACCACGCTAATGCGGAATACCCTGTAACGCAGCGTCTCCCCCTGCACGTCAAAGTAGAAGAAATCACCCTTCTTCAACTCCACTAAATCATCAAACATGGTCGCATTTGGCAAACCCGTATGCGCCGTCACAACAGCGTGACGCGTTTTACCCCCAACCGGCAAATCTGTGCCATACAAGTGTCCAGCGCCATACGCCAAAACCTCCTGCGAACTACCGTGGTAAATCGGCAGCTTAACGCCAATCTTCGGGATTTTCACAATACCCATAATCCCCATCGGCTCATCCAGCTGCTTCGCATACTCCTTATACTCCGGCGTCTTCATATAATCCGTCGTGCCATCGTACGGATCAGCCGTAATAATCGACTTGTGGCGCGCATTATAACGACGAGCCGCGTTCAAAATCTTCTCTCTAGCGCTCGCAGTCTGCTTACGACTCAGCCGATCATAAGCTACAGAAATCTCCTTCGACACCTTGTTATTCCACAACGTTGACGCAATCGGGTACGTGAAGCACAGAATCGCTGCAAGCGCGAGAACGATTGGCTCTAAAATACGGCGGAGTTTGGATTTGGGTTTTTTAGCGGGTTTTGTTGCAGTTGCGGAGGCTGCGGTTTGCGTTGCTGTGGAGGCTGGTGTTGTTTCGGTTGCAGAAGCGACGGGTTTTGCTTTGAGTTGCTTGAAGAAAGCATATACTTTAACAACAGCGTCGTTTAATTTCATGCTTCTTCCTTGTAACGTTTATACACGTAAATTTTGTTTCAAATTACGCGTGAAAACACACGTTTTTAGAGCAAGTGAGTCTAGGATTTAGTTCAGTAAACCCTAGACTCACACTTTGCTATTAGACTACAAGACCAGCTTTAGAAAGCGGATCAAGCGTTCTGCTGCTGTTCCTCTTCTTTGCGATTGCGCATGTAGAGGAACACGCTTGCTGCAATCAAGCCCATGCCAGCAAGCGCAAACAGAATCACGCCAGCAGCACCAGTTGCAGGAAGATTGAACCAGAACTTGTTACCGCCTTTTTCACCATGCAATGGAATGTTAGGGAATTTCAAAGTATCAGGATTATCGTTGGTAGTTGTATCCTTAACAGTTATTTCCTTAACCACAGGAGACAAAGCAAATCCTTCAGGAGCCTTAACCTCAACAACGTACAGCGTTGAACCAGCTTCAGCCTTGTAAGGATTAGAGAATTTACCGCCTTCAACAGTAGTTTCATCAAATGCAGAAGCGGCCTTGCAAGGACTATCTTTCGCATCTACTGCTGTATTTTCCTTAAGAGACTTGGTGCACAAATCTGCTTTACCTTTGTCGGTAAATATCTTGAATTCAGCACCAGAAAGCTTTTTACTCTCATCTTCAGAATTGTACTTATCAACCTGCAAATAACCAAACTTGACTGTAGGCTTACTGCCATCAACATTAGGAATTATAGGATTCGGTGCAGTAGTACCCTCATCATGAGCTGGGAAGAAGCCAGACTTATTAGTAATAGTCTTATCTGTAGTAGAATCCTTGAAGGCTTTACTTATGTCAAACGCAAGCTCAACCTCAACTTGAGGAGCCTCAGATCCAGCAGCAACGTTATTCAACTTAGAAGCAATTTTCTTCAAACCTGCTTCAGTGAACTTCACAAGAATGCGAGTGTGACCAGCAGCAAGACCTTTAGTATCTCCAGCTGTAGCAATCTCAGCATTATCAGAATTAGCCTTTGCAGTAACGGTGTAGTCGTTGTTCTCACCCTTAGTAAGGGTAGAATCACTACCTGTACCGAACTTTACAGACTGCACAGCAGCATCAAGTCCCTTATTAGGTTCTGTAAACGCTGAGGTTGGAGCATCATCGAACACAGCGTAATCCTTGAGATTCTTCTCAGTCAAATCCTTGTCAATCTTAGTCTTGTTCACCTTTGCGGTAATTGTGTAGTAAATTTTATCTTTTACACCAGCAAAAATGTGAGATTTATCAACATTCTTCTTAATTGCAGAAGAAAGATCAATATTCTTTGGCTTAACTACAGGATTATACTCATACACAGTTGTGGTCTTGCCATTATCAGTCTTCTGTTCAATCAAAGGCAAAGTCATGTAGAAACTACTGAAATCGTAAGCACCATAACCATCAGGAACCTTCTCAACAATCTTATACAAACCAACAGAAAGATTATTAAGTGTAGACTTACCATCCTTGTCTGTAGCAGTCATATTGTGCACATCAGTTCCAGTTCCAAGAGTTACAACTCCAGCTTCTTCCGGATGAGCGTTTAGCTTAGAAACAATACCAGCAATCTTCTGCCAAGAATCATACTGAGCAAGATTCAAAGTAACATCATTAGTTCCTTCCTTAATGGATGCAACTTTAGTTACAGTGAAACTAACATCTTTAAGAGGTTCAAAACCAGCAGGGCAAGATGTATCTTGCGTTTTGCCTGTCTCATTAGATGCGGACGCATTAGCAGTACTAGACGAAGCAACGGTAGTAGTAGTTGTAGAGACATCCTTTTTCTTGCACTTAACAATAGTTAAACTACCGCTTTCCGGAGCACCAGTCTCCCACGGAGCCTTAGAACCCTTTTTAACAGAAGGTTGTGGAAGAACCGGCTTACCACCAGCCCACGCAACTCCAGCCACAGTTACAGCGCCGGCGACGCACAGCGTGCCAGCCATCGCAAGCGACGCAACTGCCGCCACGAATTTATTAGTGAACTTTTTCATGTTCACTCCTTTCGTAATGCCGTTTTACGGCAAGTAGAGAATTAGTTTGCATTGATAATGCTCTTGACGAGTAAAGTTTTAAAATTTTTGGCATTTACCTTGTGTTATCACGCTCCCGAATCCCGAAAGACTGCGCAATAAAACAATACGCAATAAAACAATGCGCGAAACAGGAAGGCTTGATACGCAAATGCGTACGTAGTCGCCTTATGCGAAGCACAGCGAGTAAATGCATATACAACTGCTTCATACGTGATTGCATAAGCCTCGCCGCCTTCCAAAAATTAATTTGCGAGCGCACTCACTTTGACTTACCACGAAGCCAGCCGCCAGCAGATTTACCAACAGAGCGGCAAGAATACCAAACTGCAAATTCCAACTCTGACCGCCCGTATTCGGCAAAGTAAAATTACTCGCCAAGTGAATATTGAACGTAAAAGCAGCAAAATCCTTCTTTTCTTTAAAAGACGCTGGAGTAGCAGTTAGCGCAGAGCTTATTGAATCAGGCGTTAAGCTGCCTTTTAGACCATCAAACTTAGTAAGAGCATCAGGCTTCAGCGCAAACACAACGCACTGGTAATCGCCAACCTTAGTCGGCTTTATGCTCACTTCCATAGAAGCTTGAGACGCAATCTTATCCGCAGTACATTCGTTATCGCCTTTTCCTGCTTTATTGCATCTAGTTTGATCCTTATCCCCAGGCACACTCAACCCAAGCTCGTCAAGATTTCTGCTCCAAGTATTGTATTCAAGAGACTTATTCTTCTTCTCGCCCTTCGAGCACAGCACGCGCAACGTAATCTTATTCGTGCTATCCGCCGCAGAAGTAGCATCAACAAACGGCTTAAAACTCATGCCGAGTATCGCAGAAATATTGTTATTGCTGCTAGACAATGCCGCCGGCAACGAACCATCGCTGGTTTTAAACGGATACACTTTCAGCGTAAGATCATTATCACTAATTTTTGGCTTTGGCTTATCTCCAAACTGGATTATTACAGTCTTATAATCCCAGTCAACGCCTTTCGCAATAGATGTTTTATTGTCCCACTTATCTTCAACAATGTTTCGTTCTGGATTATCGAACAATAACTTCATATCTTTATTAGTTTTGACTCTTTTGCCAAACTCTTTTGCCAATTTAGACGATTGTGGCTCTTTATGAGTTGATAAGTCTTGTTTTAAGTCAACATCCTTAATAGCAAACACTTTGCACTCAAAAGTGCCAGCCTTCGTAGGCGTGCCACTAATCCAGCTTTGAGAGCGCTCAGTATAATCATCATTCTCATACACAGCAGAATTCTCTGCATTTTCATCAGGTCGATTCTGATTTTCCATATGCTTGAACTGCTGCGTACTAAAGCTCAAACCATTAACACTGTCTGACGTATAACTATCAGCATTATCACCACTACCCTCTTTATGGCAAATCATATGGTGATAGATAGAACCAGGCTTAGCTTCCGACTGCGAATCAATAAAAAGCTTATTATTAATAGAATCGTAAGTATCTTTCTTATCAGTACTGTCAGTAGTACTGCCGTCAGTACCTCCGCTAGGAGCTGAACCTTTAGACTTTGGTTTTATAATAATTTTATTACCACTTACCGCAACACCATCCTGCGCATTCCCAAAATCGTATAAGCTAGGCGACAAATCACCGGGATGAGCCTTAGGTAAATCCTTTTCATCAAGTTTCTCCCTAATGCTCTTAGATCTGGATTTAGAACCATCTGGATAATGTATTACAAACTTAAACTTATACGTCTTAGCTGCCATCCATTTGCTTACAAAAAAACGTATAGAACCATCGCTATTAGACACACCATACGTAGATTTAACAGTATAACTGCCACTGTTATCCTTGAAAAAAGCATACTTCACAGAATCATCACTTTTAACATACTCTTCCAACCCAAGCCAAACGCCATCAGGTAATGTTTGCTGCACTTTACCTGCAACTTTTATTTTTGGAGTAAGAATCTGAGGAACCCTATTATAAGGCTCACTATCAGTACCTTTAATAATTAACTCACTATTATAAGTAATGCTGTAGCATTTTTCAGGAGTCTTATACCTTTTATTATTCTTACACGCTTCCGGAAGTTCAGGCTTTTCATTCACACTTCTGTCAGTGCCTTTAACAGCTTCCGCAGAATCAGCAGCTTTATTTTTAGCATCTTTAACGTTTTTCTTTACAGCAGTCTCAGCTAACTTAGGCTTATCGACACCATTGTTGTTAGCATTATGCTGCTTCTCAAAAAGCTTCGATTCCTTATTATCTTTATTTAAAGTACTTGAAGTATCAGTATTTTTCTTATTAGGCTCAGTAGTATTATTAGATTCACTCTGCTTAGTCTGCTTATTCGATTCACCATCGTTTTTAGTAGAACCAGCCTTCGCACCCTCAGCCTTCTCAGTAGAAGTAGCACTTTCGCCAGCACTCAACGCATAAGTTGGAGCAATCACAAAAGTAGCAAGCAACATTGTAATTGCCACGAAAAAAGCAAATAACGAACGGCGAATTGAGCGCACTAGTCGAAGGAAACGGCTAAATATATGCGAATTAAACATATACACCTACCTTCTAATTCGCCCTCTTATATCATAATGTCGTTATTACAACGGCACTGAAAAACTCGAATTCTCGCTAAAATTCTCTGCTAAAAACGCTCTTCTCAAACACTCAGCACTATACCCCCCCCCCACGCCTATTTGCAAGCCAAACTAAATATTTGGAAATATTTATTATTTACATTGATAAAAGCACTGTAATTGCAAGAAAATTTAGGATTATTTCCCTATTTTACGGCGTGTCGCGGTAAATAAACAAAACTAAGCAAAAGCAAGCAAAGCAAAAAACAAAAAATAAACAAAACAAAAAAAACCGGAGTGCAATACGCACCCCGGTCTATAAAATCTACAAAAGCTAGCTACAAAAGCCTAGGCTTTCAGCTCAAACAATCGGCTCCACTTGGTTGAATCCAAGCTCCACAGGAGTTTCACGTCCAAAGATGGAAACCAACACCGTAAGCTTCTGAGTTGTAGGCTCCACATCCGAAACCACAGCTGCCATCGTTGAGAATGGACCGTCGGTAACTGTTACCTGATCGCCAACCTTGTAAGCAACCTCAACCTTACGCTTACGTGCTGCAGCCGGCTTATCGCCAGCATTCTTCAAAGCTTCAGAAGCAATCATCGGAGCCATCATTGACACAACTTCTTTGCGGCTCAATGGTGCAGGCTCTCTAGAAGGACCAACGAAACCAGTCACGCCCTCAGTCTCGCGCACAATACGGCGAGCGTTCTCATCCGGCCACATGCGAATCAACACATAGCCTGGCACACGCACGCGAGTAATAACCTTCTTACCCTTTTCCGTATGCTTCTCGACTTCTTCCATAGGAACTTCAATCTGGAAAATCTTATCTTCCAAACCAAAGTTCTGCACGCGGGATTCGACGTTAGTTTTCACGCGCTTTTCGTAACCAGAATACGTGTGAAGAACGTACCACTTGCCTTCCAAAGTGCGAAGTTTCTTAGAAAATTCTGCTACAGCGATTGCGCCGGCATCAGTTGGGTCAGCTTCGTTCGCATCGTCAGCATCAGTAGTTTCATCAGCATCGCTAGTTTCGTCAGTTTCGTTAGAAACATCAGCAACACTGTCAGCAGCAGCGCCATCAGCTACATCAGCTGCAACATCAGCAGATTCCTCATCCACATCAGCTTCAACAGACTCGCTAGAAGCAGCAGCTTCATCATTCACAGCTGACTCGTTTGCTTCGTCAGCATCATGAGAAGCAAAAGCCTCATCAGCTTCACTCGCTTCTTCGAAATTGAATTCATCAGTCATCTTGCATACACCTTCAAAATTTCAACTCAGCCAATTTCAACTCAGCCGAACAGCCACATTACGGACTTACCCAAACCGAAGTCCATGCAGGTGACGAAAGCCATCAAAAATACAACAAATATGAAAACTGCAGACGACCAAGCAAACAACTCTTTGCCATGAGGTGCAATAACCTTGCGCGTCTCGTCAATGGTTTGCTTAACGAACATGCCAATACGCACGAACAAGTTATGCTTTACTGCTTTCTTAGTACTGCGTGCCTGCGCCATGCTTGAATCCTTCGTGTAAAAACTTGAACAAAAAACTGGCAGGGACGGCGGGACTCGAACCCACAACCTACGGTTTTGGAGACCGTTGCGCTACCAATTGCGCCACATCCCTAAGGTGAACTCGCTCATCATACCCCAAAAGGAACGAAATAGCAAACCGCCAGATAGACATACTATCTCATGGGCATGATTTCGTTATATCATCGCACAAAAAGCGAGTGTCGCATTGTGCAACGGCAAGCAAGTTCTTATTTTGCAATACATACTTGCTTAAGCTTCAACCCACTTCTTCATGCGACGCATGCCCTCAGCAAGCTGGTCGTCAGCAAGAGCGCAAGAGAATCGCAAATAGCCAGGAGCACCAAAAGCTTCTCCCGGAACCGCAGCAACATGCGCTTCGTCAAGCAACATTTCAGCAAATCGAGAAGAAGTATGCGGCAGTTCGCGCTTCCCGCCAAGCGGACGCTCAAGCAACGCCTCAATGTTAGCAAACGCGTAAAAAGCGCCGTGAGGAAGAGGACAAGTAACGCCGTCAATATTGTTCAACGCTTCCACAATTGCTTTGCGTCTAGCATCAAAAGCCTCACGCATAGTGGCGACCACATCCAGCGAACCGCCGACTGCAGCAATTGCTGCGCGCTGTGAAATATTAGAAACATTAGAAGTCATATGGCTTTGAAGCTTAATTGCAGCTTTAGCAACATCTTCCGGCGCCACCATCCAGCCAACACGCCAGCCAGGCATTGCGTAAGTTTTAGCAACACCATTCAAAATCAGCAGCTGCTCGCGAATTTCCGGCACCTCGACGCCAATATACGAAGTCGAAATGCCGTCGTAATGCAAGTGCTCGTAAATCTCATCAGAAATAACCCAAATATGGTGTTTTACAGCCCACTCGCCGATTGCGCGAATAGTTTGCGCGCTCCAAATAGCACCTGTAGGATTCGAAGGCGAAGTTACGATAATTGCGCGCGTGCGTGAAGTGCGAGCGGACTCAACTGTCTCAACATCTGGCTCAAAACCGCGATCTGCACCTGCCAAAACCGGCACAGGCACGCCGCCTGCAAGCTTTACTGCTTCCGGATAACTCGTCCAATACGGAGCTGGAATAATAACTTCGTCGCCATCATTTAAAAGAATTTGGCAAGCTTCGTACACAGCTTGCTTTCCGCCGTTTGTAACTACGACTTGATTTGAGGAAACTTCGTATCCGGAATCTCGCTGCACTTTACGAGCAATTGCTTCTCTAAGCTCAGATAAACCTGCAGTAGCAGTATAACGATAGTTGCGCGGATCTTTACACGCTTGTGTTGCAGCATCAACAATGTAAGAAGGAGTAGGAAAATCTGGCTCTCCTGCACCAAAGCTTACGACGTCAATTCCGTCAGCTTTCATAGCTTTTGCCTTGCCGTCTACTGCCAAAGTTGCGCTCGGAGCGACTCGGTTAATACGCTCGCTTAATACGCGCCAATTTTCTGAGGATGAAGTTTCTGCAATATTCTCTGCCATGATTTACAGTGTAACCTTAAGCCGCGAAACGGGCGAAACAAGCGAAACTGTCGAAAACACCAAACCAACCGATGAAATCGACAAAACACAAGCCGCTAGCAATTACACAAGCACGAGATTATCGCGATGAACCACCGGATGCGCATACTGACGGCCGAGTGATTCTTCAAGCTCATCGCTCGTACGCCCCATAATCTCCGGAATTTCCTCCGCGTCAAAAGCCACTAAACCCTTAGCCAAATGGTTACCCTGCTCATCGTCAATCCACACAGGATCCGTCGCCGAAAACTCGCCGCGCACACCAACAATACCAGCCGCAAGAAGGCTCGCACGTCCGCCGCGCACAGCTTTAGCAGCACCAGAATCAACCACCAAAGTTCCGTGCGGATTAGACGCAAACCCAATCCAAAGTCGCCTAGAAGAATCGCGCGTATGCACCGGCGCAAACACAGTGCCAACAGCATCTCCAGCCAGTGCCGGACCAGCATTTCCAGCGCAAGTAAGCACGGTTGGAATACCCGAAACTGCCGCCACATGCGCGGCTTCCAGCTTCGTCACCATACCCCCAGTACCTACACCCGAAACGCTTGCGCCAACTTTCACTTCTTCTAAAGCACGCGTCACATCTGGCACAAAGCTCACTCGTTTTGCGCCAGGTTCGCTAGGCGGCGCAGTATAAAGCGAATCCACATCTGTAAGCAGCACAAGCGCTTCTGCACGCACAATATTCGCAACTAATGCTGCAAGTCTGTCGTTGTCACCGAATCGAATTTCGTTGCTAGAAAGCGCATCATTTTCGTTTACGATTGGAATTACGCCAAGTTCAAGAAGCCGCAGCATTGTGCGCTGAGCGTTACGGTAGCGAGACGGCGAAATAGTAACGTCCGCAGTAAGAAGCATTTGCCCGACTCTGAAACCAAATTGCGAAAATGCTGCTTCGTATTGAGCCATAAGCAATCCTTGACCAACTGAAGCTGTTGCCTGCTGAGTTGGCACATCTTTAGGACGCTCATTAAAGCCGAGCAAACCAAATCCAGCTGCAATTGCACCAGAAGACACAAGCACAATGCGAGCACCTTGCATTTGCGCGTGACTTATTGCAGTCACAAGAGCGCGCAACTTTTGCACATCCAGCTGCCCAGACGCGCTCGTAAGTGAGCTTGAGCCAACTTTTACAACGATTGTGCGCGCCTCACGAATTGAACACCGAACCCCATCTTCGGTAAGCTCAATTTCTGGATTATTCATAAGATTCCCCTTGACCTTGATTCTTCTAGTTTTCTTGCTCTTCGCCACGGCCAAACAAGCTATTTTCATCATGGCGATCGTCATCCACAGAAGGATCCGCCCAGTGACCCGACTTTCGCTCAGCCATCATCGCGTCTCGAACTGCGCTCTTTGCATCCATCATGCTGTGATAATCTCGTCTACGCTCAGCATTCGTGCGCCTTGCTCCGCGAGGATCGTTCGCTTCGATTCGCAAATCCTTGCCACGCGCACCCAAGTTAGCGCCGTCCAATCCTTCTGCACCGGCAGCGATACTTGGATCCCAGTCGAAGCAAACCATATGATTCCCAGTGCCAATACGAATTTCGTCTCCTGGACGCGCGCCCTTCTTGCGCAATTCATCCTCAACGCCAAGCTTTGCCAAGCGATCCGCCAAATAACCAACGGCTTCGTCGTTGTCGAAATTCGTTTGTATAACCCAGCGCTCAGGTTTTGCGCCAGTAACAGTGAACCAAAAATCACCATTCCTGTCTTCCTCGCGCTTAATTTCAAAGTCTGCACTATTTCCACGTCCATCATCGCGGCGACGACGCAAAGCTGAAGTCTGCTGCTCAAGAGGCTGAATGACAACACGCTCTTCTTCACGCGCTGCTTCCTCGGCAGCGAGCTTCTCGCGCATCTTTTCAACCAATCGTCCAAGCGCAAAACCGAGCTCTTTCAAGCCTTCGTGAGACGCGGTAGAAATCTCAAATACAGTCAATCCCATTTTCTCAAATTCACCGCGTACAAAATCAGCCAATTCTTTAGCTTCAGGCACATCGACCTTATTTAGCACAATAATGCGCGGACGCTCAGGAATTGGAATCGCACCCAACGGAAGCTCAAGCTTATCAGCGTATTGCGCAAGCTCATGCTCAAGAGCGTGGTAATCGCTAATTGGATCGCGATTTGGCTCCAGCGTTGCGCAATCAATTACGTGCGCAATAATCTCTGTGCGCTCAATATGACGCAAAAACTCAAGACCTAAGCCTTTTCCTTCGGAAGCTCCTGGAATTAAGCCTGGAACGTCTGCAATTGTGTAGCGATAGTTGCCGAAGCTTACAACACCTAGGTTTGGCACCAAAGTAGTAAACGGATAGTCAGCAATTTTCGGCTTAGCTGCACTAATTGAAGCAACTAAGCTTGATTTTCCTGCAGAAGGGAATCCAACTAAAGCTACGTCTGCAATAGACTTGAGTTCCAAAATTACGTCGCGTTCTTCACCAGGCTCGCCTAAAAGCGCGAATCCTGGGGCACGACGAGTTTTGTTTGCGAGTGCTGCGTTGCCAAGACCGCCAGCACCCCCCTGCGCCACAACGAATTTGTCTCCAACATGTTGCAAATCCGCCAAAACTTCGCCTGGTCGCTTTTGAGAGTCTACAGCACCGCGTGCAGTAAAAACAACAGTTCCAACAGGCACAGGAAGTACTAAGTCTGCACCTTTTGAACCGTCTTTAGTGTCACCTAAGCCCATCGTACCGTTTTCTGCAGTGCGGTGAGGCATGAAGCGGTAGTCAAGTAAGCTGTTTGCGTTACGATCAGCTACAAAAATAACGGAACCACCGTCACCGCCATTACCGCCATTTGGACCTGCTAATGGCTTGTACTTTTCGCGACGAACTCCGGCAGATCCGTTTCCACCATCTCCGCCTTTTACATGCACTGTTACTCGGTCTACAAAATCACTCATACTGCTACCTTACTCGAAGATAAACACTTAAATTCTCGGGAACATGCGAGAACAAAAAAGCCGCACCGAACGGGGGTGCGGCTTAAACGTTTTATTGTCGACTTATTGTCGAATCTGTTTAGGCTTAGCTAAGATTCAGGCGGTAACAACGTCAACAACCTTGCGGTCGCGACGAATACCGAACTTCACATTGCCGTCCACCAAAGCGTACAGCGTGTGATCCTTGCCCAAAGCAACGTTCTGACCTGCGTGGAACTTAGTGCCGCGCTGACGAACGATAATGTTGCCAGCCACTACAGCTTCACCGCCAAACTTCTTAACACCAAGATATTGCGCTTGTGAGTCGCGACCGTTGCGCGAGCTAGACGCACCCTTCTTATGTGCCATCTCACTGTCCTTTCAGGTTTATAACACCGTCAATCAGGCGATGGCCGTGATCTTGACGAGAGTCAACTTCTGACGATGACCCTTGCGACGAGCCACACCAGTCTTGTTCTTATACTTCATAATGCTAATCTTTGGACCTTTGGCTTCGTCGTTCAAGACTTCTGCCTTCACCGTGATCTTAGCAAGATCCTTGGCACTCAAGGTTACCTTAGCACCGTCAACAACGAGCGCGACCGGGAATTCCACGGTATCGCCCTTCTTTGCATCGAGACGGTTCACGAGAATGGCGTCGCCAACCTCGACCTTCTCTTGATGGCCACCGGCCTTCACAATCGCGTACATAATTCGTTCCTTAGCTCAATTGAAAGCTTACTTTTGCCTTGCGCACAGCAAAACACGCGCGGCAAGACACCGACTATCAAAAATACACCTACCCATGTACTAACGTCAAGTCGCTAGATTCATGAGTCAATGCAGACAATATTCAATATTGTACTCAAGGCATATACTTAGTCACTATTCAGAGGCTCAATCATCACTTTCTGTAGTTTCTTGCGTAGTTTCCTGCGTAGCATCTTGCATAGGTTCTTGCGTAGTATCTTGCGCAGGTTCTTGCGTAGGTTGCTCCGCAGTATACTCAGCAATCTCTTGCGTAGTATCCTCTAAATTATTTTCAACTAATTCTTCAGAAGTTTTATCAGCTTCACTAGTTTCCGCAACTTCACTAGTTTCAGCAGTTTCGCCAGCATCCGCAGTTTCGCCAGTTTCATCCGCCTTAGAAGATATAGACTCTTTGTCAGAATTCAAAAAATTGCTATACTGCGTTTCTTCTTCAGATTTATGAGCTGCGTCAGTAATTACAGATGCGGCAGCTATACGCGCTAACTTAGCTCTCACTTCCGCGCTAGAACCCTGCTGCTTAACAGGAGCAGGCTGTTCCGTTGCGCTTCCGTGACCATACTTGTTTGTTTTAACAAAAGGATCTCCGCCCTTAAGCGCGTAAGGATCCGCATATTCCGAAGAAACAGTAGGCTCATCGTGCAAAATAAATCCACGTCCCTTGCACGTTGGACACTCTTCAGAGAACGCTTCAACTAAGCCTTGGCCAACGCGTTTACGCGTCATTTGCACAAGACCAAGAGACGTAACTTCAGCAACCTGATGCTTCGTGCGATCCCTAGCCAAGCATTCCAAAAGCCTACGCAAAACCAAATCGCGGTTCGCTGGCATAACCATATCCACATAATCAATCATGACCATGCCACCAATATCGCGCAAACGAAGCTGGCGCGCAATCTCTTCAGAAGCCTCCAAATTACAACGAGTAACCGTTTCTTCCAAAGACTTACCACGCCCAATAAATCGTCCAGTATTCACATCGATCGTAGTCATTGCTTCCGTACGATCAATCACAATAGAGCCGCCAGCTGGCAAATAAACCTGACGCTCCATGCCCTTACGAAGCTGACTATCAATCTGCCACTTATCGAAAACGTCTTTGCCTTCATGCTCAGCAGGATCCCAATATTCAACCTTGCTGCGCAAATCTGGAGCCATCATCTCAAGATATTCATCAATTCGCTGACGCACTCCCTCGCCTTCCACAATAAGCTTTTGGAAGTCATCGTTGAAAATATCGCGCACAACACGAATTGCCACATCAGGCTCACCCTGTAACAGCTTAGGACGCTTTCCATGCAAGTATTCTTCGCGCTTAGCTTCAATGCGCTCCCACTGCTTAACGAGCGAATCTAAATCTTTTTCAATCGACTCCTCGCTTGCACCGTCAGCAGCAGTACGAATAATAACGCCCATATCTTTTGGTGCAATCTTCGACACAATAGCGCGCAAACGCGAGCGCTCTCGATCTGAAAGCTTGCGGCTTACACCTGTCATACCGCCAGATGGCACAAGCACTAAGAAACGCCCTGCAAGAGTTACTTGCGAAGTCAATCGAGCACCCTTATGTCCAATTGGATCCTTAGTAACCTGTACAAGCACAGGATCGCCAGACTTAAACGCAAGCTCAATTCTACGAGGTTGACCTTCAAGACGAGCCATATCCCAATTAACTTCGCCTGCATAAAGCACGCCATTCCTGGCCTGACCAATATCTACGAATGCAGCTTCCATGCTTGGAAGTACGTTTTGAATGCGCCCAAGATAAATATTTCCAACAGTAGCAACTTCTTGAATATCAGAAACGTAATGTTCTACAAGAATATTGTCTTCAATAACGGAAATTTGCGTGTGGCGATCGCGCTCACGAACAACCATTAATCGTTCAACATTTTCGCGACGAGCAAGGAAATCTTGCTCCATAAGAAGGTTTTGACGGCTACGCTCACGCCTATTATCTCTACGGCGTTGGCGCTTTGCTTCAAGTCGCGTAGAGCCTTCAATATCCGTAATTTCGTCTATATACTGCTGCTTGCGCGAGCGGCGAGAAGTCAAGTCGTCTTCGTTCGCATTAGTGTAGTCGGATGACTCTTCCTGAGAAGACGCAGAATTTGCGTCATCAGAGGATTTAGAACGGCGGCGACGACGGCGACGCGTATAAAGAGTTTCTTCCTCATCTTGCTCACGAAGTTCTTCTGGATCTGGAATTAAATCGCGATCTTCTTGAGAGACTTCATCTAGACTTGTGCGTTTTGTGCGAGAATTCACGTCATCGTCAAGATCATTTGAAATATCAATGTCTAAATCGCGACTTCCGTTGCGGCTTTCATTTCGATCAGTGCGAGAGCTACGACGGCGACGACGGCGACGCGTAATCATTATTTCATCGTCATCGTTGCCATTATTCGCATTATAATCGTCGTTTGTACCTCTGTTATCGCCTTCGTCACTGCTATTACGGCTATCTCTGTTATCTCTGCTATTGCTACCGCCTCTGCTGTCTACTGCACCGTTTTCATTTCGAGCGTCATCATCATTAGAGATGTTATTCGACATATTGCGACGATTAGAACGCCTATTCGAAGTATTTTCTGCAGATAAAATATCGCTAACATCAAGAGTTTCATCGATGCGCGTATCAATGGGAGCATAAACAATATTGTCGTATGCAAGATCCTCTTCAATTTGCTCAACTTCAGCTGCAGCACGTCGCTCAACAGCATTCAATCTGCGAGAACGGCGAGAACGCTGGCTTTTGCGAGTTTTTTCATCGCGATCATCTTGCGAATCCTGAAAATTCTTAGCGTACTCAGAATCTTGAGAATACATAGAATGACTTGTTTCACGCGATGTTTCACGACTATTCCCTCTGCCACTATCACGCTTTATTTCGCTTGAATTCTCGCGTCTTTCAGAACGAGACTTGCGTTCGCTACTATCACGACTATCACGAGAATCACGGCTATTGCGTCCACCGCGCCTTCCGCGAGAAATATCACGTAAATCATCGCGCAAATCATCATTCAAGCCATCACGCGAGTTGTCACGCAAGTCATTACGAGAACTGCTGCTTTCTTCACTACGATTGTTCACTACCTTAGGAAGAACTGGCTCCTGGAATAGGAGCGAAGTTATCGGGCGCGATTTAACAACATGCGGCTCAGAATCCTTCGTACTAGAATCCTCAACTTTTAGTTCCATTGCTTCTCCAGCCGCACCGGCACCACGAGTAACTCGTCGACCGCGACGGCGACGCGTAACGCCAGAGCTTTGCTGCAAAGTATCGCCGGCAGCTATATTACTTTTCGCAAAATCTGTAGATTGCATTATTCCGGACATTTCCGCAGAAGTAGCGGTTTTAGACACAGTTCTACTATTTTCAGCTTCAAATTCATTGAAGCGTTCTCTTATTATTCTGGGCACTATGCTCCTCACGAGACGCTGCATCGTCTCGCATCCCTGGCTTTAAGTTGAGCACGCACGTGCGCGAGCCACCCCAAAGCTCTTTACAAAGTCTAGCTGCGCGACAGCGGACGCCAGCCTCGGAAAACGCTCACGAGGGGATCGACGCCATCGATTGCCTGGCGGCTTGCAGTGCCACCGCTCTCTAGTATGCCATATTGCCGAGTCAAATATATGACTCGTTGAATATTAAAATTTGCATCGCTGTTTTAAGCCAATTAGCAGTTACTAAAAATTCCAATAATTTCAAACTCATCCATAACGCACATAAAAGTTGCGTATCTCTCCTATAGTTACAACATAGGTTCGCACGCATGCAATTTGCGTGCAATTAACGAATTTTGGAGGCAAGAAATGGGCTTAATCAGCGCAATGCAAGGCTTTTGCGTAATTGGCATTGTTATTGCTGCAGGCTACGTTACTGCTCGCATGCGCGTTGGCGGTTCACAGGCTCAAATGGTCCTAAATCGCGTAAGTTTTTTCGTTTCCAGCCCTTGCTTAATGTTTGCAATACTTTCTAAAGAGCCTATTTTTGAGATTTTTCACTCTTCGATTTTTGTTGCATTCTTTTCTGCAATGATTGTTGGAGTTGCGTTCGTGCTGCTTAATCGCTTTTGCTTCCATCTTCCTGCAGCCGACTGCACTATAGGTGCTCTCAATTCTCTTTATTTAAATTCAAACAATATTGGCTTGCCGGTTGCGACTTATATTTTGGGAAATCCTGCGCTTGTTGCTCCGATTTTAGTTATGCAACAGGCTGTATTTACTCCTGTTGGTTTGACGGTTCTCGACATTACAACTACTGGAAAATGTTCGCTTAAACGCATCGCTCAGCAGCCTTTAAAACAGCCACTTTTAATTGGTTCGCTTGGTGGAATTATTATTTCTGCAATTTCCGCAAAAGTTGGCTACTTCCCTGTTCCTAATTTTCTTTACGATCCAATTAAGATGATTGGCGATTCTGCAGTTCCAATGATTTTAATGGCTTTTGGAATGTCGCTTTACGGAAGCAAACCTTTACGAAAAGATTCCAATCGCGCTGCTATTGCCACTGTTGCTGTGCTAAAAAATCTTATTATGCCTGCAATTGCATTTTTGCTAGCTTATTTTGTTATGGGTTTTCGCGGGGCGACTTTGTATGCGTGCGTTGTGCTGGCGGCACTTCCGACTGGTCAAAACGTTTACAATTATGCTGCGCGCTACAACGTCGGCTTAAGTTTTGCGCGCGACGGCATACTGTTTTCTACGGTTACCAGCCCAATCTGTATAGCAGTAATCGCCGCTATTTTGGGGTGATTAATCCGCGCGCAATCGTAGAACTTTGTAATCACAACACTTTGTAATCACAACACTTTGTAATCATCTTGCTTTTTGAGCAAGAAGCAGTTTGCATGCTTCTCGCACAACGTCCCCAACTTTCACACCCTGCTTATCCGCAGAAGCTTTTAGAGCATCAGCATCTTCAGCAGATATACGAAAAGTTATAGGCAACATAGCTTCTTTGTAAAGAGGCGGTCTGCCGAGCGGCTTTTTAATACGCAAATTACCAGCTTTACCGTGATATTTGCCTTTTTCAGCATCACTTTCCCATTTATCAAGCATTTCATCAGTGACATCAACGCCACCTTCACCACGAAAATTAGCCATAATCACTCCTACCTATCTTCTACCAAAAATTTGTCTAATTTCTTCTTGACTAAATCCCATTTCAGCAAGAAACTTTTTAGTTGCAGGCACTACATGAAAAATAATCCATTCCCCATCTTCGCCCTTATATGCAATAAGTTCCGTAATAACTCCGCGAGAATCCCAAGCAAGTGAAAGCATCTGACTAGGCTCATATTCACCTTGCCTGGGAAGCTCTCTACAAGATGAGTTCCACATATTTATTACTTCAGTTTCGCTGAACCAAGGTCGTTTTCGAATAACTCTAGGATGCACTAAAACCTTCATAAATATTATCTCCCAACTCTCAATACTTTCGTATACGAAATATTATCACATTGTGCCAGAGATTATCAAAATATGGCTAATCGAACTAATCAAAGCATGCAAAAAGCCTAATGCAAATTGGCAAAAGTTGGAAGTCTGCTTTCAGATTCCGCAAAACTAACTCATACTTGGAAGTCTACTTCCAAATTGAAGCTAACTTTGCGCAACTACCTTTGCACAGCTAACGAGTCGAGGCAAGAGAATCAAGACACGCGCGGAAACTGTACTGCACACGTACCAGAAGACGAGGTAAATATCAGCATTAAGTGCAGAATTAAAAAGTGATTAAACTCAACTTTTTAACACGGAATCCAAACTCTTTATTCCAGAATTATTCAAATTCTCAAGAGATAAAATCTGCGCTCGCGCCAAATTTCTAAGTTCCACCATTCAATCTTCCTGTGGTAAACCCTTAGAAATCAAAACAGCGTTATAGCTTTCCATATTCGCCAATACCAGAAGTTCATTAATACTCACCTCGTCTCGAATGTTGCCTTTTGACTTAGGATTTGCGTCTCTCCATTGCTTAGCAGTCTTATTAAACAATGCAACATTTAACAAATCTGCTTCATTTGCATACTTATACATCAACTGCTCAGAAGTCAAATCCTTCAACAAATATTCTTTAATAGCATCCGTATGAATCTTGTAATTAATCTTCGAAATCTCACGGTTCAAATTCCAATTCAACGAAAGCTTGGAACCCTCATCAGATTTAAGTCTTTGATAATCTTTGATAATATATAGTTCAAATTCCGCTGAGATCCAAGCCGCAAACTTAAATGCTATATCTTTATGAGCGTAAGTTCCGCCATTCTTACCAGATTTGGAAACTATGCCAATAGCATTTGTTGATTCTACCCATCTTTTAGGAGATAAAGTAAAAGCATTAGAACCAGCCTCATTCTTAAAGGAGTCGAATTCGACCCCTTTAAAATTCGGATTGTTAATACTCTCCCACAATCCCAAGAATTCAATAGTATTCTTTACTCTCAGCCAGTTTTTAACAACATCTTTAGGCTCTTCTTTGTTTTTATATCTCGCAATATCGGTTAAACTAACGTAATCATTCCTAAAATCTTCCGTATAAACCTGAATTGTAAAGCCTTTTACCGTAATAATATCTTTTTTAATATTTGATGCATTAGACATAATTGCCCCCTAATATTTACGCAAATTTACGCAATTAGTTGCTTTATTTGATTTGTTTACTTTATTTCTATGCGCTTAACACAAAACCCATGAATCACAAGCAAAATTACAAAATCAAGCACAAGCCACAAAACATCTAACAACTAGCAGAAAACTAGCATGCATCAGCGCATAAGTAGTATTTTATAAGATTTCATAGATTAAAAGCAACGCAAACACGTAGATAAAATAAAAAAGTTAATTCCCAAAACAATACTCTAAATAAAATTTCGCAAGTTGGAAGTCTACTTCCAAGTTTAGTGCAAAATGGCAAAAGTTGGAAGTCTACTTCCAGATTCCGCAAAACTAACTCATACTTGGAAGTCTACTTCCAAATTGAAGCTAACTTTGCGCAACTACCTTTGCTTAACTAGCGAATCGAGGCAAGAGAATCGAGACGAGCGCGGAATGACGGCCAATCCGTGCGCATTGCCGTAAGCAGCTTCAGCTTAGGCACGTCGTCAATCGGCACCCACTTAATTTCCATACTCTCGTCGTCGTGCGCGCAAGGATTCACACTATGCCCCAGCTTTTCAAACGCAAAAACCGTTGTATAACACCAATTTCCATGATCTTCGCGGTAAGCTCCAACAACTTCAATATCTCCCGAAGTGATATTTGCTTCCTCGAAAGACTCACGCAACGCGCCCTCAATCGCGCTTTCTCCGTCGGAAATTGCGCCACCAGGGATGCCCCAAGTGCCACCTTCAGCGCTCCAAAGAGCACGATGTTGCATCACAACGTGCGTCACGCGACCAGTTTCAGCATCTCGCCTAGCAAGCAGCACTCCAGCAGCTCCGTTATGACCCCAATGTCTGCGGCCACAATCGCAATGCACCCAGCCATCTCCCGGCTGATGCACATTTTCTTTAGGCACTTCCGTGGAAGTCGGATCATTCTTTTCGCCAGTTTCTTCCAAGCTTTCCTTATTCCACAAATCCGGCCAAGCGTATCCAAGCTCCGAAACCATTTGTCTCAGCAGCGGCAAGCTGATTCCAAGAACACCGTGAGGATCTCCATTAATGCTTTCAATAAAAGCTCCGCCAAAACCTTCTAGCGTAAAGGATCCTGCCACTTCCAGAGGCTCACCAGTTGCTACATACGCGCGAATTTCCGCGTCATTCATTTGCGCAAAAGTTACGCTTGCATGACTTGTTTTGCAAATAGTTTTACCGGTTTTTGCGTCGATTAAGCAGTGACCAGTCCACAATTGTCCTGTTTTTCCACTCATCTGCTTGATTCTCTCAAATGCCACTTCAGGAGTATGCGGCTTTCCGTAGCACTCACCATCGAGTAAGAACATGGAATCGCAGCCAACAATCAGCACACCGCTACAATCATGAGAAGATTTACTCGTATATGCAAAATCGTGAATATCGAAAGTTTTTGTAGGAACAGTAACGCCTGAAAAATCGCGAGTTTGCGCCGTATCTACGTTATGCGTTACGTCTGATTGCGAATCGCTTGCTAAAGCATTACCAGCAGATTCAGAAGATTCAGATCCCGCAGGTTCAGCTTCCAGCGGATACCCCACAACTAAATCACCACTAGCTGAATCGGCTGCATCCGCCACAAGTTTCCACGCATGGTACACAGCTTGAGCTTTTGCACGAGCCAAAATAGAAACTCGCTGCTCAACGTTCAACTGCTCAACGCTCGTACCTCGCTCACTAGCGGCATCACGCAAAGCCGCCGGCTCATCCACTTCGCTTACGTGAATTACCGGAATCACGCCAGCGGCCGCCAAAACAGCCCTACGCGCTGGAGACTGTGAGGCCAAAATCAACGAAACTGTCATACCTTACCCTTCCCTTTTACAACTTCACATAGGTTATTCGCGAGTTATTGCAACGCCAATAGAATCAACCTGCACATGCAAAACACGCCAGCCAGCACGCGAAAGCCACGGCTCAGCAATTGAGTCGATTTTTTGAGCTGCACTCTTGTTGCACTCAGCGTCTCCTGCATAAAATACAGCAACGCACGATCCTGCTCCCGAAATCGCTGCAGCAAAACCATGCTCGCGCAACGTTTCCACTAGCTTCCACGAATCTTTCATAAGACTTGCACGATACGGTTGATGAAGAGCATCTTGAGTTGCTGCAAAAAGTAACGCATTTCGCGAAATATCAGATTTTACTGTGCCTAATTTATTTTCAGAATCGCTATTTAACTCACCAAAAGCAACCGGTAGCATTGCAGTTCGCGACACGTTAAATATTGCGTCACCATACGGCACTTTTGCTGGAAGCGCGCGCCTAGCAAGCTCTGTAGAAAGCTCGAAATCAGGAACGAATACAGACACGGAAATATCTTGCGAAACTTTGTATCGTACAGTATGAAAACCGGTAGAAAGCGGAGCTTCGCAATCTCCAGCCACGCGCACAGAGCCTTTGCCTTCCCCAGCATCAAGCTTCCAGCTCATCGTCAAACCGCCAAAAACTGCAGGAGCAACATTGTCTGGATGACCTTCAATTGCGGCCGCGATTTCGAAAATTGCTTCGCGGTTAAGATCACCTTCGTGCACAAAAGCCCAAGCAGCAGCAACTGCAGCAACAATCGCTTCTGCAGAAGAGCCCATACCGCGCGCTTGCGGAATCCGATTATGCGCTTCTAACGTAAATCGCAAGTTTGGCAGACCAAATATTTTACAAGCTTTGCGAAAAGTCGCTACAACTAGATGCGTTTCATCTTTTGGAAGCGTATCCTCGCCTTCGCCGTGAATAATTACGCGCACGTTTCCAGCATAATCGAGCGAATCAAGCGAATTTTTAGAATGATTATCATCCAGAGTAAAAACTAAAGAATCCGCATAATCAAGCGCAATACCGGCTGTATCAAAACCAGAACCAAGATTTGCGCTAGTCGCTGGCACGCGCACGGAAACACTGTTACACACTGGCTTCATACGATCACCCGCAGCTTCTCTGCTGTATAACGCGCAAAACTAGCGGCTTTCCACACACAACATCCAACTTCTGCAAATCCTCACAAATAGCTTGAACTGCAGCTTCCGAACATTCGCGCACAAGCACGCGCACACTGCCAGGTCCACCAAGACCGCACTGTGGGCAATCCGAATCAGCTTCAGCTTGCGCATACTTAGCTTGGCACGCCGAAGCCAAACGTTCAGCCGCAACGCCATGATCTACAAAAACATCCATAACTTCGCTGCACAAAGCCAAAGAAGTATCTTCCATATTGCAACGAATCACAAAATCCGCTCTAGTCTGCTCGCTAGAAGCCGGCACATACTTGTTGTACATTGGCACGCCAAAACCTGCGCATCCACGCACAAGATTTCGAGCAGCACTAACAACATCTCCAACAACAGCACTTGCAGTTGGAGCGCCGCCGGCACCGCGTCCGTAGAACATCAAATCGTCTGCAGCCTGCGCCTTCACAAACACAGCATTAAAACTGCCGTGAACCGACGCCAAAGGGTGCTCCGCACTAACAAGCGCCGGATACACATTAACGCTTACTCCGCCATTCGATTTTGACTTACCGTCGCAATGCCTTTCGACTGCTGCAAGTAGCTTAATTACACGCTTTTCCGCGCTCGCTGCAGCAATATCTTCAGCAGTAATCGCGCTAATTCCTTCAACGGATACGTCGTCAATACTTACTGGCATTTGGAATGCAAGAGTTGCAAGAATCGCAGCTTTATTTGCAGCATCGAAACCTTCAACATCTCCGGTCGGATCTGCCTCAGCATAACCCTTTTCTTGAGCTGCGTGCAAAGCCAAATCAAAATCAAGTCCGCGCACAGTCATTTCGTCAAGAATATAGTTGGTAGTTCCGTTTACAATTCCGAAAATTTGCGTAATTTTGTCACCAATAAGCGACTCTCGAAGCGGTCGAACAATAGGAATCGCTCCTGCTGCAGCCGCCTCAAAGTACAAGTCAACTCCGTGACTTTCTGCACACTCGTATAATTCCGGACCAAACTTCGCAAGCAACGCTTTATTTGCAGTAACAACAGATTTTCCGTGGCATAGCGCACTTTTTACAAAAGTATGAGCCGGCTCAAGTCCGCCAATAAGCTCGACTATAATATCAATGTCTTCGCGAGCGCACAAAGAGGCAGTGTCTGTAGTTAGCAAATCACGCTTAATCCAAGGCGCATCAACTTCTTCCGGGCGTAAGCATGCAACTGCTGCAAGCTCAATTTCAGCGCCAGTTCGCTTCTTAAGCTCATTGAACTGTTCAACTATTAGTCGCGCTGTTTGAGACCCAACAGTTCCAGCCCCAAGTAGGCCTACGCGAATAGTTTTAGTCGACTGATTGCTTTGCATAACTTTCGCCTCCTTCGTTGATTTATTTTATATTTTATTTTTATGCGATTATTTTTTACTCGCTTTTACACAAATAACATTAGCAAATTAAGAAGTATTGAAATAATCAAAAATGCTATTACTCCAACAGTTCCGTACAATGCTTTGTTGCCAGCTTTATTCGGAAGTTCTTGCGGAGCATTGAAGAATACAAGATACTTGCGGCGGCGAACTAGCAAAACCACGCCTACTATAAGCATGGCAATCATAAACATCCCATAAATTCCAGCTAGAATAAAACCGGTTGGCAGTCTAGTTAATTCCTGACGAGACATCTTTTCTACGTCAATCATATTTCCGCTTGCATCAACCAGCTGCTTTTCCAACCACATTGCAACTATGCTTCCTTGGAAATTCACAATCATATGAAGAAATATGCTGTAGCTCAACTTGGACGTACGAATATAAATGTAGCCAAAAACAAGTCCAAGTCCAAATGCGTAGAAGAATTGGAAAATGTTCATATGGAAAAGCGCGAAAGCAAGTGCAGAAAATACAATAGCTCGCTTTTCTCCGTACGCGCGCAAACGAGAAAGCAGCTGTTTTCTAAAAAGCCATTCTTCCACAATTGGCGCAAGAATTACCACGAATATGAAGGTTTCCCACATATTTCCCGCTGCAATAGTGTCTGATACGCGATTTTCTGCTTTGCCACCGCTAAGAACTGTTGCTAGGAAAACGCCAACTATATTACCAATGTACATAATCGGTATGCACACAGCAAAGAATCCGCCAAATTGGCTAAATTTCATAGAGAATTGTCGGGTTTTTGCCACAGGAACAGTGCGCATAATAAGCATTGCGATTGGTAAAGCGACTAAACACTGCGAAATATCCGACACAAGTAATGTGTTAAGAGAGTCGCTTAGCATGCTCTTAGGCACAAACTGTGAAGAAAGAACTCCAAGAACATAGGCAACAGCAATCCAAACTACGAGGAATACGCATAAAGACATGCCAATAGTTCCTTGACGTTTGCGCGCTAACAAATAAGTGTCGTCGCGCCATGAATTTTGCAAATCTTGCATACTTATTCCTTTTTATTGCTGCTTTTTGTTTCTGCTTTACAGTTGATTAAATTATTTCAAAACGCCTTCAATAAGCTTTGTGATTAAATCGTTGTAGCTTATTCCAGTTGCTTCCCAAGCTTTTGGATACATGGAGATTGGCGTAAATCCAGGCATCGTGTTGATTTCGTTAAGAATTACGCGACCATCTTTAGTTACAAAAGAATCTACGCGACTTAGTCCCCGCCCATCTGCCGCTTTGAACGCTGCAAGCGCCGTTTTGCGAACGCGCTCTAAAGTTTCCGCTGGCAAGTTTGCTGGAACTTCAACGTGCGAAGCTGCGGAATCCATGTATTTGCTGTCAAAATCGTAGAACTGGTCTTCACCAGCCTCGCGCTTGTCTAGCACAACTTCTCCAGGCCAGCTTGCTTTCGGTTCTTCGCCGTCGCGAGCTGCAAGAACCGCGCACTCAATTTCTCGTGCATCAATTCCCTGCTCTACCAACACTCGCCAATCGTGCTCTGAAGCCTCAAAAATAGCTTCTGCTAAGGCTTTAGCATCGCGCGATTCAACTTTTGTAACTCCAAAACTGGAACCTGCGCGGCTTGGCTTTACAAAAAGCGGATACTCGAGTTTTGCTGCTTCAACTTGAGTAAGAATTTCTTCTGCGTATGCATCAAAGCGATTTTCCGCGTCGCTTGCAAACTTGCGCGCATCAAGTGCAATTCCAGGAGCAACATTAATTCCGGCAGCTTTAAACAGTTGCTTTGCATAGTATTTATCCATGCACGCAGCCGAAGCCAATACTCCACAACCAACGTATGGAACTTGCATCATTTCTAGCAAGCCTTGCAAAGTGCCATCTTCACCGTTCGGACCGTGAAGAACTGGGAAAACAGCGTCAATATGACCCAAACTTGTAAGTGTACCGTCATTTTCGCGGGCTAAAAATCCGTCTGCGCCTTTGGCAGGGTCTAGCACAACATCGCGCGTTCCAGCAGTTTTTGTTATTACCGGAAGCTCTCCTTCTTCCATACGGAAGTTTCGCGGATCTTCGCCGCCAACAATCCATTCGCCTTGTTTTGTGATTGCGATCCGCACAATGTCAAAACGATTTTCGTCTACAGCACTGAGCACTCCAGCAGCAGATATGCAAGAAATCGAATGTTCGTCTGCCTTACCGCCATACAAGAACACTACACGCTTTTTCGTCATTTTTTTCCTTTATATATTTTGAATTATTCTAATTATTTTGGACTAGTTTTGATTATTTTCGCAAACGCTACTTACTCTTCGCAAACGTCGTCGTCGAAAAGCATTGCGAGCATTTCTTGGCAGGAAATTCCTTCTTCAAGCACGCGAGCCATTGCACTTGCAAGCGGAGTTGCAACACCCAAACGCTTGCCCATTGCAACTACTGCGCTTGTGGTTGGCACGCCTTCTGCAACACCATTGCTCACGGCAGTTGCTTCTTCAACGCTCATGCCTTTTCCAAGATTTGCACCGAAAGTATAGTTGCGGCTTAGAGGAGATCCACAAGTTGCAACTAAATCACCAAAGCCAGCAAGACCTGAAAAAGTGCGCGAATCCGCGCCTTCTGCTACGCCCAATGCCGTCAATTCTGCCAAACCGCGCGTTTCAATCATAGCCGCCGTGTTTTCGCCATATCCTGCACCTCGAGCCATACCAACTGCGAGCGCAACCACGTTTTTAAGCGAGCCACACATTTCTACGCCGATTACGTCTGTTGACACAAATGCTTTAAAGTAGCTGTTTGAGCATGCTTTTGCAACTACTTCTGCCTGAGATTTTTCTGCGCAAGCAACTACTGCTGCAGCCGGGTGGCGAGATGCAACTTCCTTGCTCAAGTTTGGTCCGGAAAGTGCAGCAAAACGGTTACGCGGTAAGTTCAAAGCTTCGCACACAACTTCATCCATACGTTTGCCGGTTGTGCGCTCAATGCCTTTCATCAGCGAAACAACGATCGCATTTTGTGGAATCAAACCCACAAAACCTTCCAACGCAACGCGAGCAAACTGTGCCGCAATCGCCACGACTACAATATCCGCATTTGCAACAGCCTCTGCTCGGTCCCCAGTTGCAGTCATGTTTTCTGGAAGTTTTTCTACGCTAGGCAGACGCACGCCATTATGATGATGATCGCGAATTCCTTCAACAATTTCTGGCTCTATTGCCCACATTGTCACTTGATTTCCTGCATCCGCAAGTACTTGTCCAAACGCAGTTCCCCAAGCACCAGCACCCAACACCGTAATGTTCATGTTTTACGTCCTGCCTTTCGGTTGTGAGTTTTATAAGCTACTGTATAGCTATTTATTTGTAATCACACTATTACATAATTCTACACATGCCGCTTTACGGGATTTTTAAAAGATACTTTATTTTATTCTTCTGTATATTTTTTATTCTTCCGTAACGCGTTTCATCTGCCTGTAATCAAAGTATCCTGCAGGAGATTTTTCTCCACGAATTTCTTCCATAATCTGCGTCATACGCACACGCACGCGACGAGCCAACTCTTCAGCAGATTCAAGAGGAGGTAGCTCTCCCCAATTTTCACTCCCCTTTAGCAAGTCAGCATAATCAAGTTGAGTATCGTAGCACATTACAACATTTTTCTTTGGCCATGGCCACCAGTGGTTAATGCTTGCCGCGCCCCATGTAACCGCGCAAAATAGCGGAATCTGATGTCCGAGTCTGCGCGATGCTTCGAGAGCAATTATACCAATTCCGGGCTTCATGCTCATAGGCCATTTTTTAGGATCGCGCGTAACTGTTCCTTCAGGCCATACACTTAAAGGTCTGCCATTGGTGAGGATTTTAATAGATTCTTCTTCTATTTCTCGCGCTTTTCCGCTTCTGCGAGGAACCGGCTGCATGCCTACAAGCTGGAACCATTTGCCTAAGATTGGCCAGTGAGCGAGTTCCGCTTTTGCCATGTAGCGCGGACGACGACCTTGGTGGAATAGTGCAGTCATAGGTATGAAAACATCAAACATCGTCACGTGTGTGCAAGCTGTAATAAACACGCCTTCTTCTGGCACGTTTTCCAATCCCCACGCCTTTACTTTGCAGCGCGAACGCAATACGCGCGACGTTCCTTCGAGCAGTCTTTCGGCGGCTTTAGGATTTTGCGCGTCAATTTCTACCTGATTTGGCTTGCGTTTTCCTGTCGGATAGTAATACGTTGGGTCAACTAAATTGTGTTTACTTGCTAAAAGCTTTACTTGCTCATCACTGAGTGGTTTTACTGCACTTCTTGGCGAAGGTTTTCCTTTTGATACCATGCTTTCTATTGTGCAGCATGCTATAAACCTACGCTACGACCTACTTTTGCAATCAACCCATGTTTAGGAGAGCACGCCCAAGCGAGCACAAAGAGAGCGGTTGCTACGAGCACAATTGTTCCGCCCGTTGCCGTATCAAAGCTCCACGAAATATACATTCCAACAATCGAAGAAACGCAACCAATAACAGGAGCTAAAACCATCATCCTAGATAGCCGATCAGTAAGCAGTCGCGCAGTTGCAGCAGGAGTCACAAGCAGAGCAAGCACAAGCACGTTTCCAATAATTTGCACGGAAACAACTACAGCGATAGCCACTAACACGTACAACATTCCATCTAGCCATGCAACCGGCAATCCCATTGCGCGCGAAGTTTCTCGATCCATCGATACGCACACAAGCTCTTTGTGGAACATGCATAATATAGCCAAAATAATCAAACCAGTAATAGCAACAACAGCAATATCTGAATCAGGAATACCTGTAATCGAGCCAAACAAGAAGGATTCCAAGGATCCAGCGTAGCCAGATGCTTTAGAAATAATCACAATTCCAAGAGCGAAAGCAGATACGAAAAATACGCCAATAAATGAGTCTTCGCGAAGCCTACGGTTTTGGCTAAAAATAGATACGATTAGCGCGGTTGCAACTCCTGCGAGTGCTCCTCCAAATAGCAGATTTCCTTGCAATACGAAGGCTATAGCAAGTCCTGGGAATACTGAGTGAGCTACAGCATCTCCGATAAACGCCATTCCTCTAAGTACTACGTAGCATCCAACTACACCGCAAATTACGCTAGAAAGGCACGCTACAATAAGTGCTTTTAGCAAAAACCAAAGGTCTGGATTTGTTAAATCTTGTATAAATTCTATTGGAGATAACATTACTCTTTCACCACACTTTCCTTACCAATTACGCGCTCAACTGCTTTAATAAGCGGATTTTGCGGAGCTACGTGGAAGGTTCGTACCCACTGTTCTGTTTGCAAATTTTGCGGATCGTCGTCACCCACAATAGTGCCATCAAATAGCATTATTCTCGAGCATGAGTTAATTGAGCCAATAATATCGTGTGAGCTCATGAGAATTGCTTCACCAGAAGCAGACAATTTTAAGAACAAATCGGTAAGCAGCTCCTGAGTAGGCATATCAAGTCCAGTAAACGGTTCGTCTAGCAAAAGTAAACGCGGCTCTCCAGCCAATGCTCGCGCAACAAGAACGCGTTGCCGCTGACCTCCAGAAAGTTCACCAATCGTGCGATCTTGGAAATCAGCCATTCCTGTGCGTTCAAGCGAGTTTAATGCAATCTCGTAATCTTCTTTTTTAGCGCGACGAACGTAACCAATATGACGAATCCTACCCATCATCACTACATCTAAAACAGAAAGTGGGAAATCCCACGCAATATCGTGACGTTGAGGCACGTATCCAACGTAAGATACGCGAGAATTAAGTTTTGCACCTTCCATATGAGGAGCACGCACTTCGAGTTTTCCAGTATGCGGAATCAAACCCATAATTGCACGAAATAGCGTTGTTTTACCGGCACCGTTTGCACCAAGTAATCCCACGAATTCGCCACTATTAATGGTAAAAGAAACGTCTTTTACAACAGCGCGATTCCCGTACGAAATATTCAAATTTTGTGCGCAAATTACTGCATTTTCTTCCATATTTATTACCTTTAACACTTTCACTTCAAACATTTCGCTAAAGAATCCGCGTTAGCTCGCATCATATCCGCGTAAGTTCGCACATTCGCGTCGAAAGCGTCACCATAAATTGGACAAACTTTCACATGCGCTTCAGATGCAAGCTCTTTAAGCACAGACGAGCGCGAAATTAAATTTGGCTCTAAAAACACTGCAGGGATTTCCAAGTCGTGTAAAATTTGCGAAAGCCTACGCCTATCTTGCACGCTCGGTTCGCTTGAAGGATTGATTGTTACAAATCCCGCAATATTTACGCCATAAGCTTTACCTAAGTATGCAAAAGCGTCATGCGTTGTAACCAAGTTGCGACGCTCTTTTGGAATTGACGCAACTTTTTTACGCATATAAGCGTCTACGTCGAGAAGTTTATTAATATATCGATCCGCATTTGCGCGATATTTGCGAGCATTTTTAGGATCGACTTCGCACAAGCGGTCAGCTATTGTGCGCACATAAGCAATTCCGTTTTTCACTGACTGCCATAAATGCGGATCAATATCTCCGTGAACATGTTTTCCAAGAACAGCTTGTGGAAGTTGATAGATTTTCTGCCGCGCAAATCCAAGGAATCTATAGCCTTGTTCAGCTGGAATTTCTTTTAAAGCATTAGTCGGCACTTCTACTACTACATCTCGCGGCTCATAATACACGCGCTTTGGCGCAACCGACCGCTTTTTTTGCAAAGTGTCAACTCTGTACAAAAATCCGCGTTTAGCTAAATCGTAAGCCAAATCTGCATGGCCTTGATTCAAAACTACGCTAGCTCCACGCTTTTTCGCTAATTTCTGCGCGTTAATGCCGACAGCAAAACGCATAGTTGCGTTTCCTAAACTTGCAACTCTTTCGTTTTGAGCATTGAGCATATCTGCATGAAAGTCGAGAGTGTATTCTCCTGGCTTACTAAAAGCCCAACTTAAATGCGTGTGCGCGTCCGCAGGCAAATCTACATGATCTTCATCGTTAATTCCGTTTGCTGAATTAACGTAAGTTTCTACACTTCCAAAAGTGCCAGTAAGGTAAGCGAAAAGCGAACCAGGACCAGTTACTTTAGTTGCAGTTAAGCGGATCCTGTCCGAACGCTTCATGTTGTATGCTTTTGGCTTTATTACAGTAGCGCGTCCTTCTTTCGTTACAGTGGAAGGCGCGTTTGATTGCGAAGATTGAGAAACCTGAGAAGACTGCGACTTATCAGGTTTCTCTTGAGATTTTTGTTGCTCTTTAGCATCTTTAGCTTCCTCAACCGTCTGCGAAGTTTGGCGTTCTGTAGCAAGACCAAGCCAAATAGTGTCCAACGACACATCTTCGACCATTGGAATAATATCCGCCGCATGTTTCACGCTTTCTTCAGCAAGTTGCACATTTGGCACGCCTTTTCGCAAATTTGCGTCTAAAGCAGTAATAACACCATGCTCCTCAAGCATCATGTAATTACTAAAAGCCACATCCGCATACACAACGTCTCGAATTGAACGCAATCGTGGCTCGTAAGAGTGCGGATCTGCATTATCAGGTACGATTGAACTCACATTTGCAGCATCCCCTGCTACATTCGCCACCATATCACGCAAAACGCCTGTAGTTGTAACTACATTAATGCGACCATCGCGATGTCCTGCACGATTCCCGTTAACACTACCACAAGCAGAAAGCGGCAAAATAAGCGCGACGACTGCAATTGCACCAATCGAAGAAAACAAAGTTTGCTTTACTCTTCTGGGCCTATGAATCACCCTCACACACTCCTACTACTAATAGCGCAACAGCCAGTTGAAGTTAATAAGTCCGCGATTGTAGAGATACCAAATCCCTGCACCCAAAACGCCAAGCACAGCAATAATTCCACCAGCAAGAAGCGAATAAGCAAGTAAAGGATTTCGCTTAAATAATCCTGTTACACCTTTTGCTTCAGACTTCGCAACATCGTCATTATCGTTCAATTTCTGTCGGTACAAACTTTTAGCGAGCCTCTTGTTACTAATTTTTGAAACAAGACCTTTATGCTTTTTAGCTTTTCTTGGCAATTGTTTTCCAGAGTGTGAATTGTTCAATCCTAAACCACGACCACCAACAAAAGGATTTCCGCCACTACCATTATTGCCGCTAGGACGAAGCAACTTATTAGGTTCTGCTGGACTATAAGGTGCAGGAGGACCAACTTTTTTGCCTTGTGTATCTTTTTTCCCCTTGCTTGGCCCGCCGTCAGCATACCCCATTGGCGTTTCTTGTGGATCAACACCAACAGCAAAATGAATATTGCGAGTTACTGTAGAATTTCCGTCAGAAGCTTGGAATTGCAATGTGTAATATCCCGGTTCGTCGAAATCCCAATTCGCATGAGCATGCGTATTCGCAGGTATCGTATAATCTGTTGCTCCTTGAGTGGAGAAAATCTCTTGATCTCCACCGCCCAAGCCGCCGAACATCCAAACGCGTACGTTTCCAGGACCTTCAACTCCTGTTAGGCTCAATTGAGTTGGCTTATGCGGATTCATAGACTGATTATTCCAACCCATCCATGGCACACCATCAATTTGAGTTTGAGGTATACGATACACGCCGTTAGTTTTGCCAGCATCACCAACTGCGAACACAACTGTATCTGTGTCTCTAAATACGTGACTTCCTGTCACATCTTCTTGCACAGCCATATCAACTTTATTTGAATCGCCAGTATATACAGCAATATCAACATGACCGTGGTCTATAACGAGTTTGTCACCCTTGATGTCTTTGAACTTTGTCGCAGCAGATTGCTGACTTTGAGAATCTTGCTTTCCGCTTTTCGCGTTATGTTCCCCATGAATAAGACCACCGTTATTACTCCCAAAAAGTCCTTGTTGTTGCATTTTTGCTCCAGACCATGGAGTCACATACACAGTGTTGTTGTTACCGTTAATGAAGAAAGATCCGTTACTTTGTTGCACATTAATGCTGTGATCCTCACCTTGAGAATCATCATTATCATCTGAATCTTCTTCGTCATCTTCACCATCTTCATCACCGTCATCACCGTCAAAAGATACGCCATCATAATCAGCAAAATCCCCAGCTGTTACATCATGATTAGTGACGTGGAATGTATAGACTTGCTCAGAACTTTGCTCCTCGTCACCAACGGTAGTAGTAGCCTTCATTTTTAACTTGTACACACCAGGACGGTTAAAAGACCAATACATGTGCGAATGCTTGCCACCAGTCTCAGTGATGTCAACATCTTTCGGCCATCCGTCAACAGAACCAAGCATTTTCTCATAATCGTCACCGCTGCGAGTGTACATAAAAACTTCGCCGTTGTGGGGTGCTTCGATACCAGTTAGCGACAATTTAACTGTTGGATTAACTTTTGTTGTAGAACCAGCTCCCTTATATAACGGTCTAGTATCTAAACCAGGCCATAATGCACCAGTATTTCCAGCTCCAGATTGATCAAAGAACCAGACTACACCTTCGCGAGTTGTTGCGTAGATTTCTTTTATTATCGGATCGTTCTCATCTTTGGAAAACTGCATGATATTTTTAGAGCCGACTTCAAAAATAAGTCGATTCGTATCATACCGAGTGCCATTATGATCTTCACTTTCAAACGCATCGCCCAAGGTACCTAATACCATGCGCTTGCTTGTAGCATCAAAGAAAGTTGCAAAAACGTCAGTATGACCTTTATACGCGTGGCACATTGTAGCTTTACTATCAGCCGCAGGTTGTGAAGCAGTTTTATCTAATCTAGCAGCAGTACACGCTGCAAAATTGGCTTTTTTTATGGCAGTAAAATCTTTAGAAGATTTCTTTCCGCTTACAACAGTTGCTTCACTGCCATTGTCAGCAAAAGCCGTGGGAGTTCCCATCATCATGCCACACAAGCACACGCCCACCAACAAAGCGCGAGATAATTTCTTTATACTATTACGAACCATTTTCGTCACACCATTATTTCCACTGAGTGCCATCAGATTGCACATTGTCTGATTGAGAATATTGAGAATTATTAATTGGTGACATTACTGTCGTTTCTTGATCACGCACTAGATTTGGCAAGGTATTGTCACCATTTGCATTATTCACAGAATTTGCATTATTTGCATACTGTTGATTAGCTTGTGCAGAAACTTGCTTAGCAAGCGCAAGATTTCGTGCTTTCTTGCTTTTAACTACAGCTATTAGTACAAAAATCACAATAATTACGGCAATAATAGCCACAAAAATACCTACAATTTGAAGAACTAAAGCTGTATCGTCACTTTTTTCAGATACTTTGTGAGAATGCTTATGCTTGTTGTGAAGGAGTTCGTGATGATGATTAGCTTCATCTTTTTCGGATTCATCGTTATCTTCTTCATCTTGACCCTCTTCGTCGCCCTCGTTGCCACTTGCTCCAGCAGCACCCGCACCTAAAGCAGCATTAGGATCGGTATTATCTCCAACTGCAAAATTAAGAACACGCGTATCGCTTACTGCGCGTCCATTTTTAAGCTTTCCTGAAAAAGTAAGCTTCACATGATAAATTCCAGGCTTAGAAAACACCCAATTCACGTGAGTATGAGCGTTGGCTTCAATCCAGCTGTTTTGCGGATATCCTTTAGTACTATCCCAAAGTTGCTGTGGATTGTTGTTGCCATTTTCTAAGTAAACATGCAGTTTACCCGGGCCGCTTACTCCTTCAAGAGAAAGGTTTGCACCGCGATCGAGCTCGTTAAGCACGCCACCTTCCTGCGTATTCCAACCAAGCCACGGCACATCAGGATTTTGAGTTTGTGGAATTACGTAAAGCTTGGTTCCAGGCTTTTCGCCAATAAAACTGTAGGCAGCATCATCAGGCATAGGAATTATTGAATTGCCACCTAATTTAAATACCACATTTTCTGGGTCTCGCCACACTGGTTCGTCACCAGTATCATCACGAATCTTCAATTTCCATTTGCCGTCGATTAGCGTTGGTCCAAAATCAGCATGACCTGCTTGAATCATAACTGGCTGATTGCCTTCATTAGCATAAGCAGTTTCCTGCATTGGATTTGGTGCGCATAAAGATGCAACCAAAGTTACTAAAGAAAATATGAGCGCAAGCAACGCAGTAGAATATACATGCTTTCGTTTTACTTGCAATGTTTCATTTTGTTTGTAATTCATTATTTAAACTTTCTAGTAATAATACGAATACCATTTACAACAATTTCAATTTAGAACGTATCAATGCTCCGCATGCGCCAGTTATTGTGCATAAGCCGACGCTCGCACCTGAAGCTGCAACCGCAACCCACTTAGTCGAGGAACCATCACCTTTTGTATCATCTGAATCATCTTCATACGCTTCATCAGATTCTTCGTTGTATTGCCTTGCACCTTGCAAAGCATGACGTTCAGTATTCTTAACAAAATCAGAGTTATTGACAGAACTATTTTTAGACTTATTGCCAGAATTATTATCTGTTCTTACGAAATTACGAATAGTCTGTCCACTTTTCTTAGAGCTCTTGTTCTTAGTATGAGTTCCGCCAGAAGTTCGTCGCGATGAATTATGTAACGATGTTCCGCTTGAATTTTCTGTTCTTGTAAAAGAACTAGAACCAGAACTAGCACCACTTTGCGTATTATTTTTAGAATTATTCTTACGATTAGTGCGGTTAGTCTTATTGCGATTCTTCTTTGTGCGCTTGAATTTTCTGTTGGATTTCTTAAAGAAATTAGATTCGAATTGGAATCCACCATTAGAACTAGATCCAAATAGTCCCGAATTTGCAGTGCCGCCGAATACACCTTTCAAAAAGTTCTTTCCACCAACAAAATGCTTAGTCTTATTTTTGCGCTTATTACGATGCTTCTCATGGTGCTTTTTCCCGTGAGGGTTCTCATCATCTTCAGAATCAGAACCACTTTGATCATCATCGCCATCATGGTTATGAGAGTGAGGAACACCTTTCATCTCAATAACATAATCGCAAAACTCATCAAACATTTTATTACGGTAAAGTTCACCGTTCTTTAAAACTAAGGAAGGACGAATCGTTGCACCTTGCATTGACGCATCAAGTTTTAGCTCCAACTTGCTGTTCACGGCACCAGGAATGCGCTTAAATTCGCTTTCTCCTTCCTTTTTTATCAACCAAACATAATCTTTAACAATGGAAGTTACTGGACTTGTCGGATCGTCAATTGGCGTACCGGTAACACCGTCGGTTGCAACATGAGGGTTAAGCAATACTGTTTTCGCGTGTAAAGTATCCCCTGGTTTGAAACGCTTATAAGGAGCAATTGCTTTTACTACAGGATGTCCGTCAGCACCGTGATCTTCAACGGCGATGGTTGCAGACGCAGTATCTTTGCCAACTTGCGTTTCACCTTCAGTTGCGTGAGCATACACTTTCATCTTGTTCATTGCAGGCTCAGCTGGAAGCTGCAATCTCTCAGCAAAAAGAGTGGTTCCATACGCGTCAGGACCTTCGTCAGCACGCACATATCTCCACTCAATACGAGCACCCTTTGGTTTGTTAACTACTTTTAAGTCTAAACCGCCATAACCTTCGTATGAATGATAATGTGGATGAGGTCCGGAATCACGAATATTGCCGATGCGCATATCTCCGCCATCGTCTTCATCTGTGTCTTTATGATCTTTGGAAGCTTCGTGCGCTTCTTCATCATCGTCAGGATTAATAAAATCACCGCGACGGTGCAAATCAAGCGTTTCTGTAATGCCAGAAGCAGGTACTTCGCCCGAATATGTATCTTCTACTTCAAAAGTGTATTCTGCAGGTTCGGTTGTGATCTGCTTTTTAGTGTTTTTATTTGTAATAGTTGCTGCCACTTTTAGTTTGTAAATGCCAGGTTGAGTAAATCCCCAGTTTGCATGCACGTGGCCAGCCGTATGTTGGTGAATTACGCCAGGTAACATAAATCGACTGCCATCAGTATCAGGTTCGTCGTCTAAATCATTCTCTTCAAATGATAATTTCTTCGAATTTTTTCCAATGCCATCGGTAGTCCAAAGCAGAATGCGCCCGTTCATTGGTCCAGTAACTTGCTGAATTGCAATATCTGCTGTTGCATCATCTGCGTGAGATGCGCCAACTAAAGATGCAGCATAACCTGTGTCCCAACCCGGGAAAAGAGGGTTTCCTTTTTGATTTCCGGAACTATCGAGATAGTAGTATTCAGTAGCGAGAGCAGGAAGTTGCGATTTTGTAGTGTACGTGCTTTTAGCTACGCGCAAAGTAGTGTTTTCAGGCTTTAAGAAAGTAGCAGCGTCTTTTTCGACGGCCATAATGAATTTACCATTGTATTGAATTGGGTAAAACACGTCTGTATGGCCATGACTTAGCACTTCCTTTTTTGTAGGATTGTATTTTTCGCCAGGATTACTATTTTCTAATGCAACTGCCGGTAAAGCTGCACTAAATCCTGATGCAAGCACCGCAAACGCAAGCACCACAACGCCGCACATCGCGAACGCGCGTTTTACCATATTCTTAATGACCTGAGTCATATTACTGTTTCGCTCTCTACACTTCATCTTCTCTATTTCGCCTATTCGCGCTCTTCTTTCACGAATGACTATTGAAGATATCTTTACAACGTCTATCAATAATAATAATGATTCTCATTAATAGTCAAGTCGACACTCCGATTAAACAAAAACGCTGGCAGTTTAGAGCAACCAGCGTCGATTATTTAATGATTGATTATTTAATAATTATTTATATTTTTAGCTAAGATCTTAGCCTTCTACAATATCCGCATTAAGGCAAGTCTTAAAGTGGCGCAAAGCCCATTCGTGACCTTGCGGATCAAAGCTTGCGACTGCATCTTTGTGAACTACGATTTTGAAGCCAAGATTATACGCATCAACAGCAGTGTGAAGCACGCAAATATCCGTGCAAACACCCACCAAGTGCAACTCCTCAATATGACGTTCGCGCAGCTTAATCAGCAAATCCGTGCCATTAAACGACGAGTAGCGAGTTTTATGAATGTAATACACATTGCTTTTATCTTTATTTTCCTCGTAAAAATCACCAAGCGCGCCGTACAGCTTCTGACCGTGAGTTCCGGCGATATTGTGAGGTGGGAAAAGTTTAGTTTCAGGATGATACGGATCGTTCAAATGATGCGTATCAATCGCAAAAACCACGAACTCTCCAGCGTCAAGAAATTCCTGCGAAATCTCAGTAATACACTTCTCAAGCTTTTGCGCAGGCTCACCTACAGTCAGAGAGCCATCGCTTGCCACAAAATCATTCGTATAATCAATGTTAATAAGGGCTTTATTCATACCTACTCCTTGTATGAAATTTACAGAATAATCGCAAATAGCATTACTGCTAACAGCATTATTGCAAATAGCTCTACTGCAATAGCATAATCGCTTTAGTTACAATATTCCGCATTCTTAATTGCTTGATTTTATTTCAATTGATAGCCCAATTATCAACTCAATTGCTGGCCCAATTGCAATCGGCGCAATACCTTAATATTCAAAGAATACTCAAAGCTCACTTGCTTCTGCACCGACTATCATCATTTAATCACTACCTTGCGGCAAATGATGCTACAAAACGTTTGCCGGGGATTTTTCGTTACTGGTGCAGTACGGTTTCTGCGCGCATGTCTCTGTTGTCTGTTTTTAACTACATTTGCCGTAAGTTTTCCTCGCGTTTGCGAGGCGACCTGCTTGAGCGCAGCATTGCGCGCGCGAAAGCAATTCGGAGCGTGAGCTTGCTCAGACGGAAAGTCCAGTGGACTTTCCTTGCAAGCTCAGCAGTGAGCGCTTATAGCGCGAGCGTTGTCCAGAGTTTGGAGGATTACAAAAACAGTAGTATACGAAAATAAAAAAAGCGGGGAGTGAAAACTCCCCGCTAGAAAAATAATGCGGCAGCGTGCTAGTCTCCCACACCCTATCGAGTGCAGTACCCTCGCCGTGTCAGGCCTTAGCTTCCGGGTTCGGAATGGGACCGGGCGTCTCACCTGAGCCATGACCACCGCAAAACTAGATTATACACTCAAAACCATTGAGTGGCAACACGTGGCGGTTTGGGAACCGGACATGAACGCGAATAAAAACTCTCTTACCAACTGATCGTTAAGCAAAACATTCAGTACTCATTAACGCTAGAAGAATAATACTCATAAGGAACTCACCCTCCCCACTAGTAAAAGTGAGGAAGAATGTCACCATCGCCCGTTAGTACTAGTCAGCTCCACCCCTTACAGGGCTTCCACATCTAGCCTATCAACCACGTGTTCTACATGGGGGCTCACACACTAAAGTGCAAGGAATGCTTATCTTGGAGCAGGCTTCCCGCTTAGATGCTTTCAGCGGTTATCCCTTCCGAACGTAGCTAACCGGCAGCGCCACTGGCGTGACGACCGGCATACCAGAGGTTCGTCCACCCAGGTCCTCTCGTACTATGGGCAGGTCTCCTCAACATTCCAACGAGCGCAGAGGATAGAGACCAAACTGTCTCACGACGTTCTGAACCCAGCTCGCGTGCCGCTTTAATCGGCGAACAGCCGAACCCTTGGGACCTGCTCCAGCCCCAGGATGCGACGAGCCGACATCGAGGTGCCAAACCATCCCGTCGATATGGACTCTTGGGAATGATCAGCCTGTTATCCCCGGGGTACCTTTTTATCCGTTGAGCGATGCCACGTCCGTACGCCGGCACCGGATCACTATCTCCGACTTTTCGTCCCTGCTCGACCCGTCAGTCTCACAGTCAAGCCCGCTTGTGCGATTACACTCAACACCCGATTGCCAACCGGGCTGAGCGGACCATTGAGCGCCTCCGTTACTCTTTTAGAGCAAGCAACCGCCCCAGTTAAACTACCCGCCAGGCACTGTCCCCTGACACGGATAACGTGTCGAGGTTAGACGCCAGATATGGAAAGAGCGGTATTTCACCTGTCGACTCCACGCAAGCTAGCGCCCACGCTTCACAGCCTCCCGCCTATGCTACACGATCCACACCTAACGACAATACCAAGGTATAGTAAAGGTCCCGGGGTCTTTTCGTCCTTCTGCGCTTAACGAGCATCTTTACTCGTACTGCAATTTCGCCGGGCTCCTGGCCGAGACAGTGGGGAAGTCGTTACGCCATTCGTGCAGGTCGGAACTTACCCGACAAGGAATTTCGCTACCTTAGGATGGTTATAGTTACCACCGCCGTTTACCGGGGCTTAAATTCACCGCTTCACCGAAGCTAACGGATCCTCTTAACCTTCCGGCACCGGGCAGGCGTCAGAGCGTATACAGCGGCTTACGCCTTCGCACGCTCCTGTGTTTTTGGTAAACAGTCGCTACCCCCTAGCTTGTGCCACCCCCAACAGCTCCGCTTGTAAAAAACATCACCATCAGGGGTCTCCCTTATGCCGAAGGCACGGGAGTAATTTGCCGAGTTCCTTGGCCAGGATTCGCCCGATCGCTTCGGTATACTCTACCAGACCACCAGTGTCGGTTTAGGGTACGAGCGGAATCACACCTCACGTTGAAGCTTTTCTTGGCAAGCAGGATCACCGGAATCAGCCTTACAGCCTACCCATCACGCCTCAGCTTTAACATCCCCCGGATTTACCTAGGAGACAGCCCACACGCTTAGCCACGGAAAACCACCTCCGCAGCCGGCTACCTACCCGCGTCACTCCCACGCTAACCTACTACCGATACAGTCCCAACACAAACCAGCCAACAACCCCGAAAGGCAATCAACCAGCAAATGAAGGTTAGTACTCTCAGATTCAGTTCGAACGGTGTAACACCGGTACGGGAATATCAACCCGTTCATCCATTCGACTACGCCTGTCGGCCTCGCCTTAGGACTCGACTCACCCGGGGACGACGAACGTGGCCCCGGAACCCTTAGTCATTCAGCGGACGGGATTCACACCCGTCTCTCGCTACTCATGTCTGCATTCTCACTCCTGTAAAGTCCACGACAAGTTCACACTGCCGCTTCACCCCATACAGGACGCTCTCCTACCCCGCATGAAACAAATCATGCAGCCGCGTCTTCGGTGGCGTGCTTAAGCCCCGCTACATTGTCGGCGCGGAACCACTAGACCAGTGAGCTGTTACGCACTCTTTCAAGGATGGCTGCTTCTGAGCCAACCTCCTGGCTGTCTATGCGACTCCACATCCTTTCCCACTTAGCACGCGCTTCGGGACCTTAGACGACGATCAGGGCTGTTTCCCTTTTGACGACGGAGCTTATCCCCCGCCGACTCACTGCCGTGATAAACCTAACAGGTATTCGGAGTTTGGCTGCTATTGGTACCCGGTATGGGCCCGCAAGCATCCAGTAGCTCTACCCCCTGTAAGCAATAACACGACGCTGCACCTAAATGCATTTCGGAGAGAACCAGCTATCACGGAATTTGATTGGCCTTTCACCCCTAACCCCAAGTCATCCCCCCAGTTTTCAACCTAGGTGGGTTCGGTCCTCCACACGGTCTTACCCGCGCTTCAACCTGCTCAGGGCTAGATCATCCCGCTTCGGGTCCAGGACATGCGACTCAAACGCCTTTTAAAACTCGCTTTCGCTACGGCTCCCCCACCCGGGTTAGCCTCGCCACATACCACTGACTCGCAGACTCATTTTTCGATAGGCACGCCGTCACCCCACAAAGAAGGCTCCGACGGATTGTAAGCGCACGGTTTCAGGAACTATTTCACTCCCCTCCCGGGGTGCTTTTCACCTTTCCCTCACGGTACTAGTACACTATCGGTCAGACAGGAATACTTAGGCTTACCCAACGGTCTGGGCAGATTCACGCGGGATTCCACGAGTCCCGCGCTACTTGGGAATAAACATAAAGAGACATCGCACGACAAGCTACGGGGCCATCACCCTCTACGGCTGGGAATTCAATCCCATTCACCTAGCACGACATTTTATCACTCTCCTCAACCCCGTCAGAGGCTGAACAGTCCATCCCACGACCCCGAATGCGCAACACCTGACGGCTATCACACGCACCCGGTTTAGCCTGATCCGCTTTCGCTCGCCACTACTCACGGAGTATCCTTTCCTGCAGGTACTGAGATGTTTCACTTCCCTGCGTACCCCCCACAAAAACTGTGGTGACCACTCATAACAGTGGCCGGGTCTCCCCATTCGGAAATCCTCGGATCAAAGCCCACTCGGCAGCTCCCCGAGAGCATATCGCAGCCCGTCACGTCCTTCATCGGTCCTGTCTACCAAGGCATCCACCATACGCCCTTACCAGTGACAAACACTAAAGTAAGAACCCATCAGCAAAATTCTCTAGACAAAAAATCATCACACTAAACGATCACAAAACGATCAAGCGACTCCAACAAAAGGAGCCGGTTGAAATTGATAAAAGCAAAAAAATCGAAACAAAAAAGTTTCGCATTTTACTCGCGTCCACTATCCAGTTCTCAAACCACCACAACACCACAAAACCCAAGCCAAACACTCAAAAGCATCAACCTGAAATCCTGTGAGTCAAGGACCGCAACCCCAAACAAAGGGGGGTGGCAATCCGGGAACCCAAAAGCATGCCCAACAAACTCATCTAAAAAAACGTTAACTATTGTTTTTCCACACCAGTAACCACACTCAAAACCGAGCGTGCACAAAAAAACTCCGTAGAAAGGAGGTGATCCAGCCGCACCTTCCGGTACGGCTACCTTGTTACGACTTAGTCCCAATCACGAGCCTCACCTTAGACGGCTCCATCCCAAAAGGGTTAGGCCACCGGCTTCGGGTGCTGCCCACTTTCATGACTTGACGGGCGGTGTGTACAAGGCCCGGGAACGCATTCACCGCGACGTTGCTGATTCGCGATTACTAGCGACTCCGCCTTCACGTAGTCGAGTTGCAGACTACGATCCGAACTGAGACCGGTTTTAAGGGATCCGCTCCATGTCACCATGTCGCATCCCGTTGTACCGGCCATTGTAGCATGCGTGAAGCCCTGGACGTAAGGGGCATGATGATCTGACGTCATCCCCACCTTCCTCCGAGTTAACCCCGGCGGTCCCCCGTGAGTTCCCGGCATAACCCGCTGGCAACACAGGGCGAGGGTTGCGCTCGTTGCGGGACTTAACCCAACATCTCACGACACGAGCTGACGACGACCATGCACCACCTGTGAACCTGCCCCGAAGGGAAACCACATCTCTGCAGTCGACAGGCACATGTCAAGCCCAGGTAAGGTTCTTCGCGTTGCATCGAATTAATCCGCATGCTCCGCCGCTTGTGCGGGCCCCCGTCAATTTCTTTTGAGTTTTTAGCCTTGCGGCCGTACTCCCCAGGCGGGACGCTTAACGCGTTAGCTCCGACACGGAACCCGTGGAATGGGCCCCACATCCAGCGTCCACCGTTTACGGCGTGGACTACCAGGGTATCTAATCCTGTTCGCTCCCCACGCTTTCGCTTCTCAGCGTCAGTAACAGCCCAGAGACCTGCCTTCGCCATTGGTGTTCTTCCCGATATCTACACATTCCACCGTTACACCGGGAATTCCAGTCTCCCCTACTGCACTCTAGCCCGCCCGTACCCGGCGCAGACCCACCGTTAAGCGATGGGCTTTCACACCAGACGCGACGAACCGCCTACAAGCTCTTTACGCCCAATAATTCCGGATAACGCTTGCGCCCTACGTATTACCGCGGCTGCTGGCACGTAGTTAGCCGGCGCTTATTCGAAAGGTACACTCACCCGAAAGCTTGCTCCCAATCAAAAGCGGTTTACAACCCGAAGGCCTTCATCCCGCACGCGGCGTCGCTGCGTCAGGGTTTCCCCCATTGCGCAATATTCCCCACTGCTGCCTCCCGTAGGAGTCTGGGCCGTATCTCAGTCCCAATGTGGCCGTCCGCCCTCTCAGGCCGGCTACCCGTCGAAGCCTAGGTGGGCCATTACCCCGCCTACAAGCTGATAGGACGCGACCCCATCCCATGCCACTAAACACTTTCCCAACAAGACATGCGTCAAGTTGGAGCATCCAGCATTACCACCCGTTTCCAAGAGCTATTCTGGAGCATGGGGCAGGTTGGTCACGCATTACTCACCCGTTCGCCACTCTCACCAACCAGCAAGCTGGTCAGATCCCGTTCGACTTGCATGTGTTAAGCACGCCGCCAGCGTTCATCCTGAGCCAGAATCGAACCCTCCACGAAAAACTTCAATGAAGAGCCAACAAAAGGCTCCAATATTAAAAAGAAAAAGACGAGACATTCTTTAAGGAAAGAACATCCCAACAAAAAACCTCACCACCATTTAACCATCTCTCAGGCACCCTGCAATCTGCAAGGCAGGCAATGAACTGGCAATAATTAACTAATAAGTAGTACAGACACGCTCTTGAGTTCTCAAACCACCACCACACCAGCCGGCCCATCAACCTCAACCGAGGAGAACCAGCCGCGCTGAGCAGCAAGAGATAAACTTACACCAACCCACGCTAAAACGCAAACCCACCAAAAACAAACACCCCAAAACCATTGAAAACAAGCCAAAACACCGGCGTGTCGAAAATCGCGAAAAAACACCAAAAAAGCATGCTATCTGATATTGAATCTATAAAAACTTTTTAAAAAATAATAGATTTCTTAAAAAAATACACAAAAATAGGATAAAAATACGCAAAAAATCAATAACGCTCACGCATCAACACGCATATTAAAGATTTCTGCCAGACCTGCAATATCTGGCTCACCATATTTCGCAACCAATTGCATCCAACGATTAGCATTGTCTTCGCCAAATCGCGCAGCCTTGCGACGATAAGAATCGACTGTCAAAAAACGAGGAGGTATCGATTTGCTGTTATATTTATCCGCAACCATAACAATTTCTTGCTCAACTGTTTGCGGAATATAGTCTTCAGCAGGAAGAGACAAATTTTGCGCAATAACTTGCTCTCGAGTTAAGCCAACTCCAGTATGATTGCGCGCAAATTGCGCAGCATCCTCACTAAAACCATTATCAATTAAATATTTATATCCGCGCAAGCCATGCAAAATATAATTCGGACCATCAAAGCGCAATATACCACCAGCGTTGCTACTGCCATCACTTTCAAGCACAAAATACGTGCCAATATCGTGCAACAATCCACCTATTAAAGCTGCGTATTCATCAATATACTGTTTTGGAGCTAAGCCACCACTAAGCGCAGGTAATATTGCATAACTATCTCCGACAAGCTCCTGAAGGCAATTTTTTGCTATTTCAGCACGCTTACGCAAAGTTTCACTCATTTGAGCAGCACGATTTTCAGCGGACAAAAGCATATTGCAATGATGAGCAATTTGCCAAGCAATTGTTGAGATTACAACACAATGACCGTGAATAAGCTCATAAGCAGCAGAAGATGGTGCAGTTGCACTATGCAATTTCTCTACTTCACCAAAATCAGGTAAATCAGCGAGTTTTATCGAGTTGCAATTAAGTATACTTTCTGCACCATTTTCCATTTTAAGGCTCTTCCTTAAGATTCTTACTTAAGATTATTTTTTGCACTCTTTTCAGTTGCTGCACTCTTTTCAGATTTCACACTATTCGCATCATTGGCACGAGCAGCATCCTCCACAGCCTGCACAACAGCATGCGTTACATTCGCTGCATCGATATTTGCTCCATCTTTATTAGGCTTCTTCACGCTAACTTTTTTTGTCTCTTTAATTGGAACTGGGCTAATTTTCCCAGTATTGGCAAGTTTTTCGTTAGCAAACATCACATTAGCAGCAGCAATATCTCGTGCGTTCATAACAGCAGTCTGCTCCGCATCAGTAGGTCTGATATCTTTCACAACGTGAATATTAGTTTCAAGCGCTGAGGCACCTTGCAAAGATTGAACTGCTCGCTGAGAACAGTCTTCACGCTTCAAACGCGGAGGTCTGCGAGTAGAAATAAACAACGGCTGCACTTCAACAACCGGATTGTAAGGAGCCAAACCAAACCATTTAACAGGCGTACCAGCAACATGTCTAATTGCATATTTCATCTTTAAAGATAACGCTCCACGCACAGAAATATTAGATTCCGGCATCAACGCTTTGTGCAACAGAACATATCGAATTGGTCCAATATCTGGATCTGCATCAACCTTCGGATACACGGATTTTTGCTGAGGAAGTTCGCCCGTGTGCGACAAGTCATGCATAATTTGGTGAAGATACGCTGGTATAGAAGGCGACACTTTAAATCCGAGTTTAATTTTTACGCGGAATAAGTAGTCCGTACCGAAATTCTCTACACAATACTCACGAGTAAACGGAGCGTCATCTGTTTCTACAGAAACAGCCCACCAAGCTCTAGCACGCTTTGGATGGTCGGCAAAAATAGAGAAGAAGATTCCAGTATCGAGACGCTTCATTTCACAATCGGAAGTCAAATACACAATATTGTCAGCGAAATACGGAATACGGAAATCTCCGTGCAACTTATCTAGCACAGGTAGGAAATCTTTCGGTTTCATGTGCAAACGTTGCGAACGCTCAATTTTAGTTCCATCTTTCCAAGTGACCATAATGATCAAAATTGAAACACCGAGCAGCATAGTAAACCAGCCACCGTGCATGAATTTCGCCATGGAAGCCACAAAGAACATCATCTCAATCATGAGGAATACGATTGCAAATATGAAGGCACCAAATCGCTTCTTCTGATACCACATGTGCACTGTAAGCAAAATAGTCGTAGCAAGCATAGTTAGAGTTAAAGCTAAACCGTATGCGCCAGAGATATGTTCAGAATCGCGGAATACTGCAAGAACCGTAATAGTGGCAACACACAGCACAACATTCACAACTGGAATATACAGCTGTCCACGAGTTCTAGCAGGATATCGCACTTGCAAATGTGGCATCCAATTTAGGCTTGTTGCCTCAGAAACCATTGTGTATGCGCCTGTAATCAGCGCTTGAGAAGCAATAATGCCAGCAGTAACCGAAAGAATAACGGCAACATATCGCACATTCGGTTCAAGCATTTGGAAGAACGGGTTCAAACCTTCTATTGACCATAATGCTTTATCGTTTTGATTTTTCAACATCCAAGCGCCTTGCCCAAAGTAATTCAGCAGCAAAGCAATTTTAATAAACGGCCAGGTTGCGTACACATTGCCTCTACCAACATGACCCATATCAGAATATAACGCTTCAGCACCGGTAGTAGAAAGGAAGATCACACCCATAACCGCTAATCCCTGCACATTATGCGTGCTAAACAGGAATTTTATGCCATAAATCGGGTTAAGTGCTTCAAAAATAGTCCAATCTTGGCCAATGTTCATGACACCAACCAGCGCAAGGAAAGCAAACCAAAGCATCACAACAATGCCAAATACTTTGCCAATTCGCTCGGTTCCGCGTTGCTGTACAGAGAAAAGTATGACGATTATAATAACCGTAATCATCATCGACAAATTCTCATTTTCTAAGAATATTGGCTTAAACACTGCAATAGTGCGCAAACCTTCAACTGCTGAAGAGATGGAAACTGCAGGAGTCAGCACAGAATCTGCCAAAAACGCGGCTCCACCAATCATTGCCGGTATTGCAAGCCACGCGCCTTTTTTACGTAGAAGCGAATATAAAGCAAAAATGCCGCCTTCGCCTTTGTTGTCTGTTCTCATTGCAACAAATACGTATTTTACGGTTGTAATTAATGTGATTGACCAGAACAGTAGCGAAAGCATTCCGTAGATAGTCGCGCGATTTATGTTTTGTAAGCCGCCTTGACCTGCTAAAAATGTTTGCGCAGTATAAAGCGGAGAAGTACCAATATCGCCATAGACAACGCCAAGAGCAACAATTGCCATTCCCAATGTAAAACGATCGGAACTGGTTTGCAATTTTGCCCACCATCTACCTAACGGACCTCGTACTGCACTAGCAACAAGCTTTTCTGCTTCTTTTACCTCTTGCGCTTGCTGCTGAGCTATTACTTTGCGCTCTTCGCGTGTTGTCGTTTTTTTTGACACCTGAGGAGCCTTAGTAAACGAGGCAGCTCGCAATATAGCATCCTTAGTACCTTTTAAGGATTTAGTGCTTTTCTCGGAATCTTTCGCGCCGTTGCGAGGATCCTTTGTACTATCGTTTGATGGTACAGTAGTGCGTGACTTAGTCATGCTTAATTGTTCCTCCATATATGAGGTTTCTTCTTGATGCCAACAAGAAGTCGCATAAACCTCACACCTCACAGTTTTATTTCCGTACTTGGATATTGTATACAACAATAGTGCATCGCGCAAAAAATATTAAAAAATCCTTGAAAATTAAGGATTTTATATTCCTAAAATTCGTAAATTTTTCGCGTATTTTCGCGTGTAACTTTCGCTGCTTGCAATAACGATATATTTAGAACTTCAGAAAGTGTTTCTAGCGTATAAGGAACCATATAAGGCGCGTTTGGCCGTCCACGATACGGCATTGGCGTTAAATAAGGCGCATCCGTTTCAACAGTTATATGGTCTTCGCCAATAATTCGCGCAGATTCGCGTAATTCATCATTGCCTTTGTAACTTATAGTTCCAGAAAAACTTGCGTACCAACCGTGCTCTTTCAATATTTCGGCTAAATCCACACCACCAGCATAACTGTGAAATACTGTTCGCTCAGGAGCGCCATCTTTTAGTAAGACTTTTACTACGTCTTCATGCGCATCACGATCGTGAATTTGTAAAGGTAAATTCAGCTCTTTTGCGAGCGCAATATGGTCGCGAAAAGCCTCTATTTGTGCTTCTCGCGCAGGCTCTCCCGTACGAAAGTAGTCTAAGCCAGTTTCGCCTATTGCCACTACTTCTTTTGGATGAGCAATTACTAGCGAGCGCAAATGTTGCATAGCTTCGTCAAATGGAATATCGTGATACGGCTTGTAAACTATTGGCAATCCGTCAGGACCTTTAGCTCCTTTGTGACCGTGTAATACTGCTTCGTTTGGGTGTATTGCTATTGCTGCGCGAACTGAATTTTCATGCGTTTGAGCAAACTTAATCGTCGGCTCCCAATCTGGATATTCACATCCGACTTCTAGCATGTGCGAAACGCCTGATGATTTTGCTTGAGCAACTAAGTCGTCTACAGTAGGTTCCGCTATTACATCGCGGCCTTTTTCTGCTAATTCTTGATTTAGATTATGCGCAAAATCCACAACGCTAAGCATGTGCGTATGATCGTCTGCAATTGTTATTCCTTCTTGTAGCAGATTTTCCCATACTGCAGATTGCGTTGCTAAAGCCGGCGCCCAATTATGTTCGCGATGATGTTTACTCATATTTTTAAGTCTACTCGCAAACTCAACTGTCAATTTTTATTGAATGATAAGTATTTATAAAACTGCTTTGCGAATTGCATCATATTGCGATTTTACAAGACGATAATACGCTCCTCTTGCCTCCATAAGCTCGTTATGAGTGCCTTTTTCAACAATTTCTCCATGATCGATTACACAAATCAAATCCGCATTCTCAATCGTCGAAAGCCTATGCGCTATTACAAAAGATGTGCGATTTTTAAGTAATTGAGCTAATCCTGCTTGTAATGCTTCTTCTGTACGAGTATCAATATTACTTGTTGCCTCATCTAGAATAAGAATTCGCGGATTCGCAAGCAATACTCGCGCAAACGATATAAGCTGACGCTGACCTGCAGAAAGAGTGGCTCCGCGCTCTTCAATTTCAGTATCGTATCCGTTCGGTAATCCTTCAATAAATTCGTGAGCATGAACTGCACGCGCTGCAATCTCAATTTCTTCATCAGTGGCATCGAGCTTTCCATAACGGATGTTCTCGCGTACGGTTCCACTGAAAATAAAACTATCTTGCAACATTACGCCCATTTGTTTTCTAAGAGATGCGAGCGTTACTGAACGTACATCGTACCCGTCTATAGTAATCGAGCCTTCTGAAACGTCGTAGAATCTAGAAAGAAGACTTACGAGAGTTGTTTTTCCTGCACCAGTAGGTCCCACAAGAGCTACAGTAGTGCCAGGATTAACATGCAAATCAACCAAGTTTAATATTGGCCTTCCATCTTCTTCGTAACGGAAAACAACGTCGTTTACGTCTACTTTTCCTTCGATTTGAGGCAATTGAATAGCATCTGGCTTATCTACGATATTTGGCTTAATTCGTAGAGTTTCAAAAATTCGTTCCAAATAAACTGAGCACGTTACAAGTTGCGTATAGAAGTTTCCAATATTTACTACTGGATCCCAGAAAGTAGTCGAATACCAAACAAATGCTATAAGTGTTCCCGTGCTCACGTTCATTGCACCTAAGTTTGCTATGCCAGAGTAATACAAAAGCGCTATTGCTGCAGTCTCAATAATTGAAGCACCAGGCCAAAGTAACATTTGCACTCTAACGTTTCGCATCCAAGCACTTCTTACTTCTGCTTGTTGCTCTTGGAAAGTAGCGTATGCTGTAGCTTCTCGCGCAAAAGTTTGCGTTGTTTTTACTCCTGCGATTGATTCGTGCAAATACGCATTTAAATTACTTTGTTTATTTGATAATTTTTTAGACGCTTTTCTTTGCAAAATTTGTAAAGTTCGCGTCCAAATTATAAATATTGGGAATAGCGCTAAGCTCCACAAAGCCATTCGCCAATCTATAACAAACATTGTTATTAATGTAATAATAAGCACAAAAACGTCGGAAAATACGTTAATTAAACCAGACGAAAGCGTGTCAGAAAGCGTATTGATGTAGTTTACGATGCGAATCAGAATTTTCCCATGCGGACGCGAATCAAAATAATCAAAAGATAATGATTGAACATGCGTAAAAATATCGCGTCGCATGTCTTTGATTATCATCTGGCCGATGCGCGTAATTGCTAAAGTTCTGTACGCTAAACCAAGCTCATACAATATAATGAGCAGTGCGAATACGGCAATAATTGTATATAAATAATTGACGTTTTTCTGAGACAATACAACGTCGATTAGCGTTTTCGTAATCATTGGCATCGCTGTCATAATGATGCTGCCGCTAATAACTACCATAATTACGAATAGAAGTTTAGTAGCATACGGCTTCATATATTTTCTAACGCGCATAAGTTCGTGCACGTTTATGTGTTCTTCTTGACCTTCGTCTTCACGATAAGTATTACGTTGTGCCATTTCTACTCCCCCTTCGTTTCGAATCCTGCAGACCTGCCAGTTTTAAAGCCAAGTTGCTTTCTATAGATCTCCCAATACCTCCCGTGCGCTGCAACAAGCTGAGCATGCGTGCCGCGTTCAATAATTTTCCCGTGATCTAGCACAACAATCATGTCTGCATCTTTAACGGATGAGATTCTGTGCGCAATAGTGATTATTGTGCGCGTGCCATCAAGCTTTTTCAGCTCCTGCTGAATATGCTCTTCCGTTTCCATATCTACAGCAGAAGTTGTATCGTCCATAATCAAGATTGCAGGATTATTTGCCAACGCTCTAGCTAAGCTCAAACGCTGCTTTTGCCCACCAGAAAGACCTACCCCACGCTCGCCTACTACTGTTTCATAGCCTTCTGGCATATCCATAATAAAATCGTCTGCTGCAGCAATTGTTGCCATCGTGCGAATGGTATTATCTAATTCCTTACAATTTTCTTTAGTTTGAGGTAATCCAAAACTAATATTTCCTGCAATAGTGTCCGAAAATAGGAATGTTTCCTGCGCAACTATGCTAACTTGGTTACGAACAGTTTCTAACGGCCATTCGCGCACGTCTTTTCCGTCAATTAAAACACGACCACGCGTAGGATCATAGAATCTTGCTATAAGACTTACGAGAGTTGATTTGCCGGAACCAGTTTCACCAAGAATACCCAGTTTGCTTCCAGCAGGAACGTCTAAATCAATATCTTTTAAGATTGGAGAGTCTTGATCGTCTGGGAATGAAAAATCAACATGCTCAAAAGTAATTTTACCTCTAATTTTAACGGTTTCGTCCGCTTCTTTTGGATGTCTAATATGCGATTCTTGCGTAAGAAGTTTGCGAATATTCACGCATCCTGCGTTAAAACGCTGCCAATCATTAATAAGCCAGCCCACCATTCGTACAGGCATGTGTAGCATCCAAAGGAAGCTATTAAAAGTGACGAATGCACCTAAAGTCATGTTGCCATTCAAAACAAGCCATCCGCCGAAACCAACTGTTATAAGCTCAAGCACAAAACCCATGCCATCGAGCCAAGGCATGTATTTTTGAGTATTTTTTGCAAGCGTAATATTGCAATTAAAGTAGTCTTCGTTGCACTTATCGAATTTCTTAGTTTCGTAATCCTCACGCACGAAAGCTTTTACTACGCGATTCCCCTCGATATTTTCTTCCACCATTGAATTCATGCGCGCAAAGGATTCACGAATTGCAAGGAATTTCGGTCTAGCTTTTTTGCCCATAATTTTTGCGAGCAGAAACAAAAATGGCGTAATTGACATAAGTGCTAAAGCGAGCTTCCACTGAATTGAAAACATTATAACCAGCGCTAGCACGAACATTACTACACAATCTAACGCCATATACGAAACCCAACTTAAAATATGACGAATCGCGTCAGTATCCGATGTCATACGACTCATAATGTCGCCTGTGCGCGTGTGATTAAAGTACGTAAAATCGAGAGAATGAAGCTTTTCGTACTCGTCGCTCACCAGGCGATACACGGCATTTTGACCAAACTTTTCCATTAAAAGCTGGTAAATATACCTTGAGCCAACGCGAACAATCATCATTGCTACCATCAAAACGCATACGCTTATAAGCAAATTATGCTGTTTGCCAATAATGATTTTGTCTACAATAAAGCCCGAAAGCAACGGCATTGTCATTGCCATCGTGTCATTGATAATAAATAGAAAAATAGCAAGCCAAACTTTCCACATGTCCGGCTTACAGTATTGCAATACCCAGCGCACGTTACTCGCATCTTTGCGTTTATTCGGATTGACGTACATGCGCCAGCTTCTCCTTTGTTTCCGATTTTGCTTTTTGAGACTTAATTTTAAATTTATACTATTTTCTCACATTAGCATACACAAAAAGATGTGGCGTGTAGCCAAAAGACTACACGCCACATGCTATAAGTTAAGCAATCAGCTTAGTAAACTTGCGCGAATTATCGCTACAAATTTACTTACTTCTGCCAGCCCATATCCTCTGGGTAGGTGCTTGCGTAACCAGCAGGGCCGTTGTTAGCAAAGCCCTTCTTGAACACCTGGTAAATAGGAGGAGCAGAAACTGGAAGAGTTCCGTAGAGTGCGAGAGCTGCAGACTCTGCCTTGTTTGCATAATCAGTCTGTTCCTTGTAATCGTAGGTCTTGCCAATCTTGTTGAGCATAGCATCAATCTTCTTATTGCCAACGAGACCGAGGTTGGAATCGCTATCAGACTTGTAAACCTGGCTTGCTGCAGACAAGAAGCTCAATGGAGATGTGGACTGCCATGCCAATGGAAGCACCTGGTACTCGTGCGAAGCAACAACCTCGGAGAACTTAGCAACAGCATGGTTCACAGTCTTGCACTTAATTCCAGCCTTCTTCATCATGGCCTGGAATGCGTTAGCAAGAGCTGCCTGAGTAGAATCATCGCCGAAGAAGGTGAAGGAAATCTCAAGAGTCTTGCCATTCTTGGCGTAGTAGCCATCCTTGCCCATCTTGTAACCAGCAGCTTCAAGGGTCTTCTTAGCGTTTTCGGTGTTGTACTTGCCGTCAGCAGGAAGATTGTTCTTGTAGCCAGCCTGGAACATGGAGAGAAGCTCAGAACCTGGCTGCTCGCTCTTCCAGTTCATGCCCTGGAACTGAATCTTGTTGTAGGTAGCAACGTCGAATGCCTGAACAACAGCCTTACGAACTGCAAGCTCGTTAAGTGGCTTGGACTTAGCGTTGAAGTTAAGCACGCGAACCTTGGTGCTGTAGCCGTAACGCAGCTGAGCGCCCTTAACGCTACGAGCAGACTTGATTGCGTCCTTAGAAGAAATGGTATCGGTTACAGCATCGATTTCACCGTTCTGGAAAGCGTTCAAAGCTGCAGTATCTTCCATACGCTTTACAACGACCTTATCGAGCTTTGCCTTCTTACCCCACCACTTTGGATTGCGGGTGAAAACAACCTGATTTTCGGTTGCGGATTCAATCTGGAATGGACCTGCACCCCACTCGTTGTGAGGATTGTTTACCCAACCCTGGTTGAAGGTCTTAACGTCACCGGCCTTTGGATGAACCAGTGGAGCGAAAAGCATTTCCCATGTTGCGCATGGCTTCTCATAAGTCACTATAACCTGCTTTGGAGTGGAACCTTGTTCAACACTCTTGATGCAGTCATAGCCTTCAGTACTTGGGACGGAGTATTCCTTGTTCTTTCCGTTCAAAGCCTGCCAAGTAGCCTTAAATGCGGTGTAATCAATATCAGTGCCGTCATTCCACTTGGCCTTTGGGTTCAAGTTGTACTGAACAACGAGTGGCTTATCGCTAACCTTCTTGACGGAAGTGATGTAGTCAGGGTTGTACTTAAGCTTTTCACCCTTAACGGTGTCATAAGCCATAAGATTTGGCTGGTAGAAGCCCCACAAAGTATTCATGTAACCAGAGTTACCGTCGTTAGAAGCGTAATTCCAGTTTGGACCGAGAACAGGAAGAGCAACGGTGTAAGTGCCGCCGTCCTTAACGTTGTCACGTGACTGTGGATTATCGTAACGCTTGTTGACATCTGGCATTGGAAGTTCGCCAGTGTAAGAAGTGTCAACACCAGCAGCTGGCTCTTCAGTCATACCTGCTTTACCAGCATTGTTAGTAGCACCGCCGCAAGCGCCGAGCAGCATTGCAACAGAAAGTGCAGCTGCGGCAAATACAGTCAGTTTACCTGCATTTGTATTTTTCATGATTCCTCTCATTCCCCGGATGATGTCCGTCTTCCGGTATGTTGTATGAGTATATACAACTCTATGACATTCGACAAATCGTTTTCACAAAATATTGATTTTTTTCTTTTCAACTTTATGAAAATTAGGCAAAAAAGAATAATTTATTATCTATAATGAGCAAAACAGAAAATTTTTTAGTTTATTTTGGCTAAAAAACAAAATATATTACGTTTTTTAAATTTATGTTACACAATAAAAAATCGCGCATGTTGTAATAAACATGCGCGACTAAGTAATTTATTCAGATTGATGAAGATTAACTAAAATCAACAAGTCATGAATTACCTAACATCGTCAAAATTATCTTCTTCAGAAAGAATAATACGCTTACGGTTCTTCTCAATTGTAGGATCCGGAATTGGCACAGCGCTAATCAAAGCCTGAGTGTAAGGGTGCTTTGGATTATCAAACACCTCATCCGTTTCACCAGATTCAACAATTCGACCGTGATACATAACAGCAATACGGCTAGAAATGTGACGAACCACAGCCATGTTGTGAGCCACGAACAAGTAAGCAACACCCAACTTGTCTTGCAAATCTTCAAGCAAGTTAATAATTCCAGCCTGAATAGAAACATCCAAAGCCGAAACTGGCTCATCAAGAAGCAAAAGCTTAGGATTCACAGCCAAAGCGCGAGCAATAGCGATACGCTGACGCTGACCGCCGGAGAACTGCGTTGGGAAGCGATCAACTTGATCAGGATTCAACTCAACCAATTGCATAAGCTCAGCAATACGCTGGCGAATTTCTTCCTTCGACTTCTTTTGCACGAGCAAAGGCTCGGCCAAAATATCGTAAACAAGCATACGAGGATCAAGCGAGCTCATTGGGTCCTGGAACACGTACTGAATCTTAGAACGAAGTTCGCGACGCTGCTCACGAGTCAACTTATCGTTCAACTCAGTACCAAAAACTGTAATAGAACCAGACTCAGGCTTCTTCAAGCCCATAATCTCCATCAAAGTCGTGGACTTACCAGAACCAGACTCGCCAACCAAAGCAACTGTTTCGCCTTCACGAACCTCAATACTCACACCATCAACCGCGCGAACTTCGCCAACCTTGCGTCGCAAGAAGCCACCGCTAGTAATTGGGAATGTTTTAACCAAGTTCTTAACATCCAAAACAACTTTTCGTTGTTCACGAGGAATGCCTTCAAACATTGGCTTAATTGGCTTTTCGGTTTCCGCATGAAGCAACGAGCGAACAGTTTCGCTTTCAGCTTCAAGACCCATCATTGTGCTGTCGTCGCCGCTTTCTTCTTCAGCCATAAGCATATCCATAGTCGGCTTAGAAATTGGAGTCAAACGACGAGTGCGCTTTTGATCAACGCGAGGAACAGCACCCAACAAGCCAATAGTGTACGGCTGAGTTGGGTGAGCAAAAATCTCTTCAACGCTATTATGCTCAACCAAATGACCCGCATACATAACAATAACTTCGTCTGCAACGCCAGCAATTACGCCCAAATCGTGAGTAATAAAAATCATTGCAGCGCCGGTTTCGCGCTGAGCTTTCTTCAAAACTTCCAAAACCTGAGCCTGAATAGTCACATCCAAAGCGGTAGTAGGCTCGTCGGCAATAATAATGTCAGGATTATTGGCAATAGCCATAGCGATCATCACGCGCTGGCGCATACCACCAGAAAACTCGTGAGGGAAAGCCTTCAAACGCTCAGCCGGCTTAGTAATACCAACCAAATCAAGCAATTCAATAGAACGCTCGCGAATCTGCTCTTCAGTCATGTCAGGATTATGAATAACCAAAGCTTCCTTAAGCTGATCACCAATAGAGAAAACAGGGGTTAAAGCAGAAAGAGGATCCTGGAAAACCATGGCAATATTCTTGCCACGAATCTTACTCATTTCTGCATCAGACTTAGTTAAAAGCTCCTCGCCCTTATACTTTACAGAGCCTTTAACGCTAGCGTTTTTATCCAGCAAGCCCATAACAGCCAAGGACGTAACCGACTTACCAGAACCGGACTCGCCAACGATACCAATAGTCTTTCCGCGGTACAAATCAAAATTCATTCCGCGCACAGCATGCACAGTACCAGCTTCAGAAGCGAAGCTAATTTGCAAGTCGCGTACTGAAAGCAACGGTTCGTTGTTTTGATCTTCCATCGTGGTTTCTTCCTTAATAGCGTTATTTGCAATATCAGTCATGTTTATCACTCCAAACGCTCGTTAGTCGGCCTTACCAACAGACCTAGAATATGGATCAATGGCATCACGCAAACCGTCACCAATAAGCTGCACGGAGAAGGTTAGCAAAACAAGCACTGCAGACGGCACCAAAAGCACCCACGGAGAAGTCTGCACAACGCTTTGGCCAGCATTAAGCAAAGTACCAAGAGAAGTATCCGGAGCCTTAATACCAAGGCCCAAGAAGCTCAAAGCAGTTTCGCCGTTAATCGCACCAATAACACCAAGAACCGTGTTAATAATCAATACAGAACCCAAGTTTGGAACCAAGTGGCGCACAATAATGCGGAACGAAGAAACGCCCTCGAACTTAGCTGCACGAACATACTCACGTTCGCGCAAGCTCAAAGTCAACGTACGAAGAGTACGAGCGTAACCAATCCAACCAAAAGCTGTTAAGCCAAATGCCAACCACAGCCAATCGCTACCACCACTAGAAGCACTAATGATTAAAGCAATCAGCAGGAAGGAAGGAACAATCAGCAGCATGTCCAAAAGCCACATACCAACCTGCTCAAACCATCCTTCGAAGTAAGAAATAGCAGTACCAACCAAAGCAGCAATAACTGTAATGGTAATAGAGCTAACAATACCAATGGAAAGTGAACGACCAAGTCCGCGCACAACCATTGCGTACATGTCTGAACCGCCTGGCGTAGTTCCCAGCCAATGCTCTGCAGAAGGAGGAGTTGCTAGAGAAGAAAAGTCTGGTTCGTCGTAGCTCCACTTTGAAATCTTTGAGCCAAACAAAGCAAAAAGAATCAAAATTACGAACATAACCAAGCCCACAACTGCAGACGGGCGACGGAAGAATCGACGCGTATAAAGCGTCATCTTACCAGTGCGCTTAAAGTTGCCCCAGGCACCAGCAGTAGCTTTTCTATCTGCAGCAGATTCTTGAGGTTTTGAAGATACATCTTTTTTATTCATATCAAATTCACCTACACTGTTCTGCTAGTTCAAACGAATACGTGGGTCGAGCCAAGCAGAGAAGATATCTGCAAGCAGAGCACCAACTAAGGTACATACAGCACCAAACGCTGCAATAGCAACAGAACCGTTAATATCGTTCTGCATAATGGTCTGAACGAAGTAGCTACCAAGACCGTTAATAGCAAACACGGTTTCAGTAATCACAGCACCCGTAAACACGCCTGCAATAGAGAAGGCGACGTCAACAGCTGTTGGAATCAAAGAAGTACGCAAAGCGTGGCGGCGAATAGCCAAATTCAAAGGTAAGCCCTTAGCGCGAGCCGTACGAACGTAATCAGCATTCATAGTATCGAGAAGATACGTGCGCTGCGTTAAATGATACCCAACCATGCCAGGAATTGTCATAACAATCGTCGGCAAAATCAAATGCTGAAGGAAGTCAAGAAGGAACATGAACGGGTCAGAACCCTGGTAAGAGTGCAAACCAGTAACGTAGAAAAGTCGCACGCCTGTTGCGTGGTTAATGCTAATAGCAGCAAGCACAACCATCAAACCCAAAACTGCTGCAGGAACAACCAACAGGAAGGTTGCGGTGGAATTAAGAACTCTATCTTGCCACTTGTACTGACGGATAGCAGTGTAAACACCAACGCTAACACCGAGAACAATGCCAAGAATTGTAGCGCCTGTAACCAGCTGAACAGATGCGCCAATACGAGACATAATTGCCGGACCAACTGGAGCTTGATCTGGGCTCAATCCCCAATCCCACTTAGTAAAAATGTTGTAAATCCAACGGCAATAACGAGTAAACACTGGAGTCTGGTCGTTAATATTTGCCAAATCCAAAGAACGGTTGATTGATGCAATAGGTGGATGCGGATGCCTAGACATGTAGTTCGAACGCGGTCTCATAAAAGCACTTGTCAAGAAATACGTCATGGATACGGCAACAAACAACATCACCACATAATTCAGGCATCGTTTAACGATGTATCGTATCATTGTGACTCTTTTCTACGACTAGCCATTTTTTACCTCCATTCGGCATCCATAAATCTTGTGATTTACAGTATTGCCGATCTAACACTCGACCTTGAAAAGGGCGTGTTTGAATCAACCCTTGTCAATCCGGGACACATAATTAGTATATTTTTAGCCAAGCTATGTACAAAGAGACAAACAGAAAATATTTTTGCACAACACTTTTCTCAATACCCAAGGGAAAAATTTCGTATATATAAGTTACATTATACATATCTAAACATGCAAAAAAACGCAAAATATCAGTGATTTCTAGCTATATTTTTACACAAAGACATGTATTTTAAAATCAAAAAAGTATTTTTATACATACAAAATACGTTTTATAAGCAAATATAATAAATTCAAAATTTAATTACAAAAACTGAATATTTACCGAAAAAATTGTAGTTTTACTAAAATAATTAATAGTATTCAAGCAAATGCCGAAAATAGGCATAGACAAGAAACACACGCGAGACATTGAGCAGTATACAATATTTTTTATTCGTACTTTCAACTCTAAAAGGAGAATGAATAAGCTCATGGCTGAAAACGTCAAAGCCGTAACTCTGGAACATGTAAAAAATTATTCCAAACATTTTAACGAACAGCGCGCAAATCTTCTCGCCGCGAATGCAGCAGTAACAAATGGTGTGCTTAAAGCCGCAACAAGCTACCAAGGCAAGCGTGCTCTTCCTCGCGAATTCTCAATAGAATTAAAACAAGGCAGCATTACCAATCAGAAGCGCTCCGGACGCTGCTGGATGTTCGCCTCACTTAATACTTTGCGATACGAAGTAATGCATAAGTGGAATTTAGACGACTTTGAGTTTTCAGAAAGCTACCTATTCTTCTGGGACAAGATTGAAAAAGCAAACGCTTATTTGGAAAATGTGCTTTCAACACTTGATGAAGATGTTAATAGCCGACTTTTTGAGAGCATTAACTATGGTCCAATCGATGACGGCGGCTGGTGGCAAATGTTCGTCAACTTGGTAAACAAGTACGGACTTATGCCAAAGAGTGCATATCCAGATTCACAGAACTCAGTCGACTCTGATGCATTCGTACAATACATCAATACCAAGTTGCGCGAGTTTGCATACGAATTGCGTGAAGCTCATAAGAACGGAACTTCTTTGGAAGAATTGCGCGAAATGAAAGTTCGCGATTTGGAAACCGTTTATCGTATGACAACTATTGCCCTGGGTGAACCACCTGCACAGTTTGACTTCTTCGCACGAACTAAAGATGACGATGACGATAAGAAGGACGGCGAAAAAGACGAAACCAAGAAAGATGGCGAGAAAACCGGCAAAGCTGACAAGCCAAAAACCGGCAAAGATGAGCGTCCAATGATTTGTGAATACGGAATTACTCCACTTGAGTTCGCAAAGAAGTACGTTCCAGTTGACGTAAACGACTTCGTAACAATATGCAACGCACCTATGGAACGCACACCATTCAACAAGCTCTACCAATTTAAGTACAGCACCAACGTAGCTGAAACAAAGGAAATGGAATTTGTTAATGTGCCTCTCGATGTATTCAAAAAAGCAGCTGTAGACCAATTAAAAGATGGTCATCCAATCTGGTTTGCATGCGATTGCACGCAGTTCTCCTTGCGTGACAGTGGATTCTTCGATCCTGCAGTTGTGCGCGTAGATGAATTGTTTGACGTGAAGTTTACATTCGATAAAGCTCACGGCTTGGAATATATGGATTGCCCAGGAAATCACGCAATGACATTCACTGGCGTGAATCTTAACAAAGATGGCGAGCCAGATCGCTGGAAGATCGAGAACAGCTGGGGCAAGGATGCTGGCGAAGATGGCTATTATGTTGGCTCAGCAGAGTGGTTCGATCGTTATGTGAACGAAATAATCATCAACAAAAAGTACCTTGACAAAGAAACTTTAGCTGTATTGGATCAAGAACCAGTAATGCTTGAACCGTGGGCGCCACTTTCGAAGCGTTGCCGTTAAATCGTTACCATTAAAATTAAGTTTGGTAACTATGTGAGCGCAGATTGTTTTTGCAGTCTGCGCTTTTATTGTTGTTTTACTTTTTTCACAAATTAAAAAGAAGCCCGGCGGGAAGAGAAACCCGCCGGGGCAGAGAGAAAGAGAGAAGAAGGTTTCAATTATGGGGTTCGAAAACGAACCTCGCTAATGGCGAACCATTAACATATGTTAGTATAGCTAAACATTCGTCCAAAGAAAAGAGTTTTTCCTTAAAATTTCCTTAAAATATTTTCTTTTAGAGAACCATTTGCTATGTTCTTTAATTTTACAATTTATTTATTGAGAATTTCAACCTATTTCTCACTATTTTCCAAAGATTTTTTTGCTGCAGCAAGTCTTTCCGCCTCGACACGCTGACGCTCGGACAAAGCAGATGCAAAACGCTCAAGCTCCTCCTCAACTGCTTCTTTTGGAATCTTGGCAAAAATAGGACTTGGCTTAGGCACAGGCGTACCTGCTACCAACTCCTCACTCTCCCAAGGATGAACAGTTTCCCCCAAGCGATAATCGCCCGTAATAATCGGATACTTGAAGTCTGGATTATCCAAATCTTCAACTTCTTCAATATGAGGCAAAGGCGAGAATACGCCAGTGCCACCAAGTGCTTCCCAAACTTTTTGAGCTGCATGAGGCAAGAATGGCGCAAGCAGATGATTAGCATCCGAAACAGCCTGAGCTGCAACATGCAACACAGTACCAAGGCGATCCTCATCATCTTTAATTTTCCAAGGCTCAGTTGCAGAAATATATTTATTAATATCCGCAACTACTCGCATTGCTTCAGTAAGAGCATTCTTCTGACGATGACGCTCAATCAAACTACCAACCAAAGCAAAAGCATCAGAAGTTTGATCGAGAAGAGCGCGATCCATTGCAGTCATAGAATCTTCATCAAGAGGAGGAATTGCACCAAAGTTCTTATTAATAAGATTTGCCACACGATTGACAAGATTACCCCAGCTTGCAGCAAGTTCTTCGTTATTGTGACGAGCAAACTCAGCCCAAGTAAAATCAGCATCAGAATTTTCTGGACCCGCAATAGAAATGTAGTAACGCACAGCATCTACAGGGTAACGTGCCAAAATATCCTTCACATAAATCACGATTCCGCGCGAAGAGCTGAACTTCTTGCCTTCCATAGTCATGAACTCAGAAGCAACAACCTGTTCAGGCATGTTCAATGGGCCATAAATGCCAGCCTCACCACCTTTAGAACCAGCACCGTTGTAGGCAAGCATTTCCGAAGGCCAAATCTGAGAATGGAAAGTAATGTTATCTTTGCCCATGAAGTAGTATCCAGGAGACTTAGGATCACACCACCAATCACGCCAAGCGTCTGGCTTGCCTTGTCGACGAGCCCATTCAATAGATGCAGACAAGTAGCCAATAACAGCATCAAACCAAACATATAAACGCTTATTTGGATTATCAATCCATCCTTCAACAGGAACAGGAATGCCCCAATCAATATCGCGCGTAATAGCTCGCGGCTTTACTTCATTAAATAATCCAAGCGAGAAATTAATAACATTCGTGCGCCAACCTTCGCGAGAATGAAGCCAGTTAACATTCGCTTCAGCCAAAGCAGGCAAATCTAGGAAATAATGTTCAGTTTCTTCAAAGCGCGGAGTTTCACCATTAATTTTAGAAACTGGATTAATAAGCTCATCCGGATCAAGCTCGTTTCCACAAGCATCACATTGATCGCCACGAGCACCATCTGCGCCACACAATGGGCATGTGCCTTCAATATAACGATCTGGCAAAGTACGACCAGTGGAAGGAGAAATAGCAACCTTCTGAGTGCCCTTGTAAATATAGCCGTTCTTTAAGCACTGACGGAACATTTCTTGCACAACATGCTCGTGATTTGCAGTGGTAGTACGCGTGAACAAATCGTAGCTCAAACCTAAATCGCACAAATCCTTAGTAATCACACGATTATAACGATTAGCAAGCTCTTGTGCAGAAACGCCTTCCTTATCTGCTTCAACCAAAATAGGTGTACCGTGCTCATCCGTGCCAGACACCATTAATACGTCATTACCTTTCATGCGCTCGTAACGCGCATATACGTCTGATGGGACCCCGAAGCCTGCGACGTGACCAATATGACGAGGGCCGTTAGCATACGGCCAAGCAACATTCACCAAAATATGACTCATAGACAATTATTATCTTGTTCAACGCGGACAGTACATAAGAACATTGCAAAAAGAATCCCAAATATACGAGAAAAACACGCTGGATAACAAGCCTCACACGAGTTCATCCACATATCCACAAGTTATAAAACCAGCCTGGAATTGAAGCAAATATAAACATAATCTCAACTTATGCACTACGAAACTAATGCACTAGAAAACATGCACTAAAAAACAACAATATGCACAATACGAATCGTAAATAATCGCGCTGAAAAATAAATATGCAAAAAGAAAGGATTAAAGAAAATTGAAAAACCAACAAAATATGCGCAATTTATTGGATATTTGCGAAGAAACACAAACGCAATTCCCAGAATTACTTGACGACAACCATTTACCAGGTCCAATGTGCATGAAAAAACTTTCTCAAATTGGTGTATTCAATAGGCTTGATTTAAATGTAGGATATTCAAATAAGGCAGCTATTTCCACTCAAGGAAGAAGCAATATTGTGAGCAATCTTATGCCTACAGAAAGCATAGCCTGTTTATTTACTGCAGCATGGGTTTGGATAGGAGGTCATTTTCCTGAAAATATAGATGTTATTGATTATGGGCACAGAAGAAAAAAGCCACACGGTCATGCGATTCGCGCATTTCGAAGACACTTAAACAATGAAGAATACGTAATACTTGGGAAAATTAGAATAACAACGCCAGAACGAACAATTTGCGATTTAGCGTACACTCCAAGCGAAAACGAAGAGTACGAACCTTATAGAAAAGATATTGCTCACCTATTGATATCTAAATACAGCATTGACTTGCGAAAATGCAAACGTACTATTGACGGAAACCCATATTTCCCAGGCTCAATACATGCAAGAAATTGGATACGAAACATTGCGAAAGAAGCAAACAAACCATGGAAATGAAGAACTCTTATGCAACTAAAACAAACAGCCCTCCAAAACCACCTATAATACTCACGCCATCTGTTGCTATCGACCCTGCAACAAAAACGGAAGTGCTATGGTACATCGCGCAAAAAATACCGGAACTTCGAAAATGGATTATTGCAAACCCTTCAGCAGACGCGCAAATTTTAGAATATATTTCTCAACAAGGTGGACCTGACGTTCGTTACAGTTTTGAAGTGCTATTTTCTGCGTATGACAGCAATGAATAGAAAGCAAAAAATAGTAGCAAAAGCAGAAATCTTATTTTTGATCAGGTTTATGCTCAAGACAAGACGCATAAACTTGCTTACGATTAGCAAAAGATCCGTCAGCAAACGGATGCTCTTTTACTACTTTCGTAATGGCTTCTTTTATGCGCAAGCCTTCAGATTCTGCACATTCAAGCGAAAGCTTTGCAAGAGCATCAATGCTTAAATCTGTGCTTTCAGACTGTACTTCTTCGTCACTTGCACCACCGATAACTAAAACTATTTCACCTCGAGGAGGATCCGCTAAAACACCATCGTGAATACTTTGCACAGTTCCACGACGAATTTCTTCAAAATCTTTTGTAAGTTCACGGCATAACGCCATTGGACGATTAGAGCCAAGTACTGCCAATATGTCTTCCATAGCTTCTGCAATACGATGTGGAGCCTCATAAAATACTATTGTTCGTCGCTCGGCTTTAAGCGAGCGCAAATGCTGTTGACGCTCACCAGATTTACGAGGCAAAAAGCCTTCATAACAGAAGCGATCGGTTGGCAATCCAGAAAGAGCAAGCGCATCTAAAACTGCACTAGGACCAGGCGCGCAAGTAACAGGCAAATCTCGCTCTATTGCACGTCGAACAACAGCAAGACCCGGGTCGTTAATGGTAGGCATACCTGCGTCTGAAACAACAAGAACAGTGCTACCCTGCTCAACTTTGTCTAGCAAGCCATCTGCCTTATTTCGCTCATTATGATCGTGGTATGCGATTACGCTACCAGAAACATGCACACCAAGGCGATTCGCTAAATCATAAAGCCTACGCGTGTCTTCAGCAGCAACAATATCAGCAGTTTCAAGAAGATTAATTAATCGTGCAGAAGCGTCTGCCATATTCCCAATAGGCGTAGCAGCTAAAACAACTTTACCTAAACTATCTTCTTCGTTACACATCTTGAATCTCCTTATAAAACTTCTTAAAACTCTACACGAATTTATAAAAGAACGCACTTACAAAGCGAGGTATTTGATTAGAATTATGCTTAGTGTAATTGCAATATAAGCGAAACGAAAAGAGACACTATGAAGATTATAAATCAGAAAATAAAAAGTATAGATGGAAGCGATGCGCAGCTTATTGGGTATATTTTAGACGATAATTTAGATAGCAAAGGCTTGCAAAACCGTCCTGCAATTCTAATTTTGCCAGGCGGTGGCTTCTTGCGCGTATCGAATCGTGAGGCAGAGCCTGTTGCCATGAAGTTTGCTGCAGAAGGATTCCACACTTTTGTGTTGCGATACTCGCTTACTCCAAGCACATACCCAACTCAGCTTTTAGAAGCAGCAGAAGCGATGAGCTTAATTCGCAAAAACGCAAAAGAATGGCACGTAGATGCGCAAAAAGTTGCAATTATTGGATTCTCCGCTGGAGGGCATGTGGCTGCAAACCTTGCAACTAGCGTTAGCGACGAAGTTGAGGAAGCAAACGGGTATGCTGCTGATGACGTGCGACCAAATGCTCTTATGCTCGCATATCCTGTTATTTCTGCTGGGAAATATGCGCATAAGCCAACGTTCGATCGTCTATTTGGAGAAGTTAGCAACGAAGAGCGAACTGAACTTGTCAATAAACTTTCGCTGGAAAATCACGTGGATCGTAAAACTCCACCTGTATTTGTATGGCAAACCATTACTGATCAAACAGTTCCAGTAGAAAATTCAATAATGTTTGTGAACGCTTGCGTTGAAGCTGGAGTAAGTGTTGAAGCGCACCTGTTCCCTAAAGGACCTCACGGCTTAGCTTTGGCAGTTAAAGAAACAGCAAAACGCGACGAAAACGGAAATGTGCTTACTGAATTTGTTCAGCCAGAAGTTCAGCAGTGGGTTAAGCTTGCTTGCGATTGGTTGCATCGCACTTTTGCGTAATTTAACTTCAACTCTCCCGCGTTTGTTCCCTTTTTAACCCATTTGGTAAACAAAGCAAAAACAAAACGTCGCCCACACACCATGATTGATATGTCGACGACGTTTTGTTACTTGCTATTAATAAGTAATTTTAATTAATCTCAATATTTAAGAGAAAATCACACTATTAATATTTCACACTATTTTTGGCATTGGAGTAGTTAGTGAAGATGTGAGATTTACTTGCACAACTCCAGCTCCAGCGTGAACTTCCACTTTCTTCAATGTCACAGTGCGCTCTTCAGCAGACTTATGATCGTCGTCAGTCATAGTTGCAGGAGATTTAACAGCAACTAGCGCAAGACTGTTAAAATCAGCGCCAGCATTCGCGCACAAATCCTCAGCTGCAGATAACGAATCTTCAAAACCAGCTTTTTCAATCACACGTTCAGTTGGAACACCGTAAGCTTCTGCGCACAGCAAGTTAATTCGCTCCCTAAGCGTCTTTCCACGCCTACTTTCTGGAACTTTCGTTTCAACATCATCAGTTATTGCAGACACAAAATCGTCCAGCTGATTTGCCAAACCATCGCCACCATCGCGGAATAAATTGCCAACAATCGGCTTTCTGAATCCTAAAGACTTAGCTTGTTCCAACAATTCAGGAACTTGATTATCTTCACCTTCCCACAAATTAATCAACGGGAACGTAGGGATGTTAAGAAATTCCAAACGAGAAACATGGAATGGGTAACGCCAAGCCAAAGTTTCGTCATCTCGCCAAGTAGTTGCGCGAGTAACTACAACTGCAGCAGCAGGCCACTTTGCACCAAACTCGCGAGCAGCAATATCTAACCACTTTTGAGCACCAGCATCCGTACCATAACCTGCTTCTACAACCACAACATCATGCTCAGCGCAAGCCATTTCAACACTTACAAGGCTTGGAATACCAAGCGAAACGTTCGCAAACGGGCCACAATGAACGTAAATTGGAGAACCATTAATCGTCTCAGTTTTAGCAGGCTTTACAGCGTCGGCAAGAATATTGGTGATTCGCCACAAATCCACAAACTCGCCAAACTGAACAGGCTTACCGTCTTTTGTGCCAGCAATCATTGAAGAAACACGATGAGAAATCTCGTCCATACTGCGCGACAACACTACGATTTGCATGAGCTCGCAAGTTGGCGTCAAAACGACGCGCTCAGGAACAGTCCCCTTGCCAAAATCAACAGCAATGCTTCGCAAAGATCGCGAAGGAACTTCGCTAACTCGAGGAACTAAAATAGTATCAAGGGCACCCTCGTCGACTGCTTTTTCCGCAAACGACACAAGCAAATTCTGCGCGCAAGCAATAGCAGCCATTTCACCACACAAACCCCAGTCAATCAACTCAGGGTGAGAAAGCGAAGACTTACCGCCACCACTTGCACCACCTTTAGAACCAGCAGCTGTAATGCCCATGCTTGGCTGACGAAGAACTGCAGCTGCGTCCACACCTCGCTCACGCAAAGCATCAACCAACGCAATAGTTGTAGTCGTTTTACCTTCTCCGCGAGAAGCTTTCAAAGGAGTATCAGCAGTAACAAGCAGAACTTTACCGCGCTTCCTAGGCTCCTCTGGATGTTGCTTTAAATAATCCAAGTACCCAAAGGCATCAATTTTTTTAACCAAACCGAATGTTGTAGTGTATGAATCAAGAATGCTCATGTACCCCTCTTTCATAGGCATATTGGCACAACTATGCATGCGGATAATGTTAATTACATGATTCATACTATACGATTGTTTGTTCGCAGCATAGGCACCACACGCAATATCTATACGCGCTATTAGCAACGTCTATAGCAAAATAACAAAAGATAACAAAAATGCCTTCCACATGAAATAAAAAGTTCATTTCTTAGGAAGGCATCTGAGTTATTAAATTATTTTCGTAAGTTTTTCCATATCAATTACGAGAAAACTTATTTAATTGCATTTCAGTGATCGGAACGATTAAAACCATTCTTCATACGCATGCTAGTGATGTACAGAACTGTGTCAAGCAAAGAATCGGTTTCTTTCTTCAACTTTGCTGCCATGTCGTCATTTGCTTCAGCCAAAGCCTCACGCACTTTGTCGTTACGGAGCTCTGCAATAATAGCTTCAGGATCGCGAACTAAATCATCGTAATCTTCACCTTCATCACCTTCACGCTCTGGCTCGTAATCAGCCAAATCAACGCCAAGAAGATCTGCCACGGCAGCATCCGTAGACTTGACCATTGCGTGACCAAGGGAACCGACAACTTCCTGGTAGCGCTCAATCGAATTTGCAGTATCGTTAAATGCGGCATCCGCAAGAGCAGCAATAATGCGATTCTCCCAATAGAAGTTTTCGCTTGTTACGCGAGTAGTCGTATCTTCCAAATACTTTGGAGTGCGATTTACGTTTGGATAGAACGGAATCAAAGAATTGAAAGGATTAGAACCGTAAGTAATCCACTGAATTGCACGCATTGCTTCCGGCATGTAAGGGCGGATTTGCATTACAGCAAGCTCGCTTTGACGGTTAATGCCGATTGGACGCAACATGTGACGAGTATGCTCATCTCCAAGCTTGCCGTAAGGATCATACTCAGTGCCCTGATAGTGAGAGCTCAAAACGTACTTAACGTCTTCAATGGTTACCTTGCGCTCAGGCTGGCGAGCCCAAGGAATATCGTTGCTGTCCGGACGATGATCAGCGTCTTTACCATCCCACACTTCGTCATACGGATTCAAGAAGCGCTCCATGAACCATGCACGAGGAGTGTTGTAAACGTGGTCGGCATCCGAATGAGAGCCGAAAGCGTCGCGAGGATTGAAAGGAGAAGCGTTTTCAACCGACAAATCCAAGTAATTTTCTTCAATAAACTCAAGCAAATCAGCCGAGCACATATGCTCCTCTTGAGTGTCAAAAGCATCATCTAAATCGAACTCGTCAATTCCAAGCTGGTTTGGCATAACAACATAAGCTTCATCCGGCACACGCTTAGCAATCCAATGATGACCACCGACAGTTTCAAACCACCAAATCTCGTTCACATCCGAAAATGCAACGCCATTCATCTCATAAGTGCCGTACTTTTCAAGCAATGCGCCCAAACGCTCAACACCTTCGCGAGCGCTACGAATATAAGGCAAAACAAGCGTTAAGAAGTCTTCTTCACCAATTCCACCCGGCACTTCCGGCTTATAGTCAGCATCCCCAACTTTGCCTTGCGCTTTTTGAAGCTCAACCATTGGATCTGCGCCTAACACACGCTCGTTGGATGTAAGCGTTTCAGTTGCGCTCATTGCAACGTTTGCTTCGTTAACGCCAGCTTCTCCCCAAATTCCTTCGCGCAAGTCTGCGTTTGGCACGCTTGTGTATTGCATTGGATTATCCGGCAACTCAACTGTTACGTGGCTAAGAACAGACTTATAAACGCGAGGTTGATCTTCCGGCTTTACTACCACTAAGCGCTTTGGATTAAATTCGCCATTTGCGGAGTCTTCGTTACGCGCAATAAGCGTAGATCCGTCGTAGCTTGCTTTTCGACCAACAAGAATTGTTGTGCATGCCATATTTGCATCCTCTGTTTTTAGATTTTATATTTTATTTTTAGATTTATTACTGTTTGATTCTAACGCTTAGGCGTTAACTGCTGACCTAATTGGTTGCCCTCGTGCTTGCGTTTAGGCTTTACCAGTAAGGAACATGCCATCAGCATCTACACCTGAAGTTACGTTTCTTACTTCACGCAACAATTCATTCATATAGAATCCCGGTTTAAGGTTTGGCAAAGGCTTTTCTGTACCAAAAACTTCAAACATGTATTCGTGATCTTTATCAGGAGGCTGCGGGCCGTTGTAACGCATAGTAATTGCTGGATCAGTGCAACCAATAAATCTGCTAGCTTGCGAGTTACGTCCTTGAAGCGCTTCTGGAATCATAGAAGTCATCGTGCGAGAAAAATCTTCCGGTATTTGCAAAGCGTGAGAATCGTTAAAATCAAACATTAACGCTTCAACAGGCACGTTTGCAGCAGTCCAGTGAATCCACTCAAAACCGCATACCGGTATTGCGTCGTCGTCAACAAAACGCCAATGCAAATAATGCACGAAAGATGGCAATTTATCTATATAAAATGGAAACGAAACTACTGGAATTCCATTGATTTTATTCTGCTCCGGCGCAGCTTTAGAATAATCGTCTGGAACAGTAGTGAAATCTGTAGAAATATTCATAATTTAAGTATCTACCATTACACAACACTAATCAACTGCGCGAGTAACAAATAAACGCAAACGTTCACGTAATTTAATTGTTCAAGCAGATTGTGACGCTCAAGCAAAAAACACTACAGAAACAACGCTAACTGCATAATTTGACGGTCAATATAAAACGTGCGCCCAGAAAAATCTAAACTGGGCGCATTAACTAAAATGTAATTTTTTACCGTACTCTATTTATTTTGTAACAGCCTCCTCATGAGTTTCAGCAGCCTTAGCTGCCATAGCTGCTTTCTTAGCAGCACGCTCTTGCTTCTTAATTTCTTCAATGAACTCAGCATGCTTTACTGCAGGAAGCCAGCCAGTGTTAACAACCTTAACCTGCCATACCCAAGCCAAGGCAAACAGAATAACAGCAACAATAATCAAGCTTATAGCACCAACGCCAGCACCGAGGTGAGCGAAGTTACCCACAACAGTACCAATCCAACCAAAGTCAGCATCGCCGAAGGTGGAGTTTGCCAAGCCGAAGGAACCCATAACAGTAAGCAATACTGCTGGAAGGAATGTAATAATTAAACCGTTAATAAAACCACCGAGAATAGCACCACGACGACCACCGGTTGCATTACCAAACACGCCTGCACCACCACCATCGAAGAAGTGAGGCACCATTCCTGGGAGAATTAATGCCAATCCCCAAGCTGGACCCATCCAAATTGCAATAAGTCCGAGAGCTACAAGACCTCCAACGAAGGAAGACAAGAAGCCAATAAGAGAAGCATTAGCACCGTATGGGAATACGATTGGAATATCCAATGCTGGACGAGCGCCTGGAACGACCTTGTTAGCAATACCCTGGAATGCAGGAACCAATTCACCTAAAATAATACGAACGCCGTAGAGGATGACACTAACACCAATTCCAAATTGCAAAGCCTGAGCAAAAGCCGCCATGTAGAAGGCACTATAGTCCGTAGGATGAGACGCGAAAATCTTGAAGAGTTCCTTTACTGGCAACACAACCGAAGCCCACACTGCGAATACCAAATACAGCACAACCATCAACAAAGTCGTGGAGACCATTGAATCACGCAAGAAGCTCAATCCCTTAGGGAAGTTGATATCTTCAGTAGACTTAGACTTCTTACCAACAGCAGCACCAACAGCACCAGAAACAATGTAACTTAAGGAGTTAAAGTGACCAATCGAGAGCTTATCGCTACCAGTAATACGGTTCATAAAAGGCTGCGCAAAAGCTGGCAGAACAACCATAACCGTTGCCATAATGACAGAGCCGACAATAACAATAAGCAACTGGTTGCTTGCGCCAAAACCAACGGAAAGAACTAGAGCCAAAAGCATAGACATGAACACCATGTGGTGACCAGTCAAGAATATGTACTTCAGAGGAGTAAAGCGTGCAGCAAGAAGCATAAGAACGAAGCTGAGCACAATAATGTACGCAGAAGTAGCACCGTACTGACCTGCAGCCTGAGCAGTAATAACCTCATTTGTAGGTACAACACCATGAGCACCAGTAGACTTCAAAACCAAGTCACCAAATGGAGCAAGAGCGCCAACAACAACGCCAGCACCTGCACCCAAAATGAGGTAACCCATAGCAGCCTTTAAGCCGCCTGCAATCACCTGTCCTGCACTACGCTTGAGTGCGATAAGACCGATTGCTGCAATAATACCAATCAAATAAGCCGGCACATTCAAAATCTGCTGACTTATGAAATTTAAAACCTGAACTACAATGTTCATCTTATTTCCTTCTTTTTATTTAGAAAAAGCGAATAGCGCATGAAATAACAGTATGACTATGCCAAAGCAGTAAGCACGCAATCAGCATAATCAAACGTTTATTTGTTACACATAATTTATGCGTAACGCTCAAGCACACCCTTCACCTCTTCAACATCCATGAAATTTTCAATTGTTTCTACAGGAGTGGTAGTGCCCTCAAGCTCTGGAGCAAGCTGAGGAGAAGTGAGCACAAGATCATTCATATTGGCAGTACCTTTTGCACTTCCAGCATCGGAAGTAGTAACTGTAACATCAAGACCTAAGTCTGCTGCCGCAGCCTCAACATTGATTTTTAAAAGTACAGACGTGCCAATGCCGTTTCCGCATACACATAGAATATTCATAGATAACCTCTTTCGTTGAGTTGTATTTTTTTAATTTTGCAAAATTAGCTAATTCTTTAATATTTAACTTTTAAGAATTGCGCGAATTTCTTTAGCGTTTTTTGCTTGCGCAAGTTCTCTAGTCTTCACAGGATTAGACAAAGCTGCAGCAACCGCGGACATAACGCCAATATGCTCATTTTCATCGTGACCTGCAAGACCAATTACTAAAGAGACCGGATCGTTGGCAGTGTTACCAAATTTAACAGGCGTACTTAAACGAATCCAGCTCAAACCACTTTTTAACACTGCTTCCGACGGGCGCGAATGCGCCAAAGCCAAGCCTGGGGCAATAACAATATACGGACCCATTTTTTCAACTGTTTCAATCATCTGATCCGTATATTCATCAGTAGTAAAGCCAGACTCCTTCAAAGCATTGCCCGCAAGACAAATAGCATCACGCCAATCTTTCGCTGCAATATCAAGGTTTACTGCAGAATCCGGGAGAAGCTCATCAATATCAGCACTCATATTTTCTCTTTTCTAAGCATGTTAATTATTCTTGATTATTTCTGATTGGTAATCGAATTTTTAATGTTCTTCGTAACGATCATATTTTGAATTACTCCCTTGGCTTATTCTTGCATGATTGAGTGGTAGAACTTTCCAGCTAAAGCCTCATGAGCTTTAGCTTTAGCTTCATCAAATGTAGTTTGAGCAAGTTCTGCTCGAACATCGTCCAAAGCAACTGACGTCATAGAAAGCGAGTTAATACCGAGACCTGTAAGAACAATCGCTAAGTCTGGATCTGCTGCAGCTTCTCCACACACTCCGACTGGCATACCATGTGCGTTACCAGCGTCTGCAATCATTTTGATCGCGCGCAACACTGCAGGGTGCCAAGCAGTTTGATAATTAGAAACAGACCCAAGGGTTCTATCTGCTGCAAGAGTGTATTGCGTCAAATCATTCGTTCCGATAGATACAAAATCAGCAACTTGAGCAACCTCCTCGGCAACAAGAGCGATAGAAGGCACCTCTGCCATAATGCCAACCTTTTTAAGACCTTTAGATTTACCAAGTTTTACAAAATATGCTGCTTCATGTTCGTCTGAAACCATTGGAGCCATCACCCATAAGTCAGCATTCGTCACAGCATCAGCACGAGATAATGCCTCCAGCTGACCATCTAGAACATCCATATGCTGTCTTAGAGTACGCAAACCTCGAAGTCCGAGGGCAGGATTTGGTTCATCTTCAGGAGTCAAGAATGGTAACGGTTTATCTGCTCCAGCATCAAGCAATCGAATAACAACTTTCTTGCCTTCAAACTGAGATAGTAACTCTGTATAAGATTCTGTTTGTTCTTCTATACTAGGCGGTTGCTCGTTACCAATAAACAGAAATTCCGTTCGGAATAGACCTACTCCTTCTGCTCCATACTCATGAGCAGTTACGGCATCTGAGGGCTTTCCTACATTTGCCAAAAGAGGAATCAAATGACCATCTTTTGTACTTCCAGGCAATCCACGCAATTCACGAGCGCGGCTTAAACGCTCACGAGACTCTTTAACATGCGCGATCTCTTCTTCACTAGGACTGCTTATAACATGACCATTAACGGCATCTACTACAACAATTTGATGATTCTTCAGCTGAGAGGCATCGTGTGCTCCAACAACAGCAACAATTCCACGAGCACGAGCAAGAATAGCAGTGTGACTTGTAGGACCACCATCAAGAGTGACAATTGCCTGAACCTTGCTTAAATCAAGTGAAGCTGTATCAGCAGGTGAAAGATCCCTAGCAACCAGCACAAAAGGCGAATCACTTTCCGGCACCCCAGGAGCTTCAACACCAATCAAAGATGCAATAACACGCTGGCCAACATCATGCAAATCTCCTGCACGCTCAGCCATGTAACCACCAAGATTACGCAACATGTCTTCAAATTGTGCGAACCCTTCCCAAGTGGCACGTTCCGCTGTTTTCCCCTTATCAATACCAGATTCAATTGCACTTATTAACGCTGGATCCGATGCCATCTGTGCAAGAGCTTGCATAATTGGTGCTGCTTTTCGAGTCCCCTCATCCTTTGCTTCAAGAGCCTCACTTGCACGATGGTTTAGGTCTTTATTTACTTCATTTAAAGCATTTTTAACAGCCTTTTTTGCATCCTCAGCCAACAACACTAACGCACGAGGAGAATCCTCTGGCTCATGCAAAGCAGGTGCCATACACAATACTTCACCATATGCCATCGAGCGCCCAATGCCAACACCAGTGATTACCATACTTAAAACCCTCCTTTAGGTTTAGAAACTTTATTACGGCCGCAACGCCGCATAAGCATTTCTTGTAGGTAAACGTTTCTTACTAATGAAACTATACACCATTAAAAACGTTGTTACAACAAGTGAAAACGTTTTCTGTATTTTTCAATTAATTATGCTACACTTAATGTTGAAAATAGCAAACAAAAAAACCTTAAGAAAAAAATATGGTTTGCTTTTATATGAAAAATAAAAATAAAAGCAGAATTTGTTAATTATTATTCAAAGGAGAAAAAATGGCAATTGCAACTCGTACTGTTACTATTGAAGACTCAGTTGGAATACATGCTCGCCCAGCGTCAGAATTTTCTCAAGCCGCGATGTCCTCAAATTGCATTGTAACGATTGCGAAAGGCGAAGGTACCCCTGTAAGTGCGAATAGCATTCTTTCAATTATGGGATTGGGTATTACTAAAGGAGATTCAATCACAATTACCGTTGATGGTGAAGACGCTGAAAATGTAGCTAACAATCTTGTCGATGTAGTCACGAAAGGCGAATAATATAAATAAATAAGTGTACATAAACTGACAAATAAATAATATTCAATTTGCGGTGCTGTTTACCAATAATTACAGCACCGCACTTATTCGGGGGCAAATATGACAAATCAAACTAATCAAAACGCCTCCATAACTCATGTAGCAGCTCTTGCAAAAGTTTCAATTGCAACAGTATCTCGTGTACTTTCTGGTAGACGAGCCAAAGATGACGATATTGCAAAACGCGTAAGAAAAGCTGCAGAGCAGCTTAATTATTCAGTAAATTATGCAGCAAGCGCATTAAGAAGTGACACAACTAATACAATCGGCGTAGTAATAGGCACAAGCAACGTAGATGATTCATTCAGTGTAAATATGCTTTCTGCATTGGATGAAGCAGCTCATGAAATAGATAAAATACTTCTTGTTGGAACTGGAAAAGACGCAGAAGCTCAAGAAGAACGCATAGAAGAGCTTATCGGTCATAATGTTGACAGTCTTATTGTCATGCCATCTAACAATAGTGATTTAACAAAAACACTTGAAAACTACGTTGACAATCTTCCCATTGTGCAAATTGGTGGCACTGCTACTTCATTCCACGTCAATTGGGTTGGCATGGATCAAGAATCAATGATGGAAGCTGCTTTAATACATCTTTCGCATCACGATGCCCATAATATTGCTTATTTAAGTGGAAATGTTGACTCCACACAAAGCGCAAACCTATTTGCCAATTTTCAGACTGCTGCAAGCCGATTAAGTTTACTTTCTGAGCCAGATTGGACAACTTTTGGAGAACTTACTTATCAACGTGGATTCAAGGATACAATGCGGCTTTTTTCTGATTCTACTGCTAAGCAATCTCGCAAACCAGACGCTGTTATTTGCGCAAATGACGCTGTCGCACTTGGAGCACTTCTAGCTTTAGATGAGCTTTCTTTGCAAGTTCCGCAGGATGTTCTCGTAATAGGTTACGGAGATAGCAGACAGGCAGAAATATCTGAACCAAAGCTTTCTTCAATCCGTCCTCCGTACCAGCAAATTGCACGCGAAGCAATCCGCCTAACCGCTGTCAACAAATCAGAGCAACATTGGTTACCTGCACATATGGAGTTTAGACCAGAAATCATGCGACGCGAATCAACAAATTCACCAAGAATAGGCACAAGCGATATGTCACTTCCGTGGAGGATATGATACTTTTGCATTTTATTGACTTTGCAAAAGTGAGCAAAATAGCGCTTCAAAAACAAGAGTTGCGTTACCATTTCTCGAAAGCCGACGACGAGCAGTAGCAATACTGTCAACGCAATCCAAGGCTCTACTTGCTGTCATGCTTTGTGCCAACTGGACAATTCTAGACTTGTATTCCTGATTTATAATTGGCGAAGACTTTTGCGCGTCGTTAATAACAACTAAAACGTCTCTATACACGCTATCGATTGCGTCAAGAGAACGGCATAACACGTCACGGCTTACACGAGTTACTTTACGTTTTACATCATCCTTTTTTCCAATTGCATTGTAGTTTGCGCGCAATTTGGGCGGAATGCGATCCTCATCGCCTAATCCGTTAATTCTGCGAAATTCTTTTTGTTGATCCTCAACATTTCGCTGAACCTCATCTTCTGCTTGTGCTTTTGCATCGTCAATAAGCATTGCAGCAAGCATAATTGCGTCGGCAGCATCATGCATACGAAGCAATCCTGCAACAAGCTCATCTCGCCTACTTAAAGCACGCTCATCGCTTGCGTAAATAAAAGCAGTTGCTATATTTCCTTGAGAAAGCCTGGCTGCACGACTCGCTAGCTTATTATCCGCATCCGTTTTTTTAGTAAGATATTCTGCTATAGACTGCTCGTTTGGAGTAGCTAATTGCACAAGTTGTGTACGCGAACGAATTGTTGGAAGCACATCCATAACACTTGAAGCGCATAAAAGCCAAATCGTATGCTCACTTGGCTCTTCAATCTCTTTAAGAAGAACGTTCGTGCTACGTTCCAACATTCGGTCAACATCTTCAATAATTATGATTCGCCAAGGAGCAGTGCTAGGCATCTGCTCAGAAATCCCAATTGCCTCACGCACATCGTCAATGCTAAGAGTTACGCCTTTTGTTGCAAGCGTATGCACATCAGGATGCGATCCTGCTAAAACTTCTTTGGCAGTTTTACTAAGCTCACCTTCGCCACTAATTCCATCACTGCCTTCTCCATGATCCGGACTTTCGAGAGCTGCAGCGAAAGCGCGCGCAACTTGCGCACTACCGAAGCCAGCAGATCCGCAAATCAGCCAAGATTGCGCTATTTTGCTAGCGTCCGCACAAGCAATGTTTCGCAATCGCGAAACTACCTGTTCTTGCCCAATAACGCTATCCCACACACTCATCGCTTCACCCCCTGCATAGCTTCTCTACTTCTTCACTTTATAAAGTTCGCCATTTTATTTAGTTTCAATTTCTTCAATTAAGTTATGTACGTCTTGCACAATAAGTTCAAATAATGATTTCGCCGAGAACGTTGCGTCTAATACGCGATAACGATCTGCAGACTCCTGCGCTAAATCTAAAAATGCTTCTCTAGTGCGACGAGCGAAATCTATTCCAGCTGATTCCATGCGATCTTGCTCGCGATGCAAACGCTTAAAAGCATCTTCCGGTTGCATATCTAGCAAATAAGTGCGATTAGGCCATAGCGAATCCGTTGCCCACTCACTTAAAGTTCGCACATCATCCTTAGTCAATTCGCGACCGCCTGCTTGGTAAGCAAGCGAAGAATCAATATAACGATCCGTTATTACTACTGCACCACGGCTAAGTGCCGGGCGAATCACTTGCGCAACATGCTGTGCACGATCCGCAGCAAAAAGCAAAGCTTCTGTTCTGGCAGATACACTCGTGCCATGCAACAGTATTTCGCGCAAAGTTTTACCCAACTGCGTACCGCCAGGCTCACGCGTCACTACAACTTCTCGCCCCAAAGATTGCAAATGATCTTTAAGAGCCTCAACTTGCGTAGTTTTGCCAACGCCATCAATGCCCTCGAAAGAAATAAATAAACCTTTATTTGCATAAGATTGCTCACTTCTGCAGCCGCAGTTTCCTCCGCAAGCGCAGCCACCAGAAAAATCGTCATTCTTAGATGCCATATTTTTTTGACTCCATATGCAAGGTCTATTTAATCTTTAGATTTTATTCTATGCTTTTTTAGCGGTAGATTTCTTTGAAGTAGTCTTCTTTGTAGAAGTTTTCTTTGCGATAGATTTTTTCGCAGTAGACTTCTTTTCAGAAGATTTTGCAGTGCTCTTAGTCGCGCGCTTTTTGCGTTTTACGGGACCTGCGGCGCGCTTTTGCGCCAAAAGTGCAAACGCATCCTGCGGATCAATCGATTCAGGCGTATACTGCTTTGGCAAAGTGCGATTCGTTTCACCATCAGTAATATAAGCTCCGTAGAAACCATCCTTAATCACTACTGGCTTTCCAGTTTCAGGATCTGCGCCAAGCTCACGAAGAGGCGGCTTGGCGGCACCACGAGTACGCTTAACGTACTTTGGTTGCGCAAATAAATCTTTCGCTTCTTGCAAAGTAACAGTAAAAATAGCATCTTCACTAGAAAGGGATCGCGTATCCGGCTTAGATTCCACAGTTTCTCCAGCAGAAGTATCTACAGCAGAATATGTTTTAGTTAAATATGGACCGTAACGACCATTATTTGCTTCGATACGAGCTAGTTTTACAACGCCTTCGGCATCAACTTCTTCATACTCACCAACCAAACGTGGCAAATTCAAGAGTTGCAACGCTTCTTGCAAAGTCAAAGTCGCTGGATCCATGGTTTTAAACAAAGAAGCCATTTTTGGACGAGCTTTAGAAGCCTTAGAAGACTTAGAATCTTCCGCGTTATCCTGCTCTTCTACCAGTGCCACGTACGGACCAAAACGACCATTGCGCACTTCTACGTTCCCACCCGTTTCTGGATCTACTCCAAGCACACGTGGACCTTCAGCATTATTCTCAAGCAATTCTCGAGCAGCATCAACAGTTAACTCATCTGGAGCTAAAGTTTCTGGCAAAGAAGCATGACGAGGGTTGCCTTCAGCATCAAGATTCTTAATGTCTTCCAAGTACGGACCATAGCGTCCAATACGCACATGCAAACCATCGCCAATGTCTATGGTATTTATTTCACGCGCATCAATTTCACCAAGCTCTGCAACCTGCTGTTGCAAACCAATATGAGCTTCATCAGCAGAATTAGCAGCACCCTCACCGGAACCGAAATAGAATCTAGTTAGCCAATCGCGACCGGTTTCTTCACCATGCGCAATTCTGTCCAAACCATTTTCCATATCAGCAGTAAACGCGTAATCAACATACTTTGGGAAATTCGCTTCCAAAAGTTTAATTACAGCAAAAGCAAGCCAAGAAGGAATTAACGCACGTCCACGCTCATACACGTATCCGCGATCAATAATTGTAGAAATAATCGTTGCGTAAGTAGAAGGGCGTCCTATTTCCTTAGCTTCCAAAGTTTTAACTAAAGAAGCTTCAGTATATCTTGCAGGAGACTGAGTTTCGTGAGAATCCGCACTAACACTTTTAGCTTCAAGAACATCCCCAGCTTGCATTTGAGGAAGTGCCTTATCGCTTTCACCTTCAGTTGCATGAGCATTGCCAAAAACCTTCATAAAACCAGCAAAAGTAATTACTGTTCCAGAAGCTTGGAACAAAGCTTCTCCATATTCTCCAGCAGAAGCATTTAACTTAACAGTTGCTGTAAAACCTGTAGCATCAGCCATTTGTGACGCAAGGGTTCGTTGCCAAATAAGCGTATACAATTTTAGCTGATCCGCAGGTAATTTATCTGCAAGCTCGTCCGGGCTTAAGAAACGCGCTCCAGCAGGGCGAATACATTCATGAGCTTCCTGCGCTCCTGCAGACGTAGTTGCGTACTGCTTAGGAGATTGCGAAACATATTCGTCGCCAAATGCTGCACGAGCAGCACTACGCGCAGCTTCGATAGCTTCTTTGGAAAGCGTTACGGAATCCGTACGCATGTAAGTGATATAGCCGTTTTCGTATAGAGATTGTGCAGCTCGCATAGTTTGGCGAGAGCTCATTGAAAGTCGGTTTCCAGCAGTTTGCTGCAAAGTTGATGTAGTAAAAGGTGGCAAAGGACGACGACGATACGGCTTCGTTTCCATAGAGTCAACTACAAAATCTGAATTCTCAAGAGCTTTAGAAAGCTTAGATGCAAAATCAGCATCAACATGCAAAGCTTTTTGTGATTCATCTTTTGTAGAGACCAACTCACCTTTTGAATTGAAATCTTTAGAACCAGCCAAACGACGACCAGAAAGCTCGCTCATGCGCGCTTCAAAATCAACATTTTCGCCATCTGAGCCTTTAGAACTTAAAACCGCGCTAATATCCCAGTAAGACGCCTTAGTAAACGCCATACGCTCGCGTTCGCGCTCAACAATCAACCTAGTAGCAACAGACTGCACGCGTCCAGCAGAAAGACCAGGACCAACTTTCCTCCACAAAACAGGAGAAAGCTCATATCCATACAAACGGTCTAACACACGACGAGTTTCTTGCGCATCAACCATATTGTCGTCAACATTTCGAGTATTACTAAGCGAGGCTTGAATTGCATCCTTAGTAATCTCATGAAACACCATACGCTTTACTGGCACAGTTGGCTTCAACGCTTCTACCAAGTGCCACGCAATAGCTTCACCTTCGCGATCCTCATCAGTTGCCAGATATAATTCGTCAGCTTTTGCGAGCGCAGACTTTAAATCGGAAACAGTTTTCTTTTTATCTGAGCCAACTACGTAATATGGCGCAAAACCATGATCGACATCTACACCAAACTTGCCAAACGCTGCTTTGCGTGAGGCTGGAACTTGGCTTGGCTGAGCGAGATCGCGAATATGCCCAACTGAAGCCATGACGGTGTAGCCATTTCCTAAATACCCGCCAATTTTTCGCGCTTTCGTGGGAGACTCCACAATGACTAGCTTATTCTGTGCTGCCATATTCGCTCCTTTCCTAACACAATCGAACATATAATTCCGAACTATATGTTTCACGCTAACTGTATCGCAACTTAAGTTATACGTCTATTACATTCCACCTCGGTGGATAAAAGCAGATAGAGTAGACAATATTACTTAGAAGCAGATGGAGGCGTCGGCGGAGCGCCTACTAATCCAAGCCTACTCAACGGCGAAGCTGTAGAGTGACGCATTACCATAATTACGCCAAAAACAAGCAAAGACACGCCTATAATCAGCCAATAAGTTGCTACATAAGATACGCTTGCAGCCCATTGAGCAAAAATATCAACACCAGGAAGAATTTGCCATATTAAATAAAGTGCATACAAACACGCCAACACACCAATCGTAATCATAGAGCTTCCTACAATTTGAACGCTAATTGAGGAACGTCGATAAGCTGGCATATCCATTCCACTACTGCGAGTGCATGCGAGCATAATAAGCGTTACAGCACCAACGATAAGTAATGACATAAGAACGTCAGAAACTCTATGCCAATGCGCTGCAACCAACGAAAGTTCCACAAGAACGCTTATAAAAGCTGCAGCTACCGCTGCCCATGCGCGCCAAACACGCGAAACTGCGCAAATAAGCAACGCACATGATGCAGTAATAAGTAAGGTATGACCTGAAGGTGCTGAATTTGCAGACAAATATTCAATACTTATAAGCATTGGGCGCGGAAGAATTTTTTTCAATGGTTCAGCAGCAGCCGAAAGAATAATAATTCCAGCACATTGACCAAGAAGCCACCAACGTTTACGAATACAAACTACTATGAGTGAAACAAGAGCAATTATTATGCTAGTAACTATAACAACCATAGAAACGCTTATAGGTCGCAAACAAAATGCAAGCCAAGATGGCGTACCATGAGAACCAAATCCATCAATTACCATTTCTTCATAGCTTTGACCAAGTACTGTTTGCACACTAATAAACCATATGAACGCAGCAGAAGCCAAGAAAACAATTGCAATAGCAACACACCACAATATGGTAGATATTCTAGGACGCTTTACAAGCTGACCAAGCTGATCAATATCATCTGCATCTGATAGAGAATCTTTAGAAGATAACTGATTAGTCGAATACGACAAATCGGACGAGCCAGACAAATCAGACAAATCAGATTGACGCTTAGTTTGTTTCACAAACTGTTTTACAGACTGTTTAGAAGATTTTTCTTCATTATTTTCTGGAAATAAAGGCGATATTTTTTCGTCATTATCTTCAGATGAGATTGGAGAAAATGGCGTAATAGTATTAATCGAATCCAAAGGATGCGAATAGTCACCACCTTCACTGTTGCGATTAACATCTTGCGAAGTTCCACCTACCGGCAGCGCATCATTTTTCTCAGCAGAATCATCATGCTGATTGTCAATGCTATTGGATTGAATTCCTGCAAATTCTTCACTCATACTTTAGACTTTACGACAGTATTTACGACCGCGCTAGTTTTACGCATAATAAAACCTCCGCGCACCCACCAGAGGCCACTTACCCTTGCTGCATTTCTGCCCTAGGGGGATTGGGTGACTTAGTGCCACACGGAGGCTCTATCTATATTACACGATTTTCGCTACATGTCGAGTAGTAATAAATTATGCGCGCCACACGCTCTTGCCGTGCTCTTTTGCAAATTCAGTATCTTCATCAAGCTGAGACTCGTTAGCTTCAACATCACCAGCAATATAGCGTTCAACTAATTGACGAGCTTCACTATCTTCATGCTGAACTGCAGGAGACTTCATAAAATATGAACTTGGAGCCAAAACCGGACCAGAAAGCTTGCGATCCAAAGCAATTTTTGCGGCTCGAACAGCATCGATAACAATTCCGGCAGAATTTGGAGAATCCCAAACCTCAAGCTTGTACTCCAAATTCAAAGGAACATCACCAAAAGTAGTACCTTCCAAACGCACGAAAGCAAACTTGCGATCATCCAACCAAGCTACGTAGTCAGAAGGCCCAATATGAACATTATGCTCATCCATTTCATGAGGCACGATTGAAGTTACTGCACGAGTCTTAGAAATCTTTTTAGACTCAAGTCTTGAACGCTGAAGCATGTTCATAAAGTCCATGTTTCCACCAACATTCAGCTGATACGTGCGATCCAAACGCACACCGCGATCCTCAAAAAGTCGAGCCATAACGCGGTGAGTAATAGTTGCACCTACCTGACTTTTAATGTCATCGCCAATAATAGGAACTCCAGCATCACGGAATTTTTGCGCCCACTCAGGATCAGAAGCAATGAAGACTGGCAGGCAGTTTACAAATGCGCATCCAGCTTCCATTGCAGCAGTTGCATAAGCTTTATCGGCTTGCTCAGATCCTACTGGAAGATAAGAAACAAGCACATCCACATGCTTATCTCGCAAAACTTGAGCAACGTCAACAGGTTCAGCTTCGGACTCATCGATCATTTCACGGTAATAATCACCTAAGCCGTCATAAGTTGGACCACGCAATACTTCTACACCCAAATTTGGTACATCAGCAAAACGAATTGTGTTATTTTGTGAAGCGCCAATTGCTTCACTTAAATCATGCCCAACCTTTAGAGAATCAACATCAAACGCCGTAACAAACTCAATATCGCGCACACGATACTGACCAAATACAGCGTGCATCAACCCTGGAATTTTCTCACCGTCATCAGCGTTTTTGTAATATTCAACGCCCTGAACCAGCGACGAAGCACAATTGCCGACACCGGCAATGGCAACGCGGATGCTCATATAGACTCCTTGCCCTGCAAAATAAGCGACATTACATTATGCCGCACCATACACATTTCATAATACTATTGCTTTAACAAATATGTACTAATATTCAATATTTTTAATCTTTTCTAAACAAAAACATGCTGTTTTGTAGAAAAATTCAACACCGGACGCTACGGTGGAATGTATGGTTGCACGTAAAGATGGAAGACGAGCGTCTACTTCGCATGAGAAAGCTACTCGAAGCGTATCGTCACAATCACAAAAAAATACGAATATGCCTTCATCTGTCCCACCACGCGGACAAGAATCATATCGTCCAAATTCGTATTCTTTTGAATCAAACAAAAGCAGCCGTAATTCAAGATTCGAACGTTCTCGCGCAGCAACACGCAGAAGGCGTCGTAGAACTTGGCGAGGCAGACATCCTATTATTTTTTGGGCGCTTATCGTTATTTTTGTGCCAATTTTGCTAGGCACAATTGTTTTTGCTTATCTGTATGCAACTACAGACATACCGGCACCAGACAAAGTTGCTATGGCAGATAAGACGAAAGTGTATTATTCAGATGGCAAAACTGAATTAGGTTCGTTCGCTGAGCAAAATCGCGAAATTATCAATTGTTCAGTACTACCTAAATATGTTGGTAAAGCAATAGTTGCTTCAGAAAATCGTTCCTTCTACCACGATGGCGGAATAGATTTTAAAGGAATTGGACGCGCACTACTTCATAACATCACAAAGCACGGGCGTTGGGGCGGCTCAACTATTACGCAACAATATGCGGAAAGATATTATCTCGGTGAAACAAAAACTTATTTTGGAAAACTAAAAGAAGCTATTTTAGCTTTGAAAATTGCGCAAACTCAAGATAAAGATACAGTACTTTGCAATTATATGAATACTATTTACTTGGGTAGAGGAGCATACGGAATTCAAGCTGCAGCCAAAGCATATTTCGGCATAGAAGCAAAAGATTTGTCACTTTCGCAAGCTGCACTTTTAGCAGGTATTATTCCAGCACCAAGTAGCTGGGATCCTGCAATTGGTCCAAAAGAAGCAGGCATTCGTTTTAAGCGCGTGTTACGCATTATGAAAGAAGATGGCTACATTACAGCCTCTCAGGCAGCGCAAGCAAAAATGCCTAAAACTATTACTCAGACGACTCAAAACATTTACGCAGGTCAACAAGGTTACTTATTGCATATGGTTCGCGATGAGTTAACTAGGAATGGCGCTTTTACACAGGAAGATCTCGACAGTGGTGGATATCGCATTATTACTACTATCGATAAAGCTAAGCAAGATTTAATGTTCAAAGTTGCAAGTCCTTCTCAAGATGGACGAGGAATTGTGCCAGAAGGACTGCAAGTTGGCGGAATTTCAATAAATGCAAAAGATGGTTCAATCATTTCCGTTTACGCAGGAGACGATTATCTAAAGAAACAGCTTAATAACGCCACACAAGCGCTTTATGAGCCAGGCTCTACTATGAAGCCTTTTGCGCTTATGGGAGCAATTCAGGCTGGCACTAGCTTGGATACGATGTTCAATGGCAATTCTCCACGCAAGTTTGATGGGATCGATAAACCTGTTGGAAACTTTGCAAACATGAGCTATGGCACCATTAACTTATACAATGCAACTGCAAATTCTGTGAACACAGTGTATATGGATTTGCAAAGTAAACTTGGCGCTAAAAAAGTTGCTCATACCGCAGTTATGGCAGGCTTAAATCCTGAACGAGTCAATGGTAAGAATCCGTTTACTGTGCTCGGAAACGATTCTGTACATGTAAGCGAAATTGCGCGCGCATATGCAACATTTGCAAACCAAGGAAGACGCCCAGATTTGCATATTGTTGCCAGCGTAAAAAATCCTGACGGTAAAGAGTTCTACCGTGCACCAACAGCTGGAAAGCAAGTATTCTCACCAGCCGATGCCGCTTTAGCTACAAAAGCAATGATTGGCGTAGTGCAACATGGTACAGCAACTGAAGCTCGCGCTGTAGGTAGAGAAATTGCAGGAAAGTCTGGAACAGCAAACGATGAAACTGCTGGTAGCTTTGTAGGATTTACGCCAAATATTGTTACCGCATTTGCCATATGGAATCCAGACGCAAAAGGTAGCCCACAAGTAATTAAACCGTTCCACGGATATCTTGGCGGAAGCGACTACCCTGTACACTTGTTTACAAGATACATGCGTCAAGCGGTAATAGGAACCCCGAATACTAAATTCCCTGAAGCAAAAGACACAGGCAAAATTGGCGGACCTGATGGAAAATGGGGATTAGGCGAACAACACACATTCACGCACGCAAAAACTGAGAATGAAGATAAGGATAAAAACAAGGACAAAGATAAAGACAAGGACAACGACAACGATTTAGACCTTGATAGCCAGCTGTATGGTCGTGACGATTCATCATCGGGCGGCGTTGGCAGTTACGATAATAATTCTGGCGGTCATGGTTATGACAATAACTATGACACAACTGGAGGAAACTAGTAAATCAACTGTAGCTATTTATAAACAAAACTGTAGCTAATTTACGAACAGATATGTTAATAGCTAGCTAAGTAAATAGCTAGATAGTTTGTTAATTAGTTTCGGCTCAAAACAATGTTCTCAAGCATTTTAGCAGTAACATTTTCATAACCGTTAAGTTCTGCATGATGCTTGCTTTCAGATATGTTTGCGCGCGAAAAACCTGTTTGCGCAATTACAGTTGCTCCGGAATTAACTGCGGCAGTAAGACCAGATAGAGAATCTTCTATGGCAATGCAATTAGCCATCTGCTTCGCAACTTCCTCGTCCGTACCCTCAATGCCAACCATTTTTCCTGCAGCAAGATATGGCTCAGCACTAGGCTTTGGTTTAAATCCATCATCTCCACACACATACCCAGCGAAAGCGCCTTCTGGAGCGCGATTCACAATATTTTCAACCAAACAACGCGGCGAATTACTCACCAAAATTGAAGGAATGCCAGCATCCGTAAGGCTTTTAAGTACGTCTAAAACTCCTGGAACCCATGGCACGGATTCAGCTTCACGAGCAGCAACGTAATCAACCATACCTTTGCCGATTTCTTCTACAGTAAGTTTTGTACCGCTTGGAATCATTTTATTGGCAACAGTTTCAAGGGATCCGCCGGAACATTCCCAAGCTAAATCTTCATCCCAGTATCCACCATATTTTTTTACTAAATAAAATTCCGACTCATGCCAATACGGCTCGGAATCTATAAGAGTACCATCCATATCCCAGAAAACTGCACGCAACACATGTTTTTCTTCACTAGAGTTAAGAGTATTTGCACACACATTTGTCGTCTGTTCAGCCATTCACAATCCTTTATATTGCATATATTTGCTTTAGCTTTTATAGCACATCATTTTCGCACTAATTCTGCATTACTTTTCGCACTATTAATTCTTCTCGTTAATTCTCGCTAATTTCTCACTTAAGCACAATAAGTAGCCATACCTACGTTACTATATGCTCCACGCTCTCCACAACACCACAGATTTTTCATCCGAAGACTTTCGATTTTTATAATTACTGTTATAGCTTTCTGAAGAATACGACGAAGGTAACGCTCGTCTCTCTGCAAGAATGTCCCGCCTCCAGCGACGCGCATTGCGAGAACGCTGCATTTCCACAATGTCACCATCTGCATTTGCAGCAAAAATATTGCGCTCTGAAGACTCTGCAGAATCAAGCAAATGCCTTACTTGTCTTTTCAGCTGTCGATTTTCTTCTTGCAAATCAAGTATTTGCATGATGCCAGCAAGATTAATACCTTCATTTTGGCTTAAATGCTGAGTTTGCACAATCCTGTCTATATCTCGCAAAGAATAGCGGCGAGCGCCACCTTCAGTTCTATTCGGCATTATTAAATGAAGCCGATCATACTGTCGTAAAGTTTGCGGGTGCGTATTGGTTAGGCGTGCCACATGGCTTACGGTAAATATTGGCAAATCAAGAACAAATCCTACTTCATCTGCCCCGTCAAGCGTTGCAGTACCACGCACTAAAGCAACTGCACACATTTCATACAGTGCTTTAGTTTCACGCGTTATTGGTGTCATAGCACGCCTTCCTTTGCCCTTTTTAGTATGTTTAAAGCACTGTTACAAGCAATTCAACAGTGTTTAACCTGCTAAATTATTGTTAACTTAGTTTTGTCTTAATTTTTTAATTTCTTCAGCATAAGTTTCGCCAGCAGTTTTATCAAATTCTTTTGCAACGCGTCTAAGAGACATACTTGAACGCTTTGGCAAACGAATCTGCACAACGCCAACAAAATCGCCATTTTTCCCCGGCACTCCAGCACCTTCTATACGAACTTCATCGCCGCTTGAAACACAAGCTGGAACTTTGAAAGTAACAGGATTGCCGTCTATGTCGTTTACACTAACCTTTGCACCATGCACTGCTTCACTTAACGTTAGCGGCAATGTAGAAATCAAATCGTCGCCTCGCAAAGTAAATTTATCTGATGCTTCTACTTGAACATGCAAGTATAAGTCACCTGCAGCACCACCAAACTTACCTGGTTTGCCTTTGCCTTTCAAACGAATTTTCTGTCCGGTTTTTACACCAGCTGGAATATGCGTTTTAAAAGTTTCACCAGCCGCACGCAACGATACTGTAGCGCCTTTAAAAGCTTGCTTAAATGTGAGCTTTATATCGGTTGTTATATCTTCGCCAACTTCAGGCACATCAGCTTCCTGCGGTTGAGAATACCTCTCACCACCAAAGCCACTCGTACCCTGGAATCCTGCTGAATCTTGAGAGCGCTGACCTCCACCAAACATAGAGAAAATGTCGCTCATATTTGGTCCAGCACCGTTGGATGTAAAGCGAATGCGCGAACCGTTTCCGCCCATGCCACCCATGCTGCCCATGCCAGAGCCGCCGTTGAACATAGAGAAAATGTCCGAGAAGCTCGACGCATCGAAACCACCAGCACCACCTGCTCCTCCAGCGAAACGAGCACCACCAGCACCAAATTGGCGGATAGCATCATAACGTTGACGAGTTTGACTATCTTTTAGTACGTCGTAAGCTTCAGAAACATCCTTAAATTTTTCTTCAGCTTCTTTTGTTTTGTTTAAATCAGGGTGATATTTACGAGCAAGTTTGCGATACGCTTTGGTAATCGTTGCCTCATCTGCGTCTTTGGAGACACCGAGAACCTTATAAAAATCCTTAGCTAACCATTCATTTTCAGCCATTTGTGCCTCCTTTCTTCACAAGCACATTGGCTATTTCGCTTTTGACCAAATATAGTCTGCTCGTGCCAACTCTTATGAGTCAGCACGAGCAAGTTATGCAATAAAGTCACGACTAAGAGTTTCGTTAGTCATTACTTGGCGAAGAAACGACCACACGAGCGGCGCGAATAACGCGATCTCCTATTCGATATCCTGCTTCAACTACAGCATCAACAGTTTCTTTTGTAGCGTCTGGATCTGGCCTGTGCAAAATTGCATCATGCTTGGTCGGGTCAAAATCTTCGCCCTTCTCACCAAACTTTTCCACACCAAACTTTTCAAAAGCTTTATCTATCTTAGTTGCAACAGCCTTGAATGAATCATCCATTTCGCTATGCTCGCGAATGCGGTCAATGTCATCCAATGCCGGAAGCAATGCTGTCAGCACGTCAATAATTCCATGCTGTCTGAAACGATCCTGCTCTTTGGCAGAACGATTTCTGAAGTTTATAAACTCAGCACGCTCTCGCTGTAACGCTTCCAAGTACTCTGCAGCTTCTTTCTTAGCTTTACCTAAGGGAGTTAAACTGCCGCTATCCGCGTCTTGGCTGTCTTTCGATTCTGAGGATTCAGTGGAATTCGCTGTATCCTCAGAATTTGCGGAATCCGCAGAAACGTTAGCATCAGCTTGTGCATCAGCTTTCGTTTCTGCAGGATTTGCATCTTCAGCAGCTTTCGATGAAGATTGCGCAGACGATTTCGCAGAATCACCTGTAGCTTTTACATCCAGCGAGTCAGCATCTTCCATATCTTGCAAATATTCGTTGGCGTTAAAGTCGGACATTACTTGTTGTCCTTATCGTCCTTGTCGTCGTCCACCACTTCGGCGTCAACTACATCATCATCCTTAGCTGCAGAGCCAGCCTGAGCGCCAGCAGCAGACTGAGTACCAGCCTCGGCGCCAGCAGCACCTTGAGCACCAGCGGCACCTTGAGCACCAGCGGCACCTTGCTGAGCGTAAAGCTGCTGACCGATCTTCTGAGCAGAAGTCATCAACTCGCTTTGAGCAGACTTAATCTTCTCAACGTCGTCACCCTTCAAAGCTTCCTTCAAAGCATTAACCTTGTCGGTAACTTCCTTAGAGATTTCATCGGAAAGCTTGTCTTTATTGTCGTTCACAAGCTTTTCAGTCTGGTAAGCAAAGGCTTCTGCTTGGTTGCGAACTTCAGCTTCTTCCTTACGCTTCTTATCTTCAGCTTCGTGAGCTTCAGCTTCCTTCACCATGCGGTCAATTTCGTCCTTTGGCAAACCAGAACCACCGGTAATAGTCATGGACTGTTCCTTACCAGTGCCCTTATCCTTAGCGGAAACGTGCACAATGCCGTTAGCATCAATATCGAAAGTGACTTCAATCTGCGGAACGCCACGAGGAGCTGGAGCAATTCCAGTCAACTCAAAAGTGCCAAGAGGCTTGTTATCGCGAGCAAACTCACGTTCGCCCTGGTAAACCTGAATCAACACGGATGGCTGATTGTCTTCAGCAGTAGAGAATACTTCCGAGCGCTTAGTTGGAATTGCGGTATTACGCTCAATAAGCTTTGTCATAATTCCACCCTTGGTTTCAATACCCAAGGAAAGTGGAGTTACATCAATAAGCAGAACGTCTTTGCGATCTCCCTTAATAACGCCCGACTGCACGGCTGCACCAACGGCCACGACTTCATCTGGGTTCACGGACTGGTTAGCTTCCTTACCGCCAGTAAGTTCCTTCACCAAATCCTTCACAGCTGGCATACGAGTAGAGCCACCAACAAGAACCACGTGATCAATCTGGCTTACTGAAATTCCAGCGTCAGAAAGAACGTTGTTAAATGGCGTACGGCAGCGGCCGAGCAAGTCGGAAGTCATTTCCTCAAAGTGAGCACGAGTCAAAGTCTCATCCAAATGCACTGGAGTGCCGTCAGGAGTCATTGCCAAGTACTGCATAGAAATTGAGGTGGAAGTAGAAGAGCTAAGCTCCTTCTTTGCCTGCTCAGCAGCTTCCTTCAAGCGCTGCAAAGCAATCTTATCCTTGCTCAAATCAACGCCATACTTGTTCTTAACCTCGCCAACAAGCCAGTCGATAATCTTCTGATCCCAGTCGTCGCCACCCAAGTGGTTATCGCCATTAGTTGCTTGCACCTGAATTGTGGAGAATCCGTCATCATCCTTACCAATTTCAAGCAAGGACACATCGAAAGTACCGCCACCCAAGTCGAATACCAAAATGCGCTCGTCTTCCTTGCCCTTTTCGAGGCCGTAAGCCAAAGCTGCAGCAGTTGGTTCGTTAATAATACGAAGCACGTTCAAGCCTGCAATCTTACCTGCATCCTTAGTTGCCTGACGCTGAGCATCGTTGAAGTAAGCTGGGCATGTAATAACGGCATCGGTTACCGGCTCGCCCAAGTAAGCTTCAGCATCGCGCTTCAACTTCATTAAAACCTGTGCAGAAATCTCTTGTGGAGTCCACTTCTTGCCGTCGATATCAACAGTCCAATCAGTGCCCATATGACGCTTTACTGAGCTAATCGTGCGATCAACGTTTGTTACAGCCTGACGCTTAGCAACTTCACCAACCAAGATTTCGCCGGATTTGCTGAATGCCACAACAGATGGCGTGGTACGTGCGCCTTCAGCGTTCACAATAACGGTTGGGCTGCCACCTTCAAGAGTAGCAATGCAAGAGTTGGTTGTTCCCAAATCAATACCTACTGCGCGTCCCATAATTTCTCCTTAACTAGGTATTGCACCTTTTGTGCAATTACGCTTTCCTTCAAGTTTTGCAGTTACGTGAGCTGAGCTTTATTTAGATTCCTTATTGGAAACTAGGTAAATCACCAGCTTTTTTACTTTCCAAAACTTGAGCCTACTACACTCAACTTGTAAAAGTCAACTTTTATTCCCAAAAATTACAAAAAACTTTATACAACTAGACTCAAGTTTTGCAATTTAAGCAAAATTAAGGGGAAATTCTGCAAAATTCAGTAGCATTCACGCGCTGAACTTAAAACGACGCAAAGAATTATCCAGAGCATTGTAGCGCGCCAAAACACCAATAAGCGGCGTGCCAATACCGGTTATGAGTTTGATTGCTTCAGTTGCCATCATTGCGCCAACAATAGCTGCAGTCGCGCCCAATACTGCCGATTTTGGCACTTTTTCTTTAGGCGGAGGACAAGGGTACAAGTCGCGCAATCCTGGTCCCTCCCCAAGCATAAAAACGCTTACTTGACCTTCATAATAAAGCACCGATCCGTAAACTTCTGGCGTACCAGCACTCCAAGCAGCATCCGCAATCAAAAAGCGAGTAGCAAAATTATCGCAACCATCAATTATTAAGTCGTGACTTTCTACAAGTTGCTTTGCGTTGTCTTCATTAAATCTATCTACAAGGTTGATTTTTAAACCCGGAGATAACGCTTGCAGACGCTTAGCCGCAAGTTGCGCTTTAGATTTGCCACACTGATCGACAGTATATAAAGTCTGCCTTTGCAAATTAGAAAGCTCAACAACATCGTCATCACAAATCGTAATTTCGCCAACTCCTGCTGCAGCAAGCGAAAGCAAGCATGGCGAACCAAGTCCACCTGCTCCGACCATGCAGATTTTCGCATCGCGAAGTAACTGCTGATGTTCATGCGTAAAGCCCGGCAGGAGCAAGTGGCGGCTAGTGCGTTCCACCTCAAGCTCCTGCAGGTTGTCGTAAATTTTATTAATCGTCATGTTGAATAATATGCCGAAAAATTACAGTACAAAATTTACAGTACAGAATCAGCCCAAGCGCGACCTTCAACAGGCGAAGAAGCGAGCGCATGTTCACGCTTAGGAATACGGCCAGCATCGTGAGCAAGCTTTCCAGCAGTTACAGCAGCAGCCATTGCACGACCCATCTTCACTGGGTCTGGACAGCGAGTTACAGCGCTTGCAAGAAGCACACCAGAGCAGCCAATTTCGAAAGCTTTAACAACATCGGAAGCAGTGCCAACGCCGGCATCCAAAATCACAGGAACGCCAGCTTCCTTGCATTCTTGGACAATCAGCTCAATATTTCGAGGATTCAAAATACCAAGACCAGTTCCAATTGGAGCACCACCAGGCATAACAGCCTTCACACCAAGCGAAACCAAGCGACGAGCCACAATCGGGTCGTCATTCGTGTAGCAAAGAACGCTAAAGCCTTCTTCAATAAGCTTTTCTGCAGCAAGTAATACTTCACGAGTATCTGGAAGTAAAGTATCGTCGTCTGCAATCACTTCGAGCTTAATCCAATCAGTTCCAAGCGATTCACGAGCCATTTTTGCTGTAAGCACAGCGTCATGCGCAGTTTTGCAACCAGCAGTATTTGGCAAAACGTTAATATTGTGACGCTGCAACATGCCGTAAATATCCACGCCTGTTTTTGCGTGACGGCGCATTGCAACCGTAGCCACCTCCGCACCTGAAGCTACAAGTGACTTTTCCATAATGTCAATGCTCGTCATGCCGCCAGTGCCAAGCAAAAGCCTTGAATGTAAAGTCTTACCGCAAAGCTGCCAAGTATCGGCACTTTCTTCTGTATTATTTTCTGTCATTTTAAGCCTTTTATTTAATATTTATATTTAAACCTAATTAAAATTAAATAATTAAGCGCACTAATTTCACGCTTAATTTTGTGGTGTTTCAGCCGCCTTGAACTGCGCTAAGAATCTCGATTTGATTACCATCACATATGACGGCTGATTCCCATTGTGCGCGAGAAAGCACATCGTCGCCAATTGCGACCGCTATACCAAGTCCTGCATCCGAACCATAACGTTGCGCAATAAGCTGAGCAACAGTTAATCCGTCTTGCGCTTCAACAATTTCACCATTGACTACGATTTGCATAATCTAACCTTTACTAACTAAAAGCTGAATTACTAAAAGTACTTTCTGCATCACACTTACGTCTATATTTGAACGCTTCACACAATTCGCAGCGGAATATAACGAATTCACTGGAATTAGCGATTAAAAGCGAGCAGGATTGCAGCTTTCCAAGAAGCCCTTTTCCTTCTCGGTCAATTCTTGCTCAAGCACAAGCTTTGTAGTCAAAGAAGAACCCAAAGCGGTGAGCAAAATGCCGTGACGGAAGTAACCAGTGGAAATCGTGGTATGCGTCTTAGGATCAATACCAATGAATGGCAAATCGTCCGGAGTTCCAGGGCGGCCGCCAGCGGTAACCTCAGTAATCGAGCATTCCTGAATGCCAGGAAGCACGCTTGCAGCATCGCGAAGTAAGTCGAGTACGCCACCAACCTTTGGAATATCGCGGTCATCTTCGCGAGAAGTAGCGCCAAGCACAAGCTCGCCTGTTTCCTTAGCGCGAGGAACCAAATAAACTGGACGATCATGCACAAATCCACGAACCACAGAGCTCAAAATTGGGCGCAAAGGCTCTGGAATAGTCATACGAATCATATCGCCCCACACAGCGCGAAGCTTAAGCTGAGGAAGCATATCCTTAGCACCCAAGCCGGATGCCAAAACTGTGTCTGGACCCAAATCGTCTGGAGTGCTTGCGCGACGCTCAATAACAACACCGCGCTTTTCGAGTGCATCAATCATTGCTGCAGTGAAAAGACGAGGGTTGATTTGATGGTCGTCCGGCACGCTTACAGCGCCAGCAATAGTTGGCGAAAGAGCAGGCTCAATCTCACGAAGCTTACTCACAGAAATATGCTCAGCTCTACGGCCGTAACGATGCTGCAAGTTTAGCAACTCGTTTACGTGCTCGTTATCTGCAGCGTCACCGCCAATTACGTAAGAGCCGCACTCTAAGTAGCCAGTTGGCTTATCGGTGTACTTTGCAACCGAATCAACCAATTCCTTATACATAGTTGCAGACTCAAACATAAGAGGATACAACGCTTCTTGCTGATATTGCATTTCTGCGGTAGGAGCTAACATGCCAGCAGCATGGTGAGAAGCGCCCGAGACTGGATCTGGATCAATTATGCTAACTTTTACGCCAGCTTCCGTAAGTCTCCACGCTGTTGCTAAACCAATAATACCTGCACCAATAATACGAATATTTCGCATAATACTCCTTCCCTACGGCGGCATTACCCGCATCAGGTTTACGGTCGGCTTTCGCCCTCTCAGCCTGTATAGAACAAGCTCCCGCGTTTCGTAGCTTTGACTTTCAAAACTGCGATTGTAAAGCTGTAATATTGCCAACTTTAGCGATATTACAAACGCTACAGATAGACGCAACGAAAATATGTGATTTTCGTCACACTACCGTGTAGTATTCTAGCACTTCTGTGAAAAATTGGTTAATTGAGATGGCATGTCAAATCGCAAAACTAAGCAATTTCGTTACTGACGCAGTACGGTTTCTGCGCGAGTAACGTATAACTCCGTTTTTTCGTTACTGGCGCAGACAGCGCTCGCGCGGATTACGCTCGCGCGCGAAACTCGCGTTGGAAGTCCACTGGACTTCCAACTTAAGCGAGTTTCCGCTCCGAGTTGCCTTCGCGCGCTACGCTCTATGCGCTCAGGCAGGTCGTCGCGCTCGCGCTGACGGAATTACTCAACCGAGCGCAGCAAAATCTCCTCAAGCGCGTGCTTTACCGAAACAGGCAGTGTGCAACGCCATTGCGCCCACTTAACTACGGAAGGCTGGTCGGTTGCGTAAGCGTTAAGCATATCAACGCTGTTGCGATACTTTTCTGCTTCCGATTCGTTCTCGTATTCAAGAGTTGAGATTTCAGCAATAGCACTTGCACTTCCGCCAGAATCTCGCACTGCATCAAAAGCCATTTCCTTGCCTCTGTACGGCACTTGCGCTTGAAGCAGGAATCGGTAAGCGTCGCCAACTTTAGGGTCGGCAGCGATTTGCAATCCACCGTCAACAATTACGCGAACTTCCGAACGAGCTGGCACGTCTTTCACAGAAACCGACAAGCTCAAAGTCGCCTCTTCGCCTTCGTAAGAAACCGCAAACTCGCTTGCGTTAAGCTCTCGGCTCCCAACAAACACGCGCACGTGAGCAAAATCTGCGCAAGCAACTCCTCTAAATACAACGTTCCAGTTGCGTTTTTGCGGCACAGATTCTACGGCAGCATCACATCCTGCAACACCGGAAATAATAAATTGCGAAGAACCATTGCCGTCTCGCCACACAAAATTCATACGTGTATTAGCAGTATTTCCAGCAGACGCGGCAGCAAAATCGCCGTTATCTTCTCGCATCACAAATTCGCCGTCAGCTCCAGGGAATGCAAGAACTCGCAAAGCCCGCGGATTTTCAATGCTATTAACAGATTCAGCGGTCTCAGCACTACGCTCGCAATCTGCAACTTCCGGCAAAACTTGCAGAGGCACAATCGCTCCAGCGCGCGCAAAAGCCGGCACGCGGTCAAGTGAGCGCCACGCTTCAAATCTGCGGCCATTCCAGCCGCGAGACACATACCTGCGTCCGTCAAACAAATCGTACCAATCGCCTTCCGGCAACCAAACTCCAGCACATCCGCGCAAAGCAGCCGCGTCGTTAGGCGAAACAATCGGCGATACTATAAGCTCGCTTCCAAAACGGTATTCGTTAGGAATTTCGTAAGCCATTCCAACTTCCGGCGACTGCCAGTACATTGGCTCAATAATCGGCCTGCCTTCAAAAGCTGCACGATAATTCATCGTATAAACGTATGGCAAGAGTTCCGCGCGCAATCGAAGCATTTTCACCATTGCTTCGCGAGTTTCCTGAGGGAAATTCCACGGCTCTTTTCCAGCAAACGGTGAGCAAGTCGAGTGCAAACGATTAATAGGACTAAACGCGCCGAAAGCGTACCATCGCGCTTCTAACTCGTTATTTCTAACGCCAAGCATGTGTCCGCCAATATCGTGACTCCACCATCCGTAGCCAATATTGGAAGCTGTAGAAGTGAAGTAAGTTTGGAAAGCAAGGGAATCCCAAGTAGTAACGGTATCTCCCGAGAATCCAACTGGGTAGCGATGCGAACCAGGCCCAGCATAGCGAGAGAATGTAAGCGGCCAGCGGCCGTCGCGCGCAGCGTCCTCATAATGCATGTGGTTCAGCATCCAAAGAGGATCCAAGCCAGGCTCGCGCGTCACTCCGCCCTGCTGCCAGTCAATCCACCAAAATCGCACGCCTTCATCTTCCATACGATGATGCATGTTGAAGTAAGCCTTCACAAACTGCGGGTTCGTTAAATCAAATTCCACAGCTTTGCCGCTTGCCGGATCAATGCCAGCATCTTGCGCAACTTGCGGATAATCTTTTTCAAACGCACGCACGCCGTCGCGCGGATGCAAGTTCAAAGTTGGAGACAATCCAGCAGCGTTAAGTTTACGCAAAAAAGCACGATGATCCGGGAAAAGTTCCTCGTTCCACGTATAGCCCGTCCAACCGGATCCATACTTCGGATCAACATCAGTAACATGCCAATCCATGTCAATAACAGCCGTGCTAAAAGGTATGCCTTCGCGCTTAAAACGATTATGCAATTGCAAATATTCGTCTTGACGGTAGCGATAGTATCTGCTCCACCAATTGCTTAGCGCAAAACGTGGCAGCAGCGGCTGAGCGCCCGTAAGCTTATAAAAGTCTTGAATTGCTTGAATGTAGTGGTGCCCGTAGCCGAAGAAGTATAAGTCTTTATATCTTCCTGATTGCTCGCTAACTTTTTGCGCACGCGACTTAACCCAAGCCCCATACGGGTTTGGTTTGCCATTTATTTCCTCAGCTGGCACAATTTCGCAAGTTGCAGAATCGTCTAAAATAGACCATCCGTCGCGCGAAAGTATTCCTTTACCAAGTTTTACTGGGCCGTTCGCCTGATCCAAAGTTCTAAAAGTTCCAAGAAGATTTCCCGGGCAGTCGTCGCCGTAATGCCACGTGTTAAATTGAGTACACGGCACTCCGCGCACAACAATACTTAATCCTTCTTTACTAAAAGCTTCGCAATTATAAGTAAGATGCAGCTTTTCAGTTTCGACTTCCAGCCATCCGTTTTCGTTTTTGCGCGCACTAAACTGCGGCTGAGTATCCGAGCTTTTCTGTGCAAAATTGCGACAGATTACAGTTTGCGTAGGATTGTCAACAAACTTTCCGTCGTCACTCCACTCAAGACGAATAAGCGAATCTGTAATAACCGTAATTCGCCACTTTTCGCCCTTAATTACCTGACTATCCTGCGCCTTTGCATTTGAATCAGTTGCGTACTTATAAAAAATTCCCAACTTGGAAGAGTCCATACTACTGCACATCTCTGCTGTTACCTTGCAACTTTGCTTATTAACAATTTTATGTATTATTTTATGTATTATTTTGTTTGCTTACAACTTATAACTTTAATGAATGTATACTGCAAACACTGACGCAATGATCAACATCAGCGGATACCACGCATACATAACACAACGGAACGTCGTCGAGTTTTTAGGACCATCACCATAAGGGCTACGATAATGCAACACAGCTACACCAATACCAGGTGTAAGCATCGACATAGCGCCGAACATTCCTGCAGTCATCTCCATAGTAATTTCGCGCTTTTTTAATAATTCAAAAAGAAGTACGAAAATAAGCAAAGTTACGCCGCCGAAGAAAATTCCATGCTGCACAAAAACTTTTCCTATCAAATTCCAAAGAAGACCCGCAATGATAAGCACGGTAATAGCAAAACCTTTACTAAATCCGCTTAAACGTTCCCTAATTGTATCTATACTCGAAAGTACGAATAGGGAAATAACCATTGCAAATACAGGATTTTGCGAACGCATGTCGAACAAACATTTTGAATTCACCAAATCGTATGGAACTTCGCAAACCACTGCTAAAATCAGCAATCTCAACATGTAAAGATTCAAATTATGCGTGTTATGGTATCCGCGTACTAGTATCCACGCATACCATGGCACTGCAGTCCAGCTTATAAATTCACAAACTAATATGACTGTCAATGCAAACATATTATTGGTTACTGTTCCGCCGAACATTCGTGCAATTACTGTGTTACTAAATGCACCTAGCATAAGCATAAAAGCGCCGAGCATTTTGAGTTTATTGAGCGTGATTCCAGTTTTTATGTTACGGTCAGCGCGAATTGGTTTGCCGTTTGCATCAAGCATTTCCTTATTCGCGTTACCGCTATCACGCATTATTGCTTTACCACTATTAATACTCATTGCACGTCCTTGTTTATTTGCGCATACCTAGTTTATATAAACTTTATCCGTAGTCGCGTATCTACCTAACCTGTAATTTACATTCCAAACACTGCAAAACTTTGAGCGCCGAGTGTTAAGCAATCACCATCAACTGATATTTCTCCAATTTTCAGTAATGGATTGTAAGCAGATTCTTGCGTAAGATTCGCTAATGCTTCTAATGAAACTGTTTCACTATTTACACCTGGGTTCATAACCACAATGCTTCGTTCCACAGCTGATTCTCCTGCGCCACCTTTTGCGCAACGCTCGTAAGCAAAGCCGCGGCCGTCAACCGGAGCATACAAAACTCTCCAAGACGCGTCAGCTTGCAAAGATTTGCGACTATGGCGAAGCGCAATAAGCGAGCGCACCCACGAAAGGAAGGAATCTTCGCAATTAATTTGCGCAGAAACAGTTGGAATTTCACCACTTTCCACTGCTTGTTTTCGAGAATTTGCGCAAGTTCTTCCGTCTGCTCGCGCTTCAACAGGCAAGTATAATTTAGATTTTGCAGCCATTGAGAAGCCAAAATTCTTTGCATCATCCCATTGCATTGGCGTACGAGTGCCCGTACGAGCGTAGCCGCCTTCTTTTGTTGGAATATCGCGATATTTCATGCCAATTTCGTCGCCGTAATACACGAATGGCACGCCTGGCATAGTGAGTATCATGCCAAAAGCCACGCGACGCTCACGATCGTCAAGACGCGGAGCAAGACGCGGCGTATCGTGATTGCATGTGATGAAACTAAAGTAACCTTGGTTGCAGGTTGACTCATATTGTGGGTAATAATCGTCTAAAAATGGGCAAATACTGCCGCCACCGTGCGCATTAAAGTAGCTGTGATCGCGCTCAGAATTGTTATCTAAAGCGTTATCAACGTCACGAAGTAAACGCGCATAACCATTAGGATTGCCATCCCAGCGCCAATTCAAATAGAAGTCCATGTCGAATCCGGCAGCAAGAGCCTGACGCGGTCTGCCCCATTCGGACACAAAAGCAGCCTGCGGATACTCTTCTTTTACAGTGCCAAGCATTTCCTGCCATGCGCGAATTGTATTGTCTTTTCCAAGACTTCCTTCGCCATTATTGTCATCGTTTTTTACAAGCGAATCAGCCATATCAACTCGGAATCCATCCGCACCAAGCGAAAGCCAAAATCGCATAATATCAACCATTGCAGCGCGAGTTTCTGCCGCTTCTTTGGAATCTGGAGCGGATTGCCAAGCTCTATCCCTATGTGCAAAACCGTAGTTTAATGCAGGCTGACATTTGAAGAAGTTTAGAATATAAGTGGCGTCACGCTCAGTTTCACCACCAACAAACGGCATAGAATAGCCGCTAAACGCACTGTCGGTCCAAATGTAGCGCTTACTGAACTCGTTTTCTTGAGCTTTTGAACTTTCGCGGAACCATTCATGTTCTTCACTAGTGTGACCTGGCACTAAATCAAGCAATATGCGGATTCCTTGATTGTGAGCTTCACTAAAAAGCTGCTGCAAGTCTTCGTTAGTGCCATAGCGAGCAGCTACTTTTTTGTAGTCGCGCACGTCATAGCCCGCATCTTTAAAAGGCGAGTCATAGCAAGGATTAAGCCAAATTGCGTTGCAGCCAAGCGATTTTACATAGTCTAACTTTTTGATAATTCCTTGAATGTCACCTATGCCATCGCCATTGGAATCACAAAAACTTTGCGGATAGATTTCGTAAAAAACCGCGTCTTTAAGCCACTGAGCATGATCGTATAATGCCATTATTTCACCCTTCTAGCGTTGTGCTATTTAGTTTACACGCAACCACTTGAAAAAATTTATAGGGCGAAATATACAGATTAACCCGCCACTCATTTGCAAACGACACGATATCCGTGTATACTACACAGTGCTTACGAACGGATTTGTGAGACTTGTGACGCTGCTCTACGCAGCAATCGCGATGTTGCGCCACAACGGAGTCCGTTACTACGCCACCAAATGATATGCCAGTTTTTGGCATGATATAGGAGGTCAAGGATGACGAATATTAAGAAGATGCTGGGTGCAGGTCTTGCAGTTGCTACTTTGTTTGGATTTGCAGCTTGCGGTTCAAGCACTAACAATAGCGCTAAGAAGGCTGCTGATTCAGCACCTGTTCAGCTCACCGTTTGGGGTTCTGCTGACGATCAGAAAGATGGCGGCTGGATTAAGACTGTTGAAGCAGAATTCAAGAAGGAAAATCCAAACGTTACTTTCAAGAACGCTGTTGTTGAGCCACCAGACGCTGCTAAGGCTGTTAAGCAGGATGCTAAGGCTGCTGCTGATGTGTTCCTCTTCCCTAACGATCAGCTCGGCGACTTGGTAAAGGCTGGAGCAATCGGCGAATTAAGCGATGACGCCACAAAGCAAGTTAAGGAACAGAACGAAGATACTTTGATCAAGTCTGTTACCGCTCAGGACGGTAAACTTTACGGCGTTCCTTACACCGGCAACACTTGGTTCATGTACTACAACAAGTCCAAGTTCTCCGCTGATGACGTTAAGTCCCTCGACAAGATGCTTGAAAAGGGCAAGGTTTCATTCGATCTTGCTAATGCTTGGTATCTCCCAGGCTTCTACCTCGATGGCAATATGACGCTCTTCGGCGAAAATGGAAACGATGCTAAGGCTGGCATGAAGCTCAGTGATAAGGCTGCTGAAGTTACCAAGTACATTGCAACAAAGCTCGTTGGAAACGAAAAGCACTTCGTACTTGATGGAAATGGTCGCGGCTTGGCTGGCTTGAAGGACGGCTCCGTTGATGCAATGTTCTCCGGTTCTTGGGATGCAGCCAAGGTTAAGGACGCCTTGAAGGATAACTATGCTGCAGCTGCTCTTCCAACCTTCAAGACTGAGTCTGGCGAGCACCAGATGAAGTCCTTCGCTGGTTCTAAGGCTGTTGCTTACAACACCAACACCAAGTCTCCAGAGATGGCTGCTAAGTTCGCTGCATTCTTGGGCTCCAAGAAGTCCCAGCAGATTGCTTTCGAAAAGGAAGGTGCAATTCCTTCTGACAAGTCCCTTGCTGATAGCGTAAAGGCAGAGCCAGCTGCTGTTGCTCAGATGGAAACCATTGCTAAGACTTCTGTCTTGCAGCCAGCAATTCCTGAAATGGGTAAGTTCTGGGATCCAGTTCAAGCATTCGGCACTTCTATCTCCACCGGTAAGATTACTGGCGATAATGCTGCCGCGCAGACCGCAGAATTTGCTAAGGGCTTAGAGAAGTAAGTAAACAAAACTTACTCTAGCCAACAAATCTAAATAGATGCATAAGCAGTGTTTTATGCACTTTGAGTAAAACAATGCGCCCCAGCCCCCGCTCCGGCAAGGGGTGGGGCGCATTGTTTATCTTCTACAAAATAATTTTGTTTACATGAAAGGCATGTCATGACTGGCACGACATCCACAAAGCGAGAAAGACGCCAGAAGAAGACGTCAACTGCAGAACGCTTTGCTCCTTCACCTTATTCACTGAAAGAGGCTGCAAAACATGCGGACATTCTTTCATGGATTTCTGTTGTCATATTTGGCTTTGGCAATTTTGTCCGCAAGCAATACATCAAAGGCGTTATATTCTTAGCGTGCGAAGCAACTTTATTCGTATTCTTATTTACAATTGGATTGGATTATCTTCCAAAAATCAACACTCTTGGCACAGTAGAACAGGGCAGAGTTAAAGTCAACGGATTCTGGCGATACAGTGCAGGCGATAATTCTGTAGAAATTTTACTGTATGGAGTTATGTCGATATTAGCGATTGTATTGCTTGTATATCTGGCAACTCTCGCTCTTCGCAGCGCGTACAAAGCGCAATCTGTAATGGCAGACGGCAAGAAGCCACTTAATTTCATTGATGATGCGAAGACTCTTCTTGACGAAAAAGCACACGTCGGTTTTATGACTCTTCCAACTGCTGGCATTGTGTTATTCACAATTTTGCCATTGTTCTTCATGATTTCTATGGCTTTCACAAGCTATGACGAGAATCATCAACAAAAATTCAGTTGGATTGGGTTAGACGTTTTTTCTCAATTCTTAACCGGAAAAAGTGATTTAATTAAAGCTGACGTATTCTTTGACGTATTAATCTGGACTCTTGTTTGGGCATTCCTTGCAACCTTCCTGAACTTCTTCCTCGGCATGTTCATTGCAATGATAATCAATAGAAAGTCCACTCGTCTTAAGGGATTGTGGCGAACTTGCTTCTCCCTTACAATTGCAGTTCCACAGTTTGTTTCATTGCTTATTATGAACAATATGCTTAGCCAGAACGGTGTTATTAACATTGTCTTTAAGCAAAACGGTTGGATACATCAGGAGCTTCCTTTCCTTACGGATGTAACTTGGGCTCGAGTGACGGTAATTCTTATCAATCTTTGGGTTGGTATTCCATTCACCATCATGCAGATTACAGGTATCTTGCAAAACGTTCCTGCAGAACTTTACGAAGCTGCAGAGCTCGATGGCGCAGGTTGGTGGCAACGTTTCATGAACGTCACAATGCCGTACATCATCTTTGTTATGACTCCATATTTGATTACTACCTTTACTGGCAACATCAATAACTTCAACGTTATTTACCTCTTAACAAAAGGTGGTCCAGCAAGTAGCAAAGTCAACAGTGCAGGCGGCACCGACTTGCTTATCACATGGCTCTACAAGTTGACTGTTGACCAGCAAAACTACAACGCAGGTGCAGTAATTGGTATTTTGACGTTCATTGTGCTTGCTGTCGTAGCACTGATTACGTATCGCAACTCTGGATCTTACAAGAATGAGGAGGGATTCCGGTGAGTGATAAAACTACAACTAAGAACGAAGAAGCTGTTGTAAAGAGCACTCGTAGTGTTTCTTTCCTTAAAGATCAACATGTCAGAAGAGTAATTGGAGATACTTTCTCACATTTGTTCTTGCTGGTGTTGTCAGTTATTTGGCTGATTCCAATCTTGTGGGTTTTGTTAGAAAGCTTCAACAAGAACACTGGTTCCTATCAGAAAACCTTCTTCCCAACTGAATACTCACTAAATAACTATATAAAGTTATTTACCGATACCGATGACATTAATTTCCCACGAATGTTCCTCAACACTTTGATTGTGTCAATTTTCGTGTGCATTATTTCTTTGGTGTTTGTGTTAGCAGTGTCCTTCTGCATGTCTCGTCTCCGTTTCAAAGGGCGCAAGACATTCATGAATCTTGCTCTGATTCTTGGTATGTTCCCAGGTATCATGGCTGTTATTGCTATCTACTTCATTTTGAAGGCTCTTGGTTTAACAAAAGGTTCGATTGTATTAATCGCACTTATTATCGTTTATTCTGCAGGTAGCGGTGCCGGCTTCTACATTATGAAGGGCTACATGGATACTATTCCAAAGTCTTTGGATGAAGCTGCATACTTGGATGGATGCACAAAGTGGCAAGTATTCTGGAAGATTATTGTTCCAATCTGCAAGCCTATGATTGTGTTCCAAGCAATTACTGGATTCTTGGGACCATGGCTAGACTTCGTTATGGTGAAGACAGTAGTGAGAGACAATAAGGAAAACTACACAGTTGCTTACGGATTAATGGAGATGCTTACCAAAAAGTATCTACCTGATTGGTACGCTGCATTCGCGGCAGGCGCTGTGTGCATTTCCATACCAATCGTAATCCTGTTCATTATTATGCAGCGCTTCTACGAAGAGTCCATGTCTGGCTCCGTTAAAGGCTGATAATTTACAGGATATAAATCTACTGAAGGCTGAGACGCTTTCGAGCGTTTCAGCCTTCTCTTTCGCTAGACAACACGAACACGTAAAAATAAAAAATAACTTAACACACTCGCCGTTTGACTTAATACGATAATGGCTATCGCATAAACCCTACCGTGTTTAGCCAAATAGTGCCGCAAAACATAAAAAAACTTGATAACAGAACAATAAGTAAATAATAAAATTTAAAAACTGTATAATTACTAATACGATTAAATAATTTAGAAAATTTAGACAATTCGCAAAATAGCGAAGGAAGAAGGATACCCTATATGACGACTCCATCTTCGGCAACATGGCCTGTATACGAAGGACCTCTTGGATTTACTTTAAACGCTAAATCTACAACATTTACTGTATGGGCACCAACTGCACAGAATGTGACGTTAAGACTTTTTGAAACCGGAAACAACAGTGAGCCAATTCAAACACACGAATTGAAACCGTTGCATGACGGAGCTTGGCGGATTAATTTCCGTAAGCGTTTAGACGGCATATACTACGATTATCTTGTTACTTTCCAAGATGGCACAGTAAATCGAACTAGTGACCCTTGGGGTGTAGCGAGCGGTGTAAATGGTGAGCGCAGCCTTGTCATAGACGATGAGCGAGTGTCTCCTGCCAATTGGCATAAAGATAAGTCTCCTAAGTTTGTGCGTCATGCAATGGTTGTGTGGGAAACGCATGTTGCAGATTTCAGCAGCAATCCTAATGGCGGCTTTAAGCCAGAGCATAGAGGCCAATATCTCGCTTTTACTGATGAACATACATCTTTGCAAAATCCAGATTCTTCTGAATGCAACTTCCCTACTGGCTTGGATTATTTAAAGCAGCTTGGCATTACTCATGTGCAACTCGAACCTATTTACGATTTTGCAACAGTTGACGAATCCGCAATCGACAATGCGCGCAAAAACGGTGCTTCAGCAGAAGAATTAGATTCTCTATACAACTGGGGTTATGATCCTCACGCTTACAACGTTCCTGAAGGTGCTTATTCTAGCAATCCTTACGACGGCACTGCGCGAATTCGCGAATGCAAAGCAATGATTGCGGCATTACATGCTAATGGCCAACGCGTAATTATGGATGTTGTTTATAATCACATGTACAAGTCTGCAGAAAACGCTTTCGAATGCATGGCTCCTGGGTATTTCTGCAGGCGAGACTCTGACGGATCTTTTGCTAACGGCTCTGGCTGTGGAAATGAAATGGCTTCTGAACATCCTATGTTCCGCAGGTTTATTATTGAATCTTTGCTGCATTGGGCACGCTGCTATCACATTGATGGTTTCCGTTTTGATCTTATGGGATTGACTGATACTGAAACCTTAAATCAGGCACGAGCTGCATTAGATGAGCTTCCTGGCGGTAAAGATATTGTTATGTATGGAGAACCGTGGAGTGCTTCGGATCCTGCTGTTGATGAAAAAGTTCCGATGGGAGATAAAGACGGCAGAAGCACTCTTAACGAGCGCATAGGCTGGTTTAGTGACGAGTCTCGCGATTCCCTCAAAGGCAACGTCATGAACCATCTCGACCGCGGGTATGTAAATGGCAATGAGCTCTGGTGCTCAGATGCGGCTCGCCAAACTCTTAATGCATGGCGTGATACGCCTTCTGCAGGTAAAGAAGTTGGACAGATTGTTCAATATACTTCTGCTCACGACGATTTGACTTTCTGGGATAAGCTTTGTATCTCTATGCGCGAGAATGCTAGCGATTTTGAGTTTGACGCTCAAGATGCACAACAAGTTGCGGATATTTTGAACGCTAATATGTTTGCAGCTGGAATTGTTTTGTGCTCTGCAGGCACGCCGTTTATGCTAAGCGGAGAAGAGTTTGGACGCACTAAGCACGGTTGCGATAATTCTTATAATCGCGGTGTACTAATGAACCAGCTTGACTGGGCGCGCGCTGAACGTTTCAATCCGCTTGTTCAATGGTATCGTGCACTTATAAAGCTTCGCGCTGAATATAGCTCATTGTATGATGGCAAACGCAAACAACTTGAAACGTCTAACCATACTGTTTTGGCTACGCGCATTGGCAATAATTTAATTGTTTGCGCAAATCCTATGTATCATGAAGATGCAACTATTCAGCTACCTGCTATTCATAGCGCAAAGGCTCAAGAGTGGCATTGCGTACTTAATTCAAGTGATTATTTTGCTAAGTGGACTGGAAAACAACCTGACACCGCGGTAAATATTACAACTGAAAAAAGCGCTGCTACCCTACACTTGCCTATCAGAACTTTTGTTGTGCTTAGCAACAAGTAATTGCGTTTTAGTAAGTAAAAAAAAATAATAAACTGTCAGACGATTGCAACTAAACATGAGTAATCACAACACTTGTGTTTAGTTGCAATTACTTATAAAAACTAGCAAATATGTCGCAACGCTAATTTGCAAACGATGTCAGGTATTTATATAATTGACAGGCAGGGTGTATTTCAATCCAGAGATGTATTGATTTACACGCTATCGCCATAGTTGCACATTTGGCACGCTTACGACGATGTTAGGAATGTGCCAAATCATAAAGTAGAAGGAGCACCATGACAACAACAGCTACTGGCAAAGCTGATGCTGATAAGCCTATGGAAGAAAGCGCAGAACGTCTTGCACGTCCACTTATTAAGCTTGCTAAGGCGTGCGGCGTTGCCACTTTTTATATTGATCAGCAAGGAAGCTACACCGAAATTACAGATGAAGCATTAGTTGGAGTACTTGATGCATTAGGCATGCCTGCCGACACTCAAGACAATATTGCAATTTCATACGAGAAGGTTCAGCGCAAACGCTCTAGCGAGTTATTGCCACCAACTGTCGTTTCGTTTAATGGCGCAAAAACTTGCGTACCAATTCACGCAGGAGATGCCAAAAAAGAGCAAATTCACATTTCTCTTACACTCGAAGATGGAACAGATTATGAAGACTCGTTAGGCGATATTCAATCCGAAGACGATGGAGACTTGTTCATTGAACTTCCGGATGATTTGCCAATGGGCTACCACACTTTGCATGCCAAAGTAATCAGCGCGAATGGCGAGACGGCTCAACATGCTGATGTCACATTGATTGCCGCACCTGCGCGTATTCCATTGCCTGAAAGCGTTAAGCAAAAGCACCGTTGGGGATTCATGACGCAAATGTATTCTGTGCGTTCAAAAGATTCTTGGGGAATTGGCGATTATGGCGATTTGCGTCGCCTACTTAAGGATGCTGGAGAAATCGGCAAGGCTGATTTTATGCTGATTAATCCAATTCATGCGTGCGCTCCAGTAACACCTCTTGAGCCTTCACCGTACTTACCTGAGTCTCGTAGGTTCTTGAATGTCACTTATATTCGTCCGCAAGATATTCCGGAATATGCTGAATTAAGTGGCGAAGATCTTGCTAAAGTAGAGCAATTGCATGAGTCTATTGCTCCTCAAAACAATAATCCAAATCCTATAGATATCAACGCTGCATGGGATGCCAAGCTTCCTGCGTTGCGTATTATTTTCAAGCAACCTCGTTCTACCGAGCGCGAGCGCGAGTTTAGTGAGTTTAAGCATCGTTCTGGTGAAGATCTTGACGCCTTTGCAACTTGGTGTGTTGCGTTTGAGGTTTGGGGTGCTCCTTGGGGCGAGAATTTGTGGTTTGACACTACAGGCAAAGGCACTCCGCAAATTGAGCGACTTAAGCGCGAACATGCTGACTTGTTTGAGTTCCATCGTTGGCTTCAGTGGATTGCTGATGAGCAAGTTGCTACAGCTCACGCTGAAGCTAAAGCTGCTGGTATGGCAATTGGTCTTATGCAAGACATGGCAGTTGGCGTACACGGCTACGGTGCTGACGTTTGGTGGAGTCCGGAACGATTTGCTAATGGTGTAAGCGTTGGTGCTCCTCCTGATTTCTACAACCAGCAAGGTCAGGATTGGGGTCAACCTCCATTCGATCCAAATTATTTGGATGAAACTGGCTATATTGCTTACCGAGACATGGTTCATAACGTGTTCTTGCATGCAGGAGCTGCTCGTATTGATCACGTTCTTGGATTGTTCCGCTTATGGTGGATTCCACAAGGACAGGGTGCTAGAAACGGCGCGTATGTGTACTACAACGTAGATGCAATGCTCGCAGTTCTCACTATTGAAGCAACTCGCGCAGGCGGTGTTGTTATTGGCGAAGATTTGGGCACTGTGCCGAAGTATGTTTCTAAGGTTCTTGCATCTCATGGCGTGCTTGGCACTGTTGTTGAGTGGTTCACCCACGACGACGAAGCTGAAGCCACTACTAAGAAGGCTGGAAAGAAGCAAATTATTTTTGCTAATCCGTCTACATATCGAGAGTATGCTCTTGCTTCCGTTACTACGCACGATATGCCACCTACAGCTGGTTATCTTGCCTTTGAGCATGTCAAGCTTCGCGAGCAACTTCATCTGCTTACAGACTCCGTAGAAACGTTCCAGGAGGCTGCTCAAGCTGAACGCGATGCAATGATGAAGATGCTTCTTGAGAACGGTTGGATTAGCAAAGATGCTGCTGAGGATGTTGAAGGTCATGTACAAGAGATTGTGGAAGCTATGCATGCAATTATGCTCACTTCCCCATCTTTGCTTTTGCAAGTAGCTTTGGTTGATGCTGTCGGCGAGAAGCGTTCACAGAATCAGCCTGGAACTAGTACAGAGTATCCAAACTGGCGTATTCCACTTGCTGATGCTGATGGTCGTGTAGTTCACACCGATGAAGTATTTAAGTCACCACGAGTGCTATCTATGACGGCAGTTATGCGCGGCGAAAATACACGGAAGCATGTATAATTTAATAGTTGGTTTACCGATGAACTGACTCTATTCCCCCCCTCGTAAGGAATATGATTTGCATAGTAGCAAATCAAAATATTTCTTACATGATGTCCTATGTGAGGCGAGCATCTATAATAGTGCTCGCCTCATTAATTATGGGGTTATGGAGTAAGAAGCAAACCCCCTGCCTCAACACCGTTACTCGCGCAGTACGTAATCTGCGTCAATAACACAAATAAGCAGCAACACTCGCGCGCTAAATCGCAGCGCTCAAGCAGGTCATCAGCGCACACCAGTCACAACCTAATTTCTAAAGCACAGCCACACAAACCTGCCCTGCCTTCGTCTTTATTGACGAAGGCAGACCTCGCTTGCGTTGAAAGCACACCGTGCTTTCAACCCTAAGCAAGCTCGGCACTCCGAGTTGCTTTCGCGCGCACAATGCTGCGCTCAAGCAGGTCGTCACGCCATAACGCAGAAATTACTTCTTAATATACTTTGCAAATACACGCTCTAAAATCGGAGTATGCAGCATAATAAGCGATCCCCAACCAATGAATACCAACAAAGGCAAACCCTGCGGCAAATATACGATTGATGCAAATATTAACACAATAAACACTATATCTAGCAGTGTCATTATAAGAGTTTCTTTCCAATACGAAATACCAAAAATAAGAGAATTAACCACTGTTTTATCAATTGAATTTTTAAAACGCGCTTGTAATGCAAACACCCATTCGGCAACAATAACCCACAATATGCTCAGAATAAATTTAATAATTAAAAGTGGAGTAGACCACACGCAAAGCCATAGCCAAATAATAGCAAGCAAAACTGGTCCCATTACAGCCCAAATAATAGTAGATTCCAAAAAATTGCTAGCAAACGCGCGAAAATAAGCTGCAGTAATATGTCCTTCACCTTGCTCTGTACGTCTTGCAGCATCATGACCGGCACAAAGAGAAGCACCGATAGTAATTAAAGGAATGCTTGTTAAAATCATCAATATTGTAAGCCACACGGCATCAGCAAATGTTTCCATGCTTTGCGCAAACTTTGAATCTGGGCTTCCAAACGAGAAAATCATTCTATACTATCTCCTGGTTTTATGACGCAATTCCTATGCTTTACTATCTATAGATACTCTAATAACGAACTCTACCACCTAATTACAAACTAACGTAACTATTAAAAATAATGACGGTGTGCACAAACGTAATAGTATGCACACACCGCCGCTTTCACTGCCACTTGAATTTTGGAGGAGAATTAATTTATCCCTTTACTGCACCAGACATAACACCTTTAATAATGTACTTCTGGCAGATGAGGTAGAAGATTATGATTGGAACAATTGCCATAACCAAGCAGCCCATCATTGCGCCCATCTCGACAGATCCATAGCCGCCCTTCAAATACTGAACAGCTATAGAAATAGTCTTATACTTGTTGAGATCGAGCGTCAAGAATGGAAGCAGGAAGTCATTCCAAATCCACATTGCCTGCAAGATTGAAACCGAAATAATAGCAGGTCGCATAATCGGCACAATAATCTGGAAGAATATACGTGGCACAGAAGCACCATCAATCATTGCAGACTCTTCGAGTTCTTGCGGAATACCCTTAATCACACCAGTGAAAATAAACACTGCAAGTCCTGCACCAAAGCCTAAGTAAATAATCCACAATCCCCATGGAGTATTCAACTTCAAAGCGTTCGTAATGTAAGCAAGGGTGTACATAACCATCTGGAATGGCACAATCATGTTAAACAGGAACAAAACGTATAGAAGTTTTGCTGCCCAATTGTTCACACGAACAATCCACCATGCACACATTGACGTGCACAGAAGAATGAGAATCACAGAACCAACAGTTACAACAATGGTCCAGAGGAAACTCATCGGAAAATCAGTACGATTTGAGCCTAATACGTAGTTAGACATTCCAACAAACGATTTTGAACTAAAAGTAAAAGGATTGCTGGCAATATCAACCTTAGACTTGAAAGAATTCAGCACTACTAAAGCTATAGGAAAAATCCATAACAAGCTTATAAGAGTGAACAGCACCGTCCATAACGCAGGATGCTTTGTTTTCTCGTTCATGCCGCTACCTCCTTTGACCTAGTGAGTATATTCTGAACCATAGCAATAACAGCCACAACAATGAAGAACATGACTGCCTGAGCCTGGCCAACGCCTTCACATCTTGGAGTAGTGAAAGTTCTATAAATATTAAGAGCTAACATCTCTGTTTTCCTTGACGGACCACCGTTAGTTAATGCGAAGTTCTGATCGAAAAGCTTGAAGCCGTTGGTAATTGTTAAGAATGTGCAAACAGTAATAGAAGGCATCATCAATGGAATAGTAATCTTGAATAAAGTCTGCCTTGGGCTTGCACCATCGACAGCAGCTGCTTCCATAACATCTCCTGGAAGAGCCTGCATTCCTGCGATATAAATAATCATCATATAGCCAATTTGCTGCCAGCAAACAACAATCACAAGACCCCAGAAACCGAATACTTCAGAGAACGTAATCGTACGATTGAAGTAGCCGAGTATACCATTTAACAAGAGCTGCCAAATATAGCTTAAAACGATACCGCCAATAAGATTTGGCATAAAGAACACGGCTCTGAATATCGTCGTGCCCTTGAACTTCTTAGTAAGCATGTACGCAATTGCAAAAGCAATAACATTAATAATTATTGTTGTAATAACTGCAAAAAGCGTTGTGAACAAAAACGAATAAACAAGATGCGGATCTTTTAAAGCTCTATAGTAGTTACGAAAACCCACAAACTTACCATCAGTCACAGTAGTGAATTTTCTAAAGCTCAAGTACACACCCATAATAAATGGCACTAAGAAGCCAACAATAAACGCAGCAAACGTTGGCAGCGCAAATAACCACCACCATTTACGTATTGCTTTTCCGCTCATACTAATCATGACTCGTCACTTTCTCCTCCTTGAGCGCGACATCCACGTAGACATCGCTGTCCCGAACCAATAACTTCATTCTACTACATGAATTAGCTATGTCAAACGTTGTCATTTTCGATATGTCACTTCAAACAAATATCAGAATTTAGTTTTAAAAAAATTGCTTATTATCGTTGGCATTCCAGCAAAATTTGCTAAAATAGAAATGTCTGCAAACGTTTGTTTGTTTCGAACTATAAAAGTTCGCACTAAACAATTAAACACAAGGCTGTGCTACACGTTTGTTATACGCGAATAAAGGAGTTCACATGTCGGCAAATATTCAAGATGTAGCGAATAAAGCTCATGTGTCAGTTTCTACTGTGTCGCGTTCATTTACACGACCAAACTTAGTATCTGCATCCACTCGCAATAAAGTATTGGCCATTGCCGAACAATTGAATTTTTCTATTTCGAAATCTGCAGCAGCACTAAAATCTGGTAAAACCTTGCGCATCGCTTTATTGATTAGCGATCAAATTCGTCTATGGTTTTCTGCATCTATTATTCAAGGATTGAATCAAGTATTCCACACAGCTGGATATGATTTGTCTATTTTTCAGATTTCCAGCAGTAAAGAGCGTAGTGAATTTTTCACAATGCTCCCAACTAGACGTAATGCTGACGCCGTTGTTGTGTGCTCCTTTGACGTAAATACCAACGAAATCGCACAACTTAAATCAACAGGCGTGCCAATTGTTGGCATAAACTGCTTATATCCACAAAAATGCGATTTTGACGCGACTATCAATATTGACGATGACCAAGGTGCAAGACTTATGGCACGCCACTTAATCGGTTTAGGGCATCGCAATATTGCATATGTGCGCACAACTCGTGACGTTTCACTACATTTCAGCGTATTGCAACGTTACCATTCTTTTATTGATGAATGCCAAAATAGCGGGATCACACCTACAGAAATTGTGGCACCTGCTAATTCTGATCGCATAAGTGCCATAGTTTCTATGCTTCTTGGAAGTTCAATTATGCCAACAGCAATTGCATGCCAAGAAGATGGTATTGCAATACCGCTTATGTTTCAGCTTGCACGCAGCGGGTATTCTACTCCAAAAGATGTGTCAATTATTGGTTTTGACGATAGTTTTTACGCGCATGAAACTGGCTTAACTACTATTAGACAGGATCCAGTTGATATTGCTTCTACTGCGGCAAATATCACGCTTGCGCTTATAAACGCAGAGAAAGTTGAAGATCAGTATCGCATTGTTCCAGCGCAACTTATTGTGCGTTCAAGCACAGCTGCATTATTAAAAGAATAGACCTTTTATAGTTTTCTAGAAAATATCGAAATAACAAAATATCGAAATAACAAAATCCGCTAGGACTTAGCACTGTGATGTGCCAGTATCCTAGCGGATTTTCTTACGTCACCTTTGCTTGCTTACGTCAGCAGGTGTAACGTCTGTTTGTTTATTAGTCATCTTCGTGAGCTTGAGAATATTCTTTAGCCCAACCATCCACAAACGCTGTCTTAACCTTATCCCACTTGCCAGTGCCCTGAGCGTACTCAAGCAAAGCAGAGCCGAGGTCGTTCTTCCAGTTATCAGATGGCATTACGGTGAAGTTCCAGCTTACTGGAGTCTTACCAGACTTAGCATCTTCAACAGCTGCCTGAGTCAATGGGTTGTCAGACTTGATATCTGCGAAGCTCTTGAATGGAGTAGTGAAGCCCATCTTCTTAGACAAAGCATCCTTACCAGCATCGGAAGTAAGCAACCACTTCAAGAAGTCCTTAGTTGCCTTCTTGTTAGCGTCAGACGTCTTCTCGTTGATGCACCAATAGTTCTCAGAACCAGTTGCCAAGCCTTGCTTCTCTTCGCCCTTAGCACCAATATAAATTGGAAGCATACCAAGGTCTTCAGCCTTCATACCAGCCTTGGAGAGGTCACCCCAAGCCCAAGTACCATTCTGGTAGAACACAGCTTTACCCTGGGAGAACTCAGCATTAGCATCTTCACCAGTCTTGGAACCAATTTTTGTTGCTGGTGTAGTGGAATCAGTAATGTAAAGATCGAAAATCTTCTTATAACCGTCAAGGAAGCTACCCTTTACCTTTGCAGGCTGCTTGGTAACATGATCTTCCTTGAACTCATAGTACAAAGGAAGATTTGCAAGGTGGGTCTTAAAACGCCAATCAGAGCTGGAATCAAAACCAGCAGAAGTAAAGGCGCCTTCAACGCCAAGATCTGACTTGTGCTTTTGAATATCATCTGCAACAGCCTTCAACTTATCGAAGGAGTTGATTTCTTCAGCAGACTTTACCTTAGCATCCTTAAGCTCGGTGTACTTCTTAAGCAAAGCCTTGTTGTAAATCAAGCCGTAGGTTTCCATTGCATATGGAATACCAACAACCTTATCTCCATCCTTCAAAGCAATATCCTTGTTCTGAAGTTGGCTATAAAGCTCAGTATCCTTCAAATCAGCAGTGTAATCCTTCCAGCTTGCGTAACCAACTGGACCGTTGATCTGGAAGAGTGTAGGAGCTTCATTACCCTTGCTGATTTCACTCTTCAAAGACTGCTCATAAGTTCCGGAAGCAGCAGTTTGAACCTTAACCTCAACACCTGTTTTCTTGGTGTATGCCTTAGCTACTTCCTTCCACTGATCTGCAGCTTCTGGCTTAAAGTTCAAGAAGTAAACCTTACCTTTAGCAGAGCTGTCACTTGAGGAGGATCCGCAAGCTGCAAGCGCGCCAAAAGCCATTGCCGAGCAAGCTACCAGTGCAATTGTTGATTTAATTGTACGATTCATCATCGAACCTTTCTCCTATGCCGACAATCCCGTCATTGGACTGCCACACCTCTAGGTGTCCTTATCGACAATATTTATTATGCCTCAACTGCTGCAATATTGCAAACGATAGCATAAGTAAATTGACGCGTGTCATTATAAAAACACCACCCACTAATATATTCGATAAAATTAGCACGTATTTTTGGCAATAATTAAAGGGATTGCACAACAATTTAGCAAACGATTGTGCAACCCCTTGAGGATTATAGTTCAAAACAAATTATTTAATTAAACTAACTCTGCCCATGAGCAATCTTATATTCCTTAGCCCAGCCGTCAACAAACGCGGATTTAAGAGTAGCCCATGCCTTATTAGCGCCAATAGAAGTCATACCGTCTTTTGTTGCTTGAGCATATGTAAGCAGATCAGAGCCAACATCGTCTTTCCAACCGTTAGATGGCATAGTAACAAACACCCACTTAACAGGCAATTTGCCAAGCTTAGCAGTGTAATCAACAGCAGCCTGAACTAGAGGATTTTCTGCTTTAGGGAAACCTTTGAAAGGAGTAGCAAAGCCCATTTTATTAGCCAAAGCATCCTTACCATAATTTGTAGTAAGTAACCAATTAAGGAAGGCATTAGTTGCTTCCTGATTCCGCCTTGAAGCCTTTTTATTAATGCACCAATAATTTTCCGAACCGGTAGCCATGCCTTGTTTCTCTTCGCCCTTAGCACCAATATAAATTGGTAGCATGCCAACATCGTCAGGCTTTATGCCAGCTTTTGAAAAATCACCCCAAGCCCAAGTACCATTCTGGTAGAACACAGCTTTACCAAGAGCAAACTCATAAACAGCATCCTCGCCAGTTTTAGTACTTAACTGGCTTACAGGAGTTGTGGAATCAGAAATATAAAGGTCAAAAATCTTCCTGAAATTATCAACATAGTCGTAATTAATTGACTGAGGCTGACCATTAACGTTATTCTTAACGAATTGATAATACAAAGGCATATTTGCAAGATGCGTCTTAAAACGCCAGTCGGAGCTTAAATCAAAACCTGCGGACGCAAAAGCACCGTCAATACCAAGCTCATCCTTGCGCTTTTGCAAATCGTCTGCAACAGCCTTCAACGCAGCGAAATTAGTTATTTGATCTTCAAAAGATTTGCCGTTTTCTTCTGGCTGCAACTTTGCATCTTTAAGATCCGCATACCTAGCAAGCAAAGCCTTGTTGTAAATCAAGCCGTAATTTTCAGTAACATATGGCACAGCAACCGGCTTACCGTTATCCATAAAAGCAAGATTTTTATTGCTAAGTTGCGTATAAAGAGGGGAATTAGTTAAATCAGCAGTGTAATCCTTCCAGTTAGCGTAGCCAACAGGACCGTTAATCTGGAATAACGTAGGCATGCTATCTGGATTATCTTTATATTTCTCAACTTCGGTTTTAAGTCTCTTTTCATACTGACCGCCAGTTGGCGTAACTATGCTTACTGTAACACCAGTCTGTTTTGTGTATTCTTTAGCAACTTCTTCCCACATAGCAGTAGCTTCAGGCTTCAAGTTGAAGAAAATAACCTTCCCATTAGCAGACCTATCGGCATTTGCGCCAAAAGACTGAGAAAAACCAAAAGCAGTAAACGCACAAGCCGCCAAAACAGCGCAAACCACTAGCGCAATAATCGACTTAACCGAACGACTCATCATCGAACCTTTCCATATACTGCTAATCTCTTACGAACTAACTAATTACTGCTATTGAATACTATTTAAATCACCGTAGTGAACTAATATTACAGCAAACGCAAGACTCAAATATATAAATATCTTTGCAAAAAATTTGCGCAAATCGCACTAAAATATATGGAAATATCTGAAATTTTAAACCGTATTTCAACAATTCCAATGCACAATTACATTGTCGCCTTTATACGTGCCCAACACAGAATAATGCGCGGTATCCATACGAAGAAGTCGCGCAAAATCTGGGTTTACTCCAAGCCAGCGCGCAGTAAGAATACGCAACACATGAGCATGTGCAACAACAAGCACGTCCTTACCTAATTTCAATTTAGGCATTGCCATATCAATAATCTTTTGAGTACGATCCGAAACCTCTTGCAAGCTTTCTCCAGAAGTCCTGTGCACATCCACTGTCTCTCCACTAGGAAGCACTTCTTTAGCATCACTAACCATGTGAGAAGGAAGAACTTTAGGACCATGTTTCCACACATCCCACGCCTCAACTCCACTTAGTTTAGAAATATCAGCGCGCGTGCGACCCTCAGCAGCACCATAATCCCACTCCAGCGCGCTATCACAAATTGTATACGAAGCAAATCCAGCAAACTGAGCTGTTTGCTGCGCGCGACGAAGCGGGCTTACAAGCACACAATCCTCATCAAAACCTTTTGTGAACACACACTGCAATCTAGCACCAGCCTCTTTTGCTTGCTCAACACCAACTTCAGTAAGAGGCAAATCCGTGCGCCCAGTATGCTGACCAGACACACTCCAAGCGGTTTGACCGTGACGAAGTAACACCAAGCAACCCTGCTTCGAGCATTCTTTCTGAGAGGATTCTTTAGTGCCGTTATTTTGCATAGTCTTCACATTCCTCACCAGCGCCATGTACACACATCGCACTGGACGCCTAGCAGCACGATTGCTTTACGTAAGCATTTCTTAACTTGCAGCCACTTTGCCGCGAATCAAGATTACTGTTCCATGGTACCGCCAAAATTGGTATTTCGTTACCACTAACATAGAAAATATGACGCAATTATCATCGGCTAATACTAAAACTCAACGAAACCATCGTGCGACTCAAGCTACCGTACAACGACTGAATGCAGCGAATCGTAAGATTGATGCGCTTCGCGAGCGCCGATTAAAAAATCCAAATACTTTAGGAGATTCGTTGCTTAAAGCCGCACTTCCGTCTTTTGCAACGTTTATAGCTGGGCAGATTGCGCACTTAATATGGGAAAAACATGTTGATACTAGAAAAATCAATTTAAACTCTAATAATCGTCCTAACAATCTTTCTAAAGAAAAAATCACACAAAAGCAACGTGTTAAGCAAGAAGAACCATTGCTAATGTCTCTTGGGTTTGCAGTATTTTCTGCGATTCTTACTACGATTGTTGGTCGCTTAGTAAGTCACGGAACCTTGTCTTATGTTGCGCGAAGGCAAAGAAAGCGACAGTTTCGAAAAAATAAATTCTAATTTTGAACAAATGAAACTACAATGCAGAAATAATCGAAGAATAAGGAAAGTAAGGAATAAGAATAACGTGCAAAACTTACGTCACAACGAAACTATTGATACTCTACTGAACCGCCGATCTATTCGCGCTTTTTGCAACGAAGCAATTGACGAAGATACAGTCGCGACTCTTGAAACCGTGGCTCAACGCGCTGCTTGCAGCCAGTTTTTGAACGACTGGTCAGCGATTAAAATTACGAATAGCTCAATTAAGCAGAAGCTTTCCGAAATTGGCAATCAAACATATATTGCTACAGCTCCGCTGTTGTACGTTTTTATTATTGACCAGCACAGAAACGCCGCAATTGCACAAAAAAATGGCATCGATACAGGCAGCGACGAATTTATGCTTAAAACTCGTTACCGCTTTACTCAAGCTCAAAACGACGTCATTTTGGCACTTCACACCATGGAAACTGCCGCGGAATCTTTGGGTCTTGGTTGCGTAATCCTCGGTTCAATTTTGAACAGTGGAACTCAGCTTATTGATATTTTGAATTTGCCTGAATACACGTATCCCGTGCTCGGCTTGGCAATTGGTAAGCCTGCACAAAATCCGGAATTAAAGCCGCGCATGAGTACTAGCATGCAGATTTTTGAAAACACTTACCCTGCTGACGATGCTGAATTACTAGAGAATCTTGCCGATTTCGACAATCGCGTGCATCAATATTACGATTTGCGAAATACTAGCAGACCGGTTGACGCTTTCAGCGCGCAAATTCTTGCTATAGCAGCAGACGATATTGCCAAAAAACACGAAGCAGAAGATGTTGAGCAGGTTGCAAGGCAAGGTTTTAATGTTGCATAAGATTTAACACCGTTTTAATTTAGTGCCGTTTTAACTTAACGCCGTCTTGGCTTATACCCGCGCTTTCTAGATTTAGGCTTCGTGCTTGCGGATGGCGAGCGCATATCGGAATACATGCGATTTACCGGGTTTTTATGCGTCAAATGCCAGCAACCACAATATTCACAAGCATAAACCCATAACTGTGTTCCACGCTCTCGCAAACTTTGCTCCGCTGCCATAAGAGCCTGCCCTTTATTCTTGTACATGATTTTTTGGGTAGATTCGCAGCGCCTCGGAGTAAAGAAATACATAGCTTTTATGGTAGCAAACCGCTTAACACAGATTCTACGAGTTGCGTGCAATAGCGCGAAATAATGCAGCATTCCTAAATTTAAGTCACCAAACATATTCGCAAAAGTTCAAAATAAATTCAAAATAAATTCAATTTTTACTTTGCAAAATACAAATTTGCGCGTAAAATCATCACTAAAAATATAAATAGTTCAATTTAATACTTATATTTTGAACTTTGCTATAAACTTGTTCAATTTATAAATGCCGATTTTACAAGAAAGACAGATTATGGCACAGAATTTTGCTGATGAGCTTAAAAAAGCTATGAAGCGTAAGGGGTACAAGCAGATTGACGTAATCGAGCTTGCAGCAAAAAACGGTCATAAACTTGGTAAAAGCCAGTTAAGCCAGTATTTAAGCGGCAAAACCGAGCCTCGCAAAGACGTACGTAACATGCTAGCTGAAATTCTTGGAATCAGCAGCGACGGAATCAAAGGCGGTCATTCTTGTGCAAAAATCGAGCAAAACTGCCAGTCTGCAGAAGAACCACAATTAAATCAGCCACAGCTTACAGAAGCTGAACTTTCCCAAACACTCAAACATAGAACCTTCAACAAATCAACCAAACTCGAGCACGTGCTTTATGACGTTCGCGGCCCAGTTGTTGAAGAAGCAAACCGCATGGAAGCGAACGGAACGCATATTCTAAAGCTCAACATTGGAAATCCTGCGCCTTTCGGATTCCGCGCTCCAGACGAAGTGATTTACGACATGCAACAGCAGCTTATTGACTGCGAAGGCTACTCGGATAGTCGTGGACTTTTCTCCGCTCGCAAGGCGATTATGCAATACGATCAGCTTAAGGGCATTCCAGGCGTGCAAATGGAAGATATTTACACTGGAAACGGAGTTTCCGAGCTGATTAATCTTTCTATGCAAGCGCTGCTTGATTGCGGCGACGAGATTCTTATCCCAAGCCCAGACTATCCGTTGTGGACTGCGTGCGCTAGCCTGGCTGGAGGTACTCCTGTGCACTACATGTGTGACGAAAAGTCGCATTGGTACCCAGATATTGCCGACATTCGCTCTAAAATCACGCCTCGCACTAAAGCAATCGTGATTATTAACCCGAATAATCCTACGGGTGTGCTGTATAGTCGCGAAGTTTTGGAAGAGATTGTTAAGATTGCGCGCGAGTTTAATTTGATTATTTTTGCGGACGAGATTTACGACCGTCTTGTTATGGATGGCAAGAAGCATATTTCGATTGCTTCTCTTGCTCCAGACGTATTCTGCGTAACTTTCAGCGGACTTTCTAAGTCGCATATGATTGCTGGCTTCCGTATTGGTTGGATGAGTCTTTCGGGAGATAAATCCAAGGCTCGCGACTACATTATGGGTCTTAATATGCTGTCTAATATGCGCTTGTGCTCGAACGTTCCTGCGCAGTCAATTATTCAGACTGCTTTGGGCGGATACCAGAGCGTTGAAAAGTATTTGGAACCAGGCGGACGCGTGTATGAGCAGCGCGAGTATTGCTATAACGCGCTTCAAGAGATGGATGGCGTAAGCGTTGAGCGACCAGACGCTGCTTTCTACATGTTTGTAAAGCTCGATCCAAGTCGATACAACATTCACGACGACGAACAGTTTGCGCTTGATTTGCTACGCGATCAGAAGTTGCTGATTGTGCACGGCAAAGGCTTTAATTGGCAGACTCCAGGCTACTTCCGCGTAGTCTACTTGCCGCGCTTGCAAACGCTTCGTGACGCAATGGGCAAACTCGCTAACTTCCTCTCCTACTATCGCCAGTAGAAAAAATAATTTTTATATAAACAAAAAAATTATGCATATAGTGCCACGCTAAAAAAACTTAACGTGGCACTATATTTTTCATAGGAGGAAGGAATCAAAGTATTTACTAAGCAGCCTATTCTCTTATAGATGCTGCTGGGCCAATTGACTCACGCAGCAGCACAGTAATAGGTAGACATACGTGACGGGATGATGCTCGTTCATACCCAGCATTCAAAGTCTCTACTATATATTCAGCAGCTAAACGTCCTTTAGTTGTAACAGGCTGTTTAACTGTTGTCAACGGTGGATTACTACATGCAGACTCATCTAGATCATCAAAACCTGTAACAGAAATATCACGTGGGATTTGCAAACCAAACTGTCTAGCAGCATCCATTACTCCAAACGCAATAACATCACTAAAGCAGATGAACGCAGTTGGGAATGCAGAATTATTTTGTTTAGTTATTTGTGCAAAAGCTTCTTTTCCTCCAGCACGAGTGCATGGCACTTCAATAACATTTTTCTTATCGACCAGTGGGGCTATTCCATTCTCTTCTAAAGCAGAAATCACACCATCAATACGGCGACGAATTGTTCCATGCCAAGAAAGATACCCATCATCATTGCCTGATTCTGGAGAAATCACCACAAAATTGCGATGGCCCAATGAAATAAGATGCTCAGTTAATTCCTTCATAGCGCGCGTCTCATCAATATTGATACTTGGAGCCTGACTATGCACCTCACTGTCAACAATAACAAATGGCTTTCCTTGCTGCATAAGAGCTTCAACTTCACCACGATCTTCTTCTAAACCAGTTACTATAAAACCGTCAACTGCAGCATAAGGAATTGCTTTTAACATAGAATTACGAAGTGGAGGCACTAAAAGAAGCGTCAGTCCCTCTCGCTCACAGATTTGCCCAATACCTTGAATAAATTCCGAATAGTATGGATTTTCTAGCACTCGCCCTAATTGCTGTGGTAGTAACAATCCCAAACTATTTGTCTTTTGAGTTCGCAGCATATAAGCAACAGGATTACGCACATATCCTAGTTCCTTTGCAACTGAAAATATGTGTTCTACAGTTTCTGATGATAAGCGATCAGGAGTATTATACGCAAAGGAGACAGCAGATTTAGAGACACGCGCTGCATCAGCAATATCCTGCATTGTAATTTTCTTTCCCATGTCTCACACTTCTTACTTCTACATTATTTTTACTGTTGAGCTTGCAATACAATCATAGAATTATCTTTATTGGGGCGCCAACTATTTCCAACAGTTACACCATTTATAATTCGCCAATTATGATTTTGCAATTGTTGAGGTAGCTTCGATGAATTATATTCTACCAAATTATTACGTGAAATAATCATCAAAAGAGATTCTTCCTTATGCTCTCGAGAAATAATGACAGTATCTTCGTCAACAGCGTAACAACTTTGCGTGCCTCTTCGCAACGCAATATGATCACGCCGCAATGCATTTAATTGAACAATTGTACGGAATATTTCAGCATTTGCATCAAGACTATCCCACTGCATACCAGAACGGCACCCTGGATCATTATCGCCAACCATACCAAGCTCATCACCGTAATAAATCATTGGAGCACCTTCGCAGGCAAACATGCAATAGTACGCGGTTATGCAATCCTCAGTATTATTTTGATGCGCAGTTAAAACACGCTCAGTATCGTGACTACCCAACAAATTCATCATTCCATGGTGATATCCATACGGTATGCGCTCCTGCAAACGGTTAATACCGTTAACAAAATCGTATGCATTGAATCGCTTTGTCGCGGTAAAACCTAAAACTAAATCACGCAGAGTATAATTCATTGTGCTATCAGTAGTGTCTCCTTGCAACCATTGAGCAGGGTCTCTCCACTCTTCAGCTATCAAACATAATTCCGAATTTTTTGCTTTAACAACTTGCCTAAAGTCCTGCCAAAATTCTGGATAAATAAAATATGGAACATCAAGACGATAACCATCGATACCTTGATCGATCCAATATCTTGCAACATTAAAATGATGCTCACGCACCTTTGGATTAAACACATTCCACTTCGGTAGATATTCACAACCAGAACAGGTTTTATAATTAGGCACAGGCAATGACTTAACTGGGAAGTTTTTCACTGAAAAATAATTCACATATTCTGAATTCTCTTCATTTTTAACAACATCTTGAAACATCCAATGAGTTTTACCACAATGATTTAAAACTGCATCTAGTACTATACGTATATTCCGCTTATGCGCTTCATCTACTAATGTATGGAAATCTTCAAGAGTTCCTAAAAGTGGATCGATTTTAAAATAATCGTTTGCATCATAACGATGATTTGTTGCAGCAGAAAAAATTGGATTCAAATAGAGCGCATTGCAACCTAAATCATGAATATAATCAAGTTTTTCTGTAATTCCAGCAATATTACCACCTAAGAAATTCTCACGCGTAGGCTCAGCATCCCATGGATCAAGCGGCACATGACCTTCAGTTAGTATACCGTAGCCTTCACAACGATGGAAACGATCAGGAAAAATCTGATAAAATCTTGCATCAGGCAACCACTGTGGTATAGACATAATAAACCCCATCCTTAATATTTCTACAATTTCTAATCTTTCATACCCGTATTTGCAATTCCTCTAACGAGCGCACGTTGGAAGAAAAGGAACACAATGATACTTGGTATTGTTGCAGTCAAAGTTCCTGCCATTAAATAATTCCAAGAGGTTCCATAACGCCCTACGAAGGATGCTAAACCAATCTGGATTGTACGAGTTTCATCCGTATTCGTAACTAATAACGGCCAAAGGAAATCATTCCACGCAAAGAGAAAACTGAAAATACCAAGCGTCGCAAACGCTGGATATGACAATGGAACAATCAGTTTGAAGAATATTCCAAACCTGCCACAACCGTCAATGCGCGCTGCCTCATCAAGCTCTCGAGGAATTGTTGCAAAATATTGGCGAAGTAAAATAATGCCAAACACATCTGCAAGTCTAGGAACAACCAAAGCATACAGCGTATCAACCCACCCCAAATTAGCGACTATCTCATAGGACGGAATAACAATCACAAAATTAGGAATCATCAATGCAGAAAGCAGCAGAATGAATATTGTTTTCTTCAAAGGAAATTCTAAGCGCGCAAAAGCGTAGGCAGCAAAGGCATCAAATATTAAATGTCCTACAACAATTCCTACTGTCATCAATAGCGTATTCCAGTAATATTGTGCAAACGGCGCAGCTTGCCAAGCGTGAATATAGTTTTCCCAATGCCATGATGTGGGAAAAATTGAAGTATTCGTGTATGTTTCAGCACGCATTTGCAAAGAAGTAGTGAACATCCACAAAAATGGAATGATTACTGTTGCTGAACCTAAAATCAGAATCGCATGACGCGCCAAACGCGACCATAATGATGATTTCATTATTCTTCTCCTTGTGCTCCAGAAACTTTCCATTGAACCATCGTCACGCCTAGCACTAGCGCAAGTGTAATAAACGCTATTGCTGTTCCATAGCCAAAATCACCAAGCTTGAACGCATCCCGATACATCATCATGCCAAGCACTTCCGTGCCTCCGCGAGGCCCACCACCCGTGAGCATGTATGCAAGGTCGAAGGATTGGAAGCTCGTCACCAATGCCTGAACTACTACAAAAAACGTCATTGGAGACAGCAATGGGAAAGTAATCTTCCATAATTTTTGCCACCCAGTAGCTCCATCTAATGCAGCCGCTTCATACACACTTTTTGGCAATGCTTGTAACGCAGTTAAATACAAAATAGCGTTAAAACCAATATTTTTCCACACGGTCAAAAGAATTAATGCAATAAGCGCAAGCCAGCGATTTTGTAACCAATCTGGTCCGTGTATATTGAATTTCATCAACACACTGTTCACGAATCCAGAAGGATCGAGCATATATTTCCACACAATGGCTGCAGCCACAGAAGATGTAACCACTGGAAGGAAGTAAATACTACGATAAATACTCCTACCTCGTATAGGTGCATCAAGCAAAAGCGCGAGCAACAATCCAGTCAGCACACTTAATACACATACACCAGCAGCATAAATAATTGTTACCATTAAGCTGTTGAAAAACTCAGGATCTTGGAAAAGACGAGCATAGTTTTCCAAGCCAATAAATTTCTTTTCTGGAGAGAATCCATCCCACGATGTTAGTGAAATATATACAGCAGACAACACAGGGTACAGCACGAAACCACCAATAATAAGCACTGCTGGCAACAAGAATACCGCAGCACAAATTACCTGATCTTTCTGGTAGTGCCTGTGCGCAGACTTGAGAAAATGACGTTTTTTCATTACATACTCCTTGATGCAAAGAACTCCGATAGCTGAGCCAACTTTATTTCATTCGACCCAGCTATCGGCACAGTATTTATGCAATCAGCCTTTGGCAATCACGTCGTTTACTGCCTTTTCAGCATTCGCAAGCGCTTCGTCAACACTCTGCTCTCCAGCGAAAGCCTTCTCCACAGCCTTTGCAAATTCGAAGGAAATCTTTGGATACAATGGCGTATTTGGACGTGTATGAGCAATCTCCATTTGTTCCACAAACGGAATTAAACGAGGCTGTTCCTTCTTAACCCAATCCAAATACTTATCAGACTTTGCAACACTCTTCGTTACAGGAAGCATGCCAGTCTTTTGCGACCACTTGATCACCTGTTCTGGCTGCAAGAACCAATTCAAGAACTCGCCAGCAGCCTTGGCACGAGCGTCAGAATTGTGGAAGACGATTGCTTGTTCACCACCGAGATTGGTTGCCTCCTTACCATCCTTTGGATGAGGGGCTTTTGCTACACCGAAATCAAATGGTGGATCTGGCGCCCAGATGCCAACCATCCAGCTACCTTCCTGAGCAGAACCACCCTTGCCCTTTTCAAATTCGCCCCACTTAGCATATGGGCTCACGCCGCTCTTGATGAGATCCATCCAGAAGTTCATAGCCTTCTTGCCTTCTGGCGTATTGAATGCAGCCTTAGAATTATCCTTCGTCAAGAATTCGCCGCCAGCTTGCCACAAGTTGACCTGGAAGTTCCAAGTTAAACCTTCGCCGTTATCTCCTGCTTGAGTAAGCAAATCATACCCTGGCTTGCCCGTCTTTTCCTTGATTGTCTTGGCAACTTTCTTCAACTCATCCCATGTTTGCGGTGGCTTGTTAGGATCTAACCCAGCTTCTTTATAAACATCCTTGTTGTACATGTACGCAAGATTATTGGCAGTCACTGGCACAGAAACTTGTTTGCCGTCAATATGACCATAGTCAATCAATGCAGGAGTCACATCATCGAGCGTTTTCGAGCTGATAACCTTAGAAAGATCAGTCAAATTGCCCATTTTTGCAATCTGTGGCACCCATACCAAATCACTTATAGAAATATCTGGCAAGCTCTTCGACGAAGCCGATGCACGAAGCTTCGTCATAAAATCAGAATTCGGGACGCTCGCAGTCTTAATCTTAATATTTTTATGCGAAGCATTAAAATCCTTCACCATTGCATCAAAGGTATCGGCGTTAGCGCCATCCCAATAATGCCAAATGGTAAGCGATGTTGCACCATTAGCGTCGGACGATTTCGTACTACCGCACGCACTTACGCTAACAATCATTGCAGCAGCACCAATCAGTGCACATATTTTTGTAAGTTTCTTCATTGTAACCTTCTTTTTATATTCATACGTTAACTTGCACTCATTTTGCATTTAGAAAATGGATGACGAACGATTCTCTAAAGCATCAGAAAACAAACTAATAATTTTTTTATTCTTTGTTGTATGACTACATAACAAGCAAACAGTTTTTTAATTGCCACAAACACTGGCTCATATAAATCTACATGTCATGTTCACACAGATACCAAATCAAAAATGCACGCTTGTTTCTACCTCCTCCCCTCCAACTCCGAAGGCATTATCTTTAGACACCCATTGTTTGTCATCAAGCAATGCCTTAAATTGGAACTTTTTACCTTTAGGTATTCTTTCCATTTCAAATTCCCATATGTCGTTACCCAAATAATGACATGCACGACCATAATTCCAAGAAAGTGGATAAGTATCTCCTCTTACAGTTAGCGAATGACCTAAAGGAACATTCGCATGAACCATAATCTTCGTAAGATTCCGACGAACTGGGTGATACTCAGAAGTAGACGTCTCTGCGGCAAAAATAGCGACATCATGCGAAGATAATAGCACCTTAATCTGTTTACCGGTTACTCCTCCTGGCACAACAGTTGCCTTACGATTCGTATTCATCATATCTGTCAAAACAGTTCCTACAGAGATATGACTTTCTGCTCTAAGAGGTATAGTAACCATCTTTTCACCCCAAGTATTATGAGCAACTGTAATAACCTCATCGCTATTATCCTTGGCCATACGAGAGAAAGCATACACATCTTTGGCAGACCACATCTCAAGTTGACGACCTGTCCTCAATGAAGTGTGCTTACGACGAATCTCTGTTAATCGTTTAATATGCTGGTATAACGGAGATTTAGTGTTAAACGATTTCATATCTTTACGATTATCCTTATTTGCAATAGGGACTTCTGAACCATTGCCATTACCGTCATCAGCCTGTTCAGTGCCATAATAAATAATTGGCAAACCACGGGTAGTCATCATAAACGACAAGGCAGAACGTAAACGTTGATAATCATCATTTGCCCAAGTCAAAAACCTTGCTCTGTCATGATTATCAATAAATGTCTCTAATTGGTTTGGATTCCTATATTTCGTATCCTGCGAAAATAGCTTCCCTAAGTCACGCATATCCGTGTCTGCTGAAAAAGTTCTACGCACAGTGAAGAAATAAGGAAAATCTAATGCACCCCATTCGTAGTTTTGGTAATCAGCAACATAATCAACATCACCAACAAATATTTCTCCAAATGATGGAACCCCAACTTCTTTCTCAAATTTCTTTAACCAAGGTTTCGGGATAGAACGAGCAGCATCTACTCTCATTCCATCAAAGCCCATATCAATCCAATCTTTATATGTCTTAATAAGATATTTAGAGACTTGCGGATTAGACTGATCAAGATCATCTAAACCACCAAGATCACATTGCTCTATATCAGACTGCGATTCAGTATTATCGAATTTACAATCACCAAAATGATGATAAAATGCTGGATTATTCAAAAACCCTTCTGGATGATATGCCCCATTATATTTACGAGCATAAGCATCAAGATAGTCTGACGTGTGATTTGGCACAACATCGAGAATCATCTTTAATCCACGATTATGAGCTTCATTAATAAGCCTTTGCAAATCAGCTCTACTACCAAAATGTTTATTTGGTGTTGCAAAATCTTTAGTGAAATAACCATGATAGCTTGCTTCTTTACCGTCTTTTGACAACGGTTCTTGTTCAGACACAGGAGAAATCCAAATTGCAGTAACACCCAACCCTGCTATATAGTCCAAATGATTAGTTAGACCTTTCCAGTCGCCACCATGATAAAAACCTAAATCATTAGGGTTATATTCACCATGACCAAAATCATTGTTGGATGAATCACCATCCGCAAATCTATCAACTAAGACTTGATAAATAACATCACCTTCTTCCAATGGTCGCACACTATGAGCAGTGTTCGCAAAAGCAGAAGTAGATGAATTAAAAAGTAACATTACACTAATAAAAAATGAAACTATAAAAAATAAAATCCTACGCATAAATGCGCTAAACTTCATCGCTCGAGAGTTCATTTCAGTCTCCTTTGAACCGTAATGCTAAACTCTTGTAAATCAATTTACTACATTGTTAAACAAACGTCAATCCCTTAAAATAATTACATGTTATCTACTTGCTACGCTTGCAAACACTTCGTGACGCAATGGGCAAACTCTCTAACTTCCTCTCCTACTATCGCCAGTAGCCGCAGCCCCTGCCTATAAACAGCAATAAAACACTAATTTCACTCGCAGTCCAGAAAAAGGTGTATATCAATAGGCATATATCATTCAGAATATGAAAGACATTCATAACATGAAAGAAAAAAGAGAAGGAAATGAACGCTGCGGCACGAATTCGCACGACTCTTATTATATCCGTTTTATCGCTTAATGCTTTTCTTTTAACAAGCTGTAGATTTGGCGTGAGTCTATATCTTTTAATGCATGTTGACTTATCTCACGCAGCACTTAACGCAGTGTCCGTAGCACTTATGACCTGCATAGCAGCACCACTTGGCGGCATTATCGCAGATAAATATCCACCAACTAGATTGTTTATAGCTCTAACGTTCTGCTTTGCCTTGCTGTGCACTGGATATGGTTTCGCTTTAGTAGCACAGCATAACCTTATTGCTATTATGGTTACGCTACTCGGCATAATATTCGGGTTCTTTACTGCATTTTCTTCACCTAATCAAAAAGTATTGATGGCGTATAGTGTACCAACTGGCGAAAAAACCAAATTTTTAGCAAGCATGCGCATGTGGATTAATCTCAGCAGGCTTGCTGCACCTGCAATCACTGGCATATTTGTTGATATATGCAATCCTCTCATTTTCTTTACGAGCATTGCTATTGTGATGATATTAGCGGCGCTACCTCTACTGTTAGTTAATCTAAACCAGCAAGCACAAAATAGCGCAAACAATACGAAAACAGGAAGCAATAAAACTGCTGGTTTTGCAGCCTCTCTACACTATATGAAATCTACACCATGGTTAATAGTCTTAGGAGCAGTATCAGCATTACAATCTGGATCATGGCTTGCTGCATTTAGACTAATGGGAGCACACCATTGTCTCACGCTTTTTCATTCGGCATCCACATGGGGATCAATAGTCAGCATATTTAACATTGGCATGATTGTAGGTTCAGTATTATGCAAATATATTGTGCTACATTATGAGATTTTATACTCCATTTTATTACCTGGATTCCTTTCTATTCCTTTACTTATTTTCGCACTTAATAATTGGATTGCTCTTTTTCTTTGCTCTGCTTTCATTGCAGGTATTATTTTTGACGCCACTATTGTCTATGGGCAAACAGCTCTTCTCGACGGCATACCAACACGCATTCTCGGCGCAACTACTACTTTTACTTCTATTATGGAGCAATGCGGCATTATCGTAGGGTATGCAAGCGTACTAGCATGGGGAAATCTAAATTCATCATTATTCATAATGATTGCTTCTGGCGTAATACTTATTTCAACAGGTATAGCCTTATGGATTATTCAAGCTCGTAAACAAACATACCCATCAATGCTTACCAAAGATTATTGGACACCATCAACATGGGTAAAAAGAAGCATATAACAAGCCATTTAGCGCGACAGCGCAACAAAGCTATACAAATGCAATTACATCACAGGACAATTAGTTTGCACATCCTGTTGGAATCCTGATGGATCTCCAAGTTTTGCTTTACGCATGTGCTCTTTGAAAAAGTTTCGCGTTGCATCATCACAACGATCTGGACCCATAAACGGCATGCTAGGCACTTTTTCAAGCTCATGCAAAGCTTTACTTGCCGCTTGTTCATCACTAGCATACGTGTCTAGCCATTGCCGCTCCCAAGCACACTGATAATAATTAGATGCTTGCGTATCGCCATATCCACTCTGGAACTGACTGTCTTTTTCTTCTCCAACCAAGTTTGCAGGAGCTTTATATTTTTCAGGCCAACTAAGCTTTGCCACAGATTCCTGATATTCCTTCTCTATATGAGCAAAATCAACAATCTCTCTAGGCGAACTATTTTGCGAGCGCGCGCCACCCATACCACTCGCATTATTGTTGTCTACTCCTCCACAAGCATTGAACATAAGAAGCGCACTAAGCACACCAACAATAAGAGTTGCTTTACCAATAGTATGATTATTCATTATTCCTTCTTTCTTATTTTTTGAAAATTAACGCAATGCTAATGCTGGTTGTAAACGCGATGCTTTTATTGCCGGCACCACACTTCCAGCAAGTGCTGTGATAAAAGCCGCAATAACAGCTCCAATAGCGGCTTCATATGGGTAAACTGGCGGACTAACTGGGCTTGATGCATCCCAAAAACTTGATGCTATAGACACAAGACCAAAAGAAACAGCGACGGCAGCAATCGAGACTATTAGTGCTAAAATAATCGCACTGCCTAACACGAGTGAAGCAATCGACCATCTAGTAGCACCCAAAGCTCTGCGTATAAGAAGTTCATGTGTGCGCTGCTCCAACGATGCTAAACCAATATTGATTAAACCTAGCGCGGAAACAAAAAGCAATAATGCTGCTACGATAGCAAAACTTAATTGCAATACTGTTATCACATTCTCGTAATCATCACTATTATCATGTCTTCTAATTTCGTTTACTTGCCCACCACAACAGTCATAAAGAGCATCTGAAACATAAGATTTAATTGATTTTTGAGAACGATTTTCTTTATTTAACCAGTAGATTGAGCCGTGAGTTTCTTTTTCAGAATATTCCCAAAGAGTTGGAGCGTAACGTAACAAGCCTAGAATATTCACGTATGCTTTTGCTGAGTCTACGCCATCGTTCACAACTCCAACAATCCTTATAGGACTCATTTGTGTTGTTTTGCGAGAAGTAATAAATGCTACTTCACCAATCTTGTATCTTTTGCTAGCAGATTGGTTTACTACCATTTCTAATGCGTTGCTTTTAGCGCTATTACTAAACCATCTTCCACTTACAATAGGTAAGTTATAAACTTTATTGTATCCTGACGTAGTGTAAACAGCATCAACATATTGAAGATTGCTAGTTTTATATTCTTCGCTTATTTTTACGCTCTTCAAAGCTGGCATAGAAGCGCTAAACAGTAGCCCAGTGTTTGGTTGTAGCATAACGTTAGCGTTACGATTTGCGGATTCAATGCGATTTAAGAATTTGTTAAATACTGAATATTCGTCAAAATTTTGTGCTGAAAAAGTAATCTCGTATGTTGGTCTACGACCGTTTAGCTGTTCGTTAGTTGCAATAAGATAGTCCTTACCAACCGTGCCAATAAGCACTGACGCAATAACGGCAATGATGCCGATAAACATTGAAAAACCTGTAAGGAAGGATCTCATAGGAGACAGGCGCAAATCTTTAAGCAGCATGATCATAAAGAACACCGCCTTCCATAGTAAAAATGTGAGAGCAAGAACGAGCCACTTTCATATCATGAGTGACTAATAGTAATGTTGTTCCAGATTCTTGAACACGATCATGCAACACTTGAAGCACTTTTTCTCCCGTGCTACTATCGAGCGCACCAGTTGGCTCATCGCAAATAAGTAATTCGGGATTAGTAACGAGAGCACGCGCTATCGCAACTCTCTGTTGTTCACCGCCTGATAGCCTTCCAGGGTATTCATTTAGTTTATCTTGCAATCCAACAGCACATAATGCTTCTTCTATCGTTTTTCTTCTTGTCTGCTTGCTTTGTTGTAGTCCTGCGTATAAAAGCGGCAACTCAACATTTTCTCTAATGCTTAAATGCTTAATAAGCGAATAGTTTTGAAAAACAAAACCAATATTTCGAGCGCGCATATGCGATACTGTAGCATCACTACACTTTTGGATTGATTTGCCAGAATAATAGTATTTTCCAGTAAAATTTTTATTCAAAAATCCAATAATAGAAATAAGACTTGTTTTGCCGGAGCCAGACCTGCCAACTACCGCGTATGTTTCACCTTGATTAAGTAACATAGAAGCAGAGTTGACAGTGGTAAGCCATTCGCCATTGCCTAGTTTTACACGCGCTGACACGTCTTGTAGTTCAACCAGTGGAACAGGATTGTTCTCCATAATCATTGCACTCCTGGAATGAGATCAGGAGAAACACCTGCTACAACATCACCCTCATGCAAACCAGACGTAATTTCAATATTAGCGCCGTCACTGATTCCAAGACCAACTTCTTTACGCTCCCAATTATCGCCTTTCTTGTATGAGACTAATCCTTTTTGGACTCTTCCAGCAACTGCACTAACAGGCAGAGTTAGAACCGATTGTTTATGCTTGCCATTAAAAACAAGCGTCGCATTTTGGCCTGATTCTACTTCTGTGCTTTTATCTATTAAACACGTTAAAACTTTTGACGATACACTAGGCGTACTTTGCGCACTCGACTCATCTGTTTGAGTTGAATCAGCATTATCATTCTTGCTACTACCCGAAGCTGCAACATCTGTAGAAGTTCCACCGCTTTGTACTATTTGCAAACAATTGGTTGGCCCAACACCATCTTCAACTTGGAAGCGACCTTTAATATCTGCAATATCCGCAGAACGAAGTAAAGCTTTTGCGTTAAGGCTTATTGAAAAACCTTCATATTTAAGAGTAAATAGCGGGAAAGATTTAGGCACGTCCGCAGATGATTCAGCCACTGACACAACTTTAGCGTCTACTGGAGCAATAACTTTGTTATCAGCATTGTAGCCTAAAATACTTCCAGCTTTTACAGCACTTCCTGCTTTTACCGATGGAGAAAAATTCCCTCTACTTACAGCAGTGATAACAAAGGTAGACGATTGTTCTATTGTTGCTTTACCCGACACAACTTGTGTTAAAGGCTGTTTTTTGACTGAAATAAGTGGAACTGAATCATGCGATGCCTGCTGTTGACTATCATCAACTGCTCTACCAGCGCATGCAGTAAGCAAACACGCTGGCAGAGCAGCTAACAAGAATACTTTCGTAAACTTACGCATAACACAAAGTTCCTGATTTAGTATGTTAAATCTCCACCCCAAGTGTTATCAAGAAAAATTCCAGAAGCTAGCATTCTACCTTGGAATGCAAATTTAGTTCCTACCAAAATATTATCCCATGCTTTAGTGCCTGTTCGATTCCACTGTAATGAATCAGTGAATTGTGGACCACCAGGTTTTTTCATATTACGCAAACCTAAACGAAGAACCCCAGAGGGCATATCTGTAACATGTAAACTAATTGGTCCAGTAAACTGATGAGTCCTTACATAATTGTATTTTACAAGAGTGCCAGATGTGTTAAGTTGGCCTGACACATAAGCTGTATCAGCATGAGCAATATTAGCCGCCCCAAAAACAAGCAATACACCCGACATAGACGCAATCACTACTTTTTTGAAAGATTTCATAATAACCTCCTTGTTAACTATTTATTTTATGAATCATTACCAAAAAACTTTCTTTATTAATAACAACTCACTTTCAATTAAGTTTACCTTAAGGAGAAACTGCACTCCAAGACCTTGTATATGAAAACCAAGACAAATATTTTAAAGGTAAAGCTATGTAGCGATAAGATGGTCACAAGATATAATTGAAAGTATTACTTTTCAGTAAAAAATATGTGTTAGAACAAAAAGTGTACACGTTAACAACCTTTATTTATTTTAAAAAGAGGATAGTTACTATGTCAAAAACAGCTTTATCTCTCTGTTTCATTCTATTATTCTTGTTCACAAATGGTGAAACAACAACCACACAAATGGCAAATATCAATACAATAAACCAAATTAACCAAATTAGAGACAGAAATGTGTATTGTCCTATATTCATGCATGCTCTTGGTATGTGTTAAATTCGCCATCAGCAACTCTTGCTCTAGTTGGAATAATAGCAGTGCATTTCCAATATCTGCTAAAACTATGAATACTTATAGAACCGCCAAACTGTTTGATAATATCATGATGGAGCTGAAGTCCTTTTTTAGAAGCTGGACGAGTAGCAGGTTCCTGCTTATTAAATGAAGAACACATGTTGAACTGTCTAATGACAATTTGTTCCCTTTCTACAGAAAAGCTCATTCTATACCACAACGTGGCATGTTTGCGTGTATTAAGATACAATTCATCAATTAAATCAAGAACTTCACGAATAACCTCGCAACTCATATCTGAGTCAATATCATCGTCGAATATTCTACACACAGATTCCCCATGCAATCCACATGTTTTATTGAGCGCGTCATTTTTCTTAATGACATAGTTAATGCGCTGTATAAATTCAGTACGAACATCTTGCAATATTCCATTGTTATGAAGTAAGTCAATAATACGATGGCCTTCTTCAAAGGCCTGATTCGCTAAAGTCTTCATTTCTTCAAAAGAAGCTCGTTGTTCCTCAGAAAGAGATGTGTCAAGTAGCGCTATCTCAATGTTCAGGATAAGATCAGCAATTTTATTAGTCATATGATCATGCATGCACACTGCCAATTGTAGATTGTGAACAATCTGATGTTCTTGTTCACGCAAAATAATTTTCTTATGTTGGATACGCAGAATCACACCTAAGGAAGCACAAAAAGCACTCATTAAAACATAAATAAAAAATAATTTAAAAGATGACGTAGTTGGGGAGTAGTAATAACAAAAACACTGTAATATATATGAAACTAAAAGTAATTGAATTGTAAGCCGAAGATAATATACATAAGCAATATAAGTAAAAGTAAAAACAAATCCAAACGTTACTACAGGAACGTAAATCATCGGAATAATAGAGATGCATAGATGCAACAAAACATAGCAAATACTCATTAAACGTGGCGATACCCAAATTAATAAATTTATAATCACGAGTGTAATATGTAGTAACTTAGATATTGTCGAAATGTTATTAGCGTTGGCACAGCAATATGCATCCATTACACTGGTTATACAACTCAAAAACAGTAATGTTTTATTGCCAACAAACTTTTCGCGTAAACTTCGCAATAATGAAAGCGCCATTGATCCTCACACCCTTAGTACTCATCATGTAACCAAGCAGCAATTAGTTGTGCACGGTTGAGAGTACCCATCTTCTTACATACACGACGAAGAATTGTCTCAACGGTGCCAATTTCGACAAATAATTTCTTCGCTATTTGTGCATTTGTCATGCCTTGCACGCATAGTTTAACAATTTCTTGTTCATGATTTGTTAATGCAAGAATACCAACTTTCGGCTTATTTTGTAATCTTTGGAATGCTACCATAGCATCATCAAAATGAATATTATTTATTTTCTGCGGACAGAATATTCCGTTACTAATATCATCGAGCATGTCACAAATTATTTTTGGGTGATTCTTGCCAACAATGCACTGAGCACCTGCTACGGATGCTGTTAATGCATAATCTTTAATAGGAAACGAAGTGATAGCAATGATGATTGGACGCTCATATCTTCGCCGTAATTCATACAATATCCTGGTTCCAGAAACTCCAGCCATATACATGTCTATCAACAATACGTCAGGACATTTTTCCGCACAAAGCGATAATGCTTTCTCGTAAGAAGTAGAAAACCAGCAAATATGACAAGATGGAACGATTTTCTCAATATAAGTTTTAATACCACGTAAACAAAAAGAATCATCGTCAATAATTCCGACAGCAATCTGCTTTGCCATATCACTCCTTTGAAAACTACAATATTTAAAATTGTAAGCAAACACCGTGTCTATAAAAACATAAAAATATAATCCACTATAATAGTAATATTCTCAAAATTTATATACGCATCTGCTTGACAATAAACAAGATTAACCATACAAAGATTCCGAAGACACCTTTAATAACAAATACTTATTTATTCCCTAAATCTTCACCGCTTAAGACTATCCTCGTTAAGCAAAAAATCAAATAGGTCCATGGTGACTACCCCACGATTATCTCTTGTAGCATGCAATCCATTTTTCGTAACTACTATCTTTTTGAAGGAATTATCAATATAGTAAAGCGAGCGTTTCTCTCGCAATGATTTTTCTTCCGTTGGCATAGCGGGCGCAGATTGTATATAATATTTTTCACTTCCCAAAGTAGCAATAAAATCTATTTCCAAAGATTTTTGCGCATAAATATCATGGTTATTTTTATCTTTTCGACCAGTATTTTCGGCAATATTCATTTCGCCAATATCCACGTTATATCCGCGATATCTTAATTCGTTGTATATAACATTTTCCATAATATGCGACTCTTCAATTTGCCTAAAATTAAGTAAAGCGTTGCGTACACCAATGTCTTCAAAGTAAATTTTGAACAAGGAATCAATGTATTTTTTGCCCTTAATATTGTACTTTTGAGCTTTGCTTACAAGAAAAGCATCGCTGTAGTAGTCTATGAAACGACTAACAGTTGCTGAAGTAATTTCCCCATATCCGTGGCTAATAAACGTGTTAGAAAGTTTCCTTGGATTAACAGGAGCACCTATTGATGAAGCTATTACTTGCAAAGTTTCAGAAAGAGCCTGTTCTTTTCGCACGCCGTTTCGCTGAACTACATCTTTCAAATAAGTTTCTTTAACAAGATTTTCAAGGTAGTTTATTTGTTCCTCAACATTTTGCATTCTAGCTACAAGCGGTATTCCGCCAGTAACAATGTAATCTGCCCAAGATTCTGAAACCGTTTTGTTAGAACTTTCCACATATTCGGCAAAAGTAAGGGGTTGGACGTGAACTTCTGTGCTCCTCCCCTTAAATTCAGTAACAATGTCTGATGAAAGAAAACGGGAGTTAGATCCAGTAACATATATGTCTAAATTTGCGTGCCTTAAGTAACTGTTAAGTGTACCAACAAAATTATCAAGCAATTGCACTTCGTCGAGGAAAATGTAAAACTTGTCACTATCATTTATTTGCGACGCAATGTAGCGACGGAACACTTTAGCATTTATAACGTAGCCAAGTTTTTTATCTGCGATTTTTACTGGCTCGCCATTTGCGAATGGCTCAAGACGATCAATATCTTCGTCTGCATCAAAGGCAAACCGAATAATATTCTTCTGCAAAACACCTTGAGAAATAAGAGAATTATAGAACAGCTCGTTAAGAATGAACGACTTTCCCGCGCGGCGCACACCAGTAATGATTTTAACCAGACCATTCCAACTAAGCTGGTTAAGTTTCCTTATGTAACTTTGACGATTGAAAATCATTCGCATTCCTTTTCCTTCCACTTCTATCTTCAATTTAGCAAAGTACTTTGGTTTTTGCAAGATAGAATTAGCGAAAATAGGACATATTTAGCAATTCTATCTGATATTTTCCAAAGTACTTTGCGCTTTGCAAGATAGATTGGTTTATGCGAAGTTACTTTTCCTGCGCAAGCTCGATTGGCGGATGCTCCGCACGGAAAGCATTTACGTGCGCTTCAGACGCATACCCTAACGCAAAACCAGTAATCAGCGCATACTCCGGCGGAATGTCGAATACTTCGTCAAGCGGCGAACGCTATGTAGCAAGAACGCCAAGCGGGCATGAATCTACGCCTTGCTCTTTGGCAGCCAACAGTAACGTTTGCAGCATAATTCCAGCATCCAGCGCAGCAAATGGTAGAAAATCACGGCGTACAAGCACAAATCCCATAACTGGCGCACCAAACGCCTGGAAGTTGCGCAAAGTGTGAGCATTTCGAGCAGGAAAATCTTTACGATCAATATTTAAATGTTTATACAACGCCAACCCTAAACGCGCACTGCGCTCTTTAAGCGATTGCGGATACGGAGCCATTACAGGAAAATCTCCATCCGGCTGGCTCATTTTCTGGGCTATCATGCGCTCGTATTCGCTAAGGGTAGCGTCTTTAGTACGAAACATTGCTTTGCATTTTTGCGTATAAGCATCAATAAGCTGCTGCTTGCGTTCTCCTTGAGCAATAGCGAGCATGTAGCCACGAGTGTTAGACCAGCTCGGCGATTGTGCAGCTGTTTGCAAAATAGTTTCAAGTATTTTAGAATCGACTGGCTTATTTAGAAAATCACGTGCAGAAAATCGCGACTTTGCGAGTACTTCAAAAGTTTGTGTAGTCATGCTTTTAGTATATCGCACCAAATACGCACGCAGTACTTTCCTCGCGTTTGCGCGACGACCTGCTTGAGCGCAGCATTGCGCGCGCGAAAGCAATTCGGAGCGTGAGCTTGCTCAGCAGTGAGCGCTTATAGCGCGAGCGTTGTCCAGAGTTTGGAGGATTACAAAAACAGTAGTATACGAAAATAAAAAAGCGGGGAGTGAAAACTCCCCGCTAGAAAAATAATGCGGCAGCGTGCTAGTCTCCCACACCCTATCGAGTGCAGTACCCTCGCCGTGTCAGGCCTTAGCTTCCGGGTTCGGAATGGGACCGGGCGTCTCACCTGAGCCATGACCACCGCAAAACTAGATTATACACTCAAAACCATTGAGTGGCAACACGTGGCGGTTAGGGAACCGGACATGAACGCGAATAAAAACTCTCTTACCAACTGATCGTTAAGCAAAACATTCAGTACTCATTAACGCTAGAAGAATAATACTCACAGAAACTCACCCTCCCCACTAGTAAAAGTGAGGAAGAATGTCACCATCGCCCGTTAGTACTAGTCAGCTCCACCCCTTACAGGGCTTCCACATCTAGCCTATCAACCACGTGTTCTACATGGGGGCTCACACACTAAAGTGCAAGGAATGCTTATCTTGGAGCAGGCTTCCCGCTTAGATGCTTTCAGCGGTTATCCCTTCCGAACGTAGCTAACCGGCAGCGCCACTGGCGTGACGACCGGCATACCAGAGGTTCGTCCACCCAGGTCCTCTCGTACTATGGGCAGGTCTCCTCAACATTCCAACGAGCGCAGAGGATAGAGACCAAACTGTCTCACGACGTTCTGAACCCAGCTCGCGTGCCGCTTTAATCGGCGAACAGCCGAACCCTTGGGACCTGCTCCAGCCCCAGGATGCGACGAGCCGACATCGAGGTGCCAAACCATCCCGTCGATATGGACTCTTGGGAATGATCAGCCTGTTATCCCCGGGGTACCTTTTATCCGTTGAGCGATGCCACGTCCGTACGCCGGCACCGGATCACTATCTCCGACTTTCGTCCCTGCTCGACCCGTCAGTCTCACAGTCAAGCCCGCTTGTGCGATTACACTCAACACCCGATTGCCAACCGGGCTGAGCGGACCATTGAGCGCCTCCGTTACTCTTTAGGAGGCAACCGCCCCAGTTAAACTACCCGCCAGGCACTGTCCCTGACACGGATAACGTGTCGAGGTTAGACGCCAGATATGGAAAGAGCGGTATTTCACCTGTCGACTCCACGCAAGCTAGCGCCCACGCTTCACAGCCTCCCGCCTATGCTACACGATCCACACCTAACGACAATACCAAGGTATAGTAAAGGTCCCGGGGTCTTTTCGTCCTTCTGCGCTTAACGAGCATCTTTACTCGTACTGCAATTTCGCCGGGCTCCTGGCCGAGACAGTGGGGAAGTCGTTACGCCATTCGTGCAGGTCGGAACTTACCCGACAAGGAATTTCGCTACCTTAGGATGGTTATAGTTACCACCGCCGTTTACCGGGGCTTAAATTCACCGCTTCACCGAAGCTAACGGATCCTCTTAACCTTCCGGCACCGGGCAGGCGTCAGAGCGTATACAGCGGCTTACGCCTTCGCACGCTCCTGTGTTTTTGGTAAACAGTCGCTACCCCCTAGCTTGTGCCACCCCCAACAGCTCAACAGTGTAAAACCATATCACCATCAGGGGTCTCCCTTATGCCGAAGGCACGGGAGTAATTTGCCGAGTTCCTTGGCCAGGATTCGCCCGATCGCTTCGGTATACTCTACCAGACCACCAGTGTCGGTTTAGGGTACGAGCGGAATCACACCTCACGTTGAAGCTTTTCTTGGCAAGCAGGATCACCGGAATCAGCCTTACAGCCTACCCATCACGCCTCAGCTTTAACATCCCCCGGATTTACCTAGGAGACAGCCCACACGCTTAGCCACGGAAAACCACCTCCGCAGCCGGCTACCTACCCGCGTCACTCCCACGCTAACCTACTACCGATACAGTCCCAACACAAACCAGCCAACAACCCCGAAAGGCAATCAACCAGCAAATGAAGGTTAGTACTCTCAGATTCAGTTCGAACGGTGTAACACCGGTACGGGAATATCAACCCGTTCATCCATTCGACTACGCCTGTCGGCCTCGCCTTAGGACTCGACTCACCCGGGGACGACGAACGTGGCCCCGGAACCCTTAGTCATTCAGCGGACGGGATTCACACCCGTCTCTCGCTACTCATGTCTGCATTCTCACTCCTGTAAAGTCCACGACAAGTTCACACTGCCGCTTCACCCCATACAGGACGCTCTCCTACCCCGCATGAAACAAATCATGCAGCCGCGTCTTCGGTGGCGTGCTTAAGCCCCGCTACATTGTCGGCGCGGAACCACTAGACCAGTGAGCTGTTACGCACTCTTTCAAGGATGGCTGCTTCTGAGCCAACCTCCTGGCTGTCTATGCGACTCCACATCCTTTCCCACTTAGCACGCGCTTCGGGACCTTAGACGACGATCAGGGCTGTTTCCCTTTTTGACGACGGAGCTTATCCCCCGCCGACTCACTGCCGTGATAAACCTAACAGGTATTCGGAGTTTGGCTGCTATTGGTACCCGGTATGGGCCCGCAAGCATCCAGTAGCTCTACCCCCTGTAAGCAATAACACGACGCTGCACCTAAATGCATTTCGGAGAGAACCAGCTATCACGGAATTTGATTGGCCTTTCACCCCTAACCCCAAGTCATCCCCCAGTTTTTCAACCTAGGTGGGTTCGGTCCTCCACACGGTCTTACCCGCGCTTCAACCTGCTCAGGGCTAGATCATCCCGCTTCGGGTCCAGGACATGCGACTCAAACGCCTTTTTAAAAACTCGCTTTCGCTACGGCTCCCCCACCCGGGTTAGCCTCGCCACATACCACTGACTCGCAGACTCATTTTTTTTCGATAGGCACGCCGTCACCCCACAAAGAAGGCTCCGACGGATTGTAAGCGCACGGTTTCAGGAACTATTTCACTCCTCCCGGGGTGCTTTTTCACCTTTCCCTCACGGTACTAGTACACTATCGGTCAGACAGGAATACTTAGGCTTACCCAACGGTCTGGGCAGATTCACGCGGGATTCCACGAGTCCCGCGCTACTTGGGAATAAACATAAAGAGACATCGCACGACAAGCTACGGGGCCATCACCCTCTACGGCTGGGAATTCAATCCCATTCACCTAGCACGACATTTTATCACTCTCCTCAACCCCGTCAGAGGCTGAACAGTCCATCCCACGACCCCGAATGCGCAACACCTGACGGCTATCACACGCACCCGGTTTAGCCTGATCCGCTTTCGCTCGCCACTACTCACGGAGTATCCTTTCCTGCAGGTACTGAGATGTTTCACTTCCCTGCGTACCCCCCACAAAAACTGTGGTGACCACTCATAACAGTGGCCGGGTCTCCCCATTCGGAAATCCTCGGATCAAAGCCCACTCGGCAGCTCCCCGAGGCATATCGCAGCCCGTCACGTCCTTCATCGGTCCTGTCTACCAAGGCATCCACCATACGCCCTTACCAGTGACAAACACTAAAGTAAGAACCCATCAGCAAAATTCTCTAGACAAAAAATCATCACACTAAACGATCACAAAACGATCAAGCGACTCCAACAAAAGGAGCCGGTTGAAATTGATAAAAGCAAAAAAATCGAAACAAAAAAGTTTCGCATTTTACTCGCGTCCACTATCCAGTTCTCAAACCACCACAACACCACAAAACCCAAGCCAAACACTCAAAAGCATCAACCTGAAATCCTGTGAGTCAAGGACCGCAACCCCAAACAAAGGGGGGTGGCAATCCGGGAACCCAAAAGCATGCCCAACAAACTCATCTAAAAACGTTAACTATTGTTTTCCACACCAGTAACCACACTCAAACCGAGCGTGCACAAAAACTCCGTAGAAAGGAGGTGATCCAGCCGCACCTTCCGGTACGGCTACCTTGTTACGACTTAGTCCCAATCACGAGCCTCACCTTAGACGGCTCCATCCCAAAAGGGTTAGGCCACCGGCTTCGGGTGCTGCCCACTTTCATGACTTGACGGGCGGTGTGTACAAGGCCCGGGAACGCATTCACCGCGACGTTGCTGATTCGCGATTACTAGCGACTCCGCCTTCACGTAGTCGAGTTGCAGACTACGATCCGAACTGAGACCGGTTTTAAGGGATCCGCTCCATGTCACCATGTCGCATCCCGTTGTACCGGCCATTGTAGCATGCGTGAAGCCCTGGACGTAAGGGGCATGATGATCTGACGTCATCCCCACCTTCCTCCGAGTTAACCCCGGCGGTCCCCCGTGAGTTCCCGGCATAACCCGCTGGCAACACAGGGCGAGGGTTGCGCTCGTTGCGGGACTTAACCCAACATCTCACGACACGAGCTGACGACGACCATGCACCACCTGTGAACCTGCCCCGAAGGGAAACCACATCTCTGCAGTCGACAGGCACATGTCAAGCCCAGGTAAGGTTCTTCGCGTTGCATCGAATTAATCCGCATGCTCCGCCGCTTGTGCGGGCCCCCGTCAATTTCTTTGAGTTTTAGCCTTGCGGCCGTACTCCCCAGGCGGGACGCTTAACGCGTTAGCTCCGACACGGAACCCGTGGAATGGGCCCCACATCCAGCGTCCACCGTTTACGGCGTGGACTACCAGGGTATCTAATCCTGTTCGCTCCCCACGCTTTCGCTTCTCAGCGTCAGTAACAGCCCAGAGACCTGCCTTCGCCATTGGTGTTCTTCCCGATATCTACACATTCCACCGTTACACCGGGAATTCCAGTCTCCCCTACTGCACTCTAGCCCGCCCGTACCCGGCGCAGACCCACCGTTAAGCGATGGGCTTTCACACCAGACGCGACGAACCGCCTACAAGCTCTTTACGCCCAATAATTCCGGATAACGCTTGCGCCCTACGTATTACCGCGGCTGCTGGCACGTAGTTAGCCGGCGCTTATTCGAAAGGTACACTCACCCGAAAGCTTGCTCCCAATCAAAAGCGGTTTACAACCCGAAGGCCTTCATCCCGCACGCGGCGTCGCTGCGTCAGGGTTTCCCCCATTGCGCAATATTCCCCACTGCTGCCTCCCGTAGGAGTCTGGGCCGTATCTCAGTCCCAATGTGGCCGTCCGCCCTCTCAGGCCGGCTACCCGTCGAAGCCTAGGTGGGCCATTACCCCGCCTACAAGCTGATAGGACGCGACCCCATCCCATGCCACTAAACACTTTCCCAACAAGACATGCGTCAAGTTGGAGCATCCAGCATTACCACCCGTTTCCAAGAGCTATTCTGGAGCATGGGGCAGGTTGGTCACGCATTACTCACCCGTTCGCCACTCTCACCAACCAGCAAGCTGGTCAGATCCCGTTCGACTTGCATGTGTTAAGCACGCCGCCAGCGTTCATCCTGAGCCAGAATCGAACCCTCCACGAAAAACTTCAATGAAGAGCCAACAAAAGGCTCCAATATTAAAAAGAAAAAGACGAGACATTCTTTAAGGAAAGAACATCCCAACAAAAAACCTCACCACCATTTAACCATCTCTCAGGCACCCTGCAATCTGCAAGGCAGGCAATGAACTGGCAATAATTAACTAATAAGTAGTACAGACACGCTCTTGAGTTCTCAAACCACCACCACACCAGCCGGCCCATCAACCTCAACCGAGGAGAACCAGCCGCGCTGAGCAGCAAGAGATAAACTTACACCAACCCACGCTAAAAACGCAAACCCACCAAAAAAACAAACACCCCAAAACCATTGAAAAACAAGCCAAAACACCGGCGTGTCGAAAATCGCGAAAAAGCACCAAAAAACCAACACAAGACCAGGAACAATAATCAAAACCAACAAAAAATAATCAAAAATACCTCCAAAAACCTCAAAGCCGGGAGTGTCGCACGCACTCGCTTTAAGCAGAACAACAACAAATACGCAATTAATACAGAATCAACGCGAAAAATACACAATAAAAGCAGAAAAAGATGAGATATACGATTAGATATACACAAAAATATATGAGCGCGATATATGGAATACATACGGAATAAAAAATACCTATATAAATAGATACTTATTAAATAAACTTTTATAAAGCATACAAAGCACATAAAAACACAAAAAGCGTAAAGCGCATAAAGAAAAAAGAAAAATAAGAAAATAAGAATAGGGTATTAACAGACATTAATAAAAGAAGGAGCAGAAGAATGAGCAACAAGCAATCGAGCAATAAAGCACACCACATTGTTGTGCTCACAGGCGCAGGAATCTCCACAAGCGCAGGCATTCCTGACTTTCGCGGTCCAGATGGAGTTTGGACTAAACACCCAGAGCAAATGAGCGTTTATGACATAGACGCATTTTTAAGCAGTAAAGAGGAACGCGTCTACTCTTGGCGCTGGCAAAAAGAGTCTCCCGTTTGGAACGCACAGCCAGGAACAGCACACAAAGCACTTGTAAAACTCGAGAAGGCAGGAATGCTCGACCTTATAGCCACACAAAACTTTGACGCACTTCACGAAAAAGCTGGCAATAACCCAGACATTATAGTGAACTTGCACGGAAGCATTGGAACCTCACACTGCATGAGTTGCCACGCGAGCTATAAAACTGCCGATATTATGGCAGATTTAGATGAGCACCCGGATCCGCATTGCAGGCGCACTCTGCCGTACCGCAGCAATATGCCTTGTAATGGTCTCATAAAAACAGACGTTGTTTATTTTGGAGAAGCGCTTCCAGAAGGTGCTATGGAACGCAGTGCGCAAGCAATAGTTAAAGCGGACGAGCTGTGGGTTATTGGTTCCACGCTGGAAGTATTCCCAGCTGCCAGCCTCGTGCCGTTAGCTGCGCGCGCTGGAGTGCCGATTACGATAATGAACCTGGGCTCTACGCAATACGACTATTTGGCAGAGCGTATTATTCGCGAAGATATTGCGAAAGCTCTGCCAAAGTTAGTAGACGAAACTATTGCAAAGTGATTATTGCAAATTAACGCTATTAAAACTATTGCAAAGTAACAGCTATACCTTCCCAAGGCGCAAGCGTACCGTTTTTAAGCGATGTAAGCGCGTGATTCACGTCGTAGGTCGTAACCATTACGTCACGCCCTACAAAAGCGTTAGAGGCGCAATTTTGCAATAATTGCGCGCTCTGCGTAGGGATAGGCACAGTTGAGTCAGTCATATTAACCATTACGAGCATGCGTTCTGTAGATTCCGCGGAATTTGCAGCAGATTCCGCAGCAGTCTCTGCAGAATCTTCCTGCTTTTCGCAACCAGATTTAAGCTCGCGCACGAAAGCATACACGCACTCGTCATCTGCATCAACCAAATCCCAAGAACCAGCAGAAACAATCGGTTCCGAATGACGAAGCGCAATCAAATACTTATAGAAAGCGTAAACGGAATCTGAATCTTCCATCTGCTCCGCTGCGTTAATATCCACATAATTAGGATTCACACTAATCCACGGCTCTGCGTTATTTACCGACTGAACATTAAAAGGCATGAATCCCGCGTATTTAGAAGCATTCCACTGCATTGGAGTTCGAGAATTGTCGCGGCCGCGCTTTGCGAGCGCATCCATCATCGACTCAGCAGACTGAATATGCGCTTCTTCTACGCGCTGCTTAAACATATTCAACGCTTCCAAATCGCGATACTGCTCGAGACGCGTAAAGTGCGCGTTAGTCATACCAATTTCCTCGCCTTGGTACACGTAAGGCGTGCCGCGGTGCATGTGAAGAAGCATGGCAATCGCCTTAGCAGAGCGCACGCGCATCTCCTCGCTAGCCTCACTACCCCAGCGAGAAAGCGCACGCGGCTGATCGTGATTATTAAAGAACAGGCTCGCCCAACCAGCATCCGCTACCGCTTGTTGCTGCTCTGCCATCACGCTCTTTAATGCCGTAAGCTTTAGCGGCACAGGATTCCACTTAGTACCGTTTTCGCAATCGATATCCACATGATTGAACAGGAATAACATGTCAAGTTCGCTGTGGGCAGGGTCAGTAATATAAGTATTACGGTGCGGAGAAATTCCCGGAGCCTCGCCGACAGTAAGATAACCTTCGCGACCGTCGAAAACTTCTGCACGCATCTCACGCAAGAATTCGTCTAAACGAGGACCGTCCGAGCAGAACGGGAATGGCGAAGAATAGCCGTCAGCACCAGCTGGCAAATCTTCAATTTGGCAGCCATCTTCACCCGGCAAACGACCTTCAGAATCAACATGCTTGGAAATTTGCGTAATCACATCCATGCGGAAGCCATCAATTCCGCGATCCATCCACCAATTCATCATCTTGTACACGGCAGCGCGAACCGCGGGATTTTCCCAATTCAAATCTGGCTGCTTTGGCGAATACTGGTGAAGGAAGTATTCTCCGCGCTTCGGATCGTAAGTCCACGCGGAACCGCCGAAATACGAACCCCACTTATTCGGCTCCGCACCCGGCTCACCAGGCACACAACCTTCACGCGCAGGCCTCCACCAATACCAATCAGCGTAATCACTAAAAGCATCTCTTGAAGCCTGGAACCAAGCGTGCTCGTCAGAAGTGTGATTTACTACTAAATCCATCACGACTTTAAGACCGCGCTCGTGAGCTCCAGCCAGCAGCTCGTCCATATCTTCCAAAGTTCCGAAAAGCGGATCAATATCTTGATAATCGGAAATATCGTAGCCGTTATCGTCTTGTGGGGACTTGTAAACAGGGCTGAGCCAGAGCACGTCAACGCCTAAATCAGCCAAATAATCAAGGCGCGAAGTAATTCCCTTCAAATCACCAATGCCGTCACCGTTCGTATCCTGGAAGCTTCGTGGATAAATCTGATACACAACTGCATTCGCCCACCAAGGGTTTGGAGTAGCGCCGTTCGTACGCACGGATTCTGGCAAGTTTGCTCTGTCAAAAGTAGTCATTTAATCCCCATTAATTTACATTGATAAGTATTTTTATTGCAGTTTTATTTATTACAAATAATTCTATTTACTTAATAATATTTATGATTTTAGACTCTAAACTTTATCATCATACTAGATGTTACGCGCGGATAATAAAAAGCGGCCCGCAGTAAAAACCGCGAGCCGCGCCTCCTTCTCATTCATTGCAAGAGCTATAGGGATACTCTCTAAATTATTGCTGATTATGAAGTTTGAACGCGAGTTCTGCCAAATGAACTCCATGCGTTAAGAATTCGTGAGTGCGGCAAACGTAATCATTTTCGCGACCGAGCTTTGCTATGTAACCATTAATGTAATCGACTTCAGTCTTTCGTCCGCGACTCATATCTTGGTACATAGAAGGATAGTGCAGAGGATTTGCAACGCGACTTACGTAATCGATAGCCTCTAGCTCCTGCTGACGCGTATTAACCATACGAATTCCGGCACGCTCGCACACGTCGTACGCTTCGTTAATAAGCTGTTGAGCCATATCCATAGCCCCAGGGTACGAAATAAACTGACCCATTTGAATCTGATACATTGTGCACAAAGTGTTAACTACGGAATTGAAAACTACCTTCGCCATGCACGTACCCTTGAAATCTTCCGTAATAGTAGGATTCAATCCGGCAGCTTTAAAGTCGTCTCGCATAGCAAGCTCAACGTCACTCACCTGCTCGTTCAACGCGCACATATTCATAGTTCCAACGCCAACTTTACCAATAAAATCAACGTCGCCTGGACCGTTCAAAACGGTTGCAATCATGGCAGTTCCGCCGTAAATATGATCATCCGGGAAGTACTGCTGCAACTTTTCAAAATGACCCCAGCCATTCATAGCAGCAAACACAACCTGATGCTCTTTAAACAAATGCTTACAACGCTCCAACATTTCCGCAAGCTGCATTTGCTTCATAAACACAATCCACACGTCTGGATCGCCGTCATAATCTTCAGGCGTATACATATTAATCGGTACCAAATGACGGTTTTCATGGTCACGGCTCACCATTACGCCGCCTTGCTCGCGAACTTTATTCACATTCTCATCCCAGGCATCAATGAAATCAACATGAATGCCAGCCGTTTCCTGCAACAAAACGCCATAGCGATATCCCATAGCTCCCGAACCGATCATTGCATATTTCATGCCACTCATAGTGACACCTCCTTTTAGGTAAAAATGTGCTTAGGCGAAATTCGTGCATACATGAAAATTCGTCGAAGCGACTGTAAATATAGTAAAAAGCAGTAAGGCTGATTGTAGTGACTAAAATCAGCCAACTGCTTTTTGGTTTTTATAGCATATTACACAGTTTTAGAAGAATGTCAAAATTCTGTACATCGGCAAGGCGCGAACGTCAACTGAATATACTTACAATTTATGCATGCATCACCTACTTACAAGTGAAAAAATTGACGAATTTGAGCAACTGTACCGTAAGAAGCTTGTGCGCCAAATCCAGTAGCAGCATATGCAGCTACATAAGAAGCGAGTGACGCTGCATCAACCAACCGCATATCCACAGACAAACACGCAAGCACAGTACCCATAAAAGCATCGCCACAACCCGTAGTATCAACGGCATTGACATGCTGAGCCATAATTCGATGCACCGAATTATCAGCATAATCCAAAACCATAGACCCACGTGAGCCAAGTGTTACTATTGCCTCATTAAAGCCAAACTCATGCATTGCATGAAGCGTATGCTTCCAATCAAATGAATCCCAATCACCGCTATCTGGTTCTGAAATATGCAATAGCTGTGCCATTTCATGCTCATTGACCAGTAAGATATCTGCAGATCGTATAAGATCTTGCGGTAATGTATCCAAAAAAGGCGAATTATTAAGCAAAACTTTTACGCCATGTTCATGCGCTAAGCGAGCGCACATCGTAACCGATTCTAATGGACTTTCCAAGCAAAGCCCTAATACTTTTGCATTAGTAATAGCAGCTTGCACAGATGGCGACTGAATATAATCAATATCAACTTGCGAGTTAGACCCAGGCGCATAAACAATAGTATTTTCGCCACTTTGCGCATCCACTGTAATCACTGTTGCGCCACTGTTGCAATTGGGTACATGACGTACATACGTCGTATCAACACCAGATTCTCGCAAAGCACCAGTAAGAAAATCAGCATTAGCATCATCACCTACAGCACCGAACATACATACGTGCGCACCAAGCTTTGCAGCAGATACTGCCTGATTACCTGACTTGCCTCCAGGCAGTATTCGTATTTCGTTACCTTTAATGGTCTCACCAGGCATAGGAAGACGATTAGCAACAATAGTATAATCCGCATTCATAGAACCAACTATCGCTACAGTAGGCATCTTCATATTTCGTAACGCAGGCAATGTCTCATGTTGCAAAGCCACGTTAACAGGCTGAATGACTTTAATCTTTTCTAAACTCTCTAACGAGTCAAGCATATGATAACTACACATAATTCTCCCTAAATATTGCGCAAAACAAAGCTTAGAATGGAACGCCACAACGCAGCAACACGTTAGAATACGGAGTAGTCTCACCCGTTCGAATCACGAATTTAGCTTGCGAAACAAGAGCCTTAAACCCTCGTTCGCCATCATGCGGCACATAAGTCAATGGCACACCAAGCAAATCCTTGATCCATGTTTCTGGAACATCATCACAAGCTTCTTCCGCCATAATACCAGACTCAAGAACAAGATCATCCTTTATTGATGCAAGCACATCAGGAAATCGCGGTATTCCAAAAACCAAAGCTAAATCAATAACTTCTACGCCCGCTGGGACAGGCAGGCCACAGTCAGAAACAACAAATTGATCCTTATGCCTCAATTTTGCAATAGCAGCTGCTAATTGTGCGTTCAAAATACCATGAGTTAACATAATTCACCCCATATCGTGGCTCATGAAAGTGACATCAACAATGATCATCACCTTCATAACAAGTGCGCCACCACGAACATATATGATAAAAAATCTTATTAAGAAAACAATGGCGTTGAGAACACTAAAGCATACGGTATTAATAAATTTTACTGTTGCGATTATTTTCACGAAAGCATCATGAATGCTCTCAACACCATATAAATTTTGCATTAGCTATATTAATCCATAAAACTACTCAACATAAACTTTAATGTTTATATACAGAATTACATAGTTTTATGCAAATATGTATTACTCAAAATCACCCACATTCTTTATTGTCACTGTTTTCACAGTAATTGGTTCAGTCTTTGGAACACTTTGCCCTTTAATAGCTTTTACAGCAGCAGCAACGGCGGAACGACCAAGTTCCTTTGGCTGCTGAGCAATTGTTCCAGCCATTGCGCCGGCCTTAATAGCTTTCATACCGTCAACAGTGCCATCGAAACCGACTACTTTAATTTCTTTACCAGCTTTAGCTCCTAATGCTTGAATGGCACCTAATGCCATCTCGTCATTTTCGGCGTAAATGCCGGTTGCATTCGGGTGCGATTGCAACAAATTAGTAGCCACATTTAATGCTTCAGCACGGTCAAAGTTAGCAGTTTGTTCTGCTACAACTTTAATATTTGAATATTTCTTAATACGATCTTTGAATCCTTTGCCACGGTCACGAGTAGAAGCCGCTCCAGGAATACCTTGCAAAATCAAAACTTCACCCTTTTCGCCCATACTATTAGCTAGCGTGTCAGCAGCCTGAGCACCACCAGCAACGTTATCGGAAGCAATATGCGAAGTAACTTTTTCACCAGTTACAGAACGGTCAACAGAAATCACAGGCAAGTTCGCGCTTAGCAACGGGGCAACTGCAGGACCAGCAGCATCAGAATCTACAGGGTTAATAATAACAGCTTTTGCACCTTGTGATTGAGCATTCTGCGCTTGATCCTGCTGCTTTGCAGAATCATTCTGAGCGTCGGAAACTTGCAAATCAACACCAAGTTTCTTTGCTTCAGCTTGAGCACCATCACGCAAATCCACAAAGAACGGATTGTTCAAAGTAGAAACTAGCAATGCGACTTTATCGCCACTATTAGTACTACCACATGCACTCATGCTGACAATAAGTGCAGATGCTGCTACAACCGCGCAAGCAATCTTTACGCCTCGACGCATAATTGGATAATTCATCATATCTCCTTTGATTATTGCCCTGTGCTACCGCAAGTTTTAGTTCGATAAATCCACAATGTTGCAGTGACATAAGGCTGATGTTTCACCATCTCTTTACCTTATTGTTACGTAGTTTTGAGTTATAAAGTTCAGTTATAATATTCCAAATCGTCTCAATTCTTGCTGAAAATATTGATTACTCGCCACTTACGAATCAACATTTGCAAGATTCACCTCCTTCCTACGAGAAGATCAAGTTTATAAAAAGTATTAATTTGCTGTCAGTGCGTATCTTCCTTGCGGCGCAAAGTGTCAAGGCTCACAGCAAAGGCAATAACCAAACCAATAACTACTTGCTGCCAGAAGGAGGAAACATTCAAAATATTCAAGCCATTACGAATTACAGCCAGCAAAATTGCTCCTACGAAAGTGCCAGAAATCTTACCTTTACCGCCCGAAAGCGAAGCACCACCGATAACAACAGAAGCAATAGCATCCATTTCATAGCCAGCGGCAGCCTGAGGCTGAGCGGAATGTAAACGACCGGCAATAACTAAACCAGCGATGGCAGCGAAAATACCGGAAAAAACAAACACCATAATTTGCGTTTTATGAATATTGATACCAGAAAGGCGAGAAGCCTCCATATTTCCACCAACAGCATACATAGAACGACCAGTAGTGGTGAAGTTCAGTATTACTGCAGCAATAACACCCATGATAATCATCATCACAATTGGCATTGGAATACCTAATATCTTGGCACCAAAGAAATTCACCATGCCAGAAGTGGAAATAGGACGACCGTCTGAAACAACAAGGGTAAGTCCACGCGCAACAGACATCATTGCCAATGTAGCAATAAACGACGGTAACTTAAGAAAAGCGTTTGCAACACCTGAAATAAGACCAAAAAGCGCACCGGTTACTATGCCTACAACAACAGTTAACACTGGTGGCAAACCCATAGAAACGCCTGTATACGCAACCAACATACTAGAAATTGCAGCCACCGCACCTACTGACAAATCAATACCAGCGGACACGATAACAAAGGTTTGACCGAATGCCAAAATAGCAACTGTCGCAGCTTGAATACCCACATTGAGAATATTCACACTTGTCAAAAATGCTGGCGTGGCGCACGAAAGCGCAGCACACAAGATAATCAAGCCGATAAGAGCGCCATTGCGTGATGCAAACTTTTTCGCTGCAGGCAAAAATCCTTTATCAACTGCACCGTATCCCAAATGCTCAGATTTTGCACTACTCGTAGCAGCCATAATTTATACTCCTTTAACAAATTTTGCTATAACTCACTGCACTGCTGTGTGCAATAAATTGTTGTATGCAAGTTTTACGTTTGATTGGTAACTTTAATTTTTAAGATTTCAATATGGCTCATGTATCAGTTTCATATTGAAAGCAGTAAGGTTTTACTCATTCCTGTATGCTCAAATACCAGATGTATTAAGGTGAGTCACTGCAAGTTCCATCACACTTTCCTGCGTAGCCTCGCTTGCAGCTAATTCACCGCTGATTCTGCCGTTCGACATCACCAATACGCGATCTGACATGCCAAGCACTTCAGGCAAATCTGAGGATGCCATCAGCACAGCACCTCCATTTTCTACGATACTGTTAATCAACTCGTAAATTTCTACACGAGCACCAACATCAACACCACGAGTAGGCTCATCCAGCAATAGCACTTTCACGTTCGCCATAGACCATTTGCCGAACACGATTTTTTGTTGATTACCGCCAGATAGCGAACCAGCGAGTTGATCAATGTTTGCCATACGAATACGCAATTTTTTTGCAGTTTCTTCCTCGCGAGTACGCTGCCCTTTCAAATCCGCAAATCCTGCATGTGCTGTAGGAACTAATGTAGAAATTCCCAAATTTTCTGCAACAGATGCTTCAAGAATCAACCCTTGTACTCGACGATCTTCTGGGACTAAACCAAGACCAGCTGCGATGCTTCCTGCAATATTCGCTTTTGCAATAGATTTACCATCAACAGTTATTGAACCTGAATCATAACTATCTGCACCAAATATTGCACGAAGAACTTCGGTACGACCAGCACCTACCAAACCTGCAAGACCCACAACTTCGCCAGCATGAACGCTGAAGGATACATTTTCTAACGTACCTTTTCGCGTTAAGCCTTCTACTTTTAGCAGCTCTTTGCCTTGACTACGTTTGCCATGAGGGAATTGATTTGTAATATCACGACCTACCATGAGTTTTACAAGTTCCTTCTCAGGAACTTGCGCATCAACAGTATCGACGTATTTGCCATCGCGAAGTACGGTTACAACATCACCAATACGCGCAATTTCATCTAAATGATGAGAAATAAACACCATTCCAACATTTTTGGATTTTAAATCTTCCATAATGTTAAATAACTGTTCACATTCTGGTTTTGTTAGAGCAGCTGTTGGTTCATCAAGAATAAGGATAGATGCATGCTGCATAAGTGCTTTGGCTATTTCTACCATCTGTTGACGAGCTACACCAAGTTGTCCCATTGGCTTATTGACATCTTCATCTAAACCGATAACTTGCAATGCAGATTCCGCACGAGCACGCATCGTCGCGCGACTAACAAAACCAGCTTTCGTAGGAAGCATACCAAGGAACAAATTTTCCATAATAGAAAGTTCTGGCACCAAATTTAACTCTTGGTGAATCACAGCAATGCCCAATTTGCGAGCAGTATCCACATTAGGAATTCGCGCTGTTTCACCATTGATCTCAATATGACCTTTATCTGGCTGATAAATGCCGCTCATCATCTTAATAACTGTTGACTTGCCCGCACCATTTTCACCAAGGAGAACATGCACTTCACCTGGTTTTACTGTTACAGACACATTGTCAACTACCGTAGAATTACCGAATATTTTCGATACTCCTACTAGCGATAGTTCCGTCATGTCTTACCTCTTTCTTCGCTACAGCACCACTGCTGCCACGAAAATGCAATAAATTACGCTACATTACGCTTGTACTTTGGATGAGAATTATGCCGCAATGTGCATGCAAAAACGTAACAACAACGGTACGCTCAGGTGATTGCTGCACACGCTTACAAAGTCACGGTACAAAAATCAATAACAATAGTGTCAAGCTATAGAATAACAGCCTTACAGCTACGCATTTCCTAACGATTCACGCGGAATATACATAGTTTCTACTCGCTGCGATTGAACATCAACATTATGTTCTAACATATCCAAAAAAAGTGCAGCACTAGTACGACCAATGCGCTGAACTTGTTGCGAAATAGTAGAAATACGCGGCGTTGCTAAGCGGAATATTTCAACATCATCAAACGAGATAAGTGAAATGTCACTGCCTATCACTAATCCTTCACGAGCCATTACATCCATCACTCGCAGCGCATCTGGCGAATAACCGACAATAAGTGCTTTTACACCAACGCTAATCATGCGATGCAACACGCTAGCGCATGAGGATTGTTCAAATCCCGTAGATTCTACAAATACATGTTCTTCGCCAAATATCTCCGAAGCCACTGTACGAAATACTTGTTCACGTTCTTGCAGTGACGGTGAAGCGATAATTGGACCCGACACGTAGCCAACTGAGCAAAAACCATGTTGTTTAACATCCAATAATGCTTCACGAATACCTTGCTCTGGATCCGAATCCACAACTGGCACATGCGTCAAATCGCCAGTCCGAGACTCCACATGTCGATCCATAAACATAAGTGGAAGATGCTGCTCCATCAACATTCTCATAGCATCAGTTTCCTCACCTTGAGGCACAATAATCGCACCATCAATGCGTTGAGAAAGAATACTTGTAATGAATGAATCTTGACGAGCTGCACTCTCAGAAGATGTTCCAATAAACGCACAATAGCCGGCATCAAACAACGAGTCTTGCACAGTATACGCAAGCTCAGCAAAATACGCATTGCGTATATCTGGCACAAGTAGCCCCACTGTCTTAGTACGAGATGACCGCATCGCCTGAGCGCGAGAATCTGGTATATAACCTAGTTCCGCAACTGCACGCTCAACTTTCGCCTTAGTGTTTGCCGATATACGACCCGTATTATTCAATGCGCGAGAAACAGTTGATACTGATATACCAGCACGTTGCGCAACATCGCGAATCGTAATGTACGACATGACACCTCCAGCTCATCTCTTATGCTCAACCAGTGTTAACAATTTTGCACTGTTATCGATATGTTTTGATTTTAGCTTGTACTCCATGTTTTATACTACGTTTTTCCATATACTCCTCTCGTTGGAGAAAAACAGCACTATGCAACCATGCATAAGAGCCTCTGTGCAATCTTATTCTCAATGAGCAGCTTCATCAGCGCTGAATAGAATCCGCAATTGAGATAACGTTCCCACAATTGTCGGTTTCTTCAACTTACCTCATGCGGTAACGTTACCGCAACTATAACATTTTGCTAGAATGAACACAAGGGGAACACGCTAAAAATTACTTTTCATGCACTGCGTTATCTTGAATTAAACGCAACATTAAAAAATAATGCAACACTTATCTAACGTTGATGCGCAAAAAAGTTTCGCAAGGGTTGAGCACACTCAGATTCGCATACTGAACCAATGACTTCCGGACGTGAGCCAACATGAGGATCTCGCAAAATATCCCATACAGAACCACACGCACCAAGTTTGGCATCCCACGCCCCGAAAATCACGCGTTTAAGGCGCGTTTGCAGCACAGCTCCAGCACACATAGGGCAAGGTTCAAGAGTTACTACCAGAGTACAGTCAGATAGATTCCAAGATTTACGCGAGGTAGCAGCATCTTTCATAGCAAGCACTTCAGCATGAGCCAAAGGATCAGCGCTCTGCTCTCGCATATTTGCGCCTTTGCCAATAATATTACCGCTACCATCAAGCACAACTGCTCCAACTGGGACTTCGCCTGCAGAAGCAGACTCTCGAGCCAAATTCAAGGCTTGATTCATTGCAAATACTATCTCATCGCGCATATTCATGAAATCACTTTACAAATTAATTTACAGATTAAGAAAAAACAAAATCGAATAAATTTACATAAATCTAAGTAAATTTACATAAGCCCAGAAGAAATATCGTGAGTTACGAACCACTTGCGAATATCGCCAATTTCGTTCATATCAACAGCGTGATCCAACCCGCGATAACGACGTTCTTCAAGCCAAGTGTGCTCCTCAAGCCACGCTGCAGCAGCCGAGAATTCGTAAGGAGGAATCACGCCATCCTCTAATCCGTAGCCGAAAAATACAGGAGTATTACGCTCAGCTAAATCGTTATCTTGTAATGCGATTTCTTCCGAGGAAGCAGGAACACTAGGCGCTATGAACCCGGAAAGCGAAACGGCCGCACGGTAGCGCGAAGGATTCAAACGCAAAACGTGCACCGCGAGCGCAGCGCCTTGCGAAAAACCAAATGGCACAATGTCGCGATTCGCTGGAATATTTTCATGCACCCATTCGTCAATTGCTACAGCAGCAGCATACATATCGTAATCTAAATCTTCTCGCTGCGGCACAGCATCGTGGAACCAACTGTAAGCGCCTTCTGCCAGCTTAAGTGGAGCACGTAAAGCGATTGCATCATTATATGGTGCAACTACTCGCAACAAATCCAATAAATCTTCCTCGTTAGAACCCCAACCGTGAAGGAGCAAAAGCAGCGGATGCGTTGGATGAGCTGAAGCATTCCCTTGCGAATACTGTGCATTCATAACTTTTAAAGGCTCACCAAAACGACCCGGCACAACGTGAGATTCGCGACCAATATGTGGATCGTAAGAATTGTCACCTACATTATTGATATTTAGTTCATCGTTAGTGTTCATTACATCACCGTCGCTTGTAATAAATAAAAGTTTGTACAATACTCGCACTTTTTTGCATTGCAGTTGCAATATAGTTGCCTTATATTTGCACAAAAGGCCAGAATAGTAAGAGGCAAAGCCCTTGCAATTCCAGCCTTTTTAACTAGTGCGAACGGCGGGACTTGAACCCGCACGAGCATACGCTCACTGCCACCTGAAGACAGCGCGTCTACCATTCCGCCACGTTCGCATACAAAGTGCAAGGCTATCATATTTAACATAAATTCGCAATATTTAACCTAGCATTTTGCGCTCAAAACTACTCTCAGCCTTTAGAACCGTTTTCGTAATAGTGTGCAAGAGTCTCATCGCGGAACTCTTCAAAATATCCGCCGTCAATAGAAGCTCGAATATCGTCGAGCAGCTTCACAAAGAAACGCTCATTATGAATGGTTGCAAGCGTAAATCCATTCATTTCACTAGCGCGCAACAAATGATCCACATACATTCTGGAATAATGCGTGCAAGTGTAGCAATCGCAGCCTTCTTCAAGCGGACGCTGATCATGCTTAAACTCTGCACGTTTTACGTTGTAGCGACCATGACGAGTAAAAATTGCTCCGTTTCTTCCGCAGCGAGCTGGAGCCACGCAGTCGAAAGTATCTCCGCCGTTTTCAACGCAAGCAAAAATATCATCCACGGCTGCAATACCAAGCACGTGGCGTGGGCGATTTTCCGGCATAGCATCGCAAATCCAAGCGCAAGTATCACCAATAATTCGCTTCTCAATAGCGCCACCAATGCCTACGCCATCAAAATCTAAAGAAGCAATCTGCTCGGCCGCATGCCTACGCAAATCCTCATAATTAGCACCCTGCACAACGCCATACAATGCTTGATACGGCTTGCCTACACGCTCCTCGGTTAAACGCTGATGCTCTGCAACACAACGCTTTGCCCAGCGGAAAGTGCGCTCTACAGATTCCTCTTGATATCGGCGAGTATTCATCAAAGTAGTAAGCTCGTCGAAAGAAAACATAATATCCGCGCCCAGCTTATGCTGGATTCCCATAGAAATTTCAGCACTAAAACGGTGCTTAGCTCCGTTAAGAGGAGACTTAAAAGTTACGCCATCCTCGTCAACAAAAGCCATACGCTCCTTACCGGCTGCAATAACATCATCCGACTTCATGCCAGTAACGTCCATTGCAAGGGTCTTCTTAAAACCAGCACCCAAAGAAAGAACCTGAAAACCGCCAGAATCCGTAAAGGTTGGCTTATCCCAGTTCATAAACTTTCCCAATCCGCCAGCTTCGTCAAGAACATCCGCGCCAGGACGTTCGTACAAATGAAAAGCGTTTGAAAGCATGCACTGAGCGCCCAAATCCTTAATGCTTTCTGGCAACACTGCCTTCATTGCAGCTTGCGTTGCAACAGGTACAAATGCTGGGGTCTGAATATCTCCGTGAGGCGTGTGAATTACGCCGGTGCGCCCATAGCGAGCACCGTCACGACCTTTACCTTCAGCAGTATTGGAAAGTCGCGTTTTAGTTGTAAACGAAAATTCTTTGCGGTCACCAGGCTTCCCAGGCTCAGCTCCGCGTGGATGTTCAAGAAGACTTGTCATAGCATTTACTTTATTAGAAGGCATGACGAGTATAAATAAAAAACACACACAATTTATATTTTTCTGTGACAATATCCAAATTAATTTGCAAAATTTATGAAATTTACAAGGCAAATTATTTAAAAAATTATAAAAAAACATACTATCTCTTACATAGATAATGGCATGGTTTATTATGGTGTGTTAAGAGTCTTTTGTAAGGAGGATGAATGGCTGACGATATGTATGGTGCAAATCAGCAGGAATCCAATGAAACTGCAAATAATGGATATTACGAGCAGCAGGAACAACCGACGCAACCAGCACAACCAACGCAAACAACGCAACCAGCACAAACATATAGCCCAGCTCCTGAATTCGGAGCTTACGGCCCAACAAATAACGAAAATGAAGTTGGTACAAACACTACACAGTATCCAGCTAACAATTACGCCGTAAACCAAAATAACGATGCGGATAATACAAATATCAACAATGCTCCTACGCAATACATTGGATCACAAAATTACTACGGAAATAATAATTTTAACGGCTTCGGAAATCCGTATAATTACGGCACAGACAATAATTCTTACCCAAATAATGAAGTTGGCAATCAAACACCAGCGCAACAGAATTTTAACAATAATGCAAGTAACGAAGAAAATGAAAATATAGCAAAAACAAGCATTATTAGCACAAATGCAGCAAATACAAACGACACAAACAAAAAAGGTAACAAAAGAAAAACAAAAAGCTCTTCGTCAACTGCTTTTGTTGCCATTTTATCCTCCGCAATTTCTGCAATAGTTTGCGTAGTTGTAGTTCTATTTGTAATCTCGCAAGGTCTTATTTCAATTCCACAAAGCGGCTCTTTCGCAAACATCGGCTCTCATTCTTCTGGCCCTGGTACCGCAGTAGTTAAAGGCGGACAATCTCCGGATTGGCAAGGAGTTGCAAAAAATGTTTCCGGAGCCGTTGTTTCTATACAAACTCGTTTAGAGAAAGGCATGGGGAAGGGTTCTGGAGCAATTATTGATTCAAAAGGTTATGTTGTAACAAACAATCACGTAATTGCTAATGCAAAAGAAATTCAAGTAACCCTTTCTAATGGTCAAATTTATTCAGCTACATTAGTCGGAGCAGATAAAACTACTGATTTGGCAGTACTTAAATTAGACAATTCACCAAATAATTTAAAGACAGTCCAATTTGCAGATTCTAATCTGCTTTCCGTTGGCGAACCGGTTATGGCAATCGGAAATCCGCTTGGATATGACGATACAGCTACCACAGGCATTGTTTCGGCTTTAAATCGTCCAGTATCAGTTATGGACGACCAAAGCCGCTCTGAAATTGTAACTAATGCAGTACAAATTGATGCAGCTATTAATCCAGGAAATTCAGGCGGCCCAACTTTTAACGCTGCCGGAAAGGTCATAGGTATTAATTCTTCTATTGCAGCGACATCAGCTCAAGGGGAGACTACAGGATCTATCGGCATCGGCTTTGCAATTCCAGCAAATCTGGTGAAACGAGTAGTTACAGAAATTATTAAGAATGGTTCTGTAAAGCACGTAGCACTAGGGATCATGATTAAAAGCACAGCAGTTGAGTCCGAAGGAATTACTCGCGGAGGAGCTCAAATTGTTTCTGTCAATCAAGGAAGCCCTGCTGAAAAAGCCGGACTCAAAGCCAATGACACTATTGTTGCCTTTGACGATAAGCCTGTATCCAATAATTACGCACTCCTCGGGTATGTGAGAGCAACAGCGTTCAATCAAAAAGCTACGCTCACAATAGTTCGTAACGGCAACACACTTAAGTTGCAAGTTACATTCAACCAAGAAGAAACTGCTGTTAATGGCACAAATAAGCAAGAAAAGAAATTAAAGAAAAACCAAAAGAAGCCTGGTAAAAAACGCGGAAGTAACTCGTACGATGGTGACGATGACGATTTACAACAACGTGGAGATGACGATGGTGACGATGGTGGAATATTTGATCCATTCGGTTTCTGGTAAATAAAACCGCATGTTCTACTATTAAAAAGTAAGACACTGTAATAAAAATGCCCCTAAATAAGTTAGTTAACTTACGCAGGGGCATTTTCATAATGTAATTAAATATATTTAAATATAATTATATAAATGCGCTAATTATTTTTTGCGCTCATATACAATAATTCTTCCTTCTGAGACTCCTGCTTTCCAAGATGATTTTGTTTTAGCAATAGTATGCTCAGTATAATGGTCGATATTGTAGTTTAAATACACAAAATAATACCAAGGCTTATCTGATTCTGTGACAAAGAATTTAGGTTCTTTCTTTGCTTTGCAAGCACCCATTTCATTTGATGCCTGTTCTTGAGATGGCTGCTCATTTGTAATAAACGAGCTATTCTTATAACTGCAATCAATAAGATTCTTCGAGAAATAAGGATTTGCTGTAATAAGCTGCCACGAATATTGATGAATATCTTCAAATTCAGGAACAATAACATTACCTTGTTTATCCGTTTTTTCATCTTGATGTAGCCAAGACGTTACGAATCGCATGTTTTCAGCATGATTTTGCTTAATAAATTGCGCAAGTGCGCGCGAACCTGAATAGTCGAATCGAATATCGTTAACGCAAGAATACCCGTTCCAAATCAAGCTTGGGGATAATAAAACAACAATAATAATGCCAGCAATAACTTTGCTTCCGGCAGATTTACTTGCAGATTTACTATTGCTATTTTCAGCTTTATTTGCAGCTTTGAACAACCTAAAAATAATCGCCGGAATATCTTTAGATTCCAGTGGCTTACGCGCAATACACATCCAAAGTTGAGATACGAAGAATGCAAAAACGATTCCTGCGTGATGCAAAGTGAAATATTGCGTGGCAATTGCCGCAAAAGTCAAGTAAGGAAGTATCAAAGAAACAAGCATGCCTCTTCGATAAGCGATTCTTACAGCGAAAGACCATATTAAAATCGAAATAATAACGCAAATAATCGCGGAAGGTACGCTTAGCATAAGTCTACGTAAAGAAACATCGCCAGCAAATTGAGTGAACATACTTTCTGATGGCATAACGAAAATAAATGACAAGAATTGTATAAGAGGAGAATTTCCGTCGAATGTTTCACGCGATGCGAAAGCGTTAGCAGCAGGCCAAATGCAAATAATGCTTGCAATTCCAACTAAAGCAAGGATTATCCAGCTTACTAATCTGTTAGTGTTAGAGACTATTTCAGCGAAAGCTTTTTTAATTCCTGCAGATTTTACAACTCTCCAAATCCACGCAAAAGCAAAACCTGCTGCTAAAGCAATGCCATAAGCACTGATTGCACATAAAAGTACAAGACTCAAAGCGAGTTTCCAAGTATCAGAAGGCTTAGAATCAGATCGTTTCCAATAATGTGCAACCATAAACAAAGCCGCGCAAAGAAGAGCATACGGGCGTGAAGTAACGCCATATTGGAAGCACAAAAAATACGTAAACGGAAGCAAAAACACAGCCAATTTACTAAAAGGCGCGCGGAAAATAAGCCAGCCACCCAAAAGCGCAGTGCATAGAAGTTGCACGCCTTTAAGACCAATTTCGTATGGAACTCCTGTTTTTGCAGGTATGGAAAGAAGCAAAGTCCAAAGCGGCGGATGGCCTTCATAATGTGGTCGAAGAGTTAACAAATCAGCAAACGAAGAATCGCGTGCAATAAGCCAACTTTGAGCTTCATCAAACCAAGGCTCGTGGAAGCACATAACTGCTACGACGACAGATAGGTATGCAATAAAAATAAGCGAACGAGCATTCTTTACGAACCATAATTTATTTGTTGTTTTTAAAGTTTTTGTCACATTTAAAGTTTTTTTTGTTTTTGACGTACTTGTGTTCGTATTTGTACCTGTATTTGTAACAGTATTTTCGTTCATAAGTGTTTTATTTTCTTCTATAGTATTTTCGCTAATATGCATATTTCTATTTAATTATTTCTTTCAAAATTGCGTAAGTACTAAACTTCAGCAAATCCAAAGCCCCAACCAAATAAAATCACGCTAACACCGTAACAATACAGTGCAAGCGTGATTTTAAAGTTTGAAAATTTCAGTTTTGATTCAATGCAGCCAAACGACGAGCGTTAGCAACAGCGTACAAACTGATGCCTGCTGCAACAGAAGCGTTAAGAGATTCAACCGCGCTAGAAATTGGGATTCCAGCAATAGCATCGCACGCTTCTCTCGTAAGGCGACTCATGCCCTTACCTTCAGAGCCGAGCACAACAACTAACGGATCAGTTTCAAAGCCAGTTTCTCCAACAAGCTTATCGCCGCCGCCATCAAGACCAATTGCATACCATCCGCGCTCTCGCAAACCTTGAATTGCCTTATTTAAATTAACAACTCTAGCAACTGGCAAATGAGCTGCAGCACCAGCAGAAACCTTCCAAGCAGCAGCAGTTACGGAAGCACTTCTGCGCTCAGGCAAAATCACACCATTAGCACCGAAAGCTGCTGCAGAACGAATAACAGCACCCAAATTTTGAGGATCCGTAACGCCATCCAAAGCAATAAACAATGGTCGAGCATTAATGCGAGCAGAATCTGAATCAGCAGCTTCCATTGCGCGCGCCTTCTTTTCCGCTCGTTCAACCAATTCTTGCAAAGAGTGATACTGGTAAGGCTGAACTTTCAAAATAATGCCCTGATGATTCGTACTATGCGCAATACGATCCATTTCAAGGCGATCCGCTTCAAGCAAACGCAAACCCTGCATGCCTGCTAACTTCACGATTTCGCGCGTGCGATCGTCATGCTCAATGCGATTAGCCACATACAATTGAGTGCTTGGAACTCCAACTCTTAACGCCTCTAAAGCAGCATTGCGACCAATTACCAACTCATCTGAATCGCTACCAAGCTTATCCACTCTGCGGCGCGCAGCCAAACGCGGATCTGCAAATGTGCGCTTAATAGCAGCTTTCTTAGCAAAATAAGCTTTGTGATACACGCGATCTTCAGCCTTCGGAGTAGGACCTTTTCCGCGCAAAGCATTGCGATGTTTTCCACCCGACCCCTTGGTCGGCCCTTTTTTCGTAGTCATACTCCTATTCTCACATGCCCCCAAGGCATTGTTTAATAGCTTTCTGAAGCTGGCAAAGTCTGCTGATTCTAAGCTCGGCGCGTTGTATGGCATAATAGAACGGTACTTAATTGTTGCAAACTATTGCAATATTCCACAACCGCGCAATAGTTACAATACGAAGCGCTAAAAATAGCGTTAGCATTGCGATTATTGACTACTCCGCGGCACTCCCAAGGGGGAAGATATGGTTGATCACGCTCTTGATCAATCCAATAAAACAGCTGACTCTTCAGCTAATAGCAAAGATCCATCATTGTGCGATGTTCAGCAAGTAGCTAAATCACTTAACGTAGATATTACATGCGGTTTAAGCTCTGAGGAAGCTGCAAAAAGACTTAATCAATTCGGCCCAAATGCACTTGCTGCTGCTCCTAAAATTCCAGCATGGAAACGGTTCCTTGATCAATTTAAAGATCCGCTCGTTTACTTGCTTATTGCAGCAACTATTATTTCTGCAATTGCGTGGTTTGTTGAGCGCGCACAACATAAAGGAAACAGCGGTGGAGAGATTCTGCCGTTTGATTCAATCGTAATTATCATTATTTTGATTGCAAACGCAGTGCTTGGCTACATTCAAGAGTCGCGAGCAGAAGAAGCAGTCGAAGCTTTAGCTAGAATGAGTGCTCCGCAAACTTCAGTTTTGCGCGATGGTAGCGTGGTGCGCATTAATACTGCAGAAGTTGTGCCAGGCGATATCTTAGTGCTTGGCGAAGGAGATGCCGTGTCTGCAGACGGTCGACTTATAGCAGCGGCTTCATTACGCGTAGCTGAGGCAAGTCTTACAGGCGAATCTGTTGCAGTAAGCAAACGTCCGAATACGCTTTCGTCTGCAAAAGCTTTAGGCGATCGCACAAATATGGTTTTCAACGGAACTGCTGTTACGCAAGGAACCGGTCGCGCTGTAGTCACCTCTACAGGTATGCGCACACAAGTTGGCAAAATCGCGGATATGCTTTCAAAATCAGATGACGAAGCAACACCTCTCGAGAAAGAAATGGTACACGTTTCTAAAGTTCTTGGAATTGCGGTGTGCATTATTGCAGCTGTTGTTCTTGCTTCCATGTGGCTGATTGAAGGCTTCCACAGTATTCAAGATATTATTGATTCTCTGCTGCTTTCTGTTTCCCTAGCTGTTGCTGCTGTTCCAGAAGGTTTAGCTGCGATTTTGACAGTAGTTCTTGCGCTTGGCGTGCAACGAATGGTGAAGCATCATGCTGTTGTAAAAAAGCTTTCATCCGTGGAAACACTTGGTTCTGCTTCTGTTATTTGCTCCGATAAAACAGGCACCTTAACTCGAAACGAGATGACTGTTGAACGCGTAGTAACACCTAGCGGCGAAGTTCAGCTTACAGGAAGCGGTTACAAGCCTGAAGGACGCATGATATTAATTGGTTCTGCGGACGCAGATTTAGCAGTACCGCAAAATCTTGCTACAGAAGTATTAGGCGCGTTAGGCTCCGGATGTTTGGCTAACGACGGCGATTTGCATTATGACGAAACTACTAAAAGTTGGCAGCCCGTGGGAGACCCTACAGAAGTTTCGCTAGTAGTAGCAGCTCGTAAAACAAAAGCGGACAAACGTTACGCTCATTTGACTCGAGTTGCGGAAGTACCTTTTACTTCTGAACGCAAACGTATGTCTGTTGTTGTTAAAGATGGTTCGGATTCTGGAAATCTGATTGTTTGCGCTAAGGGTGCTCCGGACGTGCTGCTTTCTTATTGCACGCGTATTGCAGTAGCTGGTGCCGTGCGTCCGCTTACTGACGGCGATCGCGAAGATATTTTAGCAACTGTTGAACGTCTTTCTGGAGAAGTCTACCGCACGCTTGGAATGGCTTATAGGCCGCTTGGAGTCGATAGTCTTTCAAAAGTTGATGGCATGGTTTCTAACGCTGCAGGTCAAATCGCGGACGTTGCGGAACAAAGTGACGTACTAGAATCTGATTTGATTTGGAATGGTATGGTTGGAATTATTGATCCTCCGCGAATTGAAGTTCGAGATAGTGTAGCTCAAGCTCATCGCGCTGGAATCCGCACTGTTATGATTACAGGCGACCATCCTCTTACGGCTACGCGTATTGCTCGAGATCTTGGAATTATTGGAAAAGATGAGCATGCACTTACAGGCGACGAACTTGACGAATTGCTTTCACGCAACGACGATAATATTGCTTTTGATGAAGCTATCAGTAAAACTAGCGTGTATGCGCGAGTAGCTCCTGAGCACAAGTTAGCTATCGTTTCTTCGCTTCAACGTCAAGGCAACATTGTTGCTATGACTGGTGACGGCGTGAACGATGCTCCTGCAGTAAAATCTGCCGATATTGGCGTTGCTATGGGCATTACTGGTACAGAAGTAACTAAAGAGTCTGCCAAGATGATTTTGGCTGACGATAATTTCTCGACAATTGTTGCAGCAGTGCGCGAAGGTCGCGGAATTTTCGACAATATTCGTAAATTCTTGCGATACTTGCTCAGTTCTAACGTTGGCGAAGTCTGTACTGTTTTCGGTGGCGTTGTTTTCGCTGGCGCGCTTGGAATTACGCAGCCAAACTCTGTTGGTGTAACTTTGCCTTTGCTTGCAACTCAGCTTTTGTGGATTAACTTGCTTACGGATGCAGCTCCTGCACTCGCGATGGGCGTTGATCCGCAAACTGACGACGTAATGGATAGGAAGCCTCGAAAGCTTACCGATAGCGTTATTGACCGACGAATGTGGGGAGATATTGTATTTATCGGCATAATCATGGCTGCTATTACGTTAATCGGTATGGATATGCATTTGGCAGGTGGATTCTTTACAGACCGTTCTGTTGGAATTATGGATCACGCTGCTCAGCTTACTCACGCTCGCACAATGGGCTTTACAATTCTTGTGTTTGCGCAAATGCTGAATGCGTTAGCATCTCGTTCAGACTCACAAAGCGTATTTGTAGGCTTATTTGCAAATCGTTGGCTTTGGGGTGCTATAGCAGTTTCTATTGTGCTTCAGTTGGCTGTAATTTACATACCGTTCTTGAATGAGCCATTTGGCACTGTTCCTTTGAGTGTAACGGAATGGTTCGAGTGCCTTGGTCTTTCAATGGTCGTGTTAATTGCTTCCGAATTGCGTAAATGCGTGCTTCGTTTCATTGCAAAACGTAAAGCAGCAAACGCCTTAACTATTGCCGCTTAATAAATACATTATTAAGCTATCTTGCAAATACGCGGTACAGTACGTAGTTTTCTTACATAACCTACGTTTCTGTGCCGCGTTTTGTGTTTTTATTTTCTATAAAATTTTTTGCAGTCAATCACAGACCGCGGCACGCGCTACAATTGTGCGTATTGTATTTTTCGCGCAAAATAGCAATAAATATTTCGTGCGAACAATGAAGTTACTGATGTATAAGCTTTATTGCAAGGAGATTTGACGTCATGCTGTTGTCTGATCACGACATTCTCAAAGCTCATGATGAGGGTCATATTGATTTGACCCCATGGACCCCGGAAATGGTACAGCCTGCGTCGATTGACGTGCGCCTCGACCGTTTTTTCCGCTTATTTAACAACCATGCTTACACGTATGTTGATCCTGCAGAAAATCAGGGTGAACTTACAGAACAGTTCGAGGTAGCTCCTGACGAGCCATGGATTCTTCATCCTGGAGAGTTCGCACTCGGCGCTACGTGGGAGTATGTAAAACTTGACGCTACTATTGCTGCACGTTTGGAAGGCAAAAGCTCGCTTGGTCGTCTTGGTATTTTGACACATTCCACAGCTGGCTTCATTGATCCAGGTTTTGAAGGTCATATTACTTTGGAGCTTTCAAACGTTAGCACTTTGCCAGTTAAACTTTGGCCTGGCATGAAGATTGGTCAAATGTGTTTCTTCCAGTTAAGCTCACCATGTGAAAACCCATACGGTTCAGCCGTTAACGGATCGCACTATCAAGGTCAGCGCGGTCCAACTCCGTCACGTTCGTATGAGCATTTCTATCGCGCTGATTTAAGCGAATAATATTTTTAGAAAAATGATTCCGTTTTTAGAAAAGTAATTCCTAAAATAGCAAGATTTAGAAGAAAAGTAGATAATTCTCAGGTAATTATCAGTTAGCGTTACTGTTCTGCTCAGAATAGTGTGATTATATAATATTGTCGACAAAAAGACAGGTGCAGAGCACCTAAAACTTATTCTTTTCTTCTCTCCTTTATTTCCCCGGCGCATAGACGCCGGGGTTAAATTTTTTCTGCACGAAACGCCGAATTAACACTAAAAGGTTGACATTGTCACAGCTAAGGCTAAACTTGTGCAACAAGATTGGAGGTTGATGAACATGAATACTCGTTTCTGGCGCAGCTGGCGTAGTTAAAAGCGAGTTCACATATCGGTGTGGGCTTGCTGATTTTAAACAATCAACGGGGCTATGCCGGATTCATCATCAACATTATTTGAGCTGAATGGCATATAAGCTGCCATCCAGCTTTTTTGTTATCTGAGCACACGCCCTTCAAATTTACAAAATAATCGACATAAAAATAATAAAGAACAAACTTAATGCCGATTTCCTCGGCACGCACAAGAAGGGCAAAATTATGGTAAACGCAGTTGAACAAAATATGTATTACGGTGAATTTGGCGGACAGTACGTACCAGATATGATTCGTCCAGCACTCGACGCAGTAGCAGCAGCTTACTTACAATACAAAGACGATTCAGAGTTCCGCAATGAATTAGCTGGATTATTAAAAGATTACGACGGTCGCGAAACACCTTTATACTATGCTGAATCTTTCACAAAATATTTAGGCGGCGCAAAAGTATATTTAAAGCGCGAAGATTTAAACCATCTCGGCGCTCACAAAATGAATAATGTTCTCGGACAAATTTTACTCGCTCAGCGCATGGGTAAAAAGCGCATTATCGCTGAAACCGGAGCCGGTCAGCATGGCGTTGCCACTGCTGCTGCAGCAGCACGATTCGGCATGGAATGCGAAATTTTTATGGGCGCACTTGATTGCGAACGCCAAAAACTTAACGTTTTTAGAATGACTTTGCTCGGTGCAAAAGTTCATGCTGTTCAAGAAGGCACAAAAACTTTAAAAGATGCTGTAACTGCAGCATTTATGGATTATGCACAGCACTTGGATGATACCTTCTACATCGTTGGTTCCGCAGTGGGACCTTACCCTTATCCACAAATGGTTCGCGATTTTCAAAGCGTTATTAGCAAAGAGTCGAGAAGGCAAATCCTAGAAAAGGAAGGCAGATTGCCGAATGCTGTAATTGCTTGCATTGGTGGCGGTTCTAATGCAATTGGTTCTTTTGCAGCATATATTGATGATCTGTCTGTACGATTGATTGGTGCTGAAGGCGCAGGTAAAGGCGCTGATACTCCTCAAAATGCTGCTACTATGACGAATGGAAAAGTTGGCATTACGGATGGCATGAAAACTTATGTTCTTATGGATGATGACGGTAACGAGCTTCCAGCCTACTCTATTTCTGCGGGATTGGATTACCCTGGAGTCGGCCCAGAACACTCATATTTAAAGGATTCTGGTCGCGCAGAATACTACGCAATCACTGATGATGAAGCAGTTCAAGCTTTTCGCGCACTTTCTAGAGTTGAAGGAATCATCCCAGCTTTGGAAAGCTCACATGCAATAGCACAAGCTATGAAGATGGTTCCAAAGATGAGTAAGGATGACATTGTTTTAGTAACAGTTTCCGGCCGTGGAGATAAGGATGTGAATCAAGTAGCACGCTATCTTGGAATTGAATTATAAATCATTAATTTAGCAACAAATAAAACACAGCAAATAAAACGAGGCAGATAATTCTCAAAATAAAGTGAGAATAAAAAGTAAGAGAAGAAGAACATGGCACTTCTGTAGCTAACATAGCATACAGAAGTGCCTATTTTTATTTTTATTTTTATTTTTAAGCAGAATATCCCACTTATTTTTTATGCAAATCAGAGCATGCTGAACTAATTATTGTGCACAATCCTTCCATAATTTTGTCTACTGGAGAAGCTGCGCGCCAATTCAAATATAACGATCGATAAGGTTTAGGATTCTTAAACTCACGCAACATCAAACCAACTGGTTGCACAATTGGAGGTACAGTTGCAAGACGCGGCAATAATGTCACATCTTTGCTACCTACAACCATATATCGCAAAGTTTCTAACGACGTTGCCCTAAATTCTGATTGCTTCGCCCCCACTTTTTGGCATACATCGAGCATGCTTCTACGCATACAATGCCCATCTTCTAGTAAAAGCACTTTCTGAGTAGACAAATCTGAAAGTTCAATTGGTTTACTCTCGTGTCCTAGCAAAGAATTTGTAGAAGTCGCAAGAAGAAAATCTTCGTCAAAAACATGACACACTTTTATTGAAGGCGCATTCAAACTTTCGCTTAATATAACTGCGTCGACTTGACCACTATCTAGCAAATCAATAAGTTTCGCTGATTTTTCTTCTATAAAACGAATAGTAAGTTTTGGTTTTAAACGCCTGAGTGCAGGCATAATTCTTGGAAGTAAGTATGGTCCTAACGTTGGGAACACACCCAAAACTACTGTAGATGACCATGGATCTTCTGAGCGTCTTGCAGCTTGTCGAATACGTGACATATCTGCCTGAATACGTTTAGCGTAATAAACCACTTCCCTCCCAGCAGGAGTTAAGATTTGTTTCCCGGGAGTGCGCTCAATAAGTTCTACGTCTAAAGTCTCTTCAAGTTTTTTAATTTGCGTTGAAAGAGTAGGCTGAGAGACGCGCATACGAACAGCCGCCTTGGTAAAGCTTCCTTCTTGTGCAAAAGCTATTAGATATTCTAACGCTCTAATATTCATAAGACGCCCCCATTGTTTATTGCATAATAAATTTTATAAATTATTTATTTTGCGGGCTGCGGATAAGATAGTCAAATGCAGATAACGCAGCATTGGCTCCAGAACCATACGCTGTAACAATCTGCTTATACGGTTCGTCTGAACAATCTCCAGCAGCAAAAACACCCGGAGTATCAGTGCATCCAGCGCGATTCGTAATAATTTCTCCTCGATTATTGAGAGAAATATTATTTACAAGCCAACGAGTATTCGGAGCTAAACCAATTTGCACAAAAACCCCATCAGTTTCAACAATATGTTCTCTGTTTTCATCATCGTCTGCTTTATTGCGATCTATGTAACGTATTGCAGTAACTTTACTACCATTACCTTCAATACTACTTACGGCAGCACTTGTAATAACTTCAGTGTTAGGTAATTTATGCAAAGCATTAAGCAATACTTGATCCGCTTTAAGTACATCCATGAACTCAACCACCGTCACATGTTTTGCAACTCCTGCTAAATCGATAGCAGCTTCAACGCCAGAATTTCCGCCGCCAACAACGACAACATTCTTATCTTTGAAAAGTGGACCGTCGCAATGAGGGCAGAATGATACGCCTCTATTCCTATACTCATCTTCTCCTGGAATACCCAACGTACGCCAAGTCGCACCAGTTGCAATAATCACTGCACGCGCTTTCAAAGATCCACCAGAACGCGCATGAATAGTATGCAACCCATATGGTTCCTTAGATAAATCGAGCGAGTCTGCCCAATCAGGAGTAAATACGTCAATATCGTATTGCGAAATATGCTTAGTTAAATCTGCTGCTAGTTGAGAACCAGTCGTATGCGTTTGGGAAATATGATTTTCAATACTTTCAGTTTCTACAACCTGTCCGCCACGATGATCCATAATCATAGCTGTACGCAAACCCTTACGAGCAGTGTAAATTGCGGCAGCAGAAGCAGCAGGACCGCCGCCAGCAATAACAATATCGTATGGATTTTGCGAATTCATTTTTTCTGCGAGCGCAACATTTGCCGAAGAAACGCTATTACCATTATTGCCATTCTCATTTTGCTCAACAGATTTTTCTTGTTCTGCGAGCACAGATACAAGTTCGTCAATTCCTGTCCGCCCGGAGGAAATAAGTTTGCCATTTTCAAAAACTGCTGGCACGCTCATTACACCGAGTTTATCTACTTCTTCACGGAAAGCGCTACCTTCAACTACAGTATGCTGAATTTTAGGGTTAATAATAGAAATGGTATTAAGCGATTGCACAACTTCTGGGCAATTTAGGCAAGTTACCGACATGTATGTTGTCACATTGTGTGAACCAAGCTTTAGTATTGCATTGCGTTGCTCATCACTAATTTTTGGCGCATAGCCACTTACTTGTAGAAGTGCTAGTACTAAAGAGCTGAATTCGTGCCCTAAAGGCAATCCCGCAAAACTAATCGATACAGTGGATTCTCCATTTACTGGATTATCTAGTTTTCTACGCAATTCAAAGCTTGGCTTACGTTTTACATTGCTAATTTCATTATTATTTACTTCAGAAATACTGATTTTGTCACTTTGCTGAGATACTTCTTCCAGTAAGGATTTAACTTTTTGAGATGTTTCAGAATTATCAACGTAAGAAATGATTTCTATTTTAGATACCATCTTTTTTAGTAATTCTGAAAGCTGAGCAGTTAATGATGCATTCAACAAAGACATAGTTTACTTCCTTCGGTAATTTTAGTCACAAGTAAAAATAAGCGAATGCGTAGGAAACTATGAACGTAGCTCCCTACGCATTGAGAATATTCTTTAAAAAAGATTCTTTAATATTTAATTGCAAAAATCAGATTTTGCCGACTAAATCGATAGAAGGTTCCAAGGTTTCTTCGCCCTGCTCCCATTTTGCTGGGCAAACTTCGCCTGGGTGCGCTGCAATATACTGTGCTGCTTTAACTTTACGAAGGAGCTCGTCGGCGTTACGACCAATTCCGTCTGCGGTCATCTCAAAGAACTGAATCATACCTTGCGGATCTACGAGGAACGTAGCACGGTGAGCTAAACCGGATTCTTGATTCCAAGCGTCAAAATTACGCGAAAGAGCTCCAGAAGGATCACCCAACATAGTGTACTTTACTTTTGCAATTGCTTCAGAATCGTCATGCCATGCTTTGTGTACAAAATGTGTATCCGTAGAAACTGAGTAAACTTCGACGCCTAGCTTTTGCAATTCCTCATAGTGGTTTGCAAGATCTTCCAATTCAGTTGGGCATACGAATGAAAAATCAGCTGGATAGAAGAAGAAAATTGCCCATTTGTCAAGAACATCAGTATCGCTTACTTCAACAAATTCGCCATTCTTATAACCATTTACTTTGAATGGAAGAATATGTGTGTTCATTAAACTCATATCATTCTCCTAAATAGGTCATTTGCGCCTTCGTTGCGCTTTTATTTTCATTATTAAGAATAGATTATGGCTATTGATAATTCTAGTTATATAGATGTTTTCTATGGCTCTTATACACATCGTCAATGATTTTAGTAAACAAAAAGGAGCAACAACATTTATTTAGAAGTATGGACTTTTGTTTATGTAGACTATACAATTGACGAATTGTGTAGAATAGCAATTGTGGCGGCAAAATAAATTTCGATTAATTTATATAACGCACGTAGTTAACAAAGAGGTGCTACAAATCGTAAACAGTCGTCCTATACATTTGTTGACTACAAAACTAAACAAAAATATAGGAGGATACTATGAAACGCAATGCAGTAACAGGGTTCTTAACTAGTCTATGCATGCTCTTGAGCCTATCTGCTTTCGCAACGCCAGCAATGGCAACAACCGCAGATAATTATGCAAAAACTCCACTTACTGCTGAAACAGCTAAACAAATCGCAAATGGAACTATAGGCTTAGATTTACCTGGGGCTTTGGATATGTCTTTATATCACAAGAAGCCTCTTGATCCGCAAGCTGATTTAGATGGTGACGGCTTAACTAATAGCCAGGAAATTTACACTTACACTAAAGACGGTAAGACTTATTATGGGTACAATTCTCACCCTATGATGAACGATGCCGATGGCGATGGTATTCCAGATAATCAAGACAGCAATCCTCGCAGGTGGGATATTAGTCCCCGAGACATGGCTTTATTCTCTGAACTTTCTTATCGAGATGATAATTACATAAATAAGGTACTCGATTACACTAAACCGCTTCACAACATTTACAAAAATCGCAATGAGTACCGCCTTATGCACAACGAGCTCGCGCCATTCTGGAAAGTCAAGGAAACATACCACAAAAGGGGAGGATTTGATGCTATTTTGTTTGAAAATGTAAGTCCATACCCATTCTTAGAACAAGGCACTGTTCAAGTACTAGCAATTCGTGGAACTTCCCAATTTAATGATTACGATGATGATTTTGCAATAGCTGTAGGTCATAACCCAGATCAAGCTAAAGATGTTGAGCAGTTGATTGAGCGTTATGGTCGCGAAAATACTGTTAGCAATTTGTATATTACCGGACATTCCCTCGGAGGATATCTTGCACAGCGTGCTTTAATTCGCGCTAAAGGCAAAGGCTACAACTGGATTAAGAAAATTTACACATTCAATTCACCACAAATTTGGGGAAATATTTTCAACCGTTGGTTACGTACCGCCGCCAATACTGGCAATAAGCTCACTCGAGAAGGTTACGCTGTTCATTACAAAGTAGACAACGACAAGGTTATTCGTTCTGTTGGCAATTTTGCTGGAGCTATAAGCGTCGGCAATTCTGCGCAAGGACATAGCTCTCGAAGCTATCTTGAGGCTCGTATGAACAATTTCCCAGGTTTCACCGTAGGTACTAGAGGAGATATTTCTGGCACTGGACGTTGGATGGAAGAACTTAACAACTTCTACGATGTTCGCACGTTCTAATTATTGCTAATTAATGATTATTAATTAGCACCAGCAATAGATAGCTATCTCGTGTAATTTATTAACAATAAGCTAAGCGCTGATTTACCAATGATTCATTAATATCACAAGTAGCTCAGCGCTTTTTCTATATCAATTAATCTAATGAAATTCTTTTCTATTACACCGCATAAGCTTAAGTATTAACTTTTGGTACTTATTAAAATTATCTGATTCAACTAGATACAATTTTATAAAGTTGTTAAAACTGATAGAATCAACAAGTTGAGCTAAATCTGTTGCGCTGCTCGCAAAAATATTTTCAAAATAAAGTAGAAGTCTGTACAAAAAAGTAAGGAATAGCAGTATGAGAAAAGTAAGTACCATTCACACAATTAGTGGAATTGTATTAACTTTTGGTTTGATCATTTCATCGCTGGTTTACATACCTTCGTTAGCAACAACCGCAGCGGCAGAAGAAACGTCACCAGTGCACATACCTCTTACCGCACAAACCGCTCACGACATTTCTACTGGTCGAATTCGTTTGGAAAATAATCAGATTGACTCATTGCTATATCACAAGCCCGAGCTAGATCCAAATGCAGATAGCGACGGCGACGGTCTGAAGAACAGCGAAGAACTTTACACTTACGTGAAAGACGGAAGAACATATTACGGATATAATTCACATCCGCTTATTAAGGACACCGACGGCGATGGCTTAGACGACAAAAACGATAACAATCCTCGCAGGTGGGATATTAGTCCCCGAGACATGGCGCTGTTTATGGAACTTGTGTACAGGGATGACGATTATGTCAAAAAAGTACTTGACTATTCAAAACCACTCACTGACATTTACAAAAATCGCAATGAGTACCGCCTTATGCACAACGAGCTCGCGCCATTCTGGAAAGTCAAGGAAACATACCATTATAGGGGTGGATTTGATGCCATATTGTTTGAAAATGTAAATCCTGCGTATCCATTTATTGAGCAAAACGGCGTGCAAGTTCTCGGAATCCGCGGAACTGAAGGCAGCGCTGACGTATGGAATGACGTATTGCTTGGAACTGGCTCAAACCCAGGCCAAGCTGCTGATATAGATAAATTAATTGATGAATATAAACAAAAGAACACTGTAAGCAATTTATATGTTACAGGTCACTCTTTAGGCGGATACTTAGCACAAAGAGCCTTAATTCGAGCTAAAAGCAGCGGTGCCATTTTTAACATTAAAGCTTATACTTTTAACGCCCCAAGGATTAAAGGAAATATATTCAACAAATGGCTTTGGGAAACATCTAATTTTGGCGATAAACTAACTAAAGAAGGTTATGCCGTTCACTACAAAGTGGATAACGATAAAGTAATAGGACCAATAGGAAACCTTAACGGCGCAATAAGCATAGGAAAATCTGGAGAAGGTCACGGATCTCGTAGTTACTTTGAGCCTAGAATGGATAGTTTCAAAGGATTCACAGTTGGCGAACGCAATAAAATTGAAGGAACCGGTCGCAAAATTGATGCACTCGACGGATTAGTTAACGAACCAGTTATTAAAACTGACGAACAAGCTTTCGAACCTAAAATTACGAATATTGACATTATGGAAAATGATCCATTGCCAAAAGGCACAACAATAAAGCATCTTCTTAATCCTAACGATATACCGCAAGGCTCTACCATTACAGACATTACAGAATACGACAAAATTGACACTTCTCAATGCGGCAACTACGAAGGAAAAATACTACTCGTACTATCTGGTAGAATATTAGAAACTATTATAGTTCCAATAACTATTCATAAACGATTGGCTAATATCGAGGAACTTCCAAATGTTACTGCTGAATCCGGCAAGAAAATAGAAGTCAAAAAAGACAATAAAATCCCCGATAATTTCGACTTCAAACCATATTTAAAAAACTTACCAGAAAACAGCACAGTACAAGTTGTAAAACAACCAAACACAACAAACACTGGAGAAACAACATTTATTGTAGAAATAACCTTTGCAAACAAAGCAAAACAGAAAGTAACTCTTAAAGCTCACGTTGTAGAAATCATTCCAGCAACACCACTAAACCCAGCTAAAAAGAGTATTACGTGGTTCGAGTTAATTCCTGCAAAGAAATCAACACCATGGGTCGAGCTAACACCAGCGACGCCAGTGACACCAACTCCAACACCAACTCCCGTACCTCCGACACCTGTACCACCAACACCGGAACCAACGCCTGCGCCTAAACCAGAGTCACAACCTGTTCCACCAACACCAGAATCTCATTCTGACAACAGTGAACACTCTAGCAATGGCGAACCTGATAAGTCTGCAAATAGCACAACCCCACAGACTAATAAGTTCGATCAAGACCATAAGGAAATTCCAAGCATGGGATTTCCCGAACCAACACATCCTTCCAAAACTCTACAAACTCCTGCAGTTAGTAACGATTCTATGCGCGAAAACCACATAGAGCTTAACGCAAACTCAGAATCACACACATTACAGCAACAGATTCCATCAGCACCAAAGAGTATTGCAGATTTACTTCCAGCGTTGTGCAACACTCTCACCGTCGGGAATAATAACATTGCTTATGCGGGAAAAAATAACCATATCACTGTTACAGTAAATGCAACATCAGAATTCATGCGCAGATTACAACTAGAAAAAGCAGTAAAAGCTTATGCCTACATATATTCCAACCCTAAACTTCTTTATAGCGCAAATGGAATGAAATATGTAACAGTTCACATTAATGAATATGGCAGAATTGTATTCGACGTAGTTATCCCAGAAGAATATAAAGGCAATCATACGATTGTCCTTATTGACGAAAACGGTAAACAAGTTGCGTGGACGAATACTTTAGTAAAGAAAGACCCTCATTTACACAAACAATCCACAATAGCCAATAATGCACTCCCTCGTACTGGAATACAAATAATTCCAATTGTACTTAGCGTTGCATTAATGCTGTTTGTTAGCACAATCGTGACAATTGCAAGAAAAAGAAAGTTTAACTAACGCGTAAGTTGTAGTTTTTATACATCCAATGTACAAAAACTACAACTTATACAATTTTACAATCTGAATGGAGCGGATGACGGGAGTCGAACCCGCCTCTGAAGCTTGGGAAGCTTCCATTCTACCGATGAACTACATCCGCATGCTGTAACTTAAAAGCAAACTAGTTTCAACAACCATCTAAGGGTATCATGCACAGCTTACCGCTTCAATATTTAGGAATCAGTTTATGAACTCAATAAACAAGACAAGCAAGTTCAACAAACAAAATATTCATGCAGCAATGCTCATTAAACGCCCAATCCTATCCTGAACAGTAGGACGCGCAGTACACAAACGCACAAGCGCAGGAGCGTTATTATCCCATGGACAAATAATCATCAAAGAAGCAACAGCCTGCAATCCAGCAGTAGATTTCATCTCGTGAAGCTGCATGCCGTAAGTAATTTTATTAAGTGCGGAAGCAAGCGCAGCAAAATCTCCAGTAATTTCACTACTTCCCTTATCTGCGTCAAATTCACGCGAACCAGGAATAATTGCATTGATAATAACAGAAGCAATAGGAGCGAATAAAATATTCAAAAACTTACCAATAAATTTGCAATACTTGCGAATATCACGACGATATGTATCACCGACATAAACAAGCCAAGAACCAACGTACGTTAATACTGTTGCTGTAGCAGTAGCCAGCGAAGAAGCGAGAATATCATGATTATAAATATGAGTTAATTCATGACCAATAACACTACGTAACTCGCGCTCGTTAAGAATATTAATCAAACCACGAGTACAACATATACTCGCATGACGCTCACTTCTACCAGTTGCAAAAGCATTAGGACTTTCGTAGGGAGAAACCATTACTCGCGGCATAGGTTTACCAATTCGAGCAGATAAATCTCTAACCATTGCGTAAAGCACAGGCTCTTCTTCTTCACTAACCTCTGTAGCATGCATAGCAATAATCGCAAGCTTACTTGAGCCCCAATAAGCAAAAACACTAAATGCAATACCAGGAATAATGAACCATATTAGTGAAGACAGATGCGAGCCAGTAAGAACCCAACATAAGGCAAGAAAAAGCCACACAACAACAAAAAATAGTGCGGCTTTTAAGCTGCCATAGTGTATTCTCAAGCCTTTCAACATATGAGCTATCTTAATAATGCGAACTTAAATTTTTCTGAATATATACTGCGTATTTACTAACTACAAACTTAAATACTAAGTAATATTTTCAGTTTATTTAGGGCATTATTTGCTACCTAAAGCAATATTTACAAGTTCAGAAGCTGAAACAACTTTCTTTCGAGTTCTCTGCTCATTGGCTCCAAGTTCACGCTCATAAGAGTCAACTCGCTTCCAACCGGCGTAATCAATTGGTTTAATGCCCTTTTCTGCCAATAATTTATCTATAGAATTTTCATCGCGATCAGGTGCGATTCGCCCAGCATTGCCAGCTTTAGATAAATCTTCAAGCATATTATTAACAATCAAAAGAGCATCAGATTTTGTAGAGCCGATTAATCCTACCGGCCCACGCTTAGCCCAGCCAGTTGCATACAATCGCTCACGAACTTCGCCATTTTCTACAGACTCCACTAAGCGCCCATCAATATTTGCAAGCAAAGTACGCTTTTCGTCGTAAGCAATACCTGCAACTTCTGCAGGATGGTAGCCAATGGCATGGTATACAGCTTGAACGGCGTATTCCTCGAACTCTCCAGTACGAGTCATTTTGCCATCGGCGCTTGTAGTCGTGCGCTCAACTCGTATTGCCTTCACATGTCCATCTTCACCAAGAATTTCTACCGGCGCACAGTTGAAGTGGATAATATAGCGTTTGTTGGCTGGCTTCCCCTCAAAATCAACGTTTCCGCCATCTTCCATATCTTCAGCCATATCGCGAATAGCGAAAAGCTCCTCAACCATTTGACGCGTGAGCTTATCGTTACCGGCTACTTCAATAGTCTCATCGTCAAGTTCAAAATCATCTTCGTTAATAATTATTTGCACACCCTGTAACTTTTCCATTTCACGCAATTCTTGCACTGAGAATTTCGCTTGAGCTACACCTCGTCGAATAAATAGATGTAAAGTTTGAGTGCGATTTTGTTTCAATCCTTCATACACATCGTCTGGAATATCCGTATGAGCGCGCAAATAATCAGGATCTCGTAAAAGCTCACGAGCAACATCCATTGCCACATTTCCGCCACCAATAACAGCTACTTCCTTGGCTTCAAGCGGCCATTCTCGATTGCTAGTTGGGTATCCATCGTACCATTCTACGAATTTTGCAGCTCCGTACACTCCGTCTAAATCGGCACCTGGAACTCCTCGAAGAGGCCTATCTTTCACAGCACCCGTTGCAAATAACACAGCATCATATCTATGAAGTAAATCTTCTAATGCAATATCTTTACCAAATTCAACATTTGCATAAAGATGAATATTTGGATTATCAAGCGTCTTTTCAAGCGCATCCGCAATAAATTTGATACTTGGATGGTCAGGAGCTACTCCGTAACGCACTAAGCCGAAAGGCACTGGCAATTTTTCAAAAAGATCAATGCGAGCGCTAGAGCCTAATCCCAATTCTTCTCCACGCTTTGCAATCTGACGTAAGAAGATATCGGAAGAGTACACTCCTGCAGGGCCTGCTCCTATTACAGCAATACGCAGTTGAGATGTTTCTCGTGAAATATTTTCGCTTAAATTATTTTTTTTCATTATTATCCCCATATTGAGCTGTATTATACGGCACTTTTCGCCGTTTTCGCGCTATTTAGCGCGGCCTACAAGCATAGGTTGCCTCAATCACTCAGCAGCGTAACTGTAAAGCGTTTATATGTAATTCTTCGCCAGAAATAAGTTACGTACAAGCTTGAGCCGTTACCGTTTGCAGCTAACTCGTATGCTTTCATAATTAGACTAGCGCATTACTTCGTCTTACAACATGCTCAAACGATAAAATACTCAAACGAATATTATTAAAGGTGTCGTAATGAATATCGTAAAAATATTGCCAAAAAATATTTTTATTTTCGTTCGCGCAATGCTGTTAAAGCCCACATAATAGCAACAACATCAATTGCTTCTTGCATCATTGCGCCAATAACTGCTGGAATAAAACCGAAAGCCGCAAAAATCATACTTATAATTGCTAATCCAATGCCCATCAATACTGACTGAACCATAACGCGTTTAGTATGTTTTGCTACTCTTATTGCGCTTGCAGCAGAAGAAATATCGTTGTTCATAATAACTACCTGTGCGCATTCAGATGCTGCCGTATCTGTGCCATCCGTTACTGCTACGCCAATATCGGCAGCTGCAAGCACTGGAGCATCGTTTACGCCATCTCCAACCATCATTGTTACAGTTGAATTTTGCTTATTTTTATACACATTGTAATTATGTTTTTTTACATGCGCTAATTTATCTTGCGGAAGTAAATCTGCATATATTGTTTCAATTCCAACACTTTTACCAATTGTTGTTGCAGCTTGCAAACTATCGCCAGTAAGAATAGATATTGAGCGCGCACCAAGTGTACGCAATGTGTCAATAGTTGATTTCGCATTATCGCGCGGCACGTCTTTTAATACGATTCTTCCTACCAGCACGCCGTCAAAAGACACGTAGGTTGCCATTTCGTCTGCTGCGAGAGATTTGCCTATAGTTTGATTTGTGTTTTGCTCTGTAACATACTTGTGTCTGCCTACACGTACTAAAATACCGTCTACAACGCCCTGAATACCCTGGCCTGCAGCTTCTTTAACACTGTGTACTACAGGGTATTCTCGCACGCTAGGAAGCTGCGGAACCGACGATGGGTGAGCATTTTCCCACAAGCTTGCTCCCGCTTTAGCAATACCACCTGCAAGTATGTGCTGAGAATACGTCTCTAGAACACCTGCGAGCATTACAATACGATCAGCCTTCTGCGTAGTATCGATTACGTCTACGTTTACAACTTGCGGCTGTTTTACAGTCAACGTGCCAGTTTTGTCAAAAAATACATCTGTTACACGACTTAATTGCTCAAGCACATCCTGACTTTTAACAACAATTCCAAGTTTCGCTAAACGCCCAGTACCAGCCATGCAAGCAACTGGAACTGCAATAAGCAGAGGACATGGGGTTGCTAAAACCAATACTTGCGCAAATCGCAATGCGTCGCCAGAAAAGCTCCAAGCAAAGCCAGCAATCGCAAAAGATAATACTGTAAACGGCACAGATAGCATGTCTGCAAATCTAACTACTGCAGCTTTAGAAGACCTAGCAGACTCAACAAGCTGCATGATTTTCTGATACTGCGAGTTTTTAGACAGCTTGGTTACGCGCATAATAAGCACAACGCCGCCGTTTACGCAGCCAGAAAGCACCGAAGCTCCCGCATAGACTTCTCTAGGAACAGATTCTCCGTTAATAGCACTTGTGTCTAAAATTGCAGAACCGCTTAGCAGCTCACCATCGACCGGCACAGTTTCGCCAGGAAGCACAATAATTACGTTTCCAATCTTTAATTCATCAACTGCAACTGTAGCGTAACGCTGCAAATTTGAGGTGATTTCGCCGTCTGCAGATGCTTGTAAAAATGGGCAATTATTTCGTTTACAGTTGCAATTTTGCAAGTTATTATTTTCGCAATTACTTTCGCAATTTTGCTCGCTACTATTAGATTGCTTAGAATTAGTGGCATCTACTTTTCTAAATTCAGCATGCTGGCACAGAACACACGAGCTAGGCTTGCACTGATTTTCACTCAAACATGGCAGTTCGCAGGATTCATCATTTGCTTGATTATTATTCATTCCATGCTCAATACCTGGCAAAGTCATAAGATGAGCAGTTTTTGGAGCTGCACTTACTAAAAGAGATAGATTGCGCTGAGCTTTCATATGCGCAAAATCTTCAATTGCCTCTCCCGTCCAAACCATTACAACAATCAAATAACTTGCCCAGAACTCACCAATAAAAAGCGTTGCAAGCAATGCAACAAAAGCTAGCAAATCAATACCTAAAGTTCCGCGCAATAAATTTTTAATCATGTTACGCAAAGAAACAAGGCTGGTATATAAAACGAGAATAACGATAATAGTTTTGCCAACACTAAGACTTATTGAAATATCGAAATCAAGATTTAAAAAATCAAAGATTTGTTGCGAAAAATTATAAATTTGCTCATTGAAAGTAGCCAATATAGGCAAATTGCATGAGTAAAAAGCCACAATAAAAGGAAAAGCGAGAATTACGACTGTTAATTGTGGTGCACGACGGCAATATGCTAAAAGTTTACGCATACACTTTCCTTACGCTGATCAGGTTAACTACGCTTAAAACGCTGCTAACACACGATTTCACGCCTTGTTAACCCATTGAGAGCAGATTTGATTTAGCTGCACTCAATACACGGCGTAAAGATATTCATGTTTATTTATATGTGATTAGTATACCAATAGGCCTTGATGAGAAGCATTCTCATGTAAATATTATGCTTCCAAAAAAGCACCATAATGAGTTCCAACAATTACTAATTGTACTATTTGAATTATTAAATTAATAAGTTTATGCTTCATATCTTTTTAAAATTTAGGTTATAGGCAAATTTATTTGCCATAGATTCGGCCTATAACCCTAAAATTTACTGTTCTTTAGTGAAAAGAGTTCTTACAATTTTGAAAAGCATAAATAATAGACGTAGTGTGATATATGTTGCTACGAATGTTGCAAGCCAAATCATAATATTTTGAATATTCCAACCTTGACCTTTAACAAATGAAGCTACTAATAAAGAAACTACGCCAGCAGAAATATCAGCAATATTTTGTTTTATCTTATAAATCATTTTTTACATCCTTCCGTCTAAAATGAAAACCTTTATGGTTTTCATCTCTCTTTAATACCTTTCAAGTTAACAATATATTGTGTATAGTTCCACAGCAAAATATATGCCGCAATCTCTGGGAAGAGATTCAACCATTTAAACATTTTTATATTTTTTACAACACTGACAAATATCAGGGTGTCACCCTAATTTTATTAGGGGTAATCAGTAAAAAATTGGGTTATTCCCCAAAAATTGAATGGGCACGCGACAAGAAATAAATTAATAAACAAAAAGTTCTGATTGAAAAATCAATCAGAACCCTGTTCGTGGAGCTAAGGAGACTCGAACTCCTGACCCTCTGCTTGCAAAGCAGATGCGCTACCAGCTGCGCCATAGCCCCATTTGAAAGAATGATGTCATTCTATCGTGGGCCCGGGAGGACTTGAACCTCCGACCTCATCCTTATCAGGGATGCGCTCTAACCACCTGAGCTACGGGCCCAACTCGTATGCCTAAAACATACAAGTAGTTACATTAGCACAGACACAGAAAATGTCAAACCGCAACACGCCATAAAAAGAAAACAGCGTGTTGCGGTTTGAATCAAAAAAATTAAACAGAGAATAATTAATCAAGATGGCTACGCATGAACCACTGGAACTTTTCCAACTGTTGAACATGATCTTGAATAATATTTGAGCTAACTAAATCAAGCTCATCAAGTTCCGCGATAGCCTTGCGATCGTCTGCAATCATATCGTTATAGTACTCAATAAGTGCTTGCAAATACTCCTTTGTAGACTTGCGACCAGTCAAAGCAAAACGCTTCCATGTGCGAGCTGCAACAACATCGTCTGCGCGGCCAAGTGGAGAGCCACCCAAAGTTGCAATTCGCTCAGCAGTTTCATCCGCCTGCGCCAAAACTTCAGCAACCTGTGGATCAAGCATTTCGTGCACTGCAATAAAATCTGGACCAGTAACATTCCAATGCGCATGCTTGAGCACCAAAGCAGCTTCCTGCTCGTGGCTTAAACGATTCTGTAAAATGGCAACAGCCTTTTCACTGGCCGCTTCGTCGAGACCTGGCAAAATATGCAACAAAGCCATGTTCTATCCTTCCTTAGGTTTGTTAATACCGTTATTATTCTACTGCTATGGCTTAAACTACGCGCGGCGACGCACTTCAATCGTCGCAATACGCCTACCATCAACCGCAGTCACAGTCATATCGTAACCATCCGCATCATGCAAAACAGCTCCAACACTTCCCATTGAACCAGTATGCGCTAAAAAGTAGCCTGCAACAGTCTCATACGGACCGTCCTCAAGCTCAATGCCGGTAATGTCAGCAAAATCTTCAATGGTCATACCGCCATCAATTTTTGCAACACCATTTACAAAAGCAGTTGTTTTATTCACATTATTTTGCTCAGTTTCACCAGGCAAATCATATTCATCGCGAATATCTCCAACTAGCTCTTCTGTCATGTCCTCAAGCGTAACAATACCGTCAGTTCCACCATATTCATCGATGACAACAGCCAAATGAATACCACGTTTACGAAGAAGTTCCAGGCTCGGCAATAGTTTGGAAGTTCCAGGAAGACTAATTCCTTCGCGAGTTACATCTGCAACAGTTTTTGCATTTGGATCACGCACATCTAGCAAATCACGAACATGCACAAAACCTATAACATCATCAAAATCTTTGCCAATAACAGGGTAGCGAGAATACGGAAGCTCACGAATTTTCGCGGCAGCTTCTTCAAGGCTCAATGAACCATCCAAAAACTCAACATCAGCACGAGGACGCATTACTTCAGCAACAATAGTTTCAGACGCATCAAACACATCATCCAAAATAGTACGCTCATCCTGACTTAAACGTTTATTGCTATTGACAAGAACACGCAATTCTTCGTCAGAAACTTCGCTTTCCTTCTCATTAGGATCAAAGCCAAGAATGCGCACAAAACCGTTAGTATTCTTTCCAATAAGCCAAATTAAAGGCTTGCAAATCTTTGAGAAAACATCAACCGCCGGCACAACCGCTCGCGCAATCTGCTCAGCACGCTGCATAGCAATACGTTTTGGAACTAATTCAGAAATAACAATAGAACAGTAAGAAATAACAAGAGTTAGAAAGATTGTTGTAAGTGGACCAGCAACGTGCGAAGAAACACCCCATGAACATACAACCGGCACAACATACGGAGCTAAAGCAGACTCACCAAACGATGCAGAAAGAAAGCCAGAAAGAGTTACTCCAATTTGTAGAGCAGATAGAAAAGTGTTAGGATCGCGGGCAATTTTTGCAACTCTAGCACCACGCGCATCCTGCAATTCCATGCGATCAATTTGCGAACTTCTCAAGCTCACTAAAGCTAATTCGGTTGCCGCAAATACGGAACCAAATAGCAAAAAAATCATAATGAGTAGAATATTAAAACCAATCGCCATACTTGTTATCTTAGTTTACTTCTATGCGATATCAACAATTCTAAAATAATTATCACCATTAACGAAGATAAATTATTTATGGGCGATAAAAATATCCAGTTGGAGCTTGAGCTGTTTGCATTGATATAACGTGCAGCACAACTCCAGGATGCTGATATCCAGGAATGCCAATATTGCCTCTAGAAACGCGTGCACGAACACGCACCCATTCATGATCTTGAATTTCGCCAATATTTGATTTTTCGGCAACTAATCCAAACGGAGACATGTCGAGAATACAGCATGACATAAGCTGACGAGATACCCTAAATTGATTTGCATTCAACGTAGAATCTCTGCTGACAAAACCTGTAAGAGTAATCGCGTATCCATCATATTTTGCAGCATTATGATCGATTTCGTCATACCAGGAGCCGAAATCATCATCATCAACTGTTATCTCATGAGATTTTTCATACAATCCTGGCAAAGGATAATTTTGGCTACGAATAGCAATAGCACGACCGCCAGCATACTGGTCGAATCCATCTACACTAATATTTTGAGCGTAACGCAAAGGAACAATAATAAGTAGCGCAGGAACAACGAAAGCTACAAACATACGCCAAACATCGCGCGAAGAAACAGAAAACCATCCAATCGCAGCACATATAGACAAAATAAATAGCAAAATAGCAGTAATTAACAAATAATAATATGCTCTAGGCGTAGTAAAAAGCGTATATCTACCGCTTAAAGTAACTTCCGCAATTATGACTGCAAAAAATAGCAATAAAATAGCTTCTACCAATTGAGCTAAAGTGATTTTTTTACAAGCATTATGCTCAACACATTTTTGCTTTTTCATGCGATGAACCCCCAAGCCCAGTGAGCTAATAATGACGCTAGGAAGCACGCAAAAGCAATAGTTAATGTTAAGCGCCACACAAATTTACCACGGCAATCCTCAACGAGCATAAGCGTATTCTTTAAATCAAGCATAGGACCAAACAGCAGAAATACTAGCACCGACGACATAGGCAATGATGTTGCTAAACTTCTTGCAATTACAGCATCTGAGCTGGAGCATAGAGAGCTTGCGTACGCAATAGCCATCATTACAGGAATAGCAATGAAAACATTACTCACTTGCACGCGAGAAGCAGGATCAGCTCCGAGCCATGCGCGAATTACAGAAGCAACTATAGTTCCACATACAATAATTGGAATTAATTTTATTAAATCCTGATGTATATGCTGCACATATTTGCGAATTTGCGCAGAAATACTATGCTTTTCAATATTACTTTTTGTGAGATCACTTTCGTTATTCAATTCGCAAGAACAATGTAAAGAAGATTCGCTTTCTACTAAAATTTTCTTACGCAAAATATTGGTTTTCGAAGGGAATATAACAAAACTTAATCCAACTAATAATGCAATACCAACACCTAGAGCAATACGCATAATAGCAACAGCTGGAGCGTCAGAAAACGCATAAAATGTTGCCAATACAGATACTGGATTTACAACAGGAACTGCACATAGAAAAGTTATGGCGCACGGCAATGGTAGTTTTCTTGCAACTAAACGAGAAAACGTTGGAACGACTACACAATCACAAACCGGCATACAGACGCCGGCTAATATGGCAGCCAAGAAACCATTTGCTGTAGATTTTGGAACATGTTTCTCAATAAAATCAGCAGTTACCCAAGTTTCTACTGCAGCAGAAACAAGCACACCTATGAGCGTAAAAGGTATAGCTTGTAGCAACAATCCGGAAACACCTCGAATTGTTGTATCAACGAGAAACCAAGGATGTTGCCCTTGTAAAGCAGGAGCAGCTGCAATAATAAAAGCTACTAAAGGAGCTCCGACAAGCAAGAAAAGATAGTTCGCAGAATTAGCGGAATTTGCAGAATTTGCAGAATTTGCAGAATTTGCATCAAGCGTATCTTTAGATGATTGATTCATATCTGTAACCTAACAACGTATTAATAATTCTGTTAAAAATGCGACTACATGCTACTTAGCATGAAAGAACCTCTACTAAACCATCACTCATTCTATACCTAGCGCCAACTAGCATAAGGTTATCGTTAAAAGCGGCTTCACGAATAATTTGAGATTTATCGCAAATTTCAGCCAACATATTAGACACGTGAATGCGCTCAATATCGTCCGTGCTCAAGTCTTCTTCAATACCTGCGAGCGCAGCCGGCCCTAAAGAACGAAGCAATATTGACCCGCTAGACTCAATTATTTCGCTTGTTTCATCTTCGCCGTATTTAGAAACCAGCTTTTGCACATTCGGCAAAACGGCTTGTACAGCACCGCAATGCTCGTGTCCAAGAACAACAAGCACTTTTACTCCCAAATCGCTTACAGCGTATTCTAAAGATGCAATTACAGCATCATCAAGCACTTCGCCTGCAGTGCGGACAGAAAAAATATCACCTAAACCAGCACCAAACACAAATTCTGGAGCCACGCGCGAGTCAGCACAGGAAAGAACAACAGCTCCAGGATGCTGACCTTCAATAAGAGATAATCTCGTTTCTTCACTAAGTCCATGGCAATTTAATGAGCCTTCTGCAAACTTACGATTACCAGCTAGCATCGCGCTCCACACAGCTGTAGCCAAAAGTGAATCTTCTTTTAAAAAATCTTCTTTGACTGTCTCGTGCATTATTACCTCCTTGTATTGATGCGCTTGCGCAAAGATGACAAATACAAGCTATCAACAAATTTTGAAAAACACTTCGACTTATAAAACATATTCTATCGTTACTGTGTTAAATAGAAAATATGCTATAAAAGCTAACAAAATTTATAAAATATGATTATAAAAAGAAAAGCCAACGCACAGCTAATAAAGCAGTACGAAGGCTTTTCTTAATCACATAAACTTATAAAATCATCCAGTATTCTGCAAGCCTGCAGCAACACCAGAAACAGTGCAAAGAATAAGGTAGATGAACTCTGCCTGTTGGCTTTCGCTAAGCTCTTCTTTGTCTACCTTGTTGCGAAGCTTGTGCAATGCAAGCGACTGGATTACAGACAGCGCGTCAACATAAGGCGAGCGCACGCGGATTGCCTGACCGAGCACGTGACGATGTTGCAAAGGCCACTTGTCGTCAACAATTTGCAAAACCCACTTGCGAGTAAGCTGCATTTCTGAAAGTACTTTATCACTCAAATCTTCGCGATCTCCAAGGCTTAAGTACATGCGAGCAATACGCTCATCCGTTTTAGCCAAAGACATCTCAATATTGTCAATAAAAGTACTAAACAGCGGCCACTCTTCGTAAGCGCGACGCAAAGTTTCCAAATCGCCAAACTTTTCGCAAGCAGTACCCAATCCGTACCATGCTGCTAAGTTAATGCGAGCCTGAGCCCAGGAGAACACCCACGGGATTGTGCGCAAATCATCCAACGACTTCGCACCCAAACCGCGCTTAGCTGGGCGAGAACCGATTGGAAGCAAACCAATCTCACTAAGCGGCGTAACCGTAGAGAACCATGGAGTAAAGTCATCCGTTTGCAGCAAATCAAGGAAACGCTCATGAGCTGCAACATCAAGTTTTGCAGCCATATCCGCATACTTCTTCGTCATATCAGTGTTAGTTTTCTCAACACTTGGCGAAGACTGAAGCAAAGTTGCAGAAGCAACGGATTCAACGTGACGAATAGCAAGAATTGGATTGCCATATCGTGCGAAAATAACTTCGCCCTGCTCAGTAAGCTTGAAGCGGCAGTTGACGGAACCAACTGGCTGAGCAAGCACTGCACGGTTTGCAGGACCGCCACCGCGACCAACAGCACCGCCGCGGCCGTGGAACAGTGTCAAATCAATATCGTGCTTCTTAGCCCACTTAGCAATGCGCTCCTGAGCAGAATGCAAAGCAAGCGTTGCGGAAGTAGGACCAGCATCCTTGGAAGAATCCGAGTAGCCAAGCATAACTTCCATCTTGCGGCCAGTAGCCTTAAGACGAGCTTGCACTTCAGGAATTTTAATAATCTCCTCAAGCACATTTACAGAGTTTTGCAAATCTTCCAACTGCTCAAACAGCGGAATGACGTCGATTGTTGGCGCATCCTGTGGGTGAGCGAAAGCAAGACGATTTAGCTCAAATACGTCACGTACATGCTGAGCAGATTTTGCGAAGGAAATAATATAACGTCGAGCAGCGCGCATACCGTTGCGCTTTTGAATTGCTCCTAAAGCGCGGAACGTATCGAGTACTTCACGAGTCATTGGCTGAAGCGGACCGCGTTCGCCATGCAATCCATGTTCGCGAATATCTTCCAAAGCGCGAGAATGCACGAGAGAATGCTGACGGAATTCCATTTCAACCATGTGGAATCCAAAGGTTTGCGCTTGCCAAATCAAATCCTGCAAAGGACCATATGCAGCACGAGGATCTCCGCCTTCTGCCAAAGAGCGTTGCACAATTTGCAAATCCTCAATGAAATCTTCGCAAGAATGATACATCAAATCCGTATCGCGGCTAATAGTGCGATGCAAACGGTCAGCCATTACCAACATTACTGCACGATGTGGCTCACTATTAGAAACGTCTGAAGCGTTTTCTGTAAGCTGTTCGCTCATTTCGCGCTGACGATTCCATAATTCAAGCAACTCCACGCTTGGAGGAGTTGTGCGAGTTTCCATAGTTAAGCACTTGCCAACTTCGCGCGTGCGATTCTCCAAAGCTGCAAGCACGTGATCGCTAAACTTTCGAGCGACTTGACGGCTCACTTTAGCTGTCACATTAGGATTGCCATCTCGATCTGAACCAATCCAGCTTCCTGGATGGAAGAATGCAGGGCAACGCGGAGGAACTAATCCAGCCTTCTTACCAAGCAGCCAATCGTCAAATCGACGATACACGACTGGAATCGTGTCAAACAAAGTGGCGTCAAAAATGTCAAGAATAGTATCCGCTTCTTCAACCGGAGTCGGCTTCTTTAAAGCAATCGGAGAAGTACGAAGAAGCGCATCAATTTCGTTATAGAGACGACGATAATTTTCGCGCTTATCAGATCCACCTAAACGATGATGTTCGCTTAATAATTGCGAAATTCTGCGAATCTTACCTGCAACGGCTTTACGACGAGCTTCGGTTGGGTGCGCGGTAAATACAGGATGAAACTCAAGCTTTGCAAGCAATTCTTTCGCTTCAGCAGGGCTCATTTCAGTGAGCAACTTGTGATAAGCACAAGTTAGTTCGTTAACTGGATCAACAGGCAATGAATCTTCAACTTCACATTCACGCTGATGAAGTACAGAAACACGATAATTTTCCTCGCACAAATTTGCCAAGTGGAAATATGTTGCGAAAGCACGAGCTAAAAGCTGCGTATCGTGCAAATTCATTCCGTTGAGCCTGCTAACAGCTTTACTTAAGCCATCATCTGCAGTTACTTTTGCGTCTACCATTTGCGCAAAATGAGCCGCACTAGCTTCTACAGCATTCAAACGCACATCGTCGAATACTGCTAATAATTTTTCATCGAATTCGCCAAGAACATCGCGAAGAATATGCAAGCACAAATCCATGTCTTGCTTAAGTGATGCTGGAAGGTCACGCTCCTCTGGGCCTTTTCGCCCTAAACCAGACGTAACAATAGTTGCGTCTGCCGGAGTAACCTGCTGATTTTCTGTTGCCATCAGACCTCCTTACGCCAGACTAAGGTTGCTTGGTCGTCTGACTTCCGCAGCTCCTCCGCGGTTATGTAGGTCAGAAGTTGCAAGCCCACAGCCTTGTTTCCAGCGAGATACCAAGTTAATTGTGAAACTACCACCGGACGTAGTAAAGAATGCTGATTTATCAACAAAATATAACTCGGCAACGGGGTTGCGTATACTAAAAAATTGTGAGTACAGCAGAGAATAATATTGAGAATAATGAATACGACAACAGCATCAACAACTGCGATTGCGATAAGCCTGAAATTCTTTCGACTGGTCATATAGTCGGAAAACCTTCTGGGCGTTTTCATACTCATGCTATTCCACTCGATATGGACGATGTTGAGCGAGATTGGGATAAGCCAGTTACACAAGCAGGAATTGCTGCAAAATCGAGTATTATTATTCGCGTCGGTGCGCTCGGCTTAGGAGCAGGCACAGGAAGCTACCGAGTTCGCGAGCTTATGCACAGAATCGGCGAACCAATGGGTGTACATGTGCGCGCGGACGTGAATCTCACAGATATTGAAGCAACTTGTACTGATAAGCATGAGCGAATTACTGAAGTTGTAGATCTTCCAACCACAGGTGTTAACACTGAGCGCATTTGGCTTCTAGAACATTTTGCAGATTGGTTTAACGTCAAGCTTGGAAACGATTCTTTATATCACTCTAAAGCTGCTGTTTCTAAGGAATTAGTTGACACATTGCAAGCGAGCGACGACGAACATACCATTGTACAAACAGCTAAGCAGTCTGAAGAAAATGCTACTAAAATTGCAAAAAAGAAAGCGTTGCAAGAAGCTATAAAAAAAGAAAAACCACGCGGCATTTTTGCATTACAGCCAGAAAGTGCTTATGCTGAACATTTTTCACACGTAAACACATCCAGTAGTAATGGCGAGCCTAAAAATAATCATCCTCTTACGGTTAGAGAAGTACATGACCGTCTTGATTTGATTAAAAATAGGAAACCGCTATACAAACCGTGGTTTGCTGGTCTTGCTTCGGCAGTTGCTTGCGCATCCTTTGCGTTCTTGCTTGGCGGCGGCATTTACGACATGATTGGTGCTTTTATTGGAGCAGGAATCGGTCACTATATTCGTCGCAGAATGTTTATGAAGCATCTAAACCAGTTTGTAGTTACATTCGTAGCTGTTGCAATAGGTGCACTATCATGCATTGGGGCTTTACGTCTTATTGGCTTCTTTGACCCTAGCGCGCTCAATCATACAACTGCATATATTGGCTCAGTGTTGTTTGTTATTCCTGGATTCCCTCTTATTACAGGCGGTTTAGATATTGCAAAAATTGATTTCCCTTCAGGAATTCAACGACTTTGTTACACAATGGCTATTATTTTGATGGGAACTCTTGCGGGATGGACAGTTGCAAGCCTTGTACATCTCAATCCTCAAGGCTTCCCTCCTCTCGGATTAAATCCTTGGCTTAACGCAGTTCTTCGACTTATTACAGCTTTTGCCGGAGTATGGGGCTTCTCAGTTCTATTTAATTCTCCACAACGAATGTGCTTAGTTGCTGGCGTTATTGGCGCTATTACTGACACATTGCGTTTAACTATGACAGATTTTGGAGTTGCTGCCGAAATTGCAGCTTTCAGCGGTGCTTTATTGGCAGGTTTGCTAGCTTCTGCTTGGAGAACTATCGTTCGTCACGGATTAGCGCCTCAATATTTGGGTTATCCACGAATAGGTCTTACGGTTCCATCTATCGTAATTATGGTTCCTGGACTTTATATGTATCGCGCAATGTTTTATCTTGGTCAATTTCACACGCTTCCAGCGTTAGACTGGACTTTCCGCGCTTTCATGGTAATTATTTGCTTACCTATTGGTCTTGCTGTAGCACGCGTTATTACAGATAAAAGCTGGCGTTACGACGTGTGATGTTCTAAGTTTCAGTTCGTTAATTTTTAACAAAAAGCCGCTTACAAGTTTTCTTGCGAGCGGCTTTATTTTTTATTAATTTACTTATTGAAATTTAATTAATACTTCATTCCCATAGCATCTCGCACTTGGGAAAGCGTTTCTTCTGCAATAGCATTTGCACGCTTATTGCCATCATGCAAAATGTCTCGAACAGTATCCATATCTTTTGCAAGTTCTGCACGACGCTCACGGTGAGGTGCCAAGAAATTATTTACATTTTCAATTACGTAAGCTTTCAACGCGCCAGCACCAGCGTTACCAATTTCTTCAGCAATCTCTTTAGGATCCCTACCTGTAACTAAACCTGCAGTAGTAAGAAGTGCAGAAACTTGCGGACGAGTTACTGGATCAAAAGTAATCATCCTCTCAGAATCAGTTGGACTCTTCTTAATTAATTTGGCAGTTTCTTCGGCAGTAGCCCCGAGCATAATCGAGTTACCGTAAGATTTGCTCATCTTTCGTCCGTCCAATCCTGGAATTTCAGGAGCATCAGACAAAATTGCTGCTGGCTCTGGGAACACTGGATTCTTTTTTGCGTATCTCTCATTAAAACGACGCGCAATTGTACGAGTGATTTCAACGTGCGGCAAATTATCTTTACCAATCGGCACAACATTAGCTTTGCAGAACAAAATATCGCAAGCTTGGTGCACTGGGTACGTAAGAAGCAATCCGGTTAAAGCATGTCCAGATGATTCCATTTCCGACTTTACAGTAGGATTCCTGTGTAATTCTGCTTCTGTAACAAGCGAAAGGAAAGGCAACATAAGCTGATTTGCTGCAGGAACTGCGGAATGAGTAAATATCATTGTTTTTTCAGGATCAATTCCGGCAGCCATATAATCCAGCACTAAATTCAAAACATTATCTTCAATATGCTCAGTGGTGTCACGATCAGTAATTACTTGATAATCTGCAATAATAATATTGGTTTTTACTCCGCGCTGCTGCATTGCAACACGCTCACGAATAGATCCAAAATAATGTCCTAAATGCAAACGACCAGTTGGGCGATCTCCAGTAAGCATAGTAAAAGACGAAGGGCTAGCTTGTAACTTTTCAAGCGTTGCATCTGAACGTTTACGCGCTGCAAGGAAGCTTGCGCTCATCTCATTACCAGCAGCTGTAACCTGTGCTTCTTCCGGCATTTTAGGCTCCTTAATTGTGCGTATTTTTACGCTGAAAATATGGCTTTTATGGTAAAAGTTTACACAGACAATATACTCGGTTGCGGTTAAGTGGTACGCTCTTGTGTGATGAACTGATTGTTACTTAATTTTTAGAGGGGGTCAGATGGGCCGCGGACGACAGAAGGCAAAGCAACAGAAAATTGCCCGTAAGCTCAAATACCTGACGACCGATACGGATTATGACGAGCTTGCTAAGGAACTTAATTCCAGCGAACCCGGACAAGGATCCTTCGATCCATTTGCGTCGAGCGAAAGCTATGAGGAAGATACATATCTTCCAGAAGAGAATGACACAGATCAAGAAAATGATGTCGTTGATGCTTCAAACGAAGATGATTTAGACGAGTATGCCAAGTGGGCTGCGGAAGCAGCTGCAAAAGCCGTTAGCAGCGAAAACTCTTCTACAAACTCGGGAGCGCACACGCCAGCGCATCATCATATCCCTATGCCAATTCCAAACTTCATACACAAACACGACAATTAAAAATTAAATTTATTAAAATTATTTTATTTACGTATCCTGGGCATTCGAAATACTGTTTGCCCAGGATATTTGTAAATACACGCTGTAAATACGCAATTAAGCTACAATAAAGTCAACTTACAGCGGCAAAATATCGCTTAAATCATCACGCTCGCCAATTGCACTTATGTTGCCAAAGTCCTGTTCCTGATGCCATTTAGTAACACCACTCGCTAATCTAAGCCATACTTTAGGCTCAAGTTCAATAACATCTGGCGGTGTGAGATTATGCGGATCCGAAGCTGGTCCTTCCAAAATTTTTACTGCACCAAAAGGCGCAACCCTTACTTCTACTGCGCACCCAGGCACTTTATTCTCAAGAAGATATAGCGAATATCTAACCGCTAAAGCTTCGTCGTTTAAAGAGATATTTAAAATATTACTATTTATTTGCATGGCTTCTATGCCATTGCCAAGTGCTTTAATAGCAGATTCACACCAGAATTGCCAAGCACATTGTCCTCGTTTTATATCTCGTTCAAGTATTACTGACATATTTTTATTATCTTCTAAACAACCTACTTTCAGCAATATATTTGTATTAAGACGTTATATACAAATATTTAAAGGGATTAGGTTGTGGTATTCTTGGGGTTATTGTGTGCATTCACATGCCTCTTGTAGTTATCTTCAAAAGTTATCTGCAAAATGGTGATGGTTTAATTGCCTAAACACAAAGTTTTAGGCTGCACACTTTTAGGAAATATATCAAACGGCACAAGGAGTCAAATATGACTAAACACGTCGCGCCGAAAGCCAAAACTACTGCGACGGCATTTGCCAAAGAACTTCAAGAGCACCTCAAGTACACCCAGGGTGTAACGCCAGAGCAGGCCACTACGGCAGATGTGTATGTTGCCGCTGCTACCGCAGTTCGTCGTCACTTGATGGACTCTTGGATGCAGACTCAGCATGACATGGTTAATGGCAACACCAAGGCTGTGGGCTATTTGAGCGCAGAGTTCTTGATGGGTAAGCAGCTTGAGAACGCTTTGTTGAACGCTGGTCTTACTGACCAATTCAATAAGGCTGTTACTAAGCTTGGCTTCGATCCAAAAGCTGTTATCGATGCCGAGTATGAACCAGGTTTAGGTAACGGCGGTTTGGGTCGTCTCGCAGCCTGCTTCATCGATTCACTCGCCTCTATTGGCGTTCCAGCATTTGGCTACGGCATCCAGTATCGTTACGGCATCTTCAAGCAGCGCTTTGATGAAGAAGGTAAGCAGGTTGAAACCCCTGATTACTGGCTTAGCAACGAAGAGCCATGGGGTCACATTGATTATGGTCGTGACCAGCGCGTCAACTTCGGTGGTGAAGTTGTAGAGGAAAACGGCAAGCGCGTTTGGAAGCCAGCTTGGTCTGTTCGCGCAGTACCAGTTGACTACATGGTTCCAGGTTATAATTCTGGTCGCGTAAATACTCTTCGTTTGTGGACCGCTAAGTCTTACGATGAGTTTGATTTGCTCACCTTCAACAAGTCCGAGTACTTGGATGCTGTAAAGCCACAGGTTGCAGCAGAAAACATTTCTAAGATTCTTTACCCAGAAGATTCCACTCCAGAAGGTAAGGCTTTGCGTCTTGAGCAGCAGTACTTCTTCGTAGCTGCTTCTATTCATGATGCAATCCGCGTATTCTACCCAGGTCAGGATAAGCCGGATCTCACTACCTTCCCAAGCAAGATTAACTTCCAGTTGAACGACACTCACCCAGTTATCGGCATTCCAGAGCTTATGCGCGTTCTTATGGACGAGTACGGCTACGATTGGAACACCGCTTGGGGTATCACCACCAAGACCTTCAACTACACTTGCCACACCTTGCTTCCAGAAGCTTTGGAAGTTTGGCCAGCCAAGCTTATTGGCGAACTGTTGCCACGCCACCTTGAAATCATTCAGGGCATTAGCGAGCAGTTCCGCAACGAGCTTCGCGGTAAGGGCGTTGCTGAGGATCAGGTTGAGCGCATGCGCATCGCTACCGACGCTGACGAAAATGGCGAAGGTGCTGTAGTTCGCATGGCTTACTTGGCTACCTACGGCGGTTCTTACGTTAACGGTGTTGCTGAACTTCACTCTGAGTTGTTGAAGGATGTCACTTTGAAGGACTTCTCCAGCGTTTACCCAGATAAGTTCAAGAACGTTACTAACGGCGTAACTCCTCGTCGTTTCGTGCGCTTGAGCAACCCACGCATGTCTGCTCTTATTACTGAGGGCTTGGGCACAGACGCATGGCAGGGTAATTTGGAGCTTCTCGAAGGCTTGAAGCCATTGGCTGACGACAAGGCGTTCGTTAAGAAGTTTGCTGAAGTTAAGAAGCAGAACAAGCTTGCCTTCGTTGATTTCGCAAAGCAGAAGTATGGCTTTGAGATCAACCCAGACACAATGTTCAACACCATTGTTAAGCGTTTGCACGAGTACAAGCGCCAGTCCATGAAGATCCTCCAGGTTATCTCCACATACGCTGGAATCAAGAATGGCACAATCGACGTAGACAAGATGCTTCCACGCACCGTGTTCTTCGGCGCTAAGTCTGCTCCAGGCTATGCTATGGCAAAGCTTACGATTCAGCTCATCAACAATGTTGCTCGCGTTGTGAACAACGACCCAGCTTGCAAGGGCAAGCTCGCAGTGTTCTTCCCACCAAACTACAACATTGAACTTGCTATGAACTTGATTCCTGCAACCGATTTGGATGAGCAGATTTCTCAAGCTGGTAAGGAAGCTTCTGGCACTGGTAACATGAAGTTCGCTTTGAACGGTGCTTTGACTGTTGGTACTCTCGATGGTGCAAATGTTGAGATTCGCGAGCGCGTTGGTGCTGAGAACTTCTTCCTCTTCGGCATGACCGTTGACGAGGTTGAGAAGCTCTACGCTGAAGGCTATGATCACGGCGGCTCCCGTAAGTACTATGAATCTGATCCTCGCTTGAAGACTGCTGTGGATATGGTTGCTGACGGCACCTTCTCCAACAGCGACAAGAGCGTGTATGAGCCACTCGTTAACGATTGGCTTACCCATGATTACTTCATGGCAATGGCTGACTTCAGCTCTTATATGGATATTCAGGCTCAGATTGAGGAAACTTACCGCGATCCAATGAAGTGGGCTCGCATGGCAGTCTTGAACGTAGCCAACTCTGGTTACTTCTCTTCTGACCGCTCTATCGAAGATTACCTCGATCGCATTTGGCACACTGGTGCTCTTCCAACACCTGTTGCTGAGTAATTGAGTATTCTCCAATAGCAATACATAGAAAATAAAAGGCGGAGGCTGTTAATCAGTTTCCGCCTTTTTGTGTAGATTTTAGTTAAATTGCATGTAAGACAAACGCTTTTGTTTGCAACAATTCTTTAGTAATTACAAATAAAGGCGACTACGAATATACGCAATCGCCTTTATTTTGGACTGTATAAAGCAAATGTCACTTATGCCTCAGCGGCAGGAGTATCGTTAGCTTCTTTCTCTTCTTTTTCTAACCCTAGGTCAATTGGCGAAGAACTGTTCTCCCATGGTTCCTCCCAAGGGTCATAATCAGGATTATGCTGCTTGTACACATACAACGCAGCAATACCTGCGAGCAGTGCTCCGAAGAGCAGTGCAAAGAACTTCCAACCGCCAGAGGATCTGTTCTCCATGATGGCTCCTTTCCGGTTAAGCTGACCTGCTCGTCCAAGTCAACAATCTATACCGCTTTTTGTCGCGTAATAACTATCATAGTTGCTTTTCTTCAGAGTTGCATCTTTTTTAAATAATGTTATTGATTAAATTTGTGAAGTAAAACCGATATCATAAGCATATGCACAACTTTGATATTAAAAATATTTTAAATAATATAAGACTTCGTTTTAACACAACCACAGCCATTTTAGTATATTCATGCATTTTTATTTGGATATTGGAAATGGTACTAAACTTTGCATATCCAAATTATTATTCGACTCTAATAAGCTATACTGCGTTTCTTCCAATTACTGCGTTACAAACACCTTGGACTTGGTTCACATCAATGTTTGTTCACGCACCAAATTTAACCCATATTTTCTTCAATATGCTATGTCTTTGGTCGCTCGGAGTTGAATTAGAACGATTCTTCGGTAAATGGAAGTTTTTTGGATTATATTTAATATCCGGCTTTGGTGGAAGCGTAGCTGATATTGTATGGTGCAAACTCACTAATAATTGGTTCGTCGCTTCATACGGTGCTTCGGGAGCTATTATGGGGCTTATAGGCGCACTTCTCGTAGCGCAATGGCGACTAGGAGAAAACATGCGAGGAACAATTATTTGGATTGCTATTACTCTCGCTATGCCAGTCATTGTGCCTAATATCGCTTGGCAAGCACACGTTGGAGGCTTAGTTTCTGGTACCGCAATTGCAGCATTGCTCGGCGTACAAAATCCGCTACTTAAAAAAGCTTCGTTTAATACGCGTTTCTTAGTATATTTTGTATCACTATTTGCTATTCTCACTGCTTGTGCAATGTTTTGTTTGAAGGCATAATTTGTTAAATTACACGTGTGTAGTTTTCCACCAATGTGCACAGGATTGTGTATAAGTTGTGCCTAAATTGGTGACAACTATATAAGTTATCCACATAGTTAATCACAAACGTTGATAACTTGCCTTTTTTGAACCTGTGCACAAGTGTATAAGAGTTATCCACAATTTAAGTTTTTTGTGGACTAAACTATCGACTACATAATTCTAACCTTTACTTGCTCTAAAATTTTCTACACCTCAACAAGGAATGAGATTCATGCCTACACTTCAAGTTCCAAAAACAATCGAACCAGCAAACGCTTCTACACTCACTTTTATTAAAGAAAACGCACAATTGTCACCAAGCAAAGCTGCTCTTAAAGCACCACGCAACGCAAATATCGACATACCTTTTGCAATTAACCAAATAGCAGGTAGGCAGATCGCGCAACAAAAACTGCCAAAATGGGCTTCATGCAACGAAGTTATATACCCTGCGCACATTTCTATGGAACAGTGTTCTTCTCAATCAACAGCACAATACAAGGCAAATGTTGCAAAAGAATTACTCAACAAATTAAATTCAGAAAATTTTAGTAGCACACTTGTGGATCTTACTGGCGGCTTTGGCGTTGATTGCACAATAATGTCTGAAGTTTTCGATTCTGCTATTTGCATTGAACAGCAAAACGAACTTTCTAGCATTGCACATCACAATATGAATGCACTTGGTATTACAAACGTAAAATGCTACAACAACAATAGTCTTGATGCACTCAAAAATATTCCTAAGTCAACGATAATATACGTCGATCCAGCTCGTCGTAACAAACAAGGATCTCGCACATACGCTATTGAAGATTGCACTCCAAACGTATTAGATCTTAAAAATCAATTGCTCACTAAAGCAGAAATAGTGATTATTAAACTTTCTCCAATGCTTGATTGGCACAAAACAGTTAGCGATTTTAGTGGCAATGTAGAAGCCGTACATATAGTCGCACATAGTAACGAGTGCAAGGAACTATTGATAATACTCAGCAACTCTCAGCACACAAAAGTACCAGTATATTGCGCAAACGATGATCAGATAACTGTTGTACAAGCAACTTACAATACTTCAACAAATCAGGTATCAATACAGCCTGAATCAAATGTTTTAAATAATAAAGAAGAAAATAATAAAAAATATGAAAATTTAGATATAAATAACTGGCAAGAATGGTCGCAATACGTTTATGAGCCAAATGCAGCAATCATGAAAGCTGGCTGTTTTTCATTGTTAGAAACTCAATACAATATACAACAAATCAGTGCGAATAGTCATGTTTACGTATCGGAAGAATACTACTCAGAATTTCCAGGAAAAATATGGAAAATTGAAAATATATGCAGCATGAATAAACGCGAAATAAAACAAACTTTTGATGATATCACTCATGCAAATATTGTTACTCGTAACTTTCCAATACCTGTAGAAGCATTACGCAAAAAATTAAACCTACAAGATGGCGGAAATACAAGAATTATTGCAACAACTGATAGCAATAAAAATCATATACTTATTCGAGCAGTAGCAGCACCAAAATAAAAAGTAGCTACGCAACATTTGCATAGCTACTTTTAAAACATATTAAGCAGTTTGTTTTACAGACTAACGCCACCACATTGTCATAATGAATCCAGTCATTACTATTACTAATGCAATAACTAAATTCCATGCACCAATTCCAGGAATTGGAAGCACAGGGTTCAAATAATAAACAACAGCCCAAATTAATCCAACGACCATTAATGTGCAGAACAGCGGCACAAACCATGCAGCATTAGCTTTTGTGCCTTTAATGCTTTCTTCGACACGTCGCCTATTTTCAGCTTGTCTCTGCATCATTTGCTGAATCTGTGGAGAAAGCGCTGCTTTATCCGCAGTAGCATTCAACACTGCTTCAACTTCGTCCATAGGAACGCCATAAGTATTCTCATTTGACGTATCGCTCTTCTTTGCAGCGTCGTCAGCTGCAGTCGTGTGCAATTCTTCATCAGCCATAACTGTAACTCTCCAATCAATCGGCTACACGCTATAATAGTGGTTACACTCGAACGCGTGAAGGATGAAGATAAAATATGGCTAAGAGAACTGGGAAACATCGTGCTCAACACTCGCTGTTAAGCAGTTTTGCTGTTGCCGTTGCAGTATTTCTTACCGGCTATTTATTCGTTCTTAACTTGCGCGTAAACCGCTCTGCTTTTGTGACTTCTAATACGAGTCAAATGGTTGAAAGAAATTCACAGCGCACAAAAAATTTACGAGAAGATATAAAATCTTTAGATTCTAAAATTAATTTACTTAATAAAACGCTTGGTAGCAGCACTAGTGAAGGAAAAGAATCTTCTGATACTGGAAGTAGTACCGTACTTCCAAAACTTGAAGGACCTGGAATTGTTGTAACTCTCAACGACTCTCCTCTATGGAAAGGCGCAGTTAATGGTTCCGGAACATCCGGAACCATTAATGATTACGTAATCCACCAGCAAGATATTGAAGCTGTAGTAAATGCTTTGTGGCGCGGCGGAGCAGAAGCAATAACTATTCAGGATCAGCGAGTATTATTTAACTCCGCAGTTGTTTGTATTGGTAACGTTCTTATGTTGCAAGGTCATCAGTACTCGCCACCGTATAAAATATCTGCTATTGGTCCAATGGATAGCATGGTTGATGCTCTAAACAATTCACCAGCCATACACACCTACAAGGAGTATGTAAGTTCGTTTGGATTAGGATGGAAAGTGGAGAAAAAGAATAATCTGCGATTCCCTGAAGCATCGGCTTTGTTGCAACCATTAAGGTACGCAACAGTTCCTAAAGTGCTAAACAAATAAAATATGTTGCAAAGTCTTCATACATCAATAAAGGAGTAGCACACTATGCAATCTGCTAATATGCAGGAAGGAAAAACGAAGCGTAGCAGCTCGAATTTCTGGTGGCAAGCCGCTGGAATTATTGGCGAACTGTTGATAGCTTTTGCAGTTATTTGCGCATTGTACATTGCATGGCAAATGTGGTGGACTGGAGAGCAGGCTGAGCACACTCAAGTAGAGGCACGTCAAGCAATATCTTGGCAAAACCCAAAAACTGGTGATAAAACGAAGATTGCTTTACCACAGAATACTGACCCACCTGCTTTAAGCAAACCAAAGTCTGAAGACCTTGTAGCTCGTTTATACATACCACGTTTTGGAAATCAGTGGGAACGAAATGTTGTAGAAGGCATTACGCCAGACATCTTAAGCAAGCGTGGTTTAGGTCATTATCCAACCACACAAATGCCTGGTGCAATAGGTAATTTTGCAGTAGCAGGTCACCGAAATGGTTATGGTCAGCCATTGGGAGATGTAGACTTACTGAAGCCTGGCGACGCAATAGTAGTTCGTACAAAGGATTATTGGTTCGTCTATAAGTACACTTCTTACAAGATTGTTACACCAGATCACGGTGAAGTTATTGATGCAAATCCTGATCATCCTGGTGAGAAACCAACAAAACGTATGCTTACTCTTACAACGTGCGAACCTAAGTATACTGCTGCAACTCATCGCTGGATTAGCTACGCAAAATTCGCTTATTGGGCAAAGATTAGCGATGGCATTCCAAAAGAACTTTCTACTATTGATGAGCAAGGAAAAGTGAAGTTTATTAACAATGAGCAACAATCTCTAGTTTCTCGTCTTTCTTCACTAGTGCCAGTTATGGTGGTTGTTTTATTAGTGTATATGATGATTTTCGTAGCAGGAGCAATTGCTTGGCAATGGCCAGAACTTCGCGCTATTCATTCTGGATTAAAGAAAAAGCCTGATGCAAGCATTTTTGGCGGTCTTTTGCGCATACAACCAGGTATTACAGCGATTCGTTGGATTCTTTCGATTCTGATTTATTTCTTCATTGTATTAGCATTATTCCAGTGGATTTTCCCTTGGGGCGCATCTACAATTCCATTCCTTCAGCAGATGTCTAATTACTCAACAACTGTATGATAACGGGTTAAGTAGTAAGTTTTAAATATTCTTACGATTGCTTTAAAACTTACAAAATAAAAACATTTAAGGCGATTGCGTATGAAGCGCAGTCGCCTTTTGTTTATATTAATAAAATAAAAGCCTATAGAAACACATAAAATAACGCATTGCTGTAAAACTATGTCTAAATAAACAAACATATCTTAAACAGCTATTTTTTCGTTTTATCACATACTTTGCAACCTAATATAAGTCTATTTATGCAGATCTATTTTCACGCATCAATTTTTATAAGTAATATACGAATTTTATTAGAGATACAAACATTAGAGATACAAAAATGCTGCTTGTTCTACTTTTCTTGTAGAACAAGCAGCATATACATTATTTTTTACAGACTTAATCTAATACAAATCTAAATCAGTCTGAATCAGATGAAGAACCAAGGCTTGGACGTGTAACTAATGTAATCGCTTTGCCCTTCTCAACCTTGCTTCCTGCTTCCTCAGACATGCTCATGACTATATCGTCATCTTTTGCCATTGAATCAGATACTACTCTCAAACCTTTTGCTTCAAGTATTTTCTTCGCTTGTTTGAAGGTAACAGTACCAAGATCTATACTAGGAACTTCAACTTTCGAAGCACCTTGAGAAACATACACAGTAATAGAGCTGTGTGGTTTAACAGAGGAACCAGACGACGGATTTAGTCGAGTTACAGAACCTTCAGGCACATTATCTGAATCTTCCTTAACTACATCCGTAGTAAAACCAAAATTCTCTAATTGGCTAACCACAATGTCTTTGCTTTGACCAACAAGACCGTCAGGAATTTTAGTTAAACCGGATGCAATATATAAAGTAATTAACGTACCCTTATCAGCAAACGAATCTGCGTCAGGATCTGTGCGAGTTACATGATCTTTCTTAATATCTGCACTATCTTCTACTCGAACATTAGCAATCTTAAACCCAGCACGCTCAAGCATTTTACGAGCAGCTTCTTGCGTTTTACCACTTACATCTGGCACGCGAGTTGATTGTGGTCCAACCGAGAACCATACAGTCACCTTGGATCCAGAAGCAACATGCTCACCTCCACGCGGTGATTGCTTAGTAAAAGTTCCCTCAGGTTGAGAAGAATGATCATCTTCACGAATATCTGGAACCAAACCAAGTGCACGCAACTTTTCACGAGCAGCATCCTGCGTTGTTGTCTCCATAAATGTTGGAACTACAACATCTCCAGTAGCACGACTTCGATTGAGCATAAACAGCACACCCAGAAGAACTAATACTGTTACTAATACTCCAACTATAGATCCGATTACTACTCGTTTACGACGTTGCGCTTGCATTGTTGCTCTTTGTGACGCGCGCGTGCTAGGAGAAAATGCAATATTTGCAGATTCAACTTGACCAGTAATAGGATTGAACGATTGAGTTGCAGCACCATCTGTCATGCCCATAGCCATAGTTGCAGCATTCTGTTCAGCCTGTTTACGCGCCTTCATATTAGCTAAATCAGTCAATGGGTTAAACGCTGCTGCAACAGGCACTCCACCGTTCATAAACGCTAGAATGTCATTCTTAAACTCTGATGCTGTGGCATATCTATTTTGTCTATCTTTTGCCATTGCTTTAGCACAAATCTTGTCCCACATAGCAGGCATGCCTGGAACAAGTGTGCTAAGAGGTGTCGCCACTTCTGAAACATGCTGATATGCGATGGCAACAGCTGAATCTCCAATAAAAGGAGGACGTCCAGTTAGCATTTCATACAGCACACATCCTGCAGAATACAAATCAGAGCGCATATCTACTTGTTCACCACGAGCCTGCTCTGGAGACAAATATTGTGCTGTTCCAACAACACCTTGAGACTGTGTCATAGTTGTTGCAGAATCGTCAAGAGCACGAGCAATGCCGAAGTCCATTACCTTCACCATGCCCTGCTCGGAAATCATAATATTTCCAGGCTTAATATCGCGGTGAATAATACCCATTCTGTGTGAGTACTCTAAAGCATTGAGCACGCCAAGCATAACTTGTTCAGCGTCTCTCTGACTTAAAGCTCCATTCATTTTTAGAATATCGCGTAATGTTTTACCTTTAATGTATTCCATTACAAGATACGGTAAACGCTCTTCTAAGCCATTTTCTGCTATAACAGATTCTTCTCCAGAATCATAAATATTCACAATATTAGGATTGTTCATCTGCGCAATGGCATGCGCTTCCCTGCGGAATCGCGAAAGGAAAATCTCATCGTTCGCTAAATCGGAACGCATGATTTTCACAGCAACTGTACGACCTAAGCGCTTATCAACAGCAACACGCACTTCCGCCATGCCGCCGCGGCCAATAAGCTCCCCTAATTCGTATCGACCATTCGCTAATGAGGTGGGCATTGTGGTATTCATTGCTGCTCCTTGCGATCATTGGTATTAAAAATATTAATAATATTTACTTGGTTTTGCGGCATACTTTTAATACATCTTCGTTGTCGCAAATTTGTAGAAAGTACTCCTGTTGTATTGTTGAAGGCTGTTTCTTGATCTAGCAGTCTGCGCTCAATACGAGATAATACTTTCGACACAACTAATGCATCTTTTGGACGATCTTTTGGATTCTTTGCAAGCATAGACATAATAAACTGTTGTAATTGCAAATCAACATTTTCTGGCAAAGGTGGTACAGGATCATTAACATGTGCAGCAGCAATATCTACCGGCGTTGCTCCAGTAAACGGACGATGTCCGCACAAACCTTCATATGCCACAACACCTAACGAATAAATATCAGATTGTGCAGTAGCTTGTTCACCTTGTGCTTGTTCTGGAGAAATATATTGAGCTGTTCCAACTACCATGCCATCTTGAGTGATCTGTTCTTGGTCACTGGAATATGACACACCAAAATCTGTGATTTTCACATTGCCAGTATCAGAAACCATAATATTTGCAGGTTTTACATCGCGATGAATTACGCCATGAGAATGAGCTACAAAAAGTCCTCGAGCTGTTTGAATAAGAATAGGAAGTAACTTGGTAGGATCAATTATTTTTTCTTTATGATACAAATCTGCCAATGATTTACTTGGCACATATTCCATAATTAGGAATCCAATACCATCGTGCTCATAATAGTCAAATAATGCTGCAATATTAGGATGCGCTAAATTTGCTGAATTATGCGCTTCAGCACGAAGACGACGTAATTTTGCTTCAACGTTTACGGTATCTGTACGTAACGCCTTAATGGCAACAATTCGCCCAAGTTGAATATCAAAGCCTTTCCAAACTTCTCCCATACCGCCTTGAGCAAGGCGGCGATCAAGTCTATAACGATGATGAACTAACTGTCCTTCAACGAGTTTCATTGTTTAAGCGCCTCCTCCATCACTTGTCGCATAATAGGTCCTGCCGCGTAACTACCAAATGTACTTGTGTTATGTACTATAACCGCTATAGCTATTCTAGGATTTTCAGCAGGAGCAAATCCAATAACCCAACCATTAGCAGCTTGATTATACATTCCAATCTGTGCAGTACCTGTTTTAGCCGCAACATGAATATTAGGTAAAGCAAGATTAGGATTTTCTTTTGTAACAACAGCCTGCATCATAGAAGTTAATTTAGATGCACTGTCACTACTCATTACTTGGTTCATAACGGTTGGTCTAGTTTGTGACAATACTGACAAATCGCTAGATCTTACACAATCAACAAGAGTAGGCTTCATCAATGTTCCATTATTTGCAATAGCTGCCGCAATCATAGCGTTTTGCAAAGGTGTAACCTTAGCATCACCTTGACCTATTGATTCCAGAGCTAGTCTATCTGGAGTTGGCTTAATAGAAAAAGTAGATTTCACGGATCGTATTGGGAATCCAGTAGAATCAGAACCATCAATAGGCAGCGAATCGAAGAATCCAAACTTTCTTGCCTGCTTTACAATTACGTCAGATCCTAAAGAATTACCCAATTGAGCAAAAGCAGTATTAGACGAATATGCTAAAGCATCCTCAAAAGATATTTTTCCATCAACGCCATTCGCTTGGTAAGTGACATTTGTAAGAGACGTCTTGGTTCCAGGCAAAACATAGCTCGCACCAGCAGGTATTTTCGTATCAGGCTTGTATTTTCCAGATTCTAATGCTGCTGCTGCAACAACAGTTTTGAACGTAGAGCCAGGAGCATAAAGCTCAGAAACAGCACGATTCAGCATAGGATTTGACACATCTGATGTTATTCTCTCATACGATTTATTTACTTCATTAATATTGTGAAGAGCAAGATCATTCGGATCATAACTTGGAGTGCTTACCATGGCGCGAATTCTTCCGGTTTTTGGCTCAATTGCAACTAAAGCTGCGTCTTTGCCTTTAAGAAGATTGTAAGCAAGATTTTGCAAACGTGAATCAATTGATGTTTCTATAGAAGCTCCGCGATTAGTTGCTCCAGTAAATAATGAACGGAATCTTTGCCAGAACAGAGCATCTGATTCTCCACTTAATAAACTATTACGAGAAGCTTCAATTCCTCTATCTGCACGCTGGCTAATAGAAAAATATCCAGTAACTGGAGCATATACTAATCCGTTAGAATACTGACGTTGATACACAAAAGCATCTTTAGATGGTTCAGATTTCACTATAACTGTGCCATCTGATGTAAGTATTGCTCCACGTGGAGCGCCAAACTCATGGTATAAAGCTCTGCGATTTCGAGGATCAGAATTTAGAGCATTCGCTTTAATAGAAGTAATAATTGTACTTGAAATACCAAGTATTACAAAAAGTACCAATACTGCAGTAAAAAGTTCTCTAAGACTTTTATTCATTGTTATCACCTCTTTCTGAAGAGGAAATAACAGCAGAAGCATCTATATTATTTTCATAATCTGTATTGTTATATTCACTATTATTTGTATTCGTATTAGCTCGCTCTTGCAATTCACGCTCGCGCAACGCTGCTAAGGCAGCGTATTGGAAAGTATCGGAAACAGGAGCAGGTTCAGGTTTATTTGCAGCGTGAGAAATAACAATAAGCAAAGATGCAAGCAAATAATTTGCTACTAAAGAAGAACCTCCAGCTGCCATATACGGCAAAGTTAAACCGGTTAATGGAATAACCAAAGTAATTCCACCAACAACAGTAAACACTTGGAAAGCCATAGTAAAAACAAGCCCTGAAGCTAATAATTTTCCAAAGCCATCTTTAATTTTCATTGCAGTAATCATTCCGGATGCAATAATAATTAAATACAAAACCAATACGGCTAGAAGCCCAGTAAGACCAAGCTCTTCACCAACAGAAGCATAAATAAAATCAGAATTAGCTAGCGGTGTTATAGAAGGATGACCTTGTCCTAAACCTGTTCCGGTTGTTCCTCCAGCAGCCAAACCAAACAATCCAGATACAATTTGCGCTGAGCCACCAGGAAAACGATTATAAACCGCATTATCAAATGGATGAAGCCACGAATCCACACGATATTGCACATGTGCGAATAACTTTACTGCCATCAAGCATCCAGCTACAAAAGCAATACCCCCAACAGCAATCCATCCTCTGCGACCTGTTGCCACATACAACATTGACACAAACATTGCGAAGAACATCAATGACGTTCCAAGATCATGCTGGATAACAAGCACACCCATTGATGCTGCCCATACTAAAGCAATAGGTCCCATGTCTTGTAAGCGAGGAAGGTGAACTCCCAAAACCTTATTTCCACCTACAGCAAGTCGATCACGATGATTAAACAGGTACGCAGCAAAGAAGAATGACAGGAAAAGCTTAGCAAACTCTCCTGGTTGCACTGTGTGATCTCCAAAACCTATCCAAATTCTCGCTCCACCAATTTCTTTACCTAATCCAGGAACCATAGGTGAAAGCAAAAGAATCAAGCCTATAACCATATTCACATAAGAAAAACGCCTTAAAATGCGATAATCTTTCAAAAAAATAACGAAAATAATTGATAATACTAATGCTGCACAAATCCACACCATTTGTTTTATTGCAACATTTGTATTATTTTGCCTATCGATTCTAGCTATAAGAACTGTTCCAATTGCAGTTAAAAGCATAATACAAGGTAAAATAGCTTGACTTGCATATGGCTGTTTAACAAGAAGAACACCCCAAAATACGAAAAACAGTGCCATAACGAGAATCAACATTGCTGCATAATTAGCAGAAATATAACCGTCAATACGGAAAAACATCTGTAAAAATGCCATGCCAGAAAGCAATGTTGCAAAAAGCAACAATGCTATCTGTCTGATACGCGTAGCAATCATATTCATGAGGTTTTACCCCCTTGCTTCGCGTTATCTTTATTTTTATTTATTTTATTTTCTAATTTCTTTTGATTCTGTTCATTAAGTTTTTCTTGTTCTCGCGCACGCATTTCTCGACGAATTAACGAAGCATGACCACGAGCCTCAACTAAGCTGCCAAAACTAATACCTTCTTTTAATTGATCCTGCCAAGATTTATCTAGTTTATTAACAGGGATGTCAGTAGATTCCACTTTGTGAGATAATGCAATACCAAAAATATTTGTTGGCACTCCTTGATAAATAACAACTTTGTTACTGTCTTTCCCAATATAATATTGCGTTTGAGTCCACGCATATACTCCGTAGCCTACTCCAGAAATAACAAATAATACTAGTAATATTCCCAAAGATATGCCTATGCGAGTCCATCTACGCCTCAAGGAATGAGCACGATGTGCCTCATCCTGCTCATGTTTAACAGCACGAGCAACATCTGGATCATGAGGATCTGTTGAAACTTTACCATTCTTTTTTTTGACTATAGGAATCTCATTAGTGTCAGGTGTATGTAATTCTCCAACTTCTTCACGAATGTGTGAAGGTTGCACAATTCTTGTAATAGATATTGTTCCTTCATCTGGATTTTTAGAATTATCATCATCTTGAGCTAGCGCGGCTGCTCTTTGAGCTGGTGAATTCTTATCTTCGCGCAATGCCGGTGCTGAAGCTACTGCTTTATTTACGATATCTGCAATTGACTCGAGATCCTTACTTGCAGCTCCTCCAATAAGTGGAGTTTGATGCGGAAGATCAAATGCATCAGCATCAAGTGCAAGCGTTGCATCTGCAATAACGGCTGTAACATTATCTGTACTACCAGCACGAAGTGCCATAGATACTAATTTTTGAGCGCATTCTTCTTGATTAGAAATACTACTCATCACATCTTGAATAGTTGAATCTTCAAGAACTCCACACAATCCATCAGAGCAAAGAAGCCAACGATCAGAAGGATGAGCTGAACGCAAAGCAATATCAGGACGAGGATCTATATCAAAATCACCTAGTACTCGCATAACAACATTTCGTTGAGGATGATTTCGCGCTTCTTCAGGCGTAATATGACCTGTATCAATCAAATGCTGAACATAACTATGATCAGTAGTCATGCGCATAAGATGATTATCTCTTAGTAGATACGCTCTAGAATCACCTAAATGAGCCAGAACCCAGTATCCTCTTACAAGAGTTACTGCAGTAACTGTCGTTCCCATTCCAGCAAGACGGCGCTCACGCTTAGCTTTACCAACAATCGCATCATGAGCAGCCATAATCGATGTTTCCATCATTGAAGAAACAGTTTTAACATCATGCGGTCTTGAATCTTGTTCAATATGTGCAAGAGAACGAATCGCTATAGTAGAAGCTGTATCTCCTCCAGCATGACCACCCATTCCGTCGCAAATTGCAGCTAAATGTTCACCAGCAAATGCAGAATCTTGATTATTACTACGAACAGTTCCAACATCACTGACAGCCGTAGCATACATAAAAAGTATTTTTTCTACAGAATTTGCGCGATTTTCTTTAATATCATTTTTATCTGTTATAGATGATATTTTTTCTATTTGCCCAGTAACTGCGGTCTGAATTTCTTCTTCGTTATTTGAATTGACTTGTTTCATTTGTTACCTCAATTCAAACATTGTTGCGCCGATTCGCACAGAAGTACGCGGAGCTAATATAACAGGCTCAGTAACACGATTATGACCAATCATGGTTCCATTTGTGCTACCTAAATCTTCAAGAACCCAAGAATTAACTGATTGATTAAAATAAACACGAGCATGGTGTGAAGATACAAATTCATCATTTAATACGACTGTATTAGAAGCAGCACGACCAAGAGTCACACCAGCAGCGTTCAATGGGAATGAAGATCCTGCCAAAGGTCCATCAATAACAACTAACAAAGTTGGAGAACCGGATGTATTTTCTTGATTTTCTGCTTTGGCAAATACTGGCGTCTCACGCACTTGCATAACTTGTGAAAACTTTGCTTCACGAGAATTACGACGAGAACTTTTCTTCCAAAAACGAGATTTTTTAGGACTAAATACTTCAATATCGCAGCGAAGCGAACGGATAGCGCACCATACAAAAATCCAAAGTAAGACTAAAAAGCCATACTTAAGTATTGCAAACGTTAATTCAGTAAACATCATGCGCGTTATCGTCTCCTAGCTCGGAAATACTTATTACTCCTAGTCTTGAGACGATGCCCAATAAAGAATACGCGTACGACCAATAGTAATAGTGTTGCCATCAACCAATGTTGCTGCAGGAACCTGATGACCTTCTACATATGTACCATTCGTAGATCCAAGATCACGAGCAATAACACCGTCAGGAGTTATATCAATACCAAGATGATGACGAGAAATACCTGGATCATCTATTACAATATCGCAACCAGACCCACGTCCTAAAATAGTACGATCCTTTGTAAGCAAGTACTGGTTACCATTAATTTCAAGCATCGGGTGATTCTGCGATTGATCCTCAGTAGTAACAGGAACAGCATTACCCTGAACAGATTCAGATGTCAAATGGAAATTACCTTTAGTTAATTCCAAATCCTCTTCAAAAATAACAACTACAGGTCCTACGAAAGCATAATGCTGACTCTTAGCATATTGAGTAAGATTATCTGCAAGCTCATTAGCTAATGCTTCACTACCCCATTGTTCAATATGATCAAAATCAGGCGTACTCAGCTTAAAACGGTACTCATTTGGAGCAACTATGTGATCTCTGCCAATAGGCATGGCTTCAGCGTCAATTTCACGTTCCAAAGCACTCGAAAAATCGACTGGCTGCAAATCTTTGGAGCCGAATTTTGCGAAGACGCTGTTCATTGCACCTTCCACGCTCTTCTCAAATCGGTCAAACACGCTCATGGTAAACCCTTTCTATCTGTTCATCATAGTACTCGTCACCGGGTACGGTGTTCAACTACCACACGCTTTTCTTCTAATATATTTTCTTTTTTATACATATTATTTCGTACTCTCCAACGTGCATTTACATCATTGTGCGTGTAATCTTAACAAGTATGATGCAGAAAAATAACAATAATCACAGCGGATTATCGGTTTTCACTAGAAATTCCGCTACTATTTTTACACTATTACTCGCAGTTGTTATTCCGTGCTTAGGAAAAGCACTACTAGTTACTAGTAAAGAGCGCACTTATGAATCATCCATAGTTTCTTGGTTCCACAAGAGTGTTCCCTCTGTAATTCTCAGTATTTCAAAAATATTAGCTTTAGTTTTTTCAACTAAGGGTTGCATAGCAATACTTGTTTTATTAGCAGCGCTTTCATTATTTATAAATAAAAATTGGAAGATGACAATAATTCAACTTTTAATTTCGCTTCTTCCTATGATTTACATTTTTGCAGTTAAATTTGCTGTAAATCGTCCGCGTCCGTACATTGGTTTGAATATTAAATTACCAACTGATCCAAGTTTCCCAAGTGGACACACTTCAGCAGCTGTAGCAGTTTGCGTTATGGCAATGTTGATTCTTTACATCAATAAACCATCATCAATTCAATTTGGATTACTTTTTAGCGCAATTCTTGTTGTTATAGTTGCTGTTTCACGTATTATTGTCGCTGCTCATTTCCCTACGGATGTATTAGCTGCAGCAATTATATATCCACTACTTTCTGTTACAATTTTGCGCTCGTTCCAGCGACATAATTTATATATTGACAACAGAAATAATGACAAATCTACTTACGAAGAACAAATATTAGATTCTAACTCACAATCTAATATTCAATAATATATAAAAGGAAGAAAATACTAATGATAAAAGGATTTAAAAAATTTATTTTACGAGGCAGCGTAATCGACATGGCTGTCGGTGTTGTTATGGGTAGTGCAGTAACTTCAGTAGTAACAACGATAGTTAATTATATTATTAATCCTCTTATTGCAATGATTTTTGGAAAGCCAGAACTTAATGGTGTTCTAACTATTAGTATGAATGGTGCAACAATTTCTTTTGGCGCAGTAATTGGAGCATTATTGAATTTCCTTATTGTTGCTACAGCAGTTTATTTCTGCATTGTTTTACCTATTAATAAATTGCGTGAAATTGGTGCAGATTTGTTGCAAATTGAACATGAAAAAACTGAAGAAGAAAAAAGAAAAGAGCGTGAAGAAAAAACTATTCAACTGTTACAAGATATTCGTGACGAACTAGTAAAACGTTAATTTCTTATTTTTCTTATAAAAAATTCCCACTGCTTCGTAGTAAACAGTGGGAATTTTATTATCCAAAGCTAAATTATTCACACTATCAGTCGTCACCTAAAGTAATGTGAATTCCTCCAACTAATGAACCAACAACGTTATATAGAAGAGCAATTATTGCAGATAATACGGTTATTATAATTATTTCTACAATTGAAAAAATAGTCACAGTACTTAATACTGTTGGGAGTGAGAACACATCTGCAAGATTAAAACCGTTACTATCCAAACCAGTAGAAGAAACAATCTGCGTTACTTGATCAAATACACCAATCATATTCAAGAACAACCACACTAAACCTGCAGCAATAACTTGAATAATTCCTCCTGCAACGCTTAAAAGGAATGTTACTTTTGCTACAGACCATGCATCTACTCTTACTAAAGAAAGACTCATACGACGAGCACGCGGAACACGTCCCGATTTTGTTGCATTTGATTTATTGGAAATAGATGAAGCAGCACCACCAATTGTACGACGATACGTATTGGAACTACCACTAACACGTCCAGAAGATGATGAATTTTTAACAATATTTCCTAAAGAAGAATTACCAGATATTTCATCAAAATTATTTTCTTCACTTGAATAATTAACTTCCTTAGAAGGAACCATTTTTTCTGCAGATAATTCTGTGTCATTAGACAAAAATCTTGCAGATTCCTCATTCATATTCATCGGATTTTGCGATGGCTCAAAATTTTCGCTCATCTCAGTGTTCCTTCTCTTATTAATTTGCCTATAATCAGTGTCATTATACCAATGAGAGTACCAATAAAAACAGACTAGAACAGTTTTTATTAGTACTCTCAAATTTTTGTGGAATAATATTATTAATATTATTCCACATAAGAAGTTTCTTAAGCTTCCTCATTTTCTGAAGTAGCTTCTTTTTCTTCTAATTGATTTTCTTCGTCATCCGTTTCTTCATTACGGGCAATAGAAATAATTTCATCGCCTTTATCCGGCTTAGCTAAGGTTACGCCTTGAGTTGTTCTACCAGTGCGCTTCACTTCATTAACGTCAGAACGAATTACCTTACCGGACTTCATAATTGCCATTACTTGATCTGTTTCTTCAACAATCAAAGCTCCAACTAATGAACCACGACCCTCTGCAAGTTGAACAGCTTTAACACCGTAGCCGTTTCTTCCTTGCAAACGATACTCTTCAATAGCAGTTCGCTTAGCAAAACCTTCATTAGTAACAACAAGAAGATCTTTACTAGTTTCTGCCGCAACAACGTCCATATCGAGTAATTCGTCACCTTCACGGAATCTCATACCCTGAACGCCGGCAGTCTGACGACCCATTGGTCGAAGTTGTTCATCATCTGCTCTAAACTTCAAACTCATTCCAAGCTTAGAAACAAGAATAATGTCATCTTCTGAATTGCACAAAGCTGCACCAATAAGCTCGTCGACAGGTTCACCTGTTTCTTCATTTGCCATCAAACGTACAGCAATCAAACCGCCTTGACGTGGAGAATCATACTCTTGCAATGCAGTTTTCTTAACTTTCCCGGAACGAGTTGCCAATACCAAGTATTTAGCAACATCATAATTTGGAATTGATAACACTGCTTGAATTGTTTCTCCAGGAGTAAATTGCAACAAATTAGCAACATGCTGACCTTTAGAATCGCGAGATCCTTCTGGAAGTTCGTAGGCTTTCAGACGATAAACTCGACCACGATTAGTAAAGAAGAGCAACCAATTGTGTGTAGAAGTTAAGAAGAAGTGATCAACTACATCATCTTCACGAAGCTTTGCACCCTTAATGCCTTTACCACCGCGGTGTTGAGCACGATACTCGTCTGCCTTAGTACGCTTAATATAACCTGCGCGAGTTACTGTTACAACAACGTTTTCTTCAGCAATAAGATCTTCAACATTCATTTCACCAGAGAATGGAAGAATCTTAGTTCTGCGATCATCACCATATTTTGCAACAATTTCATCAAGTTCATCGCCAACAATTTTGCGCTGACGTTCTGGGCTTGCCAAAATATCGTTGTAATCAGCAATTTTAATCATCAAATCTTCATGCTCGTCGAGAATCTTCTGACGTTCCAAAGCTGCAAGTCTACGAAGTTGCATTGCAAGAATGGCATCCGCTTGAACTTCATCAACATCAAGCAAATTCATTAAACCAGTACGAGCAGTTTCAACATCTTTAGATGAACGAATTAAAGCCACAACTTCATCAATCATATCCAAAGCTTTCAAATAGCCTTGCAAAATATGATCTCGCTCTTCAGCTTCACGCTTTAAGTAACGTGTACGCCTATCAATTACTTCAAGCTGATGAGTTACCCAATGACGAATAAACGCATCCAAACTCAAAGTTCTAGGAACGCCATCAACCAAAGCAAGCATATTTGCGCCGAAAGTTTGCTGCAATTGCGAATGCTTATACAAATTATTTAAAACAACTTTTGGAACAGCATCACGCTTAAGAACAAGAACCAAACGCTGACCAGTACGACCAGACGTTTCGTCGCGCATATCTGCAATACCTTGAATTTTGCCATCTCGTACAGCTTCACGAATAGAAGCAGCTAAGCGATCAGGATTAACTTGGTATGGAAGCTCGGTAACAACCAAGCACATGCGTCCCTTAATTTCCTCAGTATTAACTACTGCTCGCATTGTAATTAAGCCGCGACCTGTGCGGTACGCTTGCTCAATTCCCTTGTGACCTAAGATTGTTGCTCCAGTAGGGAAATCAGGTCCTTTAATTCGCTGAATTAAAGCTTCAAGAAGTTCTTCTTTGCTTGCATCAGGATGATCCAACGCCCAGTGCACACCATCAGCCACTTCACGCATATTATGAGGTGGAATATTGGTTGCCATACCAACAGCAATACCAGCAGAACCATTAACTAAAAGATTCGGGAAACGAGCTGGCAAAACCGTAGGCTCTTGAGTTTTACCATCATAATTTGGCAGGAAATCAACGGTATCTTTATCGATATCTCGTACCATTTCCATAGCCAACGGTGCCATACGACATTCCGTATAACGCATTGCTGCTGCAGGATCATCACCAGGAGAACCAAAGTTTCCTTGACCATCAACAAGCATATAGCGCATTGACCAAGACTGAGCCATACGCACTAAAGTGTCATAGATAGCAAAATCACCATGAGGGTGATACTTACCCATAACATCACCGACAACGCGAGAACACTTGTTATATCCGCGATCAGGCCTGTATCCTCCATCATACATTGCATAAATAACACGACGGTGAACAGGTTTTAAACCATCACGAACATCTGGTAAAGCACGCTCAACAATAACAGATAATGCGTAAGCTAAATAAGATTCGCGCATTTCCTGCTGCAAATCCATGTTCTTTACGCGAGCACCCTTCATTAAGCCATAATCAGTATTATCTGCTTCCTGAGGGCTCTGTGGTTCCATAGAACCATCTGGAAGCTGATCTCGCTCAGCACCATCACGAGCGGAATTTATTTCGTCTACCACTTCAATTCCTTCTTAATCTTATAAAAATTAAAGTTTTTTCTTTTTATCTTTTCGAATAAATTAATACTTTTAAGCGTCAATAAACCTTGCATCATGAGCATTTCTTTGAATAAAGAGTCTACGAGGCTCTACTTCATCGCCCATAAGCATGGAGAATGTTTCATCAGCTCGAGCAGCATCTTCAATATGAATTTGCTTCAAAATACGATGCTCAGGATCCATTGTTGTTTCCCACAACTCCTGATAACTCATTTCACCCAAGCCCTTGTATCGCTGAATACCTTCACCTTTAGGAAGTTGACGACCAGCAGCTTTACCTTCTGCCAAAACTCTGTCTCGCTCAGCATCCGTATAAACAAAATCATGTGCTCCCTTGCTCCACTTCAAACGGTACAAAGGTGGCATAGCAACATAAACGTATCCTGCAGTAATCATAGGACGCATATAGCGGAAAAATAATGTCAAATTCAAAGTAGCAATATGAGCACCGTCGACATCAGCATCAGCCATAATAATGACTTTGTGATATCGAACCTTGCTTAAATCGAAGTCTTCTCCATAACCACCACCAACAGCAGTAATTAAGGATTCAATAGTTTCAGACTTCATCATTCTGTCGATTGAAGCGCGTTCAGTATTCAAAATCTTACCACGCAAAGGCAAAATTGCTTGCGTAATAGGATCGCGACCTTGAATTGCTGAGCCACCTGCAGAATCACCCTCGACTATGAATAATTCACATTCTTCAGGATTACTTGACTGGCAATCCTTCAACTTATCTGGCATTCCAGCAGTTTCAAAAATAGACTTGCGACGAGTATTTTCGCGAGCTTTTTTAGCAGCAAGTCGAGCACGAGAAGCTTCTATAGCTTTTTGAATAATATTTTTTGCTTCATTTGGATGAGCATCAAACCAATCTCCAAGCTTTTCAGTCATGACTCTTTGCACAAAAGTCTTAGCTTCAGAATTGCCAAGCTTTGTTTTAGTCTGACCTTCAAACTGTGGAGTTGTAAGCTTTACTGAAACAACTGCTGTTAAGCCTTCGCGAACGTCATCACCAGAAAGATTAGTATCTTTCTCTTTCAAAATATTCTTTTCGCGAGCATAACGATTAACTAAAGTAGTAAGCGCTGCACGGAATCCTTCTTCGTGAGTACCGCCTTCAGTAGTCGAAATAGTATTAGCAAAAGTGTGAACTGCTTCAGAATAAGCAACAGTCCATTGCATAGCAATTTCCGCAGAAATACCAATTTCAAGATCTTCAGCCTCAAAGTCAATAACATCTGGCTCTACTGGAACAGCTTTTCGAGATTTAACTAAGTAATCAACATAGTCTTTAATACCATGCTCATACTGGTAGCTTACGCTTCTATGCTTTTCTTCACTAGAAGATTCGGAATCACCTGCAACTTCATCTCCAGCTTCATCTGGCTTACGTAAATCAGTTAAAGAAATCTTCAAACCCTTATTTAAGAAAGCCATCTGCTGGAAGCGAGAACGCAAGGTTTCAAAATCATAAACTGTTGTTTCAAAAATTGTTCCGTCTGGCCAGAAAGTCACAGAAGTTCCAGTAGATTCTCCTTCTGCCATTGGCTCACCTTTTGCCAAAGGAGCAGTTGGATGCTGATCAACATAAGTTTGAGTCCAGTGGAATCCTTGACGACGAACTTCAATTTCTACACGAGTAGAAAGTGCATTAACAACAGAAATACCTACACCATGTAAACCACCAGAAACAGCATAACCACCGCCGCCAAACTTACCGCCAGCGTGAAGCTTAGTCATAACTGTTTCAACACCAGAAACACCTTCGCCTGGCACTTCATCTACTGGAATACCTCGACCATCATCGACAACACGAATAGCATTATCAGGCAAAATTGTTACTTCAATATGCGAAGCATATCCTGCCAAAGCTTCATCAACAGAATTATCAACAATCTCATAAACCAAATGATGCAATCCACGAGGACCAGTAGAACCAATATACATACCTGGTCTAATACGAACTGCCTCTAATCCTTCTAGAACACGAAGGTCACTCGCATCATAATGTTCAGGAGCAAGTGAATCATCGAGTTGAGCATCATCGAGTTTATGCTCTTCGACGGCATTATCCATCGAATTATCTTCCGTGTTTGCCACTTTAGGTCCCTTCACAAATTGCCTCATATTAAAAGGCATTTATAGAGCCAACATATGCCAGAAAGCACATAAAAGGGGATTCTAGCGTTTTAGCCATAATACATGACATTCTACACACATACTATGACCTCTCTTCAGAAATAGGCATTTTTACTATTTTTAAAAAATATAATAATATTATTAAAATTTATTTCTTAAAAATCCCAATCCACTCGTTGTTGGACCAATAACTTTAATTTCTTTTATTTCAATATTTTCAAGGTTATTATTAATTTTTTCTTTTAATTGTGGAATTAAATAAGAAAGTTGAGTTGCCCAAACTGTTGATTGAGCACGAACAATAAGCACGCCATTTACAACTTGACTTATTTCACAATGTTTTGCAATACTTTCCCCTACTACTTTATGCCAAGAAGAACGTAATTTTGCTATAGAAAGTTGACTATTCCAATTACTTTCAGAAGCAAAATTTTTTAAAATACCACAGAATGATTTAGGATCTCTACCAGGTTTTCCAAAATTTTCCCAAGCTTGTTCTGCATTTTTTTCACGATTATTTTCGCGTTCAGCTTTTCTATTAATAGGATCAAAAATAATTGCAGGTAATTTTCGAGTATCAATTTTTAAAAGAATATTAACAGGAATCATTATTTTTTCTCCTGCTTATTTTTTCTTTGTTCTATTACATCAAGCAAAATATTATTATGCTCTTCACTGAAATTATTAATTTCATTATTTTTTTCTAATAGTTTTCCAATATTTATAAGATTTGTTTTTTTAATATATTCTTTATTAGGAATGTCGCTAAGAGAAGAAGTAGTAATAAAAACTTGACCTTGATTAAGTGCAAAATTTAATATTCTTATACGCCTGTTTTCATCAAGTTGTGCAAATACATCATCGAGAATAACAATAGGTTTATCATTATTTTTTTCTTCTAATGCTTTGCATAATGCCATTTTTGAAGCTATTGCAATTGTCCAAGATTCACCATTCGAAGCAAAATCTTTAGCAGAAATATTATTAATAGCAAAGTCAATATCATCACGATGAGGGCCAATAAGATTGCATCCTCTAGCTAGCTCTCCATCATAAATACGTTGAAAATGCTCACTTATTTTAGAAAAAAGCTCGTTTTTATTTTCAATATTTTCATCACTCTTTTTTTCAAATAGTACTTCTTCAAAAGAAGGAACATATATTATTTCCGTATTTTCTTCATTAGTAAAAGATTTAATTATATTTTTGAAATATTTATTAATAATTTGCACAGTTTCTTGGCGTGCTTTTGTTAAGTTAATACCACTTTCAATAAATTTACCAGTCCAAATTTCTAATCCGGATAATGAAACTGTCTGATTTTTGTATGAAAAATCTCTAATATTTTTTAGTAATGCAGCACGCTGTTTAGAAATATGTTTAAATTCTTGCAATAATTGCACATAATTTGGTATTAACAAAGATCCAGCTTGATCGATAAAAGTACGTCTAACATTAGGATCACCAATTATAAGAAATTGGTCTCTTGGAGTAAAAGAAACTATTGGCAATAATCCAACAATGTCTTTAACATATAATGCTTTACCAGAATTTATATGTGCTCTATTAGAACCTTTTACGTAAAGATCTATTTCATAAGTTGTTTGATTTAAATTACTTTCTAAAGATGCAATATTACTTAAGCCAGTATTTGTTTCATCTTTTTTATAATTTATATCATTATTAATGGTATTTATTCTTATTATTGATTTTTCATAGCCTTTTTTAATAAGAGGCAATGTTGAAGATGTTCTGTGACTTATTCCAGTACCAGTAACTTCTAATGCTTCTACAATATTGGTTTTTCCTAAACCATTATTGCCATATATAACATTTATTCCAGGGTTGAAATCACAAATTATATGGTTCCAAGAACGAAATGTATCAAGGGCAATTCGCGAAATATACATTGCTTAATTACCCTTTCTTAATAGTTTTAAAAGAAAATGCGATATTACATTGTACATCAAAAAATAATCTAAAATACAATGCAATATCGCAACAATATTAATTATTAAAACGCATAGGAACAAGCAAATAGCGATAATCTGTTGACTCATCACCATCTGATTCCTGTTGACCATTAAATTCAACAGGTTTTACAGCTGTTGCCATTTTCATATGCACGAATGGCTCTGGAATAGCTCCTAAACCTTCAAGTAAGTAGTTCGGATTAAAGGCAACAGTTATGTCTTCTCCATCCATATCGATATCAAGTACTTCTTTTGCTTGTGATTCGTCAGCAGTACCAGCACTCAAAGTTAACTCCTGATTTGAAAAAATCATTCGAATAGGAGCATTTCTTTCGGCGACTAAAGATACTCGCTTAATTGCATTTATCAATAATTGTTTATTAATAATTGCGTGAATAGGATATTCATCTACGAATAGTCGATCTACAGAAGGGAATTCTCCATCAATTATTTGTGAAGTACTTGTACGACCGGAATTTTCAAAACCTAAAAGTGACTTATCTTCCTCATTAAAATGGATAATAACATTTTGATGATCGTCGAGAGAATGAGCAATATCTCTTAGTAATGACCCACGAGTAAGAGTGGTCGAATGAATGTCATTATGTTCTGGTGTCCACTTAAAAGTAGATCTAGATAGACGGAATCTATCAGTAGAAGTCATAGTAACGGTGTCATCTTCAAATTGGATCCTAATTCCAGTTAGAACCGGTCTATTTTCTTCTCTAGATGTAGAAACAGATGCTTGATTTACAGCTTGAATAAATGTTGGTGCATCAACCTGACCTAATTTATGAGGCAGTTCAGGCAAGTCAGGATACTCTCCAAGAGGCATAAGTTGTAGAGTAAATGTTGATTTTCCGGAAGTAATAGTCAAAGTATTATTTTCAGATTTTAGATAAGTTTTTTCTGCAGGAAGAGACTTAGTAATATCTGCCATCAATTTGCCTAGAATAAGTATGCTTCCCTCTTCGTCAACACCAGCTTCAATGTGATGGCAGCTAGAAATTTGATAGTTGAATGCAGAAAGCTGCAATGTGCCATTTGCTGCTTCAATTTTTAAGCCTGCAAGAATAGGGTTTGCAGGGCGTGAGTCAATTACGCGTGTAGTCCAAGCTACAGCATCAGCAAATGATGCAGAGTTGACTTCTACTTTCATGCTTCCTCTTTTCTGTAAAGTCTGCATTTATTCTACAGTATGAGGGTGTCTACAAAAAATATTTTTCAATGTTTGCACTGCTTTTGCAATTGTTATTTTTCTTATTAACTAAGTAGTAAATAAAAGTAGTAATAAAGACTGTGTATATGTGGAAAAGTGCTTAAAAACCGCTTTTAAAAAGACTTATTAACAATTAAAAGATGTGGATAACAAAAGAACAACAATGTGTATAAGTGGGGAACTTATCCACAGCTTTTTCTATTTTTTAGAGTTTCCACATTTTTAAATGCCTTATAAACAACTTAATAACATTTTTAAGCGGCGTTTTCCACGAGTTATGCTCAGCTTTTACCCACATTTGTTATTAAGTATGTGGATAACTTTTTATAAACTTTTAAACATTTATTCATGAATATGTGGAAAATAAGTTTAATTTCTACGCTCAACAGGATTTTGTTTTAAACGAACAGTTAATTCCATAACGTAGTTATAAATTTCTTGCTTTTCTTGCATCTCGCCACTTACTCGAGTATAAGCATGCATAACTGTAGTATGATCCCTACCGCCAAAAACTTCGCCAATATCAACCAAACTCATGCTTGTCATTTCTCTTGCAAGATACATTGCAATTTGACGAGCGAGTGCAACATTCTTTGTGCGCTGACGACCAACAAGTTCATCAAAAGTCATGTGGAAATACTGAGCTACTTGACTAATGATGTCAGTTGGCCTTACTTCAATATCTGTAGCAAAGAAATCTTGTAATGCTTGTTCAGCTAAAGCTTTACTAACAGGCTGATTACTTAAAGATGCTACAGCAGTAACGCGTGTCAATGCACCTTCAAGTTCACGAATATTTTCTGTAAAACGTTCAGCAATTAAATCAAGTACGTCACTTGGAACATTACAGTGATTCATTGATGCCATCATTCTCAGAATTGCAATACGCGTCTCCAAATCTGGCGGTTTAATATCAACCGTAAGACCTGATTCAAATCTGGAAATTAAGCGTGCTTCAAATCCCTTAAGATTTTTTGGCGCAACATCTGAAGCTATAACTATTCGCTTATTTGCTTGATATAAAGAATTAAAAGTATGGAAGAATTGTTCAAGTGTTGCTTCTTTTCCACCAAGGAACTGAATATCGTCAATAAGAAGAACATCTACTTCACGATATCGCCTATTAAAATCAGCGATTTGACCTTGACTTTGATTTGGTGTTTGAAGAGCTTCAATAAATTCATTAGTGAATTCCTCACTTGTTACATAACGCACTTTAAGTGAAGAATCTTTTACTAAAGCATAATTGCCAATTGCATTAAGCAAGTGAGTTTTGCCAAGACCGGAGCCACCATAAATACATAAAGGATTAAAATCTCTGCCGGAACCCTCTGCGACTGCCAAAGCTACAGTTCTTGCAAAACGATTTGAATCGCCAGGCACAAAAGTATCAAAAGTTGCGCACGTATTTAAATGTGTAATTGCATCGCGTTGAACAGAGACAGGCATTTTTTGCTGTGCAGCCTGTTCAGTAGAAATATCAGTTTGTTGAAGAGTAGATATTCCAGTTGCATGATCAAAATCTGGTTGTACAGGAGATGAATTATTTGCTGTAACCGATGACAAATTATTAGATGATGAAACTGAAATATTATCAACAGGCAAAACTGTATTATCAGTTACTATTTTATTTTTATTTAAATTCGCATTGTTCTGTGCTTGATGAGATAAAGAATTTGAAGAATTTTGTGCAGCTTTTTCCTGATATTCAGATTGAGGGACGATCCTAAAAGCAGGAAACATATCTTTACCAGTGCAAATTTTTAATGCTGTAAGTAGAGGAGAATTTAATTCATTTTGCAAAGCTTGTTGCGTTTCAGCATTAGATACGCACAAAACAATGGTCGTTCCAAAGATTGCTTCTGGTTTAACACCTTCAAACCAACCTTTATCGCGCGCAGTTAAAAGGGCATTATGCTGTAAAACAGTAAGCGTATTAGACCATACCAAAGCAGCTTGCGATGTAGAATCGCCTAATGTATCAGCCATTTCACCCCCCAAACTTGCATTTAGCACATGTAATAATGCTGATTCTGTTTACGCGCGCACGTGTGTAATAAGTATCAGTAAGATATGTTTACTCTGACCCTACGAAGTTATCCACAGTCTAGCGTGTTGAAATTGTTTAATTGTGAATAACATGTGTGTAATTTGTGGATAAGTTTAAAGCTGAGATTTGGCTATTTTTCAACGATTTTGCGTGTACAATAAATTGTAATAGAAATGTGAATAAATCATTTTTATTTATATCTGACTATGTTGATTCTTTAATAAGAAAATGTGGAGTTTTGAGCATTGGTGAGGGGTAATAGTATTTTGGTATAGCTTGACTCATACGGGGCCATGCTTTTGCATGGCTGAATACAGGAGCATTAGTTATGAAGAGGACATTTCAGCCGAATAATCGTCGTCGTCACATGAAGCACGGCTTCCGCGTTCGCATGCGTACGCGTGCAGGTCGCGCAGTAATTAATCGTCGTCGTGCCAAGGGCCGCAAGTCACTGTCTGCCTGAGTTAAGGTAGCGTCGTAAGGCATGGAAAGGCTGAAAAGCCACCGTGATTTTGTTGCGGTGCTAAAAAAACGGCGCAAGGTGAGTTCTCGGGATATCGTCGCGCATTACATTATGCGTGACGATATAGCCGTGCAGAGCACACTTAACGAAGATAGAAGTGCAAGTTTAGATTATATTGCCACGGGTTTTGAAAGTGATACTCCCGCGGCATTTTCTGATACCTTCTTACATGATCAAAAATTTGAACATGTAAAGAGGCTAGGTCTTGCTGTATCTAAATCAGTGGGGAAAGCTGTAGTTCGCAATAAGGTAAAAAGACGTCTGCGAGTAATCGCAAAAAATTATGAATCTTTATTACCTGCAGGTTGTGATGTGGTGCTAAGAGCAAAACCTTCTGCAGCTCAATCTTCATTTGATTCGTTACAATGCCAGATACAAAAGCTTTTTGGCAAAATTAGTGCAGATTTATGTTCTACACAAAATTGCAAAATGCATGAGAATAATCAGAATCAAGGATAATTGAAATATATTATTTTGAGTAAATGGTGGTTATTGTTATGCGTAGTAAAAAAAGTTTAAGTTCTAAGTTTGTAATTAGTGCAATTAGATGGTATCAGCGCACGATTTCTGCAAATAGACCAGCTTGCTGTAGATACTATCCTACGTGTTCGCGTTATGCTATTGAAGCAATTGCTAGGTATGGCACGTTTAAAGGTGGTATTCTTGCATTATTACGCCTTCTACGCTGTAGACCTTGGACAAGCTGCAGTATTGATGATGTACCCCGCAAATATTCGATTTTTTACAGATGTGCTTGGTCTAAAGCACATGAAGAGCCACGGCTAACTCCCTTGGCTGAAGAAGACAAGGAAAACTAATGTTTAATCAAGATAACTTCATACTTGATAATGGATTCTTGGGATGGTTTTATAAAATCTTGACGCCAGTTGAGTGGCTCATGACTCAAATTATGTCATTATTCCATAAGTTATTAACTCTTCTGGGAATGAATGAAGTTGGCTTCTCTTGGGTTTTTTCCATCGTATTCTTGGTATTAGTTGTGCATGCGTGCATTTTCCCTGCATTTATTAAAAGCATTAAAGGCATGCGCAAAATGCAAGCTATTGCGCCTAAGATTAAGAAAATACAGCAAAAATATAAAGGCAAAAATGATCCTGCAAGTAAAGAAGCTATGCAGCGTGAAATGATGAAGCTTTATCAAGATAACAAAGCCAATCCTGCTGGTTCGTGCCTACCTATGATGATTCAGGGTCCTGCATTTATGAGTATTTGGTATACGCTTTCCGTTATTCCTTTTATTGCTCGTGGTAAGCATGCAGCTCTTGGTGCCTTTGATATTGCAACAGCACAGCAATTCATTAAAACTCGCGTATTTGGGGTTGGTGTTGCAGATACTTTTATGACAACTGCTGGCGCAGGTAAAATTGTCATAGTTATATTTGTTGTACTTATGTGTGCTGCAATGTGGTACATGCAATTCAATAATATTCGTAAGAATCTTCCGCCTGAGTCTAAGCAGGGTAGCCAATATACTGTACAAAAGCTCATGATGTGGGGATTCCCGTTGATTTACGTTTTCTCTGCGTTTGCTATGCCATTTGCAATGTTGGTTTACTGGTTAGTAAACAATGTTATAAATATGTTGCGTTCAATTTGGCAGGTTTACGCATTCCCAACTCCTGGATCTCCTGCAGCTGAAGAAAAAGAAAAGCGTGACTATCAAAAAGAAACTGCTCGTCGTGAGCGCGAAGGGTTGCCTTCTATTGAAGAAGAGAATCTTCAAAAAGCTCGTGAAGAAGCTGAGCGTAGAGAGATTGAGGGATTCCAGCGCAAACAGCCACAACGTAAACGTAAGGTGGCAAAGCGCTAATATTTAGATACATTTTGCGGATATATAAAGTCATTTTTATGACTTGAAAATAAGTTAGTAACTTGGCTTTATTATCCGCTAAACTAGACTTCAGGAATTTGTAAAACGTGAATTTTCTCACGATAAGGAGTAATTAATGGTACAAGATGAGAAGAGGACGGTTGATCAACTCAATGAAGAAGCTGATATTGCCGCAGATTATTTAGAAGGCTTACTCGATATTGCTGATTATGAGGGTGATATTGAGATGGGTGTGCGCAATAATCGCCCAATGATTCAGATTGTTGCAGATGATGACACTGATATTAAGAATTTAATTGGTCGCAATGGTGAGGTTGTCGATGCCTTGCAGCAATTGAGTCGTCTTGCTGTTCAACAAAAAACTGGTGATCGTTCGCATCTTATAGTTGATGTAGATGGATTCTTAAAGCGTAAGCGCCAGCATTTGCGCGATATTGCGTTAGATGCTGTTGATGAGGTGCGTGAAACTGGTGAACCTGTGAATTTGAAGCCAATGAATTCTTTTGAGCGTAAAGTTGTGCATGATACTGTACGTGATGAAGGTTTGCGCTCCCGTTCACATGGGGAAGAACCACGCCGCTATGTAACTGTTTACATGCCTTCAGTTGCTTCTGAAGATGAGAATATTGATGAAATTGACGATGTAGAAGGCGAATATTCTGAAGAATAATTAATTTTTATTTAATTGTTTCTTTTCGAAGGAAAAGAGAAATAAAATGAAAAGTAACACAATGGAACAAAAAATGTTTTGTTGTGTTACTTTTCATTTTATTTTTTATATTGCTTTTATTTGTTTTGGGGAAAATATGGAAGCTAATTTAGATAAAAAATACGAGGAAAATACACAAAAAATAGCGGACGAATTGGAAGGATCCCCGTTGCTGAACGAGGTTTTAGGTGAAGCATTAGAAAAGTGTAAGCTGTTTCACGTGAAACTTCAGCAAGAAGGATTAATAAGAGGTCTTATCGGTCCTAGAGATATGAATATTCTCTGGGAAAGGCATATATTAAATTCTGCAGCAGTTGTTCCTTTTATTAAAGAAGCAATAGTTGGTAGAAAAAATAAAAGAGTTGCAGATGTAGGTAGCGGCGGAGGTTTTCCTGGTCTAGTTTTAGCTGCGTGCTTACCTGATTATGACGTTACTTTGATTGAACCTATGGAGCGTCGTGTTGATTGGTTGCGTGAGTGCGTTGCTCTTATGAAATTAAAAAATGTTACTATATTTCACGGCAGATCAGATGAAGTTATTGACAAAGTTAAGTCACATGAAATTCCAGCGTTTGATGTAGTAACATGCAGGGCTGTAGCTCCTATGACGAAATTAGCTGGATGGACTATTCCTCTATTGAATAAGCACGGGAAATTAATAGCATTAAAGGGTAAATCTGCTCAAGCAGAAGTAGAAAAAGCTGTAAAAATGATTCGAAAAGCCGGTGGAATAGATACTCATGTTTTTGAGGCACCTGTTGCATCTGGCTTACAACCAACTACAGTTGTAATAGTAAATAAAGCCTAATTTTTTTAATTAAAATTTGTGTTTTCTATGGCGCGAGTTTATTTTCGATGTTCTTGCGTATCGTCTATGAGTTTTGACTGGTGTTTTCTGAAAACGGTCTGATGAGCCTCGAAAGTTCTTGTTTGGCGTGGCGTGAGTTTTAGCTGGTGTTTGGCTGGCGGGTTTCTTTGTGTGGCTGTGTGAGATAGGAATTACTTGTCTCGCAGCGCTCCGCTCTTATACCTTATTTGGACTTAGCGGTTGTGTAGTTAAGTTTAGTTTTTTACTTACTTTTTCTGCAAAAATAGTATTCATCAACAAGATTATTACTATCGTTCCGCTTTTATATTGCTCGACCAAGCAATTCCTATCTCCCACTATTAGTAAAACCGCTAGTGTTTTTGGTGTGGTAGGAGTGCCTGGTGTGACGTGCGCAGCAGCACGGATGCTAGTGTTCTCTATGCGATAAATATTCAACGTCCGCAGAGCAATACTGTTAAAGTTTGCTAATCAATAAATAATCGCCGTTTGCAAAGCATTACTGCAAAGCTACATAATCGACGTTTGCAAAGCATTACTGCAAAGCTTCATGTGCAACGTTTGCAAAGCACTGGTGCAAAGCTACAGAAACATACAAGCACATCCAATCAATGCGAAAAATCGAAGAATCTCACCACATGAATATAAATTGTTCAATTAGGTTTTGGGGAGAGCGAGGCATTGATTGTTTCTATTTTGTAGTGTGCAGCAGCATTAACATTAGTGTTTTATGATTAGAAAAATATGTAGTTAGTTATGGAATAAGGTGTTGATGTTTCATGTGAAACATCAAAAAATTTGTGCTTTTTATGTCCATGGAAACGACGAAACTTAAAACACGATATTTTTATTTTAAGAGTTTCGCATATTTAATTGGGGGTGATACGTCGTGGAATCAGCTGCTGAAACGATTCAACGAATTTTTGGAGATTCAAAATCCTCCCTAGGTGTTGAATTGGCAGATTTGACATCTCGTTTTCATTCCATTGAACAAGCGAAATATCCTAAGCCTAAGCAAACGCGTTTTATTGCTGTTGCTAATCAAAAAGGTGGAGTAGGAAAAACAAGTTCTGCTGTAAATCTTGCTGCAGCTATGGCAGTAAGTGGATCAAAAGTACTTCTTATTGATATGGATCCACAAGGGAATGCGTCAACTGCATTAAATACTCCTCATGCTTCTGGTAATTTGTCGGTTTACGATGTTCTTGAAGGGCGAAAAAGTATCGCTGAAGTAAAACATGCTTGCCCAGATATTGAAGGACTTGATGTTGTGCCAGCATCCATTGATTTGAGTGGTGCTGAATTAGAGCTTGCAGATATGGATAATCGTAATAATCTGTTAAAGGATGCCTTGCAAGAATATCTTGATAATAGCAGCGAACATTACGATTATGTTTTTATTGATTGTCCTCCGTCGCTTGGCTTGTTAGTGATTAATGCCATGTGTGCAGCACGTGAAATGCTTATACCAATTCAAGCTGAGTATTATGCTCTTGAAGGTTTAGGACAGCTTATAAGAACTATTGGTTTAGTCCAGCAACATTACAATCCAATTTTAGTTGTTTCTACAATGCTTGTTACTATGTTTGACAAGCGAACTTTATTAGGCAGAGAAGTTTTCCAAGAAGTTAAAAAACATTATCCAAATATTGTGCTTGAGACTACGATTCCTCGTACTGTGAAAATACCTGAAGCGCCAAGTTTTAACCAAAGTGTTATTACTTATGATCCTCATGGATCAGGAGCGATTTCTTATCGCGAAGCTGCGTTAGAAATAGCGAAAAGGTCTAAGACAGTATTATCTGTTATTGCAGCAAAGCAAGATGCTAATCGACAAGAACAACAGGAGAATCAATGATGAGTGGAAATAAGTCTCGCCTGGGTAAAGGTTTAGGCGCTTTGTTCCCAGCTTTGCCTGGCGAGGATGCGCTTGCCGATGCATCTAATAATTTGCAATTTAATGTTTCACATGAAACAAAAAAATCCGAATCTGTGGATAGTCAATTAGAAGAACAAGCAAAAGTTTCACGTGAAACGTTACATAAAGATAATAATCAATCAAAAAATGTTTCACATGAAACAAAGGTCCCTAGTATGAGCAATTCAATTGCTCCTCACGCGGATAAGAATAATAACAAAATAAAGAATGTTTCACGTGAAACCGTGCCGTCAATTCATACTAACAAGCATTCTCATAAACGTTCAACTATGCCATCTCTTGGAGATGTCACTAGACCTATGGATTTCTTTTTTGGAGATTCAGCATCAACGACATTTATGTCGTCTAAGGCAAAAAATAGTGAAGAAACCGTTATTGGTGAAAAAAATAACGCTGCTGAAAAATCGAATAAAACCGCAAAAAATGAGCCTTTGAAGCCAGTAAAAGGTGGATATTTAGCTTATCTTAAGCCGTTAGATATTGTTCCTAATGCGCATCAACCTCGAACAATTTTTGATGAAGATGAGCTGCGAGAACTTGCGTCATCTATTAAAGAAGTCGGCGTTTTACAGCCTATAGTTGTGCGACCTATTGTTGATGCAGATAAAAATGATGAACAAATTGCACATTATGAACTTATTATGGGCGAGAGAAGATGGCGTGCTTCTCAGCTAGCTGAACTTGATACAGTTCCAGCGATTGTGCGCACAACTGCTGATGAAAATATGTTAAGAGATGCATTGCTTGAAAATCTTCATCGCGTTGCTCTTAATCCTCTTGAAGAAGCGGCAGCATATTCTCAGATGATAGATGATTTTGGTTTAACACAGATTCAGCTTTCTCAGTCTGTATCAAAATCACGTCCACAAATTGCTAATACTTTAAGACTTCTCAATCTTCCTGCTAGCGTGCAAAAACATGTCGCCTCAGGCGTGCTTTCTGCAGGTCACGCACGAGCACTACTTGGCTTGGAAAATCCAGAAGATATGGAAAGTCTAGCCAATCGTATTATTGCAGAAGGATTGTCAGTTCGTAGTACTGAAGAGATTGTTTCGTTGAAGAATGAAGATACATCTCATGGAGCAGTACGTACGCGTGTGCGTCGCAATAATCAGTGGTCTTCTTCGCCTGTGCGCAAGCAGCTTGAGGAGTATTTTGCTACCAAAGTTTCTATTAAGGGCACAGAAAATCATGGAAGAATCGAGATTGTCTTTTCTTCTCCTGAAGAAATGCAACGAATTATTGGTTTACTTGTTTCTAAAAAAGAATAGTAGTTTTAATAAAATACGTGTGACATTTGTCTACAATATAATAGCTTAGACTGTAATGTCACACGTAAATTTAATTGTATTTATGCTTTTACTTTTAGTAAGCCTTTGTGTAATGAGTAAGATTTAAGCGTATTTTTCGTTAAGATAAGTTTGAGCATCAAGAGCTGCTCTGCATCCCATTCCTGCTGCAGAAATTGCTTGACGATACATGTTGTCGACAACATCTCCCGCAGCAAAAACGCCTTCAACAGAAGTGCGAGTAGTTGCACCATCAACAACAATTGTTCCATCTTCATTAAGTTTTAATTGGTCGTTTAAGAACTTTGTTGCAGGAGTGTGACCAATTGCCACAAACAATCCAGCTGACTCAACTTCTTGAGTTTCTCCTGTAATAACATTGCGAACAGTAAGTGAAGTAGCTTCTACATCGTTGCCGTGCACTTCATCTACAACGCTATTTGTAATAAATTTGATTTTTTCGTTTTCTTTTGCTCTATCAACCATAATCTTTGAAGCGCGGAATTCATCTCTGCGGTGAATTAAAGTAACAGAAGAACCAAATCGTGTGAGGAACAATGCTTCTTCAAAAGCAGAATCTCCTCCACCAACTACAGTAATTGGTTTTCCTCGGAAGAAGAAGCCGTCGCAAGTTGCACAATAAGATACACCTCTGCCGGAGTACTCGAGTTCTCCCGGAACGCCCAATTTGCGCACTTGCGAGCCCGTAGAGACAATAACTGCGTCGAACTCATAAGTTATACCGTCATCGGTAGTAACGAGCTTTATAGCGCTTTTAAAGTCTACAGAAGTGACATCGTTCAGCAATATTTCTGCACCAAATTTTTCAGCTTGTTTTTGCATAGACTCCATTAAGTCAGGGCCTAAAATACCTTCTGGGAATCCTGGATAATTCTCTACTTCCGTTGTGTTCATCAATTGACCGCCTGGAGTAAGAGCTCCAGCAATAACAAGTGGTTTGTACCCAGCGCGACCCAAATATATTGCAGCAGTGTATCCTGCAGGTCCGGATCCAATTATGATAACTTTTCGAAGTTTATTTTCCATTACTTATTTCCTTAAAAGCACTTATTTAAGAGATTCAATACAGTTTTACAGAATTGATGTACAAACTGTTCTTAGGCATGCTATCTTTTGGAACCCATAGCATGAAATCTTGAGATTTTACAATCTTCTTAAGTTTTACATCTGTTGTTCCGCTTTCATCGAATGTAAATTCTGCTACTTGAGTTCCCTTAGTTGGATCATCCTTAGTATCTGCTAACAAATATGCGTGACCTCCAGAGGAACGTATCGAAACAACGAAGCGATACACAGTTTGTGGTTCGGTTAAGTGAATATAGTAACCATATCCAGCTTGATTAGCTGGGAAGCTTAAGAATTGATAACGATCAGCTTCGTAAGCAACGTTATTAATAGGAATTTTAGGCTTAGGCACAGGTTTTACTTGCTTACGACCCATATTTTTCTTAGCAGGTTGTTTTTCTTGAGGAAGAATACCTTGGCTACCAAACGGAACATTTTCTAGACTAGTGCTATCCCATGAGCCGTTGTTTCCGAAGCTATCTGTACTTTCATGATTTCCAAATAAACCATGTAATGCCAAAGCTAATCCAGCTACAAGGAGTAACGAAACAGCCCCGATGACAATAACTTTGGTTGAAAGACCCCACCAAATCTTAGCATCTGCAATAGTGTTGTTATTTTGTGTATTCTGCTTTTGTTTGTGCAAAGTAGCAGTTTGTTCCAGAGGCTGGAAGCTTGGCGGCAAAGAAAGTGCTCCATTTTCTTGGATATCGTCGTTTTGGTCATTGTTTATTTCGTCTCTAAGTGCTCTTGCTGATTCCTCTCCAGGAGCTACAAATCTTCCGTGAGAATCAACAACAGGAACGCGACCAGTAGCTTCGCCTTCTGAAGTTAAGTTTTGTGGTCTTGACATTAATTCTGTGTGTTGATTATTTTCAGTAAGAAGATGCCCAAAATCAAAACTACTAACTACGCCTGTTTCGCTAATAGTATTTTTGGAAGTTTGATTTCTTGTATTTTCAACGTGATCAAAAATATTTTTAGACGTAGCAGTATCGGGAAAATGTTTATATGAAGCAGACAATGTTGGGAAAAGAGCATCGTCTGTATCAAGTTCTGTAGGAGCAAGAATGCTAGCCATTTCTGCTGCTGCAATATCATGAAAATCTATATCTGTATTAGTGTTAGTTTCGTCACTAAAACTATTGTTACCAATGCCTTCAGAATCTGAGTTAGTATTGCTTCTTTTAAGAAGAGATCCCAATGTTCTTCCAGCATTTTTGAAGCTATCACTTAACTTAGCGGATCCATTTGTATTATTTGAAATAGTGCTGGCTGAATTAGTTGAAGAAAAATCGTTAGAATCCTGATTATTTCTTTGCATTAATTGTGCATCAAATTCTTCTTCACTTTGTGAAAGACCTTCAGGCAAAGGTAGTATACAATCATCTTTTGCTTCGCGAAGTCGAACATTGCTAATAGAAGCAACACTTGTTTTACCATCAAGCACAATATCTCTTGTTGTGAGCTTCGATAAAGGCGTGTATGAACCTAATAATGCTACTAATTCTGCAATAGACGCCATAGGTATTACGTTGTTATTTTTATTTGAAGCTAGGCTTCTTGTGCAAATCATCCTAAATTCTGAAGGAGTATTATCTGGCAAAAGAGACGCATCAAAACGAGCTTGTATTCGAGAAGAAGTTCTAGTAATCAAAGTGTATAACAATGATGCAAGTTGCTTAGTTGCAATATGTTCAACATTTTGCCTTGGAATTTGATCATCATCTTTTTGAGTCACATCTTCCAAAAGAGGACTTACTGGAGTATCTGCTAACTCAATTCCTGAAGAACTTATGCGAACAGTGTCACTAGAAACAGCGTGGTGAGTAATATTGCTAGCAAGTAATCTGCTTAAAGCTTGTGCAGTTTCTGCAACAATAGTTCTTATTGCTTCGTAGCTTAAAGGTGCTTTTTTAAGAGCCAAATAATCATTGATAGTAATACCGCGATCTAAAGCTGTAACAATAATTGCAACAGAATCATGATGCCGTAATTGAAGTACTTGCGTAAACTTGCGGCTATGCGATAAAGCCAAGGTTGATGCAATTGTATTTACTTGCGGCAAAAAACGTGAATCTCGTACAATAAAAAGCTGGCAATCCTGCGTAAGTATGCGGTCATTGGCTTGCCATACTTGCAAGCCTGCTTCGTTGCGCAAAAGCGATACTAGTACGTATCGATTTAGTACAATATCTCCTAACCGAGGTTCCATTTGTTCCTCATCTTCCTACGCATGTGCAATAAGTAACTTAACATTTTTTACTAACACATAATTGTACTGGTGAGCCGTCATGTTATGTACAGCATTTTGCTGTTATTGAAATAATTTCCCAAATAATCACATATTTTAAGGAAAAGCTCAATATGAAACTACGCTCTTAGAAGTTTTTGCTGTTAGAAGAATCATGATATTTTGCATCGGATTGTATTCTACGCGGAATTCTAAGATTTTTCTGTTCGTGCTGTGATTGACTTTTTGCAGTTTCTTCAAAAATTTTAGCAAGAGGAGCAAGAGCAGGAATCTTTTGGGCAAGCTTACTAATTATTGGGGCAGACAAATCTACAAGTTCTCTGGTCTTCAAAAGTAAGAGTGCTGACAGATAAACAACAGCAATAATAATTGTTGTTATTGCGCAAATAAGTATTGCGTATACCCACCTTAATATTCCATGCATATGTGGGGAATTGAAGTTTAAAACATGCAATAGCGGTTTACTCACTAAGAGACCAACAACAATAGATACTATTGAAGCAATAGTAATTTTTATATGCGTAATTGCAAGATTTCGATCATCTAAGTCATTGTTGAAACGATTTCGAAGCATATGAACAAGTGATGGGAAAGTCAAGAAGTAGCTTATTGAAACTGATGAGCCTAAAGCTGTAACCCAATAAGTAGGTGGCAGTACATTAATGCAACATACAAAGGCAAAAAGCTCAGTAAGAAGTTGCGCTGCTGCGAAAATAAAAGGACTTTTACCGTCTTCAAAAGCAAAGAATGTGCGTTGAATAATCAAATAGCTACTAGTTAAAGGCAAGCCAAAAGCTAGCATCATTAGAGGTGCAGACATAAGGTTTGCTTCTTGAACACTTATTGATGGTATTAAAGCTAACGAAATAGGTGTCGGAATAACAATAAAAATGACTGTAAAGAAGCACATAATTATGCTTACATGCCTGAGTGCTTCACTTAAATCATTGCGCGCGCTATGTAAATCGTGAGATGCAATGGAGCGTGAAATTTTAGGGAAAATTGCTGTTGCAACAGATACTGCAACTAAAGAGTAGGGCAATAGGAACATTGTGTAAGCGTTTTGATAAGTAGCATTACCTGCTACTTCAAACTGATCTAATCCTAAACGTTTTTCGGCAACAAATGGGACGCTTGTTGTTATATGCGTAGTAATCATTACAACTATTTGTGTAACAATAACAATGCCCATGCTCCATGCAGCAACAGGGCCCATTGATCTTAAACCGATATCTCGTATACCAAAACTTGGCTTGTAGTGTATTCCGCATTTTATAAGAGGTAGGAATAACACTAAGGCTTGTGCTGCTACGCCAATAGTCCAGAATCCTGCAGTGAGCAAAAGAGTATTGCCATTCCAAAAACTTAGTGGCATCCTATTTGCTTTACCAAAGATGATGATAAAAACGCCAAAGCCTAGGCAACTAATAATATTTGCTGCAACTGAACTCCACGCGTACATGGCAAAATGCTCTTTTGCTGCCAAAACTTGCCCAAGTACTGTATAAATACCGTAAAAGAAAATTTGAGGCATGCACCATAAAGTAAATGAACATGTTAATGTTTGCATTTCGGCGCTTCCGCCGGCGTATAGCATAGTGAGCACAGGCGTTGCTATAGACATAAGAACTGTTAGCGCGAGAAGCAGAAGAATTGCAAATGTAATAAGTTTATTTAAGCGTTCCTCGGCATTTTTCTTTTCGAGAGTGCGAACAATTTGCGGTACTAATACAGCGTTGAAAATTCCACCTGAAACAAGCGTATATATTAGCTGTGGAATCATAGATCCAGCTTGATATGCGTTTGCTGCTAAACCTGTTGTTCCAAGGGCTGCTGCTAATAAGATAGTACGTATTTGACCTGTAATGCGTGATGCGGCTGTTCCGCTAGCCATAATTACAGAATTTCGACCTACTGAACTCATTCGTCTGGATCCTTCTTACGGTGGAATTGCCTCCAAAGGCCAAGAAGACCAAGAATGAAAGCAAATACTATAATAATCGTACCGCTTTTATCACTAATTTGCAGTGTACTAGTAATAAGTGTGCTTTGTTCTTTTGCAAATACGCGATGCTGATTGTCTTCAAGCACAAAAGTAGCTTTTGTGTGAATTGATGTAGTGATTCTCAGTGGTAAAGTTACTTGAGTTTCGCTATTAGCTGGAATTTTTACTAAAGTTTTACGGCGTGTAACAATTTCCATAGCATGAGTATTTGCAGATAAATACACTTGCACAGGGTAAGAGTATGTGTTGCTTATCGTAATAGGCATGCTTGCTGTTTCGCTTACGGCAGTAATATCATGCGGTGGGATTATGTGAATGCCATTCATCAGTGTATTTGCAAAAGTCTTAGCAGTATTTTTACTTATACAAGACTTGTTATTTTTCTTGCTGTGTGCAGTAGTTTTGGCTGAATCTTGCTGCTCGATCGTATTATTGGTAAATTCGTGCAAAGAAATATCGTCGTATAAGCGTAATAAATACTTTTCTAAGTCTTTTATGTTAATAAGTTTTTTTGTTTTGGCTGTTTGTTTTGCAAGTGCTTGAGCGTCACCCTCAGTATTATGAGGATGCTTAGCGGAACTATAGTCGAGAATATTCTTAGTAAAACGTAAAACGTCTTTCCTTGAATGTGACAAATCGTTTAGGCAAGAGCGTCGTTTTTCAGTAATATTCTCGCTTATAGAGCTGTTGCGAGATATTTCACGCATTATGGAATTTTTCTTCCAGTCAGGCAAGGCATTTTGCTTCGTATTTGCCATTGTTTGCAAGTCGCTTAACGACAGCCAAGGAGATTGTTCTAATGCGTTCATAACAGCATCAATATTTGAATTAGATGCATTATTCGAAAAAGTAATGAGAATATGTCTATCAACATACGGCTGTTCCATTTGGTAGAACGCGCTTTGTGCCACTAAACGATTAATGCGCCCAGCCTGAGTTCGTTCGCTTGTTGCGTTATCGCTTGTAGGCTTTCCGTTTGCCAGAAGAGTAAGCACTGATTGAGGTGACAAAACTCGCACATTCCCTGCAGGCGTATCTATATCGTATATGCCATTTCTAACAGCAAACTGTGAAGCATTATTGTCAAATTCGTCTGTTGCAATAACAGTTTCATATCCATTACGTTTTGCTTGCTCTAGTGCATGAATAGTCCATTTGCCGTATGTTTGCCATGCATAAGCTTTATTTAAATTATGATTAGTTGAGTCTGTTTGTTTTGAATTATTTGCTTTAGTAATATTTTTCTGCGATTGCGAATTTTTTGCAGACCATTTTTCTTTAGTAATTCCTGCCGATTTATACAAATCGTCATTATTGTCATCTGCATAAGCACTGATATCAAAACCAGATTGTTGCATATAAGCGCTTGGTTTGAGTGTTAAATGCGATGCTTGTATTGTGCTTAAATCTGCGATTGTTTGTAATTTTGAGTGTTTATTTGCTAAATCAGCTTTCCCAATAATGTTGTGAATACTATCTTTGTCTGCTCTAAGTAACGTTTCTAAATGATCGCTAGGTTGAATGTTATTAGCTTTAAAATTGCGTAAATCGTTTTGTGTACGAATTAATATTGGCATGAGCGCAGTAAGTTTCATCGCTGGTAAGTTAGCTGAGTGCATGCCAATATTTGCTCTTGTCAAAAAAGAATGTATCGATTTGTATTTTGAATAATCTTGTGAGAAATACGTAATTTTTAATGGTTTGGGACCCCAATTCAGGATGGAACGTAATTCTTGTTTATCTGCAGGTATGTTAAAGCTAAGAGTGCACGTGTGACCGGAAGCTAAACTTGGAGTTTTTACGGAATCTAAAATTTGAGGAGTTGGTATAAGAGATTCCTCTTGCGACCAATTTTGCACGTCCGTGCGCGAAACAAAAGTGTAATTGGAATTTATAGAAAGTTGTAAAGTGCCTTCTGGAAGTGCCGTTTTTACGGCTTTTAGTGTTGCAGTAAGGTGGTATCCGCTTTTATCTGTTACTACAGGCGTTGCTTGAGTTATATCTATTTCAATGCCCTTGCTATGCGGATTTTCATACGTAGATTGTTTTTTATTTTGTCTTGTAGAAGTTTTGTCAGATAAATCTGCTTTTTTCGTGTTTGCATATGCGTAATTTGCTAATCCTGCATATTTTGCTGTTGGAAAAGCAAAAATTGTTGCAAATACTACGAATAATATAAAAATAAAACGTGCAGAAATTAAGCAAGTATGTAACGTAACTCGTAATAAAGAAAATACGTATGAAAGTGCCTTCTGCTTTAGAACAGTAGACGCATTTGTGGTCTGATGTTTACGCGTGAGTTTCTTCACTGTTAGACCGCCTATGTGCTTTTTTGGCATAAAGCCATGCAATTTTACGTTCATTTGGATAGCTTAGTATTGCATTAAGTTCTTTAAAATTCACCCATATTGCGTCTTCTGCTTCGTGATCAGGATCTCCTAATACAGATAAGTCGCCACTTACGTAACGTAACGCAAAATGGTGTACTAGCTTGTGTACTCTATGCGTTGTGCCTGTAAACCAATAGTCGATTGTGGCAATCGAATCTACTACTTCGCCAACTATACCCGTTTCCTCATGAATTTCGCGAACTGCTGTTTCTTGAGGTGTTTCACCTTTTTCTATATGTCCTTTTGGTAGACACCATTCAAGGTGTCCGCTTCTTGAATGACGAGCAATAATTGCGACACGCCCGAGAGAGTCAAATACTAAACCGCCTGCGGAATATTCTCGAATAATTGGCAAGTCTTGCGCATCTAAAGAAGCAAAAGTTGTAGGAGTATCTGCCTGTCTGCGTGGTGGCATAAGTGCTGGAGATACGCCTGAGAAAGAAGATGTTTTTTGAAGATTATCTTCCGGCGATCCTGAGTCTTGCGCAGTGCTGTCATCCTTAGAAAACAGCGGAATATCAACAACATTTTGTTCTTCACAACTGTCTTGCTGGCAAGACTTTTTTCTATGCATTTTAGCTAAATCAAGTGGCGTAATAACAGGAGCAGCTTGATTTTGGGCATGATTATCCGCAAGCTTGGCGAGCGTACGTCGTAAGTCTGCAGGAGTGATCATATAGTCAACATTACTCAATCCGCTGTGCATTGGGGTAACGGTATGCTGGAATATAGATTGATTTTTGCTGAAAGGGTGTCGGTAAGGGTGACTGAGAACTTCGAAGTTTGGCCTGAAGCTATAGAGTTGGGGCGACTTTTTGCTGAGCGTCATTATGAACTTGCATTAGTTGGTGGTCCTGTGAGAGATATGCTACTGCATCGCGTGTCGCATGATCTTGATTTTTGTACATCAGCTCGACCCGAAGAGTTTGAACCTATTTTGCGTCGTTGGGGACATGATGGTTTTTGGGATATGGGTCGCAAATTTGGCACGTTGGGAGCTATGCGTCGACGTGCTGATGGTACAGAAGTAAAAGTTGAAATTACTACATACCGTTCTGATGTGTACGATCCAGATTCTCGTAAACCTGAAGTGCAATACGGTGATACTTTAGAAGGTGATCTTTCTAGGCGTGATTTTACTGTCAACGCAATGGCGTTGCGCGTGCCAGATTTACAGTTTGTAGATCCTTTTGGCGGTGCTAGTGATTTAGCTAAAGGCGTGTTGCGAACCCCGGTTGATCCTCGTCAATCTTTTGATGACGATCCTTTGCGTATGATGCGTGCAGTTCGTTTTGTTGCGCAACTTGGGTTTAGTATCGAAGCAAATACTGCTGAAGCGATTGTGGACATGGCAGATAGGTTAGATATTGTTTCTGCTGAAAGAATTCGCGACGAAATTACTAAAATGTTACTTTCGGACAGACCTCGTAAAGGATTAGAAGCTCTTGTTGAATCTGGTATAGCTCAGCGTGTTCTTCCGGAGATTCCAGCTTTACAGCTTGAAATTGACGAGCATCATCGTCATAAGGACGTTTTTGAACACACAATGATGGTTCTTGAGCGCGCTATAGCTTTGGAAACAGATCAGGAAGGTCCAGTGCCGTCTCCAGATTTAACGTTGCGTCTAGCTGCTTTATTGCATGACATTGGGAAGCCAAAAACTCGAAAATTTGAAGATGGAGGGAAAGTTAGTTTCCACCACCATGATGTTGTTGGCGCAAAAATGACTCGTAAACGTTTGAAAGCACTGCATTTTGATCATCATCTTATCGAAGATGTTACTGAATTAGTGAATTTGCATTTGCGTTTTCATGGGTATGTTGATGAACCGTGGACTGATTCTGCAGTTCGTCGTTACGTAAAAGATTCAGGACATCTGTATGAGCGGTTGAACCGACTTACTAGAGCAGATGCAACCACTCAGAATCGTCGCAAATCGTTAATGTTTGAGCATGCGATGGACGAGATGGAAGAGCGCGTAAAGGAGCTTAAAAAGCAGGAAGATTTTAACGCTATTAGACCTGATGTAGACGGTAATGAAATAATGCAATTATTGCATTTGCAACCAGGTCCAACAGTTGGTGAGGCTTATAAGCATATGCTTGATTACCGTCTCGATAATGGTCCGGTAGACCATGATATTGCTGTAGAAGAATTACAGCGATGGTATGAGGAAACGTACAAAAAGTAAAAGTTTCTTCACTTAAATAAAGAGTAGCAGTATAAAATATTTTACTGCTACTCTTTTTTATTTAACTTCCTTATGCTGATCTGCCTTAGGAATGTTTTTCATAAGATCAGCTCTTATACATCCTTGCACTTCATGTATTGTTGCGCCTGCTGCTGGAACATCTACTTTAGGGCGAAGATTATTAAAAGTAGAGCCAAGCACAATATCGACGAGCTTATCTTTTCTATCATCCATTCGCATAATTGCATCGGTAAAATTAGCGTTTACTGTATAAGCTTCATTAATAGCGTTTTTTCCAAAGTAAATGATTGTTCGTTTAATGTTACTGGATTTGTTATTGTTAACTTCTGTTAAGTTAAATCCGCGAGCGTTTAAAGCTTCGCCAACCGCGCGAGCAAGACCGCGGAACTTTGTGCCGTTGAGAACTCTGATTGCTACAGCTCTATTATCTACGTAAGGGGCTTTGGCTCCTTCTTTTCCTATTATTGCGCATGGAGCTGGAACGCCGTAATTTGGGTTATCTTTTGGAGCACGCACAGAATTTATGCCAAAAGCGTGGAATTGCACAAGTAAAGCAAATATAAAAGTGACGCCCAAGCCTACGCCCACTGTAGTGAGTACAGATCTTTTTCTTTGATACATGAAAGCTTTACGAGCAATACGTTCGTCGTATTCTTGCGTCATGTTCACTTCCGATCTGTGGTTTGTAACTTTGTTAGCAGCAAGTTTACACAAGCTGCAGAATATACGTAATATTTCATTGCGTAATATTTTATTTTGCATATTTATTCAACGAATAAATATGCGTTTTATTTATAATTTACAATCTTTGCATGCGCGATATAAAGCAATAAATTCATCGCAAGTAAGCGTCTCGCCGCGTCTAGTTGGGTCAATTCCAGAATTTTTATATGCTTCTTCTGGAACTTGATTTTTAAGAGCTGCGTGCAATGTCTTACGTCGTTGCTGGAAGGCGGCATCAATGAAAGCGAATACTCCCTCACGTTCATTATTGTCACCTTTGCCTGTGCAATTGCGAGTAAAAGAAACTAATGCTGAATCAACGTTTGGCGATGGCCAAAATACATTACGACCGATAAGCCCTGCGCGTTGGGCTTTGCCGTACCACGCCAACTTAACACTTGGTGTGCCATATACTTTATTCCCAGGTTGTGCGCATAAACGATCTGCTACCTCTTTTTGAACCATAACTAGAAAATTCTGTAAGTTACTAAATTTTTCTAGCAAAGTAAGAATAATAGGCGTCGCAACATTGTATGGCAGGTTTGCAACAAGAGTAAATTGTTTAGCCTGCGTAATCTGTGGAACATCATCGGCATTTACTGCCAAAGCGTCTTTTAGAATGACGTTAAATTTTCGCATTGATTGAGGCATAAATTCTTCTACAGTATGCGGCAATCGTCGAGCTAGCGGAGGGTCTATTTCTACTGCAGTAAGCTGTGCTCCTGTTTGCAATATTGCAAGAGTAAGAGAACCAAGACCAGGCCCTACTTCCATAACGATATCGCCAGATTTAACTTCAGCTGCCGCTACTATTTTTCGCACTGTACCAGGATCAATAACGAAATTTTGACCAAACTTTTTGGTAGGAGTAATGCCTTCCTCGGCAGCAATACGTCTAATATCTGCTGCACCTAAAAGCTGACCTTCATTTTCAATGCTGATTTCTGTCAAAGTTTTACCGTCCAAATTTCGTAACAATTAATCCGTTGCGCCAAAGTGCGTTAAAACACGCTGCTGCCTTTTAATACCAGCCAATTTCGCGCGAATGCTTTACTGCTCCACTAGGTGTTTTATATTTGCTCTTAATGTAACTTAGACCCCAGCTAATTTGTATTGCGGCATCTTCATGCCAATTCGCTCCTGCGCTGCTCATTTTATTTGCAGGAAGAGCTTGAGGAATGCCATAAGCGTGTGAGCTAGGATTTTCTGCGTTCCATCTCCATCCAGATTCCCTATTCCATAACCATAAAAGATCTTCCCATTCTTTACCGGTCCAACCCATTTGCGCAGCTGCGCCCTGAGCGAATAGTTTAGCTTGTTCTGGAGTAGCATGTACAAGGCTATCGGGATTAGAGCTTGGAGCGGGTGCAGGTGGATTAGCTGCAGGTGCGGGAGCTGCAGATGCGGTTTGTTGTTGAGTTTGCTGTTGGCTGTTTTTCTTCTCCTGTTTTGCAGGCTGCTCAGTATTCTGCTTTTTGGGTTGAGCGTTTGTTTGTTGTTTGGATTGTTTTGACTTTTGCGTATTTGTATTATTTTTGTGAATTGGTGCAGGAGCAGCCTTACCTACAGCAATAACTTGATTAACTGCAGGCTTTACCAAATTTTGCGAAACTAAAGTTGCGCTTTCTGCTTTGCCATCTACGTATGTAACGTTATAAACATCTTCGCGCTCACCATTCACGCCAACTTGTTGTACAACGCGAGAATTCGCTGGAAGTTTAGGATCTACTACAGTTTGTGTGGCAAAAGGTAATGAAACTGTACGACTTTCTTTGCCATGAGTAACTCGAGAAACACGTAAAACAGTATTTCCATCATCTTCTTCTACGCTTACGCGATCTTCCTTGCCGAGCACTATACCTTGAGAATCAAGAATTGCGCTCGCAGGTAAGTCTCCATTTTGCACAATGCGTGTTTTCCTGTCAGCGATAACGCTAATTGGACCTTTTTTATTAATTGATAAGCCGCAAGTGAGTTTATCGTAAATATTTTGCAAATTTACTGTAATTCGTGAAGCGTTCTTAGCATTAGCTTTAAAAAAGCCGATTAATTGATCGACACTAGTTGCAACAGTCCAGAACGGTATAGTTACTCCATCTACAGTGATAGAAGTTTGATAAGCACTGCGAACTGTTACAGTAGAATGATTTGTGAGAATATCTCCAGAAGAAGAAATAATTTGATCGTGAGTTTTTACTGGCACGTGTTGTTCTTCCAATAAACGTATTGGATTTGTTGAATAAGTGCTTACAATATGCGTTTTTCCATTTATAATCATTGCAACAGATTTTTTAGCTGTAAATATAAACAAGCTTGTTGCTGTGAGTGATATAGATAAAACGCAGGCGATTATTCTTGCACGACGCATCACTATTAATCGTCTAGGCGTCCATCGACGTGCCATACAATCACTCCCTTTGCAATAATGCTAACTTCTCTATTATACCTTCAGTATTGCATTCAAAATTGAGTGCAAAACAAAATAAAAGTGGGGGCGGGAGAGAAGGGGATATTCCCGCCCCCTATGAGGTGGAGCTGGTTGGGGGACGCTCCACTCTCACCTCGGAAACCCTGAGTTGGGGGAAGGTTCCCGAGTTCTTACTCGCGAAAAGTTTTGTTATAAAGATAATCATGCGCACAGATATAGATTTGTTATTTTCATAATACGCCATAATTTGGCACTGTATATGAAAAATAAAAATCTTTTCTATTTTTGAATAGTTAATTAGCCACTATCCCCTCTGCTTTAATCATTTCACGTCATTATATGTGATACGAAAGATAACAAAACTATAGTTCTGGAATATGTGAATGGAAAATAAGAAATACTCGCGAAACGAGTGGAATAAAAATGGAGCCTCCTGCCGGGATCGAACCGGCGACCTGCCGCTTACAAGGCGGCCGCTCTGGCCATCTGAGCTAAGGAGGCGAAGTTTCTCGTTAGCATGACGAATCATGCTAAGTAGAACAATTGATTAGTGTACCATATGCCACGTCATTACAAAATTACGGCGATGTTGAATATAGAAACGGCGTGTTTTTTGTTGTTTATATTTGCGTATTTGGCAATATAAGGCATTAACATAATGCAGTATGGAAGATACAAGCATGTTCGATTTGCAACCAGGGACTAATGTAGGCGGATACACGCTTATTTCTAGGCTTGGTGGCGGCGCAATGGGGTCAGTTTGGCGCGTTAATGACGATGGCGGCAATCAATATGCTATGAAAATATTACGTGCGTCTGTTCATGCAAAACAGAGTGAAGATGAAGATTCTGAGCAGGAACGCGCTCGAATACGTTTAAAACGTGAAGCTTTGGCTTTGCAGAGGATTCATCATCCAGGTGTTTGCGCGATAGTGGATATGGAATTAGATGCTTCAATCGCTTTTATTGTGACAGAGTTGATTGAAGGACATAATTTGCGCGAAGACGTGGATGAGAATGGACCTTATATTGCAGATGATTTGGAGCGTCTTGCGCATAAGCTTATTGAAGCTGTTAAAGCAGTTCATGAAGCCGGTATTGTTCATCGCGATATTAAACCAACTAATGTAATGATTTCTGCTACTGGACCTGTATTGGTAGATTTTGGGATTGCGATGGGCGAAGGTGAAAGCCATGTTACTCGCACGGGATTAGTGATGGGCACTCCTGGTTTTATTGCTCCAGAAATTATTGAAGGCGGAGATTCAGATGAACTTACAGATTGGTGGTCTGTTGCTGCTGTGCTTGCATTTGCGGCTACCGGTAAGCCTGTTTTTGGCACAAAGCCTATGATGGCGGTTTTGGAGCGTGCTGCCTCAGGCAATGCAGATTTAACTGGGTTACCTCCTAGAACAATGGCTGCTTTTCGTAAGGCTTTGAATCCGATTCGAGAGCAGCGTTGCATGCCATCTGATTTAGAAAATGCAATTAGTCAAGATGCTATGGATCCTTTAGCCTGGCCGGAGGCGAACCGCCCTTTTGACCGTAATGCCACTAACATAACTATGCGTAAAATGTGGTGTGAAACAAGTCGTGAAACAAAAGAAAAAACTGCTATACTAACAAATTCTCGTACCTGCGATGCAGCTGGTACAGCTGGCATAACAAATCTTAATTCTGATGGAGAAATGCCAACCGTAACTGTTCGTTCTACTACTGTTATGCCACATTCATTAGATAATAGTGAAGACGATAAAACATTTTGTGTGGATGAAAAAACACGAATTAATGCGTTAAACGATGTAGATTTTCAGAATATACAGGACGACAATTCAAACAATTCACGCATTGCACAATCTTCAAAACTTATTCGTTCTTCTGATAACACTTTTGATAATGGCAATATTGAAAATGAAGCAGGTGATTCTCTACACGTTAAAAGTGATGAAGTGTCTTCTGTTGATCCTGCTCTTAATAAACATGATTATGCGCGTAGAGGAACATGGATACTGCTGATTTGTATAATTCTTCATTTAGCCATTGCTTGCTTAAGCATTCTCGATTCTATTGGTTTTGCGATGGTTTTTATGTGGATTAGTGCAACATCCGGCTACAGTATTTCATCAAGCTTGCGAAGATGGCAACTTAACGATGGAATAATTCCTCGCCATGATTCTGTAGTGCTTATTGCAACTTTACCGTGGCATATTATTCGAGGATTTGTTTACATGCTTCCACGAGTTATAGCTATTGTTGTTTCTGGAGGTATTGGAGCTGTTATATATCCATTTTTCTGCGGTAATAATCCTGAATTACTTTCTATAGATGTTGGATCCTTGCGTATTCTTTTACCAACTTACTCACCTAATATTTTTTCAAGTACTGCAGTTGGATATGCTCTAGGATTTATTGTTGCATGGGTTGTTTTTGCTGCAGTTAAGTGGACTACAAAATTCCGTTTAGGATTAGGTGCGTTATTTTATTCTGGAAAATCATTTGAAAAATAAAAATAGTATGATACGTAATGTGTATTTTCCGTTGATGCCATCTACTAAACTGTGGTGAAGTTATTATTTCATTAGCAAGAATGCTGCTAGGAACGAGTCTTAGTGTGCGAAATAAATGGTTGAAGGATAACAATGCCTAAAATTCAGATGCGTGATAATAAGCAGGGAGATTCATCTGCTACTCGCCTACAAAGAACTATAGAAAATCGCGAACGTGCAGCGCGTGAGGCGCGTGAGCGTCGTCAGCAAGCAATTATCGGCGTTATTGTAGTAATTATTGTTGCGGCTATGTTGGCTGCTGTAGGCATTACTGCGTATCAGGCAGCTTACGTTCAGCCTCAGAAAAAAATAGAGCAATCTGCAAAATCTAATCATAATTTGGATAATATTGATCCAAGTATTCGTCCAAGCGGTGTTAATTCTAAGAATGGCATTCTTTTTAGCAAGGATGGGTACGGCAAGCAAGCTGCTGGTGCTCCTACAGTTGCCACTTATTTTGATCCTTTGTGCCCTGGTTGCGGATCCTTTAATCGTACTGTTGATGAAACTTTAATTAAAATGGTTGAAGCAGGTCAAATTAACCTAGAACTTCACCCAATGTCATTCTTGGATGGACTTTCTACTGACCATTACTCGACTCGTGTTTCTAGTGCTATTGCTTATATCGCTTCATATGATAACAATCCAAAGCATTTGCTTCAGTTTATCAATGGCATTTTTAACGAAAAATTCCAGCCGGAAGAAAGCGAGGGATATAAGCCTGTAAGCAATAAAGAGTTGATTAAACTGGCTAAGAAATCTGGAATTCCAAACGAAATTGCAAGTAAAGCTTTTAACCGCCAATATTTGAAGTGGCAGCTGCTAGTTAATAAATACACTCCTGATCGTAAGGAATTGTGGAATGTCAGCGGTCCAAATAAAGGATCTATGACAACGCCGACTGTAACTATTAACGATAAATTGCTTGATATGAATGCCATTAATGAGAAAAAAATGAAGGTGCTTGATGCTCTGCTTCATTGCATCGGCCTGGATAAAAAACAAGTTGGAGTTGCAGGTCAGATGCCTAAAGTGTCTGACACTAGTTCCCCTATTGCATTGTAAATAAGCTAAATTATAGAAATCTAAATTATTAAATAAAAACGGACGTTAAGTGTATTCTTAACGTCCGTTTTAGTATAGAGATTACTTAATTTTATTTATAATTCAAGCGGCTTACTCTTATACGTAACTTTCGGCATATGACCAGATTTGCCAACATATTTTTTATCGATTCCCAAAGACTTTAATATAGCTTCCAAAGGATCCATTTGCTTTTCAGAAGCTGCATTGAGATCTACTAGCTTACCGTTAATTGTTACTGTTGGAGTTGTCATAGCGCCTTTATTAGAGCCAGAAACATTCCATAAAGCTTTTTCTTCTGGAGTATTCTCATTAATAACTTCTTGCCACTTAACATAGTGTAAGTTAAATGCTTCATTCGCAATCTTATCTGCAACTCCAGCATCTTCAGCTAAATCAATAAGAGCTTTATTTGGTGTTGCTTGGTATCCGTCGCCTTCTTCCGGCTGGAATCTTTCGCTAAAAATACTATTGATGAACTTAAGCAAATGCTTTGGATCGTTGTCGTGCGAAGCGATATAGGCAATACCGCCTGAGACGCGATAAGAATATTGATCTGAGCTAAAACGATTTAAGAATGACATTGGGTGAAGTTCTAGGTTAATTTGACCTGCTTCAACCATTTTAATTAAAGTTTCATCAACAGTACGATTAAAGGATCCGCAACCAGGGCACAAAGGATCAAAATAAGTGGCAACTGTAGGAGCACCAGCAGCTTGCTTGCCGTACCCATCCTTGCTAAGAAGAATTCCGCCTTGTAAATTAGATGCTGGTGGGATGTCAGAAGAAGGCAATTTTTTAATCTCTTTGGTTATTTGGGAGTCTGCTGTATCCTCAGTTTGTGTATCTGGCTTATTGGTTGTTGGATTTTCAATTTTTACTTGTGGTTTATTGATTGAATTGTAATAAGTCATAAACCCAGCTCCTGCAGCGAATGCAAGAATAATTAGTGCTATTACGATGCCAATTAAGCTTTTACTATAAGGGGTATTTGATTTTTGCATTTCATTATTTGTTGTTTCTTGTTGTTGATCCATAGTTATTCTCCTTTTGTGCACCTTACTCGACACGCCGAGTTTATGCAAAATACTGATTTTTTACTGTTTTTCTAAGATAAACATGATATATTAAGGCATGGCTCAACGAAGAGAACCTTCAATGGACCAGGTAAGTAAACTGTGGACGATTGATACCCGCCGATGTAGGAATTGGGGTCATGAGTGCACACCCTTCACTACGGATCGTTCGGCACGTACCTGCCGATGAAAGGACATATCATGGCAGAAGTTGTATTTGATCATGTGACTCGTATATACCCGGGCAACGATAAGCCTTCGGTTGATGACTTGAACATGACTATTAAAGATGGTGAGTTCCTCGTACTCGTTGGTCCATCTGGTTGCGGTAAGTCAACTACTTTGCGTATGTTGGCAGGTCTTGAAGAGGTTAACAAAGGACGTATCCTCATCGGTGGTCAGGATGTTACTACAATGCAGCCAAAGGATCGCGATATTGCAATGGTCTTCCAGAATTATGCACTGTATCCGCATATGACAGTTGCTGATAACATGGGCTTTGCTTTGAAGATTGCTGGTGTTCCTAAGGAAGAAATCCGCAAGCGTGTTGAAAAAGCTGCAGAAGTGTTGGATTTGACAGAGTATTTGGATCGTAAGCCGAAGGCTTTGTCTGGTGGTCAGCGTCAGCGTGTTGCTATGGGTCGCGCAATTGTTCGTGAACCAAAAGTCTTCCTCATGGATGAGCCTCTTTCCAACCTCGACGCTAAGCTCCGCGTTCAGACTCGTACTCAGATTGCTGCTTTGCAGCGTCAGCTTGGTGTTACTACTCTGTACGTTACCCACGATCAGACCGAAGCTTTGACCATGGGCGATCGCATTGCAGTGATTAAGCTTGGCGTATTGCAGCAGGTTGGAGCTCCTACTGAGCTTTATGACCGCCCTGCAAATGTATTCGTTGCAGGCTTCATTGGTTCACCATCTATGAATATCAATCAGCATCCAGTTGTAAACGGTCGAGCTCAGATTGGTGAGGATTCTATACTTCTTCCAGCTGAGGCTGTTGACAAGCTCACTGCAGAAGATAACGGACAGATTATTGTTGGCTTCCGTCCAGAAGATGCAAGCTTGGCAACATCCGATGATCCAAATGCGTTCTCCTTGAAGGTAATGAACGTGGAAGATCTCGGTTCTGATGGCTATATCTATGGCAATATCATCACCGATGGTTCTCCTGAGGAAGCATCTACTATGATGTCTGATCAAAATAAGCTCACGACTATTCGCGTGAACCCACGTGCTCTTCCAAAGGTTGGCGACACCGTGAAGATCAAGATTGATCCATCTAAGATGCATCTGTTCGCACCTTCTACGGAGTTGCGTTTGAACTAAAACGTTGGTTTGCCTGCTTATATAAGCTAATGGGCAAACTTTTGGTATAAGGTATAGAGCGGGGTTCGCAATATGACGCGAACCCCGTTTTTGGCACAAAAAAGCAGCATAATAAGTGTACAATAATACATCATTACAATGCATCGCTTATTATATATAGTTGTTATCAATAATTCGTCGGTGGTTGAGCTGTGTTTATCTGGAATGCAGTGATATCGTTGGCATGAGCTTGATTGGTAAATAAACTTTATGGAATGGAATGACGCTCCTCAATTAGACCCGCGTGCTGTGCAAGCAACTTCGGTATCTGCACAGGACGAGAATGCGTCTTCTCAAGAGCCGCAGGCACTGAAGATTACTGCGGCTAGTTCAAATCCAAAAATGTTTACACTGCCTTGGGAATTACCACTTTCTCAATGGCCTGCTGATTTATTCGTGAATTTGCCGCGTGGTATTTCTCGCCACGTTGTGCGATTTGTTCACGTTGGCGATGAAGTGTATGCAATGAAGGAAATTACTCGTCAAGTTGCAGAACGTGAGTATGAGCTTTTGCGTAGGCTTCGTAAACTTGAGTTGCCTACAGTTACTCCTATAGCTGTTGTTGCAGGACGCCATGACGCTAATGGTGAAAAGCTTGAGGCAATGTTAGTTACGAAACATTTGAAGTTCTCACTACCATATCGTGCATTATTTGCTCGTACGTTGCGTCCGGATACTGCAGAGCGCCTTATCGATGCGCTTGCTGTTCTTATGGTGCGCTTGCATCTTTCTGGCTTCTATTGGGGCGATGTATCGCTTTCCAACGTGCTGTTTTTGCGAGATGCAGATGCTTTTTCTGCATTCCTAGTTGACGCAGAAACTGGTGATTTGCATGGAAGTTTAACAGAAGGTCAACGAGAATACGATATCGATTTAGCTCGGACCAACATTATTGGTGAGCTTATGGATTTGAGCTCCGGTCAGCTTTTACCGACAGAAGTAGATGAAATCAGTATAGGCAATCGTCTAGTAGATCGCTATCATTCGCTTTGGAGTACGCTTACTGACGTTGATAAGTTCAGTCCTGATGAGATGTGGCGAATTGAACGTCGTGTTAATCGTCTAAATGAGCTTGGTTTCGATGTTGATGAGTTGGAGATGAAGACTTCAGAAGATGGTCGAAGGGTTTTGGTTCGACCTCGAGTTGTGGATGCTGGCTATGCTTCCCGCAAGCTTCTTCGTCTTACTGGATTGGATGTTCAAGAGAATCAGGCTCGAAGGCTGCTAAACGATTTGGATGCATATCGCACTTCTACATGGCGTCAAGGTGAAGAGCTGGAAATCGTCGCAACTGATTGGATGCGTGAAATTTTCGAGCCAACAGTTCGTATGATACCTCCTGAATTCCGTTCGCAAATTGAACCAGCTCAGTTCTTCCATGAAGTGTTGGATCATCGTTGGTTTATGGCAGAAAAAGTTGGCCATGACGTTGCTATGCAAGATGCTGTGACAAGCTATATTAAAAATGTGCTTCCTCAGTACAAAATGGATAAGCATGTTCTTGCTGCTATTAATGCAGATGCTGATTCTGGCGTTGTGGATGATGAATACACGTATTCTTCTCCAGCACCTGTAGGTCACGATATAGATGAAGATGATCAAGATGCTAGTGTTTGGGCAAGTTGAGTATTGTGTTATATAAGTAATTAGCTAATTCTCAATAAGTACGGCATTGATTGCCGTCTTTGATTTTAAGTGAATTTTTCGTCGGGGAGCTTCAACTCCCCGTTTTTTTTTATTGCAGTTTACTCGCTTACCCTAAATTTGGGTATAAAAAAGTGCCCCCTGTGGGACTCGAACCCACAACCCAAGACTTAAAAGGACTCTGCTCTGCCAATTGAGCTAAAGGGGCAACAAATGCTAAGTATACTACATTCAATCGACGAAGTGAATATCGTGTTAACTTATGCGTGTTACATATATTTATTGCAGTATTCCGAGTGACTCAAGTTTTGCTTTTATTTGTGTTGCTGATGGCTCAACCATAAAAGTATTATCTGCAAAAGTAACAACTGGAATATGCTTTTGATTGCTAATTTCAATCGCTTTTTCTTCAGCACCCTCTTCTGTTTCAATATCGTGCCAAACGAATGCCACACCATACTGGATTAGCGCAGCTTTCGCACGTTTGCAATCTCCACACCAATCTGCACCGTATACATTTACGGTAGGCTGATCTGACATAAAATCCTCCTCAATGATTTTGTGAATTCAAATTTTGCGTAATAAATAGCTCGTGCTATTTATTACTACTTTTACTAGTGTAATAGATGCAGGTGTACCTAAGCATATTGACGTTGAAGTGTAACAAAGATGAGAAAAAATAGTGAAATATATTGCTAGTGTCCCTTGACTTTCATAGTCTTGATGTCATGAATATGGTTATGGATATGAACATGCTAATTTGGTTTGCGGCTGCGGCTGTTGTTATTGTCATCTTATTAGTAACAGTTGCAGTGATTTTGCGCATTCACAGCAATAGTCATGGACCAGTAATTCCTGAAAGCGTTGATAGTGCAATCGATACAAGCAAAACTAAAGCGCGTGGAACAAAAAAATCTGAAAAACAGATAGAAAGTAACGTCGCTGTTGTACCTAATGAAGAAGTAAAGTCTGAATTATTGCCAGAAAGTACTTCTTCGCGTATTAAACGTCTTCGCGAACGTTTGGCTCATAGTGCAAATCCATTTGGTCGTGCATTGTTTAATATCATAAGCAAGGACCATCTTTCGGAAGAAGATTGGGAAGATGTAGAAGATACTCTTCTTATGGCCGATGTTGGTTCTCGAGCTAGTGAAGAATTAGTAGAAGATCTACGCAAAGATGCACGCATTGCTGGTACCTCTAATTCAGAAGATGTGCATTCAGCATTGCGTACAAAACTATTGAAAATAGTAGATGAAGACGCTGATCGACGCTTAAATGTAGATAAATCAAATGCGCATCATCCTAGCGTTATTATGATGGTCGGCGTTAATGGCACCGGTAAAACCACTACTGCTGGTAAATTAGCGCGATTGTTTATTGCCAAAAAACGTTCAGTAATGTTTGCTGCAGCAGATACTTTTCGTGCGGCTGCAGCTGATCAACTTGAAACTTGGGCGTCTGCAGTAAGCGTGCCAGTTGTTCGTGCAAATAAAGATGGTGCTGATCCTGCTTCTGTTGCTTTTATTGCTGCGAATAAGGCAAAAGAAGAGCAAACTGATTTATTGATTGTAGATACTGCTGGTCGTTTGCAGAATAAAGCAAATTTAATGGAAGAGCTTGGCAAAATTCGTAGGGTTATAGAAAAAACTATGCCTGTTGATGAAGTATTGCTGGTATTGGATGCTACTACTGGTCAAAATGGCATGTCTCAAGCAAAAGTATTTGCTGAAGCTATTGGCATTACGGGCGTAGTCCTTACTAAGCTTGATGGTTCCGCTAAAGGTGGAATTGTTATAGCTGTACAGCGTGAACTTGGTGTACCGGTTAAGCTAGTAGGTCTTGGCGAAGGACCAGATGATTTAGTGCCGTTTGATGCTCAAAGCTTCGTAGACGGTTTGCTCGCTTAATGCTGAGCATTGATGTAGTTGCATGAGTGGTAGTTTTTAATGTTCCACTAAAGTCTTTATGAGTTTTGGCTATAAGAGTTTCTCGGTACAATAGTTATATAAAGTAATACTTAAGCTGCAATGATGTTATTGTTGCGCTGTTTCAAATAATTGAGGTGAAAAATGACCACAATGGATCCGCAATGGGCATTGTTGGCTGGCGCGTTGGTGTTTATTATTACGCCGGGTATTGCCCTGTTCTATGGAGGCCGTGAACGCGCTACTTCCATGGTGAATATGATGATGCTTTCAGCTGGCGCTATTGCTGTAACCACACTGGTTTGGACGCTGTGGGGATGGTCGTTAGCTTTTGCTGGCAAAGATATGGCTGGTGGTGTTATAGGTGATCCATTGAGTGGTTTGCTATTCCGTGATTCGATGGTGGCAGATCATGGTGTGTTTACGTCTATGGACGCAAATTCCGGATTATCTGGCGGCATTCCTGCAGCTTTTCGTTTAGCATGTGCTGTTGTTGCAGTAGCGCTTATTACTGGAGCTCTAGCCGGTCGAGTGCGTTACGCTATTTGGCTTATTTTCGTAGCTGTGTGGATTACTTTAGTATTCGCTCCATTAGCACATATGGTGTGCGGTGGTGGATTGCTTTCGCCTAATGGTGCTATTTCACAGGCGTTAGGTATTTCAGTGCATGACTTCGCGGGTGGCTCTATATTGCATATTGCTGCGGCTGTTTCGGCTTTTGCAATTGTTATGATTATTGGCGGACATGCTCACTTCCCTCTTAAGCGTTTTGTTTTGCATATTAAGAATGTTGCGCATACGAGTGGCAATGCTAATTCTGGAGCTACTAATTCGCGTAATCCTAAAAGTCGTTTATCGCGCGCATTGTGGGCTGATGTTGAGCATGCTAAAAATGCTGCTAGTGAGACTGTTGTCTCTCCAGTTGCTACAGTGACTGAGGTTGCTGCTGAATCCACTGCAACGCAGTCGGCCGTTGAAAATGGTGTTGCTGCTCGCCATCCGCATAATGTTCCTTTCGTTATGCTTGGCGTTTTCTTGATTTGGTTCGGTTGGCTTGGGTTAATGATTGGTTCTTCTGCAGGCGTTCCTGGAGTTGCAGGTTATGCTTGGGTGAGTTCCACAATAACTGCTTCTGCTTCAATGCTTGCCTGGGGTGTGACTGAACGTTTACACTCTGGATGCTTTACTGCTTTGGGAGCTGCGTCTGGTGTTATGGCTGGATTGGCTGCAAGTGCTGCAGCCGCGGATGTTATTGCTCCATTGTGGGCTTTAGTTTTGGGTGTTCTTTCTGGTGTTATTACTTCTCTAGTGACTCACTCTCGTACTTTTGTGCGCTACGATGGTGCCTTGCATGTAGTTAGCGTGAATGGTGTTGCTGCGCTTATTGGTGTGCTTGCAGTAGGCTTATTTGCTGATGGTTCTGGATTACTTGCTGTTGGTGATTGGCATCAGTTAGTTGCACAACTGTGCTTAATTGGGATTACGGTGCTTTATGCAGGTGCTGTAACTGCAGTATTAGCTTTTGTTCTTGAAAAGCTTTTTGGATGGCGTATTTCGGAAGCTAAGGAACGTAAGGGCGTTGATTTGGTTGATCAAGGAGAGCGTGCTTACGATTTTTCTTCTATTGCACAAAGTCATGATGGCGCTGTAGTTGCTGTTGCAGATGATGATGCAAATAAAACTCAAATGGCTGTTCTTACTTCTGTTGATATTGATATGGGTGAAAACGAGGTTGAACAATCTGATTTTATGGTTAATCAATCTGAGGCAAATCCTGAGCAAGGCGATTCTGAGGTTGATTCTAAATCTGAAGTTGAGCAAAAAGAGTCTTCTTCTGAAGAAGAGTTTGAAACTGTAAAAAAAGATGAATCATCGCAAAAGAATAAAAAAACAGAAAAACGAAATAATAGTGCTAAAGAATAGACGCATGTGCGTAAGCGTTATGATTTAGCAGCAAGTTCGAATTATGTTGGTATAAACCGCATGTCTTATCTAAGATATGCGGTTTTGCTATTTTTGCTAATTTAAAATCAAGTTTTCAATTAATAAGTTATTTTTAGTGAATAAGTTATTCATATGACACGCACGAATTGCTTGATGTGGATAAAAAAGATAAGTTATCCACATTTTAGGCGTGTCTACGTGGATATCACACAAATTTATCCACATAGTGGGGATAACATTGTGGATATCCTGCGGATAACTTTTTAAAATAATATTTTTATTTGCGATTTACGCATATTTGTGTTACTTCACTCGCAATTGCTTTTGCATAAAATTTGTTAGCATATTGCAATTTTCTTTTATGCAAGCGTGACAAAGTAGCAGTAGAATGAAGCATTATGACAAATCAAAAGTTGGACAACCAGAACAAAAAAGACGTACTGCGCAATATTTGGCTACTAGCTGTACCGACTTTTGGACAGCTCATATCTGAGCCGGCATTTGTACTCATTGACACTGCTATTATTGGTCATATTGGCAAAAGTGCTCTAGCGGGTCTTTCTATTGGATCAACGGTACTTCTTACTACTACAGGTCTTTGCTTATTTTTGGCTTACAACACAACTTCACAGGTTGCGCGTCTTTTAGGCGCAGGTAAGCGTCAAGAAGGTTTTAGCATTGGAATGGATGGATTGTGGCTTGCATTATTGCTTGGCATAATTCTTACAGTCATACTTATTTTTGCCGCTGAACCGTTATGCTACGCAATAGGCGCGCGTGGCTCTACGTTGCAAAATGCTATTGTGTACACACAAATGGTTATGCCTGGATTGCCTGCGATGCTACTCGTATATGCAGCAAATGGCATATTTCGCGGTCTTTGCAACGTGCGCATAACATTATTTGCTGCTGTAAGTGGAGCTGTTCTAAATACTATTCTCGATATAATCGCAGTATTTGGTCTCAACATGGGAATTGCTGGTTCTGGTATTGCAACAATGATTGCGCAATGGTATATGGGACTTGTTCTCACTATTCCTGCAATTATTTGGGCTACTCAAAGTGGTGCGCGTCTCAAACCACATTTCCAGCATATTCTACATTCTGCTGGAACTGGTATGCCTTTGTTTGTTCGTACACTTGCATTGCGCGTGTGCATGGTAGCTACGGTTGTTACTGCGACCCATCTCGGCACCAATACTCTCGCTGCGTATCAGGTTGCTAATTCCTGTTGGAATTTTGTTATGAATATTTTGGATGCAATTGGTATTGCTGCGCAGACTATTGTTGCTGCAGCGCTAGGTGCAGGCTGTCGTAAGCGCGCAGGAATGATTACGCGTATTTGTGCTCAAGTGGGAGCTGTAAGCAGCGTAGGAGTCGGTTTATTCATGATTTTCGTGGGTTGGAGTTGCGCGCCACTATTTAGTCAGCATACAGATATTCAGTTTTTAATTTCTGTAGGCATGACAATATTAGGATTGTTCTTGCCTCTTGCTGGATGGATGTGGGCACTAGATGGCGTATTAATTGGCGCAGGTGATCACCGTTACTTAGCAAAAGCTTGCTCAGTAATGGCTGCTGTGTATTTAACATTTTTGGCGCTCACAAGCGTTTTTGATGTCGTCGTCGATGCTAATGACGTGGTAAGAACTATTACTTTATGGGTTGTTTTAAATGCTGTTTATATTGGGGGGCGTGCAATAGGCAATAGTTTGCGCATAAGAAATGATACGTGGATGGATTCTGCGCTAAAAATGTAAATAAAGTTTTGTGTTAATGCATTTACGTTTTTTCATAATACGTGCGCGCGTTTATACTCGTTTTTATGGCAGATAATGATATGTGGCAATCTACTAAAGGCAATGTTATCCGCGCAGGGAGCAATCGTGGTGGCAATGGTGACGCCTCTGCATATGGTTCTGGCGTTGCAAATCGTGGTGCTGAAGTAGGTGCTACGTTGTTTGATCGTGTGCCTCCTCACGATGTTGATGCAGAAATGGCTGTGCTTGGCGGAATGCTTATGAGCAAAGATGCTATTGGCGAAGTGTCTCAATTGCTTGAAACATCAGATTTTTATTTACCGCAGCACCAAACAATTTATGATGCTATTCTTACGCTTTTTGCAGGATCCCAGCCTGTTGATGTTGTGCTTGTAGCTAACGAATTAATGAAAGATGGAAATCTCGATAAAGTTGGCGGAGCTGACTATTTGCACAGCCTAGTAGCTTCTGTGCCAACAGCCGCAAACGCAATGTACTACGCAGATATTGTGCACCAAAATGCTGTTCTTCGTAACGTTATTACTGCTGGCACAAAAATTGCGCAAATGGGCTATTCTGCTTCCGGAGCGCAAGCAGAAGATATTGTAAATCTTGCGCAATCAGAAGTGTATGAGATGAGTGCCGGCAAAGTGCGTCAAGATTACGTTGCTATTGGCCCAGTTTTGCAAAATACACTTGATCAGCTAGATAAAATGCAAAATCACGAACTTGAACAAGGTGTACCGACTGGATTTAGAGATATTGACGAAGTTACTCAAGGTTTGCAACCTGGCCAAATGATTGTTGTTGCTGGTCGTCCAGCTATGGGTAAGTCAACACTTGGTATTGATTTTGCGCGCTCGGCGGCGCTACACCACAATATGACGTCTATTGTATTCTCTCTAGAAATGAGCAAAGTGGAATTGGCTCAGCGCATTATTGCTGCAGAAACTAATATTCCGCTTGCTGCTATGCGAAGAGCGGAAGATATTACTCCAGATCGTTGGAATACTCTTAATACTTTTTGGACAAAAATGCAAAACGCTCCGCTTTTTATTGATGACAGTCCAAATATGAGCTTGATGGAAATTCGCGCAAAATGCCGTCGTTTGAAGCAAACTAATGATCTGAAACTGGTAGTTATTGATTACCTTCAGCTGATGAGTTCCGGCAAGCGCGTGGAAAGTCGTCAGCAGGAAGTTTCAGAATTCTCGCGTGCGCTGAAGCTTCTTGCTAAAGAGCTTGAAGTGCCAGTTGTGGCTTTGAGCCAGCTTAACCGCGGACCGGAAATGCGAAACGACAAGAAGCCACAGCTTTCAGATTTGCGCGAATCTGGTTCTATTGAGCAGGATGCTGACGTGGTGTTCCTTGTGCATCGCCCTGATTTTTACAATAAGGAAGATCGCCCAGGCGAAGCCGATATCATTATGGCAAAGCATCGTAACGGCCCTACTGACACGTTTAATCTTGCCTTCTTGGGTGCAACTTCCAAGTTCATGGATATGCCGCAAGACTACCAGCAATAAGGGGTGTGATTTAGTATGTCAAGCCGCGACCATAAATCGCATAAAAAGTTGCGCCGAAATTTGCATAAGCATTGGTACAGTTTTGCAATGCCTGCTGTTGGTAAACTTGTTTGCGCTCTTTCTAGGGTGCTACATCATGGCGGAAGCGCATTGCCGGGTAAAGTTATTGAAAGCCTCGATTCTGGCTTTCTAGCGCGCACTCTTGCATCATTGCCGTACGGAATAGTTCTTATTTCCGGAACTAATGGCAAAACTACCACAACGCGTATGGTAACTTCTATGCTGCGCGACGCAGGGCTTAATGTATTTACTAATCCAACCGGTTCAAACTTTACTAGAGGAGTAGTTGCGGCTCTTGCTAAAACAATGCCTGCTTTTGGCACAAAACTAAATGCGGATATTGCAGTTTTAGAGCTCGACGAAGCGTACGCAGTGCATTTTGTAAATCAAATCAAGCCTCGCTACTCTTTATTGCTAAACGTTATGCGAGATCAGCTCGACCGATTCGGCGAAATTGATACAACTGCAAAACTATTAAGCAACGTAGCTGCTGCAACTGAAGGAACAGTAGTGCTAAATCGCGAAGATCCACGTATTTGCGGGCTTGCAAAAGTTGTTCCTTCCGGGACTTGTGTGCGGTATTTTGGTTTGGATGACGCAGTAAAAAGCATGTTCCCAACGGATGATGATTTGCACAATACTGCCGAAAAAAGCGAAAATTGCGAAGATACTGCAGAAAGCAAGGCTAACAATCTTCCTAAAGCAGACGTTGTGCTTTCAAAAGTCGGAGACCATGAGGCCGAGTTTATACTTGATGGCAAGAGTAAAACCACATCTGTAAAACTCGACGGCGCTTACAACATTTTCAACGCTGCTGCAGCAGCAACAGTAGTTCGCGCTATCTTGGCGGACGCTAAAAAACAAAATTCTACGCTGCAAAAATTCGACGACGACGCGCTTATGGAAGCGATTTCGCACGTAACTCCTGCTTTTGGTAGAGGAGAAGTAATTGAAGTTAATGGCGCTCCTGTTGAGCTTGTTTTAGTGAAGAATCCTATTGGTTTTAGACTTGCGATTGCTTCGGACCATCCGCAAAATCACGATACCATGATTGCAATTTGTGACGAATACGCTGACGGTAGAGATATGAGCTGGCTGTGGGACGTTGATTTTGCAAGCTTTAGTGGCACTGGAGTTGCGTGTGTTTCGGGCACTCGCGCATGGGATATGGCTTTGCGGTTGCAATACGATAAGGTTGAGGCTCGCAATGTGAATACGGATTTGGAAGAAGATGCTAAAGCTTTTGTAAATGGCGATTTTAGTGGCAATACTAAAAATGCTAAGCGCATATATTGCACGTATACTGCTATGCTTCGCGTGCGCGCTGCTTTAGCACAACTTGCAGAAGTTAAAGACGTTGGAGTTGGGAAGTAATTGTCATGAATGGTTCCAGTGATATTAGTAAAGCAAATGCTACTTGTGAAGAAAATCGCGTGCTAGATATTGTGTCGTTGTACCCGAAAGACATGAATATTTACGGGGACTACGGGAATGTGCTTACGATTATGCGCCGAGCGGAATTGTATGGCTACGAGCCTGTGCTACACGAGTACAATGTTGGCGATTTATGGCCAGAACACGTGGATATGATTCTTGGCGGCGGCGGTCAAGATCATGGTCAAAGCAGAGTCACTGAAGATTTATTTGCGCGAGCAGACGCGATTCGTGGGCTTGCAAAAGATGGCGTTCCAATGCTTATGATTTGTGGGCTTTACCAGCTTTTTGGAAAGTATTTTGAAACCGTTGAAGGTCAAAAGCTTAAAGGAATTGGAATACTTGGCGAGCATACGGTTGGTCAAGATGTGCGCATGATTGGAAATCTTGTGGAACATAGCGACGATTTTGGCGATATTGTGGGCTACGAGAATCATTCTGGGCGCACAAGCTTGGAGGGTGATACTCATCCACTTGGCTCGGTTGATAGTGAAAATTGCGGTAATAATGGCAAGGATCACACGGAAGGAGCGCGCAAATACAATGTTATTGGAACGTATATGCACGGCTCAGTTTTGCCGAAAAATCCGCGTCTGGCTGACTTTTTAATCCGTACTGCTGCGCAAAATCGTTACGGCGAATTTTCGCCAAAGCAAACTGATGCTCAACGCGCGGAGCTTGCGAAACTAGACGAATTAGCAGAGCGCGCTCGCGAAGTGGCCGTAACTCGTCCTCGGTAAGAGATTTATCTGCGCTAAAATTTGTTAACGCTAAACACAAAAGCCTGCTGAAGTTGCAAAGTGTTGCAAATCAGCAGGCTTTTTGTAGTTTTGATTTTAGCTTTTATATTCTAGCTTTCGCTTGATTTGGTGAGTGTATTAGTCAATCAAACCATACAAGCGATCGCCAGCGTCGCCAAGACCTGGAACGATATAAGATTTGTCGTTCAAATGCTCGTCAACAGCGCAAACAACAACCTTAAAATCAATGGAAGGATCAAGTTCCTTCTCCAAGCGCTCTAAGCCTTCTGGGGCTGCCAAAATGTTAATAGCAGTAACATCCTTAGCGCCGCGCTCAGCCAAATAGTGCGTAGCGGCAATAAGAGTACCACCAGTGGCAAGCATTGGGTCAAGAAGGAAGCATTGACGACCGGTCAAATCTTCTGGCAAACGGTTGGCATAAGTGATGATATCGAGCGTCTGCTCGTCGCGCTTCATGCCAAGGAATCCAACCTCAGCGGTTGGAAGAAGGCGAGTCATGCCGTCGAGCATGCCAAGACCAGCGCGCAAAACCGGCACAACCATTGGGCGTGGGCGGTTCAAATGCTTGCCAGTCATCTTGCAAATAGGAGTTTCAATCTCGCGATCGCTAACTTCCAAATTGCGGGTTGCTTCGTATGCTTCGAGGGTTACCAATTCGGAAACCAACTCGCGGAAAATATTAGAAGGTGTATTCTTATCACGCAAAACGGTGAGCTTGTGGTCCACCAGCGGATGATGTAAAACATGAAGATCCATACCTTCTAGGGTAATGCAAGCATGGCATGTTAAGCTATCGGCGTGCCGTTATTTTTGCGCAAAATATAAACAAATGTGAGTAAAAATATATTTTATCTAAAATTAGCTAGCAAAATCTAAAATCTAAAATATAAAATCTAAAATTCGAGATTCAGAGCAGAAACGATACTGACTTGCGAAAGCGCCTGTCGGCGCAAACGCCGCTCGCAGCGGCAAAAAATGGAGCCCGGGGCTTAAACACAAGCCAGCATCATTTTGAGTATACCTTGTTTTCTATTTTCACGCGCCGCACAATTTTAATCGCAAATAATTTATTCCAACTTTCCTGCGCGCCATAATTTCGCTCCATGAGCAAAAGATAACGAAAGTGCGTGCATATTTGCGGAGATATGCAAAACTTTTGCAATTTTCTGCGTGTGCATTGTATTTGCTTGCTCATCTAACTTTTTTGCGTAAACTCGCATTCCGCGCGCAATAATCGAAGTAAAAGCTGAAGCGCGGTAAAGAGCTACGGCAAAATCGCCTGTAAAAGCACCAGAAAGAATAGAGTCTGCAAGTTGCGCAATATCTTCTCCGGTAGGAGCGTCGTCAATTCCTGTAATAGCCGAAGCGCTTGTTGTTTCAGGCTCGCCAAGACTCCAGTACTCGGCGTAAGCTTCGCGCTGCTTTCGTAGAGACATGCGCAGTAAGTACAGTCGCCACAACATTCCAGGAAGAGACTCAGCCTCCGCGTGACTCCACAAATCTGCAATAACTTCAATGCCTTCATTTTCAACTAAATTCAGCACGCGTTCAACGATTTCCGGCGACTGCGTTTTATGAACGCGGTTAAGCAAAACTGCAGCGGAAGTGTGGCTAATTTCGTTTACAACCTGCGGATCCGTGCCGCCTTCAATCTGCGCGAGCATTGCAGGATCCATTTGTGCAGGTCGGCTTGGGCGTGAAGCTCCTGTAGGGCTTGGCATAAAAGCAGATCTGCTTGAATGAATAGAACTCGATTGAGAATTTAAACTAGTAGACACTTGGCAGAACCTTTTCAATATCAATAATGCGAGCACCCTTAGGAGTACTAATTATGTGCAAAACTATTGCGCTTCCTGTAGGCATGTATGGAGATTTTTGGCTGAGTATGCGCTTGTGTGCTCTAGGTTTTGTTATTTCGCGCAAATAATCGAAGAAAGTGCCAATCACTGGGCGGTGCAAGCACATGACGGTTGCGTTGTTGGATGCGATTGCGCTGTTGGCTGTGCTTACATTGCTAGTTTTACTTGTATTTTGTGCGTTGCACTCAAGATTTTGTATTTCGTTTATAAGCACAGACAATGTAGATTTTGGTTGTTTCTCGTGATGGTCTTCAGTAAGTTCCGCAACCTGTTCTATTTGAAGTGAAGAGTCGTGCGCAAAAGCCGCAACCGTTTCAACGCAACGTTTCCAAGGTGACGATATGATTTTATTCGGCGCGTAGCAGGCAAGCTCGCGTCCTAGAGCGTATGATGCGGCTGCTCCAAGAGGTGTGATTGGTCGAGTCGCTTCGCTTCCTTGCCAAGTTTTTCGAGACTCAGCTTTTCCGTGACGCACTAGAAGCAACGTGCTGTATTCTGCTTTACCTGCGTGGAGCTTTTCTAAGAAAGCGTCTAGCACTTCACGGTCGCTATCGTGCGTAAGCTTTTTTCGCGCTTGAGAAGGAGTAAGCCATAAAACATTGCCAATTTCAGTAGGTTTTGCTGGCTTAATTGGTCCGAAAGCAGGGAGACGCTTTGCTGCAGTTGGCTTGTCGATTAAGCGCATCATCCAGTAGTGGATTCGCTTTATTACTTCCGGCTGAGAATTGCGATTTTGGCTGCTATTTGATGAGCTGTTCTTGGAAGATTTTTTGCCTTCGCGCTCAAGCGGATACTCTATTTTGGCAATGTGTGGGCCTAGTGTGACTGAATATCCTGTTTCTTCTCCAACTTCGCGCACGGCTGTGTGGCGATGCGATTCGTTTGGCTCATTCTTTCCTTTTGGCCAGCTCCAATCGTCATATTTAGGACGGTAGACTAGGCAAAGCTCAAAATCGTCGTCGCTAGACTTTATTGCGCTGATTGGCTTATTCGCATGGTTTGGATTTATTGCATTGCTGCCTGTTTTTGTCTCTTCATCTGCATTTGAGCTGTTTGTAGTATTGCGCTTGCGATAAATAATTCCGCCAGCTGCTTCAACGTATTGCGTCGTTACTGCACTCATATTCACTATTTTAGCGGTTTTCTTTCGCAATTTTTAGTTGTGCTTGGTTATTTATTGCAATTCGATTATTTGCTCATTTGGTTAGAATCAATTTAGTTGCTGATTTTTGTATATTTGCGCTGCTTACGTTTATCACAGTCATGACTGTGATATAAGTGTTGTTACAGTCATTTTTCTCGTTCGTAACAGTGATTTTCGTATACATGACTGTCATTTTTTGATTTTGAACGTGATTGGCTATATTTTGACAGTGATCTTATGTATTTTGACCGAGATGCGTAGATCTATGACAGTCATTCTGGCTTCCGCGACTGTGATACCACAAGTTATGACTGTGATACAGATGTGCTGAGTAAGTCAGATATTTTGTTATATAACCCAAAATTCCTAAAACTGGCAAATTATGGCGTAAAAAACTTCCTAAAACTGGCAAATGGTGCTGTAGAAATTTCGGCTATTGCCGGGAATACTTGAGATTTAGCCAGATTATAAAGGGTTAATAAACACAACAAGAGCCAGAAACATGTTACTGAATCTGGCTCTTGCTTATTGTTTATTAGTTATTTGCGATTAATTCGCGCCGCGAGGCTTGCGCGTGTGAGTATGAATCAAGTAAGCCTGGCTGTCAACGAGCGGACGGCCTTCCTTATCACGAGAATGCAAGGTATACGTGCCGTCGCCATCCATCCACCACGAAACAGTTGAATCAGCCATTTGCAAATCAATATACTGAATTAATGCTTCAACTTGATCAGGCGCAGTAATGCGAACTAGGGTTTCAACTCGACGATCAAGATTGCGGTGCATTAAATCAGCCGAGCCAATCCACACTTCTGGACCACTTGCAGGACCGTCACCAATCTGCGGGCCACAAGAATTAGCGAACGCGTAAATACGGCTGTGCTCAAGGAATCGACCAAGAATAGAACGAACGCGAATATTCTCACTCAATCCCTCAATGCCAGGCTTCAGTGAGCAAATTCCACGCTCAACAATATCAATCTTCACGCCAGCTTGAGAAGCACGGTATAAAGCGTCGATAGTTTGCTCATCAACTACGGAATTGACCTTAATCTTAATCCACGCTTCCTTGCCAGCAAGAGCTGCGGCTTCCTCGCGGCGAATACGCTGAATAATGCCAGTGCGAACGGTTCGTGGAGCTACAAGTAAGCGATGGAAGCTTGACTTTGGGGCATAACCGGAAAGCTGGTTAAACAAGCGAGTCAAATCCTGTCCGACTACAGGATCGCAAGTAAGCAACCCCAAATCAGTGTAAAGGCGAGCAGTCTTAGGATTGTAATTACCTGTGCCAACGTGGCAGTAGCGACGCAACCCTTCTGCTTCTTGGCGTACCACGAGTGAAAGCTTGCAGTGAGTCTTCAAACCAACAATGCCGTACACAACGTGAACGCCTGCGCGCTCAAGCTTACGAGCCCAAGCAATATTTGCGTCTTCGTCAAATCGTGCCTTAATCTCAACCAGCGCAAGTACCTGTTTGCCAGCGTGAGCTGCGTCAACAAGAGCGTCAATAATTGGCGAATTGCTAGACGTTCGATACAAAGTTTGCTTAATTGCAAGCACTTTTGGATCTGCAGCAGCCTGCGCGAGGAATGCCTGTACAGAAGTAGAGAACGAATCGTAAGGATGATGCAGCAAAATGTCATGCTCGCGAATAGAAGCGAAAATATCTTGAGCGTGGCTAGTTTCAACTTCCGCAATCTGACGGTTCGTAGTAGGAATAAACGGACGATACTTCAAATCTGGGCGGTCAAGCGCCTGCAATTCAAACAATACCGTCATATCAAGCGGCGAAGGCAAGCGATAGACTTCCTCAGGGCTTACGCGAAGTTGATTTGCAAGAAGCTGAGAAAGGAATGGGCTGGCCTCGTTAGAAATTTCCAAACGAATTGGCGGTCCAAAGCGGCGGCGAAGAAGTTCCTTCTCCATAGCGTTAAGCAAGTTTTCTGCATCGTCTTCCTCAACGTCAATATCTTCGTTACGCGTAACGCGGAAAGAGCGAGCTTCCTTAATAATCATTCCTGGGAAAAGTGATTCCAAGTGTGCTGCAATCAGCTTTTCCATAGTGATGAAGCCGTAGCGCTCTTCGCGACCTTCTTCGTCTGTTAAATCGTCAACTGGTACAAGGCGATTCAAATTATCTGGAATTTTTACGCGCGCAAAATGCGACTTTCCAGAATTTGGATTTTCGACGATAACAGCCAAGTTAATAGACTTGCCGGAAATGTATGGGAATGGGTGAGCAGGATCCACTGCAAGAGGCGTAAGAACAGGGAATACTTGCTTTTTGTAGTAATCAGACAAACGTGCTTTTTCTGATTCTGTAAGCTTATCCCAGCTGAGCAACACAATGCGCTGTTTGGCAAGCTCAGGAAGAATGTGCTCAATAACATAGTGAGCGTGCTCATCTTGACGGCGGTGAGTTACTTCACTAATAGCGCGCAATTGCTGACGAGGGCTTAAGCCGGATGCTGCAGTTACTGCTATTCCAGAATCTATTCTGCGCTTTAATCCTGCAACTCGAACCATAAAGAATTCGTCGAGATTTGACGCAAAGATAGCAGCAAAATTAGCGCGTTCAAGAAGTGGCAAATCTGTATTCTGAGCCAACTCGAGCACGCGACGATTGAACTTCAACCAGCTTAATTCTCGGTCGAAGAAACGATCTTTTGGCAACGGTAGCTCACCCTCACGAGCTTCACGCTTTTCTGCCTTTTCATCTTCGGCGATGTGTTCGGCAATTTGACCGCGCAGTATCGCCTTTGAGGGAGCGTCAAAAATTTGTACCATATTCTGTAATTGTATGCGTTGCAAGGGAAGTGCGCGACTGAGTGTCGATTTTATTGCTTGCTTTGCGCTCTAAAAATATCTTGCGACACGCCGGAGTGTGTCTCATGCGAACGTAATTTAACATGATAACCTTTGCATGTTCACAAAATGCCGCAAGAGTTGCGATTTTTCGTGTGCAATTGAACAGTAGTGACAATATGTTAACAAAGGCTAATTTGCTCTTTACTATTAGGCAAAAAACGATGATAATAATAATTACAAAAACAAAAAAGAGATAGCGGTAACCCACAAAAGTGTATGGATATGAAATCCGTGGACGTTGGACGGGATATTTAAGACTTTAACCGTTGCAACGAGGATGTTGTGAAGATGAAACCGCAGATATTGTTTTTGTAGATAAGAGGCTCGCCAAGGTGGCGGGCCTCTTTTGGTGTGAGGGCGATTTTACTATTTACGCAGACTGTCGCGCGTATAAGGGAAACTATCAAAGAATAAATGTTGGAATTCATTTTCTTAGCTTCTTTGAAAATGAGAATATATTGTGTTCCATGCTGTGCTAATCGCAATTGCGAGTTGTTGGACGATTGTTAAGCGACGAGTCGTTATTTATACGCGTGATTACGTGTGTGGAGTTTGAAACAAGTAAGAAGGATCGAAGGACCATGCAACATTCGTTTATGGCAATGTTGGCTGCAGAATTTATTGGCACTGCTATTCTCATGATTTTCGGAAACGGTGCTGTAGCAAACGTTGAATTAAAAAATACTAAAGGACACCATGCTGGCTGGCTAAATATTGCTATGGGCTACGGTTTTGGCGTGATGTTCCCAGTGCTCATGTTTGGCGGAATCTCAGGTGCGCATATCAATCCTGCTATGACAATTGCGCAAGCTGTAAACGGCATGTTCCCGTGGGCTAACGTTGCGCCTTATATTGTAGCTCAGCTTTTAGGCGCGCTGGTTGGTCAGCTTATTGTGTACGTAACTTATTTGCCGCATTACAACGAAACTGAGGAGTCAGAAGCAATTCTTGGCACTTTCTGCACTACGGATGCGTATAACAACAAAATTAACTACTTCCTTAACGAGTTCTTCGGCACGCTTGTGCTTGTTTTAGCTGCACTTTGCTGCCTTACTTCTCCTTGGGGTGAGAAGAATTTGGCTGGCGCTTCAATCGTCGTTGGCTTCGTTGTTTGGGGCTTGGTGACTTCTATGGGTGGTCCAACTGGTCCTGCTTTGAATCCTGCTCGTGATCTTATGCCGCGTTTGCTTCACGCAATTTTGCCAATTCCGCACAAGGGATCTTCTCGCTGGGGTGAAGCGTGGATTCCAGTTATTGCTCCTATTGCCGGCGCAATCTTGGGTGTGGTTATGTATAAGTCGTTATTTGCATAAAACATTTGCTTTTAACTGTGATTGATTGCGGTTTATTGCGATTGTAAGAAGCGCGTAATGCTAGTATGAATGCGTTACGCGTTTTTTATTTTGCAAGCTTATGCTTTGCAAGCTTGTGCTTATTAAGAAAAATATTGGAAAAGATTTTAAGAAAGATTTTAAGAAAGATTTTAAGAAAGATTTTAAGAAAGATTTTAAGAAAGACGAAATCATGTTTTCGAAGTCAACTATTGCAATTGGTCGTTTTGCGCCGACTCCTTCCGGGCGTATGCATATTGGAAACATGGTAGCAATGTTGGCTGCGTGGCTTTCTGCAAAATCGCAGGGTGGCCACATGCTTTTGCGTTTGGAAGATCTTGATATTGCGCGAATGCCGAAAGATGCTAGCGCGCGAGTTATTGACGATTTGAAGTGGGCTGGTCTTGATTGGGTTGGTGAGCCTACTTATCAGCATAAGCGCACTGCAATCTACCAAGAAGCTCTTGATGCGTTAGAATCTTTGCAAGATGCTGACGGAAATTCGTTGATTTACCCGTGTTTTTGCTCGCGTTCCGATATTCGTGCAATCGCAGCTCCGCAAGAAGGCGACGGTTTTATACGCTACCCGGGTACGTGCAGAAATCTGTGCAAAACTGCGGAAGGCTTGGCGCAAATCGAAAGGCGTTTGCAAAATAACCAGCAACATTCTTTGCGACTTGCAGTGCCGTCTGCTGATTCGCTGCAAGCAAATGTGAGTTTTGAAGACGCGATTTTTGGCGCGCAATCGTTTAACATTAATCGCGATTTGGGAGATATGGTGATTCGCCGCGCGGATGGCGTTTTTTCTTATCAGCTTGCGGTTGTTGTTGACGATGTTTTGAGCGGAGTAAATGATATTGTGCGCGGCCGCGATTTGCTTCGTTCGGCAGCGCTTCAAATTTGGATTGGTGAGCTGCTTGAAAAATCGGGATTTTTTGCGGCTTATGGCGTGCACTATGTGCGTCCGCAATTTGCGCATTTACCGCTGATTGATAACGCACAAGGCGAGCGACTTGCAAAAAGTAAGCACTCGCTAGACGTCGGTGCTCTTCGTGAATCTGGCTGGAGTGCCGAGCGCATGATTGGCTATTGCATGTATCTTTTGGGATACAAAAAGCTTGGTCAAAATCAGCCTGTAGATATGAGTGCCGACGATGCGCTTGCGTTATTTAAAAGCCTTGACACGCCGTGGGGTTCTGTTCGCGCAAACCTAGCCGACAAATCCGTGCCCTTCCTCGACTAAACTATGTATTTAGATTGATAGATTGGGGCAATAAATGGCATATATGGCGCAAAAAGATTTAGCGAATACTGAGGTTGATTGTGTTCGTGCGCGTCAAATTGCCGACGGCGTGCACAGCGTGCAAGACGCCATTGCTCAAGCCGAATCGCATTATGGTCGCAAAGCTGAGTCGGTTACGCTACTTGCCGCAACTAAAACGCGAGATGTTGGCGAAATTATGGCAGCGCTTAAAGCTGGGGTGAGAGTAATTGGGGAAAATCGCCCACAAGAAATCGTTGCAAAAGCCGAAATTTTACGCGCGGAAGCTGCTAGAGAAGGTTTAAGCGTTGGTGTAAACGGCGAAATTCCGCTCTACTTAATCGGTCAACTGCAAAGCAATAAAATAAACAAAGTTTTACCACTTGCAAATGGTATTCAGTCGGTTGACGGCATTGAACTTGCGCAAAAGATATCTGCTCGCGCGCAAAATTTGGGACTTTGTGTAGACGTTATGTTGGAAGTGAACGTTTCGGGAGAAGCTACGAAATCGGGGTGCGCGCCAGAACGCGCGATTGACGAAGCGTTCGCTATATCTAGTCTTCCGGCACTTAATTTGCACGGATTTATGACGCTTGGAGCGCGCGTGGATGATGAAACAATAGTGAGAAGCGGTTTCGCAAAATTGCGAGAAATTAGAGATTGTGTGAGTAAACAACTCGTGCAAGATTATGATGGAAGCTCTGTAAAATTAGAGCTTTCGATGGGAATGTCTGGTGATTTTGCGTGGGCGATTGCCGAAGGTTCAACAATGGTCAGAATCGGTTCGGCAATCTTTGGCCCACGCGCATTTGTGTAGTGTGCTGCGTAATCTTGAACTATGAGAATTGCACGTTTTTCATATAATGAAGTTCCGCAATACGCTTTCGTTCAAAAAGACAAAGCCGACGGTAAAGATTATTTAGTAGCGCTTGAAGGTCATCCTTTAAGCTCGCAAGGAGTTAAACCAACTGGTAAACGTTACGCGTTGGATGCGGATGGCGTGCGCTTGCTTGTACCTGTAATTCCTTCGAAAGTTTACGGCTTGGCAAAAAATTACGATACACGTTCCGACGATGAGCGCGCTACTTCTTCTGCGGCTTCTTCACATACTGCTGCAGATATGGTGATTTTTACAAAGCCGAGCACTTCTGTAATAGGACCTGACGATCCGATTGTTATTCCTACTTGCTCAAACGACATGAATTTTGAGCCAGAAGTGGCAGTTGTTATGGGCAAAATCGCCAAAAATGTGACGGCAGATACTGCAATGAATTACGTTTTTGGCTTTACATGCGTAAACGACGTAACTTTACGAGATTGCGCAGGAAGCGACCCAATGTGGACGCGCGCAAAAGGTTTCGACACTTCTTGCCCGCTTGGACCTTGGATTACAACCGAGCTAAATTGGCGCGATGCACATATTTCATTTACGCTTAATGGTGAAAATGTGCCAGAAGCGAGTGGCACCACAGCTCGACTTATTCACAGTATTCCTGAGCAAATTGCTGCGATTTCAAGCTTCTCAACGCTTCTTCCGGGAGATGTGATTTTGACAGGAACTCCATACCCGGCTGGGACTTTACGCGCGGGTGACGAAGCTATCGTGCACGTAGATGGCATTGGCTCTTTGCGAAACGTTGTTGTAAGTGAATAAGAGTTAAAGGAAAGGGTGTCTTATTTGTAAGACACCCCTAAGTTTTTCCATAAACTGTAATTTAGCAAATCGTCTACATTTGTGGATTAATTGCAAAATCGCTGAAATGACATCCATCTACTTTCCCAGCAAGAAGATTACTTGTTGTGTTATCAAAATGCACGGTTTGTTGTAGTTTAAAATTCTTTTTGTTAAGAAAATACAATGTAGATTGTGGTGTCTTTTCTCCATTTGCGTTATCTAAAATTGCTATAGCATTTTTAGTGGTTTGCATCCAATATCTTTTTGGATTGAACTTGCTTGAAGTATTTACTGGGATGGTAAATGTAATTTGCGTTTTCCCAGTAATTGTATTAATTTTATACAGCACGCCTGTGCCTTGGTCGAGTGCTAAGAGCTCGCGATCATTTAGCATTGTCCTATTCCCATATGAAATATTTTCAAAATCGTGTTTTTCCCCATAGTTATAGGCTATGCGCTTATTTTGCAAGGTTAGCGGTATAAAATCGAATTTTCCTGATTGCGTATTCCACCGATTAATACCGTACGTGGTGAAAGTGAATTCAGGATTGTCTTTTTTATATTCCGTTGTGTCTCCAATCGAAATGATGGTGTTGCGAATGCAAGGAGCTGTGTCGTTTCCTATCGTAGAAAAACTATGTACCGTCGTTTCAGAATTTTTGAGTATATGTTTTATGGGTATTGAATCTTGGAGTTTTTTTATTACGAATCCATTTGTTCCATTAAAACTATTAGTTCCATTGTCGCTGGGGCTAATGGTGTACGTGCCACTCTCGCAAGCGCTCGATACATCATATATACGTGATTGCATAATATCTGTATGTCGCGGTTTGCCAAGGGTAATACTATTGAATTCGAGTTGATTTTTCCTAGTGCGAGTAAAACCGTGGTCAAGAACACTAATAACTTCGTGCTGATTATTTTCAAAAATTCCAGCTTGTGCAGCAGGTAATTTTTTGTGATGTTTAATTGCAATACGCATGTTACTTTTTTGGGCAAGGAAATAATCAAATTTAGCGTCTACGAAATACAAACCATCAGTGTTCCATAATATGCTAGGAGATTCAATGGCATAAGTGGTAATAGTTTGAGAAGTTCCATCGTTGTTGAGTAATACGATGAATCCATCTCGCTTCTTCTCTTTGCCGGCAGTCATGTCACCTATTGCCACAGCGCCAACGGCATGTGAAAGATTTGCTTGTTTATAACTAATTTGTGTAGGCATCTGCTGCCAAAACAGTAGAAACAATATAGCTGATGCGATGACGGCGGCAGAAAAGCATAGTAAAACAATAATTATCTTCTTGCTTAATTGTTTCATCTTGTCATCAAAGCTTTCTGTATGTTGTGGCTTTTGTTGTTTTTTCAAGATCCCAAGGCCAGACGAGTTCATCGTTGCCATCGTCAATGTCTATTCCAGCGCCATATTTATAAGAAGCCCAGACTAATTGCGCGCAATGTAGTCCTCCCCAGTCGTTTTTATTCGGTTGCCAGAAAGCATCATTATATCCACGACCGATATAAGTTCGAGCTCGATCTGTAGCTTTTGCTCTATTGGCATTAGATGTATTAACAGAACGTATTATTGCTCCTGGAGCTACAAGAGTCTTGAAAGCTAGTTTTTCTCTAGCTACTTCTCCTGATCCTACTGCCTCAACAATTTTATTTTTTGCGAGTAAATGCCTGTGTGACCATGTAGTCCTGCAGGAGTGAAATAAAAATCACCACGATGTTGAGCGTTTGGTAGCGCTATAGTTGTTTGGCTGGAAGATTTATCTTGTTGGTATTTATTGATATTTGGATTTTGCAATAATTCCATTTCTGCATCGAGCGCTTTTTCTTTGCTCCAATGATGATATTGAGCTATTTCTTGCACGCTTTTATCTAGCTTTTCTTTATTTACGTAATAGGGTAACGCATTTGCAAAATCTGATAATTTATCATCATATGATTCTTTGGCAAAAGCGGAAGATGTAGGCCATAGTACGCATAAAACAGCTGCAATTGTAATTGTTTTAAAAAGTTTCTTATTCATAATAGCCTCATTGTTATTGTGGATAATTTTACCTGTAATATGTCGCCGACGATATATTTATATTGTAGATTATTTGCAGAAGTCAGTCTATAAAATATTCGTAAAACATTGCAATTTCACCTTAAATATGCAACATGTGATTGATTTTAGGAAATAGCCCTTAATCTTGATTTCAAAACTTGAGTCTAGTACACTCAAGTTTTAGGAATAAAGTTATAGGAAAATCTGTTATACGTATCAGATACATGAAAGTGAAAGCTCGTTAGAACTCGAAAGTATTGTCAAAAAGCTTGAAGTTGCAACGAAAGTTGCAATAAAAATTGCAATAAAAGTTGCAGCGATTTGACTTAACTGAAATGGTTTCTACAGCTTTCGTGGAAATGAGGTAGATATGGAACAAAAGTTTACAACCTTAGCGCAAGACGCATTAAGTGATGCTGTGCAAAGTGCAGCGGCTGCTGGCAATGCGCAAGTTGACACTTTGCATTTGGCGGATGCTTTACTTCGCCAAGAGCAGGGCGTCGTTCGCGCGCTTATTGCTCAGGCGGGGGCGGATGCGCAACAAATCGGTGCTGAAATTCGTAATGCATTAGTGGCATTGCCTTCATCTACTGGTTCAACTACAACTAAGCCAGATGCAAGTCGTCAGCTTTTGGCTGCGCTAAGCCAGGCAGAAAAAGAGATGCGCGCAATGGGAGACGAATACGTTTCTACGGAGCACATGCTTATTGGCATGGTTGCTAGCGAACCAAACGCTGTTGCGGATATTTTCAAAAAGCACAACGTTTCCGCAGACGTGTTGCGTAAGGCTGTGCCAACTGTGCGCGGTGGCGCAAAAGTGACAAGTCCGGATGCTGAAGGCAACTACAAAGCGCTCGAAAAGTATTCTGTTGATATGACTGCGCGCGCTCGCGAAGGAAAGCTCGACCCAGTAATTGGACGAGACCAGGAAATTCGCCGCGTGATTCAGATTCTTTCTCGCCGCACGAAGAACAATCCTGTGCTAATTGGAGAGCCGGGCGTTGGTAAAACGGCAGTTGTAGAAGGATTAGCTCAGCGAATCGTTGCAGGGGATGTGCCTATGACTTTGCAAAACAAGCGTCTTATCAGTCTTGACTTGGCTTCGATGGTTGCAGGTTCGAAGTATCGCGGCGAGTTTGAGGAACGCTTGAAGGCAGTGTTGAAGGAAATTCAACAATCAGACGGTCAAATTATTACGTTTATTGACGAAATTCACACTGTTGTTGGCGCGGGATCTGCAGAAGGTTCAATGGATGCTGGCAATATGCTTAAGCCAATGCTTGCGCGCGGTGAGCTGCGCTTGGTTGGCGCGACTACGCTTAACGAGTATCGTGAGCATATTGAAAAGGATTCTGCGCTTGAACGCAGATTCCAGCAAGTGTTTGTTGGCGAGCCGTCTGTTGAAGATACTGTGACGATTTTGCGCGGACTTAAGCAACGTTACGAAGCACACCACAAGGTGACGATTAGTGACGATGCAATCGTAGCTGCAGCAACGCTTTCAAACCGCTATATTACCGGTCGTCAGCTTCCAGATAAGGCGATTGATTTGGTGGATGAAGCGGCAGCTCACTTGCGTATGGAGCTTGATTCTCAGCCAGAAGAAATCGACGAATTGCAGCGCAAAGTTACGCGTCTTGAAATGGAGGAAATGCAATTAAAGAAAGCGGAAGATGCTGCTGCTAAAGAACGCTTAGAAAAGTTGCAAGAAGAATTAGCTAACTCGCGTGAAAAGCTTACTGGATTGAAAGCGCGTTGGGATGCTGAAAAGGCTGGTCATAACAAGGTTGGTGATTTGCGAGCGCAACTCGACGCTAAGCGCGTAGAGGCCGACAAATTCACGCGTGAAGGCAATTTGGAACAAGCAAGCCGTATTTTGTATGGCGAAATTCCAAGCATTCAAAAAGCTTTGGAAGAAGCGGAGTCCGAGGCTGCTAATGCTAAGAGTGAAGCGAAAGAGCCGATGGTTCCAGACCAGGTTGATGCTGATTCTATTGCAGGAGTCGTTAGCGAATGGACGGGCATTCCTGTTGGTCGCTTGATGCAAGGCGAAAATGAGAAGCTGCTCAACATGGAAAAGGAGCTTTCTAAGCGTGTGGTTGGTCAAAGTGAAGCAATTCAGGCTATAGCGGATGCTGTGCGCAGAAGCCGCGCTGGAATTGCAGACCCTAATCGCCCAACTGGTTCCTTCTTGTTCTTGGGTCCTACTGGCGTTGGTAAGACGGAGCTTGCGAAGGCTCTTGCTGACTTTTTGTTTGACGACGAGCGTGCAATGGTTCGCATTGATATGAGCGAGTACATGGAAAAGGCTTCCGTTTCGCGTCTAATCGGTGCTGCTCCTGGTTACATTGGCTACGAGGAAGGCGGCCAACTTACTGAAGCCGTGCGTAGGCGCCCGTATTCTGTAGTGCTTTTTGACGAAGTTGAGAAGGCACATCCAGAAGTATTCGACGTTTTGTTGCAGGTTTTGGACGATGGTCGTTTGACTGACGGACAAGGTAGAACAGTTGATTTTACGAATACGATTTTGATTATGACATCAAACTTGGGTTCGCAATTCCTTGTGCAAGAAGGCTTGGACGATGCTGCTAAGCGCAAGGCTGTTATGAACGCTGTTCACGCTGAGTTTAAGCCAGAGTTCATCAACCGTTTGGATGAACTTGTTATGTTCCATCCGTTGAGCCGCGAAGAGCTTGGCGGAATTGTGGATATTCAAGTTCGTCAAGTGGCTGCGCGCTTGAGCGACCGCCGTATTAGCTTGGATGTGAGTGACTCTGCTCGCGCTTGGCTTGCAGAGCATGGCTACGATCCAGTTTATGGTGCTCGTCCTTTGCGCAGATTGGTTCAAACGGAAATTGGCGACCAGCTTGCGCGATTGTTGCTTTCTGGAAAGGTGCATGATGGCGCTCGCGTAGTTGCAGATTGTGAGAATACTAGCGACCATGTGACCCTAAAGATTGCGTAGTGCCTGCATTCTTTAATGTAGTCAAATAATGTAGTCAAATAAAACAAAGCGTGCTGTTTGTTGGATTATTCCCCAGTAGACAGCACGCTATTTTTTTATCTAAATAAAAAATATTTGTAGAATGAACTTGAAATAAAAAGGTGGAATTCCCCCTTAATTTTTCGAGTTATTGCTGATAATTGGCATTATCGAATATGCGTATCTTTTAAAATTTTAATTGGTTTTTGTAAAAATCTATTTTTTTTATATTGAATTATTATAAAATGCGTGTATGTATTCAAGGCTGAATACGTTATGAAGCAGATTGAAAATGGAGATACGAATATGTTCGCAAAGGAAGGATTTGCAATAGTTGCGCGTTCTACTATTGCTTATGCTATGCCAATGTCAGCTTATGCTCAGATGAGTGGTTCTGTAGTTGGAATAGACAGAGAAAATATACGAAGTTGTAGGTAAGTAGTCTAGTTATTAAGTGGTGAGATATGCAAGAATCATATACGTGCTCAGATGTGCAACTTGTTAATGTGAATTTTTCGTATGGGAAAAAACAAATTTTGCATAATCTTTCTATAGATTTATCTTTTGGCATATGTGGTCTTTTGGGGCCAAATGGTGCTGGGAAAACTACTCTGCTTAACGTTATAGCGACGATTTATGCTCCCTCTAGTGGGAAACTTTTTGTTCATGGCTTTGACGTAACTGATCGTGCGGAAAGGGCTAAAGCTCGGTCAAATATTGGTTATTTGCCACAATCATTTGAACTTATGAATGCATCGAGTGTGTTAAAAAATGTTCAATATGCCGCATGGGCGCGAGGTCTATCGTGGAGTGCTGCGTATCAAGCTGCTTGGAATGCTCTCAAACAGGTTGGCTTGGAAAAACAAGCACATCGCATAGTTGCAAAAATATCAGGAGGTCAGCGTCAGCGTGCTGGTATTGCTTGTGTGATTGCTAGTCAGCCTGCAGTACTAATACTTGATGAGCCTACTGTTGGTTTAGATCCTGAGCAGCGTATTGATATTCGTAATTTTCTTAAGTCTTATTCGCAAAAGCATACTGTTATTGTCAGTACACATTTAGTAGAAGATTTAGCAGTAATTGCGGATCGGGTTATAGTTCTTAATGAAGGAATTATATTGCTTGATGGGAAAATGGATAATCTTCTTCAATATGCTAATCGTGAAGATCTTATGGTAACTCCATGGGAATCAGGGTATAGGCATTTGCTATCTAAATTTCATAAAAATTAGTAGTAGCAGTAACTAGATATGTATAGTTTCTTATTTCGTTAATGTGGTAGCAAGTAGGGATGTGATTAAATATGCGTCAATATTCTAACTTTTTAACTGAATTCAGATTTTTTACGAAAAGTCATAAGAAGTGCACAATTATTTCACGTATTATGTACCCATTATCTCTAATAAGCAGTTGTATTTTTAGCTTATTTTTGATTGCATATCCTATTTTTTTGGGTGTGGCAAATTTTTTAGCGCATAATAATAATTATGCGCTTTGGTTAAGAATTGATGTCACGTGGATGCATTGTTTGTCTGATATTGTTGCTTGCATTTTTGGCGCATGGTGTTCATGTAAAGCTTGCTCGCCTAGATGTTTGGTTAATTCTGCGTGGTGTGCAGGAAAATCAGCCAGTCGTTACGCTATTCCTATACTAAAAGGCGCTATACTGTGCAGTTTGTTATATTGCGTAAGTATATTGCCAACAGTAATTCAGAGTGATGTAAATATTACAAATTTTCCGTATTTTCCACTATTATGTGGAGGACGCCAAGTGCATTTTTTGCAATTGGTTTTGCTTTAGGAGTAATTATTGGCAATCGTTGGGCAATTGTATTCTCAGCTTTATTATCTTTTGCAATAATTTGGTGCTGTATTTATGGTGTCATTATAATGCATAATGGCACCATACCTCAGGGAGATATTTTTCCTAGATATTGGGGTAGTAGTTTATATGCAATACTTCCAGTGTCGGATGCTGGTATTGGTGCTGAGCCTGGTTTGCGTATGAACCCATGGTTGGTGACTTTGCGCATATTCTTTGTGTGTGTTGTTATCGTTTCATGCATTCTTTGTTGCGCGCATATTAGATATTTTTGGCAAAAGGGATCTTATTGGTGCATAAAAGCAATAAGTATTTCTTTAATTATGCCAATAGTATGTGCTTGTTGTATAGCTATGTGGGGTCCAAAACCTTGGATTCGCTCTGGACCTTTTGTGCCTCAGTGTACGACGTTTAAAGATACTGCTTTTTCTGTTTGTGTACATCCTGAAGAAGCTTATATTCGTAAACTTCGTGCTGTTAAACATTTGAAAACTGTTGCTTCTTGGTTTCCTAAGAATCAGAGAGATTCGCAAGGCAAAGGAATTGTGCTTGTGCTTGGAAATGCATTTACTCCAACAAATACTGAAAAATCTTGGAATCTTACTAATAGTGGTTTAATAAAGTTACGTAATCTTAAAGCTACTGTTATTCAACAACAAACAGATACATTTGTTAGGCGTTCTGAGAAATATGGTGATATGACTGGTATCGCTCAAGAAGTGTTACAAAGATTTGTGCCTGCAAAATGTGCATCAAGTGCTATGAAAGAAGTATATGTAAAAAAGAATCTTGATTCAAACGCTTCTGTTACAGCATTTTTGCTTGCTCAGCTTCCTTCTCGTATAAGTAATGATGTGTATGGGTCATATGGATTTATTACAGGTGAAGCAAACGATAAAGTGGCTATGAGTATTAATAATGCTGATGATGCTAAGCTGAAACAATTTGTAAAAAATCATGTTAAAGAACTTAATCAATGTCTCATAACTCCACAACAAGTCTTATCGGAACTTGGTGATAAGCATGAAAAATAATTTTCGCGCTTGGCTTGAAGGTAGGCATTATATTGTTGCAATCGTTGCAATTTTATTGTCCGTAGTCCTTCCCTCTTTAATGCTTGTTATATTCAGATCATTTGTAACGCAGTTGCCAGTTTATGTTGGTTATATTTGTTTGCCGGATTCTGCTAATGTGCATAATGCGGTAGAAGGTATAACGTTTCAATGTCAATCTGGTAGTAGTGTTGTTAATTTTGTTGTTCCTCTGTATGAAGTTATTGTAGTTGGGTTTATTGCCGCGGCATTCGTTTGTCTTGCTCCGATTATGGTATCGTGGGAACGTTTCGTGATGAAAAGGTTGCGAATATATGCATTGAGTGCTGCTTTATTGTGTTTGTTTGTTTCATTTGGCGCTTCAGTGTTAATTGTTCGTATAATTGATTTGCAGTTATTGAGTACATTGCAGATGATTTTAGGTAATGCTTGGATTGATATTGTGCTCATAATGATTGGATTAGCCTGTTTTGGAAGGTTTTACGGCCTTGCATTTGGTGTCTTTTTAGCGGTGATGAATATTGCCACACAAGGTTTGCAAAGTAAAATTGGATTGATTTTGCGATGGTATCCTTCTGGAACTTTGCCTGTAATTCCTGGACAATCCATATTGTTATACGTCATTGTTGTTCTTACTGTAATTGCAGTTTGCCTATGGAGCGGCACGTGTGGACGTGGATTGCTTTATTTTGAACGTACTTAAAAGACGTGTTTAATTATATTTCAAAAGTCAACTCAATAGTGTTTAATAGAACGTATGTTCGATAATATTGTGATGTTTGTTTTAATGGTGGTTGCTGTTGTAATAACCGCCATTGTTGTGCTGGCTATTGTTAAGCACAATTCTGGAACGCAAGGCGCTAATGGCGTAAACCAGCGCGAATTTAACGAATTGCGCTCGCAGTATGAACAAGCGCGCGCTCAAGCTCAAGAAAATGGCAATCAGGCTATACGCTATCGCACGCAAGCAGAGCAGCTTGCTGAGCGATTAAAGTTTGTTGAAGCAGAACTTGCTAAGGCGCAGCAGGCAGAGCAATTGCGAGTGAATCGCGAAGAACAATTGCGCGCAGAGCGAGAAGAACGCGAACGGTTAAATCGTGAAAAAACTTTGAAAGAGCAAGGTAAAGTTTTGGAAGCGCTTGCTCCAGTAAAAGACAATCTCGAAGCATTGAAGAATAAAGTTTCGCAGATTGAAGAAGGGCGTAAGCAAGAAATGGGTGTGCTAAGCACTCAGCTTAAAGGCCTAAGTGAGCAGCAAACAAGGCTTGACCGCGAAACAAGTTCGCTTTCTGCAGCATTGCGAAATAATAAGGTTCGCGGAGCTTGGGGCGAGGCTCAACTAAAGAATATTGTTGAATCTGCAGGCTTGCTTGAGCATGTTGATTTTGATACGCAGGTTGTTGTAACTGGAGTAAATGGCGAACAGCAGAGGCCAGATATGGTTGTGCATCTGCCAGGAGGCAAAACAATTCCAGTTGATGCAAAAGTTCCGTATGCGGATTATCAGCGCGCTTGCGAAATCCCAGATAACGCAAGTGACGAAGAATTAGCTAGAAGGAGCGAGCTTCTAAAAGCGCATGCTAAGGCTTTGCGAGAGCATGTTAGAGTATTAGGGGCTAAAGCGTATTGGCAGGCTTTTGAAACAGCACCAGATTTTGTAGTTGCATTTATTCCAAACGAAGCATTGCTTCAGGCGGCTCTTGAAGCGGATCCAACGCTTATGGATGATGCTTTTGCGCAAAAAGTAGCACTCACTTCACCAGTTACTTTGTGGGCCGTGCTTAAGTCTGTTGCGTACGCATGGCAGCAGCAAAGTCTTACAGATGATGCAAAAGAACTTTTCGATTTATCTCGAGAATTATATGATCGCTTTGCGGTTCTTGGGGAAAATGCTTCAAAACTTGGCGTATCTTTGGCAAGAACAGTTGCAGCTTACAATAAGTTTGCTTCTTCGCTTGAGTCGCGAGTGTTGGTAACAGCGCGTAAACTTCAGAAGTTAGATCAAAGTAAAGTTATTGCTTCAATAGATCTTATAGATTCCGATAAAGCTGATGTTAAAGAGCTGAGCGCTCCGGAAGTATCAGTAGAAGATCGTTAAGCATAAAAACATTAAAGCATCAAAAATTGAAGAACTCTAACGCTAAGGAGTGCAAAAATGGCAGAATTACAAGAGGAACGCGCTGAGCTTAAACGCATGCTTTGTGCAGATATGATTGCGAAACCATTTAGTGAACTGTTTTCTGTTACATTTGCTCAGCGTGGCTCTAAGCTGGTTGGAGATGTTCTTTTTGACGCAATTGAGAAAGCTGGGTATTCGTTAGAACGCGATGTTGACGCTGTTGGCGCGTTAACTGCTGCTGCGGTGCCGATGGTTTTTGCGCTTATTCATGCTGCAGAACGTAAAGGAATTGCACTCGACGGCTTTGTTATGGATTTTGTTTTTCCTGCAACAAAAGGCCCGTCAGTTAAAGGCAAGCGAGTGCTGTTGCTTGACTCTTGGCTTTCTGAAAAATCGTATGTTCAAACTTCTTCGCTTGTGACTTTACGACACGGAAATGAATTAAGTCTTGATTTTGGCATTGTTCATCAGCAAGGCGCGCAAATTCTTGCTATAGTTGCATTAATTGGTGGTGTTGACGCCGACGAACAAGGCACAAGGCATCTTCAATTAGTAAATCCAATAAGTGAGGAGAGTACTAAAATGGCATTTGTTCAAGCTTTCGATGAAGAAGAATTACGTGCAGATGCAGATCACGACGATTGCTGCAACGACAATTGCTGTGGCGGTCATTGCAAGGTAGAGTGCACTGGTGATTGTGCTCATGATGGTTGCACTGAGCCTTGCTGTGAAGATAACTGCTGTGGCGGTCATTGCAAGGTAGAGTGCACTGGTGATTGTGCTCATGATGGTTGCACTGAGCCTTGCTGCGAGGATAACTGCTGTGGTGGCCATTGCAAGTCAAGTTGCACAGGTGATTGCGCAACTGACGGCTGCCAAGACTAGCTGCAATACTAAGCAAAAGTATTAAACGGAGCAAAACTCACGCATGCACGAACCGAATCCAATTACTTTGGCTGCAAAAGCTTCCGATGAGCCAGAATTCCGACCTATAGGAGTTGGCCCATGGGAAGAAGAACATCCAGGTGAGCCTCGTCCAGATAATCCAGAATCGCCAAATTATGATGCGCGGTTTAGCACTGAATTACTAGACGAAGGCGACCAGCGTAACGTCTTAGATCGCTACAGATACTGGAAAGTAGAAGCCATAAAAGCGGATCTCGATTCTAAAGGCCGTCATGAGTTTGAAGTAGCTGTAGAAAATTGGACTCACGATTTCAACATAGGCTCTATGGTTCGCACTGCGAACGCGTTTACTGCGAAAAAAGTGTATATCGTAGGGCCTCATAAATGGAATCGTAAAGGCTCATTAATGACTGAGCTATACCAATACGTTGAGTGCTGCCCAACTATTGAAACTCTAGTAACTAATTGGCGCGAAAATATGCTTAAAGAAGCAGAAGAAGCGCATCAATTTTTGCTTAAAGCACAAGCAGAAGGCAATAAAGAAGCCGAAAAAATCGCAAATATTAAGGAACAAGACGCTAAAAACGCTCGCGTTATAGCGCTAGATATTATTCCAGGTGCTGTTGCTATGGAAAACTACAAGTTCCCTAAACGTTGTCTTATGCTTTTTGGTGCAGAAGGTCCAGGTCTTTCTAAAAAAGCACTAGAGATGGCGGATGACGTTGTTTATATTTCGCAATTCGGCTCTGTTCGCTCACTAAATGCAGGAGCTGCTGCAGCTGTTTCTATGCACGCGTGGATTGCTCAGCATGCAGTACCAAATTGCTGAATCTTAATAAAATATTAATTAGAATTTCGGTAGCAGAATTTTGTCAGCAGAATCTCATCAGCAATATTAGTTAAAACGTAGCAGCTTGTACTTATAAACGCTTACATTTAATGTGTATTTTTTTTATTTGTGATATTGTTAATTTATGTTAGAATTTCAACATATTACAAAGCGTTTCGGCGCAAAAACAGTGCTTAACGACGTTTCTTTCGTCGCCGAAGACGGTAAAGTCACGGGCTTTTTAGGTCCTAATGGCGCTGGTAAATCTACCACCATGCGTTGCGCGTTAAATCTTATTCACGCCAATAGTGGCACTTCTCTTATTGACGGAAAACCTTACGCAAAAATCACATCCCCAATGACGGAAGTTGGCGCGGTTCTTGATGCAAAGTCTGCTCACAGAGGTCGAACGGCTTACAATCACCTGTATTCATTGGCTTTAACTCACGGAATATCAAAGAAACGTGTCGATGAAGTCATTGATATTACTGGTTTGACTAGTGTAAAAAATCGCAAGGCAGGTTCATTCTCGCTTGGCATGGGTCAGCGTCTTTCCATTGCTGCGGCTCTTTTAGCAGATCCGCACAATCTCATACTTGACGAACCGGTTAACGGCTTGGATCCGGAAGGTGTTAAGTGGGTTCGCGAATTATGCAAGTATTATGCAAGCGAAGGCCGTGCAATTTTACTTAGTTCCCACTTAATGAGCGAAGTTGCTCTTACTGCAGATAATCTTGTGATTATTGCGCACGGAGAAATTTTGGAGCGCACAACAGTACAAGATTTTGTTAATGCACATTCTCAGCACGCTGTGCGACTTGTAACTCCAGAAGGTGAAAAACTAAAGCAAGTGCTTACACAAAATCATCCCGAATGCAAGATTTTGCCTGATAAGCGCACGCCTCAAGACGCTCAAGAAGGCGAACTTTTTAAGGTAACAGGTTGCGAGCTTAATCAACTTGCTCGCGAAATTGCAGATAATCAAATTATGGTTTACCAGCTAAATCAAGAGCACGCATCGCTTGAGGAAGCATATTTGGCTCTTACGCACGGTCAAGAGCAGTACGTAACAAAAGCATTGCCAAATGCTACTGCTGCGACTGGAACGCAATATGCAGATGGAGGAAGCGCAAAATGAGTGAGCAAATTAATCAATCTGTTAATCAATCTGTTGATCAAGCAACAAGCAACTCTTACAAAACCGGCAGAAGCATGAACGCTCAGCACCTACGTCTTACATTTATGCACTCTCTTAAATCTGAGATGGTTAAGTTGCGTGGGCTTGCATCCACTTGGTGGTGCATGGCATTGGCCATTGTTTTGCCTGTAGTTTTCAGCTTTATTATCGCGATTGTGCAAAAAGCAATATCTAAAGTTGACTTTACTAAACAGGGTGCGTCTGCTAGCAAATCAAGCGGTGCAGTCACCATGGGGCCGAGCGATAAAAGCAGCCTTATTTCTTCTCAAGAAGGTATTTTCAACTTAGTTATTAGTTTTGCCTCTATATCTTTGATTGTTATTGCGATTTTTGCAGTGCTTGCTATAACAGCTGAGCATTCCACAACTTCAATTCAAGCTTCGCTTACTTCTGTACCTCGAAGGGGTATGTTCTTTACCGCTAAGTTTGTTGCAATCGCAATCTACGTTTTTGTGGTACAACTTATTGCAATGGCAGTTTCATTAGTTGCTGCAGAATTAGCATTTATGGGTGAGAATATCTCAGGCTTGTCTGGAAGTAGAACATGGCAATTACCTCTTATGCTGTTCCTTGGATCTCCTGTAATTATGGTTGTTGTGGCAGCAATGGCGTACGGCTTCGGCATGATTTGCAAGTCAACTGCTGGCGGAATTATGTGCGTTATTGGAGCTGTGATGATTTTGCCTACTGTTCTTAGCATTATTGTGATTTCAAGTGGTTTTGCAAAATGGACTTTAGTGCTTACTCAGCTTTTGCCAGCCACAGCTGTAAGTCAGTTCTTGGGTGATTCTTCTAGCTCTAACGGAAAATTCGCATCAAATGTAAATGTTGCTTTCGAATGGTGGCAGTCCGGTTTGGTAGTTCTCGCTTGGGCTGTAGTCATGTACGCAATTGGCTACGTTATTGAAAAGCATCGCGATATTTAAACATAGTAAGTATAAATAAAATAAGCCCTGTTCAATTGCAATCATTACTGAGCAAGTGAGCGGGGCTTATTTGTTGCAACTATTTGCCGATACTAATTTCTAATTCTTCTTCTTGCTAGAAATAGAGCACCCAGCTGCAAATAACGCGATAGCCCAAGCAGCCATAGTAATAATAGATGGCACTAATTCTGGCACTAAGCTCATTGTGTATTTTCTTGAGAATCCTAATCATCTTGTTTCTTTTTAGCAAATTGAGGATGAGCCAATATATGAAGTATCAGGCAATGGTAGCTCGGTAGTAGGCTTAGCATGTTGTGGTTGCGCATGCCGGTTGATATTTCTTTGATTTTCATATTTTGCATAGAGCTGATTCCGGCAATATCCATAATCTCTGATACGCGACTTTTTGGAATTTTACAATATTTTGCAACGAATGTGAGCTTTTTATAGAACTAGTATTTCTATAATTAGCTTTTAAATCTAATACTTTGCCGACTGTTTTTATTGGGGAATTAAGCTTTTTGTATGGGACGCCGTCGAATAATACTTCACCTTCATTGGCTTTTATGAGTCCCAATGCGCAATATAGCGCAGTTGATTGAACCGTTAGGGCCAACAAATCCCGTAACTTTGCTATCTTCTGCTACAAAAGAAATATCATTGAGTACTTGCTGTTTTATAGTACTTGGATATATTTTGTATCTCTAACATAACTAAATCCTACTGCGAAAAATGTAATAGAAACCCTATTTGTGTAAAAAATTAAGGACTTTATCTCGTAACTGGCTACAAGATAAAGTCCTTAATTTTTTCAGTTTTATTTATTTATGCTCAATTGCAATATGAGTTCAGTCATTCTTTACAGTTTCAGCAACGTGAGGCCACAAGGTTGTGCCCCAGTTCTTGATTGTGCGCTGACGAACCAACGGCAAATCAGTACGGTTGTACACTGTACGCCATGGTTCCCATACCAAGCCGGTCTTTTCTTCCAACTTAATGCGAAGATTGCGCACATTGCCCTTGAACTGAATCGTTGTGCTGAAGTGAGCGGTACGATACTTGCCGTTTCCTTCCCAAGCGCGAGAACGTACGTATGGAGTTCCGTCGATATCAGTGCCGTACTCATCCCAGTAGACGTAGTAGCGAGCTACATAAGCTCCACGGTGATCCAAGGTCAAATAACCGTCACGGTAAGCAGAAACCTTAGTCTCAACATAATCGCTGTTGCTCTGGAGAGTTGCTACTTCGTTATCTTTTACGAAGGAAGTAGTGTAAGCGATTGGAACAGCTGGGCTAGAGGTGCTCAAATTTGCACCTTCCTGAATCAAAGCCTTCAGCGTATCGATATTGCCGGTAATAACCTTTGCTGCGCCGTTAGCGCTGCCGCCGAGAATCACTGCAGTAACAGAAGTATTCTGGAGAATGCGATGGAATTCGGTGTTTGGCTTAATTTCTACGCCCTTAATTGCCGCTTCTACTGCAGCCTGGAAATCAGTGCTCTTGCTGGTGGTATCGAACTTTACGTACATTGAGCGACCATAAGCTACGTTTGACACGTAAACTGGTGGGCGTTTGCTGTCAACGCCACGGTTCTTCAAGCTTTCTGGCGTAGTGCATGGAGCAAAGAAATCTGCTGGGCTATCTGGAGCGTCGACGCTTACTGTGTAGTAAGTTTGCTTGAAGTTCACAATTTGAGTCTGCTTCTCACCCTTGTGTACTGCATCGAAATCAATCTTCAGCGGTACGCCAATCTTTGCAAAATCAGCACCAAACTTAGCCTTGAGCTGGTTCATGCTCTGTGCGCTTGCGGAATCATACTGCATACGAGCTGCCACATGATGGCTTGCTGCATATTGTGCATTCCACTTAGAAACTAAACCGTTAACTGCTGAAGTAACGGAGCTCTTGGTTGGATGTTGCACAGTTACAGCACTCTCGCCGCCGTGGAAGCCTGGCAAATCAATGCTCAAAGTTAATGGTGCGCGATTTGCTGAAATCAAGCTTGGCATGTTATCCATCAAATTCTGGTCAGCGCGGAATAATGCACCAGGATACACGCGATCATTGTTGGCCGAAGTTACCGACAAGTTTGACGTTGTATTGGTGATGTTCTTCTTCTGATGCTCAACAACAACGAATTCGCCGTTCTTGTTGAAGCTGTCGCTGGAGAATTTATTGTTAATTGTTTCGCCGTGACGTGCGAGAATATTCGTTTTATCGTAATGCAAATCCCACAAGTAGTTGTTCAGCGAGTCCTTGCTGGCTGCGCAAGATGCAGCTGGTGCAGAAGGCTTTGCAGAAGAATCTGCCATTGCTGGAACTGCTAAGCATTGTGGAATAATAGTCGCGCCCGCGAGCAACAACATTGCTGCATTACGGTAGAACTTTGTGCTCTTCATATGTATCCTTCGATTTTTATTAGATTTTATTTCAAATTATTTTTTCAGTGAGATGCTGCAAATACGTGCTTCAGTGCATATATATGCTTCAGTGCATCAGCTTCAGCTTCTCACATCACACGATTATTACACACTTTTTATTTATGCGATAATTGTTTAAAATAATTTTTTAAGTTTCAAACAAAAGTTTAAATAATGCTGAAATACCAACACTTTTTTGTTACGTCAGTTTTGTCGTTTCGGCGTGTTGACAGATAAAATGAACGGATTTTACGTATTTTGATTCGTGATAATTTTGTGAAAATATATGCAAAATATTTGTGCAAGTATTATTTAGTGTTACACATGCGCAATTTTTAATTGCTTCAGTCTTAAAGAATTAATTTGTAGTACTTTCTCAATAAAACAAAATAATCAACAAATAATTCTCATAAAGCTTTTATCCACATTGCTTTTTTCTACTAACGAAGGTCACGTATCACACATATAGTTGAGGTTATGCCTACATTCACACGCGAAGAAATTGAGCATTTGGGCGTTTTATCCCAGATTGCTTTAAGCGACGAAGAAATCAGTCGCTTGCAAGGCGAATTGAACGTCATTGCAGAATCTATTAATAAAGTGCAGGAAGTTGCTGGCGAAGATGTGCCACCTACTGCAAATCCAGTGCCTTTGGAAGCTTATTTGCGTCCAGATGAGCCTGCTACACCTTTGACTCAAGAAGAAGCTCTTTCGGATGCTCCTAGAAGTGAGTCTGGCATGTTTGTAGCGCCTCGAATTTTGGGGGAGGAATAAAAACATGACTAATACTCAAGATTTGGTAAAACTTTCTGCTGCCGATATGGCAAAGGCTGTAAAAGCTAAAGAAGTTTCTAGCCGTGAACTTGTTGAAGCTCACTTGGCAGTCATTGAATCTGCAGAGCCAGAAATTAAGGCATTCTTGCATGTTTCTGCAGATATTGCTCTCGAGCAGGCAGATGCTTTTGATGCTAAGAACGCTAATGGTGAGACTGAAGGCTTGCCTGAGCTTGCAGGCGTTCCAATTGCAATTAAAGACATGATTGTCACTAAAGGCATTCCAACCACTGCAGCATCGAAGATCCTCGAAGGCTGGGTTCCACCTTACGATGCTACTGTTATTGAAAAGCTCAAAGCAGCTGGCATGCCAATTCTCGGCAAGACTAATTTGGATGAGTTTGCTCAAGGTTCTTCTACAGAACATTCTGCTTATCAAACTACTTGCAATCCTTGGGATACTGAGCGTGTTCCTGGTGGTTCCGGCGGCGGTTCAGCTGCAGCTGTTGCTGCATTCGAGGCTCCTATTGCTTTGGGTACAGATACAGGTGGCTCTATTCGTCAGCCAGGTGCTTTAACTGGTACAGTCGGCGCAAAGCCAACTTATGGCGGTGTTAGCCGTTTTGGTGCAATTGCTATGGCAAGCTCTCTCGACCAGATTGGACCTGTTTCTCGTACCGTTCTTGATTCTGCGCTTTTGCAGGAAATTATTGGCGGTAACGATAGGCGCGATTCTACTTCTATTCCAGCTCCTGTTCCTCCAATGGCTCAAGCTGCTCGTGAGGGCGCTCGCCGTGATTTGAAGGGCTTGAAGGTTGGTTTAGTTAAAGAGCTTAGTGGCGACGGATTCCAGCCGGGAGTTGAAGCACGCTTTAATGAAGCTGTGCAATTGCTTAAGGATATGGGTGCAGAAGTAACAGAAGTCTCTTGCCCTCATTTCCCTTACTCTTTGGCTGCTTACTACATTATTATGCCTTCAGAAGTTAGCTCTAATTTGGCTCGTTACGACGGCATGCGCTACGGTTTGCGCGTAATGCCGCCAGCAGACAAGCCTCAGACTGCTGCAAATATGATGGCTGCAACTCGTGAAGCTGGTTTCGGTGACGAAGTAAAGCGCCGTATTATTCTCGGTACTTACGCGCTTTCCGCTGGCTATTACGATGCTTGGTATGGTTCTGCACAGAAAGTTCGTACGCTTATTATTCGCGATTTCGAAGAAGCGTTTAAGAAAGTAGATGTTCTTATTTCTCCAACAAGCCCTACAACGGCATTTAAGTTTGGTGAGAAGATGGACGATCCGCTTTCTATGTATATGAACGATATTGCTACGATTCCTGCAAACATGGCTGGAGTTCCTGCTTTGAGTCTCCCAGCTGGCTTAAGCGACGACGGTTTGCCTGTTGGCATTCAGATTATTGCTCCGCAATGCCATGATGAAAAGATGTACAAGCCTGCAGCAGCGTTGGAAGCTGCTCTCGAAGAGCAGTGGGGCGGCTCAATCTGGAAGTCGCTTAAGGCTGGCTGGCTCGATTCATTGGCTAAGTAAAGTTAAGCAAAGCTTAAGTAAGAAGGATTCTCATGGCTGAAAAACTTATGAAATACGCCGATGCTGTGGAGCAATTTGACCCAGTTTTCGGTTTGGAAACTCACGTTGAGCTTAGCACGCGCACAAAGCTGTTTTGCCCAGCGGAAGTGTCTTTTGGTGGCGAGCCAAACACTCAGCTAACTCCTGTAAGCCTTGGTTTGCCAGGCTCTTTGCCAGTTGTAAACAAGACTGCAGTTGATTATGCAATTAAGCTTGGTTTGGCATTGCATTGCGAAATTGCTGAGTGGAGCCAGTTCGCTCGTAAGAACTACTTCTACCCAGATATGCCTCGCGATTATCAGATCTCCCAGTACGATAAGCCTACTAATGGCAACGGTTACTTGGATGTTGAGCTTGAAGATGGAACCGTGTTCCGCGTTCCGATTGAGCGCGCTCACATTGAAGATGATGCTGGTAAGAATACGCACGTTGGTGGTGCTGACGGCCGTATTGAAGGCGCAAATCATTCTTTGGTTGATTACAATCGCGCAGGTGTGCCTTTAATCGAGATTGTAACTAAGCCAATCGAAGGCGCTGGCAGCCGCGCTCCAGAAATCGCAGGCGCATACATGCGTGCTATTCGCGATATTGTTCGCGCTCTCAACATTTCTCACGCTCGCATGGAGCAGGGCAATATGCGTGCTGACGTGAACGTTTCGCTCCGTCGCAAGCCAACCGATCCATTTGGTACGCGTTCAGAAACTAAGAATGTGAACACATTCCGCGGAATCGAAAAGACGCTCCAATATGAGATTCGTCGTCAAGCTGCTATTTTGAGTGAAGGCGGCGAGATTTTGCAGGAAACTCGTCACTGGGATGAGGCAACTCAGACTACTGCTGGCGGTCGTGTGAAGTCGGATGCTGACGATTATCGCTACTTCCCAGATCCTGATTTGGTTATGCTTCACATCACTAAAGAGCATATTGAGCGCATGAAGGCGCAAATGCCTGAAATGCCTCGCGAGCGTCGTAACCGTTTGCAAAGCGAATGGGGTATTAGCGATCTTGAAATGCGAGATATTCTTAACGCGGATGCTCTTGATTTGGTTGAAGAAACCGTTAAAGCTGGTGCAACTGCAGCAGGTGCTAAGAAGTGGTGGCTTGGTGAGCTTGCTCGCGAAGCAAACACTCGTGGCGTGACTTTGGAAGAATTGCCTATTACTCCGCAAGATGTGGCTGAAGTTGAAAAGTTAATTGCAGACGGCAATCTTAACGATAAGCTCGCTAAGCAAACTGTTGCATGCGTTTTGGCTGGCGAGGGTAAACCTGATGAAGTTGTTAAGAAGCACGGATTTAAGGTTATGAACGACGACGGTGCTTTGGAAGCTGCTGTTGACGCTGCTCTTGCAGCCGATCCTGAAGTTGCCGAAAAGCTTAAGTCTGGAAACATGAAGCCGATGGGTGCAATTATTGGCGCTGTCATGCGTGCGACTAAAGGTCAGGCTGATGCTAAGGCTGTTACTAAGATTGTGATGGCAAAAATCAAAGGCTGAAAAGTGCCGTAAAGGCTGAAAAATTTAATATTTGATAACGCTAATGTATAAACGTAAAAGCGTAATCAATATTCAAAAGTAAGTGCTGCGTACTTGCTGCATGCTCAAATCAGATTTGTTTGTGTAGCAGGTGCGCAGAATTTACTATTTATCAACATTGCGAGGCATTTTTCGTCTTCGGGATTATCATATATTATGCGACATGAGAATTATGCGAAGGGCTTAATTCTCAAAGGCACAATACAAGTAGGTGACTATGCAACAAACCAATGATGGTGTTATTAACTCTCGCGAGTTACCAAAATCTATAGTAATTCCTCAAATTCGTGGAGAGATGGCGCACCTTCGTCCAGCTACGTGCGATGATTTTCAAAGAATGGATGATTTGTGCGCATTTGATGGTGCTGCAGTTATTACTGGAAAGGATGCTAATTCAGAGCGTTCTATGGTTCATTCGTGGGTTGAAAGCTCTATGCAATGGACTAAAGATAGTCTTATTGGCGAAAATCCTTCTGAATCTTGTCGTTTTGCTGGCGATGTTCAATTGCGTCACACTATTGCGTGGGCGATTGTTCCTGATGTTTTGGATGATTCAAATAACGCTTCCGGCGACATTATTGGCATGATTTTCCTTATAGATATTGACGGATGGTCTCGCAGTGCTCGAATTCAAGTTGTTTTAGGCAAAAATTATCGAGGAAGAGGCTATTCGCGCGATGCGATGCCTAGAGTTATGACTTATGCTTTTGCATCAGAGCCGACTGGTCTAGGGTTGCATAGAATTTGGGTGGGAGTTCCGGCAACTAATACTCGTTCGCTTTCGGTGTATCAATCGCTTGGCTTTGTAAAAACAGGCACTGCGCGCGATGCATTATGGGATGCCCAGAATCAAAAATATCAAGATTTTGTTGTAATGGACACTCTTGTAGATGAATATGATGCTATTCGCTCGCTAGATGCTTTTGGGTTACACGTTATTGAAGAAAATCCTGGTGTAATTGAAGCTTTGAGTGCGCATGAACATTCTGTGGCTATACCTGTGCATCGTGATAATCTTGATGAAGCATGGCCGTACAATGTAAACGTCTCTGAAGGAAGTTCATCAAAAAAAGCTTGGTGGCGCATTATAGGTCGTGGACGCAAACGTAATACGGAAGGTAAGTAATGAGCGCCGAAGATCTCGACAACTATGAAACCGATGCAGAACTTGCGTTATACAAAGAATACCGTGATGTTATTAAGCTTTTTACTTATGTTGTAGAAACAGAGCGACGATTTTATTTAGCCAATAAAGTCGATTTTAATGTGCGTTCAGCAGGTCAGGATGTTTATTTTGATGTTCAACTTACGGACGCTTGGGTATGGGATGTTTACCGCCCTTCGCGTTTTGTTAAAAATGTACGAATAGTAACTTTTAAAGATGTAAATGTTGAAGAAGTACAAAAAACAGACATTGACATTCCTGAATCTATCGCGTGATGCGCGTATGCTCAATAAGGATGTATAGGAATTGCTTACCTAGCACGCAAAGTGTTTTCGTAAAAATTTGATGTATTAAGATGGAGGACAAGTGACGGATACACAATCCCCAAAGGAATCTGTGGTAATTATTGGTGGTGGTCCGGCAGGGTTGACGGCAGCCTGGGAACTCGTTAAGGATGGCGGATCCAGCCGCTACGACGTAACAGTACTCGAAGCCACGCGTGAATTTGGCGGCATTTCGCGTACTGTGAAGTATAACGGCAATCGTATGGATATTGGCGGTCATCGTTTCTTCTCAAAAGATGACCGTATTATGCAGTGGTGGCGTGAAATGCTACCTCTCCAGGGTGCGCCTTCATATGATGATAAAAAGCTTGGTCGTCATCATGATTTGGAAGCAGGTGGACCTGATCCTGAAGTTGAAGATGAAGTGATGTTGAAGCGTCATCGCGTTTCTCGTATTTTCTGGAATCATCATTTCTTTGATTATCCAATTTCTCTTTCTGCAGCAACCTTGCGTTCTATGGGCTTTATCTTGACTATGAAGGTTGGCTTCAGCTATTTGTGGTCTATGATTCACAAGTTGCCAGAAACTAATCTTGAGAATTTCTACATTAATCGTTTCGGCAAGAAACTTTATTCCATGTTCTTTGAGGGCTATACAGAGAAGCTTTGGGGTAGGCATCCAAGCCAAATTTCTGCCGATTGGGGTGCTCAGCGCGTTAAGGGCTTGAGCATTGTGGAAGTGTTGAAGAACGCTTTTTCCAAGCTTTTCCCTAAGAAAAAAGGCAAGGAAAAGGAAGTAGAAACCTCATTAATTGAGGAATTCTGGTATCCAAAGCTTGGTCCTGGTCAGTTGTGGGAAACGGTTGAGCGTCGTTGCCGCGAAAACGGTGCTACTGTGCGCACAGACGCAAAGGTAGTTGCTATTAAGCAAGCAGACGGAAAGATTTCCAGTGTTGTAGTTGAAGATGCAAATGGAGAGCGTTCAGAATTGCACGCCGACCAGTTTATATCTTCTATGCCAATTAAGGATTTGGTAGCTGCTCTTGAGCAGGGTGCAAATGGTGACGAAAAGGCTGAAGTTCCAGCAGAAATGCAACGCGTTGCCAAAGGTTTACCTTATCGCGATTTTGTGACTGTAGGCTTGCTTGTTAAGCGCGTGCGTCTGCGTAATACTACCACTATTCCAACGCTTGGTAATCCTCCTATTGTTCCTGATTGCTGGATTTACGTGCAGGATCCTGGATATAAAGTCGGACGTTTGCAAATCTTCAACAACTGGAGCCCATATCTCGTTAAGGATGTTGATAACACTGTTTGGATTGGTCTTGAGTACTTCTGCGACGAAGGTGACGACTTCTGGAATATGAGTGATGATGATGCTCGCAAGATGGCTATTGACGAGTTGACTCGTATGCAGGTTATCAATGGTGAGGAAGACGTTCTTGATTCTCACCGTGAGCGAGTTCCAAAGGCATATCCTGCTTACTTTGACACATACGCTCAGATGCCTGAATTGATTGATTATCTTGATGGCTTTGGTAATTTGTATTGCGTTGGTCGTAATGGACAGCATCGTTATAATAACCAAGATCATTCAATGGCAACTGCTATTGAGGCTGTAGAAGATATCCGAACTGGAGAAACTTCTAAGAAGAACGTGTGGTCTGTTAATACTGAAAAGTCGTATCACGAAAAGAAGTAGTAATTAATTCTCGTATAAATTTGAGCGTTTGATTTTAAAGCGCAAATAATTTAGCGATATAGCGTCAATAATACTGGGTGTTACCCAAGTTATTGGCGCTTTTTGTTTATGTGAGTAGCTCTTTAAAAACTTTATAGAAATTGCAATAAAATACTAAATACTATGGCGCGTCGCATTGTACAGCGTCGTATAGCTGTAGTAGCATACATAATGTTCGTTGTTATGTACATATGAATTGTTATGAAATAGCAGCGAGTTCGTGACGGATTTTTCCGTAATCTTCCATGTAAAGACTTGCCGGGTCTCTATTCCGTGCGAGTTAAGGAAAGGTAAAATTGTGGCAACAGGCCAGAATCTTGAAAAAATGAAGCTTTCAGAATTGAAAGATCTTGCGAAACAAATGGGTTTGCGCGGTACATCTACAATGCGTAAGCCTGAGTTGGTGGCTACACTGACGGCTGCTCGTAATGGGGGAGAAGCGCCTGCAGGTGTAAGTGTTCGTGTTCCTCGTGATGTTGTGAATGCTAATAAAACTGCAGATACTAGTACAGATATAGAAGATGTTAGGTCATCGAAAGACAATAGTGATTTAGAAGCGTTAGAAGTTTTGGTTCCCAATGCTGCTTCAGATCGTCGCTATAGAGACGAAGAAGATTTTGGGAATAAAAATTATCGACGCGATGCGAATCGTAATAATACATTCCAGCGTCGTCGTTCCTCAGAAGATCGTAATGATAATCGCGATCGTAGAGAAGATGGTATGGATTCGCATGAGTTGGATCAAATTTTGGCAACATTGCCTGGTGAAGATTCTCATGCAGAGGGTGAACCGCGTCGTCAGCGTGTAGCTTCTCGTGACTTTGATAGAGAAGAACAACAAAATCGTGCTGATCGTTTCCAGCGTCGTATGCGCGGTCGTGCACGTGATTACGATGAGTCTCGTTCAGATTATTCAGATCGACAGAATCATTCAGAACGCATGAATCGAGTAGAACGTGAAGATCGTGATGAACGTCGTGCTGAGCGTGGAGAACGTCAAGATTGTAACGATCGCAATGTTCGTCTTGATCGCGATGCACGCGATGCTCGCGAAGAGCATGATTTACGTGAGTCTCGTCGTGAAGAGTCTCAGGAAGAGCTCGTGCCAGTAGCTGGAATTGTTGATGTCTTAGAATCTTACGCATTCGTGCGCACTTCTGGTTATTTGCCTGGTCCTAACGATGTTTATGTTTCAATGAGCCAAATTAAAAAATATGGCTTACGCAAGGGTGATGCAGTTCAAGGCTCCATTCGTGCTCCTCGCGAAGGCGATCGTCGAAATCAGCGCCAAAAGTTTGTTCCTTTGCAAACAATCGATAGCATTAATGGAATGAGCGTTGAAGAAGCTCAGTCTCGACCGCAATTTGCTAAGTTGACGCCGTTATACCCACAAGAGCGTTTGAAGCAAGAAACTACTCCGAATCGCATGTTGGGACGTGTTATTGATTTAGTTGCCCCAATTGGTAAAGGTCAGCGCGGTTTGATTGTGTCGCCACCAAAGGCTGGTAAAACCATTACTCTTCAGAATATTGCAAATGCAATTACTACAAATAATCCTGAAGTGCATCTTATGGTTGTGCTTGTCGATGAGCGTCCAGAAGAAGTTACCGATATGGAACGCACTGTGCAAGGCGAAGTGATTTCTTCTACATTCGATCGTCCTGCAACGGATCACACTACTGTTGCTGAGCTTGCTATTGAGCGCGCTAAGCGTTTGGTTGAGCTTGGCCAGGATGTTGTGGTTTTGCTTGATTCTATGACTCGTTTGGCTAGAGCCTACAATATTGCTGCTCCTACTTCTGGTCGTATTCTTTCCGGTGGTGTTGATGCTCAGGCGTTGTACCCACCAAAGAAGTTCTTCGGTGCTGCTCGAAATATTGAAGACGGCGGCTCTTTGACGATTATTTCTTCTGCATTGGTTGAAACCGGCTCTAAGATGGATGAAGTAATCTTCGAAGAGTTTAAGGGCACTGGAAATATGGAATTGCGTTTGAGTAGAGATTTGGCTGATAAGCGTCTCTTCCCAGCAGTAGATATTAATGCTTCTGGAACTCGTCGCGAGGAGTTAATTACTCCAGCTGCAGATTTGCCAGTTATTTATCGTTTGCGCCGTCTCTTTGGTGGTCTTGAGGCAGAGCAAGCGTATCAGACTTTGATTCCTCGATTGAAGAAAACTGCTTCAAACCGTGATTTCTTGGCTGCCATAACTCAACAAACTGGCACTGCTACGAATAATTCTTCTTCTACGACTATTGCGTAGTTCTTATTTCGTAAGGAATTAAAATTATTGCCCTTTGGATTATCTACCAAGGGGCAATAATTTTATTTATATTTATATTCGTTAATAACTAATATTTTATGCAGCATGTAAAGCTTGTTGCGCAAGTGCAAATTTGCTTATGCGCGCTACGCCTTCTTTAAGTTCTTCTGCTTTCCCAGCGTAAGATAGTCGCACGAATCCGCTTCCTTCTGCGCCAAAGGCTTCTCCTGGCACAACAGCAACTTTTTCTTCATCTAAAAGTTTTTTGCTAAATTCTTCTGAACTTAAACCAGTTGGTCGAACGTCAACAAAAACGTAGAATGCACCTTGAGGCTCTATAAGACGCAATGCATTGCAATTTGCCAATCCGTCTATAACAAGCTGACGTTTTGCACGATATTCTTCTCTCATTTCGCGCACGTGATCTTGCGGACCTGTTAATGCAGCTACGCCGCCATATTGTGCGGTAGAATTTACAGAAGAATGCATCATTTCTGCAATTTTGCTGGTTTGCTCAATAACTTGACTTGGTGCAAGAATATATCCAATTCTCCATCCTGTCATTGCATAAGTTTTCGATAAACTTTCTACAATAATGGTTCGTTCGTGCATTCCTTCAGCTGCTGCAATAGATGGTGCTACAGCATTTCCGCAAGGTTCAGTTTCTGGATTGCTTGCGAATACGAATGGATGGTAGACTTCGTCAGAAATTACCCAAAGATTAAATTCTTGGCATAATTTTGCAACTTCTTCGAGTTCTTCTGCGGTTGTTACAGCACCGGTTGGGTTGCATGGAGAATTGATAATGATGGCTTTAGTGCGTGGCGATATAGCTTTGCGTATTTCTGCTGCATTAATATGCATTCCATGTTCTGGCTTAAGGGCTACAGTTACTGGAATTCCTTCGCACATTAGCACTTCTGCATCGTATGATGTGAAGTATGGAGATGGAATAATAACCTCATCTCCCGGATCTATTACTGATTTAATAGCTAAATATAATCCAATAGTAGCGCCGTCAACGGCTTGAATTTCTGTGTCTGCGTTGTAGTTTAAACCTTTTACTCTATTCGTATAATTTGCAGCTGCCTCGCGGAATTCTGGTATGCCTAAAACGTCTGTGTATTTTGTTTTTCCCTCTCGTAATGAGTTGCACGCGGCTTCAACAATGTGTGAGGAAGCAGTTTCGCCTGGTTCTCCTAGGCATAGTGAAATAGCGTCTGGTATTTGTTCTACACGGTCAAATACATCTCTAATACCTGAACGAGGTATTGAAATTGCATGTTTCGCTACTTTTGCCATGCTGTGCTCCTTTTTGATTGTTGGTTTTGATTTTATAAGAATAATCTTTAAAGGTTATAGGCTTCGTTTATACGCTTATTATGCGAATTGTACAACACTATTACGGCTGATGTTAAAAGAAAAAATTATTTTTAACGTAATAATTTGTATTTTTTATTATTTTTTGAATAAATTTGTTCTTTTTCTGTAAAAAATACTGTACCATGAAAGAGACTGCAATGTGGCGCTACATAGATTCGTTTTAGATTCTCAATTCAGCGTCGACTGGAGAATGGAGGACGTATGGCTGGAAATCCTCATAAAGCTGAAACTAGTATAGCTATGGATTCAACTGATGCAATCATTGTTGATATTCTCGAACATGATGGTCGAGCGACGTTAACTCGTTTGGCGAAGGCTTCGGGTTTGTCTGTTTCTGCAGTTCAATCTCGAGTGCAAAAGCTTGAGCGTAAAGGTGTTATTACTGGTTATCGCGCGTTAATTGATTATGAGCGTCGTGGTTTACCTGTAAGCGCATTTGTGTCTGTTACGCCACTTGATTTTGGACAGGAAGCTACAATACCTAACAAATTGCGTGATATTTCTGGTATTGAAGCTTGCTATTCGATTACTGGTAGTCCAAGTTTTATGCTGGTAGTGCGTGTTGCTACGCCAAGCAAATTGGAAGAACTTATTAATACCATTCATCGCATAGTCCCTGTCAGTACAGAAACAACTATGGTTCTGCAAACATATTTCGATTAAATAATATGTGTGATTTTTCTGAAACAACGGTTGACGCGCGCGATACATCTCTTACGACATGTTGCAAAGTTGCTGCCGAAGAGATTATTGTGTTGCGTCAATCTGTTGATAATTTTGATAATGCAATAATTGCGCTGCTTGCTGAGCGGTTTAAAACTACGAAACGAATTGGTGAGTTGAAGGCTGAAGCTGGATTTGCTCCTGAGGATTCTAAAAGAGAGCAGCAGCAAATAGAAAGTTTGCTAAATATTGCGGAAAATGCCGGATTAGATTCTTCGATTGCGTTGAAATATCACGAGTTTGTTGTTACTGAGGCTAAGAAACGTCATCAGCAAATGCAGTCTTGAGATTAGATATTTCTGTTATTTTAATTGCGTTGAACTATGAATCACAATCAGTTTGTAGATTTTGAAAATAGATTTTCGCATATCGGTATGTAATGTTTTTGTGCATATGCGTGGCTATCTGAGTAATAAAGGCGGATAATACAAGTATGACTATTGCAACTGTTGAACGTTATGCGCATATGCTTGATGCTGCAAGTCGAGGTGGCTACGCATACCCTGCTATCAATGTTACTAGTACGCAAACTCTTAATGCAGCTTTGCAGGGATTTGCTCAAGCTGAATCTGATGGCATTATCCAAGTTTCTGTCGGTGGCTCTGCTTATTTTTCGGGTCAATCTCTCAATAATCGTGTTGTTGGTTCAATAGCATTTGCAAAATTTGCGCACGAAGTAGCAGCTCAATATCCTAATATCACTATTGCGCTTCATACAGATCATTGTGCTGAGCAATATTTAGATGATTGGATTCAACCACTAATTTCTTATGAAACAGAACGAGTCAAAAAAGGCGAAGAACCATTATTTCAGTCGCATATGTGGGATGGCTCAACGGTGCCTTTGCAACATAATCTAGACGTTGCAGAACAGTTGCTGGATGCTTCGCAAAAATCTCGCACAATTCTTGAAATTGAGATTGGTGCTGTTGGTGGAGAAGAAGATGGGCATCGTGCTGATATTGACGAGAGATTGTATTCTACGCCTGAAGATGCTTTGCGTGTTGTAGATAAACTTGGCTTGGGTGAACGTGGCAGGTATATGGCAGCGTTTACTTTTGGCAACGTTCATGGAGCCTATAAGCCTGGCGTTGTAAAACTGCATCCTAAATTATTGCAAGAAATCCAAAAAACTGTATATCAGAACTATCAAAATATTTGTGATACTCGCACCTTTGGCGCTTCTAAAAAGCCGTTCCTGCTGGTATTTCATGGCGGATCTGGCTCTACTGCTCAAGAGATTGCTGAAGCTGTGCGTTACGGCGTAATTAAAATGAATATAGATACCGACACTCAATACGCTTTTACTCGTGCAATCGCTGGTCACATGTTCAGCAATTATGACTCTGTTCTTAAAATAGACGGAGAAGTTGGCGAAAAGAAGTTGTATGATCCTCGATCTTGGGGTCGTGAAGCCGAAAAAGCCATGGCTCAGCGTGTAGCAGAAGCTTGTGTGCAGTTAGGTTCTGCTGGTAAAGCACTGAAATAGTAAATTTTTAATTTTATATATTTCATTTTCTTATTCGGTAGGGGCATAGAGATAGTCTTAACAGGTAAGGATTGTGCTTATTTGAGCAGCGTTAGCTCAAAAATGGAGGTGCGGCATGCCTGGTATTGTGCTTATTGGAGCTCAATGGGGTGACGAAGGTAAAGGCAAAGCAACAGATTTAATTGGTTCAAAGGTTGATATTGTCGCACGTTTTAATGGCGGTAATAATGCTGGGCACACTGTCGTTGTTGGTGATAAATCTTATGCATTACATTTACTTCCAAGCGGAATTATCAGCCCTAATGTTACGCCTGTAATTGGTAATGGTGTTGTTGTTGATCCAGAGGTATTGCTTGAAGAAATTGACGCTTTGGAATCTCGCGGTGTAGATTGTTCGCGCTTGCTTGTGAGCGAAGCTGCGCATGTTATTACTCCGTATCATCGAGTTATTGATAAAGTAACTGAGCGTTTTCTTGGCAAACACAAGATCGGCACGACTGGTCGTGGTATTGGACCTACTTACGCAGATAAAATTAATCGTGTTGGTATTCGAGTGCATGATTTATTTAATGCTGATCACTTGCGCGACAAAGTTGAAGCAAGTTTGCATCAAAAGAATCAAATGCTTGTAAAACTTTATAATCAACATCCTATTGATATTGATGCAGTTACTGCTCAACTTGTGGAGCTTGGCAAACGCTTGAAGAAATATGTTGCTGATACTTCATTAGTATTGAATGAAGCAATGGATGAAGGCAAAACTGTGCTGTTTGAAGGTGGACAAGCCACAATGCTTGACGTCGATCATGGCACTTATCCGTTTGTAACTTCTTCAAACCCTACTGCTGGTGGCGCTTGCACGGGTACTGGTGTTGGTCCTACTCGTATTACGCGCGTAATTGGAGTAGCGAAAGCGTATATTACTCGTGTTGGTGAAGGTCCATTCCCAACTGAACTTTTGGATGAGCAGGGTGACTGGTTGCGTGAGCAAGGCCATGAATATGGTGTTACAACTGGTCGTCCTCGTCGTTGTGGATGGTTTGATTCTGTAGTAAGCCGTTATGCAACTCGCGTAAATGGTTTGACGGATATTGTTCTTACTAAGCTTGACGTTTTGACTGGTTTGAAGGAAATCCCAGTTTGCGTAGCTTATGATGTGACTTTGTCTGATGGAACAGTTCAGCGTACGGAAGAAATGCCTGTAGATCAATCACTGTTTGCTTCTGCGAAACCAGTATACGAGATGCTTCCAGGCTGGAATGAGGATATTTCTCAAATTCATAAGTTTGAAGATTTGCCTCAAAATACGCAAAGTTATGTAAAGCGTTTGGAAGAGCTTTCTCATTGCCGTATTTCTGCTATTGGAACTGGTCCGCAGCGTGATCATATCATTAGTGTTCACTCACTAACTGACTGAAATTGTTTATTATTTTATGATCAACTTAGCAAAACGGCACTTCTCGGTTGGGAGTGTCGTTTTGGTTTATGACGATAATTTCAAAAAGAGTGAAAATGAGTAAAATAAGCGGAAAAAATAAAAAAAATAATTGTCGATTATACTTTTTAGTTTTTATTGGTGGTACATGTGGAGCTTTCGTGCGCGCAGTAATTTCTTCTTATGCGCACACGATTCACCAAGTAGACGGACAATCATTTATATTTGGTCAGCTTACTTTAGGAACTTTTTTGTCGAATATGATTGCATGCTTTATTTTTGCTCTTGTTACTGCAATATCTGTTAAAGCTTTAACGCAAGAAAAGCAAACTTTGTATAAATATGCGCTAGGAACAGGCTTTTGTGGCGGATTGTCGACTATGTCTACTTTCGCGTTTGAAAGTGCAATGTCTTTTATGTCTCCACGCATAACGCTTGTTGTTTTGGGCATGCTTTTTTCGCTGCTTTTTGGCGTTTTTATGGCTTTTGTTGGTAATTGGGTTGGAACAGGAATTGCGAATTGCATGAACAAAAAGCAAACTCGATCTGTTGCAGAAGCTAATACTAAGGTGATGAAGTGATGAATTCTTTATACGTTTTTATTATGTTTATTTTGCCTTGCTTTTTTGGCGGTTTAGGTGCTGTTTTAAGATGCGCAATGACTAAAAAAATTTCAGCTGCTCATAAAAGCGAAGTTCCAGTTGCAACGCTATTTATCAATTGCGTTGCTTCATTTGCTATAGGTGTTATGTCTAATGTTTTCATGGTTGCAGCTGCAATATGTGGAGTACGTTTTGCTTATTTGATGATTTTGGGATTTTTGGGTGGATTTTCCACGTTTTCTACTGCAATTTTTGAAGGTGTGGATCTTATTCAAAGAAAGCGCATAAAAGATGGAGTGTTCTTGCTTTTTGCAGAACTTATTGTTCCATTCTTTGCTGCTTCTGTTGGGTATATTGTTTCGCAAATATTGTTACTGTACGTAATTTAGTATTTAGAAGTTAAGTGTTGTGCGCAGAATCGAGTTGTAGTGAAGTTTAAGAATGCATTGAGCTTTTTGAGTAATAACTTAAAGCAAATATCAAAAACTTTTTGCCAGCTTCGTTGGAAAGTAATATTAGCTGGGATATTTGTCGGCGTTGTTTCTGGTTCATTAGTAGCTTCTTACAGGCTTGGTATTGAATACGGTACAGATTTTGCGCGTTGGATGTATTTACAAATCCGGCATAACGCATGGTGGATTTTGCCATGCTTAATTTTTGCTGTAATTGCAGGTTTAATTATTGGCTGGATGAGTCGTAAAGAAAGTATGGCTTCTGGAAGTGGTATTCCTCAAGTCGTGGGATATGTTAATCGCGGTTTGAATATGCGATGGCACACGATTCTGCCAGTGCGTTTTGTTGGCGGTTTACTTGGTTCTTTATTTGGATTGTCTCTTGGACGTGAAGGTCCATCTATTCAAATAGGTGCATGTGGTGCTCAGATGTTGTCTCGAATTTTTCGTAAAGGTAGGCGTGACGATATTAAAGAGCATTATGTGGTAACTGCTGGAGCTGCAGCCGGTTTATCTGCTGCGTTTTCTGCGCCACTTTCTGGAGTTATGTTTGCTATGGAGGAGATTCAGCACGGCTTAACTTCAATTGTTCTTATAGGAGCTGCTGCAGCTGCTTTATGTGCTGATTTTGTTTCGCAAACTTGTTTCGGGTTGCGTCCAGTTCTTGATTTTGGTCAGATTCCAGATTTGCCAATGAACTTGCATATTTGGATTATTCCTCTTGGTATTTTTGCAGGTTTTGTAGGCTCGATAATGAATCGTTCGTTACTTGGTTTGCAAACATTATACGGATATTTGCCAAAGTGGATGCCTGTTGCTATTGCTTGCTTAATTGCAATACCAGTTGGCTTGTTCCTGCCTGAAGTTCTTGGTGGCGGATCTAATTTAGTGCGACTTTCTGAATATGGAAAAGCAAGTCTTGCAATGCTTTGTTTGCTATTTGTGGCAAAAATGTTGTTTACTTCTACGAGTTTTGGTTGTGGCGCTCCCGGTGGTATTTTTATGCCTATTCTTGCAGTAGGTGCGCTCGCAGGTGGTGTTGCTGCGCGCTGGATTACTAGCGTTTCAGCATTTGGCATTGATACAAAATTTGTATCTGTGTTTGCAGTTTGCGTTATGGCTGGTACGTTGTCTGCATCTGTAAAAGCTCCACTCACTTCGATTTTGCTTACTGTTGAAATGTCTGGAACTATGATTCATACGCTTCCAGTTGCAGCTTCTGCATTTATCGCATTGCTTATTTCGGATATTCTAAAAACTAAGCCAATTTATGGTGAGTTACTTGAACGCTATATGAAAGTTAATAAAGATTTAGTATTGCCATCTGTAAATTCTGTAAAATAGATGTTTTTATAGATAATTTTTGTGCAATATTTGCTTATTCTTAATATTTCCTGAGCTTTTAACCACATTGCATGAATATTGTTGAAAACTCATTGCTGTATGCGTTTCAATAGACGCATGAGTATGAATATGAGTGTAAGCAACAAATCAATTGGCGTTAAGCAGATTGATAAAAATTATAACAATGGCGAAGCTGTAGGCGCATTTAGAGATGTTAAACGTTATGTTTATCCTCCTCAAGTTGCAGATAAATCTATATACGAATCTGCGTCTAATGGTGTAAAAAGCACGCCTTGTATAGCTGACGATCATACTGTTATGACTCTTTTGCCTAAGAGTTCTCAAGATGTGGAGAGTTTTCAACACACTGAACGCTCACAAGATATTTCTATTAAGCATAAGTCTTGCATGTTTAATAATTCTGAAGAAGATAATCTTATTGCGCGTGATTCTTTAGATCCGTTGCCTAAAAATATTTTAGTTGGAATGTCTGCTGCAGATGGCATTGGGCTAAGCACTTCGCTATCTATTCTTTCGCGCTATATAAGTGAACAAGGTCATAGTGTTGCTCTTGTAGATGCTGATTTGACTCATGGTGGTTTAGACGTTCTGCTTGGTTTGGAATCAGATGAAGGCCGCAGGTTGCAAGAAGTTGATGCTTCTTTAGGTAAATGCGATGGCTATGTGTTACGCAATGAGCTATTGCATTGGGACAATGTGGATGTTTTAGCATTTTCTCCATGGCATGGTAAGTATCCTGAACCTTGGGTTTTAGAGGCTGCTATTAGAGGTTTAGCTGATGCTGTTGATGTAGTTATTGTAGATATAGGTTCTGGCGAGACTGCTATGAAGTCTTACCATAATATTCCGCAATTTATTGACAGTGCGACTCTTGCTGCTGTTGAGCTATCTGTGCTTGATTTAGCAAGGTTTAGAGCGTTGCTACAAAAATTAGATACTTTGTGTGATTCTGAAGTAAAGTTTAATAAATTTGCTGTTGTTGGATTGTCTCCTCGTGGTTTAACGCAAAAATCTTATGTTTTAAGTATCGATGAAGCTTCTGAATATCTATCAACTACATTTCTTGGTTCTTTGCAACACGATGCTCGCATGTACACCGACATTATAGGGGGATATGGTATTCGAAATGTGCCATCTTCAATGAAGGAAACCATGAAACGCATAAATAATTGGCTTATCGGAGATGTTATATCAAATACAAAAAATGCTGTAACTAAATATCGTCGTTCGCAATATCGTCGTTCGAAATACTCAAGAGGTAAATATGATCGTAAATAATATTCGTGATATCGATTTTGGAATTCTGCAGGAATTTGCCAATGATGTAAGAGTTACAGACATGGTTGTAAGTGAGTCCGGTCGTGTGTGGGTAGATTGTGGGCAAGGTCTCAAGGAACGCGCAACTCGAGTTCCGCTTAACAACCCTGCTTTGTTAAGAGAATATGCTGTATGGCTTTGTGCACAATTAGGCAAAAGACTGGATGATGCGTGTCCTATTGCTGATGCTTCAAGTACTTCTGGCATTCGCATACATGCTGTTTTAGCACCACTTGTATCTCAAGGAGCAGCATTGTCAATTCGTTTTCCTTCAGTTAATCGTTATGATCTTGTTTCTTTAAGCGATCAAGGCATGTTTCCAAAAGAATTGTCTTGTATTCTAAGCGTTTTAGTTAAAAAGCGAGCAAATATAATGATCACTGGAAGTACTGGATCTGGGAAAACCACACTTATGAAGGCTTTGTTGGCTGCTGCTGATTGCGAAGATCGTATTGTATCTGTTGAAGAAATTAGAGAGCTCGGCGAGTTGACACAAAATCATGTTTCGTTAAGTGCGCGAGAAGCTAATGTAGAAGGTGTAGGAGAAATTGGCTTATCTCAATTAGTAAAAGCAACATTAAGAATGCGCCCGGATCGCATTATTCTTGGTGAATGTCGTGGGGAAGAAATTGCTGATTTGTTGAGAGTGTTTACTTCCGGGCATAAGGGTGGAATGACAACTCTTCATGCAGATGAAATAGAAAAAGTTCCCGCTCGTCTTATGGCATTAGGGTTATTGGCTGGGTTGGAGCCTGCAGCTTTATGTGCTTTAGCTGCTGGAGCATTCGATGTTGTTATTCATGTAGAGAGATCCTCTAACGGGCGTCGAATGATCAAAGAACTCGGTATTTTGCAATACGCTTCTAGCGCTTCGTTGCTGTGTGGCATTCCAGTTTTGCAATTATCTTGTGGAATTGACGGCAGTATTGTCATGAAATTTTTGCCTGCATGGGTTAAGTTTTCAAATTATTGGAATCTTCCCGAAAATATGGCCAACATATGTGTTGACAGTTCAAATAATTAGTAGTCGATTGTGTTGCTTGGAGCGTAAAAATGGATATTGAAGAAGTTCTTGCTGGAATGATTGCTGCATTACGTTCTGGTTCTACTTTTGCAATGATTGTTCACAGTGACTCTAAGTCTCAACAATGTATTTGCAGTAGTGCAGTTAATACAAAAATTATTTATAAATGGCTTTATGAACGTTGTTTTCCAAAGAACCGCAATATGAATAAGAATCAACGTCGTCAGCTTGAAAAACATATGCATACTGTTTCTGAAAGTCTTATGGCTTCATATGAATTGAGTAATACTCTTGGTTGTGCTATGGCAGAATGTGTGGAAGCTACGGCAGCGTCATATCATGCTCAGAAGCGTGCAGAAGATTTACGTGCTGACGTAGCTGCAATGCCAAAAGCAACAATAAAACTACTTACTGCTCTACCTATTTTGGCTCTTTTTGCTGGTGAATTATTAGGTGGGCACCCTATTTTGATGTTAATTACAACAGTAAATGGATGGATTTTATTAACAATAGGTGGAATATGTTATGGATTGGGTTTGGCATGGGTTAGTTCTATGTTGCAAATATCTCAGCATGCAATGGATGCTGCCTCGCTGGAAGGATGATTTATGGAATCCACAAAGCAGCTTTTGTTTATCATCCCATTGTTTGTTGTAATTGTTTGGCAATGGGTGAGTTTGAAATTAGAGTGCGATTCATTAGATAATCGTATGCGTTTTAATAGTAAAATTATGCTAGTTAAATACGAATGGCGTAACTCCAAAGTTTCATATGTAGATCCTCTTCTTGGTTTACATATGATTATTGTTTCACTTCGTAGTGGTGTTGCTATTACTAGGGCTCTTAGTGCTGTTGGAGAAGTGTTTCCTTGTGGTCAAGGCATGTGGCTTTGCTCTGTTTCCAATGCTTTACTTGCAGGAGATACGTGGCATGAAGCATGGTCTTCTACTTATACTAAACAAGATAATTTTGAATTAGAAAATAAATCAAAATTTACTAATCGTAAAAACTTAGATTCTTCAGAAATATTAGCTAGATGGTTAATGACATCTTTAAAAGAATCATGGTGTTATGGTTCATCTCCAGTTCCTGTATTGTCTGCACTTGCTCAACATTATGAGATAAATATGGCCAATATTGCTAGACAAGAAAGTTCTAAGTTGTCTGTGCGATTGCTGCTTCCTGTTGGATTATGTTTTTTGCCGTCTTTTATATGCATAGGAATTTTGCCAACAGTTATGTCGCTTATGCGCTAGCTTTTTAAAAATAAATTTTTAGAAAAATAAATTAGCTTTTATCCACAATGCAATTTTTTTATTTTCATTCGCAAAACAAGTTGTAATAATATTTCTATCCGAAAATTTCGGATAGTTTGAAGTGAAAGGTACAAGATGATGGTTGGGATAATGCAAAAACTTGTTGCACGATACGCTGTGTCTATGCTTCAAGTAAATGAACAATTAGTGAATATTGAGTCACGTTTGTGTCAAAAAAGAAAACTGTACGCTGAAGGTCTTAAAAATAAGGATTCTGGAGCTGTAACAGCTGAGTATGCAGTAGTTATTATTGCTGCTACTGGTTTTGCTGCACTGCTAGTTGCTATTTTGAAATCAGATACGGTTCGCACAACGTTGACAGATTTAGTGAAAAAAGCATTGAAAATCGGCTAACGGCATGTTTTAGCAGATGAAATGAGCTTATGATGCGGAAAGTTATTGTGTGCAAAAGATTGTTGCGCAAAATTAGTGATTATGACAGAGGGACGGTAACTGCTGAATTTTCTATTGTTTTGCCTTGTGCATTAATACTGTTATTTGTATTAATTGGCATAGGTAGAGCAGTTGTATGTACTATGAATTGTCATGATGCTGCTGCGCAAGTTGCGTATTATCTTGTGACTCATAAGGACGATAAAGCTGCCGCAAGTATTGTGCAGTTGGTCGCAGGTCAAGGAGCGTCGGTGAAAATAAGTCGTAGCAATAATATGGCGAATATTGTTGTTAAATGTCCTCTTATTCCCGATCCTCTTCATATTTTGCCGCCTCTAGTGGAAAGTCATGTAAGCCAGGTTTTAGTATGAGTAGGCGCAAGAATTTTGTGAAGCATTCAATAAATTTCATTCATAAGCGATGTAAGGGCATTGACTGCGGTTCTGGCACTATGCTTGGCATTATGCTAGTGATCGCAGTCTGCTCAATAGTAGTGCTTTCTGCTATTTTATGTAATGTTCTCGGAGCTAAACATCAAGCTTATGCTGTTGCAACTTCTGCTGCTTTATCTGGTGCTTCTGCGTTGCAAAGGATGGAGGATAATGCGTGTGAGGTTGTTGCGCGTACTGTTGCTTCAAGCAATGTTTTTTTGAAATCTTGCAACTCTACTAGTAATGATGTAACTGTTCGTGTTTCTGTTGGGCTAAATATTCCATTTGCTTCTAACGTGGAAGTTTCTGCTAGAGCAGGACTAGAAGATTGCAATAAGTAGTAAGTAGCAAAAACGAATATAAATATCAGCAGTCGGGTGGCGGCTGCTGATAGTCTTAACTAAGATATATCGGGGAAATAGTTAGGTCGCGGTAGGTTAGGAAACATGGCACTTGCACTGTATCGTAGATATCGTCCTGACACGTTTGATGGTGTTATTGGGCAGGATCAGGTTACCATACCTTTGTCTAGAGCATTAGACCAAGGAAAAATAACGCATGCATATTTATTTTCTGGGCCGCGTGGATGCGGTAAAACAAGTTCTGCGCGAATTTTAGCTCGCTGCATTAATTGCGAAAAAGGACCAACTTCGCACCCATGTGGAGAGTGCCAAAGCTGTAAAGATTTAGCTACTGGCGGTGCCGGTTCTATCGACGTTGTAGAGATTGATGCTGCAAGCCATAACGGTGTCGATGATGCTAGAGAGTTGCGTGAGCGTGCTGGCTTCGCTCCTGCTCGTGACCGTTATAAGATTTTCATTCTCGATGAAGCTCATATGGTTACGCAGCAAGGTTTTAACGCTTTGCTTAAGATTGTAGAAGAGCCGCCTGAGCATGTAATGTTTATTTTTGCTACCACTGAGCCGGATAAAGTTATTGGCACTATTCGCTCGCGTACACACCATTATCCTTTCAGACTTGTGCCTCCAGAGGTAATGTCTCCATATCTTGAAGATATTTGCAAAAAGGAAGGTATTCTGCCACAGCCGGGAGTTCTTCGTCTTGTTATGCGCGCTGGTGCAGGATCAATGCGAGATACGTTATCTGTGCTCGATCAGCTTATGGTGGGTGCTGTTGATGGTTCAATTTCTTTGGATTCTGCGGTTGCTTTATTAGGTTTTACGCCTAATTCATTGATTAGCGAATTCATTGACGATCTTATTAATCATGATGGTGCTTCGATATACGATGTAGTTCGTCGCGTTATTGTTGGAGGCTACGATACTCGTAAGTTTGTAGAAGATTTATTAGGTAGAGTTCGTGATTTGTTGCTTATGGTATCTGCAGGTCCTAAAGCGGCTTCAAGCTTACTTAATGATGTTTCTCCAGAAGATTTGGAAATATTGAATAAGCAATCTGCAAGCATGACATTGCATGATTTAGCACGTATGGCTCAAACAATTAATGATGCTTTAAGTGCAATGGCTAGTGCAATTTCTCCTCGAATGAATTTGGAAATTTTAGTTGCTCGTTTGCTTGCAGACAGCGAAACTTCAAATACTGTTGCAACTAATTTGCGCATCAATAACGTGCAGCAACAAAATATTTCAACTTCTAAGCAGAATATTCAAAATAAAGTATCTTCTGGTGCTCATTTCGTAGGTTCTACAAGCAATAAAAAATATGTTTCTGCAAATAGTGAGAATAATAGTACTTCAAATTCTTCGCTACCTTCTGAAACTACGGCATCTCCTATTGCTAAAGCAGAAACGCAATCTGCTCCACGCACAAAAGAAATGGAATCTAAAAAAGCGTTTTTGAACGATGCACATAATGCTAATGCAAAGAATGATTCCATGGATACTGATGCAATGTGGGATAAAGTAGTTTCAAAATTGCCTGATGACGTACGTGAATATGTAACTCGTGAGTATGTTCCTACAGTGCAACTTACTCCAGTACAATCAGGTCGGCAGCGTCTTATTTTGACTTTTAATGAGCCTATGAGTCAACATGCATTTGCGCTCGCAGTATGCACTACTTCTCCATATGATGGGCAAAAAGTGCCAAAAGTAGTAATGAATGAAGTGCATGAAGTATTTGGTGCGCAAGTAATGATTGCTCCTGCACCAGTTGCTGCTAATGGTGAACAAGTAGAATCTGTTGCTCGAATGGATCCGCAAAATCTTGCCAAAGTTAAGCGAGATATTTTATTACGCAAAACTGGCCTATCTGCTGGATTTAGTAATAAAACTGATTCTGATGGCAGCGGAATAAATAAAAATCCTACTAAAAAAGAATCTTCGGGTTTTAGTGGCGCTGATGGCTCCGCAGCATCAGTAGCTTCTGAAAATACTGCGGATGAGTTAAGTGATGTTGCGAATGCGGATGATGATGTTTGGGCAGATATGTCGTCTATGCCCATGTCGGATGTGATTGCAATGCCGGAAGATTCTTCTACTAAAGACTCTTCTATTGAAGATGAGCTCATGAATCATGATGACGAGATTGCAATACAGAAGAGTTCGCATTCTCATAACCAATCTGAAGCTATTTCTGGTGTCTTGGATCAAGCTAAACTACACTCTCAAGTTCAGAATGCAACTAATACTTCAGAATTGTCTACTGAATCAATTCAGACTACTGTTTCTCCTACGAATGGAGCTACTGCTGACGAATGTTCGATGGATGATGCTTCATTAGAATCCGCAACGTCTGTAAGCACTGATGAGCTTAAACAAATTTTTGAAGTTAAATCTGTTGAAGAATTTGCTTCTACTGATCCTAAAAATCCTAAAAATGCGATTATGAGCGTTAAGAAAAAGCAAGAGGAGTAGTTTACAGTGCATAATTCATCGTCATATGATGGAGCAATTGGTCGCTTAATTGAAGCATTTTCAAAGCTTCCAGGGATTGGACCTAAAGGCGCTCAGCGTATTGCGTTTTACTTACTTTCTTCCTCGGATAAAGATGTTCAAGAGCTAATAGACGCAATTAATAACATGAAAGAAAGTGTGCGTTTTTGTGATGTATGCGGAAACGTATGTGAGCAGAGCCCTTGCATAGTATGCGCAGATCCTCGGCGTGATCATAGCAAAATTTGTGTAGTTGAAGAACCTAAAGACATTATGAGTATTGAGCGAACTCATGAATATTCAGGTGTTTATCATGTTCTTGGTGGTGCAATTAACCCAATGGCAAATGTTGGGCCTGGGGACTTAGCAATTACGCAATTACTTGAACGTCTTAAAGATGCAAAAGTTCAAGAAATTATTCTTGCGCTTGATCCTGATATAGAAGGTGAAGCGACTGTTACGTATTTGGCTCGGTTGCTCGATCCTCTAGGAATTAAAGTTACTCGCTTGGCAAGTGGATTGCCTGTTGGTGGAGATTTAGAGTATGCGGATGAGATCACTTTAGGTCGTGCATTTTCTGGTCGTCAATCTGTGTAATTTTGAATATTGTTTTTATGAGCACAAATCATTATTAGTAAATAGGGCATAATTGGTAGTCTGATATTGAAGCCATTATTTGGCATATCCTGTGCGTTTATCAATATTGACATGAGCAAGGGGTAAAAATTGTCGCTTATCGTACAGAAATACGGTGGTTCTTCTGTAGCGGATACGGATTCCATACAACGTGTTGCCAAACGCATTCTTTCTACAAAAGCAGCAGGCAATGATGTTGCTGTTGTAGTTTCAGCGATGGGAGATACGACTGACGATTTAATTGATCAAGCAATGAGTGTAAACACTCATCCTCCTGCTCGCGAAATGGATATGCTTATGACAGCAGGCGAACGAATTTCTATGAGTTTGCTTGCAATGGCTATTCATGCTCAAGGATCTCATGCTTATTCTTTTACTGGTTCTCAAGCTGGATTTATGACAGATACTCAGTTTGGAGCTGCGCATATTCGTGCGGTTAAGCCTGATCGTGTCAGAAGAGCTCTTAGCAAAGGCAGTGTTGCAATTGTTGCCGGGTTCCAAGGAATTAACGAAGTTGGAGATGACACGACTCTCGGTAGAGGCGGTTCGGATACTTCCGCTGTAGCGCTTGCGGTTGCTTTAGGTGCTGATGTATGTGAGATTTACACGGATGTAGATGGAGTATTTACTGCGGACCCACGTATTGTGCCAACTGCAAAACGTATTCCTGTAATTGATTATGATTCAATGCTTGAAATGTCATCTTGCGGCTCGCGCGTGCTTGCGTTGCGTTGTGTTGAGTACGCTCAGCGTTTTGGTATGCCTCTTCATGTTAGAAGTTCATTCTCACATAGGAACGGAACGCTTATAGTTCCAAATAATATTAATCCGAACGATTTGCCTAATCTGAGTTAGAAAATACAAAACTAAATATTAATAGATAATGTCAAATAATCTTCGAGCTTAAAGGCGGTAACAATGGTAAACCACGATATTCTTTCGACTATGGGCGATTTATTTCCTGATTTAGGTCCGGAAACTCCTGTTATCTCTGGCGTTGCTCATGATCGCAGTGAGGCAATGATTACGGTTCGCGGTATTCCAGATATTCCTGGTATGGCTGCGAAAGTATTTACAACTCTTGCAAAAGCAAATGTAAATATTGACATGATTGCGCAAGCAAGTGCTTCTACTGGTACAGCAGATATTTCTATTACTGCTCCAGGAGCATCAATGGAAGCAGTCCGTAAAGTTCTAGAAGAAGCGCATGATGAATTGAAATTTACTTCTATGGATGTCGTTCCAGTAGTAGGAAAAGTAGCTGTTGTTGGCGTTGGTATGAAAACACATTCAGGCCTAGCTGCTACCTTCTTCACTGCGCTAAGTGAACATGGTATAAATACTTTGATGATTTCTACTTCGGAAATTCGTATTGCTGCCATGGTTCCTGTTGAACAAATTGATGAAGCTGTTCGCGCTTTGCATACTGCTTACGGTTTGGACGCAAGTCAGGTTGAAGCAGTAGTGTACGGCGGAAGCGGGCGCTGAAGCAATTTAAATTATTAAATTATTAAATTAACTAAATTATTTAAATTGTAGAATTGTAAAAACTGTAGAAATTATACGTGCTTACTTTTAAGGGAGTCTCGATGACAATTATCAACGAAAAAGGCGTGAACGTGGCAGTACTTGGCGCAACTGGCCAAGTTGGTATGGTAATGCGTCGAGTGCTTGACGAGCGTGATTTCCCAATAAAAGATTTACGTTTTATGGCTTCTGCTCATTCTGCTGGCACAGTTTTGCAATATCGTGGCAAAGACGTAGTTGTAGAAGATGTAGAAAAAGCAGATTTGCACGGAATTGATATAGCTATTTTTTCTGCAGGCGGCGGAACTTCAAAAATTTGGGCTCCGGAATTCGCTGAAGCTGGCGCAATTGTAGTAGATAATTCTTCGCAATGGCGTATGCATAACGATGTGCCTTTGGTAGTTGCGGAAGTAAATCCTGAAGATTTAGATACTATTCCAAGAGGAATAGTAGCAAATCCAAATTGCACAACTATGGCTTGCATGCCTGTATTAAAGCCGCTTGCTGATGCTTTTGGATTAAAACGTTTAATAGTTTCGTCTTATCAAGCTGTTTCTGGTGCCGGTCGAGCCGGTGCTTTGCAACTCATGAATGAGGCTCAAGCTGCATTAAACCAAGGAGCAGATAAACTCGTTTTCGACGGTAGTGCAATAGATTTCCCTGAGCCTACAAAAGTTGCTCGTACTATTGCTTTTAATGTAGTGCCTTTTATTGGTTCAATAGTTGATGACGGATCTGAAGAAACTGACGAAGAACAAAAATTGCGCAATGAAAGCCGTAAGATTTTGCATTTGCCAAATCTTGCAGCCTCATGTACTTGTGTGCGAGTAGGTGTTTTCACTGGTCACGGCATGAGTGTAAACGCTGAGTTTGAGCATGATGTAACTCCAGACATGGCTCGCGAAGTATTGAGCAATGCTGAAGGAGTTGAACTTAACGATATTCCTACTCCTCAGCTAGCAGCCGGAAAATCTGCAAGTTATGTTGGCAGAATTAGGAAAGATCAAGCAGTAGATGGAAATAAGGGATTGGCACTTTTTATCACTAACGATAATTTGCGAAAAGGTGCTGCATTAAATGCTGTGCAATTGGCGGAAATTATTGCTAAAAAGCGTAATTTCCTAAACTAATTATGGTTATATTGCGCTCGCGATTATGTAAGATTTTGCGTAAACTGGAATTATGTCAATAGCATCTGAAGAAATACAGCAGCAACTCGATCGTATAGTGGCACTTGGGTATCCAGATGTGGCTGATATGAGTGCCAATGCTTTTCGTAAGTTGGCAAATCCTATATTATGTGCGCTTGAAAATAGTAGTTTAGGTGCGAATATTTTATTGATTCCTACGCGTGAATTAGTTTCGCCTGAATCGTTGATTTCTCGGACGAGTATTAATCGCATGGCTGGATTCACTACTATGCCTCCGCGAGATATCATAAGTTTTCTTCCTAAAGACGGGTATGAGTTTCCTGAAGGTCCGTTCTATATAGTTGTCGATCCGCATACTGGCTCATCGTATTTGAATCGAGAGCCTGATGTTGCTCGTAAGCTTATTGATTCTGATGAGCGTTTGCCTCTTACGCTGGAAGAAGGGCTTGCTATTGCAACACAACATCCAGATTGGCTTGAAAGCAAGAATGGATTTAATTTGCTTGGTTCGCAAAGCGCAGATGGGCGTGTGCCAAGTATATGGATGAGTCAATGTGCTCCGCGTTTAGGTGCTGTCTGGCCAAATTCTCGTCATACTTGGCTTGGTAATGCGTATTGCATGGAAAGATGTGGAGTGTCATCGCTGAAGTAAGTTAGCGAATTTTGCGCTCATTTAGTAAAATAGTACGAAATATAACGGTAGATAATACAAATAAATAGAAGTTGAATTTTTATAGTTTCTCATATTGTGAAGGTGTGTTGTGGCATATATAACTTTTGATCATGTAGTGAAAGAATACCCATCAGGTTCTGGTGCTGTGCGAGCTTTAGATGATGCCAGTTTTACTGCACAGAGCGGTGAGCTTACAGTAATTTTAGGTGCATCTGGCGCGGGAAAAACTACAGCATTAAATATTTTGGGTGGTATGGATACTGCAACAAGCGGTCGTGTTGTTGTTGGCGATTGCGATGTTACTAAGCTAAAAGGTCGTAATTTGGTTCGCTACCGCAGAGAAGACATTGGTTTTGTTTTTCAATTTTATAATTTAGTTCCAAATTTAACTGCTCTTGAAAATGTAGAGTTAGCTTCGCAAATTTGTGCAGATCATTTTGACCCTGCTCAAACGCTTATTGATGTTGGCTTGAAAGAAAGGCTACATAATTTCCCAGCTCAACTTTCTGGCGGTGAGCAGCAACGCGTATCTATTGCGCGAGCTCTTGCTAAAAAACCTAAATTATTGTTATGTGACGAGCCTACTGGTGCCTTGGATTATGAAACAGGTAAGGCAGTATTGCAATTATTGCAAGATATTTGCCGAACTGAAGGCATGACAGTGCTGATTATTACTCATAATGCTGCCATTGCTCCGATGGCTCACAAAGTTGTTCGTTTCCGTTCTGGAAAAGTTGTAGACGAAACTGTGCAAGAACATCCTATGGCTATAGCCGATATTGAGTGGTGATTAGGTGGTTGTTATGCGGAAAGTAACAGCAGTTTCAAAGCAATCTGATAATAAAAACGCCAATAATGGCAGTGAAGGTAAGCGCACGCACTCATTGCTGCCAATAGTATTTATTAGCGCAATTAGAATGTGGGTTCGCGAATGGCGTCGCTTCTGTGTTCTTGCGGTTATTGCAATGCTTGGCGTTGCTGTTATGACTGGTATTTATGCAGGCTGCAACGACATGTTTCTCGCTACTAACGATATGTATGCGAAATTGCATGCTTATGATTTGCAAATCGTATCTACTCTTGGTTTAACTAAAGACGATGTTGCAGCATTACGCGCGTTGCCAAGTGTGAGTGAAGTTGAAGCAGAGCGTTCTTGGAAAGCAACAGCACACGCGACAGATGATGCAAAGTCTTCATACGCAATGAATTTCGTGCATTATGTAGAATCGCAAAAAAATCTTAATCGTTTGCATTTGCTTAAGGGCAATATGTCTAAAAATAATAGTGAAGCTGTTGTAACTCAGCGATTTTTACACGATAGTGGCTTGAGCATTGGCAATGTGATAGTAGTCAACATGCAGCAAAATGTGGACGTTGGAAATCTTGATTCTTCTAATTCAAAGTCTAAAACTTATCGTTTGCGCATAACTGGTAGCGTGCTAGATAGCAACGATTTAAACAATCCTGATGGCTATCAATCTAAAGCATTTCGTAACTCTGTGACGTCTAGATATCCAATATTTACTTCTGCTGCTCCTGATAACGTGACCGGCTTGCCGTATACAGCAATATCGGTACGTTTGAATGATACTCAACATGTCAATGTTTTTTCTAAAGATTATCGGGGCATTGTCGACGATGCATCTGAACAGATTCAAGAACGCGTGCAATCTAAGCGAGAAACAGCTCGACGTAATCAAATTATCGACAACCAAGTTAACTCAGAATTAAAAAACATTATTGCAAACGATCCTAGACTTCAGCGCGCTCCAAATTTTGTTAAAGAGCAAGCAAAAAAGCAAATTCGTAAACAAATTAAGTCAGAGATTCAAAAACGTGTTCCTCAAGCTCAATGGCATATATCTACTCGTATAGCTAACGATAGTTATGCTAGTTTGCGTTCTGACGTTGCTTCAATACAGTCACTTGGATACGCTTTCCCGGCAGTATTTCTTGTTGTAGCAATGATGATGAGTTTAACTGCTATGGCTCGTATGGTTGAAGAAGAGCGAGGGCTTATTGGCACATACTTAAGTTTGGGATACGGTCGTTCTACTGCAGTAACAAGACATGCTTTCTTCGCAATATTTGCGTGCTTTGTTGGCGGCGGAATTGGCGATATTATGGGTTTTCTTGCAATCCCTTCACTTTTACTAAAAATCTTGCGTGGTTTATACGCCGTTCCAGACGTTAGGTTGAAGTATGACTGGCTATATGGCTCTTTGTGTGTGCTAGCATTTGTGATTCCTGTTGCAATATGCACAATCGTTGTTAGTTGGCGAGAAACAAAGCAAGTTCCTGCAGCTTTGTTAAGACCAAAAGCTCCAAAAGCTGGTTCTCGCGTTCTTCTTGAAAGGTTGCCTTGGATTTGGAAGCGAATGAGTTTCTTAAATAAGGTTACTGTTCGCAATTTGGCGCGATTCAAAGGCAGATTGTGCATGACTATTGGTGGAGTTGCCGGTTGCACAGCGCTTATTGTTTGCGGTCTTGCTTTGAACGATACTGTTGCGACCTTGGGTATTCGCCAATACGAGGGAATTTATCGATACGATATGATTTCTATCTCGGCTCCAGGATCTTTCCAAAATATGAAGAAAAGCGTTGAGCAAGACAAGTCAAATAATAAAGTAGAAACTATACTTCCGGCTTATGTGGGCTCTGGAGAAATAGCTAAAAATCAATCAAATAAGTCGAATAGTCGTCATGTTGAGGATGCGGAAAGCGTGCAGTTGATTGTTGTAAAAGACACAAAAGCTTTGTCTCATCTTGTAAATTTGCAGGATGTGAACAATAATTTGCAAACTGTTAAACTTACGGATGAAGGTCCGTTGCTTTCTCAAAGCGCTGCTGCATCTCTGGACATTACTCGTGGTAGCGAAATTAATGTGACGAATACTAGTTTTAAACGTGCGAAGGTTAAAGTTAAAGCTATTGTTCGTAATCTTATCGGTTCTAATATTTACATGACTGAACATTGCTACGAACGCTTATTTAATGGAGAAAACAGTAAGCTTTTGAAACATAATGCGTTAATTTTGCGTTTGCGAGGTAGCGATAATAATAAAATTAAATATGCCGACAAGGTTTCTGAACGTGACGGTGTGCTTGCTGTTATGAATATTACGCGTATGAAGCATGCTTTTAGTTTTGATCTTATGAATGCTGTTGTTGCTTTAATCGTAACTTTGGCTGCTGGCTTAGCTTTAGCTGTGCTTTTTACTCTTGCAAGTACTAATATTTCGGAACGTACTCGCGAAATGGCTACGCTGAAAGTTCTTGGTTTTTATCGTAGAGAAGTTCATTCCTATGTGCATAAAGAAATGCTTACTTTAACTGTTATCGGCATTGCAGTTGGATTGCCATTAGGAAGGCTTATTGCAGGATTGTTGACTAGCGCGCTTCGTATGCCGTCTTTGTATTTTGAAGTTGAAGTAGCTCCTTTAAGCTATTGCATTGCTGGCGTTGCAACACTAATTTTTGCGTTAATTGTGCAATGGGCTACCAACCCAGCTTTGGATCGCATAGATCCAGTAAGCTCACTTAAAAGTGTGGAATAGTTGCGCGAATTGTGGAATGCGTAATGAATAGTTAAGGGTTCCTATAAAATTAGAAATTCGTGGCTATTAAGGAACGGAGTTGTAATAATGAGTGAGACTGTGAATAGTGACATTAATGTAGGTTCTAAACAAACAGAATCTGCAGAGACGCACAATAGCACATCTTCTCATAATCAATCTTCAAACCAATCTTCTCGCGTATCTGCGCAAGAAAATGCAAGTAGCAATGCAAACCAAATGGAGCGTAGTCTTACCAAGCGTCACGTGCAATTTATTGCTATTGGTGGCACTATTGGCACAGGCTTATTCCTTGGTTCCGGAAAATCTATTAGCTTAACAGGTCCTAGTATCGTATTCGTTTACATTATTGTGGGCTTGATTATGTTCCTGCTGATGCGTGGCATTGGCGAACTTATGTATAAGGATCCGAACCAGCATACTTTTATTAGTTTTATTACACGTTATCTTGGCAGAGGTTGGGGTAATTTTGCCGGATGGTCGTATTGGTTTGTGCTTGTACTTATTGGTATGAGCGAAATTACGGCAGTTAGTACGTATTGTGTCACATTCTTCCAAACTTTCGATATTGACGTAAGTCATTGGAAATGGCTGATAGAAGTAGTATTTTTAGCGGCTTTAGTGTGCATAAATTTGGTAGCTGTAAAGCTATTTGGGGAAACTGAGTTTTGGTTCTCAATGATTAAAATTACGCTAATTGTTGCTCTTATTGTCACAGCCGTAGTTATGGCTTTAATTGGTTACCATTACTCTGCAACTCCTTTGCATGGTGGTGTAATGAGTCCTGCTGGTCACGCTGGATTAGATAATATTTTCAACAATTTCTCGCTTATGCCAAATGGCTGGCTTTCCTTCTTAATGAGCTTCCAAATGGTGTTTTACGCGTACCAGCTTATTGAGTTTGTTGGTGTGACTGTTTCGGAAACTAAGAATCCTCGCCAGGTTTTGCCAAAGGCTGTTAACGAGATTATTGTACGCGTTCTGGTTTTCTATGTTGGTGCTCTCATAGCGATTATGCTTATTGTGCCGTGGCAACAGTTTAGGGCTACGAATGCGGAAGGCGTATTTATGTCACCATTCATTATGGTGTTCCAATACGCGGGATTGCATTGGGCTTCTGCGCTTGTGTTCTTTGTGGTTATTACAGCTGCTTCTTCTGCGCTTAATTCTTTGCTGTATTCTGCTGGTCGCCACATGTATCAAATCGCGCTTGAGTCACCTTCGCCTCTTTTGGGTAAGTTGCGTAAGGTTTCACGCACGAAGGTTCCTGCTCGCGCGATTTTGTTCTCGTCTGCTTTGATTCTTCTTTCACCAATTATTAATTCGATCCCTGGTATTCATGGTGCGTTTATTTTGTTTGCTTCGGCTTCTTCGGCAGTGATAATCATGATTTATATTTTGATTATGGTTACGCATCGTAAATACCGTGAATCTGCTGATTTTATGCCAGACGGCTTCGTTATGCCGCATTATAAGCTTTTGAATTCTCTTACTATAGCGTTCTTTGCTTTTGTGTATGTGACTTTGTTTATTAGCGACGATACGCGAGCTTCTGCAATTGGCGGACTAGTGTGGCTCGTATTGTTCGGCGGATACTGCGCCTTACATCAACATTGGCAGAATCGCGATTTAGCTGAAGCTTTGGGGAAGTAAGGTACTTCTTTACTTGATTTCTGTTATGCTTGCTGTGTGCGAATTATTGTTGCAGATTGCAGTGCAGAGTATACAGGTAGGTTAAATGCCACGCTTCCTTTAGCTAAGCGAGTGTTGCTTATTAAAGCAGATGGCAGCGTACTTATTTTTTCTGAGCTTGGTGCATATAAACCTCTTAATTGGATGGTAGCTCCTTGTAGTATGCGTGTTTTACGTAAAGAAGATAGCGGCGAATCCGATGCTGGCGTTGTTGTAGATGGCTGTATTTTGCGTGTTGCTGCCGCTAAAAGCGATGATTTGCTTATGGTTTCGCTCGAGCATGTTTATAGCGATAATACTTACGATTTGGGTGAGGATCCTGGCTTAATTAAAGATGGTGTTGAGGATCATTTGCAACGTTACTTGGCTGAGCAGATTGAACGAATCGGCGATGGTGCAACGTTGGTGCGCCGTGAGTATCCTACGGCTATCGGCCCAGTGGATATTATGGCTCAGGACGCGGATGGTGTACATGTCGCTATTGAGATTAAGCGGCATGGCGGTATCGACGGCGTTGAGCAACTTACGCGTTATTGTGAGTTGCTGAATAGAGATCCGTTACTTAAGCCGGTTAGAGGTATTTTTGCTGCGCAAACTATTAGTCCGCAAGCTCGCGTTTTGGCTGAGGATCGTGGATTTACTTGCTTAATATTGGATTACGATGAAATGCGTGGAGTCGAGTCCAACGATCTTCGTCTGTTCTAAATATGTGTTCTAAATATGTAAAAACCCCTCGGGAAGGAGGGGTTTATTATTTATGAATCGCTAGTTAATTCTGCAACAGTTTGCAAAATTACAAATCTCACGAAGCATAGAGAATATCGACTACAAAGTACAGCGTGGCATTTGCAGGAATAGTTACGTTTCCGCGCGCGTCCTTCTTTTCTTCTTTACCGTAGCCATCTTCTGGTGGGATTACCAAAAGAACTTGGGAGCCAACTTTCTTTCCAGTTAAGCCTTTAGTCCAACCAGGGATTACTCCTCCAGCAAGTTGGAAGTCTGCAGGTATGCCACGAAGCCAAGAAGAATCAAATTGATGCAATTTGCCGTCTTTATCAGTAGTCCAGCCAGTGTAATGAGCAGAAACTGTGTCTTTTGCAGTTACTTTTTTGCCGGTTCCTTCAATCAAAGTCTGAGAAACAAGCTTTCCGTCTGGAACGTAGTTATTTTTATCTAAGGTTGGTGCTCCAGATTTATCAAGAGTTACCTTCGGCAAATTTGCGGGAATATTCGTAACAGCCTTGCCCGTTGCTCTAGTTATAGCCTTTGATCGCGAAACCATTGTAAGAACCATAACATATGAAGGATTTTTATATCCTTCACTTACGCCAAAAGCAATAGTTGTATTAATTTTCTTACCTTTAATCAAAGCGTAATATGAGCGGCTTGTAGAATTTTTATTAATGTAAATCGAGCAATCAGCTTTGCCTTTTTCCCAAGTATTCATAAGCTCTTTGCCGGTTTTGGAGTCGAACACAATGCCCTGAGAGCATACGCGATCGCCTTCTTTAATTGTTTCTCCGTTGCCTCGTTGCAAAACAGCATAAGTATTTTGCTTTACTTTTACAGGCGTTTTCAGCGTTATTTTAGGCTTTTTCCCAAGTGCTCCAGATGCGCTTACGCCTTCCAGCAACTGCATTCCAGCTTTTTGAGCGTTCTCATCAGTTAAATTGTTTTTGTTGTTGGAACTTTCTCCGCATGAAGCGAGTACTACACACATTGCCACTGCACTAATAGTTGCAAAAGTGCGAAGCAAAAAGGATTTTTGTTCTAATGTTTTGATTTTTTTCATAGCCTCACATTACCGCTTGACGCTGATTTTTACATCAAAACATGCAAGTAATATTAAAAGACTGTAGAATGGTATCGTTATGACAAATATAGAAGATGCTTCTGATACAGAAGGACGACCAATGCGACGACCAATGCGACGGCTCACTTTGCGCAGTAAAATCATGCGCGGCGTTGTAGCTCCATTTTTTGCTTTGCTTGCAGTATTAAGCGTTGTTCTTGGAGTTGCTAACGCAACATTTTGGAAGCCTAGCAACGTTGTTATTGCGTACGCTAACGTATCTGGAACTCGTTATATTGTCACTGATCCTGGTGTTTTGAATCTTGTAGATAACAGGGTTCGTATTAGTGTTGCTGCTTTGCATACGCGTAAGCCTATTTGTGTTGCTGTAGGTTTAACGAAAGACGTAAGAGGCTGGGTGGCAGGTTCTCCAGTACAAAGAATTACTGGTTTGCGTGATTGGAATAATCTTTCAGTTTCTGAAGTGTCTGGTAAAACCTCTGTGCAAGCGGGTGACTCTGTGGACATTAAGGATCCTGACGTAAAATTCCAAGAATCTAATTTATGGCCTATAGTTACATGCCAGCTTGGTTTAGCGAAATTGGCAATAAATACTGCAGATTATGTTCAATCTTCTGGTTCTGCGTCGTATGACCATGCTGTTGCAAGCGGCACAATGCCTAAATCGGGCACTCGCGCTAGTAAGTCAAATAGTCATGATGCGTCTTCTTCTTCACTGCGCTCGCAGGCTGCTAGACGTGTTTTGCTAATTGATTTGGGGGATAATGTGCCGGAAGCTTCCGTAGAATTGCGGTGGCGTCGTAATCAAATTCCAGATTTTGCAACGCCTTTATATTTTGTAGGAGTGCTTTTTGCAGTATTAGCTATACTTTCTGCAACTATTTTTGCAATGGCTCCGCATCGTCGTCGTAATAAGCAATTAATAGCTAGCCGTTCAGGAGTGTTGGCAGTAAAGTCTGCACAGCGTGACGAAGTCACCTTTGCTGAGGCGATTTCTGGAACCATGTCTGGTATTTTTGGTCACAAACGACACAAGAAGGATTCTGGAAGCCACGCAAGGCATGGAGATCATGCGCGTCGTCGCAAAGATTCAATGCAAAGCGGCGACTCAAATGGTATGCAAACTCGAATTGCGTCTGCTTCTACAGCGGTTGCATCTACTGATTCTTTGGCTGAAACTACTGTTATTGCGCAAGATGAAATGCTTGCGTTTGCCACGCGCTTTATGCAGCAACATGACGATAATTCTTATTTAGATGATTTAGACAATGCTGATGATGAATTTAATGATTTGCACAATCAGGATGCTGCGGCAAACGGAGAAGATTTAGCAAATGCGGAAGATATAGGAAATGCGAAATATTCTGGAAATTCAGCAGAATCAGCAAATTCAGAAAATAAGCAATATAAGCGGAATTCTCAGAATATTAAGACTCCGCGAAATAAGAAAAAATCTTACGCAAGCGCGTCGGATGGCAATAGTCTGAACGATTATAAGAATAAGCGTCAGCAGCAAAATAAGTATGCACAGCAGAATAACAAGAGGCGTAATCGTCAGAACGATAGAAATAATGCTAATAATTCTGAAAAGTTTGCAAAGAAACGTTTAGAAACGGTCAAGCCTTCAGATAGTAATAGCAAGATTTCACATGAATCTAGTAAGAAAAAGCTTAATGAGCACGAAAACTATCGCAACTCAGAATCAAACAAACGTCAAAATTCGTCTAAAAATAGCAACGATAAGCAATCTCGCATAAAACGAAATGGGTTTAGAGGAGACGGCGGTAACGGTCGCTACAGAAAAAATGGGAAAGGCTACCGCGGTAATTCTTCAAGTGAGCGAGGAAATGAGTAAAATGCGTAATAGTAATGTCGATATTCACCGAGTAAAAAGTAAAAATAGAGGCGTATTGCGCAACAACGTAGTCACATTAATAGCATGTGTTGTATCAACGGTTATGGTAACCGGATTATCTGCTTGCGATGGGCAGGTGCCGAAACCTGCTGAAGCGCGTAGTAATCAAGAGTTACCTAATGTGACTATGCTGCAAGAAAAAGATATCCGCTTGGGGTTGCTTCGCACTCTAGAAAAGGCAAACGACGAAAAAGATGTGGATTCATTATCTCAAGCAGTTTCTGGACCTGCTCTCGATATTCGTACGAGCGAGCTTACGATTGCAAACAAAACTGGAAACTTAGATCCTAAGGCCACTATTCCGCGTGAAGCCGCGCAAACTATTGTGCCAACTAATTCTGGTTGGCCAAGAGATTTAATGACTATTACAACTACTACTAAAGATCAGCAGTCAAAACGTTTGCTGGTTTTACGTCAACAGAGAGCGCGTTCGAATTATAAACTTTGGGCTGTTGCGCGCTTATTCCCTGGAGTGCATCTTCCTAAATTTGCTGTGCCAAGTATTGGTTCTTCAATGGGTAAATCTAACGATACTGGTTTGGTGATGACTCCAGATGAAGCGGTAGCTGCGTACGCTGACGTTTTACAAAATGGTGAAAACAGCAAGTACGCAAAGCATTTTGCTGACGATTATTTGCGTAAAAAGTTAGTTGAACTTTCTAAAGCAGTGCAAGCTGGAATGGAGCGAAATAAAGGCTCTCAAGAACAAGTCTTTACACCAAATCTCAAACAAATAAGCATTATGCGTTCAAGCGATGGAAGTGATTTGGTTGTTGCGCGCATAGATTCTGTGTGGACTCGTAAAGCTGGTGAAGGGCGTGAATCTCGTCCTGCTTCTGATGAAGAAAAAGCATTATTTGGCGACGGTAAAGCAAAAGGTACTATGCGAGTAACTTACGTAAATGTTATTGCTCTAGTAGTTCCTCCAGCTAGTTCTCATATGAAGATTATTCCTGTTGGTGCTGAGCGTCAGCCTATTAAGGTAGAAGCTTTATAAATTTTGTAAGTGCAATGTAGTGTGCTTGGAAAAGAGGAAAAATGGTGAGTAGCAAAGCGCAAGGCATGAATCCTGGCGGATTTTCGCTTGCTGGGGCTGTAGATTTAGAAGGCGTAAAGCGTCGTGTAGAAGCTCAAGCTAAGCAAGCTGCTAAAGCTGCGTCGGGTTCTACTGGTTCTTCTGCTCCAAAAGCTGGCGGCTATGTAATCGATGTTAATGAGCAGTCTTTTCAGGCGATGGTGCAAACGTCTGTAAGTTTCCCAATTGTTATTTTGCTTTGGCAAGCTAATGACGAGGCCTATTATGATGTGGCGCAGAAATTAGCGGATGCTGTTAACGCGCTTGACGGTCGTATGCAGTTAGCTCGTATCGACTCTGATGAAAGCCCAAGTATTGCTCAAGCATTGCAAGCGCAGCAGCTTCCTGCAATTTACGGTTTAATTGGCGGACGCCCTATGCCTATTGCGCAAGGTTTACCTAGCGATGAGGAATTACAGCAGATTTGTGGCACTATTTTGCCGCAATTGGTTCAGGTTGCTGAACGCTCTGGTGTTGCTGGAACTGCTCCTTTTGTGGAATCCTCGGTTGAGAAAAAGTCTGAAACGTCTAAAGATGCAGATCAAGATAGTTCCGAGAATAATTCTGTTGAGAGTGTTCCACCTGCTCATGAGCAAGCTCATTCGCTTGCTATGAAGGGTGATTATGAAGGTGCTGCACGTGAGTATGCAAAAGTAATGGAAGCGGATCCTCATGATGTGCTCGCATCGCGTGAACATGCAAAAGCTTTGTTGCTTTCGCGTAATACTAATACTGATGTTGCTGCGGTTAGAAAGGCTGCTGGCGATAATAAGGATGATTTAGATTCGCAGCTTGCAGTAGCAGATGTAGATATGATTGACGGTCATATTGATGACGCTTTTGGGCGACTGCTTGACTTCCTTGCATCTGGTCATAAGAGTGATGCGGATGCTATTCGTTCTCGTATGCTTGAGTATTTTGCCATACTTCCTGCAGATGATGCTCGATTAGCGCGCGCTCGCCGTCGCCTTGCAATACTTCTTTATTGATTCTTATGAAGATGACTTGTATTTTGGCGATTGCAGATTGACTGACTTATGCGTTATTAAATAAAAAAGCCAAGAACCACAACAATCGTGAGAAATTCGTGTGATTCTTGGCTTCAGTAGCGGGGCATGGATTTGAACCATGGACCTCTGGGTTTCCTAACTAATCTCTTACAAAGCCACAAATTTTAATATCTTTCCTTTCCTAAAAATTAAGATAGCTCAGAGCAATACCTCTGAGCTATCGAATAAGCCTTTTCATCAAGAAACAATGCGGAGTCTTTTGATGAAAGTACTTAATATTTTAACCAACCCAGATGATAACGTCAACGATCTTGTAACGTTTAATGCTCCTTCCGCAGCTCTCCAGTTTGACGAGGAAAAACGGGAAGAGATTCGCTCTCTTAATCCTGATGCTCAAATGAATTGGGCACATACTACTACGCAACAGTTGCGCGAAAAACTTGTCACAACGATTGATAGCGTAGAGCTTGCTAACAATAATGTTGCAGACTTCTGCATTGCATTAAATACGGCGCTTTCTGGTGAAGCATGGGCTATTCTTGGAATAAGGCGGGCTCTAGTTGGGAGACATAGTCTTTATCGAGTGTCCAGTTGTGGATGAAGCGTAGGTCGCACGAGTTTTCGTATGTGTTTTCAAGCTCGCTTATGGGGTGGATGGTGTATCCGGTTTTTTGCGCGTCTTGCTCATCTTGTGTGTTTTCGCAGATGTAGATTTTGTGGCATCCGTCGTATGCGAAGCTTGTGCCGGTGACTGGCTTGCTGTTAATTTTCATTCTTGTTTTCCTTTCTACTTGTATATGATTTTTCTTATGGTTTGGTTTTATATAAAAACCCTGGTGTGATTATTTTTCGTTCGTGTTGTTGAACACTGGAAGGGACAAAAACGGAATGCGCTGGAGCCAACCCCTTGCGGGCCCTAGCTTCGCGCGTGTCCGTAACGCGAGTGGAGGACGCGGGGAAGTTGGCGGAAGTGACCCGTTTTTTAGAGTGGGAAGTGTCAAGAACACGTCATAAAAAGCAAAAAATGAGAGTACACCGCAGGTGTTCCATGCGATGATAATGGGTCTGCCGCCATGATAGTGGTGGCAGATTCTTTGTTCTGCTGGTGGCGGCTGGTTCACACATCTTTGTGTGAACTTATGGAAGCATAGTAGCCACCCTTCTCGCGTGGTAATAGCGCGGCTTGCTCCTGGGGGTAATGCCCTAAAATTTATGGAATTTTGTTCAGGGCATGCCCTAGGGGTAAGACGCGCCCCGCGCGGGAGGGTGGCTGCGATAAGCCACCAGGGGCTGGCAGAAAAAGTTGCGCTTCTTTTTCTGCCAGCAAACCCTCTGCTTACTTCTGGCACCAGTGGGGTGTGATGTGGTGAAGGAGCGCTGTAGTAGTGATGCGTGCAAGCCAGTACTTCTCGTCTATCGTGAGTGCTTTCTGGGCTGTGATACGAGCGTTTGTCGTGTCATTTTTCAGCCAATACAAGTATGACAGTGTGCCATAGACTGTGACAGTTTCCCTCTGACTTAATCCTTTAAGTTCCAGCATGGTGGTCAGCAGTGCTATTGCACGATGGATGCGCCGTGTGTCGAGGGTGAAATTGTCATCTCTAAAAACCAGGTCGAGGCTTGAACGCACATAGTGGACAGTTTTCTCAGCGAATGGGTGCTCAACGTTATCGAGGAAGTCTTGCATGGTGCAGCCATGGAAACTATCAATAAGGAACATGTCACGCACGATGAGGAGACTGCTTAATGCTTGGATACCGTAGCGTAGTGTGTTCTCGTCCAATCCTTTCGTGGTAAAGCCTGCTAGGTAGTTGTGGAATGCTACGAGAGCTTCTACCTCTCCTATTAGGAGTGTGACCGTGTGGTCGCTGTTGATGGTAACCATTTTTTTTATCCTTTCCTTGTGTGTTGGTAGTTCCAGGGCAGGCACACCCGTAAACCCACAAGAACACTCCCAGTCCTTGTGCGACGCTCCAGGCTCGACTCCGGTCAGCCCGTGGAACATGTTGTGGAATGGGCTGGCAGGGGTGAGCTTGTTGGGTGGCGTGACAAGGCTGGCGTGTGGTCTTTGGACTGGGTGTGCTAGCCTCTGGGCTACCAACACGAGAAAGTGGGGGCGGCGACCGGTGGCAGCATTCTTGCTGCGCCACAACAGTACAGTCTCCACGAGTGAAACTCGTGGAGACAATAGCCGCCCAGACTTTTTAGTGGATCCGGGTATGGTGCTGATATTTCTTTTAATTCTCATGATGTTAGTCAAAAGAATTTACAGACGGGACATCAGTTATAAATATCCTAGATATAGATGTTGGTGCTATTTGCTCACGGCACAAATGAACACTCTATGACAGATAAAGTATGGTTCACTCGGTTAACTTAGATGTCTGAATTGAAAGCGTTCTAATTTAAAAATAAGCTGCGCTGTGAAACTTCTGTAGTGAACTTTCACAGCGCAGCTTGTAGTTGTGCTCGTATTTACAATATTTATTGCATCTTATTCTGCTTTAATTGAACGCAATCGCTTATCGAATATGCAGATAAGCACCAGTATAAAGTGGATAAGAGCAGCTATGACAATTATTCCTGACTCTGCATGTAGAGATGGAATGGTCATGTGGGAATAAGCGTAATCCCATAGCGGATAGCTTACTGCTCCTATAGCGGCAACAACTGAGATGAATACAGACATTACCTGTCCAACGAGATTATCATCTACTGCATGAATAAATACTGTTTGGAATGGTGGATTTACTACTCCTTGGAAGAAAGCAAAAAGGAAACCAAACACGGCTGCTGCTATAGCGTTAGGCGCTAATGCCAGTCCTATTATAGAAAGAGTCACTAGTATATGTGAAAGAGTGAGTAGCATAGAGAAGGACATTTTGCTGGACACTTTTGGCGCGATGAGATAGCTGAGGGCATACCCAAGTGACATTGCGCTTAAATACCAGCCATATCCTTCTGCACTATGTAGAACCATTGAGAATAAGAGGACTCCAGCAAAGCTTATGCCAGTAGATGCGATAGCTTCGAGTATTGCAAATGGAGCTAAAGTCCTGTACGTTTGGTTTTTTACAAATGTTGCCATTCCCCTAGCCCAAGTTGCCAAAAAGCCTTGAGAATATTCTGGATTTTCATCTGCGACGTCTGAAGTATAAATTCCGGTTCTAACTGCATGCTTGTAAATAAAATAAATAAAAATTATTATTCCTGCTAATGCGATAGTTTCTGTAAATAGAATTGGAATGTATAAATATTTACTACTCGCAAAACCTGCAACTGCTGGTCCTACTAATGTACCCATGAGGCTTGTAAAGCGAAGAAGTGAAAGAACATTAATAAGATCATCATTTTTTGTTACACGATTAACAAAGGAAGTAATAGCAGGAAAATAGAAAGTATCACATGCTGTCGTAACCATTACAAGTATACAAACACACCAAAATAGGAGCAACTTGTTAGCAGATGGGGTTGAGAAGGATACCGATACAATTGCGATAATACATAATCCCGCAATCATTCTTGCTAAGCATGCAGCAACTGTTGTCCTGAAAATTCCTACATGCTCAGCTAGTGCTCCTGAGAAAAGGCCTGCTACTAATTCACTTATTGCAGTGAGGGTGAGGTAAAGCGATAAATAATGGCTTGACTGCTGAAAACCGATAAAAAGTGAGTTCAATAGCCATAATTGAATAGTAGTTGAGGCTAGTGTAGTTGCATAGTTAGAAAGAAAATCACTAGCTGCTAAACGCAGATATCCGCGGTAAGGTTTAAATAGATTCGTCAAGGTTTGCTCGTTTCGCGAAATTACATTGCCAAATTATTGCTTGAGAGATGCTATCGGCACTAGTAGTGAAGTATGTTGTAAAGTCGTCGTTATCCCAAATCTGTTGCTGTAGGTTCTTGTCATCACGCACTGTGCTAAAGAGTTGAATAATCTGCTCGACGCAAGATAATGTTTTCTTTATATAGAAGTATTGTTGTGCGAAATCGACTTCTACTTGCTCTCCAGGGATAGTCGTATGTATTTCTTGGAATGTCCGTAGCAAATCAATTGTTTTAATAAGCGATATTTTACATGTTTCGAAATATTCTTGTATTGAATGGATGGTGGATGTTTTCGCTGTGTTTGTACTGACGATAGTGGCTTCAAGTGCAGCATTTGCTTTGAAAAAATATTCTGTTGCTTCAAATAGAGAAGCGCAATATGCTGCACTTGATTTCACATACTCATCAAACATTTCTTCGTACGAAGTCATGTTCATTATTAACCTTTGGTGTGAATATGTGCGGATAAACTATGCCTAAATCATATGAGGATATGGTCGAGGTCGTGGGTTGATTCCGCCGCGCTTGCTATTCTTGTTCATCTTTGCCTCCTTTCATAAGAACAATGCTGTATCTTATTTGCATATTCATCTATGAAGATACAAATAATCCTAATACAGGATTCGCATTCTTTCCAAGTGTGTCTCTTATTGTGGAATAATTTTATATAAAAATTAGTAGTACATTATTAGACCTTAACTATTTACCAGTCTCAGCTCGTAGTACGTGTTTTCTGATATCCCTACTGTTTGGCAGAGTCCGGCTATTCGTATGTCAGGATTCTTTCTGTGGAATTGGTGGATAAGGTGTAACGCTTGGCTTCAATCAAAACCCTCAACTCTGCTCGCCATCTGGTCGAGGAATATGCTGACTTGCTTGTGTACTTGTTCTGGCATGCCGGACTGTGTGTAGTCGGTGTTTTCCCGCCTGTTGATGCAGCGTTCAATCCTTTTGCTCCCGATGAGGGTGGACGGCATTCCAGCCTGTGCAAAAATAACAGACGGTCTGACACCGTTATCGTATTGCTGGACAGCGTCTTTGTGGAATTGGCTTGTGTAGTAGATTCGTGTGGCTGTCGCGTGTTTGATAGCTGGAAGACTGTTGAGATAAGCACGTTGACTAGGGGTAAAGGCTGTGTCTTTTCTACTCATGAGTATGAACCGTTACGTGTGAAAGATTAATAAGAAATCAATAGAGGAAGAAGAGAATATAGAGTGAGGGGCCACACCATTGCACGGAGATAGTCCCGTGTGCATGTGCGACCCCTCGCCAGTTAATACTAAGCGTGTTTACGGGTTAATGCTTACGAGCATTTTCCTTGTTACGCTTAGTGATCATGATGCTTGCTCCTGCGCCCAGGGCTGCAAGAGCAGCGATAGCGATAGACACGACCGCGCTACCAGTCTGAGCCAATGGTGCAGCAGTAACACCGTTCCAATCATCAGAATCTTCGACTGGAGTGTCATAGCACACACCCGTATTACCACCATTACCATTATCTCCACCGTTTGGGTCGAATGGGTGATCGTTATGGGATGCGCATGGCACGATAGGTGTACCAGTCGTGTGACCACGGTCGGTATGATTCATCGTGTTCATACCAGTCAACGTGCCCTTGACTTCTACGTATTCGCCAGGCTTTAATACCAGGTTAGACCAGTTTGCTGGATACTCCAGATTAGTTACCGTACCGGAGCCTGCGATAGTCTTATCATCTAACGTGATCTTGGTCAGGTTGACTTTACCGGTGTTGATGATACGGAACACAATCTTGGTGCCGTTCTTGGTAGACTTCAAGGCTTCGCTTGGTGTGTTACGGTCTCCCGCTTCAAGACCAGATGCTGCGTCGTACTTGATGAGTTTAATAGCAGGAGTCTGGTCTGGGGTCTTGGTCCACACCATATTGGATTCGCGTTCAACATCATTCATGGTTTCCACGAACGTGTTTTCTACGCGATCGCTTACGCCCAAACGGGTCATTTGCACGTACGCTGTCCAGGACAAGTCACTATCCATAGCAGATGCAATATCAAGGAACTGTTGTGTTGCCTCTACAGTAAACGCACCATTAGCCTCGGTGAAAGTGAAATATCCGGCATCAACACCGCTACCGTCGATACGGCTACCCTTGGAGATCACAGTGCCGTCAGCGAGCTTAATGTCGTTGTTGACATAGACTGCCCACTGGCCGGTTAGCTTGTCAAACTTTTCATCATAATCATCCACGATGCGCCAATTCTTGATCTGCTTGTAGGCACGGTTACCAGCGATCTTGGAGCTATCGAGACGATACAAGAACTGATGATCCTTATAAATACTCTTACCATTCGCACTTTCGCCATTAACCTTAACAGTCACATCCTTCTTCGGGTTAATAACCTTTAACGGGTTAGTTACCGTGTTCGTTACATCCTTGCGATCGTTTGTAATCTGGGTGGCAGTGTTCTTCACTACATACCCGTCCTTGACCTGCTTGACTGTCATAGGAAGCACGATGGTGTAATCCTGACCAAGGAGAGACTGGTCGATTGCAGGATCCTTTGTCACATCCAATACCTTGCCAGCGTAGGCCTTTAAATCTGTTGGTTGTGGATCCCCTGGAAGAATATCTCCGAGATACTCCGTGTCTACGGTCTTAGCGAACACGTAGACGACACCATCCTTAACCTGGATATTGAACTTGTTGGTGACGTCCTTACCGGCTGCGTCTAGGATTTCGATATTCTTGTCATTGAGCTGCAAGTACTCATCATCATAGTCATCGATCATGCCGAGACGGTGAACCTTATACGCAGTGTCCTTCAACGTGGCTGCGCTTAAAGTGAGACGGTAGTAAATATCGTCTCCTACGTATGCGGTCTTGCCATCAATATTGATACCAGTCTTGGTTTCATCCTTCTTTTCAGGCTTTGGCTCTACCGGCTTATTCGATACCACGTTAGACGAGGTCAAACTATTGTTGAGTTTCAAACCCCACTGATTATCCACACTATGGTCTGTTGGAGCGTTCTTGGATACCGTGCCTTCGAAACGAACCTGGAAACGATGCTTAGATCCCGCGGTCATATTCGCTGTCACGTAATCCTTGTTGAGTTCGATAGTAAACTCATGCTTCTCGGTATCTGCAGTAAGCGTGTAGTTCTTCTTACTGATGGTGCGACCGGTTTCAAGGTCACGCAGCTCGATAGTCTGCTTGTCAAGCTCAAGATACTGGTCATACGTGTCAGTGAATGCAACAGACTCGATAGCATAACTCAGGTTGTTTGGAATGGTTGGTTCGCTAGTGAGTTCGTATTCCAGCTTCTGTCCTGGCATGACACTCTTACCATTAATATCGTCCTGGTCACCACCCTGAGAGGCCTCAGATATGACTGCCTTTGCTACTGGTGGAACGTAACCACACACGTATGGTTCGTTCGTAGTCTTTGTCTTGCCCGCGGCAGACTCTGAGCCTTTATTCTTCAAACCATGAGAATTGAGGGCTGCGCCTGTGGTTGGATCAGCACAAAACTCGACTTCATCCGTAGCTTTTTTGCCTGCGTCAGCGCGTACCTGGGCTGCACCCTTACCATTTGCATAATTCGCCTTGCCTCCGATAAGCAGCGTGTATTGCATAGGGGTAGCAAGACTACGTGCAGCAGCAAGAGCTTGACTGGTCATGGTAGCAGTAATGGTCGTGCCAGCCTGTTGGATAGTGAACTGGCTTGTCACGTCAGTACCCTTAGTGATGATGTCATCGACTGAGGAGACGGTAGTTGATGCCTCAGGGATTGGAGCAGCATACACATGCACATCACTCATATCTGGATCCCACAAATAGTCAGCAGCCGTGTAATCATCAGACAGGGTGAATGTGTCGAGGCTATCTCCCAGGTTCTCGCCCAAGCTACCGTTAACCACAGAGCCGAGCTTGTCACCATCAAGGATGGTTTGGGTGTCTGCACCGGTGGTGTTGGTATGCTTCGCATCAATAACGGTTGCCCATTTGCCGTTAGAGTATTTTACCCAGGACTTATCAGGGGTAAAGTCCCACAGTTTAGGCTGGTCTTTTGCAAGAACGATAACAATCAAATCAGTATTTGGCGTACTCATACCCTGAGCAGCGAATGAAGCGAGTGTATTAGCTGAATCAATATCATCAAACACTGTGTATTCGCTACCGCCGTGATTATATTTTCTGGTACCGTTCTGTGTTTCGTTGTTCCATGCTGATAACCATTGAGCGCCAGTTGCTTGCGCGCTAGAAGTATTGTTATATTCCGGTTTTGTGATTCCTGGTCCTGCTGTTGTTGCGGTGAAGCCTACACCCCAGATGCGGCAGTCTGCCGAACCAGTGCCACCTCGCGCAGTATACTCTGTTTCACAATCACCGCGAGCCTTGGATAATGCAGCGTTAATTTGCGCTCTAGCTGCTGCTTCGCGGGTAGCAGAGCTACCGATGGCTACACCTTCTGATTGGATAGCGCGCACCACTGCTTCATTATCTGATGCGGAACCTAGGTTATCATCGGTAACCCAGAATGTATTCGATTTATATGTGCCAGATCCGCCAGTGTTTCCACCTGTCCATCCGGCACCGCCAGCGGCAAATGCGGATCCTGTCAACATTGTTGATGCGACAACGATACCAGCAAGAGCGCGATGTGAACCTTGTCGGATCTTGTCTCTCATACTTTTATGCTTAGCGAAAAGCGACATAAAAGTCTCCCTTTTTCAAATTGCTTATTATGAAATGCGAAACCAAAAAGTTTCACATTCAGTAATGAGAAAATGAAAAAATTTTATTTTATATCAATAAAAATTTGGTATTGATAAAAATGGTTGGTTTTAGAAGTCGTCTAAAACCAACCACTATGTAAAGGGAAAATGAGTAAAGATGGAAACTATTTGCTATTAGTTACATCACCGTCACCATCTGGTGTTCCATCGGTATTCCATCCAGTGCCACAGCGATAGATATATCGACATTGATTAGGTGTTCTATGTAATTCATTATATGCTTTCCCGTCAGCAAGGTATTTATCCCAGTCGACCGCACCCGAATTCTTATTCTGTGCTGGCGCACTATAAGAAGACCCACCACGAGTACTTGAACGAGGAGCTCCCGAGCTAGTACGAGCCGCAGACTGGGAACGAGCCTGCGGAGCTGCTTGCGCCGCAGCCGCTGCGGCAGCGTCTGCCTGCTGCTTCGCTTGTATACTTGCGTTTACACTGTCGATTGCGCCTTGGACTGGCTCAAGAGCCTTAGTCAAAGACTCGACGGTTGCTTTCTTATCATTCAACGCTGCGGTAAGCGTGTTTATCTGGTTTTGCAGGTTATCACGAGTAGCATTATCAGCCACTTGACCGTCTGATGAGGAGAGCAGATTATTCATCTCATCAAGCTTCGCCTTCACCATATTCTTAGCATTTTCAAGATCCTTCACATTCTTCGACTTTGTGACCTGAACGACTGAGTTTTTCAGAGCCTTAGTGGTCTTATTAAGCTGTGCTGTAGTCTTATCAAGACTAGACATGGTCGCGTTGAAAGCCTGAGTGTAGGAGATAGCACAATTCAAAGACTGCGCCTTACTTACCTTTTTACTCTTAGCATGCTGGGCTGTGAATGTGGTGTAGGTTTTAGCGTTTGCAACCTGCTCCACACTAGTCACAGTCTTAGCAGTTTCATCAGCATCCTGGCGTGTCTTCTCGTACTGTGCCCACGCTTTGGCGTACGCACTGTTTGCCTGGATGCACGCTTGAGTCTTGGAATCTCTTAAAGACTTCACACCCAGCATACTCGCAACCAGCAAAGCTATAACTACAACAACCGCAGTAGCAATGATGATAAGCTTACGCTTCTTCTTGCTCCCTGGCTTCTGGTCACCGCGACCAGAAATAGCATCTAGTCTCGTAATCTCGGTTTCTTGTTTAATAATCTGATTTTTATCCATATTAGCCATAATTATCCTTCGTCTTTCTATCTATGTTTTTACTATACGTAAATATTCAGGTGAAAGATATATACATACTTAGTGTCGTTCTAATTTTTCTTTCCTAATCTCGATAACTTTTGCTTTATACATAGTAGTGAGAATACGATTGGCAACTTTTTGATATAAAGTCAATATGCTCGTGTGCTCCCCTCATATTGTCTTGTTTTAGAGGCGAACAGCTTCTGTAATGGCACTGCTATCAGGGAATGTGAGACTGATATATATTTGAGTGGTTTCTACACTAGCGTGGCCAAGGAGTTTAGATACTAAGAGAAGGTCGTGTGTACTTTCATATGCCTTAGTGTCATATCGATGTCTGAGACTATGTGTGGAGTATCCGTTACCAAGAAGCTGAGAGATGTGATGCGCAATATAGGATGCTTCGACGTGACCGGTCCATCTGCCAGGAAACATGTATCCATGCTTGTTGGCGATGATTTGTGCGAGATCTGGCGCGATGGGGACAGTGCGTTCTTTGCGTCCTTTACCGTGTACAAGAAGCTGGGGATGAGTATTAAGCATCATAATATCGGATGAAGATACTTGTGCTATCTCACTACGTCGTAATCCACATTCTGCCCCGAGCCTGAGCATGGCTTCATACTCCTTGTTACCTCTAACTCGGGCTAAAGCACCACGAATGATGTAATCAGGACATGGATGAGGTATTGCGTATTCTTTACGAATTTTAGGTAACTTTACTGTTGGATTGACATCAATAATTTCTTCTTCAATCATGTATGAGTAAAACGAGCGTATTGTTGAAGAATAACCTTTGCGCGTTTCTCGTTTCCAGTCTTGGTGTGCAAAAAGCTCAACAAGTTGTTGTCCTGTAATATCTTCTGGTGGCTGATTAAGTAGGCGTGCAAGCCGACTGATTTTGTAGTAGCGGCATCTAATCGTATCTTCTGTATATCCACTTGCTTCAAGATATTCCAGCCAATGTGTAACATATGTTTCCCAACTATTAGGGAGTAGTTTTCTTTTGATTTTTAACATAAAAACATAGACTAGAATACGTAGAGAAAAGATTTTACGTATTGTTTCGTTACACGGTTTCAAGTCCGTTTTTTTTTACAAATACATAATATGTGATATACTATATATGTAACTAACCGATAGGATGAAAAGGCTAGTTGGTTTTAGGAAAGAAAGATGAATGATAATGGATTTGACATTGAATCAGATTGTGACAATGAATATTCGTATGCTTTTGGCGGGTCAAAGACGTACGCAAAATGAATTGGCGGAAGTATTAGATATGACACGACCGTCGGTCAATATGAGATTAAATGAAGCCACTCCATGGCGTGTTCCGGAAATAGAAAAGGCCGCAGAATTCTTAAAAGTAGAACCTACGACCTTATTCGTAGCGGGGCATGGATTTGAACCATGGACCTCTGGGTTATGAGCCCAGCGAGCTACCGAGCTGCTCCACCCCGCGTCGGCTACTTTTAGCAGCTCTATCTACGATAGGTGCAAATTTAAATTTGTCAACTTTCGGGCGTGTCTCGCTGTATTTGGTTAGAATTTTACGATTCGTGCACATGCGTGACATAGGCACAATAAACATAAACAAGTGTGGAGTATAATAAACATATGCCTATTAAGATTCCTGAAGGATTGCCAGCGCGAAGCATATTAGATGCTGAGCGAATTTTTGCATTGGAACGCCCAGAAGCAGAACAGCAGGATGTTCGACCACTTCGTTTGTTGATTTTGAATCTTATGCCCAAAAAAATCGAGACAGAAACTCAGCTTTTGAGACTCATTTCTAAGTCTCCTTTGCAAGTCGACGTCGATTTTATGAAAACTTCTACGCATGTATCAACGCATGTTAGCACTGATCATTTAGTAAAATTCTATGAAAATCTTGACGCACTTCGTAACAACTATTATGACGGATTTGTTGTGACGGGCGCTCCTGTTGAGCATATGGAATTTGAAGATGTCGACTACTGGCACGAATTTACGCAAATTCTTGACTGGGCATCAACACACGTTTTCTCAACAATGTATTTGTGCTGGGGTGCAATGGGTGCGCTTTACTATCGATATGGCGTAAAAAAGCATGTTCTCAGCAAAAAAGTTTTTGGTGTGTTCCCGCAATATTTGCAGGATGAGTACTGTTTCCTTACAAATGGTTTTGATGAAATCGCTTTACAACCGCATTCTAGAATAGCGAGTGTTGATGTTGACAGCATTTCTGCAGATCAGCGTTTGCAGATTCTTACGTATGGTCCCGAATCTGGTCCGGGCTTAGTTGCTACGCGTGATTTTTCTGAAGTTTTTGCCCTAGGGCATTGGGAATACGGCAAAATGACTCTTGCGCAGGAATATGAGCGTGACATGTTAAAAGGTTTGAGCAACGTTCCATTTCCTTACAACTATTTCCCTCATGACGATCCAAAATTAGAGCCATTATTTTCTTGGCGCGCGCACGCGAATTTGCTTTGGCGCAACTGGCTTAATTGGGTGTACGAAACTACGCCTTACAATCTTTCTGATATTCCTCATTTAAGAACTGCTGGAAGGCTTGGAACTGAACGTTCTATAAGACATGAGCCAGCTTCTCCGCGCTCCGATAATTTTTATCCATTTGACGGAGTTAAGTACGGTATGAATAAATAAATTTTGACGTTGCGTAATTTTATGTACAAGCAAAGAGTACAATCAGCAATTAGATATATTTTTCGTTTCGTGCCCCGCGCCTTACGAAATATGAAACATATGATCTAGTTTGATATATATGCCGCGAGAATGAATGAATTGAGTATGTGAGTGAGCGGCACTGAATTGAGGCGTGTGAACGAATTGCTATAAGGAGGCACTTATGGATGTAATGGTTGATGTTTTACAGAAGACCACAACTGTAGCTTCTACTGTAGCTTCGAATAAACCAGAGCTACCTAATATTAGTGAGTTTTTGCCTCCAGAAATTTTGTTCCAAGGCACTCCATTTGCCATGAATCGCATTATTTTGGTGCGCTTACTTATGGTAGTAGTAGTAATGATTATTTTTGGAATTGGTGCTATGCGAGCAAAGGTGGTTCCTGGCAGATTCCAAAGCGTGCTTGAAATTTTGATGGATTTTGTGCGCTACAACATTGTTTACGAAATGATTGGCGAGGAACGCGGCAAGCGCTATGTGCCAATGATGTCCACATTATTCCTCACTATTTTCTTCTTTAATCTTTGTTCTGTGATTCCAGGATTAAATATGGCTGCAACCGCAACCATTGCTTGTCCGTTGGTATTTGCTTTGTGGGTTGTTTGCCAATATCTTATTGCTGGCATTCGCGAAAAAGGTTTTTTGCGATTCTTCCGCGAAGCATTGTTCCCAGCGGGTGTGCCATGGCCGATTTACTTTATTCTTTCGCCATTGCAGCTCATAGAATTAATAATTGTGCGACCACTTTCGCTTACAATTCGTTTGTTTGCGAATATGATTGCTGGCCATTTGCTGGTGGCCACTTGTTTAGTATTCACCAATTTCTTCGTGGTGGATTCCAGCAATAAACTCCTTGCCTTAGGCGGTGCTTTGTGGCTGCTTGGTGGCATTCTGTTTACCCTATTCGAAATTATGGTAGCTGGCTTGCAGGCATTTATTTTTACAGTGCTTGCTTCAGTCTACATTTCGGAAAGTTATCCGGAAGAGGAAGAAAAGTCTGCTGTTGTAGCTGCTTAATAAAAGTAGTTTAGATTTTCAGATTTTACATATCTTACGGGTTTATACTGGTTACTGTTTCAACAGAAAGGAAACCAATGAATAGTATCATCGCTCTTGCAGGTTTGACCGGCAACCTGAGCATTCTTGGCTTTGCTGTAGCAACTATTTCCCCTGCACTCGGCATGGCAATAGTAGTGTCTAAGGCTATGGAATCTACTGCACGTCAGCCAGAGGTTGGCAACCGCATTCAGCTGTTTATGTTCGTCGGCTTGGCATTTATTGAGGTTTTGGGCTTGCTTGGCTTCGTTTCCTACATTATGGGAGCCTGAACAAAACTTACAATGCACAACACGAATAGTGTTGAAAGAATAGAAAGGACAAGCCATGGCATATGCAGCCGGAAGTAATAAGTTGGCGTTGTTCTTGCCTGAGCCTTATGACGTACTGTGGTCATTAGTAGTTTTGGTAGTTCTTGCAGCGTTTTTCTACAAGTTTGTTATGCCTAAATTCCAGGCAATTCTCGACGAGCGTGCAGAAAAAATTGAAGGCGGAATGGCTAAGGCTGCTAATGTGCAGCGTGAAGCAGACGAGTTGAAGAGCCAGATTGAAAACGAACTTTCTCAAGCTCAAACTGATGCTGCAAAGACTCGTGAAGAGGCTCGATCGGAAGCTTCAAAAATTATTGGCGAAGCTAGACAACGCGCTGAAAAGGATGCTGCGAAGATTATCAGTGAAGCGCAGCATTCCATTGAGGCTCAGCATAAGCATGCCATGTCCAGCCTCCAAGGAGAGGTGTCGGTTCTTGCAGCAGCTTTAGCTGGCAAGATTCTTGCATCCAAATTGGATGACGATACCGTCAGCTCCAAGATTATTGATCATGTGATCGATGAAGTTGGAGACACTAAAAATTCGGATCAAAGCAAGTAAAGTAATGTACAAAACTGAATGATCGCAAAATAAAATTACGGTTATTTCATTTTGTATTATTTGCATTACTTCGTTTTTTACAGAAACGAGGAGGTAAGAATGCCAGAAAAGGCATCGCGAGTAAACGATAGTTTGTCGCGTTCTTCGCTTGCTCAGGCCATCTCAGATGCGCACGATGAAGCGCAGCGCATTTCAGACGAGCTTTCGTCAATGATGGACATGATTGATAAGTATCCTGAGCTTTCTGATGCGATTACTGATCCGAATAGGTCTTCGGGAGATAAGTCTCGCCTTATTGACGAGCTTATTGGAGGTAAGGCGCACCCTGTTGTATTGCGCATTATGCATTATCTAGTAGGAACTTGGCACGGAGGTGCCGAAAGCGGTAAAACCGGTAGCTTCGGTGGTGCTTGGTCAGGATTTGAGCGTGAAGCTGGCGAAACATTGGTTACAGTCACTACTGCTCAGCCGCTTACAGATAAGCAAATTAAGCGTTTGATTGAAATCTACAGCAATAAGTTGGGTCATCGTGCATACATTAACCCAATTGTGGATCCAAACGTACTTGGTGGTATGCGTATACAAATCGGTGATCAAATAACCGATCGCACCATGTTGATGCAGCTTAAGCAGTTGCAGCGTTCTGCGCGAAATGGTGCTTGGACACAGGCAGTGAAGTAGTAAATTAAGGAGAATTATGGCGGAACTATCTATTGATCCCGCCCTGATACGCAAGGCGCTCGACGGGTTTGTTGACTCGTATAAGCCTACCGACATGCCAACGCAAGAAGTTGGCTATGTTGTTACGGCTGGTGACGGCATTGCGCACGTAGCTGGATTGTCCGGCTGCATGGCAAACGAGCTGCTCACATTCGAGAACGATACCTTGGGTCTTGCGTTCAACCTTGATGCACACGAAATCGGCGTCGTTATTCTCGGCGATTTTACAGGTATTGAGGAAGGGCAGGAAGTATACCGCACAGGCGAGGTGTTGTCTGTGCCGGTTGGTGACGCTTATCTTGGTCGTACTGTGGATCCGTTGGGTAATCCAATCGATGGTTTGGGTGCGATTGAGTGCAGTGAGCGTCGTATTCTTGAAGCCCAGGCTCCAGACGTTATTCACCGTCATCCAGTCGATGAACCATTGTCTACTGGTTTGAAGGCTATTGACGCAATGACGCCAATAGGTCGTGGTCAGCGCCAGTTGATTATTGGTGACCGTCAAACAGGTAAGACTGCAATCGCAATAGATACGATTATTAACCAGCGTGCTAACTGGGAAACTGGAGATCCAAAGAAACAGGTTCGCTGCATTTATGTAGCAATCGGTCAAAAGGGTTCTACTATTGCTTCAGTGCGTCAAAGCCTTGAAGAAGCAGGAGCTATGAAGTACACCACAATCGTGGCAAGTCCAGCTTCTGATTCTGCAGGTTTTAAATACATTGCACCTTACACTGGTTCTGCAATCGGTCAGCACTGGATGTATAACGGCAAGCACGTTTTGATTGTTTTCGATGATTTGTCGAAGCAAGCAGAAGCATACCGTTCAATTTCCTTGCTTTTGCGTCGTCCACCTGGGCGTGAAGCTTACCCAGGCGACGTGTTCTACTTGCACTCTCGTCTGCTTGAACGTTGTGCTAAGCTTTCTGACGATTTGGGTGGCGGTTCTATGACCGGTCTTCCAATTATCGAAACCAAGGCAAACGATGTTTCTGCATACATTCCAACCAACGTGATTTCTATCACCGATGGTCAGATCTTCTTGCAGTCTGATTTGTTCAACGCCGGTCAGCGTCCAGCAGTAGACGTTGGTATTTCCGTGTCTCGTGTTGGTGGTGCAGCTCAGGCTAAGGCTTTGAAGAAAGTCTCCGGCATGTTGAAGATTTCTTTGGCTCGTTACAAGTCTTTGGAATCCTTCGCAATGTTCGCTTCTGATTTGGATGCAGCCTCAAAGGCGCAGCTTACTCGTGGTGCTCGTTTGACTGAGCTACTTAAGCAGAAGCAGTTCTCTCCTCGAGCAATGGAGCAAGAAGTTGTTTCTGTGTGGGCTGGTACTCATGGCAAGCTTGACGATATTCCTGTGAAGGATGTGTTGCGTTTCGAAAGCGAATTGTTGGATTACTTGGATAAGGGAACCGACATTTTGCAAGTAATTCGCGATACTGAAGACTTCACTAAGGAAACTGAAGCTAAGCTTGATGCAGCCATTGATGATTTCCGTAGGACGTTTAAGACATCTGCTGGCAAGCCTTTGATTGTAAAGGATTCTTTGCCGCCGGCTGAAAACCCTGCTCCTGTTGAGAAGGAACAGCTCGTAGCTAAGCCGAAAGCAGACAGTCGCGAGCCTGAGGGGAAGTAGCGTATGTCCTCCCAACTTGCATTGAAATCGAGAATTATTTCCACACAGTCTTTGGGTAAAATCTTTAAGGCTCAGGAAATGATTGCGTCTTCTCATATCGCTAAAGCGCGAGATATTGCGCTTAATGCTAAGCCTTATAGTGACGCAATTTTCGATGCCGTGCAGGCGTTGGTAGCTCATCACGAAGCAAATATTAAGCATCCTATTTTTGGTAAAGAGCATGCTGGCAATCGTGTAGCAGTTTTAGCTCTTACTTCTGATCGTGGTATGGCAGGTGCGTTTACGTCTTCGATTATTCGTGAGACTGAAGCACTTCTTGCAAAACTCGATGCAGAAGGTAAGCATGCAGAACTGTACGTGTACGGTCGACGCGGTGCAACTTACTACAAGTATCGCAATCGCGATGTGGCAGGTACTTGGGAAGGTTCTACTGACCACCCAGACGTTACTATTGCTGAAAAGATTTCCGATACTTTAATGGACGCTTATATGACGCCGGAAGCAGAAGGCGGAGTTTCGGAACTGTATATTGTGTTCACTGAATTTATAAATATGGTGAGGCAAAAAGTTCGTACGTTACGCATGCTGCCAGTTGAGTTGGTTCCTTTGAAGGACGGTGAAGAGTTTTCTATGCATCGTCCTGACTATGAAGCAGCTTCTGGTCCTTCAGCAGCATTGTCGTCTACGAGCGCAGTTTCGGCTCGTGAAGAAGCAGTGAGCCGCAGCAATCCAGAAGCTGTGGAGTATTGCTTCGAACCAAGCCCGGATGAAGTATTGGATGCTGTTTTGCCGAAGTATATTCAGTCTCGTATTCACGAGTGCTTACTTACTTCTGCTGCTTCCGAAACGGCAAGCAGACAGAACGCTATGCATACGGCTACAGATAACGCCCGCAATTTGGTGGATGATTTGACAAGAAAGCTTAATGCTTCTCGTCAGGCATCCATTACTCAAGAACTTACCGAAATTATCGGCAGCGCTGATGCGCTGAATAATGAGGAGGATTAGGAGCATATGGCTGAAAATCAGACCACAGCGCCTCCAGAAGCTGAGCAGGAGGTCGATCCAACAGCTGGTCGCGTAACCCGCGTTCAGGGTTCCGTGATTGACGTTGAATTCCCGGTCGGCTATCTGCCGGATATTTACAATGCTCTCAAAGTCGATATCAACACCGTTGGAAACACCGAGGGAGATACCGTCCACGAGATTACGCTGGAAGTTGAGCAGCACCTTGGTGATTCGACTGTGCGTGCAGTTGCTTTAAAGCCTACTGACGGTTTGGTTCGTGGTGCTTTAGTGCGAGATACTGGCGGCCCAATCTCTGTACCTGTTGGTGATGTTACTAAGGGTCACGTGTTCGATGTTACAGGCAACATTTTGAATGCTAAGCCTGGCGAACACATTGAAGTAACTGAGCGTTGGCCAATTCACCGTAACCCACCTGCTTTTGATCAGCTTGAGTCTAAGACTCAGATGTTCGAAACTGGTATTAAGGTTATCGATTTGCTTACCCCTTACGTTCAGGGCGGTAAAATTGGTCTGTTCGGTGGTGCAGGCGTTGGTAAAACTGTGTTGATTCAGGAAATGATTCAGCGCGTTGCACAGAATCACGGTGGTGTGTCTGTGTTTGCTGGCGTTGGCGAACGTACCCGTGAAGGTAACGATTTGATTGGCGAAATGGCTGATGCTGGCGTTTTGGAGAAAACAGCGCTTGTCTTTGGTCAGATGGATGAGCCTCCTGGGACTCGTCTTCGCGTGCCTCTTACCGCTTTGACTATGGCTGAGTACTTCCGCGATGTGCAGAATCAGGATGTGTTGCTGTTCATCGATAACATATTCCGCTTTACTCAGGCTGGTTCTGAGGTTTCCACGCTGCTTGGTCGTATGCCTTCCGCAGTTGGTTACCAGCCAAACTTGGCAGATGAAATGGGTGCATTACAGGAGCGTATTACTTCTACGCGCGGCCATTCCATTACGTCACTTCAGGCTATTTACGTTCCTGCAGATGATTACACTGATCCTGCACCTGCAACAACCTTTACGCACTTGGATGCAACTACTGAGCTTTCGCGTGATATTGCAGCTAAGGGTATTTACCCAGCTGTGGATCCTTTGACTTCTACTTCTAGAATTTTGGATCCGCGTTACGTTGGTCAGGCTCATTATGATTGCGCGAACCGCGTTAAGGCTATTTTGCAGCGTAACAAGGAGCTTCAGGACATCATCGCTTTGATTGGTATCGATGAGCTTGGTGAGGAAGATAAGACTACTGTCAGCCGCGCTCGTAAGATTGAGCAGTTCCTTGGTCAGAACTTCTATGTGGCTGAAAAGTTCACTGGTCGTCCAGGTTCTTATGTGCCAGCAGACGAAACCATTGAGGCATTCACTCGCATTTGCGATGGTGTTTACGATGAGATTCCTGAGCAGGCATTCTCTGGTATCGGTGGCATTGATGATCTTGAGCGTCGTTGGCACGATATGCAGCAAGAGTTTGGTGCGTGATTATGTCGGAGAAGCAAGTAAAATCGCTGCACGTTAGTGTGGTGGCAGCCAGGCATCCTGTTTGGGAAGGTGACGCCAAGTTTGTGGTTATTCCTTCTGTGAATGGCGCAATGGGCGTGCTTCCTGGACATGAGGCTGTGCTTGCGTTGATTGATCACGGTTTTGTGAAGGTTGACGATTTGAAAGGCGTGCGTCACGTTTTTAAGGTGACGGATGGCTTCTACTCGGTTGACTCTGACAATATTACGATTGCTGTTGAGCATAGTTGTAACGTTGATAAAGACGGCAACGTGCTGCCTAACGCTAAGGTGATTTAAGGTTGCTTTTGTTGCTTATGTAAGTTTGTTGCTTTTGTAAGTTTATGAACTTGTGTAAGCAAGGTAATCTCTTCTAAGGCAGGAGTTTGGGATATTCTCAGGCTCCTGCCTTTTTGTTTTTATAGCGCGTTTGTAAAGAAAATAGATCTCAGAGGCGAAGCACTGTTACTAAATCAGCTAACGAACTGAGAAAGTAACGGTGATTGGCAAAACACTGTTAAAAACTCAGTTAGCCGACTGAGAAAGTAACGCTCACAAACGAAACGACGTGTTTGTTTCGAGCAGCCATTGCGCTATGTCTATTACGCGGATTCCTTCAATGTCGTAAGAATCGTGGCGAGTGTTTGCAAGCAGATTCGCACTTTCACTTTCAAAACTGTAAAATTTTTTCACTTTTGAAAGTGAGTGCCTATTTGCGTTCGTGTGCGAAGGCTCTTTCTTTTTGCTTAAGTTTTGCGAATCTTTACTTTTCAATATGCAAGATTGCAATTATCTTTACTTTTTATTGTTGTTATGTGCAAATAAGTAAAGATTTAGCTATAACATGGCGCTTATCTTTGGAATAATCTACGCCGAAACGAGCGGCGTTATGTTGCCGATGCTAGATTCGTCAAATCGCAGAATGTGCTGTAAGTAAAATGTGTTGTAATTGAATATGTTGTAATCAAAATGTATCGTGCATAGTAAAATAGTTAATAGTTGTTTTTGATTTGGGTGCGTGTGTTGGCAGGGAGAAGAAATGATTGATAAAGAAACGCAACGTAGGCGTCAAGAAAATTTGGGTCTTGCAATAGCTTCAGGCAAACTTGAAGGCAATTCGCCTTCAAAAGAGTTTCTTTATGACGCAAATCAATATGCTAATGGTCTTATAAGTAGCAATGAATTTGTTGCTAGAATGCGTTCTAGATATGGCGTGATGGATTAAGTTATTGGGTTGTGTGTCGTGGAAACAGTTTTTGACCCTTATCTTATTCCTCACACAAGGGTATTGAAGAACAAATCTAATATAAATAATCAGATTGAATTAGATAAATATGAGAACGATGCTGTTCTCACAAGATGTTCTATTTTGTACGAAAACTTGCCACATGCTGAAGGAACTGTTAAGCAATTGCAGTGGATTCATCATTATCTTTTTCAAGATGTTTACGATTGGGCTGGCCAGATTCGCACTATAGATATGACTAAAGGCGGCGGCGAACCGTTTCATCCGCTTGAATACATGGGCGTTGGGATTCGTTACTGTGAGCAAACGCTTAAAAATGATAATTTATTGCAAGGTTTATCTATTGACGAGTTTATTAGTAAGCTAAGTGTAAATTACAATAATTTTAATGTTTTACACCCATTTCGTGAGGGCAATGGTAGAACGCAACGCGTTTTTTGGGATATAGTTGCGCGAGATGCTGGATACCATTTCGATTGGGGATTAATAACGCAGCGTGTTAACGACGAAGCTTCAATCCAGGCTAAAGATGCTAACGATACGAAGCTTCTTGAGGATATGTTCCACATTATTACAAAGCCTTTGAATGTTGAGCTTTTAGCTCAGCAGCAGTTTGCGCATCTTGTTGAAGAAGAATACGAATACGCTCCGAATGTGGCTAGTGTTTTGCAAGATAAGGATTACGCGGCGTATAAAACGCGTTACGGCATAGATTGAATTTAGCGTTTGAGTATTGCGAACGCCGAAACGAGTGGCGTTATGTCGCCAGTGCTGCCGATGTTTCTATAGTGCGTTTTTGCAAAAATGTCGGTATAGATGAATATATTTTGCGTGCTATACTGCTGTTTTGTGAAAATGTCGGTATAGACGAATGTTTTTTGCTTTCTATGCCTTCATTTTGGCAAAATGTCGGTATAGAATAGATTTTTACGTTAGTTAAGCAATCATTTTGTGATAAATGCGTTATTTGCGTATAAGCAAAATATCGCAAGCAAAATATTGCAAGACATCACTACAAAATCCTCAATAACGTAGACGCAATAATGTAAATGCAATAACGTAAACGGAGTCGCATTATGGATTGCAAAACAATACGCGCAATAGTTGCAATGTCTAAAAGTAATGCAAAACCTTGTGATATTGCGGAAGAAGAGTATCGTTTGCGCATCGATAATCCAGTGACGTATCGTTCTGGAATCGTATTTGATGCGCATGAAATTTTTGCAATGTGCGTAACGGATCTTGTGACGCACATGAATGATATTGCGTATGCTGAAAAAGCGGTTGAAAAAGCGTGGAGCAGGTTGCCGCGGTTTGCTCAGCGCGAGTATTTAATGCAACTTATTGCAAAAGAAGTGCAAAATACCAACATTATTGAAGGTGTTCACAGTACTAGAAAAGAGCTTTCCAAAGCGCTTGCTGCTGCGAGTGAGCAGAATAAGCATACGCGTTTTAGTGAATTTACTAAGCTTTTTCTTGAGCTTGCAGATTCTAAAGAAAAGTCGGTTGCGGAATCTGTTGCGGATTTGAATGTAAAGTCAGTTGCAGACTCCAATAAGAATGGCACTTCAATTCCGCAAACATTGCAAGATATACGAAAAATCTACAACAGCATTATGCAAGGTGAATTAGAAGCAAATAATATTCCAGATGGTGAGATTTTTAGGAGTGGAAAAGTAAGTATTCGTGATGCTGCAAATAATGTAGTGCATGATGGCGATGCAACGGAAGCGGAAATTCAAGATCATTTAACGCAGATGTTGAGTTTGATGAATAGTAACAAAGTTCCAACGCTTATTAAGGCGTGCATGTGCCATTATGCTTTTGAGAGCGTGCACCCGTTTTATGATGGGAACGGCAGAACTGGGCGGTTTTTACTTGCTTTGCAATTGCACGAGCAGCTTTCGATGCCAACAATTTTGAGCTTAAGCTCTGTAATTTACGCAGAGAAATCTGGATACTATGCTGCTTTTTCTAAAGCTCAGGAGCTGTTTAATTGCAATGATTTAACTATGTTTTGTTGCACAATGTTGGAATATATTGTAAAAGCACAGGGCGAAGTGTTTGAGAATATTAGTGTGCAATTAAAGCACATTATTTACTGTATGGGTAAGCTGCGTGAGCTTTTCTCAGAGGAAGAAATTTCTAAAGTGCAGCGTGAAGTTCTGTCTATTTTGTTGCAAAATAAGCTTTTTTCGTATAATCCAACTCCGATGACTCGCAAGCAATTAAGCGAATATGTTGGCAATGCAATTGCTGAGCAGGTTGGTGAGAGAAAGATTGTGAGTGCGCTTAACGGTTTGATTGAGCTTGGAATGGTTGATTCTATTGGCGAACGCCCTATTCGGTATGAGCTTTCTAAAAAAGCGAATGAAATGTTTGCGTGAGGCAAGCGATGTTTTTGTGTGAGGAAAGTGATGTTTGGGAATGTAATGGCGATTGAGCGCGCGCTTGGCACGGGGATTATTATCTCTAGCAGCGTGCCGATTTCGCAGCGCGTGCAGAATCGGATTCGCGATTTTATTGAAGAGTATGAATCGGTGCTTTCGCGCTTTCGTGCGGATTCGCTTGTTTCGCGCATGGCTTGTGCGGAGCATGGCGGCGAGTTTGAGTTTCCAACGTGGGCTCAGCCGCTTTTTGCGATCTATAGCGAGTTTTACGATGCCACGCACGGTGCTTTTGACGCTTGTATTGGTGCGGATCTGCTTGCGCTTGGCTGCAACAATTCTGTGCAATTCGTTCCGGAGTCGGCAGCTAGCGCGAGTTCTAATATAGGCAGTTGGGCTAATTATCGTCGCTCTTTGCCGATTACGTGGGCAGATATTTCGCAAGATAGCGGAAGTGCAACGCTTCGCACAAATCAGCCAGTGCAGCTTGATTTTGGTGCAGCTGGAAAGGGCTATTTTGTAGATCTTGTAACACAGATTATTAAAGAAGAGCTTGGTGGCGAGATGCCTTCGGATAGCGATTCGCTTTCGGATTTTGATTTTTTGGTAAACGCTGGCGGCGATATGCGCGCTTGCTTTAGCAAAGAGAATAGTCAAATAAAAGTGGCTCTGGAAAATCCGTTTGACACAACTCAAGCAGTTGGAGTGACATCAATCGCAAGCGGAGCGTTGTGTGCATCGTCTAGTGCAAGAAAGCGTTGGAAAGTAAAAGAAGCAAGTTGCTTAGGTAAAGATGCAAGTGGCTTTGAGTCTAATTTAATTGCGACTCACTTGATTAATGCGCTTGATGGCATTCCTGCTTGCGATTTATGCGCAAGCTGGGCGTATGTGCCTAGCAGAACTTGCGATTTTCCAACAGCTTACGCCGATGCGCTCGCAACTGCGTTGTTTGTATCGCAAGAAAGCGATTTGCAAAAAATCGTGCAAACTACCAGTGCTGAGTTTGCTGTAATCTCGCCAAATCATGCGCTTCGCAAAACGCGCGCATTCCCAGCGCACTTTTTTGCCGAATGATGCTGAATAATGCTGAATAATGCCAACTAATGCCCAATAATGACTATGCGAGCTAACTTGCTTGCAAGAATCGAAGCTAGGCTAAGCGATGCGAGTAGCGTTGCTGCTGATTGTGCGCTCTTACAGTAGAATATTAAAGAACGCTTGTTTAATTAGCTTATATATTGCGCATACGCGTGCAGAAATTGCACAAATAGGGAGCAGCAGAATGGACACTCGCAAAGAAGAAGAACGCGCGGAATTGCATCGCACGATTTGGAAGATTGCCGACGATTTGCGAGGTTCCGTTGATGGTTGGGACTTCAAAGCATACGTATTGTGCACAATGTTTTATCGCTATATTTCCGAGAATTTATGCGATTACATCAATAAAAACGAGCATGAATCTGAAGGCGGCGATCCAGACTTTGATTATGCAAAAATAAGCGATGAAGATGCAGAGCCTCTTCGCAGTGAGATGATTTCAGCTAAAGGCTTCTTTATACTTCCTAGCGAGCTGTTTTGCAATGTGCTTAAGAACGCTCCTCAAGATAGCAATCTGAACGAAACATTAAGCCGCGTGTTCCGCAATATTGAAGCTTCTTCTCAAGGCACTGATTCCTCTGACGATTTTAAGGGATTATTCTCCGATTACGATGTGAATAATATTAAGCTTGCAGACACTGTTGAAGGCAGAAATAAGCGTTTTGTTAAGTTATTACAAGTGATTAGTGAGATGAAGCTTGGCAGTGTAAACAACAATGTTATTGAGGCTTTTGGCGATGCTTACGAATATTTGATGGGCTTGTACGCTTCTAATGCTGGAAAATCTGGCGGCGAATACTTTACGCCTGCAGAAGTCTCAATGCTGCTCACGCGCCTTGGGACCACTGGAAAATCAAGCATTTCAGACGTATACGACCCAGCATGCGGATCCGGGTCGCTTCTGCTAAAAGCCAAAAAAGTGCTAGGCATTGAAAACATTAATGGCGGTTTTTACGGTCAAGAAAAGAACGTTACTAGCTACAACTTGTGCCGCATGAATATGTTTTTGCACGATGTGAATTTTAACAAGTTTGAGATTACGTGCGGCGATACTCTTATAAATCCGCAAATCGATGCTAATAAAAAGTTTGAGCTAGTTGTTTCTAATCCGCCTTATTCCACGAGTTGGGAGGGGGATTCTAATCCGTTGATGATTAACGATCCTCGTTTTGCTCCAGCTGGAGTTCTTGCTCCAAAAAGCAAGGCAGATATGGCGTTTGTGTTGCACTGTTTGGCGCATCTGGCGGAAGATGGTGCTGCTGCTATTGTTTGCTTCCCTGGAATCATGTACCGCGGCGGAGCCGAGCAAAAGATTCGCCAATATTTAGTTGAGCATAATGCTGTTGATTGCGTGATTCAACTTCCGAGCAACTTGTTCTTTGGTACTTCGATTGCTACATGCATTATGGTTTTGCGCAAAAATAAGCGGAATGATACTTCTATATTGTTTGTTGACGCAAGTAAAGAGTTTGTAAAGTCAACGAATAGCAACAAGCTTTCGTACGAGAACATTGAGCAGATTGTTAAGTGGTACACTTCTAGGCAAGATGCGGAGCATATTGCGCACGTAGCGTCTTTGGAAGAAGTGGAATCAAATAAATACAATCTTTCCGTTTCCACATACGTTGAAGCAGAAGATACTCGCGAGAAGATTAATATTACGGAGCTTAACGCGCAAATTGCGTCGGTTTGCGCTCGCGAGCAAGAGTTGCGCGAACAGATTGAGAAGATTGTAAGCGAGATTGAAGCTGGCAGCGTTAACTTTGATAATAGCGAGGTGGCTCAATGACTAGCAAGCTTGAGGAGTTAATCGCTGAATTGTGCCCGAATGGCGTGGAGTATAAAACTATCCAAGAAGTCTGCGTTAATATTTGTTCTGGGGGAACGCCAAAAACATCTATATCTGAATATTATGGTGGAGATATTCCTTGGGTAAGAACTCAAGAGGTTGATTGGAATTATATTTATGATACCGATGTAAAAATTACGGAAGAGGGTTTAGCCAATTCTTCTGCAAAATGGATTTCGGCGAATTGCATTATTGTCGCAATGTATGGTGCAACTGCGGCTAAAGTGGCAATTAATAAGATACCCGTTACAACCAATCAAGCTTGCTGTAATTTGGAAATCAATGAAAATATAGTGTTGATTAGATATGTATATCATTTCCTTTGCAATGAATATGAGAACCTGAAAGGTATGGGGCAAGGATCACAATCAAACATTAATGCTCAAATGATAAAGAACTACAAGCTACCCGTCCCTCCTCTGGAGGTACAACGTGAAATTGTCCGCGTATTGGACACATTCACAGAGCTTACAGCAGAGCTTACAGCAGAGCTTACAGCAGAGCTTACAGTTCGTAAAAAGCAATACGAATACTATCGAGATACACTGCTTACATTTGACGACAATAATCCTCTTCGCTTGCTTATATCACGCTACTGCCCGAATGGTGTGGATTATAAGGCTTTAGAGGAAGTTGCGTCGTATTCTAAAGATCGCATTGATTCGCAAAATCTTGATGAAAATAATTATGTTGGTGTTGAAAATCTATTACAAAACAAGCAAGGGAAGACGCGAGCTAATTCTATACCTAAAGAAAGTAAAGTTATTTGTTTTTCTATAGGTGATGTACTTATTGGCAATATAAGACCATATCTTAAGAAAATATGGTTTGCTGATTGTGTTGGTGGAACTAACGGTGATGTTTTAGTTATTCATATTTACGATAAAAACGTTATTAGTCCTAGATTCTTATACCATATTTTAAGTTCTGAGCGGTTTTTCTTATATGATGTTCGCAATTCAAAAGGTGCGAAGATGCCTAGAGGTGATAAGAAAGCTGTAATGCAATTTGAAATCCCCGTTCCGCCTCTAGAAGTGCAGCGCCAAATCGTACAAATTCTGGATCGCTTTGACGCATTGTGTAATGATCTAACTCAAGGATTGCCTGCAGAAATCGAAGCTAGACGCAAGCAATACGAGTACTATCGCGATCAACTCCTAACCTTCAAGCGTGCGTAATCGAAAAATGTGAGTAAGAGTAAGAAAGAAGGAAGCAAAATGAAAATCGTGTTAGAAAATCAAGATAGCACTGTAATGTCTACGTTTACGCCAAGCGCGCGCAACGATGGCAACTATCAAAGCGAAGCGCAACTCGAAGAAGAGTTCATTAACATTTTGCAATCCCAAGGCTACGAGTATGCTCACATTCACAACGAGAAAGATCTTATAGCAAACCTTCGCGTGCAAATCGAAAAGCTCAACGACTATCATTTTTCAGATGGCGAGTGGGAAAGATTTTTCAAAGAAAATATTGCAAACAGCACTGACGATATAGTTAAGAAAACAGATGCTATTCAGCGAGATAACGTTAAAATACTCAAAAAAGATGACGGCACAGATAAGAACATAACTATTATTGACAAAGAAAATATTCACAAGAATATTGTGCAAGTAATCAACCAATATGCTGTTAACGCAAACGATAATGCAAACAATAATGATGCAAATGGCCCTGCGCGTAGCAATCGTTACGATGTGACTGTTCTAGTAAACGGCTTGCCGATGGTTCATATTGAGCTAAAGCGCAGAGGTGTGCCTATTAGAGAAGCGTTCAATCAGATTAACCGTTATGCTCGCGACTCATTTTGGGCTGGAAGCGGACTATTTGGATACGTGCAAATTTTCGTAATCTCAAACGGCACTGAAACAAAGTATTACTCCAACTCAACTCGCAATAATGCGTACAACGAGCAGAAAAGTAAAGGATCTAGCAAAAGCACAACAAGTAACAGTTTTGAATTTACAAACTATTGGTCCGATGCTCAAAACACTATAATCTCCGACTTATGCGATTTTGCTAAAACCTTCTTTGCAAAGCACGTAATTCTTAACATTCTCACAAAATATTGCGTTTTTAATGCAGAAGATTGCTTGATGGTTATGCGTCCATACCAGATTACTGCAGCAGAAAACATAGTGAATCGCGTAAAATACATGTTTGCTAATGCGAGCAAAATGCCGGCAGCAGAGCGTCAAAAGGGCGGATATATTTGGCATACTACTGGATCTGGTAAAACGCTAACTAGCTTCAAAACATCGCAGCTAGTAAAAGCTTTGAAAGACGCAGAAGGCAATAATCTTGTTGACAAAGTTTTGTTTGTTGTAGACCGTAAAGATCTTGACTATCAAACAATGAGAGAATACGACAGGTTTGAAAAAGGAGCCGCAAATAGTAACACTTCAACAGCTGTGCTTACAAAACAGCTAGAAGACAATACGGAAGAATGCAGGCTTATTATAACCACTATTCAAAAGCTTAGTAAATTTATAAGCAACAACCCAAGTCATGAAATTTACAAAAAGCGCATAGTGTTTATTTTTGACGAATGCCACAGAAGCCAGTTTGGAGGCATGCATGCAGATATTGTAAAACACTTTAAAAATGCTCTGCTTTTTGGGTTTACTGGCACGCCAATTTTTGAAGCGAACGCTGCTGGCTCCGACGCTGCGCATCTTTCCACAACCGAGCAAACCTTTGGACCGTGCTTGCATACGTACACAATCATTAACGCGATTAACGATAAAAACGTGTTGCCATTCCGCGTGGAATACGTTGCTACTGTAAAAACGTCGAGCGAGCTGGAAAAAGCAACCGACGAATTGGTTAAAGATATTAATCGACCAGATGTAATTAGGCATAAAGATCGCGTGCATAATGTTGTTCAATACATTATTGAGCATTTTACTCAAAAAACGTATCGCAACGAGAAGACTTACAAATACAAGCGCATTATTAACGTTAAAGAACTTGCTGCAGATAAGCATAATACTTTAGAGACTAAAAAATCTTCTGAAGAAGTTGACATAAACGGCTTTAATTCAATCTTTGCTGTTGCAGACATTCCTCTTGCAAAAGCGTATTACAACGAGTTCAAAAAGCAGCAGCAAAATCTGCCTCCAAGCGAACGCTTAAAAGTAGCAACTATTTTCAGCTATGCAGTAAACGAGGGTGAGTCAGATTCTTCGGCGTACGCCAACGGCATGGGTTCTCTTGGAGAAGAAAATTCAGAAAGCACGGCAAAGCTAGACGCAAATTCGCAAGAATTTTTGGAAAGCGCAATAAAAGACTATAACGAAATGTTTAATACTGCGTATGATGCGTCAAATAACAAATTCCAAAACTATTACAAAGACGTTTCAATTCGCATGAAAAATAAGGAAATTGACATTTTGATTGTAGTCAACATGTTTCTAACTGGTTTTGATGCAACAACTTTGAACACGCTTTGGGTAGATAAAAATCTTCGCATGCATGGGCTTATTCAAGCGTTTTCGCGCACAAATCGAATCTTAAATTCCGTTAAAACATTTGGAAACATTGTGTGCTTTAGGGATTTGAGCTATCAAGTTGACGAAGCGGTAGCTCTTTTTGGAGATAAAGATGCGCAAGGTATTGTGCTTTGCCCTACGTTTGAGCAGATTTACAACGGTTACGTTGACGCTAAAGGAATTGAGCGTTGTGGATACAGTGATTTAGTAAATGAGCTTATGGAAAAGTATCCACTGCAAGGCTTCAACATTGTTGGAGAAGAGAATCAGAAAAAGTTTATATCGCTTTTTGGTAATATTCTGCGATTGCGTAACATGCTGAAAGCTTTCGATCAATTTGAAGGCAACGAGATAATCAAAGAGCGCGATATGCAAGATTACTTGGGGCATTACCAGGATTTGCATGAAGAATGGAAGCGCAAAGAGCAAAAAGGCGATATTGCAAACATTACGGACGATGTTGTGTTTGAGATGGAGCTTGTGCGCCAAGTAGAAGTAAATATTGACTACATTTTGATGTTAGTAGAACATTACCATAGCAAGCATTGTAAGGATAAAAATGTTCTTGCCTCTATTAGGGTGGCGGTTGACTCTAGCCCGCAGTTGCGTAGTAAAAAGAAGCTTATTGAAGGGTTTATTGCGCAGCTTAACGAGAATGAGCTTGGGAAGCTTGTGGATTCTGAAGGTAACATTACCGTTTACGATTCTAACGGCAACAAGTTGAGCATTGTTGATTGCTGGAGCGAGTATGTTGAGAAAAAGTATAATCATGATTTGGCGCAACTCGTGCAAAGCGAAGGATTAAACGATGCTTTGACTCGCAAGTTTATGGAGAAATCTTTTAGTGCTGGCGAAGTGAGTGAGCTTGGTACAGACATTAATGATTTAATGCCTAGAATGAGCAGATTTGGCGCTGCGGCGATTGCGCGCGCTGAGAAGAAAAGTCGCATTGTAGAAAGTATGAGAAACATGTTTAATGAGTTTGTTGGGCTTATTGGCTTTTCTCAATACGATTCGCAAAAAGATTGATAATTATCATTATCAATATCATTTTTGTAATATTTGCGTGTTTTTTGCGTCTAACTATATCAATCTACTTGATATATCGATATTATGTACCTGTGGGGCCTTTGTAATGGCAAGTTTTAGTTGGGTGCGCTCAATCGGGGTAGAGCGCGTTGAGAAGCAGGAAGTGTAATAAGACACGAGGAGATGTTATGCGCGCGTGTAAAAGTGTGCGCCGAGTTGTTTCCGGTGCTACCGCGCTCATGCTGGCTATGTGCATGGTTATGTGCGCATTTGCGAGTTTTGTTATAAGCTCGTTTGCTGTAACTACGCCAGCTTTTGCAACAGACGCAGATCGTTCGTATGCTAGTTGGTCGGAAGTTTCTAAGGCGATTGATAGCCAATTGCAGCAGGGTCAAAGCGAATATAAAAGCGGCAATAATTCGGGAGCTGCCACTAGATTCCAAGCAGCTTATAATTCCGTTTATGTTGCTTCGAATATGATTACTGTTGTTCGAGATACTTTTGGTCAGAATAAAGTTCAAGAGCAAGGCGATCAATTCCAACAGTTGCAAACGCTTGTGTATCAGCAAAATCAAGGTTCACAAATAAGTGCTGTTTCAACGGCTCTTGCAGCGGATGTTGCACAAACTGCATCTAGTCTCGATGCCAACTTAAAAGTGGATAAGCCAAATGTTTATGCACAAAAGTTGCGTGCGCAAATTAAAGCAGAGCGCAAAAAGCTAGATGCTGCAAAAAAGAAAAACCTTGGACGCAATGGTCGTACGTGGGGTCAAGTTGCTCGAGAAATGAATGTTATTCTCGACAAATCCGTTGCAAAATACAAGTCTGCAAAAGGTAATAAAACTCAAGTAGCATCTGCAGTTGATTTAATTAACGAAGCCTATTACCAGTATTACGAAAAGCTCGGTTTCGAGAAGAACGTGATGAATGCAATAAGCGGAAGTCGCGTTTCGACTGTCGAATATCAATTCAAAGAGTGCCGCCAAACAATGAACAACGGTGCAACTGTTGAGCAAGCTAAAAAGTTCGTAACGGATCTTAAAGCGATGCTTATTGAAGACGCAGCAAAATTAGACAAAGGCGCATCTTCAAGCGCAAATCCATTTATGCAATTCATAACTAGCTCATTTGGTCAAGCTTTCGTGATTTTGCTTCGTGAAGGTTTGGAAGCGTTGCTAGTTGTTGCAGCAATTATTGCTTACCTTGTTAAATCCGGTCACAAGAATATGGTGAAGTATATTTACCTAGGTATTGCGGCTGGAATTGTGGCATCTCTTGCTGTAGCTGCACTATTCGGCTTGCTATTTAATGGCTCTGGTCCGCAGCAGGAGATTACAGAAGGCGTTGTTGCATTGTTCGCAATGCTTATGCTGCTTTACACGAGTAACTGGATGATTTCTAAATCTTCAGTGCAAGCATGGAATAAGTATATTAGTGAGCAAACAACGGCAGCAGTTTCTAAGGGAAGCTTGGTTTCTTTAACGTTATTGAGTTTCCTTGCTGTGTTCCGCGAAGGTGCTGAAACTGTAATCTTCTATCAAGCAATCTTTGCAGTTTCAAACGGAGCTGACTCTATGATTTGGGGAGGCTTCATTTCCGCTGCTGCAGTTCTTGTAGTGATATTCTTGCTGATTCGTTTCGCATCTGTGCACATACCAATTCGCCCATTCTTTACTGGAACAAGTGCTCTTATGTCTGTTCTCGTAGTGATTTTTGCAGGCGGTGGTGTGCACGCGTTAATCGAGGGCGATGCTCTCGAAGGAATGTATATTCAAGGCTTGCCAACTAACGATTGGCTTGGGTTCTATCCGTATGTTGAGACGATTGTTGCTCAAATTGTGGCAGCAATTGTTGTGATTTCACTGCTTTGCGTATCTATTGCGCGAAGTCGTGTGAAACGCGCGGTAGAAAATAAATAAGCAAAACAACAAATAACCAACTAATAAATAATTAATAAACAACCAATAACAATAATTAAATAAAAATAACTAACAACAAACACAGAAGGTTAGATATGAAGAATAATAAAATGATGGCAATTGCAGCTTTGGCTCTTGCTGGACTGCTTGCGCTCGCTGGATGCGGTTCTAATGGCAATTCCGCTAAAACTGGTGCTAAGTCACAAGCAACCGAGCAGAAGGCTGACGACAAGGCTGACGACAAGGGCGGTGATAAGGGCTTTGAGGAGGTTCCAGTTGGTCCTCACCAAGATCAGAACATTGGACCTCTTACTATTGGCGCTGTGTACTTCCAGCCAGTGGACATGGTTCCAGCTGGTATGGGCTTGAAGGCAAGCGAAGCAAGCTTCCACCTTGAAGCCGATATCCACGCTAACCAAAAAGGTACAAAGCTTGGCTACGGTAAGGGCGAGTTCATTCCAGATTTGACTGTGAACTATGAGATTGTCGATAAGGCAAGCGGCGAATCCGTTGGCAAGGGTACTTTTATGCAGATGAACGCTTCCGATGGTCCTCACTACGGTGCAAACGTTAAGCTTGACAAGGCTGGAAATTATAAGCTCGTGCTTTCTATTGAATCCCCAGAAAAGAAGGGTTGGATGCTTCACGTCGATCCTGCTACCGGCGTAACCGGTCGCTTCTGGACTGAGCCAATTAAGGCAACCTTCGACGATTGGAAGTACACTCCTCGTCAGTGGTAGTGGTAGCTAGTTAATAATTAGCGATTAATTAATAATTTTAGTAAATAATAAGTAATAGCAAAGGAGGGAGTTATGCTCAGACTGTTTGTGGCAGTTATGCCTGGGCTGCTCCCTCTTGCGCTACTCACAATGGGATTAAGCACATCGCTTACTGTTGGCGAGGGGCGAGATAAGCCTCTGAGTGCACGTTGGAGATTGTATGGGCTGTCTGCAGGCACAGTCGCAGCTCTTATTTTTGCTATACTCCGCGCATCTGTGGTAATTAATCAGCGAAACTTTATTAATATGCCGGCGTTGTGTATTGCGGTTCCGCTTGATATTGCTGCAATTATTGTGGTTATTTTTTCACACAAAATAATAAAAAATTGGCGTAATTGCCCGCTTTTAATGCACATAAGTAACGCGATTGGTGCATGTTGCTTAGCGTTTACTGTGTTTTATGCTTTACCAGATGTTATTTTGCAACTTACTATTTTCGTAGATTCAAGCACTCCGCCTTTTACATCAGACATGTTACTTCGCGCGCTTGGTTTTGTGCTTGGCGTTATTGCTGCTATCTGCTTAAGTCTTATGGTGCGTTCTTTGCGCACTACGTCTAACGCTATTTGCTTCAAAATTGCTGTAGTTTTAAGCATGATTATTTTGCTAGTGCAGCACATAACTTCACTTTTGCAGATTATGCAAGGAAGCATTCTGCTTTATATGGATGACTTTTCTTTCAGCGTGCTTGTTTGGCTAATTAATAACGCTCCATTAATGATTATGGCGCAAATTAGCGTGTTCATGATTCCTGCTGCTGCGTCTGTAATAATCGGCTTTAAAACGGCTGTAGTTGGTGAAAATGCAGCAGAAATTCGCACGAAGCGAGCGTTTAAAAGGAAATCTCGAAAGTCTGCGCTCGCAGCTCTTTTGGCTGCTATCACAGTAATACTTACGCTTACTGTAGGCGTATCTATTATGAATATTAAACCAACTCTTACGCCTCCAGAACCGTATGAATTGCACGATGGTGTTGCAACTATTAATTACGTTCAAGTTTCAGATGGTCATTTGCATCGTTTCCAATACAAAGCAAAAGACGGCACTATTATGCGTTTTATAATCATTAAAAAGAATGGTGGAGCGTATGGCGTTGGATTGGATGCTTGCGAAAACTGCGGCGATGCAGGCTACTATGAAAAAGACGGTAAGATTATTTGCCGTAAGTGCGACGTAGCAATTAATTTGGCAACTATCGGTTTTAAAGGTGGTTGCAATCCGATTCCGTTCCCGTATAAGGCTGGGCATGGCAAAATCACAATTCATACTGCTGATTTAGACGTGCTCAGTTCGCATTTTAAGTAAGGGAGAGTTGCTATGTTTATGATGCGCATGGTTGCTCGATCTCTTGTGCGGCAATTGAAAAAGCGTGTGTTAATTGCGCTCGTAGTGTGCTTAAGCGCGTGCGTTAGCGTGTCAATGCTTAGCGTTGTGTATGACGTTGGAGACAAAATTAACGCAGAGCTGAGTTCATATGGTTCAAATATTGTGGTTCAGCCAAAATCTAGCGCTGTTGTAAATGATTTGTATGCTTCTCGAGAGCAGATTGATACTAATGGTTCTGAGAGTTTAAAGGCTGCGGAAAGCCACGAGTCTACTGCTTCGCTAAAAGAATCTGATGCTGCAAAAATAAAAATGATTTTCTGGGCGTTTAATATCACTAATTTTGCGCCGAAAATAATTGTTCATGCAAATCTTGAAGCGAAATCTTCTGGCGATTTGGTAGTGCCTATTATTGGAACTTGGTTTAATCGTAAGCTTGCGCTCGCTTCCGGGGAAACAACAGTTGTTGGTGTTAGAGGTTTGCGCTCTTGGTGGAAGATTAATGCAGGTCGTTGGGCAAAAGATAATAAATCTGAAGCAATGGTAGGTGCGCAGCTAGCTGAGCGTTTGCACTTAAAACTTGGCCAGCGTTTGCGTTTGATTCGTGACGAACGCGAGGTTTCGTTGCGCTTGGTTGGCGTATACGATTCTGGCGACGACGACAATAACGCAATCTACGCAGGTTCTAGCGATGCTCAAAGCCTTGCAAATAAGCCGAATAAGGTTGATTCGATTGAAGTAAAGGCGCTTACTACTCCTGAAAATGATTTAGCGCGAAAGGCTGCTAAAAATCCGGCAGTGCTAAGCCAGGAAGAGTGGGAAACTTGGTATTGCACGGCTTACCCGAGTTCGATTACTTACCAAATTGAGGAGGTAATTCCTGGAGCTGTTGCAAAGCAGGTTCGTCAAGTTGCGGCGTTGCAGGGTAACGTATTAAATAAGACGCGTGCTGTTATGGTTTTGATGACTGCGTTGAGTTTAATTGCTGCTGCTGTTGCTGTGGCGAATCTTATGGCTGCTTCAATTTCTGAGCGTTCTGGCGAGCTTGCATTGCTTAAGGCTTTGGGTGCACGTGATGGTGCTGTTGCTCGTCTTATGCTTATGGAAACTGCGGTTATTGCGTTTGGTGGAACGTTACTCGGCATGGCTTTGGGATTTGCGGTGGCGCAGATTATTGGTTTCACAGTGTTTGGCTCTTCGATTTTGTTCCGACCAATGGTATTTGTTCTAGTGTTCGTGCTGCTTGCGTTGACTGTGCTTGCGGCTGCAGGCTCGTCGATTCGTTCGATTTTGAGTGTGCGTCCTGCGGAGGTGCTTCATGGCAGGTAAATCTTATATGACTTCCAACAATTCTATGTTTATTACCATGCTATTTAGCGCGGTATTTCGTAGAAAATCGCGTGCTTTGATGGCTGTTATTGCAACGCTTGTTGGTGCTGCTACGCTGTTTTGTTTAGCTGCAATCTGCCTGGTTGTGCCTCAGCAAATGAGCGATGAAATGCGTGCTTATGGAGCGAATATTATCGTAACTCCAATTGAGGGTGAGTGGAAAAACGGTATTGATCGCGCGATGGTTTTGCACACAAACGATATGGTTCTTGCAAAAGGTGCTATGCGATCTGCTACATATCGTTACGAAAACGTGCGTATTAACGCAGCTCCGTATGTTTTAGCAGGAATAGACGTTCGTTCAGTAAAGTCGCTTAATAAGCATTGGAATGTAGACGGCTCTTGGCCTAGCAGTGGAAATGTTATGGTTGGGCGAGATGTAGCTCTTGCGATGGGCTTAAAAATAGGTTCTCGAATTGCGATTGCATATAGATCTTCGGATAATACTGCCGGCTCGCATAAGCCAGCAGAGAAGTCTGCAAATAAGTCTGCAAATAAGTCTACAAGTGAATCTGCAAATAAGTCTACAAATCAGTCTGCAGATAAGCCAGCAGAGAATCAAGCGCAAAATTCTTCTGCAAATTCTTCAGATCAGTCTGCGCAAAATTCATCTCAACAAAAGCTCGTTGAAGGCAGAGTCTCAACGGATATTATGGATACTCACGGCACAACTTTCCGCGTTTGTGGCATTTTGGATACAGGCGGTGCAGAGGATTCTATGCTATATGCGCTAAACGCAGATGTAAATTCTCTTACGGGAGTTAAGCGTGGAGCAGATGTAATTGCTTACTCGTCTTCTTCACCTAGCGTTGATGCGGTTGTGAGAAGTATTAACGACATGACTTCTATGCGCGTGCGCGCTCAGCAAGTTACTAAAGTTACTGCTGCTGACACTGGTATTATCACTATGCTTCGCAGCCTGTTCTGCATTGTATCGCTAGTTGTTCTAGTATTGATGATGGTTGGCGTGAGCACTACGATTTCTTCGATTGTGCAGCAGCGTCGAAATGAAATTGGTTTGCGCAAAGCTTTGGGTGCGAGCGCACGGAGTATTGGCGTGGAGTTTACTGCTGAAGCTGGAGTATATGGCTTCGTTGGCAGTATTGCTGGTACTGCGGTAGGGTATGTGTTTGCCCGTTTGCTTGCTGCAATGGTGTTCTCGAGAGATTTGGGCGTGAATTGGTGGCTAGTCGTGTTCTCTATTGTATTTAGCGTTGCTGCGTCTTGCGTTGCTGCTTTGCCGCCTGTTTTGCGTGCTTCAAAGATCGACCCTGCGATTGTGCTTCGAGAAGAATAGCTTTTAGAGTGATTTTAGAGTGATTAGTTAAGGATTTAATATGACAGAGAATATAGAACATAAGTTAGATAGCGCGGAGTCTAAGCCAAAAATGCTGTTGACGTTGGATCATATTTCCAAGATTTACGGATCTCTTCGAGCTGTTGACGATTTGTCGCTTACTGTGCCAGAAGGCGAGTGGCTTTCTATTGTTGGCTCCAGTGGTTCTGGCAAAACAACGTTAATGAACATTATTGGCTGCATGGATTCACCATCCAAAGGTTCCGTGTCTTTGCAAGGTCGCAAACTTGAGGATTTGAATGCCGGTCAACTCGCTGACGTTCGTAAAAACGTAATCGGTTTAGTTTTTCAAAAGTTTTATCTTGTTCCGCATTTAACAGCTGTTGAAAATGTGATGGTTGCGCAATACTATCATTCTGTTGTTGACGAAGCTCAAGCAATGGACGCTTTGGATCGCGTGGGCTTGAAGGATCGCGCTCACCATCTGCCAAGCCAGCTTTCTGGCGGCGAGCAGCAGCGTGTTTGCGTTGCTCGTGCACTTATCAACTGCCCTAAGTTGCTTCTTGCGGATGAGCCGACTGGTAATTTGGATGAAAAAAATGAGCAGATTGTGCTCGACTTGTTTAAGCAGCTGCACAATCAAGGTACGACGATTATTGTTGTAACTCACGATTCTTTGGTTGCTCAATGTGCAGATCGAGAAATTATGCTCAACCACGGTGTGCTTGTTGGTGAGCGTTGGAATAACGAGGATGCTCGCAAAGCGTATGAGGCGATTGGTGGCAAGCCTGCGTTTACGAGTGCTCACCTTGATGAAAGTGTTGTGGAAGCTTTGCAAGACCATGAGCCTACTAAGTCGCCTAAATTAGCGAATTTAGATGATTAGTTGCGTGGGTTTTAAAATATACAAGATTTGAAGGCGATGATTTTATGGTTTCAGATAATATGTTTCACGATGTTTCACGCGACGATTTGAAATCCAAAAAAGTTGCAAAAACTGTTGCTACGCTTGCAATTGTAGCTGCATCGTCTGCTATGTTGTCTGCTTGCGGTGAGCCGAGTGCTGTACCAATGAACGATGAGTTCGCTGGTAATTCTGGTCAAAGCGCGGATGATGGCGGTAATCCTTCTGGAAAGTACGATGCTGGTGCTCAGCAATCTAAATCTTCTGCGCAAAGTGAGGATTCTCAGAACCAGCAGAATCAGCCTAAAACAGACACTGGCAATTACAAAGATGGCGACTATAAAGTCAAAGCTACGTATGGTCCGGTTGCAGAAGACAGTTTCGATGTGCGCTTAAGCGTTGCAAATGGGAATGTTAGCGATGTGCAAATGACGCCTCATCCGTTTACGCCGATTTCAAGAGGCCATATGGATGCATTCTCAAAGGCTATTCCAGGAAAAATCGTTGGAAAGCCGTTGAAAGATTTGCATATTTCAGTTGTTGCTGGAGCAAGTTGGACTAGCGATGCCTTCAACAAAGCACTTGACGTTGCTCGCCAAGAGGCTTCAATCGCATCCGCAAAATAATCTACAACCACCTTAATCTTTGACTTCAAGAATAGTGCCTTCGTCGCGAATCATTGTTGCTGCCATGGCTCCGGTTGCTGCCATAAATGGAATAATAGCATCACTGTATTCGTCCATGAACTGTGCAAAATCATGATTCCAAGAAATAATTGCAACATACAAAAGAAGGAACTCAACTGCTGTAAATAATGCCCACTTAAGAATCCAAATAAGCGTTTTTTTAATAACTTTTATAGAGTTCTTGCTCATGAGTTGCCTTCTTTCCAATTTGCTGTTTTGTTTGTGAGCATTGTAGCTAATTCATGTACATTGCTTCTCGTTCGTATGTATTTTGTATTTCTAGTATAAATATTGCAATTCTTTGCAGCAATATGATGTACTCAAAACTTAATACTCAACGTAATGGTAGATTGCCAATAAGTCTTAAATCTTTACAAATCGCTTTCATCAATAGGGTGACCTTGTGGACGCTTTATTACTCGCCACAAAATCACCAATGTTAAGACGCCATTTGCAATTCCGTAGTAATAAATCCAAGGAACGTGAATAAGCCCACAAATAAAGCATGAAATAATATTTGTTAAATTATTTAGATAATTGCTAAGTATTTGCTTATTTTGTGATTCGACTTTTTTGCGTTTTTGCTCAAGAGTTGTTATGTAATTTTTGTTGTTTCCTATATTCTCAACATCACTACTTATGCTGTTAGCGCCTGCGCCGTTAAGATTAGATATATTATTTTCTATATACGCATTTTTTGCTTTAATAACGCTTTTGCGCAAGAAAAAATATGCATAAGAATACAATGCAACAGAAAGAAGTCCTAAAACAAGCCACAAAACGAAAAAGCCAAAGCTACGCATAAAAGCAGCTGTTGAGGCAAGTGCCATCGCAGCTACTTCTGCGGAGTGCAATACTACTAATCGTTTTGTCATATAATCCTGCTGCAATCATTATTGAAACTGCATTTTCAAACGCAACTAAAAGTCACATATTGTTACTTATTATAAGCACATATGATTTACGCGCAGTACTTGTAATCATTTTTTACTACACGATTTGCCCTACTTTGCGCATGCTTATAAAGTAGAATATAAGGAAAGTAGCATAAGATTGCAAGAAAGCCATTATGCAAAAAACGTATGCAATAGTAGATAACGACCCGCTAGTTTTAGCGGTTATGCGAAACGTGCTCAGCAAGCTTTTGCCAAGCGAGTACGTGTGCAAATGGTGCGTAAAATCAGGCGTGCAAGCTTTGAAATATTGCCAAGTAACAAAAACTACTCCGGATTATATTCTGATAGATATGTCAATGAAAGACATGTCTGGAGTAGAGGTAATACGCGCAATTCGTGAACAAAACAGCAATATTGTTTTAATTGGCATGACTTCGTACGATTGTAGATCCTACGCTTCGATGGTTGCGCAAGTTGGTGGGCAGGCAATGGTTGCTAAAGACAATTTCAAAGGGTTAGCAGAAGCTTTGCAATATTGCGATAATCAGAAGGTGTATGGCTGCCGATGTGTTAAAGATGTTGCTTACGATTTTGCTACTCCGCAAGAATCTTTTATTAGGCTTTCTAAATCAAGGTCGCGTAGCGTTTTGCCGCCTCAAGAACTAAAAATCATGGATCTGCTCTCTAAAGGTTGCACAACAAATCAGGTTGCGGCTCAACTTGGTCTTATGTCAAACACTATTAACACGCATATTCATAGGATTTACAAAAAATTGCATGTTTCTAACCGAGTGCAAGCAATATCCGCGTTTGCTGCAATGCAAAATCGTGAGCAAACTAGCAATCTGCAATATTTTAATAATTCGCTTCAGAATCATCCGAATCCTTCTCAAGAAACGGATAACGCATGTTAATGAAAACATTTTCGCGCGTTATTGAGTTGGTTAAAAGCTGGAAAATTCAGCGAACTTTATTCATAATATTGGCGATTCTTGTAGTGTCAATGGATGTGCAATCGTGCAATACAGCTGGGCTGTGGCATAACCCGCAGCAATCTGCGTGTCAATACGTTTGGATGTTTGCAATATTTCTTTTGATTGCTTTTCCGCGTCAAGTATCACTCGTAACTCCGATTTTGTATTGCGTAACGTTAGCAGTACCAGGTGTAAATGCAACTTGCGTGCTTTTTGCGCTGATTGCTAGCATGTTTGTTGCAGGCTTTTATGATTCGTGGAAGTATTTGCTTTGTGCGTACATAGTTTCGCTGAATATTATGTACTTTGCAAAAATGGCGTACATTCCGTTTACTTTTCCTTGTTTTATTCTTATTTCCATGATTTGTGGTTACGTTTTGCGCAAATATTTGAACATGTTGGAAGAAAATAATCGCGCAAAAATGGATATTGTACGGAGTAAGTTCCAGTCTTATATTGCGTCGGTTGCGTTGCAATTGCATGACGATGTGAACAATGAGATTACGGATATTACACTGCTTGCAACGGATGCTTTATATGCTGAGAACAATGAACATACAAAAGAATCGTTAGAGCAGATTATTGAACATTCGCGTAATGCACTTTCCAAAGCGAGACTTGTTATCAGCCTGCTTGAGCAAACTGAACAAAAGTATGATGATTCTTTAGATTCAAATATTGCTAGTACGCAGTTTGTTTATAGTTCTAATAGCAATGATTGCATGAATTTGGCTGATTTCTTATGCAATATTCGTGCGCGTTTACAGGCTGAACGGCAAATTTGTGAGCAGCTTGGGTACTATGGTTCTCTAACAGTGGTTGATAAAAGTTCGGGGAGTGGTGATTTTGCTGCATCTGCAACTGTTAGTACTGAAAAAGCTCAATGTGCTATTCGCATGTGCAGTGAGTTGCTTACTAATATTCGTAAGCATTGCAGTACTAGCGTTGACTTTTCTATGAACGTTACTGTTGATGAGCGAGAATGCAAAATAATGTGTATGAATTCGTTGTCGAATAAGTTTGGTGGAAGACTTGTTTTTGGCAAAGGACTACTATTCCACAAAAAATCCGTGGAACGTTTAGGTGGATCTTTAAACGCGCAAAAAGATGATGATGCATGGTTGGTCAATGTTGTTATTCCGCTAAACTAGTATCAATCAGACTCTCGCTTTATCGTGGTTAATTTACGCTACCTGTCCTCTTCAAGACCAGCAGTGAATTTTTCTGCTAAGATGTGAAAGCCTTCTAAATATTCTTCATAACCATCGGCAATAATCGCATCGTCATGAACTACAAACTTATTATTTTCTAACACTACATACTTGGTAAAGAATTGCTCAAGCTCTGCAGCCAATTTATCAAAATCTTCTTCAGAAAGATTATCGTCATCGTTACTAATATTTGCTGCAGCAGATGGATTCCAATTTTTTACTCCAAAATCTTGACTCATGACATTCCTTCTTCTTAATGTAATCTATGAATATTGCATATTAGCATCTTAGACAGTAACCGAAAAGTTACTGATAAATAAAAACAACCAAATAGGATTAAAATCTACCGTAATATAACTTAGAAAATATGAAATAGAAGATTAGCGAAGTGCTGTGTGCATTTCGCTAATCTTCATGAAATAAATTGTTCAATAACGATTATCAGGTATAAAGGCACGTGCAAAAGCAACAATAAGTGTAAAAACAAATGTTTCAATCCACCTATTTGGAGATGAAATGTAAGCAATTGTATTGCCACTAAATATTGCAAAAATTCCAAGCAAGCCAATAAATGTTAACGGCATATAAGTAGCTTCTCGTTTGATAAGTCGCTTAAAATAAGCCAAGATTTGCTTTTTCATAATGATTTACCTACCACTGGTTGCGACACATTGTCACTGTTGTAACTACTGCAGCTACTGTCTTTGCTAAGCACTTCACCGCATAACTCCTTTACTTAAAACGCTATTTTGCTGCACAAATAAATTGTGCAATGGGTCTCAGTGTAATAAAAAAATACTGTCATGTAATCAGCTGTAACTATTTTTAGCGACACAGTAAAATTGGCAATACTTGTAATTGTTATTTTTGGCTCAGTAGAAATTTTATGCTGCAAAAATCAACCCAAACACATACGTTATAGTGGCAGAAATTGCAAAATTAGCAAAAACTGTCACGATAACTGATATGATTGTTTACTTATATTGCAAAACTGTATCCTACAGGATAAAATACTTTTATGGAGATACTTAAAACAGATGAGTATCGCAATTGGATGAAAAAACTTTCGCGGTACTCAATCTAAAGCTCGAATTAACGCGAGGCTGAGATTATGTGAAATTGCAGGTAAGCCAGTAGGTGATTTACATCCAGTTTGCAATGGTATTAGTGAACTGCGTTTCACTTTTGGACCAGGGTATCGTGTGTATTTTGCACAAAAAGGCTTAAAACTAATGCTATTACTTGCTGGTGGAGATAAAAGTAGTCAAAGTAAAGATATTAAGCAAGCGAAGATACTTCTCGCACAATTAATTGAGGAGAAAAAATGGTAAATATAAGTAAATGGGATGCGAGTGAGTATCTTGAGGACGATGATGATGTTATTGCGTATCTCAATGCTGCAGCAGAACTTAACGATCCTCGCTTGTTGCAAGCTGCTATAGGCGATATTGCAAAAGCTCGAGGCATGAAAGAGATTGCTCAAAAAGCTGAGGTTGGAAGGGAAAGCCTTTACAAAAGCCTAAGACGAGATGGCAATCCTAGCTTTCAAACTATTGCGAAAGTTGTTCGAGCGTTAGGTGGACGCATTGCAATAGAACCAGCAAATGCGTGACATACCAAGTTATCGTGGCAGTTTTGCTAATTTTGCAATTTTTGCCACGATAACTCGTATAGCATAGCGACTGTGCAATTAAAGTTATGCGATACAGTCGCGTAATCAGTTAAAAAATATTGCCTGTTCATCAACGATATTGATGAACAGGCAATATTTTCAAGACAACAAAATTTGGAAACTAATCTAAGTTATATTGCTAAATCGTTTACTATTTTGCTACGTCAAGAACTACTAAACGTTGTCCGCCATAAGTTCTGGCATCGAGACAAGTTTGAATAAAGTAAGCAGATTTAGGGAATTGCTCAACGTACTCTTTGAATACTTTTAGCAACTTATCCGAGCTTCCGCCACCCTCAAAGTCTTTATAATCCGCCACTTTGTAATCTTTGCCGTTTAATTTAACTGGCATGCCTTTTTGGAGTTTCTTTAATAAGATGCCTGAACTGTTCAAACGGTCTACAACCATATAATGGCCAGTGTTAACCTGGAACCAGTCGTCTTGAAGAGTCCAGTGATAGAAAGCATCTTTAACGTAAGCCAACTGATCAGGATAAGCGTCCCAAATAACGCGTTTAGTTTCACCTAGGGCTTCCAAAGTCCCTTCTTGTCCCTTTACAAAAGCTTCGGCGATTTTCTTTTTTGAGGCTTTTTTGATTGGTTTTGAATGTTTTTTGGTAGAATGACGGCTTATTTTTGTTGGTACTGGTTTGTTTGCTTCGGAGTTACCGCAGGCTGCTAGCCCCACTAGCGAGCTGAAGAGCACTACAACACAAAGTAATTTTTTATAAGTCATTTTCCCCATAAATGGATTTCTTTCTTCTTGTAGATGCGTCTAACGGATGTTAGTCATCTTTATAAACTTGAACTCCAACTTTAGTGCCTGCTCAGTTCAGTTCAAAAATCTTGGTTTGAACGTGAGTAGGAAGTGATAATCGCTGCCGATTTTTGCATAAACGAATCAACAAGACCAGTTCCTTTTCACATAGTGTACCATAAAGGCTGAGTGACCTGTGTTGCTTTCTGACTTTTTAGCTTTTTATATAGACTCTATTTAGCTGCAATAATTAACCTAACTAAATTAAAATTGGTTAACTAATTAAATTAATTAGTTAACCAATCAGTTAGTTATTCAGTTATTCAGCAAATCAGTTAGTAAATCAACTATTTGATTAGAAGTCCCAATCATCGTCGTCGGTTTCAACTGATTTGCCCATAATGTAGCTGGAACCAGAGCCGGAGAAGAAGTCGTGATTTTCGTCGGCTGCAGGAGAAAGAGCAGCGAGAATTTCTGGGCTTACGTGAGTTTCTTCTTCGCTGTACTTAGCAGGGTAGCCAAGGTTCATTAAAGCTTTGTTAGCGTTGTAACGCACGAAGTCAAAAACGTCATCGTGGAAGTCAAATCCTTCATAAATCTGACCAGAATACTCAACTTCCAGATCATACAAAGTGTCGAGCAAGTTCATAGTGAACTTTTCAAGATTCTTCTTATCGTTCTCGCTTCTAAGCTCCAAACCGCGCTGGAACTTGTAGCCCGAATAATAGCCGTGAATTGCCTTATCGCGCAAAATCAAGCGAATCATATCGGCAGTGTTCATCATCTTGCCGCGAGAGGCAAAGTAAAGCGGAAGATAGAATCCCGCGTAAAGAAGCAACGAAGAAAGCATAGTTGCAGCAATCTTGCGCTTAAGTGGATCTTCGCTCTCGTACTCGCAAAGCACAGTGGTGACGCGCTGCTGCAAAACGTCGTTGCCAACAGCCCAACGGTAAGCTTCGTCAATCTCTTCGCTAGAGCAAAGAGTAGAGAAAATAGAGGAGTAGGAGCGAGCGTGAATCGACTGCATAAAAGCAATATTCGTGTAAATAGCCTGCTCGTGCTCCGTGCGAGCGTGCTCAATCTGGCAAAGCTCGCCAATAGTTGCCTGGCTGGTATCAAGCAAAGTCAAGCCTGTAAAAACGCGAGTAGTGGTCTTGCGCTCAAGATCGGTGAGGGAACGCCAAGAAGGAATATCGTTGCTCAGCGGAACCTTTTCTGGAAGCCAGAAGTTAGCAATAAGGCGATTCCAAACGTCCAAATCCTTGTCGTCAACAATATTATTCCAATTAACTGGGCGTACGCGCGATCCGTGATGGTAGCGGTACTGAGATGGTGTGATAGAAGCTGCCATCATAGCGTCATCTGCGATTACGCGATTTGTGCCGAAAGGCTTATCGAGGCTACTTCTAAGCTCGGTTGGGCTGAGTTCTGTCATTATTACTCCTAATTCTGTGTTTACGTTTTATAAAATTTTTAAGTTTTTGATTTGGCGTGCGAAAAATTCACAGCGTTACGACTTACAGCGTGCAGCTTACGCAACCTTCGATTTCCGTACCTTCCAAAGCCTTCTGGCGAATACGAATGTAGTAAAGAGTCTTAATGCCCTTACGCCATGCGTAAATCTGAGCCTTGTTCAAATCGCGAGTAGTCGTAGTGTCTGGGAAGAACAAAGTAAGCGACAATCCTTGATCCACATGCTGAGTTGCTTCGGCATAAGTGTCAATAATTGCCTTCCAGCCAATCTCATAGGCGTCCTTAAAGTACTGCATATTGTCGTTCGTCATGTATGCAGCAGGGTAGTAGACGCGTCCAACCTTGCCTTCTTTGCGAATCTCAATGCGAGAAGCAATCGGGTGGATTGAACTTGTGGAATGGTTGATGTACGAGATTGAGCCAGTTGGAGGAACAGCTTGCAAATACTCGTTGTAAATGCCATCGCTCAAAATCTCGTCGCGCAACTGCTCCCAATCGCTGACGGTTGGAATCGCAACGTTAAAACGGGCAAACAAATCGCGAACTTTTTGAGTTTTAGGCTCAAGCGAGCGGCTGCCATCTGTGTACTTATCGAAGTAGTTGCCTTTTCCTGCAGGCTTAGCGTAAGCGCTCGTCTTAAAGTTTGCAAAAGCGTGGCCGCGCTCTACAGCCAAAGCGTGAGAAGCCTTATAAGCGTGGTAAGCAACCGTCATAAAGTACATGTCTGTAAAGTCAAGAGCTTCCTCGCTTCCGTACTGCATGTGTTCACGCGCAAGGAAACCGTGCAAATTCATTTGACCCAAGCCAATAGCGTGACCTTCCGCGTTACCGCGACGAATCGAAGGCACAGAATCAATAGAAGTATGCTCCGAAACAGAAGTGAGCGCACGCACAGCCAAATCAACGCTTGTGCCCAAGTCGCCATCCATTGTCTTAGCAATATTAAGAGAGCCAAGATTGCAAGAAATATCGCGACCGACGTGGCTATAAGACAAGTCGGCGTTATAAGTGCTTGCTTCCTGAGTTTGCAAAATCTCTGAGCACAAGTTGCTCATAGTAATGCGACCCTCAATAGGATTCGTGCGATTCACAGTATCCTCAAACAAAATGTAAGGATAGCCAGACTCGAACTGAATTTCTGCAATCGTCATAAAGAATTCGCGAGCGTCGATGTACTTCTTGTGAATACGAGGATTTGCAACCATCTCATCGTAATGCTCGGTAACAGAAATATCTGCAAAAGGCTTGCCATATTCGCGCTCAACATCGTAAGGACTAAACAAAGCCATCTTTTCCTTACGCTTAGCAAGCTCGAAAGTAATATCTGGAATCACAACACCCAAAGAAAGCGACTTAATGCGAATCTTCTCGTCTGCGTTCTCGCGCTTAGTATCGAGGAAACGCATAATATCTGGGTGATGCGCGCTAATATACACTGCACCTGCACCCTGTCGAGCGCCAAGCTGATTAGCGTAAGAGAATGAATCTTCCAAAAGCTTCATAACAGGCACAACGCCACTCGACTGATTCTCGATTCGCTTAATAGGAGCGCCAAGTTCGCGCAAATTCGTAAGAAGCAGAGCCACGCCGCCGCCGCGCTTAGAAAGCTGCAAAGCAGAATTAATTCCGCGCGCAATAGACTCCATGTTATCTTCCAAACGCACGAGGAAGCAGCTCACAGCTTCGCCGCGCTGAGCTTTACCAAGATTCAAGAACGTTGGGGTGGCTGGCTGGAAGCGGCCTGCAAGCATTTCGTCTAAGTAGTTGGTCGCTGCTTTTTCGTCACCATCTGCAAGTTCCAATGCAACAGCAGCTGCGCGCTGAGCGAAGTTTTCCAAATACTGCTTGCCGTCGAAAGTCTTCAAAGCGTAAGAAGTGTAGAACTTAAAAGCACCCAAGAATGTGCCAAAAGTGTGGTGTGCGGCTTCCGCATGCTCGTAGAATTTATCGAGAAATTCATCGCTGTATTTGTTGAATACGTTACCGTTGTAGTAATAGTTGTCAATCAAATAGTTCAAGCGCTCGCGAGTTGAAGCAAACTTCATGCTATGTTCTTGCACGTAACCCGAAACGTAAAGCTTTTCTGCTTCTTGATCTTTATCAAACTGAATGCCTTTTTCTGGGTCAAAAAGACCGAGCATAGCGTTAAGAACGTGGTAGTCGCGGCTGTTGCGGATGCGCTCTGCTGTTGTACTGGCAGTTGCGCTTGCAGAATCAGTGTGATCAAGATTAAGCGAAGTAGATTCGCTCATCGGATCCGTGCTATTCATGGGGTTTGTTCCTTTCTTCATGCGTTATTTTTGCTTTTTTAAACGCTTTTTGTTTTGTTTCTTTTACTTATTTCGTTTGTTTTGTTTATTTTGTTTCTTCTGTTTCTTTGAGTTGTTTTAAAAATCTCGGTATGCCCTGCGCTACTTTTTCTATATCTTCTGCAGTTCCCGTAAGTTCAAACGAGTACATATTTGGGATTCCACACTTTCCTGCAATTTGATCACCTGCAGCGCAATATGCTTCTCCAAAATTCGTATTTCCGGAAGAAATTACTCCGCGAATAAACGAACGATTTTCGCGATTATTTAAGAATTTGCGAACTTGCATCGGTATTGCTTTCGCAATATTTCCACCGCCGTAAGTTGGAACAATCAAAACATACGGTTCGCGCACGTTTAATTCCGGTTCTTTAGGACGAAGCGGTATGCGATATACGTTCACGTTATTGCTTGGAAAATCGCAATTTTGCACAAATCTTAACGTATTTTCGGAAACTGAGGAAAAGTAGACTACAGCTCCGATTGATTCACCTTGTGCGCTAGATTCTGGTTCGCTTTGTTGTGTTATATTTTCTTGCTCACACATTTCTTATGCTTCTTTTGCTGCCTCTGCGGAAGTTCCAAGTTTATCCGCAATTTGCGCAATTAAATCTGGACGGTACCCACTCCAGGATGCGTCGGGAGCAATGACTACTGGAGCTTGACGGTATCCTGCATTTTTTAACTGTTCGAGTGATTCGGGGCTTTTTGACAAGTCTACAGTTTCGAAGTTCACGCCAAGTTTTGTGAACTGTCGCTTAGTTGCATCACACTGTGGGCAATGAGGTTTAGTAAACACTGTGATAGTCATTTCAATCTCCTCTGGTGATGGGGAATTTTGCAATTCCGTGTTGTATCGACAAAAGCCAAGTAGTTAGCTTACTCTGAATAAGCACTATTTATAGTGGTGTGTCGACTGTGTAAACACTATATATAGTTATTATTAAAATAGCTAAAAATAGCGTGTTTGTAAGCGTGTCGTGTTTTATGAAGTAAATATGAGCTTAGTTTTAACGATTAAAAATGTAATTTATTTCACAAAATTTATATTTAAAACTACTTAACTTGCACATTGTTAAGCCTTGTGCATATCCGCCTATAAAATTATTAAGTGCGTTTCTTGAAGGGGCGTAACGCAAAATAAAAAATTGTGTATTTTGTAGATAATGCAGATTGCTTGGGTGCGCAAAGCATGCGTGCAAATAACAAAACAAGTACAAGATAAGAGGTGTCATTATGACTCAAGCTCAGGCAAATATTGGTGTTGTTGGTTTGGCTGCCATGGGTTCGAATTTAGCGCGTAATCTTGCGCATCATGGAAATACAGTAGCTGTTTACAATCGTCATTATTCGCGCACTGAAACTTTAATGAATGAGCATGGCAGTGAAGGTGCTTTTGTGCCTTCAAAAACTGTTGAAGAATTTGTGGCTTCTCTCAAGCGTCCGCGCACCGCAATCATTATGGTAAAAGCTGGTGCTCCTACGGATGCTGTTATTGAAGAACTTGCAAATGCTATGGAGCCTGGAGATATTATCGTCGACGGCGGAAACTCTTATTTTGAAGATACGATTCGCAGAGAGCGTGACATTCGCGCGCGTGGTCTTCATTACGTTGGTTGCGGTGTTTCTGGTGGCGAAGAAGGTGCTTTGCGTGGTCCTTCGATGATGCCTGGTGGCACTGAGGAATCTTGGAAGACTCTTGGTCCTATTTTGAAGTCTATTGCTGCTGTTGCTGAAGGTGAGCCTTGCGTAACGCATATTGGTACCGATGGTGCTGGTCATTTTGTGAAGATGGTTCACAATGGCATCGAGTACTCGGATATGCAGCTTATTGCCGAAAGCTACGATTTAATGCTTCGCGGTTTGGGCATGAAGTCCGACGAAATCGCGGATGTGTTTAGCGAGTGGAATAAGGGCGAGCTTGATTCTTATTTGATTGAGATTACTGCGGATGTGCTTCGCCAGAAGGATGCTAAGACTGGTAAGCCTTTGGTTGAGATGATGGTGGATCATGCTGGCATGAAGGGCACTGGTACTTGGACTGTACAATCTGCGCTTTCGCTTGGCATACCAGTTACGGGTATCGCTGAAGCCGTGTTTGCTCGCGGACTTTCCAGTCAGGTTGCTTTGCGAGAAGCTGCCGAAAGTCAAGGTTTGACTGGTCCGGATGTGTATTTTGATTTGAACGATGCTGAGCGTAAGGCGTTTATTGAGGATATTCGCCAAGCTTTGTACGCTTCTAAGATTGTTTCTTATGCTCAGGGCTTCGATGAGATTGCGGCTGCTGCAATTGAGCATGATTGGAAGATTGATCAGGCTGCAGTTGCTCGCATTTGGCGAGGCGGCTGCATTATTCGCGCTCAGTTCTTGAACCGCGTTTCCGAGGCTTTTGAGTCCGGTGAAGCAAGCGTTTCTTTGCTTTTTGCACCGTACTTTAAGGCTGCTATTGAGAAGTCTCAGGCTGCTTGGCGTCGTGTTATTGCGCGTGCGGTGGAGCATGGTGTGCCTGTGCCAGCATTCTCTAGCTTGCTTGCATACTACGATGGTTTGCGTTCTAAGCGTTTGCCGGCTTCGCTTATTCAGGCTCAGCGTGATTTCTTCGGTGCTCATACTTACGGTCGTATTGACGAGCCAGGCGTATTCCACACTTTGTGGGCAGATCCTAATCGCCCAGAAGTAAAGCAAGATTAGTGCATGTAAAAGTGTATATATAAAATTTAAAATGTCAATTATGTAAAAAGCGTCACATGCGTTGTTATTCTGCATGCGACGCTTTCTTTTTACAATACAGAAGCCATGTAGTACGGTAGGTAAAGCAGTTTGCCTTCGCGCTTAATTTCTCCGTGGTGAAGCACGATTCCTTCGCTGCTGGTTTTACTAAAAGCTTCCATAAAGTTTGTAATTGACTTTACATTTTTACTGCTGCCAGATTTTACTTCTATCGGAATAATCTTGTTATTTTTTCTTAAGAGAAAATCTATTTCCATTACTGTCTTTTTGGTATTGGTATTTGTTTTTTTGTAAAAATACGCGTTGTGTCCATTTGCTTTTAGGCACTGTGAGACAATATTTTCTATTATCATTCCTTCATTAATGTGTAATTTGTCTAGCAGAATTGCCTTATAAAGTTCGTTTTCTAGGTAAGGCTTATCTTTGTATGCTAACGAAGTTAAGAGTCCTGTATCCATCATGTAGCATTTGAAAGAAGGATTGATAGTAGATAGATTCAAAGCTACACTCGGATCTTCAACGCTGTTTGCAATGTTTACTATCATCGCTTCTTCAAGCCAGCGTATTGGATCCCTATACTCTTTAATGCGCGCGTTGGAATCTACGTGAGATAGCATGTAACGTTTGTCATGTTTGGAAAGCTCTGCTGGAATTCTATCGAAAAAATTAGTTACGTAACTAGGGTTTTCTTCTTCCTGGTCTTGCATATCTTGCTTATAAAGATTGATTATTTGTTGTTTAGCAAAGTCAACCTTCGCAAAATCTTTTGTATCAACATATGCTTGAACAGCTTGTGGCATTCCTCCAACCAACATGTACTCTCTAAAAGACTTCATTATGCTCTGGTGCATACTGCCCATAGGTTTAAGTGATTCAAAGTGATCTTTAATAGTAGGGAAAATCATGTTGTTATTGTTCGCTAATAAATACTCTTCATAGTCAAGTGGAAGTACTTCTAGCGTGTACTCTTCTGAGGGTATGAGAATATCCTTGCTTTTCTTTGTAATAGAAGCAAGTGAGCCTGTTTCAATGTAATCATAGCGAGCGTCTTCAAGCAGAGTTTTTATTGCTTGCCGAGCTTGCGGAAATAGTTGTATTTCGTCAAGTATTATAAGAGATTCTCGCTTATAAAGTCTGGTATTATAAGCTAACTGTATTGTGTTAAATAGAGTATCTAAATCTCTTAGACTGTTTATAAAAAGTTGCTTAATGTCTTCTTCGGTTTGATCGAAACGAAGAAGAATATAAGACTTATACTCTTCTTTGCCAAGTTTTTCAGCTAATGTTGTTTTGCCAACTCGTCTTGCTCCTTTAAGAAAAAGCGCATAATTTGGCGCATATTCATGCTTCCATTTCAGCATTTCTTTGTATATTTTTCTATCAAACATGCGATTTTTGTGCTCTTTCTTTTATTACAAATTTGTGCTTGATTTGTTCAAGTGTTGCCGAGTGCGGTTTTCCTTGTAATTTCAACGGTTTTATAAAGATTTTCCCAAATGCGACATATTTTGTCAAGCAGATTTTCCCAAATGCGCCATGTTTTTAGGGGTCGATTTTCCCAAATGCGCCATGTTTTGAACACGCTATTTTCGCATTTGCGCCAATTTGTGTAGCGCATTTAATCTTTGACTTGCTGAATATTATGCATATTGCTAGAAAACTATGCAGTTATTCAATAGCAGCTTGCAAAGTTTCTGCGGTGGTTAGCCAAGAGATTTCGTCTGTTCCGTTTGCAAAAGACGCAGGATATTCAGGATTATTAGCTCCCGAAAGTGAATTCATTAAAGCAGCGCCCTTTTCTGCTCCGGCAGTCAAAAACCAAGTGCAGTGACTGTGAGCTAATACAGGAACAGTAAGAGTTAAGCGCATAGGCGGCAACTTAGGGGAGTGATTTACTCCAACAACAATGCGATCGCGATTATTAACCTGCGGTAATCCTGGGAAAAGTGAAGCCATATGCGCATCCGGCCCCATACCGAGAATTGCTAAATCAAACACTGGCTCTTTGCCAAGTATGCTCACAATTTCTTCCTCATAGTTGCGCGCTGCAGCATCTAAAATAGCGTCATTTTCAGCGTCGCTGGCTGCTGCAATTTCCTCCGCATTACGCTCATCTGCAGGCATTTCGTGAATATGAGATTCTGCCAAAGCTTTGTTAGAAGTAAGTAAGTTAAGAAACATTTCGCGAGCCTTGCGTGCATTGCGATCCTCGCTATCATAAGCTACGAAACGCTCATCTGCCCACCAAATATGCACTAAATTCCAATTAATTGCTGGTAAAAGTGGATTGCTAGCAAGCATTTGGAACATGCGTATTGAATCTGTACCACCAGTAAGAAGTAAATGGAATGGTTTATTGAGATTTTGCACATCATTCTGTGATTCCATAATAAGAGTCACCAAGCGTTGGGCTGCAACAGCTGCAAGCACATCGCGATTATCGTATCCGTAAATACTTGCGTTATGCGCAAAAGTAACTTCATTATTTGTCATAGTTGTTCCTTTTATGCCATTGAAAATGTTTCACGAATTGTTTCACGTAATGATTCACGCATTTTCTGCAGGATTATCTCGCACCAACTGCGCGTAAATTTCGTCAGGATCAATGCGTCGCAATTCTTCGCTTAAGCAATCATCCAGAGTGCGAATAGGAAGCGCAATAGGTTGTGCAGCCTGTCCAGGCAGACTAATCAAAGCTTGATCTCCGCCAGCAGGGCGAGTGAGTGACAATGTGCCATCCTCGCGTTCTAAAGTTACGGAAGTAATAGCTTGAGCTTCAGGATTTTCAACTATTTCTACAGGAACATGCAAGCTACTCTTAAGCCAAGCTGCCAGTAAGTGCAAAGATACGTAATGAGTAGGACCCACAATCTTCGCGCTAAGAATAGGCAAATGTGGAGGTTGATCGAGCATAGAAGCAAGTAACGCGCGCCAAGGAGTTAAACGCGTCCAAGACAAATCTGCATCTTGCGGAGACCAGTTTTTGCGCAAGTTTTGCACAGTTTTAAGAGTATCGTCTGCTCGCTGTGCGTCAGTAATTCTGCTACTTGCCATAGCTCCAAGCAAATCGTGAGCAGGATCTTCAGGAGCGTTTGTTGGCCACCATGCAACAATCGGCGCATCTGGCACGAGTAGTGGAATAACAAGCGTATCCGGATGACGAACTAAACCGTTGTGCGGATACAAAATAATAATTTCACCAGCTCCAGCATCTGCGCCAAAACGCACTTGAGCATCAAGATTTGGCACAACTTCACCGCGCTCAGCAGCGTGTTCGCTAGACCAATCTCGAACCATTGCAATAACTCGGCAAGGATGCTCGCGACTAGCTGCGTTTGCTGCATCAAGTGCATGCTCTAATTCTTTAAGAGTTGTATCAATAAGCAAAGTGAGCACTCGACCAGTAGCGGATTCGCCGCGCTCTTCGTGCAATTCGTCGATTTTTGCTGCAATTTTGCTTGTATTGGTATCAGGAAGGTTGATAATCATGGCAATCTCCAATGGCGATTATCTCGAGCAAGCATAGCATCAGCTTCTGCTGGACCCCACGTTCCAGCGCGATACGGTTGCGGTTGTGTGCCAAGCGAACTCCAGAATTCCTCAATAGGGTCAAGAATTTTCCAACTTAAATCTACTTCTTGCGTAGTTGGGAATAGCGGTGGTTCGCCAAGAAGTACGTCAAGAATTAATCGCTCGTAAGCTTCAGGGGAACTTTCAGTAAAAGAGCGTCCGTAACTAAAGTCCATAGAAACGTCTCGAACTTCCATAGCTGTGCCGCCAGGAACTTTTGCGCCGAAACGCATAGTAACGCCCTCATCCGGCTGAACTCGAATCACAATAGCGTTACTGCCAAGTTCGCGCACAGCAGTAGACTCAAACGGCAAATGCGGAGCGCGCTTAAAAATAACAGCAATTTCCGTAACGCGCTTGCCTAAACGTTTTCCGGTTCGCAAGTAGAACGGAACTCCAGCCCAACGGCGAGTATCAACGTCAAGTCGCACTGCAGCGTACGTTTCAGTAGTGCTTTGAGGATCAATGCCTTGTTCTTCCAAGTATCCAACAGCTTTGTAAGAGCCCTGCCATCCTGCTGCATACTGTCCTCGAGCAGTGTTGGCAGCCAAGTCTTGAGGTAGTCGGATTGCAGATAATACTTTTGTTTTTTCAGCAGTCAAATCGCTAGCGCGGAAGCTTACAGGCTCTTCCATAGCAGTAAGAGCCATAAGTTGAAGCAAATGGTTCTGAATCACGTCACGAGCAGCACCGATTCCGTCGTAGTATCCGGCTCTTCCGCCAATGCCAATATCTTCAGCCATCGTAATTTGCACGTGATCGACGTAATTTGCGTTCCAGATCGGCTCGTACATTGCGTTAGCAAAGCGGAAAGCCAGCAAGTTTTGCACAGTTTCCTTGCCTAAATAATGGTCAATTCGGAATACAGAATTAGGATCAAAAACTTCAGAAACGACGCGATCCAATTCTCGTGCGCTTGCTAAATCGTGGCCAAAAGGTTTTTCAATAATTACGCGTCGCCAAGCATGCTCAGAAGAGTGCGAAAGACCTGATGCTGCAAGCTGTTGGGCAACAACTGGGAAGCTGGAAGGCGGAATAGACATGTAAAAAGCGTGATTTCCGCGAGTACCTCTGTCTCGATCAAGTTCGTTCACTGTTTTGCTTAAACGCTCAAACGCGGACGCATCGTCAAAGGTGCCGCGTACGAAACGTATGCCTTTAGCGAGATTAATCCAAGTTGACTCACGAAATGGCGTTCTGCAATGCTGCTCAATATTTTCGCGCACAAAGTTTACGAAATGTTCATCCGTCCAATCGCGTCTCGCAAAACCAGTTAAACCAAATCCTGGAGGCAAAAGCCCGCGATTAGCTAAATCATATACTGCTGGCATAAGTTTTTTGCGTGCTAAATCGCCAGTAATGCCAAAAATTACTAGGCTGCACGGACCCGCAATGCGAGCTAAACGCAAATCACGCGGATCGCGCAGAGGATTCGTCCAAGTAGATACGCTTTCCCCAGCGTCTTGCGAATCACGTAGTGTCCTCAACTCAGTCATAGATACTATCGTAATATTTCGTAGCTATTTTCACCACGCAAAACGCAATTTATTATGCTTAATAACAGTATTAAAAAGTTTTAGCGCGTTATAACTCTAATTTTCAGCCGCCGCATACAGCTAAACGAATCATCTTCGCGTATTGTGGACCGCCGATTGGAGTTAAGTGAACTCCATCGTCAGTCAAATATTCCGAGTGACCATTACTCAAACCATGCCAGTCTATAATGCCAACATTATGATGAGTTGCTGCGAACTTGCGTAAGCTATCGTTCGTTGCATCCTGCCAAGGTTGCGGAACTCGTGTGGTAACGAAATAAACAGGTCTACCTTTTGCGACATCAACCATGTGTTGAAGCACGCTATCGTCATGAGGAGGACCGTTGGTTCCAAGAGCGAAAATCACCACATCTCCAGCGTGTTTTACCGAAATATCTTTCTCGTATTCATCAGCTCCGTGGAAAATTTGTCTACTCACTTTTCCATCTATATAAGCGTTAGGCATAACTTGCATCAAATATGGTTTAGCGCCTTCAGTAATAGAATCTCCAACCATAGTTAAGTTTACGGAACAAGTATTGCGTCGTTTGTCGATCCGCGTATGAGTAGTAACAAGATTTCGTGGAACTTTTTCCGCAATAGGGAAGAGAATGCGATACTTCGATGGTGTAGGTGGAAGAGACTGTTTTACTACATTCTTTTGCACACCTTTTGGAACTGCTTTTTCTTTTGTTTCTTGCTTAGAATTAGTTTTGTCAAAAGCAGTAGGTTTTTTATTTGACGATGAAGATTGCTCTACTTGTGCTGTCAATTCTGGGCGAAGCTGCATTGACCTATGCTTAGCTATATCTTGCCAATTTACTGGCAAGATAATTAACGACACAATAATTATGCAGCACAAAGTTAGTGAGACAGAGCGAATAAGCTTAAATAATTGTTGATCTTGTATTGGCTTTTCAAATAATTGATACAAGCATTCTGCAAGTGCAACTATTACTAGTGCTTGCAAGACTTGCTCTCCTGTAGATACAGCAGTTGTTCTATTTGCTGGGTTGAATAATTCAAGAACAGGGAAGTGAACTAAATAAATTGCAAAAGAGCGTCTGCCGATATAAGCGAGCGGAGCCCATGCAAATATTCTCGAGCAAATATTATCAGTTTGCGTGCAAGACCACAGTATTAGTGTGCAAGCGGCTGCTGTTATTGTGTATCCGCCAAAAACAAATACTGAAGATGTGCCTTCTGCATACACGAAGCAGTAGCACAACACAATTGTTGCCAATAGTCCAATGCAAGATCTCTGCCATGCATGAAGTGGATTATAAAAAACAGTTTTTGGCTTATTGAATGCGTTATTTGGAAGTTCTTGTATATCTGGAGCTACGCTATTATCTGATAAATCAATTTGTAATCCTTCGCGCAAGTCAGCAGGTATTCCATCTTCAGCAAATACTTTTTCGTTATTTGCGTAGGCTTTATCTGATTTTTTCGTTAGTGCTGAATTATCTACACTACTATCTGCATTACTATCTAACTTAACTGATGAAGCTAAGCTGACCGATATGTTCTTTTTGCCCATCAGCAAATGTAATGCATGAATAAGCCACGCGTGGAATGAATGTTTGGCAAACCAAGCACCGTACATTGCTAGCATTGCACCCATTAAGAATTCTGATGCTCTCGTATCTAGAGAATAGTAGACGCGAGCTGGAGTTGTGTAATTGTTAAATAAGTAGGCAAAAGTAAAAGTAAGAATAGAAGAAAGTATGGCTAAGCCTGCTGTGATATACATGCGTATTAGCTTGCTACGCACGAATTTAATAAGTGCAGCAAGGATAATAGGCCATATAACAAAAGCCTGCATTAAAAGTCCGAGATACCAAAGATGTTTGATAGGAGAAGGTAGTCCGGACTGTTCAAAATATGAAAGCTTACGAGCAACATACATTATATTGCTAAAGAATCCGGAGCCTGAAAGAGCATCCGCTTGTAACTTTGGTAGTAGACTTGGCGAAAAAAGCCACATAATTGGTGCTGTTATAGCGATAATTCCAAGTGTTGGCGGCCAAATTCTTTTTACGCGCTTTAGTAAATACTCCCAGTAATGCCTGATTCCTTGAGTATTTTTATTATTATCTTCGATATTTTTTGCATTTTTTGCGTTTTCATCTGCGTTTAAATAGCGCAGAACTGATCTCGTGCAAAAATATCCTGCCAATACCAAAAACAGTGTTACTCCAAGGAATCCTCCCATAAGAAGGCTTGGACGCATATGAAAGCATACAATACCAATAATTGCTAGAGCTCTTAAACCGTCTATTGCTTTATTTCGCTTCGAAACAGTATTTGTAGGTAAAGTAGATGATTGTTTATTTTCAGCTTTTGCGCTATTAATAGTTTTTTCTACGGTATTATTTGCGTTTGCTGAAAGATTAGTTGAGGTCGTTTTACTAGCATTTTTTTCTGCAGGAACCTTCTTTGTTTTGAAGGATTGACCTGCTTGTGAAGCAGTGGAAGTGTTCACGCATCTCTTTTTTGTCATCTTGCCTACGCTTCGGTAACCATACTGGTATGTATGCAACATATCGTGTGTAAAACGTAGCAATAGTAACTGTGTATTGAGACACTTTTATAGCTTAAAGCGTGTCTTGTTGCTATGCCTAGGATGTGTTAGAAATATGTGATTTTATGCTACTTCTGTAAGTGATACAAAACGTTTATTATTTAACGAAATTTGTTAACAAAATTTTGTTTTATATGCTCTATTGCTGTCGTTCGTCGGTGCGCGCTAAAGTGAGATAGAACAGTTATATGAATTGTTATTAAAGTTATCAAAGGAGCCAATATGGCAGAAACTTTTAACGTTGTGGTAGAGATTCCACGCGGTTCTAAGAACAAGTATGAAGTGGATCACGAAACTGGTCGCGTATTCTTGGATCGCACCCTTTTCACAGCTATGGGTTATCCAGATGATTACGGTTATATTGATGGCACTTTGGGCGAAGATGGCGATCCACTCGACGCTCTTGTTATGATTCCAAATTCTGTGTTCCCAGGATGCGTTGTTGAGTGCCGCGCTGTTGGCTTGTATCACATGGTTGACGAAGCCGGTGGAGACGACAAGGTTTTGTGTGTTCCAGCGGACGTTCGTTTCGACGACATCAAGGATATCGATGACGTGAACGAGTATCACAAGGCTGAAATCAAGCACTTCTTCGAGCAGTACAAGGCTTTGGAACCAGGTAAGGAAGTTCTTCCTGGTGACTTCTGGGCTGGCGTTGAGCAGGCTGAGAAGGAGATCGTTGCAGCTCGCAAGCGCTTGGAAGAAAGCGAAAAATAAGTTTCGCTTTTAATGAGTAAAACAATAAAAATTAAAAGTTAATAAATAAAACGTCGAAGACACATACTGTGTTTTCGACGTTTTTATGTAAGTGCGTGCTGCTTTCAGAAGTAAATTAAAACGTAACGTTGCATACGCTTTTAATAATTTTAAGCAGCTACTAGCATTCCAAGGCCTGCAATATACACGAGTATCCCTGAAAGCATTATTGGCAATATAGAAATAGCGATATCGTGTGAAACTATTCCAGTTTCGTATTCTTCATAATTGTTGCGAACCCATAAATATGAAAGTCCTGATAGCGCGATTAGCATAAATATGCACAGTACTATAACGAGTATTCCACCGTCTAAATTGCGAAGCGATGGCATAAAGCTAATAATTGACGGCAAAAATAGCCAACCCGGAAGTGCTGCACAAGCAATACTTGCAGTAAGCGTGTGCGAAAGATTTCGTACTAAATTTGTGCGATTCTCGCGCAGCATTTGCCTCAAGAATGTTACAAATGTTGCTGCTACAAGAATTAGAGCAAAAGATACAGCCCAGCGTTCGTAAGGGTGAATTGCAGCAATGAACTTACTCATTGACACAGTTTCGTTATCAATAATGACGCTTTTTGGTAGCCATCCCTTTAATACTCCGGTTGCAAACCATGTAGAAGCAATTCCTGCGCATAATGCAATAGCTCGGTCAATTACATTTCCGTGCAGTGGCCACAACGCTATAAATGTAAGCATTATGATAAGGCATAATATAAGTGTTATTTTTGCTGTTGCGATTGGCAATATTGCTGCAATTGCGAGAAGTACTACAACAAAAATTTGGCTTACAAACATCGCTAATGCGTTCATGCTAGGTATACGGGTATGTTTTTGAACATTTACGCAAGAATTATCATTTTTCTGCATCTTGTCATTGCAGATACGTGTTTCATTGCTCATACACACTCCCTAGTGCCGTAATTTTATATTTATAAAGCGTAATATGTCCGTAAAACATTAACAAATTACTTTGTTTATTTACTAATGTAGCCTATAACCTGCACTGCGCTTTATTGTGTTGATATTTTTTATCTTTGGAAAATGCAAGTGTTGCGCTTATCGCTATTTTTCGCAGTATGGTTTACAATTCCTGTAAAGGCTGAATTTGCTACTACATCAATTGTTTGTTGGAGGCATCATATGACTGATATCACATTGATGACTTCGTGTGCTTCTCCCTCTTCAGTTTTACCTTCACTTACTTTGTTATCTCATAAAGTGCGTTTACTTTCTTTGGATACGTCAAGTTTGGCAAAACTGCCCGCACAAACCATTCTTTTGCTTGATGCGCGTGAGGATTTAGCTCTCGCTAAATCAATGTGTTCTTCTCTGCGTGTTGCAAATATTACGGTTCCTGTCATATTAGTTATAACTGAGGGTGGTTTTACTGTAATAAATCCTTCGTGGAACATTTCTGATGTTGTGCTGACTAATGCTTCTCCTGCAGAAGTAGAAGGTCGTTTGCGTTTGGCTTCTTTGCAACACGGATCTTCTGATGATTTATTTGTGCATTCGCAAGGCTCTGAAATTGATGATTCTTTCAATTCAGACAATGGAACTATGCGTTCTGGAGATCTCGTTGTAGATATGCGTAGCTACACAGTGAGTTTGCATGGTCATCCTGTTGATTTAGCTTATAAAGAATTTGAATTGTTGAAATACTTTGTGCAGCATCCGCGCAGGGTGTTTACTCGCACTCATTTGTTGCAAGAAGTATGGGGCTACGACTACTACGGTGGCACTCGTACTGTAGATGTCCATATTCGTAGGCTCCGTGCAAAACTTGGTGTTGAATATGAACATTTGATTGGCACAGTGCGTAATGTTGGCTATCGCTTCGATCCTTCGGAATCAGATGAGAATAGCGAGATTTCCGAAAGCAGCATTGAAGATGATTCTGAAAATGATGCAGATAAGCAGTCTGCGCAATAATGATTTATCAAAGTTCTAATATGCGAGAATCAAAACAAGCGAAATTAGCTCGTATTTATGCAGAGTACGATTTATTGTGCAAAGAAATACCGGAACCTAAGTGTGCATTAAATTTCAAAAATCCATTTGAGCTACTAATTGCTACTGTATTAAGCGCGCAAACTACAGATAAGCGTGTGAATATCGTGACGCCTGAACTCTTTTCTATTTTCCCCAACGCGAGTTCTTTAGCTGCTGCTCCTGTATCTCAAGTTGAGTCAATTATTTACCCTCTCGGATTTTATAGAGTAAAAGCACAGAACATTATTTCATTATCTGCATGTTTGCTTAATAATTTTTCTGGTATAGTGCCATCAAATATGGAAGCTTTAATATCGTTGCCAGGTGTTGGTCGTAAAACTGCCAATGTCGTTCTTGGCAACGCATTTGGATTACCGGGGTTTCCTGTAGATACTCACGTAATACGTGTTACAGGTCGTCTTGGTTGGCGTAAGGTTCAGAATCGTCCAAATCCTGTTGCTATTGAGCGCGAAATAACTGCTTATTTTGCTCCTAAAGAGTGGACTAATCTCTCTCATAGACTTATTTTGCATGGCAGAAAAATTTGCACTGCTCGGAACCCAAAATGTGTTTCATGCCCTTTAAATACAACATGTCCGTCGGCAATTATTTAAAGCGTGTTGTTCCCAATTCAGATATTGATATAGACTGTAGGTTATGTCAAGAACAGGCAAATATGCGTGTCACGCTTCCAGGTCATATCATACTCGTACTAGTGCAGACTGGATACCATGGGTTGTGTTTGTGGTTGTGTCTGTAATAATGAGCGGCATTTTGTGGTGTGGATGGCAAATGTACCAGGGTCATTCGCCTTTTGCTGCAATAATGCATCCAGCTAGTAACTCAGTGCTAAAAGTTGGTCTACGTACTGCTCCTGAATCTCTTGATATTAGAAACGACGACAGTGACGCTTTACAGCAAGCTTTAATTGGTAATGTTTACGAAACTCTTGTTAAACGTGGCGATTATAATAGTTTGCAACCAGGTCTCGCGAAGTCATGGGATATTTCGAAAGACGGCTTAACATATCGTTTTAATTTGCGTCAAGGTGTGCATTTCTCTAACGGTAGTGAGATGACTTCAAATTCCGTATTACAATCTTTGAAACAAGGCATCACAAATAATTATCCTGGTTATAGTGCACTTACAAATATTAAAACTGTTAATAATCCGGATGATTACACTTTAGTAATTACACTTAATAATCCAGATGCTTTACTTCTACGTCGTCTTGCTGGACGTGTTGGCATTGTCTATGACACAAAATCGATGATCGACTATGCAAGTGCTGCTCTTGGCACAGGTCCTTTCACTGTAAGTGACTACAATAAAGGCAATTCTTTAGTATTACTTCGCAACGATAAATATTGGGGAACCCCTGCTTCTTGTGCAAGTATTACTTTGCAATATTTCAATAGCGATACTGCTCTAGCTGAGGCAATGGAAAAGGGCAATATTCAAATGGCAGTTCCGCTTGAAGGTAACGAAAATAAGCGTCTTGCTGCTGTTGCTAATACGCAAATGGTAGAGGGTCAGAGCACAAGAGTGCGATTTATTGCAATAAATACAACAGTTTCGTCGATTTTCTGCGATGAGCAGGCTCGTAAAGCTGCGAGATACGCTTTGAATGCGCAAACTGTACTTGCAGCTGATGGCAATGGTGGTGTTCCAGTAGGAGGACCTATTGACCCTCTTTCAACTGGTTATGAAGATTTAAATGGATTGTATCCTTATAATCCAGGCAAAGCTGCTCCTTTGTTCCATTACTTTAGCGCAAGCTATTTAGGAACTATTAATTTTCTTGTTCCACAGGGCGAAGGTGGAGTTGGGGGCGAGCTTTCAAAACAGATTAGTTCCGTGAGCGGTTTTAAGGTCAATCTTGAAGAAGTTGATCAACAAACTATGCGTAAGCGTATTAGTGAAGGTAAGTATGATCTTGCGCTTACTACGAGCAATCGTACTTTAGATGAAGGCATGTTTGCAGAAAGCGGTTCTCCGTTCGTTTTGCAAGACGCGCGTGCTCAACAAGCTTGGACCGATGCGGTTCATTCTAAGAATGCAAACGAATATGAGGCAAATGCTCGTGCATATGCGCGCGAAGTAAGCAATAATGCTGCAGCTCACTGGTTATATGCTCGAAAGAGCATTATGGCTGTAAAGTCTAATGTAAGCGGCTATACGAAAAATATGACGGATCAGCTTCTGCCATTGCAGAGCATAGTGGTGAAATAGAAAAGCGTAAGATTTGCGTTGTCGCGCTGAGTTTCTAATATTCAGTTCATGAGTGAACAGGATAATAACGCAGTAAAACACGCACATTTAACACCATTGCCTAACAAGGTTGGTGTTGATGGTCTTGAAGACAAGTGGCGTAGTAATTGGGACGAAGCTAAGACTTACGCATTCCATAATTCTCGCGACCGTAAGGCCGTATATTCTATCGATACTCCACCTCCAACCGTTAGTGGTCACTTGCACGTAGGTCACGTATTCTCTTACACGCATACGGATGTCATTGCGCGATATAAGCGCATGCAAGGCTTTGACGTGTTCTACCCAATGGGTTGGGACGATAACGGCTTGCCAACAGAGCGCCGAGTACAAAATTATTACGGCGTTAGAGTGGATACTTCGTTGAAGTATGACCCTGATTTTAAGCCGCCTTTTGAAGGTACTGAAGGTAAGAAGATTGAGGCAAAAGATCAGGTTCCTGTAAGCCGACAGAACTTTATTGAACTTTGCGAACGCTTAACTTCTCAGGACGAGAAGCTTTTTGAAGCTTTGTGGCGTAGGCTTGGTCTTTCTGTGGACTGGTCGCAAACTTACCACACTATTGGTGAGCAGCCTCGCCGAGTTGCACAAAAAGCATTCTTGCGCAATCTTGCTCGCGGAGAAGCGTATCAGAAAGATGCTCCAGGCTTGTGGGACGTTACATTCCAGACTGCTGTTGCTCAGGCTGAGCTTGAATCGCGCGAATATCCTGGTTTCTACCATAAGATTGCGTTCCGTTTTGAAGATGGTACGCCAATCTACATTGAAACTACGCGCCCAGAATTGCTTGCTGCGTGCACTTCTTTGATTGCAAATCCAGAAGATGAGCGTTATAAGAAGTACTTTGGTCAGGAAGTTTATTCTCCACTGTTTAAAGTGAAAGTTCCAATTTTGGCGCATTCTGCTGCTCAAATGGACAAGGGCGCTGGCATTGCAATGTGCTGCACTTTCGGTGATGTAACCGACGTTGAGTGGTGGCGTGACTTGAATCTTCCAACTCGACCAATTATTCAGCGCAACGGCCGCATCGTTATGACCACTCCTGATTGGATTACGGACGAGTCCGGCCGCGAAATGTTCGAGAAAATTGCTGGTAAAACCACGTTCTCTGCTCGTAAGGAAGTTGTTGAAGCTTTACAAGCAGCTGGAGATATGGAAGGCGAACCAAAGCCAACAAAGCGTATGACGAACTTCTACGAAAAGGGCGATAAGCCTTTGGAAATCGTCACTTCTCGCCAGTGGTACTTAAAGAACGGCGGTACGGACGAAAAGCTGAATGCTGAGCTTATTGAGCGCGGCAAGGAACTTAACTTCCACCCAGACTTTATGCGCGTGCGCTATGAGAATTGGGTTCACGGCTTGAATGGTGACTGGCTTATTTCTCGCCAGCGCTTCTTCGGCGTTCCATTCCCACTTTGGTACCCAGTAAATGAAAATGGGGAAGTGGATTACGAGCATCCTTTGACTCCTAGCGAAGACCGTTTGCCAATCGACCCAACTATCGATGTGCCAGAAGGATTCGACGAATCTCAGCGTAACCAGCCAAACGGCTTTACTGCTGAGCAAGACATTATGGACACTTGGGCAACATCTTCCTTAACTCCGCAAATTGTGACCCGTTGGGAAGAGCCAGGTGAGGAAAATCAAGCTTTGTTTAAGTCTACTTTCCCAATGGATTTGCGTCCACAAGGCCAGGATATTATTCGTACTTGGCTGTTTAGTACTGTTGATCGTGCGCATCTTGAAAACGGCTGCTTGCCTTGGAAGCATGCTGCGCTTTCTGGTTGGATTCTTGATCCTGACCATAAGAAGATGTCTAAATCTAAGGGCAATGTGGTTGTGCCAAATAAACCAATCGAAGAGTTTGGCGCGGATGCTGTGCGCTACTGGGCAACTTCTGCAAAACTTGGCTTGGATGCAACTTACGACGAAGGTCAAATGAAGATTGGTCGACGTTTAGCGATTAAGCTTTTGAATGCTACGAAGTTTGCGCTCGCAATTGGTCGCGAAGATGATGAGCATCAGGTTCTTGAGTCTGCTAGCGCGGATTGGGATTTTGCAGACGTTACGGAAGTTTTGGATCGCTCTGTTATGGCAAAGCTTGCATCCGTTATTCGTACTGCGACTGATGCGCTTGAATCTTACGAGCATTCTAAGGCTTTGGAAGCAATCGAAACATTCTTCTGGGAGTTCTGTGACGATTACATTGAGCTTGCAAAGAATCGTGCTTACGGTACTGCAGAATCCACTGGACGCACTCCAAGTGAAGCTGCTGTGAAGTCTGCTCGCACAACTCTTGGTCTTGCACTCGATGCTTTGGCTCGCTTGCTTGCTCCTTACTTGCCTTACGCTACTGAAGAAGTGTGGAGCTGGATGCATGACGGCGAAGGATCCGTGCATCGTGCTAGCTGGCCATGCGCTAAGGCGTATGAGTCTGCTGCAAACGGAGTTTCTGCAGACACTTTGGCTTACGCGGGTGAAGCTTTGGCTACTTTGCGCAAGATTAAGTCTGAAGCAAAAGTTTCTATGAAGACTCCTATTTTGCAAGTAACTTTGAACGTTGCAGAAAACGCTTACAAGGCTGTTGAGGAGACTTTGGATGACGTTGCTGAAGCTGGTCGCGTTACTGGAGAAGTAAAACTTAACGCTGTTAAGGCTGCAGTTGCTGGAGATTCTTCTGCTTCTGCTTCTGAATCTGAATCTGCTTCTGATTCTGCAGAATCTGATGCAGCTAACGTAAACGTTTCAGTTGCTCAAAGCGAACTCGGCGAAGCTCCTGCAAAAAAGAAGTAGTTGCAAGTAATCGAAAATAATGAATCGCAAAACAAAAGCGCTGGAAGTCAATCTTCGACTCCAGCGCTTTTTGTGTATTTAAGAACTAAGCATAATCACTTATTATAAATCCTGCTGCGATGGTCAATATCCACAACAAAAACGGTCAGTACATTATTTTCAATTGCACAAATTATTCTGTAATCCCTTACTCTATATCTCCAAAATCCCGAATAGTTGCCAGTTAGTGCCTTGCCTCTGATTCGAGGATTGTCGAGATTGCTAATTTCGCGAAGCTCCTTAACGATTTGCTTGGCAATCGTTTTGTCAATTTTCCCTAGCTGTTTTTCAGCTCTTTTAGATAAATTAATCTTCCAAATCAAGGCGCTTCACCACGTCGTCGAGTGGGGATGTTTCTAATTCTCCACGTTTGTATGCTTCAATATCTGCCATTAGACCATATTCATGTTCAAGTTCATCAATTTGAGCTTCTAGTGCTTGATTCATGTAAAATGAACGGGTGCGGTGAGTGGTTTTAGCGAGCTGATCATAACGATCTAAAACGTTAGAGGGTACTCTTAATCCTGTAATTGTTGCGACCATTTTTAATCTCCAATGTAAAACATGTAAAACATATATTACCTTACACTCAGAATAATGCAATCCAATGGGTTGTAATCGCGAAGCATCGCGCGGTAACGCTAGACTGTAAACCATGAATCCAGAAAGCTTAAGTGAATTAATTGAAAAAATTGCTAAAGATTTAGTAGCAAGCGGTAAAGCTGGCAATCTAACAGAAGATTTGATTCCTGCTGCCGAAAAACTTGCAGTTATGAGGCCAAAAGATCGCGCACACGGCGATTGGGCTACGAATGTTGCTATGCAACTCGCTAAAAAAGCTGGTATGAAGCCTCGCGATTTAGCTGAACTTTTTGCCGAGCGTTTGCAAGAAGCAGAAGGTATTGCGTCTGTAGAAGTTGCAGGTCCTGGCTTTATTAACATAACGCTTGATTCTGCTTCTGCGGCGGCGGTCGTAGACGAAGTCTTAAAGCAGGGTGCGGCTTTTGGCAAGAATACGCATTTGAGCGGCAAAACTTTGAATCTTGAGTTTGTATCCGCAAACCCAACTGGTCCAATCCACATTGGTGGAACTCGCTGGGCTGCAGTTGGTGATTCCATGGCTCGAGTTTTGGAAGCGAACGGCGCAAAAGTTGTGCGTGAATACTACTTCAACGATCATGGCGAGCAAATCAACCGTTTTGCAAAGTCTTTAGTTGCTGCAGCTCACGGCGAAGAAACGCCTGCAGATGGTTACAAAGGTGCGTATATTAACGAAATTGCGGACGCTGTTATAAAAGAAGCGCAAGCAGACGGCGTTGATGTTCTTTCCTTACCTCGAATTGATCTTGGAAAAGACGAGGAAGGATTGCCTCTTGGCGAAGGCGATTCCGAGCAGCGCGAAGAGTTCCGCAAGCGCGCAGTTCCAATGATGTTTGCGGAAATTCGTAAGTCTATGCGCGATTTTCGTGTTAGTTTCGACGTGTGGTTCCACGAAAACAGCCTGTACGAGGATGGCGAAGTTGAGCGCGCTATTGCAGACTTGCGTGAGCGTGGAGATATTTTCGAAAAAGACGGCGCAACTTGGTTTGAATCCACTAAGCATGGCGACGACAAGGATCGCGTAATTATTAAGTCCGACGGAAACTACGCTTACTTTGCTGCTGATATTGCGTACTATCGCAACAAGCGTCACCGCGAGCAGAATCCTGCAGACGTAGCAATCTACATGCTCGGCGCGGATCATCACGGATATATTGGCCGAATGATGGCAATGTGCGCGGCTTTTGGAGACAAGCCAGGCGAAAACATGCAGATTCTTATTGGTCAGCTTGTAAACGTTATGAAAGATGGTAAGCCTGTGCGCATGAGCAAGCGTGCTGGAAACGTTATTACGATTGACGATTTAGTTGATGCAATTGGCGTTGACGCTTCGCGCTACTCGCTTGCTCGCACCGACTACAACACAAGCGTTGATATTGATTTGGATTTGCTTGCTTCTCACAGCAACGATAATCCTGTGTACTACGTGCAATACGCTCACGCACGCAGCTGCAATGTGGCTCGCAATGCGGCTGACGCTGGAATTACGCAAGATGGCGCTGATTTAAGCTTGCTTAATACCGAGGCTGACGGCGAAGTGTTGGCTGCTTTGGCTCAATGGCCTGCTGCTTTGGCTCAAGCTGGCGATTTGCGCGCTCCTCACAGAGTTGCGCATTACCTTGAGGATTTGGCAGCAAGTTACCACAAGTGGTACAACCTTGAGCGTGTTGTACCAATGGAGTTAACTGACCCTGAAAATCGTTTGCCAGAAGCCGAGCGTGAAGCTCAGCGCATTGCAAAGTGCCCAGAGCCAGCTCGTGCTGCAGCTCGCTTAAAGCTTAACGCTGCTGTGCGCACAGTTATTGCAACTGGTCTTGATTTGCTTGGAGTTTCTGCTCCAGAAAAGATGTGATTTTGCTTATTTTATATAAGATTTAGAGCAAAGCTATAGAGCATTTTTGATTACATAGGACGTTGGTAGCTTGCCAGCGTCCTTTTTTATTTTTTATTAGAGACACGCACGAATTATAAGTTTCTATCGATTAAGTACATGCAATTTATTAATATACCCTCTAATATTATTTTTGCTTTAAATCCACAAAATTACAAAGTAAGAGATTTAGCTGAATAGTATGTAAATACAAATTTATCCTTATGGGAGGTGTAAGCATGAGCGTCACAACACAAAGTGTCAGCACAGATAGTGCCCCGAAAAAAAGGAACTTGACCATTATTGAGTCAGCGTACGTGGCGGTCATGTTGTTTGGTATGTTCTTTGGCGCAGGAAACCTGATTTTCCCTGTGTTCCTTGGAGCTAATGCAGGAACTAATTTCGTGCCTGCAACAATTGGCTTTATTGTTACTGGCGTTGGTTTGCCATTGCTTGGTGTTACGGCTCTTGCAATGAGTCGTGCAAACGGTCTTTTTGAACTTTCTAGTAAGCCGAGCAGAAAATACGGCATGTTCTTTACTTGTGTGCTGTATTTAACAATCGGACCATTCTTTGCAATTCCTCGTTGCGCAACAACTTCGTACACTGTTGGTTTGGAGCGCGTTATTCCACAAGACGGAAACGGTCAATTGTATTTGTTCTTGTTCTCTGTGGTTTTCTTCGCGTTAGCATTCTTCTTTGCTATGAAGCCTAGCGGAATACTTACATGGGTTGGTAAAGTTCTTACGCCGATATTCCTGGTTTTCTTAGGTATTCTGGTATTTACTGCACTGTTTTCTCCTGTAAGCGGCGCTTCTGCGGATGCTGCTCCTATAGGGAAGTATGTTAATGAATCATTCTTTACAGGATTCTTAGATGGCTACAATACAATGGATGCTTTAGCTAGCTTGGCTTTTGGCATTATAGTTGTTAGTACTATTCGATCCTTTGGCGTAAAAGACCCTAAAGATGTGGCAGTGAATACTGTGCGATCTGGATTCTTTAGCTGCTTGCTTATGGCGTTGATTTACGTCGCAATTGTTGTTGTCGGTGTGCGTAGCCGTGCACTGTTTAAGCCTGCTGAAAACGGTGGCGTAACTTTGGCGCAAGTTGCACGCTACCATCTTGGAAACGTTGGTTTGCTTGTTCTTGCTGCAACTGTTACTCTTGCATGCTTAAAGACGGCAGTTGGTTTAATTGTAAGCTGCTCGGAAACCTTCTCTAAGTTATTCCCTAAGGGTCCTAGCTATCGCGTTTGGTCTGTGTTGATTACGCTTGTTTCGTTTGGCCTTGCAAACTTTGGTTTGAGCACAATCATCGAATATGCAGTTCCAGTATTGATGTTCTTGTATCCACTGTCAATCGTATTGATTCTTTTGGCTTTGTGCGGTCGACTTTTTGGAAATTCCAAAGTCGTGTACGCTTGGACGCTTGGTTTTACTGGTGTTGCAGCGGTATATGATTTTTTGAATAGTTTGCCACAAGCTTTACGCAGTGCATTGCATATGAACGATATGTTGGTGGTTGTTCAAAACTGGCTACCGTTCTCAGAATTTGGCATGGCGTGGGTTTGCCCTGCTGTTGTTGGATTTGTTGTTGGTTATGTCCGCATGGTTTTATTTGAAAACAAGGACATGGAAGAGGTGGCTCGTCTAGCTGCTGGTCCAGATCTTGAAGGCAGTGTTGCTAGCGACGATTATTATTCTTCAAGCGATGCTGAGTTTAACGAGCCTGCTGACTTCGCTGTATCCGCTAAGTCTACTGTTGACGAACCTAATTTTAGTGAGCAATCCTAAAGTTTTGTAGCGTCGCGTAGACGTCATAATAATCGCCATATTTTGATGCGTATTTTACGTAACAAGATATGGCGATTTTATGCGACTTGCTAATTGAGGCTTGCGACTTGCGCCTAGAAGTTGCCGCCGTTCCAACCCCAGTCAGTAGTTGCAGTGTAACGAATATAAGTGCGATCCTGTGGAATCCCAAGCTCTCGCTCTAAAGCTGCCATAATCTGCTCAGTTAACTTTTCCCAAGCAGACCCTGGCACGCTGGAACCAAACACGTTCACCTCAACGTAAGCTGCAGGCTTAGTATTGTCTCCTGCAAAATAAATCGGCATATTGTCCTCGAATGGGCACATGAGCCAATGCTCGCTTTTTCCTGGAACTGCGCTAATTGCTTTGCCATAAGCAGCTTTTAATGCGTCGCGCTGGGCAGGTGTTGTGCTTACAGAAACATGAGTATGAATAACTGGCATAATCGCTCCTTTGCTAAATTTGGTAAGCTTTATTACGTAACAATTATATGTTATTTGTTAGCAGCCGCGTGTTTAATGGATATTATGAAAAAGCTTATTGAACAGGTTGTAAAGTTTGGAATTGTTGGCATTATTGCCCTTATTATTGACGTTGCGTTACTCAATTTATTAATGCTTGCGCACTTAAATAATGTGGTTGCGGGTACGATTTCTTTCGTAATCTCACTTATCTTCAACTATATTGCCAGTATGAAATACGTCTTTAAACATCGTGAAGATATGGCAAAGTGGATGGAGCTTCTGATTTTTGTTATTTCCGCAGTTATAGGTTTGCTTATAAACGATTTGATTATTTGGGCTAGTACGTTAGGAATGGTTGAAAGCTTACGCGGATCTGCAGTATACGTTTTGCGCACAAATATAGGAAAACTTGTAGCTACTGTTGTTGTTGCTGTGTGGAATTTTGTTATACGAAAGTGGCTGCTCGATGATACTAAATCTCAACAGCCTGGGTATGTTGCGCAAGAAGATACGAGTTTTGCTCACCGCTTGGGAATGTGGTCGCTTAATCATACAAAAAACCGCAAGTAATTGGTTTAATCTTTTAAACAGAAAGTAGAACGCAATGCCAGCTACGACAATTCATTTTGTGCGTCATGGAGAAGTTGATAATCCAAATCACGTGTTGTATGAGCGTCTTCCTGGATTTCATCTTTCGGCTCGCGGAGTGAGGATGGCGCAAGCTACAGCAAAATATATTGCCACTGTTCCGCAAATGCGCGGAATTACTGCAATTTATTCGTCTCCTCTTGAGCGGACTCGTGAAACAGCGCGTGAAATCGAAAATGCTTTGCGCAATATTGCAGATTCTGCCTATGTAAAAGCGCACTGTGATGAAGATTCTGCGCAATCTCAAGAAAGCGACATTATTTTAGATAAACGCTTAATTGAAGCTGGAAATAATTTCCGCGGAAAACGCATAGGCTACGGTGAAGGCGCGCTGTGGAAAAACGACAATTGGAAGCTTGTTGCGAATTTGTGGAAGCCAAGTTGGGGAGAAAGCTACCGCAGTATTGCTACTCGCGTTGGTGATTTTGTGCGCGAGCAGGTTCGTAAGCATCCTGGTGAGCAAATCGTTGCAGTTACTCATGAGTCGCCAATCTGGTCTTATAGACACCTACTGGAAACCGGTCACGCTGAACATAATATGCTTCTTCGTCACACGGCTTTAGCTTCGATTACTTCTATTACTTACGATTGTGAGACTTTGCGTGTGCTTTCAATTACGTATGTTGATCCTGCTGGGCGAGTGAAGTAAGTAACATATAATGCGAAGGAGCATTGAAATGGTTAATTCTGTTGATTCTGTCAAAGATTCTGAAGATATTAAAAATAATGAAAAAAGTATGCTAATGCTGAATGATGCAGCGCAATCTGCCGCAAAACTAACAGAATTATGGCCATTGACGGAAGCGCGACACTTAGATAACGACGCAAAATATGCGGAAAATCTTGAGGTGCGCTCAATGCGAGCAATAGCACGAATACTCACGAATCTTGACGTTACCGTTCCGGATGCTGAATTTGTGTATGAAGGCGCGGATGAAATTCCTGGACGTCCGCAAGAAATAGTAGACGCGCTACTTGCTGCCGCCGATGCTTACGACAATATGGATTCATGCTATGAGCCTAACTATGATGAACCAGAAGAAGAAATACTAGAAAATAGTAATAATATAAATTCTATTTTTAGTAAGATTGCATCTCATTCTGCCGAAGATTCTAATGCAATAAATGCAGCAGCCGATACGTTAAATGTTGAAGGTAATTGGAGTATTAACAATATCGACTTTGCAATTAATTATGCGAAACAAATGGTTTCTTGTTATGAAAATAAATCATTGGAAACGCAAAAAATTATTGTAGTTTTAAGCTTATTAACAAATCTAATTAAAAAAACTAACGAGATTTGCGAAACTTTACCAATCTTCTTATATATTAACGAAATATGTGAGTGTGCTGGTTTGCCGCGAATGATGTTCAAGGATGCTCAATGGCGTGAGATTGTTGATTGTGTGCGCAATTCTAGTGATAAGTGTAATTGTGATATAAGTGCGTTGGTCAATTTTATTTCGCCGCTGCTTATTTCAGAGTGGGAAAAGCATCGTGAAGACGTGCTGTGGGATCCTGAAGTTGCGAAGAAGCTCGCAAAAGAAGAGGATGATAGAAAGTCCCGCGAGGCTCTTGCTGCGAAGTTTGCGCACGTTGAGGGTAATAAAGAATCTACGCAGGCGCTTGATTAGTTTTTAGGTTGACTTATGTTTGATGCGAATGCTGCACGTCCGTAACGCGCGGCACAATGGAACCTATGACTGATATCGAGGAAACTCAAGAAGTTGCTAATAATGCAACAAAATCCGCAAAGCCTGAACTTCCAAAGAATGTTCGCGTGCGTTTTTGCCCTTCGCCAACCGGTACACCTCACGTAGGTATGGTTCGTACCGCGCTATTTAACTGGGCGGAGGCTCGCCATACTCACGGCAAATTGCTGTTCCGTATTGAAGATACCGATAATGAGCGCGATAGTGAGGAAAGCTACCAGCAGATTATTGAGGCTCTTCGTTGGCTCAATATTGATTGGGACGAGGGCATTGATGTTGGTGGAGGTAACGGACCGTATCGCCAGTCCCAGCGCATGGAAATTTATAAAGACGTAGCACAAAAGCTTTTTGAAGCAGGATACGCTTATGAATCCTTCTCTACTCCTGAAGAAATTAAGGAGCGTAATATTGCTGCTGGTCGTCCTGCTGAATTTGGTTACGATGGCTACGATCGCAATCTTACGGAAGAACAGAAGCAAGCTTTCCGCGACGAAGGTCGCAAACCTGCACTTCGCTTGAAGATGCCAAATGAAGACATTACTTTTAACGATTTAATTCGTGGCGAAATCACCTTTAAAGCTGGATCTGTTCCAGATTATGTGATTGTGCGCCCGAATGGCGATCCACTTTATACGCTTACAAACCCTGTTGACGATGCGTTAATGGATGTGAACGTTGTTTTGCGCGGTGAAGATATTCTTAGCTCCACGCCTCGTCAGATTGTGCTTTACCGTTACCTTATGGAGATGGGCATTGCTAAGGAAACTCCACTTTACGGCCATATGCCTTACGTTATGGGCGAAGGTAAGAAGAAGCTTTCCAAGAGAGACCCTGAGTCCAACTTGTTCTTGCATAGAGATAACGGATTTATTCCAGAAGGCTTACTGAACTACTTGGCTTTGCTTGGCTGGTCGATCGCTCCTGATCGTGACGTGTTCACTATGGACGAAATGATTGAAAAGTTCGATGTGCGAGACGTTAAGGCAAATCCTGCACACTTTGACTTAGACAAGGCGATTTCCATCAACGCTGAGCATATTCGTATGCTCGATCCGCAAGATTTCTTGAATCGTTCTGTGCCTTACTTGCATAAGGATGGCGTAGTTAGCGCAGATAATTGGGATGCGTTAACTGACCGCGAGCGTGAAGTACTCACAGCTGCAGCTCCTCTTGTACAGCCTCGCGTGCGTTTGCTTGGTGAAGTCGCTGGAATGGTTGGAAGCCTGTTAAGCGAAGATGGCTACATTGCTCCAGATGACGACGCTCGTAAACAGTTGAAGGAATCTGCAGGCGAGGTTCTTGACGCTGCGCTCGCTGCTTTGAAGGGTGTTGATGCCGCTGATTGGCACACTGATTCCTTGCATGAGCTTTTGAATAAGAAGCTTGTTGAGGAAGCTGGTTACAAGCCGCGCTTGGCATTTGGTCCTGTGCGAGTTGCACTTTCTGGCCGTCGCGTTTCTCCGCCACTGTTTGAGTCCATGGAAATCGTGGGCAAAGACGTGACTTTGGCGCGTTTAGCTGGATTGCGTGAGCATTTGTAAATCACCAATAATTTATAAGCTCAAATAAAATTTGAACAAGGTGGGAACGTGGCACTATTGCCACGTTTCCACCTTTTTATTTGTTTTATGTTTCGTTTAATATATTTTCGACACGCCGCGGTTGCGTATTGAGTTGTTATGTTGTAAAGTCGCTATTTGTTGCGTCAAGAGGCGTAGCTGATAAATGAAAGCCCCCGTCGTCTAGCGGTCTAGGACTACGCCCTCTCACGGCGCCAACACCGGTTCAAATCCGGTCGGGGGTACGAAGACGGAACGGTCCCAAGAGCCGCGAAGCCTGCCAATTGGGGTATGGTGTAATTGGCAACACAGGTGATTCTGGTTCATCCATTCTTGGTTCGAGTCCAGGTACCCCAGCGAATAGCTCTCGTAGAACGAGGGCTTTTTTGTTATCTATCTGTATTCCTGCGATTTGCCTCAGCGCGCGGCTGTTTCTTTACGCGGCTGTAAAGTTTTTGTCGGATTAAGGCGATGAAACGGCAGTTTCTTTACATGCGTGCTCAGTTTTTGCCGTTTACCGCGCTTGTACACGCTTATCCCGTTTACTACGCTTGCCGCACGCTTCTTATGCAGCCTTAAAATCAAAAACCCCGGTGCGTGACCGGGGTTAGAGAAAGAAGAGAAGAAGAGAGGTTTAAGTTATTAAAGTCAAATTCAACTACTTGCTTGTAGTTTATTTCCTTTTGATGTATATATAATAACCACCTTATGCTGAGTGCAGTAATGCGATTACCTGTGAATTGTCTGTGAATTTGTAACTATTTTACTGAAATTGCACGTTTTTATCGCTTTTGGGTTATTTCTTATCAGTATTTGCTTAATTTAGTATTTTTGAATGTAAATAATTTATGTAAACTTGCGAACAAAATTGAGTGAGTCGCGGCATATCTGCCGTATGCTTAAAGTATGACTGATTCTGCACAATCCGAAGCTAATGCATCTGCGGCACTTCCTTTATCTGTTTCGGCGCGTTTAGGACGTTTGCAGTTCCATCTTTCTGGTAAATTCCGAGTGCTTCAGTGTGCAGATGTTCAAGATGGGTTACGTATTTCACAAGACACCATTCGACTTATTGCTTCTGCTTGCGATGCTGTGCGACCAGATCTTGTAGTTTTTAGCGGAAACCAGATTGCAGGTTATGAAAAAGTATTTGCAAAAACTTTTCAGCGTAGACGCTGGCAGGAATCTTCCAATATTTCGTCTTCTGATAAGAAGCAATTGGTTGATAAAGTGCATGAATTCGTTGCTAAGTTAATGAAGCCACTAGAAGATCGCAGTATTCCATGGGTTGTTACTTATGGTAATCATGATTTCCAGTGCGGTCTAAATAATGAAGAGCTTGATAAGATATATCAAGATTTTCCATGTTGCATGAATCGTAGTGCTTCTAGTACATCTTCTGCAAGTGCTATGCAATCGACAAAATGTGTGTTGCCAAAGCAGATTATTTTTACATGCGAGCCTGGTACTTTTGCCTTGCCTGTTATGGATGAAAAGCATGAAAAGGTTGTTTTTTCAATAGTTTTAGTTGATTCTGGAGATTATGCTAAATCAGGCGGCTATGGTAGCCCTTCTAAAAAAACTATCGAGTTTATTTCTGGTCTTTCTTCTTATTTGCCTGAGCATATTTGCGTTTTTCAGCATTTTCCATTGCCGCAATATTATCGTGTTCTTCGCGAAGTTCCGCAAGAACTTGCTGCGCGCGAACATGCTATCGAGGGGTATCGTACTTTTGCTGGCCGCTATTATGCTCTTGACGAAAAACATGTTCTGCCAGATGGGTATTTAGGTGAAGGAATTAGCTGCCCTGACGTCGATAGTGGCGAATATGCTGCTTTGCTTGATGCCGGAGCTTTTGCGCTAATTGCCGGTCACGATCACCGCAATTCTTTCGCAGCTAAAGATCCCGAGAGTAATATGCTATTTGTTGCTACTCCTACATGTGGTTTTGGATCTTACGGTCCTGAACCTGCTAAAAGAGGCGTGCGCTTGCTCGAATTTGATATTCGTCATCCGTTTGAACCGCGTACGCAAATGCTTGAATTTGGGAATCTTGTTGGCAAACCTTCTTCCAAAAAAGCCTATACTTATGCTCTTACAGCTGAGTCTGAGCATGAATTGCCAGAAGTAGATTTATTGCGTAAACCATCATTGCTTACTAGATTGATTCGTCGATGGCGTCAACGATCTACGCGCTAATTTAATCAGTTTTAATAGATTGCATGAGCGCGTTGGCAAATATGCCGGTATTATAGTGAATAGTGTTTTAGCGCGAACGAAAGAGGTAAATGTGTCCGCACACAATACGGCTGAACAGAACAACAATAGTGGCATTGACGCTGCAGATGTGTTGCATGTAGAAGGTGGTAAGCCGCTTAATGGCACTATTAAAGTGCGTGGCGCAAAAAACTTTGTTAGCAAAGCTATGGTTGCAGCTTTGTTGGCACCAGGTAAGTCTGTTCTAAAAAACGTTCCTGAAATTCGCGATGTTCATGTAGTTTCTGATCTGTTGCGTTTGCATGGTGTTGACGTTGAGGTTAATGGGCCTGAAGGCATTGTGACAATTGATGCCACAAAAGTGCAGCTCGCAGATGTAGCTGACGTCGACACTCTTTCTGGTTCGTCTCGTATTCCAATTCTTTTTTCTGGTCCTCTTCTTCATCGTCTTGGAGAAGCGTTTATTCCTGCGCTTGGAGGATGCAATATTGGTGGTCGTCCAATTGATTTTCATCTTGAGACGTTGCGTAAACTTGGTGCAAATGTAGATAAAGATCATGAGGATGGTATACATATTACTGCACCTAATGGCTTACATGGCACTAAAATTCATTTGCCTTATCCTTCTGTCGGTGCAACCGAGCAGACTTTGCTTGCAGCGGTTCTTGCAGAAGGTCGTACAGAGCTTTCCGGAGCTGCAATTGAGCCAGAAATCATGGATTTGGTAGCTGTTTTGCAAAAGATGGGTGCGATTATTTCTGTAGACGTTGACCGTACTTTCCGTATTGAAGGAGTAAAAGAGCTTCAAGGATACACTCATACGTCATTAACTGATCGCATTGAAGCAGCTTCTTGGGCTTCTGCTGCTCTTGCAACACACGGAGATGTGTTTATTAAGGGCGCAACTCAGCCAGAAATGATGACTTTCTTAAACGTGTTCCGTAAAGTTGGCGGACAGTTTGATGTTACAGATAAAGGAATTCGTTTTTGGCATCCGGGTGGGGACTTGCATCCTGTTGCTATTGAAACCGATGTACATCCTGGTTTTATGACTGATTGGCAGCAGCCTCTTGTTGTTGCGCTTACTCAAGCGAAGGGCTTGAGTATTGTGCATGAAACTGTTTATGAAAATCGTTTTGGCTTCACGAAGCCACTTGTGCAAATGGGAGCTATGATTCAGCTTTATCGTGAATGCTTAGGTTCGCTTCCTTGCAGGTTCCAGCAGCGCAATTACAAGCATTCTGCAGTTATTTTCGGACCTACTCCGTTGACAGGTCAAGATATTGACGTACCTGATTTGCGCGGAGGCTTTAGTCATTTAATTGCAGCTCTTACTGCTCAAGGTCCGTCGAATGTGCGCGGAATTTCGCTAATTGATCGAGGATATGCAGATTTTAGAGGCAAACTTTTAGCTTTGGGCGCTAATATCGACTGATATATTCTTCTACTTCTTCTACAAAACGTGAGTTTTGTAGGTTTATAAGCTTTTATCCACAATGCTATAAAAAGCTTTTTTACGCATAAATTTATCGGTACAGTAGTCGCAACTGTAATTCAATTACTCAAAAAATTAACTGAAATATTTGATGAGTAGTTGTAGTTTTCAATATTGCGGAGGCGTAACGATGGTTTGTGTAGGCGGACGCTATCAGCTGCTTGGTGAGCTGGGGCGTGGTGGCACTTCAACAGTCTTTCTTGCTGTTGACACCGTTTTGCACAAGCAATGGGCTGTTAAAGAAACGCTTTTGCAAGGAGACGAAGAGTATCAACAGTATATTATTCAATCCTTACGCGCTGAAGCGAATGTTTTAAAGGAATGCGATCATCCAGCTATTCCGCGAATTGTTGATTTTTTTGAAGAAAATGGTAGAGCTTATGCTGTTCGCGATTATGTAAAGGGGCGTTCTTTAAAATCTATTGTAGAAGAATCTGGATTGCAAAATGTTGAAATTGTTCTTGATTTAGGTATGCAACTTTGCTCAATACTTTCTTATTTACATTCGCATTATCCGCCAATTATATACGGTGATCTTAAGCCTTCTCAGGTTATGATTTCAGAAGATGGCACAGTCCGTTTGATTGATTTTGGTGCTGCAACGCAATTATATGCAAACGGGGGAGTGCTTGATTTACGCACAATAGACCAGTGTGACGCTCGATTTGCTACTAATATTTTTACTGCTCCTGAAATTTTGAATGAAAACTCTGCAGCAACTACTTCAAGCGATGTGTATTCGATTGGAATGACATTGCGTTACGCATTATTACCAACTGAAGTGCCTAAAACAAACGTGCAATCTGCTGTACTATTGCCTCATGAGAATCGTGAAGTAGTAGAACAATTAGTGTCTGTGCTCGCAATAGCTACAGCTACTAAACCATCTCATAGATATAAAGATTGCGACGAAATGTTTTCTGCACTGGAAGCGTGTGAGCATACAGAAAAACATTCACAACAATGCGACACTTCTACGAATGTATTGCGACGCAAACAATGCAAAAATAGTTCTAAGCCTAGAAAAAAGCGCTATGCAATTACGGCATTAATTGTTGTAGTGCTAGTTTTTATAGTAATTTTATTCAACTGCTTAGGTTTATTTGTGGGGAATGCTTTTGTAAATCGAAATAAGCAATCTTTTAATGGTGAGCCAAGTAGTAAAAGAATTGAAGCAATACGCAAAAATAATAAAAGTTACGATTCTTACATGCAATTAGCTGAGCGTGAAAGCAATTCGGATATTGCGTGTCGATATATTTCTCATGCAATGCAAGTGCAAAATAGCATGCGCAATAAGAAATATATAAGCAAAATGTCATTTAAACCTCTCCAAATTTTATTGCAAATTCAACTTGCAGATCAGCAATGGAGTGTCAACGAAGAGCAATGTTTTGTTGGTTTGATTAATAAATACGAGCAAAACTTGCGTCCTGTAAATAAAGATTGGTCGAATATTTCTATAGAAATAGGCAAAGCGTATTGGTACTATTTTGCAGGATTTTCTGGAAAAGTTTCGCAAACAGAACGATTATCTCGTATGCGAGTAGCAAAAGTATGGTTCCAAGAGGCTCAAAAATATGAGAAGGATGCGAATGAAACGTCTTCGCAAACTGTAGAAACTAATTCTGATGACATATCGCATACTGTTTCAAATCAAAAAATGTTAAGCGCGTACATCGCTATTTCTGACGCTTATGCGCAACTTGTTGATGTTTCTAAAGATTGTGCAAGCGTAGAAAGATATAAAAATTATGTGAATCAATTACAGCAGTTAATGCAAATTGTTGAGAAAGATCACGGAGACGTCTTATTCGTGGATACTGGAGAACTAGTTTTGCAATCAATTCATTCGTGGTTGCCAATGTTCCTAGAAAGTGGATCCAGTAAACAAGAAATTCAGCAAATGTGCGAAAAGGCAGAATATCTTCTTAAACAAGCGCATGTGTCAAATGATGAAGCTGTAAGTAGAAAGAAAAACGCAATCGACAGTGTCAAAAAAGTTCAAGACGAAATTAATCTAGCTTTTTTGCAAAAGAAATAAAAGAAATAATAAAAAAGGGGGGAATAAATGTGTAAACAAAGAAATTTGGGGGATATGTGTTTTTTCAAGCGACTTAAATGCGGTTGCGCTCGCATTGGTGTCTATATTGGGATTATTGCATTTATTAGTGTTGCTATAGTTGCTGCATTATTGCCACTTAATTCTATTGCGTATGCGAAAAACAGCTATAACGCAGCCAAAGGATTGCATATAGCAAATGTTTCTGTTATGACAAAACAGAAAACTGTTCGCACTCAAGGCGAGTACATGTTTACTAAACGTTCTGCTTCGCTACTTATAACTTTTGATGGATTGGACGCTTCGGAAATCAGGAACGCGCATAAAGCTACTGTTAGCGTTGGAAGATATCAAATAGTGAGTGCCAAAGCTGATTTAGCTAAGATTGAGGCGGTGTCGTCGCTAGTTAATATTCGTTATAAGATCCGACCCCGAGTATTAGGAATAGTAAGAGTTGAATTGCAAAAAGAAGGAATATACGATTTGCAAGATATCTCTATAAGACTTGCTGCTGTAACAATGCATCCTAAACGCATATGGGGAGGAGTTGACTCTAATTCTCATGTTTCAAAGCAAACTAACTATATTTCTAATGAAAGTAAACTTTCTGGCAACAAATTGCGCTCTCGTAAGCCAATATTAAGTATTCCTGATTCAGTTTTGAATGCTTCAGATTTAACAAAAGATAATTCTTATAGCAAGCGTCCAAGATATATTGTTATTGACAAAACTGCTCCTCGCTTGAGTGTTAGTTATGACAACAACGCATCGTATGAAGGCAAATATTTTCGTAATAATCGAGCTTCAAGAATATTAATACAGGATGATTCGTTCGTTTTCTCGTATTTGCTTCACGATTCTTATCCTATTGCGAAAGTTTTTGCTGATGGTAAGCAGGTTATGGTACTTACAGCTAAAAGCTTTAAAAACGATGGTGTGCATACAAACGTGTGGTATGCTGATGTTTCTTTTTCGGGGGATGCTTCTTGGGATGTTCGCTATTGTGTTGAAGATTTATCGGGTAATGCGAGTTCTTCTATCAGTAATAAATTCATTATTGATACGCTTTCGCCAACTGTTTCTATTACTGGAGTGCAACAAGGCGGAGCGTATTCTCATGCTGTAGTTCCAACATTAGTTATAAAAGATCGTTGGCTAAAACCTGCAAGCGTAACGTATTCGCTGAGAAGAATGCGATATGCTAAGGAATTGCGTTCTTTTGTGTCTAGAAAAGCTGATTCGCAAAGCGTAAGTGTGCAATACGCAGGTTTTTATAATGGAATTCAAGACGATGACGTATATCAGCTTCAGTGGAGTGCTAAAGATTTAGTAGATCATGTTATTTCTGGTAAGTTGCAATTTTCTATAAATAGAAGCGGTTCCTCATTTAGTATAGATAGTTCCACTAAAGCAATGAATCGTAAACAATTGCAAAATGCTAAAGATATTCATATTGAAGAACTCAATCCTAGCGGACTGGCAAGTCCTGCAAAAATTAGTGTTATGCAAGACGGTGTAGAGAAGATTTTATCAAAACAGGATTTTTCTGTAAACAGTCGCACAGATCGTGGCTGGCAACGATTGACTTACACTATTTTTAAACGGAATTTTGCCGATAACGCTCATTATCGTGTGCGCATTATGTCAGTAGACAAGGCAGGCAATCATTCTTGTAGCGAAAGTGCAGTTAGCAAAAAGGAAGGAATGTTGCAATTTGCACCAGCTTCCGTGCAATTTACAGTAGATAATCTTGCTCCAATCACAACAGTGTTTGATATGCAAAATAATTCTACTTATCGCACTAATAAAGAAGGAAAAATTTTACGTATTAGTGCAAAAGATAACATAGCATTGCAATATGTAACAATCGATGTTGATGGTAAAACAAATCGTATTTGGAGCGGTAAAGATGTGAATAAATCAGTTTTATCTATAAAACTAAAACCAGACGGTTTTACTCACGACGTATTAGTAAAAGCTGCAGATTATGCGGGAAATATAACAACTTTGCAATATAAAAATGTAAAAATTGTTTCTATTGCAAATAAGCTTGTAAAAAAATCTGAAGCAGATAAAAAATCTAAAAATAGCGAGAGTAAAGATGCTGATAGTTCTGATGATGGTTTAGATGATGATTCCGACAATAGCTCCGATAACGATGATTGGATAGCTCGTTCGCAAGTGAAAAAATCGGAAAAATCTTTTGAAAATGCTGATTCCTTTAAGCGAAAATCGGTAAATTATATAGAAATTGTGGCTTATATTGGCACTGGAATTATAGCAATTCTTTGTGCTGCATTAGGAATTAGCATTATTTTTAAAAAGAAAATTAGCAATCAGTAAACTATTCTAATTAGTTTTGCTAGATTTGACAGGCATTGTGCGAGAAAAATAAAAAGCCCACTGCGGTGGAATGAATGCAGTGGGCTCAGTGGAGCTAATGGTAATCGAAACCACGACCTCTTCGATGCGAACGAAGCGCTCTACCAACTGAGCTATAGCCCCAATGTCTAAGACAAATCATCTTACGACAACTCTGCACACTGTACTACAAAGCTTGTATAAAAACAACATTTCTTGTAGTGCAGCGTGCTTGAGTGTCGTAAGTTAAAATACTAGTTTATTTGTTTTCTTTATTAAGTTTTGCTGCTTTCTTTGCTTTGTGCGCTTTGTATAAACCAATAAAAGTTGGAACAAGCGAGATAAGCAAAATTGCAACAATTACTAATTCAAAATTCTTCTGTACGAAATCAATCTTGCCGAAGAAATATCCAAGAAATGTGAAAAGCGACGACCAAACGAGACCGCCTAGTACAGAAAATGGTGTGAAGCGTATCCAGCGCATTCCAGAAATTCCGGAGATGAACGGCATAAAAGTGCGTATGAATGGGAAGAATCTACCCAAGAATACTGCCAGCGGACCCCATTTATCAATCATTTTTTCGGTTTTTGCAACTCGTTCTGGAGTGAGCGCTTTTACTTTCCCGGATTCTACAATCTTTCGTCCGAAGAAATGACCAATAAAGTAATTGCACTGATCGCCAATGATTGGGGCTAGCCACACTACGGCAAGTAATAGTGGAAGTGGAAGCGCGCTATGACCTGTTTGAGCGTCAGGAGCTGCAAAAAACCCTGCTGCGAAAAGAAGTGAATCTCCTGGAAGGAATGGGAAGAATACTACGCCTGTTTCAATAAAAACAATGAGAAAAATAAGGCCTAATGCTGGAGCTGTGCCCATTGCAATCCAACTTGCAATAGCTGAGCGTGGATCCTTGAGTAGGTTAACAATAAAATGAATAAATCCCATAATGTCCTGTCATAAATTTTGCGTATTTAGTGACGCTTGTTAATTAAAAATCAAGCGAAACAACTGTTATTTTGAGCCTAGCAGTCGCCATAAACGGTTGACACTTTTTGTGCACACGCTATCAGTTAATTGCGTTATAACATACAATAATAGTTAGTAATGTAATGTTGCATGGTTAAAACTTGAGAAATTGCTTGGCAATTAAAGATTGGCAGGAGAAGTAACGTATGAAGTTAAATGATGAGCATGATGGTGAATATCCACAAAGTTTTGCTCCGCTAAAGCCTAGGAAACGTTCTGCTCGTGTAATCAATGCTAATGAAGTTTTAAAAAAGAATGATGATTCGAAAAGCAAAATTCCTGACGAATATGTAAACATTGGTTTGCCGGAAACAGACTTATCGATTGCTGATTTTTCTCGTAAGCATTCTAATCCAAAGAATTGGTGGATTTATTTTGGCGTTCTGCTTGTCGCTATTGTTATTCCGTATTGGATTGGTCGCACTATGGCCGCTCGTCATACTTCATGGGTTATTTCGCATTGCTCTGGATTATCTTCGCAAGGTGTTGTTTTTATTTCGTGGGTAATCACAGTGTCTGCTTTTACAAGTCTTGCTATGGCGTTAATTGACACTCATCGTTGGATTTGGCGGATAATGTTTGCTGTTTTTCTGGCTTTAGAACAACTTATTGCCGGATTATGCATGCTAAACATGAGCTTCTGGTATTCGACGTATGTGGTCTATGGTCATGCTTCAGGTTTAGCGAATGCGGCAAATCTTGGCATTATTTCTGCAGGTATTGGAGTAGCTGTATTTGCTGTCATTTTTGTTGGTTTGCTTGTCATTGTTCCTAAAACCTCGGCTTTGAATGTTCTTACGCGTAGTTGGGCGTCGTTCATAATGTTTTATGCGATTGAGGTTTTAGCAATTCTAGTTGTGCTATTTGGTGGCTTTATGACCGCAATGTAATATTTGGATTTTGCGAAAATAAGTTGTTTGCAAGTGGTTGTATGATAGAGACTTGGCGTGTGACGCCCGCGGATTGAGAGCGCTACAGCAGAAGGTTGTGGCACCGCGCAGTGATATTAAGGAGGACGCCGTGGCATTAACGGCTGAAGATAAGAAGAATATTATCAACGAATACGCGACGCACGAGGGTGACACGGGTTCCCCAGAAGTGCAGGTCGCTTTGCTTAGCAAGCGCATTGCTGACCTTACTGAGCACTTGAAGGAGCACAAGCACGATCATCATTCTCGTCGTGGCTTGTTGCTCATGGTTGGTGATCGTCGTCGTCTTCTCGATTACTTGAAGCGTGTTGACATCAACCGTTATCGTTCTTTGATTGAACGACTTGGCTTGCGTCGATAGTCTTGTAGCCCGGGCTTAGCTCGGGCTTTTGTATTCTTTGTGCTGTACGCAGGTACGTGTACGCATAAAAATTGTTCACATATTCACAGATTTGGGGTAAGTGTTGTGAACAATATTTAAAATTTATAACTAAAAAGAATTAACGAATAATTCAAAAAATAATTAAAGATTGATGTATAACTGAATACGGATGATTGAAGTAACCGAAACAAAAAACACTACGAAATATTGACGTAACGCAAGTGTTGCAAAGAGTGCAAATATTCGCATATAAGTAATAATGCGAAGTCGTCAATGTTATTACGCATGTTGGTTGATTAGGTAAGTTAAGAAAAGGAGGAACCCGTGGAGGGTCCCGAAATTAAGGCTGTAGAAGCCGTTATTGATAATGGTTCATTTGGTAAGCGTACGCTACGCTTTGAAACTGGTCGACTTGCTCAGCAAGCAGATGGTGCTGTTGCCGCATATTTGGATGACGATTCCATGATTTTGTCGACGACGACTGCAGGATCTAGTCCGAAGGAAAATTACGACTTCTTCCCATTAACTGTTGATGTGGAAGAAAAAATGTATGCTGCTGGAAAGATTCCAGGTTCGTTCTTCCGTCGTGAAGGTCGTCCTTCTAACGAAGCAACGTTGGCATGCCGTATTATTGATCGCCCGTTGCGCCCGTTGTTCCCACACACTTTACGTAACGAAGTGCAAGTTGTTGAAACAATTCTGGCAATTAATCCAGATGATGCTTACGATGTTATTGCTTTGAATGCGGCGTCTGCATCTACTATGATTTCTGGTTTGCCATTTGAGGGCCCAGTTTCTGGCGTTCGTTTGGCTTTGATTGATGGCCAGTGGGTTGCTTTCCCACGTTGGAGTGAGCGCGAGCGTGCAGTATTTGAGATTGTTGTGGCTGGTCGTGTGATTGAAAACGGCGATGTTGCTATTGCAATGATTGAGGCTGGTGCTGGTAAGAATGCTTGGAATTTGATTTACAATGATGGCCAGACCAAGCCAGATGAGCAAGTTGTAGCCGGTGGTTTGGAAGCTGCAAAGCCATTTATTAAGGTTATTTGCGATGCTCAAAATGAGTTGAAGCGTATTGCAGCTAAGGAAACTAAGGAATTCCAACTCTTCCCAGAATATACTGACGAACTTTATGCTCGTATTGACGAGATTGCTCATGCTGATTTGAATGAAGCTCTTTCTATTGCTGAAAAGCTTCCTCGTCAAGATCGCATCGCTGAAATTAAGGAAGGCGTGCGTGCTGCAATCGCTGAAGAATTCACTGATATGGACGAAGCCGAAAAGGAAAAGGAACTCGGCAATGCGTTTAAAGAATTGCAGCGTCAAATTGTTCGTCGTCGTATTTTGACTGAAGATTATCGTATTGATGGTCGCGGTTTGCGCGATATTCGTACGCTTTCTGCAGAAGTTGATGTTGTGCCTCGCGTACACGGTTCTGCACTCTTCCAGCGTGGTGAAACCCAGATTTTGGGTGTGACTACTTTGAATATGCTTAAGATGGAGCAGCAAGTTGATGCACTTTCTGGCCCACAAACCAAGCGTTATATGCACAACTACGAAATGCCTCCATACTCCACTGGTGAAACTGGTCGCGTTGGTTCTCCAAAGCGTCGTGAAATTGGTCACGGTGCTTTAGCTGAGAAGGCTTTGGTTCCAGTTTTGCCAGGTCGCGAAGAGTTCCCATACGCTATTCGTCAGGTGTCTGAAGCTATTGGTTCTAACGGTTCTACTTCTATGGGTTCCGTTTGTGCTTCTACGCTTTCTTTGCTTGCTGCTGGCGTGCCTTTGAAGGCTCCAGTTGCTGGTATTGCTATGGGCTTAGTTTCTGGTGATGTTGATGGAAAGCATATCTTCAAGACTTTGACTGATATTCTCGGTGCAGAAGATGCATTTGGTGATATGGACTTCAAGGTTGCTGGTACTTCTGAATTCATCACTGCTTTGCAGCTCGATACGAAGCTTGATGGTATTCCAGCTGATATTTTGGCTGCCGCTTTGCAGCAGGCACATGAAGCTCGTGCAACGATTCTTGAAGTTATTAACGAATGCATTGATTGTCCAGCTGAGATGAGTCCATTCGCTCCACGCATTATTACAACCACAATTCCTGTAGACAAGATTGGTGAGGTAATTGGGCCTAAGGGCAAGATGATTAACCAAATTCAGGAAGAAACTGGTGCTGAAATCGCTATTGAAGATGACGGTACTGTTTACATTTCTTCTGAAGGCGGAGAAGCTGCTGAGAAGGCTAAGGGAATCATCGATTCTATTGCAAATCCTCGTGTGCCAAAAGCTGGTGAAACTTTCACAGGCAAGGTTGTTAAGACCACAAGCTTTGGAGCTTTTGTGAATTTGACTCCTGGAACTGACGGTTTGCTTCACATTTCACAGATTCGCAATTTAGCAAATGGTGAGCGCATTGACACTGTTGAAGATGTGCTGAAGGAAGGCGATAATGTTGAAGTTATCGTACAAAGCGTAGATGAGCGTGGCAAGATTTCTTTGGCTATTCCAGGTTTTGAAGATCAAGAATCTTCTGCTCCAGCAGTGCGTGAAAATCGTTCCCGCAGTTCTCGCGACGATCGCGATTCTCGTGACTCTCGTGGCGATTACCGTCGTTCTCGCCGTGACGATCGCGATAATCATGACCGTGCGGATCGTGCAGATCGCGATGAGCGTCCTCGTCGCCGCATGCGCGATGACCGTGACGATCGAGATCGCATGGATCGAAATGACCGATACATGGATCGCGATAACCGTTATGATGACCGCAACACTCGTCGAGACGACCGTCGTGCAGATCGTGCAGATCGCGATAACCGTTACAGCGATAACGATTTTGATGAGCGTCCTCGTCGCCGCGTGCGCGATGACCGTGACGATCGTTACGAAAATCGCGATGACCGTGACGATCGTGCAGATCGTGACGACCGTGAAGATCGCTCAAATCGTCGAGATTCAGAAAATCGTCGCGTATCTGATAGAAAGCCGCGTTATGCAGCTGATGACGATCACTATGACGAGTATCGTTCGGCTCGCGAAGAGCGCGCAGAGCGTCCTCGTCGCCGCGTGCGTCGCGATTTTGATCCATTTGAGGAAGATTAATTGCGCAAATAGTATTAAAGCAAAATTATTGCTAGATACTAAATAAAAATAAATATTCGTAGAAGTGCCTTCAAGCTGCGTTTGCGTTTGGAGGCATTTCTTTTAGATAGCTATTTAAATGTTTTATGCAATCTGTGCAATAAAATAAAATATAAAAAGTAGTAAAATATTGTGACCGCGTAAAGTAGCGTAATGCAATAATAAATACTCACGAAAAATATAAAACTTACAAAATAGGGGTGAAATATGGTTATGCATCGCGCATTAGGTTCGTTTGATACAACCGCTATTGGTTTTGGCGAAATGCCATTGACAATAGAAAACAATCTTGGTCACGATATGGGAATTGAAACAATTCACGCAGCTCTTGATGCAGGTTGTACGCATATTGACACAGCTTGGGCATATTACTGCTCTGGTGGTGAAGAACAAACTGGCGAAAAGCTTGTTCGTGAGGCTTTAGAAAGCTGGAAAGGCGACAAATCTTCTATTTTGGTTGCTACTAAAGTCGGTCACTTCCGTAACTTTACTGACGGGCGACCAACGTGGGGTAAGGATGGTAAGCCAGAGCATTTGATTGCGCATGCCAAAGAGTCTGCAATGGCTCTAGGCGTTGACACTATTGACTTGCTTTACTTCCACAGGCCAGATCCAGAAGTTCCATACAATGAGTCTATTGAAGCAATGCAAGAGTTGCTTGATGAAGGTGTGGCTCGAGAAATCGGTATTTCTAACGCTTCTGTGGAGCAAATCGATATTGCGCGCAACATTTTAGGAGAAAAGCTAGTAGCAGTACAAAATCAATATTCTCCAGTTCATTTAGAGAATGAAGATACGTTGCAATATTGCGAAAAGCTTGGAATTGCTTTTGTTTGCTGGAGTCCATTAGGTGGATTCCGTCATCCTTATGACGAGCATCTTTTCGATCCATTCCGCAAAGTTGCCGAAAATCATAGCGTAAGCTATCAGCAAGTAGTTTTGGCTTGGGAGCTTGCTAAAGGCGATCACATATTTGTCATTCCTGGAGCTCACAGACCAGCTACAATTTTAGATAGTTTGAAAGCTTCTGATTTGCAATTAAGCAATGAAGAATTGGCTTATTTAGGCTGAAAGAAAACAATAAAATGCAAGAAACAAGCGTAACTGGTATGCCATTGCCGCACGAAGATGAGGACGGTACGCCAATTCCTGTAACCATTCCAGTGCCGTTAGGGTCTCGCACTCATGCAGTTTTTACTACTAGATTGGGTGGAATTTCTGAAGGCTTATTTGCTTCACTTAATTTAGGCGGACGCGCAGGAGATAGTGAGGAGGCTGTAGCAAGCAATCGCGCAGCTTTGCAGAAAGCTTTGCAAGCAGATTTGTCGCTTGTTGCTCAAGTTCATAGCAGAGAAGTATTTGACGCAGATAGTGTAGTAGATTCATGGAATACTTCTTACGGCTTTGATGCAACAGGTTTTGCAGATTCGCAATTGAGAATTGAGGCGGATGCGCAAGTTTCAACTGCGTGCTCGCTTGCTTTAGGAATGTTTGCGGCAGATTGTTTGCCAGTTTTACTTGCGGACGACGAAGCTGGAGTAATCGCTGCAGCGCATTGTGGGCGAAAAGGATTGATGGCTGGCGTACTCGATGCTGTCATCGAAGCAATGTGCGAAAAGGGAGCTGAGCGTTCTCGTATAGAAGCAGTGCTCGGTCCGTGTATTTGTGGAGATTGCTACGAAGTTGGTGAGAGTATTGCGCGCGATTTTGAAAAACGTTATCCGCAAACTGTAACAAAAACGCGTTTCGGTGGAATTGGTATTGATATTGCTGAAGCTGCACGCATTGATTTAGCGCTCGCAGGAGTTGCGAATATTGTTGACGCTTTGCCAAGAGTTACTGCAGCTACGCAATATTTGCAGGAAGATGAGGAATTGCGCACGATTTGCGAAGTAGATGGGGAAGGCGAGTCTTTGCCGGAACGTTTGCAAAATTTGCAAAACCCAATGTGCACTTTGGAAAATCCGCTATGGTATTCTCATCGACGTGCTAGTTTAGCTGGAAAATCGCATGAAGGTAGACTTCTTGCTTTAGTAATTCGCGACAAATAATCGCATATGCTATATAAACATTACTGTATTTGAGCTAGGTAGTAAGTGCAGTTGTGTGAGCTTAGCAAAAACGTGCGCAACACACGAGTGTTTTTTGCTTGTAAGTGATAGCGTTGATTCTGATGGTGTAGCACAGCGTTTTGTGCAGCTGTGTGGGGGCTTGTGAAAGGAATATTATGGTGGCTGATTTATTTCCAACCGCGTTGCGTGGGTACGATAAAGACAAGGTAAATGAAGCATTTGCAAACTATGAGCGTACTATTTCTCGTCTGCGTGAACAAGTGCGTTCAAGCGATGAATCAATTTTGCAATTACAAGCGCAATTGCAAGAAGAAAAAAATAATGTAAAACGTGCAAAAAGCGGAAATACTTTTGCATCCTTAGGTGCAAATGCGCAACAATTGCTGGCATCTGCAGAGCAGACTAGTTCTCAATTGCTTGAGCGCGCTAAGCAAGATGCTGCATCAATTAAAAAGAATGCACAAGCACAAGCTGGAACTTTGCTGAACAATGCAAAACTGGATGCTGCACATTTAATGCAAGAAGCACAAACTAAAGCAGACACAATGCTTTCCAATGCCACGCAAAAGTCGACACAACTTATGCAAGCTGCACAAGAAGATTCTGCACGTTTGCGCGATACTACTGCTAAAGATGTGCAAGCTCAAAAAGACGCTGCAGAATTAGCTTTACAAAACACTCAAGAAGAACATACGAAGCGCATGGCTTCTGAGCGCGCTCAGCAAGAAAGCAGCATTTCGCAACTTAAGTCGGAAGCTGCGCAAAAAATTGCTGAGCAGCGTGCGGCTGCAAACGAAGAGATTGCACGTGCTAAAGCTGAAACAAACGATCAGATTGAATCTGCTCTTGCAGAAGCAAATAAAAAGCTTGCTGATATGCGCGAACACGCTTCGAAGATGATGGCTGACGCACAGCGCAAAGCTGGCGAAATTACGGATGCTGCTGCTGCTAAAGCTCAAGAAATTGCAGATGATGCTCAAGTTGAACGCACGCGTACGTTAAGCCAAGTTAGTGCAGAAGTTGAGCAGATTCGAGCAGATATTGCTGCTCAACAGGAGGAAGCTACAAAGAAAGTCAATGCCTTGCTTTCTGGTTTGAAAGAGAAAGAAAGAGCAGCTCAGGAAGAAGCAGATGCTTTGGTTGCTCGCGCAAAAACTGTTCATCAAGAAGCTGACGAATATGCAGCGCAAACGCATCAGGCTGCGGATAGTCAGGCTGCTGATATTGTGCGCAAAGCTATGCAGGAAGCAACTGCTCAGGTTGAAGAGCGTAGAGCTGCAGCGCAGCAAGAGCTTGATGGCATGACGACTCGATTAACCCAATTGCAGCATCGTGAGGCAACTATTACGCAGCGCGTTACGGAATTGCGTTCGCTGTTTGCGAATGCTTTCTCTGGATTTGATTTTGGGGATGCTCAACAAAACCAACAAGTTGCGCAAGCTTCTGACGATAATGAGGATTCGTCGGATGCTCAATCTTCTGCAGATGCGAAGCAGGCTCAGCGAGATGTTCAAGCTGCGTTGGCTGAATCTGAAGAAGCTAACGAGTCTCAAGAAGACCAAGACACAGATAATCAATAAAGAAAATATTGTAAAATTTGTAGATTGGCTTAAACATCGTACGCTAGAATGTGCTGGTATTTGAATAAATATTTGAAATAAATATTGATAATTAACAGGAAAGGTAGCATTGTGACTGAAATCACTGCTCTAACTGATGAAAAATTACAAGGTTTGCGTGAGGATTTTGACGCAAATCCTTTAAACCGTTTAGCTATGAATGGTGTGACTGCTGCTGGTATTGATAAAGTCGCGCGTAATTATGATCGTGCGCGCTTATTGCAGCGTCGTTTTTCTACCATTGTTGATAACGGAGATGCAACACATCAGGATCGTTCTGGCCGTTGCTGGCTGTTTAGTTCGTTGAACGTGGCTCGTTTCATTGCGAAGAAATCCCTTGGATTGAAGGAATTTGAGTTTTCTCAAAACTATGCGATGTACTACGACAAGCTTGAGCGAATTAACTACTTCTTGAAGGATGTTGCTGCTTTGGTGCGTGCAGGTGAGCCTTCAGATTCTCGTTTGATTCAGCATTTGTTGCATGACGTTATGGGCGATGGCGGCCAGTGGACCATGGCTATGAATGTTTACAAGAAGTATGGTGCTGTTCCTAAGGATTTGTTCCCAGAAACTGCTTCTTCTAAGAATACTGGTGCTATGAATACGCAGTTGCGTGCGCTTTTGCATACTGCTGTTGCTCATATGTATGCGAATGCCACTGAAATTGATGCGATTATTGCGGATGCTACTGCTGCAGGTCACAGGATTTTGACAATTCACTTGGGTGAGCCACCTAAGAGCTTCGATTGGGAGTGGACTGATAGCGACGGCAAGTTCCATCGCGATGGTGAGATTACGCCAGTTGAGTTTTGGAAGAAGTACGTGAATGCTGGTCTTGAGGATTATGTGTGCTTGGTTGACGATCCTCGAGCTGAACATCCTAAGGGCAAGAAGATTGCTATTGAGCATTTGGGTAATGTTGCTGGCGGAGACGCAACCGAATATTTGAACGTGCCAAACCAGTTTATGAAGGATTGCGTGCGTAAGATTTTGGTTGAGAAGGGCATTCCAGTGTGGTTTGGTGCCGATTGCCATCCTATGATGGATCGCGAGAATGGCGCTTGGGCTACTGATTTGTTCGAGTATGGTCGCGTTTATGGCGTTGATTTTGATTTGGATAAGGAAGCGCGTGTGCGTTTTGCTGATTCTGCGATGAATCACGCTATGGCTTTTGCTGGTGTGGATGTTGCTGATGATGGTACGACTACTCGCCGTTGGCGCGTAGAGAACTCTTGGGGCACTGATATTGCAGATAAGGGTTACTTTACGATGAGTGACGACTGGTTTACCGAGTATGTGTACGAAGTTGCAGTGCCGAAGAATCTGCTTCCGGAAGAATATCGCAAAGCCCTAGAAGAACCAGCAATCGTATTACCGGCGTGGGATCCAATGGGCGCTTTGGCTTAGCTTAAGCGCATTGGGCGCTTAAGCTACTCCAAAGCGCCGCGCTCACTATTGCGAAAAGCACAGTGTGCTTTTCGCGTGAGCTCGGCGGTGCTTGCATCTTTATTCAAGATGCAAGCACCGACCACATCAAATGTGGTTGTGCTTTCAACGCAAGCTCGGCGGTGTACGCATCTTTATTTCAAGATGCGTACACCGACCCCACCAAGTTAGGTTGATTCTCTCCTCGCACCCACCGATCGCACCAAGCACAGTTTTTATAGGATGGTGACAAATGGCTTCTACAGCTGAGCAGCGTACTTCTCGCGCGGTAAAGAAGGAAGTTGAGGAGGGGCGTAACCCTCTTAATTCCGCGAAGTTTCAGCGCTGGGAAGACCAGGTTGGTGTGGATCGCATAATAAACCGCCGCGTGCTTGAGCTGGAGCCTTTGCCAACTCCTGCTCAGGTGCTTGGTGAGTTGCCATTGTCGCCGTATGCGCAGGATATTGTTGCTGAGTCGCGCGATGAGATTCGTAGCTGTTTGAATGGCGAAGATGATCGCTTGTTGGTTATTGTTGGCCCGTGTTCTGTGCATGATCCTAAGGCTGCTCTTGATTATGCGAGTCGTTTAGCTAAGTTGCGTTCGGAGCTTGAAGATGAGCTTCTTATTGTTATGCGCGTGTATTTTGAAAAGCCGCGCACAGCTCTTGGCTGGAAGGGTTTGATTAACGACCCGGATATTGACGGAACGCATGATATTCATAAGGGTTTGTTGCTTGCGCGTAAGACTTTGCTCGGCGTGTTGGATGCTGGTTTGGCTGCTGCTACTGAATTTTTGGAGCCGACCAGCCCTCAGTTTATTGCGGATGCTGTGAGCTGGGGTGCGATTGGTGCGCGTAATACTGAGTCTCAGATTCATCGTCAGCTTGCTAGTGGTCTTTCTATGCCGGTTGGTTTTAAGAATGCTACGGATGGTTCTGTTTCTGCGGCTGTAAATGGCTGCTTAGCTGCGAGCCAGCATCATACGTTCTTTGGTATTGATCATCTTGGTCGCGCTTGTGCTGTGCAGACTCTTGGCAACCCTGATTGTCACGTGGTTTTGCGCGGATCTAGTAAGGGGCCGAATTATGATGCTGCGTCGGTTGCTTCTGCTGTGGCTTCAATTCGTTTGCGTTTGGGTACTGGTTGCATGGCTTCGCATGGTGTTGTTGTGGATTGCTCGCATGGTAATTCTGGCAAGGATGAGCGTCGCCAGATTGAGGTTGTGCGTGAGATTGCGGATCGTTTGGCTGCGGGTGAGCAGGGTATTAAGGGCGTGATGATGGAGAGCTTCTTACAGGGTGGTAATCAGGATCCTGCTCCTCTTAGCGAACTTGAATATGGGAAGTCTATTACGGATCGTTGTATTTCTTGGGAAGATACTGCCAATTTGCTAAGAATTTTAGATAAATCTGTAGCAACTCGCCGTAGAGCTTAGAGCTTAGAGATTGTAGTAAGATAATCTCAATTAATTTCTACTTGGCTTATGTTCCTTACTGTATTTGCCGCCTATTTTTGCATTATATTTTGCGTACAAGGGAGTGTGTTGAAATGTATAACGAAGACTTGAATAAAGCGAATAATGGGAATAATGCGAATAAAGGTTTTATGTGTAAAGCACTACCGGTGGTGCGTTATATATTGTTAGCTTTGATTGCAACTGGTGTTATTTTGTTGGCTTTTGCATGGTATCGTGGCACGCATAGTGCTGGTTATACGCTTGTTACGTTTTCTGCATTGTGGTTTAGCGTTTTTATGCCGTTTGTAACTGGAATTGCTTTGCTTGTTTTTGCTAACGGATGGCGTCGCATTGTTGGCACTTTAGTTTGTGTATTGCTTATAGCCGGATTTTTCGCTTTTCTTGCCCTGCAGAATCAAATTATTGCGTTTTTCAATGTTCCTGTTGTGAATCCTTGGTTTGATTTTACGTGCGGAGCATTGCTGAAAATTGCGACTTTGACTTTTGTTATTATGACTTTAGTATGCGTGTTTTTGGTTAAGAATAACGATAAATGCGTAAGTAGCGAAGTAAAAAAGGATGATTCTGCTAATGCCTAGTACTGAGAAAATTACGAAAGTCGCTGTTGTTGGTGCTTTAGAGGAAGAAGTTGCGCATATTGCCAGTGCGCTTGAAAACGTGACTCACGATCACTCTGCAAGTCTTGATGTATCTTGCGGCACTCTTGACTCGGCGAATGGCAGTAAAATCGAAGTCGCGGCTACTGTTGGCGGAATGGGTCTGGTTAATGCTGCTGCAACTGTGCAATATCTTATTGACGCATATAACCCTCAAGTCGTAATTTTTTCTGGTATTGCAGGAAATCTTAATAAAAATTTGCATACGAACGATGTTGTTCTTGGAAAAACTGTAAAATATCTCGATACCGATATGCGCTTAATCGGTCAATGGAAGCCATTTGCAAGCGAATTTAATTCGGATGATTATCTTCTTAAAGTAGCTAGTAAAGTGCTTACCGATATGAAAATCACGCATATCGCTGGCACTATTGCATCCGGCGGATATTTTGTTGATTCGCCAGAAAAAGTAGCGGAGGTAATTGCAGCTACTCAAGCGGATGCTGTGGAAATGGAAGGCGCAGCAGTCTTGCATGTGGCTGCTCGTAACGACGTTCCTGCACTTGTTGTGCGCGCAATGAGCGATAATGCGGATACAAAATACGAGGATTTTCACACTTTTGATATTTCCGAGTATGCGGACACTGCTGCAAAAATTACGGTAAATATTCTTCGCAATTTGTAGCATTTCGACACGCTGATGTGGTCGCCGACCTTCATTTTGCTTAAGTCGCGTTAAATATAGCACCAAATACCGCCATTTTTGGTACCCACTTTATTTTTGCCGGTGAGGTTTTACCCACCTGTTTACGATGGTTGCGTTAATAAAAAAAGATAGGGATTAATTAAGAAAATGCGCCCAATTCGCAATACGGCTATAGGAACGCGAAAATGTGGTGGGGCGCAAGGCAATTCTTCGCGAAAGGAAAGAAGAATATGCGTAACGATATGAATAAGTCAAATATGAATAAATTTAATACGACTAAAAGCGCACTTAAGTTCCGCAGTATTGCTGCGGCGGCGCTAACTTTCGGCTTGTGTGCAACCTGCGCTGCTTGCGGAGACAATGTTCCTGCTGATAATTCCAATGCGTCAGGTTCGCAAAACACTAAGATCTCCGGCAATTTCCAAGGCTCGGGTGCTTCTTCCCAGCAGGTTGCAATGGAAGCGTGGATTGCAGGATTCCAATCTAAAAATTCGGGTGCAAAAATTGCTTACAATCCTACTGGTTCTGGTGCTGGCGTTACCACTTTTATGACTGGTGCCACGGCTTGGGCTGGTTCAGACAAAGCGTTGAGTAACGACGAAGTTGAAAAGTCTAAGTCGGTTTGTGCTCATGGAACTACGGCTTTCGATGTGCCCGTGTATGTTTCACCAATTGCGATTATTTTCAACCTTAAAGGTGTTTCGGATGCTGGCAAGCATATTAATTTGGACGCTTCGACGATTGCTAAAATTTTCGACGGAAAAATTACGCGCTGGAATGATGACGATATCAAGAAGCAGAATCCTAAGCTAAAGCTTCCAGACACCCCGATTACTGTTGTTCACCGCTCCGATAAGTCCGGTACAACGCAGAATTTCTTAAGCTATGTGAAAGACGCTGCTCCGGACGATTGGAAATATGATCTTTCTGAAAACTGGCCGAATAGTGTCGGTCAAGGTGCAAAGGGCACTTCGGGCGTTGTATCTACTATTCGCATGGCAAATGGTGCGATTGGTTACGCTGATTTTTCACAGGTCGGTAAGCTCGGTACTGTTGCAGTGAAGGTGGGGGATACTTACAATGAGATTTCTCCGGAAGCTGCTTCGCAAACTTTAGCTGATTCTGAAATTGACGCAGACGCTTCTGCAAAATATCCTAATCGCGTTGTTATGAAAATTAATCACAATACGCAATCTAAGGGTGCTTATCCAATTGTGTTAGTTTCTTACGATATTGCTTGCCCGGTTTATAAAGATGCTGGAACTGCTCGATTTGTGAAGTCTTGGCTTAGCTACGTAACTAGCGCGGAAGGGCAGAATGCTGCTTCTTCTGCTGCTGGAACGGCTCCACTTCCACAAAATTTGGTAAGCAAAATTAACGCATCGATTAAGTCTGTTAAAACAGGAAAGTAAAAACTTTACAAACTGATATTATGAACGTATCGGTTATAAAGGAGAATGATTGAGTTCTACGAAAAATGCGAAAGCAGTTGCGAATAGTGCAAACGAAACTGCTCAAATTTCTGAGAGCAATAGCAAAAATTATGTTGGCACTCATCTTGCAGACCGTCTTTTTAAAGGCGTGGCTGCAGGCTGTGGCATGCTAATTTTGCTTGTTCTTACAGCAGTTGCAGTATTTCTGCTGTTTCGTGCTTTGCCGTTATTAAGTGGAAATCACAATCAAGTAAGTCATGTGTTTGCTGATTTTACTGGTGGTAAAGCGCATGATTTTATAAGCTATGTGGCTCCGCTTATTTTTGGCACAGTGCTTATGTCTGCGCTCGCGCTGCTGTTCGCATTTTTTGTGGCAATTGGTATTGCTCTGTTTATTTCGTATTATGCGCCTAAAAAAATTGTTCCGCTTTTGAGTGGAGTAATTGATTTGCTTGCTGCGATTCCGTCCGTAATCTATGGTTTGTGGGGCGGATTGGTTTTGGTTCCAGCTATGTATCCTTTCTGGGATTGGGTTTCTAAACTTTTTGGCTGGATTCCGCTATTTTCTGGTCCGGCGGCTAATCCTTCTCGTTCTGCTGCTACGGTTGCATTAGTTTTGGCTGTGATGATTTTGCCGATTATTACTTCTATGGCTCGCGATATTTTCCAGCAGGCTCCTCGCTTGCAGCAGGAAGGTGCGCTTGCGCTCGGCGCTACGAAGTGGGAGATGATTAAGTTAGCTGTTTTGCCGTTTGCAAAGTCTGGTATTGTGTCGGCTTCTATGCTTGGGCTGGGCCGTGCTTTGGGTGAAACGATGGCAGTTTTGATGATTTTGTCTCCTGGATTTACTTTTGGTATCAATATTTTCAAGGCTTCTCAAAATCAAACTATTGCCGCAAATATTGCAGCGCAGTATCCGGAAGCGAACGGACTTGGCGTAAGTGCGCTTATTGCAACCGGCTTAGTTTTGTTCGTTATTTCTTTTGCAGTCAACTTTATTGCTCGCAAAATTACCGGAAAGGCGGGCGCATAAATGGAGCATCAAATTAATAAATCTAACGAAGGTGCTGAAGTCTTCGCAGAAAATTGCGTAGAAAATCGCGCAGAAAATTCTGCAGCTCCGGTTATTGACTTCAACAAATTCCGCCCAACTCGCTCACACATAGCTGCGCGCAAACGTAAAGACATGCTTATGCGCGTGCTGATTTTCTTGTCTTTTGTTGTGGCACTTATTCCGCTTATTTCTTTGCTTTTAACAACCATTATCAATGGTATTAAGCGTTTAAATTTTGATTTTCTCACTCATAACATGACTTACGTTGTGGGCGGAAATGCTACTGGAACTGGCGGTTACGGCGGAATTTTGCACGCGATTATTGGAACTCTTGAAATAACGCTAGGAGCTATGGTTATTTCAATTCCGATTGGTTTAATGTGTGCTGTTTATTTGGTTGAGTATGCTCGCGGAAACAAAATTTCGCGCATAATTAATCTGCTTGTTGACGTTATGAGTGGTATTCCGTCTATTGTTGCTGGATTGTTTGCATTTTCTATGTTTGCTCTTCTTGCTGGTCCTGGCACAATCAATGGTTTTGAAGGATCTGTGGCTCTTTCACTTCTTATGATTCCAACAGTTGTGAAGTCTTCTCAAGAAATGCTAAAAATCGTGCCTAACGATTTGCGCGAGGCGTCTCTTGCTTTGGGAGTTACTCAGCAGCGCACAATTACAAAAATCGTTTTGCGCACTGCTCTTCCGGGAATTGTGTCTGGCTGTATTCTTGCGGTTGCGCGCGTTATTGGCGAAACTGCGCCACTTCTTATGGCTTCAGGCTTTATTGCTTCCACGAATCTCAATTTATTTGATGGGCAAATGACGACTTTGCCGGTGTACGTTTACCAAGAATATTCCAAACTTTCTGCGAATTGTCCAGCTAATGCGCCGGCTTCTTGTGTAACGTCAATTCCGATGGAGCGCTCGTGGGCTGCAGCTTTAACGCTTATTGTGTTGGTGTTGTTGCTAAATATTTTGGGGCGAGTTGTGGCTCGAGTGTTTTCTGTAAAGACGAAATAAAGCGAAGTAAATCTTAAATAAAGTGAGTTAAAGCAAAGCAAAATAAAACAAAGCAAAGCGAATTAAATTTTTAGAAAGTGAGCATAAAATGGGTCAGCGAATTGATGTGAAGCACTTAAATATTTACTATGGTGATTTTCTTGCTGTAGAAGATGTAAATATTAATATTGAGCCAAATAAAGTGACGGCTTTTATCGGACCTTCCGGATGCGGAAAATCAACAGTTTTGCGCACTTTAGACCGCATGCACGAAATCACTCCTGGCGCGCGAGTAGAAGGTCAAGTGCTTCTTGAAGGCCGCGATTTATACGGTAAAGACGTGGATCCTGTGGCTGTCCGCCGCGATGTTGGCATGGTTTTCCAGCGTCCAAATCCTTTCCCAACAATGTCTATTCGAGAAAACGTGCTCGCTGGAGTTCGTTTGAATAATCGCAAAATTGCTAAGAGTGATGCTGACGATTTAGTTGAGTGGGCTTTACGAGGCGCGAACTTGTGGAATGAAGTTAAGGATCGCTTAGATAAGCCGGGTATTGGTCTTTCTGGCGGTCAGCAGCAGCGACTTTGCATTGCTAGGGCTGTGGCTGTGCATCCGCAAGTTTTACTTATGGATGAGCCTTGCTCAGCTCTTGACCCTATTTCTACATTGGCTGTAGAAGATTTGATTAATGAGCTTAAGCGTGACTACACGATTGTGATCGTGACTCATAATATGCAACAGGCTGCGCGTGTTGCGGATTACACGGCATTCTTTAATTTGAAAGCTGTAGGTCAGCCGGGGCATTTGGAATACTTTGCAGACACAACTACTATGTTCAACAATCCGCGCAATGCTGAAGCTGAGCGTTATATTTCCGGTCGTTTTGGCTGAGTTGTTATATACTTCTTTGATTTCGGTGTATTTCCTTGGTCAGCACGTGCGCGTAAGGTCAGAGCTGTTCGGTTGTTCAAAGGTTTCGCAATTTTCATAATTTTATGTGAGATTTTGTGATGCCTTCGTTCATTCGACGAGTCGCAGTAACCTCTGCGTGAATGCCCAAATGTAATTGCGTACGCGATTGCTCAAGTGCTTTCGCCGCGCTTTTCTGGTCTTTTGCGCTTGTAAACCAAGGAACAGAGAGTATATGGAAAAGTTCTTCCATCTCAAAGAAAACGGCACGAATGTATCAACGGAGATCACTGCAGGTCTCACTACATTCTTCGCAATGTCGTATATTATCGTCGTAAATCCAATGATTTTAAGCCAAACTGGCATGCCTAAAGGTGGCGTTTTCCTCGCTACAATCATCGCAGCAATCATTGGTACCCTTGTTATGGGCTTGTTTGCTAACGTACCTTACGCACAGGCTGCTGGCATGGGTCTTAACGCATTCTTTACTTACACAGTTTGCTTCGGCCTGCATTTTACTTGGCAAGAGGCCATGTGCATGGTGTTCTTGTGCGGTTTAATTAACATTATTATTACCGTTACTAAAATTCGTAAAATGATTATTCGTGCCATCCCGACTTCGCTTCAACAAGCAATCGGCGGTGGCATTGGTTTATTTGTGGCCTATGTGGGCATGATGAGTGTTGGCTTGATTACTTTTACTTCCAAGGATCCTGCCGCCGCTGCAAAGAGTAAACCAACTGCTGCTATTCCAGGTCTTGCTGTTATGAATAACCCTGTGCTTTGGTTATTCCTTATTGGACTTCTTTTTGCTATTGTTCTTACAGTTCTTAAAGTTCGCGCAAGCTTGCTTATTACAATTATTGCAACTTCTTTAATTGGTATTCCTTTGGGATTGACTTCTTTGAACAATGCAGTGTCTGTTACTGATGCTTTTGCTCAGCTTCCAACTACTTTCGGTGCTATTTTTAGCGATAAGGGTTTTGCATCTTTGTTTGCTGATCCTGCTCGTTTGCCGCTTGTGTTGGTAACTATTTTCGCATTCTCAATGTCGGATACTTTTGACACTCTCGGCACCTTTATTGGTACTGGCCGTCGTACAGGTATCTTCTCTGAGGCTGACGAAAAGGCTCTTGAAAACGGCTCCGGATTTAGTTCCAAGATGGATCGCGCATTGTTTGCTGATTCTATTGCTACTTCTGTTGGCGCAATTTGCGGTACTTCTAACACCACTACTTATGTAGAATCTGCTGCTGGTATTGGTGCCGGTGGTCGCACTGGTTTGACTTCCGTAGTTGTATCTATTTGCTTCGCGCTTTCTATTGTTCTTGCGCCTTTTGCTTCTGCAGTTCCTGCTGCAGCAACTGCAGGCGTGCTTGTTGTTGTTGGTTGCATGATGGCAAGCTCCTTGAAGGAAATTGCTTGGGACGATATTTCCGAAGCAATTCCTGCATTCTTTGCTGCCGTATTTATGGCGTTCTCTTACTCCATTTCTTACGGCATCGCTGCAGGCTTCATCATGTACTGCTTAGTTATGACTTGCAAGAAGCGTGCTAAGGAAGTTCATCCAATGCTTTGGATTGTTTCCTTGCTGTTCTTGCTTGATTTCGTTGCTAATGCAGTGCTGTAAAATGTGCATTTAATGTAAGGCGCATTTTGCAAGTAGTGAACTTGTGAAACATAAAATATAAAAGTAAAAATTAAAAAATTCGAGGGTATGTAAATTACATGCCCTCTTTTTTATTTCTATAGTATTTCTCTTGACATTGTCCTAACGGCGTATTAGACTTACCCAACGTAAACCACAGACCGTTGGCGGAATTAAAAATTCCTGAAATTGATGTGTCAGGCCAGCACAGGTTGAGCGATGATTTATAGCGAATTTCGTTATGAGTCGAAAATTTAAGCACATTTTAGTGTTTCTTATGTTGCTCTGCCAGTGCGCAGGGCTTTTTTATTGCCCTGTTTATTACGCTTGATGCATTTCTTTCACCTACGGCCAATTTAGGAAGGAACGCCATGAAGAGGCCCGAAAAGGAAGCGGTAGTTGCCGAGCTTACGAAACTTTTCCGTAATGCAGACGCTATCTACCTCACCGAGTACCGCGGGCTTACCGTTCCGCAGATTTCTACTCTGCGCGAAAAGCTAGGCCGCGATACTTCCTACTCTGTGGCTAAGAACACGCTTGCTCGTATTGCTGCTAAGGAAGCGGGCATTGAAGGTCTCGACGAGCTTCTCGCCGGTCCAACTGCAGTCACCTTCGTTAAGGGTGATTTCATTGAGGCTGCTAAGACCTTGCGTGATTTTGCCAAAGAGAATAAAGCCCTCGTCATTAAGGGCGGTTTCGCAGATGGAACCGTTTACGATGCCGAAGGTGCAAAGCAGCTCGCCGACTTGAAGTCGCGCCCACAGTTGCTTTCCGAAATGGCCGGCGCGCTCAAGGGCACCATGTCCAAGGCCGCTTACCTGTTCAACGCATTGCCAACCAAGGCAGTTCGTACAATCGACGCTTTGCGCGAGAAGCAGGAAAAGGCCGCTTGATTCCCTTGCAGCTTGCTGCATGAGACCAACCAAATATAAAAATGTTATGGTCGTAAGGCATAAGGTATGCCCGGCCAAGTAAGAAAGGAAGCCAATTATGGCTAAGCTCACTAACGAAGAGCTTCTTGAAGCTTTCGGTGAAATGACCCTTGTTGAGCTCTCTGAGTTCGTCAAGGCATTCGAAGATAAGTTTGATGTCGAAGCTGCTGCTCCTGTAGCCGCTGTTGCCGCTGCTCCAGCTGCTGCTGGTGCTGCTGAGGAAGAGAAGGACGAGTTTGACGTCGTTCTCACCGCTGCTGGCGATAAGAAGATTGCAGTCATCAAGGCTGTGCGTGCTTTGACCAGCCTCGGCTTGGCTGAAGCTAAGGCTCTTGTGGATGGCGCTCCAAAGGCTGTTCTCGAGAAGGCTAAGAAGGAAGACGCTGAGAAGGCTAAGGCTGCCCTCGAAGAGGCTGGCGCTTCCGTTGAACTTAAGTAGTTCTAACTTTTTGTTGCTTTGCGCGTAACGCAGTTTTATGTGTGTGTGCATAGTGAAAATTAGGCGGTAGGATTATTCCTGCCGCCTTTTTTGTTGCACCTTTGCTGCTAGAGAAAAATATGTACAAATTGTAGTTTTTGTACATTCAATGTACAAAAAATCATACATTCAATGTACAAAAACTACGTTTTCCGGTCAAAAAATTATGCAGTGGGCGGATAATTTGTGGGCAATACCGTTAAGCGCACTATGGGATCGTGAAGCGTTTGAGTAACGATTTCGAAGCTTCATTTTGTTAAGTTGACGATTTTAGCTTAACTTTTCAAAACCCAATTTGAGTATGTTGGATAGCCTAGTATTTAGGCGCACTGCGCGCGATAATCCGACCAAAATTTTACGGTGTTGTAAAGGAACTGCCGTTTTTTGTCGGTTTTACGATCTTTTCTCTACGCGCGTGTAAAGTTTCTGCCGCGTGCGACACGCGAGAAGCAGGTTGTTGGCGTGTCGCACAAGAGTGGCTATATTGCAACGGTTTTGCGGCTGGTTGGGGGAGTATTCAAGAGTTTCCTGAGAGTTTTCTGGGAAAAATCTTTAAAAACCTTGAAATTGACATTTTTACGAAAAATAATGCGTAATACTGTATTTTTTACTTTTAAAAATAGTTTTACTGAAATATTTTCATAAAAATATGAATGTTTTTTATTAATGAGTTGTGTGTCTGCTCTTGACTTTTTCGAACGGGGGGGGGGTATGTTAATAGCAAACGTCGGTCAATCCTAGTTTGACAGGCGTGTGTGGCTCCGGTTGGGGTTACACAGCAAATTTTTCTTCGTGTACCTAGCATGAAGGAGAAGAAGAAAGGAAAATATTATGTTGAATAAGAAGGCTATCGCCGCATTCGCTGCTGGCGCAACTTTGCTTTCCGGTCTCGCTTTCGCGGCTCCAGCTTTCGCTGAGGGTACCGGTGATCAGACTACTCCAAAGGCTGATCAGACTACTCCAAAGACTAATCAGGGTAAGAAGGCTGATCAGGGTAAGAAGGCTGATCAGGGTAAGAAGGATGATCAGAGTAAGAAGGATGATAATTGGCTCTATGAGACTGAGGACTCTCAAGCTCTTGCTGATCGTTTGAATAAGGAGAAGGCTGATAAGGAAGCTAAGGCTAAGGCTGAGGATGAGAAAGATAAGTCTGAGCATACTCCATATGGCAATATGGACACGGATTACAAGAAGTGTGTGAAGCTTTACGGTGAAGATTCTCTCGAGTGCAAGGCTGTCGCTGACTACCTCAAGCGTCATGGTCAGAAGGTTGATGACAAGGCTAACGACAAGAAGTCTGACAAGAAGTCTGATAAGAAGGCTGCTCCATTGGCTAAGACCGGTGCTGCTGTAGCTTTGGCTGCTGTTGCTGCTTCTGTGCTTGCTGGTATGGGTGCTGCTCTTCGCAAGATCCGTCACTAAGCTGAAATCTGATTCAGTGATGAATCATTTGGGCTTTAGCTTATTGGTTGATCGTTGAGTCGGTTTTTCTGTGAATTACTTAGTCTAGTGTGCTGAAAGGTGCGCTAGACTAAGTGCTTTTGTAAAAAATTTTGTGCTCTGCACGCTGTGTAGATCTTTTAGTTTTATACAGCAATTAATTGGTTTGCGTTTGCTTGTTGATATGGTTTGCCAAATTTCCTTTTTTACTATTGATTCAGGCTTCGTTAACCGATTAATGCTGAGCACTTTGCGTTGTTGCTTTCCGCTAGGGACGGTTGGTAATATCGCAAGTTTCGAGGCTCGGAAGTTTCTTCCGAGCCTTTTGTTATTTCCATTTGCATAAAGATTTTAAAAATTATTGCAAATAAAATTCTTTGCAAAAGTTCTAGTAAAATTCCTTATAAATTTTCTTGTAAAATCTTCAAATATGAATATGTGATATTTTTATGCTTAAAATCAACAAATACTAGCGCAATATACACAAAGCATGACACAATAGTAAGTAGTGTGTTTTTTGAAGGGAGCAGATCACGTGAGTGAGCGACAAACCGTGCAGCGCTGGATGATTACAGTTGGTGGTGTCGAGCAGGCACGTGTGGGTGCAGGTCAGTCTGTAGAGATTGGTCGAAAGCCTATACGCCCGTTGCGTGAAGATGGTTTCGCGCGCGTCGACATAGTGGATAATAAACGTTCTATGTCAAAGAGGCATGCGCTGCTAATTGTAGACATGCGAGGCGTGGCAACAATACGAGATTTGCATTCAACTAACGGTACATATTTAGTCAGCGCAAATGGTGATTTGCTGCGTCTAGAGCCTGATGTTGATTTTCAGCTTCCAGATAACTTAATGCGCATGCAATTCGGTGATGTTCCTGTTGATTTTGTGCGTGTAGAAGAAGAATCTGCTGAAGTTGAAAAAGATAACGCAGTGCGTAATCTGTTCTCTTATGCTACAGATGAATCGCATGATGAGCCTGCAGCTTCAGATTTATCAGTAGATCAAATTCTTGATTTGCGCGCTGGTGAGCCAACAGGTGTTTTCCATGCTCAATCAGTTTCGCATCCTGGATTGTCTTGGAAACAAGGCATGCAGAATCATACTCAGCTCAATGATGATTCGCAAACAGATGTTGCTCCAATCAATCATGATGTAACTTTGCCTGTTATGCGAGAACAGCAGGAGGCTCCTGTAGAGCCGCGTAATTTATTTGCAGATGCGCAAGCGATTCAGCAAGAAAGTTCAACTAAAGAAGAACCTTCGCAACAAGATTCTGTGATTTCTTCGGTTTCTGCAGTTGATCAAGCTGATTCAGTTGCTCAGGTTTCTCCGGTTGCTCAAGCTTCTCCGGTTACGCCAGTTAATCCGGAAACAAATGTATTGCAAAACGAAAGTTCTCAAGAATTTCTAATATCTCCATTAAATTCAACTGAAACTTTTGCTGAAAATATTGCCAATACTTCAGCTTTTAATGGTGCAAATACAGGTTCTAATAATCTCGATATTAACAGTTTTGGCTCTACGAATCTCGGTACTACAAATCTCGACTCTAATAATCTCGATATTAACAATTCTGATGCGGAGTACACACCTGCATTTGAGCCAGGCTCCGTATTTGAAAAAGTATCAAAAGGCGAATTTGACTCTCAAGAAAATGTAGTGGAAGCCGGCGGATTTACGTCAAAAGAAGCTGAAGAAAGTAGTGATTTTTCAAAGCAATTTGAGATGGCGCAATATTCGCAGTTGCTTCCGTTTTTGGCTGCAAACACTGGGTTATATGATGACTTATACGCGTGGCTCGCAGCTCAAGGTAATTCTGAAGTAGATGCTGCACTAGCTAGAAACAGCGGTTATAGTGCATATCGCAAAGCTATTGAACAGTAAGCAAGTAGGGTGGGAATATGAGTGATACAAACAACGTGGAGCAGGATTCGTCAGAGCAAGTTTTTACTGATACAGTAGTTGAAAATACTACGTCAGAAGATGATTCTTTAGAAAAATCTGGCTCTAACAATACCAACAGCGCTCGTACTAACGCTTTACAACATATAGTTGGGTGGAAGCAGCAATATCAGGCTCAGCTATCTCCTTCTCCACTAGAAGATATAACGCAACTTGCTGCACAATTAGAGTTGACGCATGCTCATCCTTCCGGAATTGCGCAACTTTTTGCAAGCGGAAAAGTAACATTAAAATCTTTATTCCGAGACGCTGGAATGTTGCGGGCTGCTGGGCGAAGGCTAGATCGAGTTTTTGAAGATAGAGACGCAAAAGCACACGAAAGTGGCGTTTCCGAACTTTCTTTAATAGTTGGTGTTGCATCGTGGAATGGCAACCATGTGCCTGTTCTTACGTATCCTGTGAAAGTTGTTCGTGACACTAATCAAGATGAGACCTCCGCCACTATTTATTTCTCTGGAAGTGTTGGGCTGAACAATTCGCTTGTGTCGCGTTTAAGTGAGCGTGGTGTTCAACTTAGGGAAGATGTTTTATTCGACGGATCTCAATATGAAAGTGGAACGCCAGAAACTTCTGTAGTGTTTGATGCTATTTGTAAGCAAGCTCGCTCAGCTTTTACAGATTTTGATATTGAGCGCGATATTATACTTGGCTGCTTTACAGATGCTGGTTCGCGTTTTGTAGCAGAAAGTGAACAAATTATTAACGCTTTGCAATCTGGCAATGTTGGAAATGCGATGATTGACGCTATGGCTGGCGATGATCGAGCTATTCATAAGCTTCAGTCTGCAAATAAGCTAGAATATAGTCCTTTCGACGCAGATCCTCATAGCGAATGCGAAGTTGGTGAAGTAGATAACGTTGTGCGTTATGCAGCGGAGCTTGTTGCTTCTGGAAATTCTCTGTTCGTGGATATTGATTCGGGCTCAGATTCAGCTGCGATTGCTGCTGCGATTGCTTCTCGTTCTGTGATTGCAGGACATTCTGTGTTGTATGTGCCTAATGTTGTTGAGCAGCAGAGGCGTTTCCGTTACACGTTGAATACGCATGAAATTTCCTCATTAGCATTAGACGTTGCGGATGGTCATATTGCTAAGCATGTCGATGCGCAGTTGATTGCAGCAGTTGGTGCTAGACATAGTATTGCGACTTCACGATTTGAGCAGGTTGCAGATGAGTTGGTTGGAGTGCGTTCTCGCCTTACTCGTTATTTAGGCGATCTTCATGGTATCAACGAAACTTGGGGAGTATCTGCATATCAAACAATCCAGAATCTTGCAGCAATTGCAATGTTTCCAACCCATCCGTCTACGCATGTGCGTTTGGATGTTTCCGCAGCGCACGCCATGACCGGTCATATTGAAGAGTGGTCGAAAAAATTCCACCAAGCCGATGAGCTTGGAGAGTTTAGGATAAATCCTGAAGATACTCCTTGGTTTGGCGCGTCGATATTTGACGAAAATGAAGCTATATCTGTATATCAGCGTGTTGTAGACGTGCTTCTTAAGCTTCTTCCAGCAACTCGAGAACAAGTTAAAAGCACTGTGCAAAGCTGTGGTTTCCCTGTGCCAACAACAGCTCGTGAGTGGAGTCGTCAAGTTACAGTTCTCAAAAATTTGCGACGTGTACTTGACGTATTCCAGCCTGAAATTTTTGAGCGCGATTTAGATGCAATGATTGAAGCGAGTAAGCCGAAAGTTCAGCGTAAAGCCGAAGGCACAATTATGGGCTTCTGGGAACGTAGACATCATGTTCGAGAAGCGCGCAGCTTGCTAAGAGTTGGAGCTAAAGTCGATGATTTGCATGAGGCATTAAAGATTGTTGCGCAGCAAGCAGCTCAGTGGCGTACTTTCGTGCCTCACGGCGGATGGCCTGTTTTGCCGCCAAAATTGGATGATATTGTAAATACTCAAGAATTATTAGCAAGGCATTTAGTTGCTCTTGATGCAGTGTTAGCAACAACTCTTAAGGGCGCAGATCTTGAAAATATTGAATTTGCGCAGCTTGAAGCTCGTTTGCAAGATTTGCATGACGACAGAGCATCTCTAGATACTCTCCCTGGTCGTTGCAATTTGGAGCGTGAGTTCAGCAAAGCGGGCTTATCTGATTTAGTTAGCGATTTGCGTCGTCGCAACGTTACAGGTAATGCAATTGACGGTGAGTTGCAATTGGCTTGGTGGACTACTGTTTTTGAAGATATCGTTAATTCTTCTGCAATTATTTCTCACCAAGATGGCTCCGCAATGCAAGATGTCTCTGATCGATTCGTGCAAGTTGATACAGAACATGTGCGTTCAATCGGTCCAATGGTTCAGCAAGAAGCTATGAGGCATTTGTGCGATTTATTGTTCTCGCACACGCAAGAAGCTAATCAGTTACATACTATGCTTGCAGGAAACCGTTCTGGAATTACTTTTAATAAATTATTGCGCAATTATGCGGAACTTGTGTTGGCTGCGAAACCAATACTTGTAGCTATGCCATCTACTCTTACTATGATGACTCCGTTGAGACCTATTGCAGATACTGTAATAATTGATTCAGCATCTCATATATCAAATATTGAGTTGCTATCTATTTTGTCTCGTGCTCGTCAAGTAGTAGTTTTAGCGCATAAGCAAACAGTAAGTTCTGAAAGTTTGCGTTCGCTTATTTCATTACTACCATCTGTAACAGTAGTTTCTAGAGCAACAAGGCGCTCGCTTCGTTTAGCGCGATTCTTGGAAGAACATGGTTACGGAAAGTTGCGTCATGACGTTCCTGTTGAACGTTTGCAAGGTAAAGTTCGTTTGCATCAAATTGAAGCAACTGGAGTTCCAGTAATGTCTTCTGGGCTTATTGAAAGCAGCCAGCGTGAAATTGATGAAGTAGTTGAGCTTATTCGTCAGCGTGCGAATACGTTTACGGTTGTTCCTTCAAGCTATGTGCTTGTCGTAGTTACGTTGACAAACGTGTTCCGCAGTCGTTTAGGAGCAGAGTTGAAGTCTTTGTCTATTAAAGACGAAAACATGGCTAGATTCTTGCGACATGTGAGACTTTTGGGTGTTAATGAAGCTTCTGGAGCAATAGCAACAGATGTAATTATGTCGCTTTGCTATGCAAAAACATCTCATGGCAGACTTCTTCAGCAGTTTGGATTGCTTGAAGAAGAAGGTGGAAGCAGTATGCTTCTTGACGCTTTGGCTCTAGCTCGTCGTCATCTAGATATTGTTAGTGCATTTACATCTAAAGATATGGAAGATGAGCGTTTGCACCAAGATGGTCCAAAGCTTTTGAAGAACCTTTTGCAATGGGCTGAGAAGTTAAGTGATAAGCCGCTTCGTCCAGAAGATGCCAACGATGTTGAAGCGCAAATTGCTGCAGAAGCTGCACAAAGAAATGTGCTATTTACTGATTTAGCTGAGCGTATTCGCTCGCGTGGATTAAAAGTTGCAGTCAACTATGGCTTCGATAATGGCGTTAGAATTCCTCTAGTAGTTGGACTTGCGGACAAGTCATTTGCTGTTGCTGTGCTTACGGATGATGCGCAATTTATGAGCGTGCAATCAACTCGTGAACGTCATCGCATGATTATTCAGGATTTGGAATCCTTGGGCTGGTCAGTTATGACAGTGTGGAGCGTTGGAGCTTTTGTCAATCCTGAAAAAGAGGTTGACCGTGTTGTTTCTCGTCTCGGGGAATTGTATGGTGACAACGAATGAGTAAATACGATCCCAATAGAAGATCTCCCCGCAGGTCAGTTAGGGTTGTTCGTGAAGGCTCGGAGCTTTTTGATGCAGATGGCGTTAAACTCGAGCCTTCTGACGAGCTTACTTTGCAACAGCGTAATCAAGACGACGATAATCGTATTTTAAGCGAATTGCCGCCTCACTGGGCGGTGTTTTCCGAGCGTATTAGTTGAGCTTGAAATACGCGAGAAGTAGCAGAATGATTTATTCTTGTTGCTGCTTGTTGCTGACTGGTCATTATCGCTAATTGCTAATAATTACCGCTGATTTCTACTAATCGTGTACGTATTCCATGACGGCAATCTCATTGTGACAATTTCATGGCAACAATTGCCAAAGAGGGGTTTGCAGACTGAGCTTGTAATAATCGCAACGCATCTGCAGCAGGCATAGCAAGAGTGGTAGTATTTTGCTGATTTTGTGAAACTTGGGTGCTTTGAGTTATTTGCATTACCGTAACATTATGAACTACGCTAACATAGCGTTCGTCAATTTCTGCAATATTGTTTTCTTCAATATCCTGGTTTTTGTTTTTATCGTTATTTTCTATAGTGCTGCTTTTAGATTTTTCGTTGTTGTGACTTTCTGCATTTTTAGAGTTAGAAATTTCTTCATCTTGTACCGGCTTGCTAAAAGCTAGATCAATTTTTTCGCCAGGAAGCAGTGTGTGATCTGCACTAGCTAAATGAATGGTAATAGAAGTGAATCCTTCTGGAATGCGCGGAATTTTACTCAATAGTGTTTGCAAAATTGGCATGCCTTTACGTATTTCGCATGTTGCAATAATAGAAGCATTCGCGCTTATATTATTAGATAGCGCTTGATTAAATACTTTATGTTTAGGCACTCGAACGTATGCAATATCGTTTACGCTAACGCGTGAACCTTGCTGAATATTGTGTTTAGCTACTGCTATAACTTGAGTTTCTTGTGAGTCAATAATAGTTGATACAACGAGTAAAGCCATCATTCCAGCACATAGCACAATAATGATTTTCCGCACGAAAGCGCGTTGCCTTCGCTGCAATAACGCACTATTTTTTGCGTTATTTTGAGATTTAAATAAAGAAAAATTTATGCTCATACCTGCATTTTGAAATATAAAAAATGCAAGAGCAAGAAAAATTGCGCGCTGTGGATAAAACCTATTAGCGCGCAATATTTAAACAATAATTAATATTTATAATTTTACAAAATCATTTATCGGTTCGATAAAAGCCTTTGCCTTTAAAGTTGATTGGAGGAGCAGAGTACACTTTGTGCACTGCATCTTTTCCGCACTGAGGGCAAATGGTAATAGGGTCATCTGAAAATGATTGATGTTCTGAAAAATCGTATCCGCATTGCTTGCAACGATAATGATAAGTAGGCAAAAGTCCCTCCGAAGTTACACGAGCACATAAGTAGCAGCTTACTGTTCCTTCACATATCCTAGTACATACTATGACAGTTATTATAGGTGTTAAATTTGCTTAGTGAATGATTGCGGCACAGCATATTGTGTGATGTCGCGCGCAATAATCCCACATTTTGGCGACACGCCGAAATGTTTATGTTGCTACACATCCTATGACTTCTTTATATTAATACTTATGGGTTATGAATCGGTGAGTGCGGTACTCGTATTAGTCATCCTCGTAGCCTTATGGTTCGGGTGGTTGCCTAAACGCACGGTTAACGGCATGAAGTCTATGCTTGAACATCGCGAGGATAGGTTTTCACCAACACTTCATCTTGTAGGTGAGTGGAGTACTGCGCGCATTTGCGACGGTACTAGTATGTTGGCAAAAGGGGCTTGTATGCAACCGACACAACAAAAACGAACATTAACTCCTGAATATATTGCGCGCATTCGCGCTGCTAGGCGTGCTGCAATACGCCGTCGTTGTGTGTTGGTAGTTGCGCTTGCTGCCTTGACTTTTGTCGTATTCTTAGCAGGATGCTCTGGTATATTTTCTCCAGTTTTTGCTCTTATTCCTGGAGCTATATTGGCAGTAGTGCTTTATTTTGGAGCTCGTGCTTCTAAGCATGCTCGTGCTTGGGAGGCGCGTATTGCAACAATGCGCGCTGCTTCGAAATGCAAAGCTGAGGATGAGCTGTGCGAACGCCACAATAGTGCTGTTATACGCCAGTTGAAAGATTATTCTTCTGCATCTGATTCTGATTTTAATGGAGAAATCAACAGTAGTGATGCGATTTCTCAAAACGACAGTGCTGAATATTCTGTATCTCAGACTGTAGTGCCTGTTCGAAATGATGCGTCTCGTGACAATACTGAAACTTCGGTTATGGAGCAGAGCGAAATTCGTGTTGCGTTACATCGTGCGGAGCAAGAGCGCAATGCAGCGTTGCGTGAGCGTTTGTATAAAGAAGAATCTGAATCTAAAGAGTCTAATATCGTTGAGGCGGAAAAGAAAGACGCATACGATTCTTCTAACGCTTTTGTGGCTTCGGAGCAAAACTATCAGTCTAATCAAGATTTAATTTCGTTCTCGCTTGATTCACAAACTAAGTCTGATTCAGGTAATGCTAATTTAGCATCTCGTACTCCAGAAAGTTTGGAAATTAAGTCAACTAAGCAAGTAGTTAAAGCTGTACCAGTTGCTAATGTTGATAATGCCGATGACGCTGCTAATTTTGCTGCTACAAACTCTTCTCAGTTCCACGAAAAAGAAAAAGTAAGCGAAGTGGATGCTCCAGAGAGTTCTGAAGACTCACTCGGCGTGGCAAATTTGCATGATGTTCTTGCTCGTCGAAATGCATGATTTAAGAGTTTTCTAAAAATTTTCTTAAAAGATTAGCACTCGAGTTGTTAGAGTGCTAAATTCGCGGTATTATGAGGCATAGAACGTAAGTGCGGTTGCGGACGTGATCGTCAGCCTCGTCGGATTGTTTCTTGCGTACGAAATAGTATCTCTTATGAAAGGGGTGGCAACAGTGTCGATTAAGCTCACACCGTTGGAGGATAAGATTATTGTTAAGCAAGCTCAAGCGGAAACTCAGACTGCTTCTGGCTTGTATATTCCAGATAATGCCAAGGAAAAGCCACAGCAGGGTGAAGTTCTTGCCGTAGGTCCTGGTCGTCGCGACGATAAGGGCGAGCGCATTCCTATGGATGTTAAGGTTGGAGACAAGGTTCTTTATTCCAAGTACGGCGGAACTGAAGTGCATTATGAAGGTGAGGACTACTTAATCGTGTCTTCTCGCGATGTGCTTGCAATTCTTGGCTAGTATTTAGCCGGTTGAAACAATAAAACTTACGCTGGAAATGACGGAAACGTTGTTCCCAGCGTTTTTTATTGCGGTACGTAAGAATGTGCTGTGGAATATTTGGATAGGCGGCAGAAACTTTACAAGGTTGTAAAGTTTTGGTCGGATTTTTACTATTGCACAGTTAAGGCATGTGTGGAGTATGATGGAGAAGTATGACATACAAACACCGCAATATTGTAGATACAATTCCTAGCTACAAGCAGGGTAAGCCAGCTCCTAAATTAGACGGCATTCGTGCGTATAAGATTTCTAGTAACGAAAATCCTTATGAGCCTTTGCAAAGCGTAAAAGAAGCGATCTCAAATCGCGCTCTTAATGTAATAAACCGTTATCCTAATATGCGTGGCACAGAAGTTGTTGAAGAACTTGCTAAGCGTTTTGGTGTGACTGCAGACGAAGTCGTGCTTGGTTGCGGCTCTACGGAAGTTATTACGCAGCTTGTTGATTTAGTTGCAGGTCCGGGAGATGAGGTCATATACCCTTGGAGAAGTTTTGAAGCTTATCCGATTATTGTGACTGGAGCTGGTGCTACAAGCGTTCAGATTCCTAACCGTGCTGATGGTTCCCATGATGTTGACGCTATGATTGCAGCTATTAGCGATCGCACGCGTTTGGTTATTTTGAATAATCCTAATAATCCAACTTCTGCTTCACTTAGCGAGGAGGAAGCTCGCAAGGTATTAGATGCTGTGCCAAGCGACGTTCTTGTACTTATTGACGAAGCTTATGTGCAGTTTAACACAGCAAAAGGCACTGCAAATGGTATAAAACTGTACCATGAGTATCCAAATGTAGTTGTTGCTCAAACGTTCTCCAAGGCTTATGGATTGGCAGGTTTGCGCATTGGTTATGGTATTGCTCCGGCTGAAGTCGTAGACGGTATGCGTAAAGTTGCTGTGCCATTTGGAGTGTCTCAAATAGCGCAGGTCGCAGCTTTGGCTTCTTTGGAAGATGACGCAAGCAAGGAGATGAGTACTCGTGTTGCATCTCTTGTTGCTGAGCGTGAGCGCATTCTTGAAGCTTTGCGCGAGCAAGGTTGGAATATTGAAGATGCGTATGCAAACTTCTTCTGGATGCCATTTGGGGCAGATACCGAGCGGGCAACAGAACATTTTATTGCTGCAGGATTGTCTGTTCGCGCTTTTGCTAGTGAAGGTATTCGCATTAGTATCGGCGAGCGCGAGGCTAATGACAGGGTTTTGACAGTTTGCGAAAATTTAAAAAAAGAAGGTTTTTCGCTAAATAACTAGCTTTTTGCATAAAAGTTTTGCTTTCGGCGTGTCTTAATCTTGCATTAGTCGCGATTTCGTGGCAAAATAACAAAGTTGCCGTTTGAAGTTCACTTCTTACGGAGACAGCTGGCGGGTTTCCCAAGTGGTCAAAGGGAGCTGACTGTAAATCAGCCGCTTCGTGCTTCAGTGGTTCGAATCCACTACCCGCCACGCCTCGATAGCTCAGTGGTAGAGCACTTCCTTGGTAAGGAAGAGGTCGTGAGTCCGATTCTCACTCGAGGCTCTCTGGCGGGGTAGCTCAGCTGGCTAGAGCGTACGACTCATAATCGTAAGGTCAAGAGTTCGAGTCTCTTCCTCGCTACAACGGCCAGTAGGAGACTGGCTGGCCAATAATGAATTGTAGAGGTGAACGAAATGGCAAGCAAGAGCGCCGACATCCGTCCGGGCATTACGATGGCATGCACGGAGTGCAAAGAGCGTAATTACATCACGACGAAGAATCGTCGCAATACGCCTGATCGTCTTGAGTTGAACAAGTTCTGCCCACGCTGTGGCAAGCATACGCTTCATCGCGAGACTCGCTGAATCTTCAGCTTACTGCGCTCACGATTTTGGCTTGTTTAAGCTTATTGCTAGTTGCGCAGATTTTATGCTTATTACCCCGCTTAATGCGGGGTTTTTGTTATTTATTGCTGTTAATATTTAAACCATGAGTATGCAAGCATCTTTAGTAAATAATCCATCCTTTGCAGATATAACAACTGTTGGCGTAGGTGGCAAAATTGCGCGTTTTATAGAGCCAAAAAGTCGCGTTGCTGTTATTGAAGCGGTAGAAGATGCTGATGAGCTTGGTCTGCCTTTATGCGTTATCGGTGGCGGCTCTAATATGCTTGTTAGCGATGAGAACTTCAATGGCGTTGTTGTGCGAGATGCTAGACGTGATATTCATGTGCTTGATGAAGCAGCACCTTCAGAAGATGGCATTGATTTGCAAAGTGGTGCTCATTTAGTGCATATCAATGCTGAAGCTGGTTGTAATTGGGATGATTTTGTTTCCCATACAATTTCTCTTGGCTTAGAGGGTGTAGAAGGTCTTTCTGGCATACCTGGCACTGTTGGGGCTTCTGTTGTGCAAAATATTGGCGCTTATGGTCAAGAAGTATCTCAAAGTGTTACTTCCGTAGAAGTCTGGGACCGCAAAACAAAATCAACTATGGAGTTGCAGAAGGATGCTTTAAATTTTGGGTATCGCACTTCATTGCTTAAAAAAAGCATGTACTCTTCAGTAGGAGTTCCTGCGGACTCGTATTTTCCTACTCCTCGTTACGTTGTGCTGTCTGTTACTTTTTGTTTGAAACATAATTCAACCGGCATTGTCTCTCATTCGCAATTAGCTAATGCTTTGCACGTAGAATTGGGTGAGCGCATGCAAACAGCAGCAATACGTCGTGAAGTTTTGCGCGTTCGTGCCTCTAAAGGCATGCTTGAGGATGCTTCTCGTTACGATAAGCTGTGGATGCGTGGTACAAAGTGTGCTGAAGGTGTTGAATTTGCTTTGCGATTGCAAAGTGAAGACTATGTTACTGGCGAATTTTTAGAGGGCGATAATATTTACAGTGATCGTCATAGTTGCGGTAGTTTCTTTATGAATCCAATACTTAGTACTAGTGAAGCCGATACTTTGCCAGAAGATGCTCCTAAATTTGATGCAATTATGCAAGATGGATCGCATGGTATAAAGACTTCTGCAGCTTGGCTTATTGACCATGCTGGATTCCATAAGGGTTTTAGGCTTATAGAAAATGGGAAACCTTCGCCTGCGGGGCTTTCTTCATTGCATACTTTGGCACTTACCAATCGTAATAATGCTTCTTGTGACGATATTGCAAATTTGGCAAAAACTATTATCCGTGGTGTGCAAAGTAAGTTTGGTGTAACGCTTATTCCTGAACCTGTTGTAATAAATATTTCTATAAACTGAAAATTTTACGAATATGATGCGTTTTATGCAGTAATATATAAGTTTATTATTTAAATTTTCACAAATAATAAAGGAACACACGGTAAAACTACCGTGTAAGCAATGTTTTGTGTAATATTTACCTACATTATCTATATAAATTTTTTTATTTAATTACATTTACAGGAATAAATAAAGAAAATTAAGTAGAAATTTTATATAGGTGAAGTCGCAACTGTTTCGCAAATTTGTTGATGCGCTTCTGATTGCGGCATACCTTTATACCTATACCTCAACGAAAGTGCGTTTATTATGCAAATATGGAGAAAAAAGTCTGTTGAACAGACTATCGCTGAGACTATGGATGGTGAACGCCATCTTAAACGTACATTAAATGCTTGGGATTTGGCAGTTATGGGTGTTGCTGTCGCTGTTGGTGCCGGTATTTTCTCTGTTGGTGCTCAGGCTGCAGCATTTCATGCTGGTCCTGCTGTAATTATTAGCTTTATTATTGCAGGCATTGTATGCGGTTCTGCTGCAATGTGTTACGCAGAATTTGCTTCTATGATTCCAGTTGCTGGATCTGCTTATACGTTTACATATACTACAGTTGGTGAGCTTATTGCTTGGATTATTGGCTGGGATATGATCCTAGAAATGCTGATGGCTGGCTCAGTAATTTCAAAGTATTGGGGCGTTTATCTTAACGATTTAATGAAGCTTTTCGGTTTGAATATGACCACAAGTTTTAACTTAGGTGGTTTCACTATTGATGTTGCTCCGATTATAATCGTTGCATTCTTTACAACTATGCTTGTCCTTGGAACTAAGCTTTCTGCACGCTTCGACGGCGCTTTAACAATCTTGAAGATTGGTATCGTTCTATTCGTGGTTGTTGTGGGCTTCTTCTACATTAAAGCTTCCAACTTTACGCCATTTGTGCCACCTGCAACCGACGCTGCAAGTGTAAAGGGAATAGAAGTCTCTGGGGTTATGGCACAGCCTTTGTGGCAGTGGGTAACAGGCATGCAGCCAGCTGTTTATGGCGTTCCAGGTATTCTTTCCGGCGCGGCTCTCGTGTTCTTCGCATTCATCGGTTTTGATGTTGTTGCAACAACAGCAGAAGAAACTAAGGATCCGCACAAGAACATTCCACGAGGTATTGGTCTTGGATTGTTTATTGTTACTGTTCTTTACATCCTCGTCGCAGTTGTAACAACTGGTATGGTTTCCTACAAGGATTTGGCAAAGCAAGCCGCTCCTTCGCTTTCTACAAGTTTCGAACTTGTGGGTGCTACTTGGGCTGCAAAGATTATTTCCCTCGGTATTGTTATTGGTTTAACAACCGTTGTGATGGTGCTTTTGCTCGGTCTTACGCGCATTATCTTCGCTGTGAGCCGCGATGGCTTGCTTCCACGTAGCTTCTCTAAGGTAAGCAAGCGTGGTATTCCTGCAAGACTTCAGATTGTTGCTGGTATTGTTGTGGCAGTCGTTGCTTCCACTCTCGATATTGGCATTCTTTCCGACATGGTGAACATTGGTACGCTTTCTGCATTCCTGCTTGTTTCTGCTGGTGTGCCGATTATGCGTATGCGCAGACCAGATTTGCACCGTTCATTTAGCGTTCCTGGCAATCCATGGCTTCCGCTGTTTGCAGCGCTTTCTACATTCTGGCTCATGCTTAACTTGTCTGTATTGACTTGGATTCGTTTTGCAGTGTGGCTGGCAATAGGCTTTGCGGTATACTTCGGCTACTCTTACCGCAATTCTTTGCTTGGCAGGCAGTTGCGTAAAGCTAAGCAGCTCGGTGTTCCGGTTGAAACTTTGTTTGCTCAAGATGCTGCTGCTGCAGAGAAGGTAGCTGAAGGAGAAACAGAGGAGCAGGCTCGTGCAGAAGCTCAAGCTGAGGCGACTGCTGCGGCCTCGCAAGATAGTCAAAATTAATAAATTATTTATTTAGCAAGAAGTCGGCATACGGTTATATCGCATGCCGACTTTTTGTGTCATAGACTTTTCAAAAATGTTCTATAATAGAAAAGTTGCATAAAAGCAGAAAGGAGGGCGTTATGCCATATGTAATCGCAGAGCCTTGCGTTGATGTAAAAGATAAAGCGTGTGTAGATGAATGCCCTGTAGACTGCATTTATGAAGGCGATCGAACGCTTTATATTAACCCAAACGAGTGTGTGGATTGTGGAGCTTGTGAACCGGCTTGCCCAGTAGAAGCTATTTTTTATGAAGATGATTTGCCAGAAGACTGGGAGTGGTATCGCGATGCTGCGGTTGATTATTTCGACAAGCTCGGAGATTTGGGAGGAGCTACAGATGCTGGAGCTTCCGGATGGGATGAAGCTCGCGTTGCAGCCTTGCCTCCGCGTTCAGATAAAGCAAGTAATTAATTATTTGCAAAGTATTATTTAATGTGGCGCGAGTTTACAATCCAATGTGGGCAGCGTTGTTGCCGTATTTTTTGCGAACGGCATCTAAAGCGTGTTCTGCGTGACGCAATCTAGTATTTTTATTCATTGTGGACATGATGTTTTGTGTAGGATTTTTAGATTCGCGAGTATTTTCCTCCAGAATATCGTTTAGAGAAGGCTGAAGTGAAACTTTGTTTGCTGGCACAAGATTATTCGCTGTAACACCAGCTAAACGAACTGGGCTTAAAAGCTTTGTGTTATTGCCTCCAAGAATGTAATTATGCACAGTTGGATTAGCTTTAGAAAGCAAAACAACGACATGCTCGTAAAACTCGTGTGTTGAATCAGTTGCGTTTTGCAAAGTAGAAGATCTAGTAACATAATGCAAGTCGCCAAAGCGTAGTTTTAACGTTATAGTGCGTGCCATAAGTTTTCTGTTTCGCAACTGTTGAGTTACTTCGCTGCAGCATTGCTGTAGTAATTGTTTAACAGCATTCTCGTTCGTGGTATCTGTATCAAGAGTTCGCTCAGTTCCAATGGATTTTTCAGGGGCATGTGCAGTCACAGTGCGCTCGTCTATGCCCCTAACTGATTGATATATCATTCTTGCTAAGATTTGCGAACCCGTTATGCGAGTAAGCGTTGCTTCGTCAACATTTTTAAGCGACGCAACAGTAGATAAGCCCCAATCCTCAAGCTTATGTATTAAAGATGAGCCAATTCCTGGTATTGCGCGCAATGGCATTATTGACACAAAATCTTCATTACATTTTTGCGGAATAAGAAGCATTCCGTTAGGTTTTGCGTTAGTTGAAGCCATCTTTGCAATAAGTTTATTGCTGGCAATGCCAACCGAGCATGTAATATGATACTTTTCAAATACTTCTTTTCGTACCCAAGTTCCAATATTTACAGGCGATTTCCACTGTAATAAAGCCGATTTAACATTCATATAGCATTCGTCAACAGAAACTTTTTCAACTTGATTAGTAATATGCAAAAAAATATTTTCAAAAATACTTTTGGAAACGCTTGAATAGTAAGGAATGTCAACTGGCAAGAAAACTCCTTGTGGACAAAGATTTCTAGCTTTAACAACGGGCATAGCGGAATTAACGCCGTAAGCGCGCGCTTCGTAGCTTGCTGCAGAAACAACAGCGCGATTGCCTGTGCCGATAATAAGCGGCTTTCCTTTAAGCTCCGGGTGTCTTGCAACTTCTAAAGAAGCATAAAATGCATCCATGTCGACATGAAGTATGTTACAACCTGAGGTGTCGTGCCCCCAATCACGTTTCGCTGCTTGTACTCTCGGTGCTGTACTCATAAGTTTATAATAGAACAAACGTTCGATTTTATGGAAAAAATTTGTGGATTAAACTAATGTTTTTGTAAAAAAGCGTATGTCGAATCAATATTCATGTAGGGTTGTTGCTATGAAGCAATTTGTCGTCAATCTTTTACATCGCATGCCTGTGCTGCTTATTATCGTCATTGAGGCTTCAATGGTGTATACAGCAACTTCTGTTGCAAAAGTAGCTTTTAGCCAATTGGATCCTCTGTATGCAGTGTGGTATCGCGTAGGATTTATGACATTGTTGCTTTTGGCTTGGAGAAGACCATTTTCTCGCAGCAAACGTAGTCTTTTGCCAAAAACGCTACGAGAATGGGGGATTGTTGCAGCTGTTGGCGTGTCGTTAGTTGCTATGAACACTATGTTCTATGTTGCTATTAGTTGCATGGCTGTTGGTGTTGCGGTAACTATAGAATTCATAGGTCCCTTGCTTGTAGCTGTTATTACAGGTCATGAATGGCGAGAGCGTGTGGGAATTGTGATTGCTGTTTGTGGCATTATGCTGTTAGCTAGCGCTTCTATACATAGTTCAGTAAGCCCGCATTTTCTAATTGGGTTATTCGCCATTCTTGTTGGCGGTTCAATGTGGGGCCTATATATTGTTTCAGGTCGCATGTTGGCAAAAAGTTCGCACGCTATTGATCGTGTAAGTGTTGCAGCTCTTATTGGTTGGCTGTTGCAATCTGTTGTTCTTGCTGTTCCTGCAGTGCAGCATGTTATTTCGCCTAAACCAGAAGCTACTTGGGCTGCTCGCCCTGGTGGTTCTTTTGCTTTACTTGCGTTAATGTTGGTTATTGCAATATGTGCTTCTTTCTTCCCAACTTTGCTTGATCAGGTTTTATTGAAACGTGTTACTTCTGCAAAATACTCTGTTATGCAAGCGTTGTATCCTGCAATCGCGGTTATTATTGGAATGGGATTTGGTGAAATTCCAACATTGACTGATATTGCAGGAATAATTCTTGTTATGTTTGCTGTAGTTGTAACGTTTTCTGGAGATCACAATCCTGTGTAGCACTGGATATTGTTATATTAAATGTTATCTTAAAGTGTGTCGCCAAGCTTGTTTACAGTCCTTAAGAGGTGCTATAGTGTCAATCTGTTGCTGTTATGTACAGTAAACAAGTGGAGTCATGCCTGAGTGGCCGATAGGGGCACCCTGCTAAGGTGTTAGTCGTGTAAGCGGCTCGAGAGTTCGAATCTCTCTGACTCCGCGGATTACTCCGGATTGCTTTTTGCAGTCCGGAGTTTTTGTTTTTTTAAAAATCTCCACATGAAAAAATTGGGTAAGCGGCGGGTAAACGGCAAAAATTTAGGCAAGAGATTTAAGCAAAATTGTGGATTTGTGCATAACTTTTATCCAAATACTACCTTTTAACCACAATACTAAAAAAATATTTACGCAAATCTTTTCTAAAGTCATAGTTGATGTCATGAGCGCTTACTCTAGTGTTCAATGCAAATAGAAAATTATTCTCATAATTCGCTATTGCATTAAGGGTTGGGTTAAAGGAGATTTTTATGGAAACATATTTGGGGAAGCATACTAATTTTAGTTGTGCGAATAAATTGCGAAACCTCATGAAACAAAAAAATATTCGCAAAATGTTGGCATTGTTTACTTCCGCAGTACTAGTTCCTTCGGTGCTTTGTTCGCAAATTGCTATGGGATCTGTCGATAAATTAACGGGTTATTATTACAAAAAGTCGAATACTGTTGAATGGCTAAGCGAAAAGATTGCAAGGCTAAGGCTCGGTCCTGTTACGGATAAGTGGGAGGGTAGAAAGAATTCTATTTTTTGCATGGAATCTTCCGTGTTTATAGATTACAAAGGCAATATTAAGCAGATGAATGGTGAAGATTATCGTATTGCTGCAAATATTATTAAAACGCACAACAACAATGACGATGATTTAACTCAGGCTGCTTTGGCGTTTATGATTCATAATCATTTTGATATTAATCAAGATAGATGGAAGGAGGCTGTTGAAAACGGATTTGTAGACGTTGAAACAGAAACTTTAAGGAATAAGGCAGATAAGTTGTGGCAGCAGGGTGTTAAAGAAACTCCGGTTAAGGCTGTGCTAAAAAATGATTACACTAAGGGCAAGCGCATTGGCGTAATGCATATTAGTCTGCAAAATTCTAATGGAGATTCTTTAGGAGGAGTACCTATTAAAGTAAAATCCTCAAATAATCTTATTAAATTTGCTAACGGATCTGAGTCTTTTGAAGGAAAATCTAAAAAAGAAGGTTTAGATATTACTTGGAACGCACTTGATGCTGGAAACGCTCGAATTGAAGTTTCTTTTAACGCTCCAAAAGCTGAACGTTTATTCTCTCCAGATGGTCAAGATGTGATTAGATCTTTTGAAAATACATGGTATCCGCAAGATTTTTCTTTTGGTGTAGAAAAAACTTTCCAGCCGTTACTTAAGTCGAAAATATCAAAGCATGAGCTGCGTGCAGGAGAGCAGGTAGATAGTACTGTAACTAGCAGTGTTGCAGGAAATGATTCTTGGCCAGAAAATGTTCGTCTTCGCGCGCAAGGCTACTATTTTGTAGGTTCAGCTGAAGATATTTTGCATATTCAACAGCGAAATAGTGGTGAATCTGCTAAAGAGTACTTGAATCGCATGCGTTCTATGCCTAATTTGCGCCAAGTTGCTGCGGCTAAAGCTAATTTCTCTAATTCTGGCGAAACTATAACTGCAGTAGCAAAACGCGCTAATGGCGATATTACATCATCTGATCTTGATAAAGCAGAAGCTTATAAAGTAAATGATTTAGAAGCAGGTTTGTTTGGCACATGGGTTTGGATTATTTCTCGCGATTCTCAGAATAAATCTGACCGAGAGTTTCTGAAAGATGATGTTGTGCAGCTATTTGGTTCTACAGACACTACGGCTGTTCATCAAGCAACCGTGAGCTCAGATATTGTTGCTAAGCAGCAAACTGTTGGGCTTAATACGGAAATTGTTAATGAGATTACTGTAAGAGGTCTTCCTGAAACTTACGGATCTTTTAAGGGAAATAACAGTTACGGCTTTAATGAAGATAAAAAAGCGCATATTCGCGTTTGGTGGGCTGGTGCAGGTAGCGAAAATCCTACTAAAAAAGACAACGAAAATTATATGCCGGGATCTAAAGGCGAGCCGTCTTATCAAGAGCCAAAAGAAGATAGTCATCATCGTTTGATTGCAAAGTGGGATGTTCCTGCAGTTAATGGCGTGTACAAGATTGGCAACGGAAATATTACGCTTAGACCTATTGCTGGAACTGATAGGTCTACTACTGAGCCGAAAGTTTTGGAAAATAACGTGCATATTCGCGCTAATAAAAATAGTGAGTCAGGATGGTATGTGTTTGTTTATGATTTTCCTGGTTCTTCACGCGCTTTAGCTCATAAATCCGCGTATGACGGATTGTGGAGCCGTGCCTTAGTTGAACCGGATGTTTTAACTACCCCTGTATCTGTTACAACTAGAGTAAGCGATGAAAAAGTTAAGGCTGGTGAAAAGTTTCACGATAATGCTCGTATTACTGGCACGTTGCCAAAAGGAAGTTACGTAGTGTTTAGTGCATACGAGTATGAAGATGGTAAGGGGAATAAGAGTGATTCTAGTGGAGCTAAATGTAGCGATGCTAAGAATGGTGATGCTAAGAAGGGCAGTGATTCTGAAACTAAGGAGATTAAGGAAGCTAAGGAAGCTAAGGAAACTAAAGAGACTAAGGAAACTGTAATATCTGCTGAAATTGAGAAAAAAATGCCTCAATCTCGCGTAAATATTACAAATAAACAAGCTGAAGAAAGTAAAAAGTCTTCTATTTCTGTAAGTTCTGCAGATATTACATTAGATCATGAAGGAACTGTTTATTGGAAAGCTGAAGTTTACGATGCTCAGGGTAATCCTTTAGCAACTCACGCATTGGGTGTAGAAGGAGAGACTGTGCAAGTTTCCGGCGGCGAGGATCGTTCTAAGAATGATGAAAATGAGGAGAATAATAAAGAAAACAAAGAAAATGTAGAAGAAAATCATAGTAAAACTGGCAGTGATGAAACGGCTAGCAGTGATGATTCAACTGATTCGAAAAATGATGTGAATGATAATGCTTCCAATCAACACGACAGCACAAATAGCAACGAAAATGCTAATAAGAATTATGTTAATCAAAGTAATACAATTCCAACATCGCTTGCTGTTACTGGTGCTTCTTCAATAACTGTGATACTTCTGGCTGTTATTACGTTAACCTTTGCTTCAGGTTTATCGTTAGGTCGTTTTTCATCTATAGTTCCTAAGCATGGGAGAATGTCTGGTGGAGCGCGACATGGCGGGATTCCTCCAATGAGGCGTCGGTTAGTGAAATAGCGCATTTTTAATGTAGAATATTTGGCGCGTTAGTCTATTGAGATTTTTTTGAAGTAGATTAACGCGTCATTTTGCAATAAATAATACGATGATGCATAATATAGATACAACGATTTATTGTATTAATTTATATATGATGTTATAACCTTTATGTGGTTGTGTAATTGATAAATCGGAGTAACGATGAAAAATTATGATATTGATAAAGAAAAACTGATAGTACGCATGCATCGAGTACAAGGTCAGCTTGCAGCAGTCAATACTATGATTGAAAACGATGCGAAGTGTCAAGATGTTCTTATGCAGCTTTCCGCTGCAACTGCTGCTTTACATTCTTTAGCAGTGATAGTGGCAAGGGAACATGTCAATAAAGAAATACATGAATCTGTAAAAATTGGTACCGAAGAAGGTGCCGATGCAGCAATGGAAGATATTTCTGGTATCATTGACAGGTTATTGCGTTACGAAAAAGCGTAGTATTGGGTAGTATCTAGTGACTAATTCGCATAATATTCTGCACACTGTTCGTCAATTGCAATCACAGCCTTTCGAGGCTTCTTTCGTAGAGAAAAAATCAGAGTTTATTGGATGCATTTGTCATATTGATAATCTTGACGATGCTGCGGAATTTATGCAATCAGTGCGTTTTAAGAATCCTAAAGCTCGTCATGTTGCTTATGCTGCAATTTGTGGCTCGTCGAAAGCTCAATTGTGTGAGCGCATGAGTGATGATGGTGAGCCAACTGGAACAGCAGGAAAACCAATATTAGATGTACTTAGATCGTCAAATTTAACAGATTGTGTAGTAACAGTAACACGATATTTTGGCGGTATTTTGCTTGGAGCTGGTGGCCTAACCAGAGCTTATGCGCGTGCAGCAAGTATGGCAGTAGAATCTGCGCAAATAGTTGATATTATTACGTGCACTCGTTTTACTTGCAAGTTGCAATATCAACAATTGCGAATGTTGCAGCATATTGTAAGCCAAATGGAAGGCATAATTGACAACGAAATTTATGGTGCTGAAATTTCCCTTAATATTGCTATTCCAACTTTAAAATCACAAGAATTTCTTGATATGGTTCAGAATGCTTTTTCTGGAAGTGTTGTGCCGGAAGCAGATGGTACTCTAAGTAATAAGCTGATAGATACTAAGCGTTAAAGGTGATTTCATGGAAAAGACTAATGAAAAAACAAACACTATTGACGATTCATCTTATGAACCTTTAACTGCTGTATATGAGCATTTACGACATAGCGAAGATTCAGCTGAGCTTCATGAATTTGCTAGGAGAGAATTACCGGATCGATCAGACCAAGCGGCATTTTCTAGAGCCACCTCCTTGCTTGAAGCAGTTGCAGGTAATATCAATACTCCAGAAGAAGACCGTATTTATTTAGCTACAGAAATGCCTTTCCCAAACATATTAGTGAAACTTTCTGAAGATTCTGCTGATAAAGTACGTTTGGCTGTTGCTGAAAATAAAAATGCTAAAAATTGGTTAGTTGGAAGACTTACTAAAGATTCATGTAACGCAGTTCGAAATGCTGCATTATGCAATCCAAAAGCTTCTTGGAAAATGCGTTTAGAGGGTGCGCAATCGGATGGCATAAGTGCTGAAACATTGAAATATCTCGCCTCCCTTGGTGTTAGTGCAGAAGAAAACGCTCCAATTGTATTAGCTTCCATGGTACGAAGAGCTGTTGCGCTAAATCCTGGTGTTCCACAAAATGTGCTGCAAGAACTATGCAACGATAAATCTGAAGATGTATCATCAGCGGCGCGCAGTCGTTGCTAACGCGAATAATGGAGCGTATGGATAATACAACAGATGAAGAAGTAGCAATGAAGCCATTACACCGTCTTGCTGAATTAATGGGCGTTGGCGTGAGTTTTATTGGTTCGGATAATCAAAAACACGAGATTCAAGATAACGTATTAGTTTCTGTCTTAGGCGCATTAGGCGTAGATGCTTCCACAAATGAGACAATAGAAAAATCTACAAACGACGTTTTAGCGTATCGACACGGTCGTATTGTTGCTCCAACAGTTTTGCACACTGTTGGCAAATGTGATGAAGTTACAGTTAATACGGGAATATTAGAATACCCAGTTGCAACATTGACATTGGAAAATGGTGAACAATATAAAGGCGATTTAACTATTGTTCCTAACGAAAATGATGTTGCATACCCTGTAAATGGAAAATTTGTTGCAACATCTCTTATAAAAATTCCTGAAGATGTGCCAATGGGTTATCACACATTGCGTGTGACAGTTGGTGAGAGACAAGAAGAAGCAACACTTATTAGTGCTCCAGAAAGCATTGATACGCTGAATTCCTTAGAGCCCAATGGAGAACAGCTTTGGGGATGGATGGCACAACTTTACTCAATCCGTTCTTCAAAGTCTTGGGGTGTTGGTGATTTTGCTGATTTGGCGACTCTTCTTACTGAAGCTAAGCAAAAAACTGGCGCTGACTTTGTGTTAATAAACCCAATGCATGCAGGTGAGCCTATAACTCCGCTTACTCCATCCCCATACCTGCCGGTTGCTCGAGGAATGGTAAACGTAACGTATATTAGCCCAGAAAGTATTCCTGAGTACGAAACGTTAAACGATAAAACTCGCAAAGAAATTGAAAAACTTCATGGACAGGTTGAGCCGCTTAACAATGACGCGCAAATAATAGACCGTGATTCCATGTGGCGTGTAAAAATGCGTGCATTGTGGCTGATTTTCAAGGCTGGTATGTCTGAAGATCGCGCTCGCATTTTTAATGAGTTTAAGCATGAGATGGGTGACAGGCTTGAATCTTATGCCACTTGGTGCTTGTGCTACGACAAGTGGGGTGCTCCAAAGGGTGACGATTGCTGGGAGAAAACTCTTACTAAGGATTCTGAGCAAGTTCGCGAATTAGCTAATCGTTTCCCAGATACTCTTGAGTTTTATCGTTGGCTTGAGTGGGTTGCTTTTACGCAATTGCATGATGCTCAAGTTGCTGCACGTAAAGCTGGTATGAAAATCGGCATTATGTCTGATATGGCTGTTGGCGTGCATCCTGCAGGATCTGAAGTTTGGTGGAATCCGGAGAGATTTGCTAACGGAGCTACTGTTGGCGCTCCACCTGATTACTTCAATCAGCAAGGTCAAGATTGGTCTCAGCCACCTTTGCACCCATTTGAGCTTGAGCGGACTGGTTTTAAAACATACCGAGATATGGTTCATGGAATGTTTGCTTCAGCAGGTGCTGTTCGCATTGACCATATTCTTGGACTTTTCCGCTTATGGTGGATTCCAGAAGGTTCAGCTCCAAGTGGCGGTGCTTATGTTTACTACGATGCTGATATTATGCTTGGCATTTTGGCAATTGAAGCCGCTCGTGCTCACGGTGTAGTTGTTGGCGAAGATTTGGGTGTTTTGCCCGCAAATGCTTTGGAAGTGTTGCGCAAGAAGGCTGTGCTTGGTTGCACGGTTGAATGGTTCGAAGAGCGTGACGGCGAATTCCGTACTCCAGACAAGTGGCGCGAAATGACGCTTGCATCTGTAAATACGCATGATTTGCCTCCTGCTGCCGGCTATTTGCGCTATGAGCAAGTTAATATTCGTGAGCGCTTGCACTTGCTTACTGGTTCTGTTGAAGAATTCCGCGCTGGAGCTGAGGCAGAGCATCGCGCTATGATGCGAATGTTGGTCAAAGGTGGTTATTTGGATGCTCAGTTGCTTGAGGATGAGGATGCTCATACTCAGGAGATTGTTGAAGCATTGTACCGCGCTTTGAAGGCTGCTCCTTCCAGATTGTTGGCTGCTTCTTTGGTCGATGCAGTTGGAGAGTGTCGTGTGCAAAATCAGCCTGGAACGAATGACGAGTATCCGAATTGGCGTATTCCATTAGCTGATGGTGAAGGCAATCCTGTGTCCTTGGATAATATGTTTGATTTGCCTCGAGTGCAGTCGCTTTCTGCGATTATGAATGCATAACATTTTGTGATTTATTTTGTTTGACAATTTGTTTAGCAATTTGTTTTGTATTCGTCTCAGCCTTATATAAAATAGACACTTGCAAGCAGTCGCCACTTGGCGATATACTTGCAGATTGTTGTGTTTCCCTAAGGGGTCCTTCAAAGCGCTTTTCCCACTCGCCATCGAGGACTTTCAGGGAGCCCACGGATTATGAGTAAAATATTTTCTATAAACCAAGAAGATATACGCTCGAAACACAATAGAGAAAAGGTACGATTGTGAAGACTTTCACACCGAAACCAGCAGATTTAACTCATGACTGGTACATCATCGATGCCACTGACGTGGTACTTGGTCGTTTGGCCTCTCAGGTAGCAATCTTGCTGCGTGGTAAGAATAAGCCAACGTTTGCTCCTCATGCTGATTCTGGCAATCACGTTATTATTATTAACGCTGAAAAGATTGCTTTGACTGGCAACAAGTTGAGCAAGGAACTGTATTCCCACTCTGGTCGTCCGGGCGGCCTTCGTCGTGATAGCTATGCAGAGCTTTTGGAAAGGAATCCAAAGCGTATTATCATGGCTGCCGTTAAGGGTATGCTTCCAAAGAATCGTCTTGCTAAGGTGCAGCTTGACCGTCTTCGTGTGTTCACCGGAGCTGAGCATCCGCACACTTCGCAGAAGCCACAGGTCTTCGAGATCGCTCAGGTCTCTCAGCAGGCTAAGTGAGATCAAGGAGAATAGATATGGCAGAAAATAACAACTCCGCGGTTCTTGAGAACGAAGAAGAACTGACTAGCTACACCACTGAAACCAATGCTGGTGCAGGTACTGGTACTTCCACCATCGAGCCAGGCTACGGCACTGGTCGTCGTAAGGAAGCTGTTGCCCGCGTGCGCTTGGTTCCTGGCTCCGGCAAGTGGACTATCAATGGTCGCACTTTGGAGGAGTACTTCCCATCTCGTTTGTTGCAGCGCGAAGTGAATTCACCAATCGTGTTGCTCAAGCTTGAAGGCAAGTTTGATGTTGTAGTCCTCGTTGACGGTGGTGGTACCACTGGTCAAGCTGGTGCTATTCGTTTGGGTGTTGCTCGTGCATTGAATGCTATCGATCGCGATGCAAACCGTGTTGCTTTGAAGAAGGCTGGCTTCTTGACTCGTGACGCTCGCGTTGTGGAACGCAAGAAGGCTGGTTTGCACAAGGCACGTCGTGCACCTCAGTTCTCGAAGCGTTAAGTTTCGCGAATTTATATTTACAAATGGCTCCTGGTTTTGCTGGGAGCCATTTTTGTATTTTTTATTATTTATTAAATTTGTTGAGTAAATGTTATAAATAGTGTGTAATTATCTGTCAAAATTGACATTCTAGAAAAATTTATCTATTAATCGAACATAAATCATTACAAAAAAGAACAAATAACGAACAATAGAGGATAAAGCTCGCTCATAAATAGCGCAACTCGCTTCAAAGATGCGAAAGTACAGCAAAGAGACTAAATTGTGACTTGTATCACATATTTAGCGGTGAATACTAAATTAGTTTGTTCATAAGTCTATTGATACCGCTGGTGGAACTATCGAGGAGGATACTCATGGTTGAGGCACAACACCAAGCCGAAACTGGCAAAACTGCTAGTGCTGATGACATTGCGTTAGCTGCTCAAAATGAAGTTGATAAACTTGTTGAAAAAGCAACTGTCGCTTTGAATGAGTTTGAGAAGCTTAATCAGCAGCAAATTGATCATATTGTTGCTAAAGCTTCAGTGGCAGCGTTGAATAAACATTTGGTTCTTGCAAAGATGGCTGTTGATGAAACAGGTCGTGGTTTAGTAGAAGATAAAGCTACAAAAAATATCTTTGCATGCGAACATATTACGCATTATCTAGCAGGTCAAAAAACAGTTGGTATTATTCGCGAGGACGATGTTCTCGGAATTGACGAAATAGCTGAACCGGTTGGTATTGTTGCAGGCGTCACTCCAGTTACAAACCCAACTTCTACAGCTATTTTTAAGTCGCTTATTGCACTTAAGACTCGTTGCCCAATTATTTTTGGATTCCATCCTTTCGCGCAAAAGTGCTCTTCTGAAGCAGCTCGAATTGTTCGCGATGCTGCTGTGGCTGCAGGCGCGCCAAAAGATTGCATTCAGTGGATTGAGCATCCTTCAATTGAAGCTACTGGTGCATTGATGAAACATCCAAAGATCGCAACTATTCTTGCAACAGGCGGTCCTGGAATGGTTAAGGCGGCGTATTCTTCAGGAAAACCTGCTCTTGGTGTTGGTGCTGGAAATGCTCCTGCATATGTCGATAGTGATGTTGATATTGTGCGTGCTGCAAATGATTTGATTCTTTCAAAGCATTTTGATTACGGAATGATTTGTGCAACAGAGCAAGCAATTATTGCGCATAAGGATGTATATGAGCCATTGCTTCGCGAATTGAAGCGCAGGAAAGCATATTTTGTTAACGCTGACGAAAAAGCTAAGCTTGAACAATATATGTTTGGATGCACTGCATATTCTGGAAATACGCCAAAACTTAATTCTGTTGTTCCTGGTAAGTCTCCGCAATATATTGCGCACGAAGCTGGATTTGAAATTCCAGAAGATGCTGTGATTTTGGTTGCAGAGTGCAAAGAAGTTGGCGAAATGGAGCCGCTTACTATGGAAAAGCTCGCTCCTGTACACGCAATGCTTCGCGCAGAAAATAAGGAACAAGGCTTCAAGATGTGTGAACAGATGCTTGTGCATGGAGCTGGTCACACTGCTGTAATTCACACAAATAATCAAGATCTTGTGCGCGAATATGGTGTTCGTATGCATGCTTGCAGAATTGTTTGGAATTCTCCTGGATCTCTTGGTGGCGTTGGAGACATTTACAACGCGATTGCTCCTTCGCTTACTCTTGGATGCGGATCTTATGGTGGAAATTCCGTTTCTGGCAACGTACAAGCTATAAATCTTCTTAATATTAAGCGTATTGCACGAAGGAATAATAATATGCAATGGTTCAAGATTCCGGCTAAAACTTATTTTGAGCCGAATGCTATTCGTTATTTGAGAGATATGTACGGCGTTGAGCGCGCAGTTATTGTGTGCGATAAGGTTATGGAGCAACTTGGCGTAGTCGATAAGATTGTTGATCAGCTTCGTGCTCGAGATAATCGCGTTAGCTTCCGTATTATTGATTACGTTGAGCCTGAGCCAAGCGTTGAAACAGTTGAGCGTGGCGCCGCAATGATGCGTGACGAATTCCAGCCAGACACAATTATTGCTGTTGGTGGCGGTTCTCCAATGGATGCTTCTAAGATTATGTGGCTTATGTATGAGCATCCGGAGATTTCTTTCGCTGATTTGCGAGAAAAGTTCTTCGATATTCGTAAGCGCGCATTTAAGATTCCGCCTCTTGGTAGCAAAGCTAAGCTTATTTGCATACCAACTTCTTCCGGAACTGGTTCTGAAGTTACGCCTTACGCTGTTATTACAGATCACAAGACTGGATACAAGTATCCTATTACGGATTACGCTTTGACTCCAACGGTCGCAATAGTCGATCCTGTTTTGGCTCGTACTCAGCCGCGTCGATTGGCGTGCGATTCTGGTTTTGATGCTTTAACTCATGCTATGGAAGCTTATGTTTCTGTTTACGCAAATGATTTTACGGATGCTATGGCTTTGCACGCTTCGAAACTTATTTGGGAAAATCTCAACGATTCTGTGAATTGTGAAGATTCTCAGCGCAAGATTGAAGCAAAAGAAAAAATGCATAATGCAGCTACTATGGCTGGAATGGCGTTTGGTTCTGCATTCTTAGGAATGTGCCACGCTATGGCTCATACTATTGGTGCTTTGTGCCACGTTGTACACGGTCATACGAACGCAATTTTGCTGCCTTACGTTATTCGCTATAACGGTCAAATTCCGCAAGAGCCAACTAGCTGGCCAAAGTACAACCGCTATATTGCTCTTGAGAGGTATCAGGAGATCGCTAAGAATCTTGGTGTAGATCCTGGTAAAACTCCTGAAGAAGGCGTTGAAAATCTTGCTCGTGCTGTTGAAGAGTATCGAAATGAAAAGCTTGGAATGGACGCTTCGTTTAAGGCTTGTGGCGTAGACGAAGCGTACTACTGGTCGATACTTGACAATATTGGCATGCGTGCTTACGAAGATCAGTGTGCGCCTGCAAATCCTCGTATTCCGCAAATTGAGGATATGAAGGATATTGCTATTGCTGCATATTATGGTGTTTCTCAAGAAGAAGGCCATCGCATGCGCTTGGAGCGTGAAGCGGCGTAATTATTTGCATATCTAGTTAATAATGGCAGAAGCTCAACTAATTGTAGTTTCTGCCATTTTTTGTTGGAAAATAGCCGACACGCCCGGTTTTTAATAATCGAAGGTTGATGGTTTAATTACTTAGTTGCCTGTTTTAAGGCTCGCATATTGTAATTAAAAAAAGCGAGCGCGGAAGCAAAAACTTTGAATCGAAATCTTTTTGTATGAATAGGTTTTTGATGCCGCGCACTGATGTGGAATTACCCTAGGGGTTTATTCTCGCCGGTGCCCTTGAATTCAGGTTGGTAAACAGTAAACGAATCGCTAGAAAGGGCGGACGGCAATGGCGGGACAGAAAATCCGCATCAGGCTTAAGTCCTATGACCATGAGGTCATCGACCAATCGGCGAAGAAAATCGTCGAGACGGTGACGAACGCGGGCGCCACAGTAGTGGGTCCGGTTCCTCTGCCGACCGAGAAGAACGTGTTTGTTGTTATCCGTTCTCCTCATAAATACAAGGATTCTCGCGAGCATTTCGAGATGCGCACTCATAAGCGCCTCATTGACATCGTAGATCCAACGCCAAAGGCTGTGGATTCTTTGATGCACATTGACCTGCCTGCGGATGTAAACATCGAGATCAAGCTGTAGGAAGGGGGAGAAAGTAATGTCGCAGAATAAGAATCGCACTGCATTGCTCGGCCGCAAGCTGGGTATGTCGCAGGTTTGGGATGAAAACGGCTTCTTCGTCCCCGTAACTCTGGTTGAAGTTGCTACTAACGTAGTTACCGCTGTAAAGACTGTAGAGTCTGACGGTTATTGCGCAGTACAGCTCGGTTACGGCCAGATTGATCCTACCAAGGTGACTAAGCCATTGGCTGGTCATTTTGCAAAGGCTGGTGTAACTCCTCGTCGTCACCTTGCTGAGGTGCGCACCGAGAACGCGGCAGATTATCAGCTAGGTCAGGAATTGACTGCTGAATTGTTCGCTGAGGGTTCTGAAGTAGATGTCACTGGCACTACCAAGGGTAAGGGTTTTGCTGGCACTATCAAGCGTTGGGGCTTCAAGTCCTATCGTCGTACTCACGGCTCGCACAAGAACGAACGTCGCCCAGGTTCTGTGGGCGCTTGCGCAACTCCAAGCCGCATTTTGAAGGGCAAGCGTATGGCTGGTCGCATGGGTCATGTGACTTCCACCGCGCTTAACCTCACCATCGTTTCTTCGGATGTCGAGAACGGCATTCTCGCTATTAAGGGCGCTGTTCCAGGTCCTAAGGGCGCAATCGTTCTCGTCCGTTCGGCAGTGAAGGGAGCCTGATAATTATGGCAAACGTAACTCTGAACGTCACTGATACTAAGGGCAATGCAAACGGAACCGTTGAAGCTCCTGCTGAAATTTTCGGCATCTCCAACGAAGACGTTTTAGCTCACGGTCCACTGGTTCATCAGGTCGTAATCGCTCAGCTTGCTGCTGCTCGTCAGGGCACCCATGCTGTGAAGAATCGTGCTAATGTTTCCGGCGGCGGTAAGAAGCCATGGAAGCAGAAGGGCACCGGTCGTGCTCGCCAGGGTTCCATTCGTGCTCCTCAGTGGGTACATGGTGGCGTTGTTCACGGTCCAGTTCCTCGTAAGTACGATCAGCGCACCCCGAAGAAGATGAAGGCAGCTGCTCTTCGCTACGTTCTTTCGGATCGTGCAAATGCTGGACGTATTGCTGTAGTTGACTTTGGTATTAAGGATGTTCCATCCACCAAGACAGCTGTTGCAGCACTTACTCCTGTGACCAATAACCAATTCACTACTGTTGTTCTTTCTCGTGAGAACATCAATGAGTGGATGTCTGTACGCAACATTCCAACTGTTCACGTGATCTTCGCTGATCAGCTCAACACTTACGATGTTGTTACAGCTCAGTACGTCGTCTTCTCCAAGGAAGGCTTCGAAGCCTTCGTTGCTGCTAAGACCGAGCCTGTCGTTAAGGAGGCCTGATTTAAATGGTCGCAGTCCATAACCCAGCACATGACGTAATTCTTAAGCCAGTTGTTTCTGAAAAAAGTTACGCAGCTTCTGATCGTGGTCAGTACACTTTCGTAGTGGCTCCAGATGCTAACAAGGTTCAGATCAAGCAGGCTATCGAAGAAATCTTCAAGGTCAAGGTGACAAACGTTAACACTTTGAACCGCGCTGGCAAGTTGAAGCGCTCTCGCACCGGTTTCGGCCGTCGTGTGAACCAGAAGCGTGCTATTGTCACCGTGGCTGAAGGTCAAACGATTGACATCTTTGGTAACTGAAGGCTAGCCGAGAAAAGTAAAGGAATACTATATTATGGCTATCCGCGTTTATAAGCCGACGACTGCAGGCCGTCGCAACGCTTCGGTTTCGGATTTTGCCGAGATCACGCGTTCTACGCCTGAAAAGTCGCTGGTACGCAAACTCAGCAAGACTGGTGGTCGTAACTCTTACGGCCGCATGACTTCTCGCCATCGCGGCGGTGGTCACAAGCGTCAGTATCGTCTCATCGACTTCAAGCGTTGGGACAAGGATGGCGTGCCAGCAAAGGTCGCTCATATTGAGTATGACCCTAACCGTTCCGCTCGCATCGCTTTGTTGCATTACGCAGACGGTGAGAAGCGTTACATTATCGCTCCTGAAGGCGTTGCCCAGGGTGATGTTATTGAGACCGGCGCTCAGGCTGATATTAAGCCAGGCAACAACCTGCCTCTGAAGAATATCCCAACTGGTACCGTGGTTCACGCGATTGAGCTTCGTCCACTTGGTGGTGCGAAGATTGCTCGTTCCGCTGGTGCTGCTGTTCAGCTTGTCGCTAAGGATGGTGCTTATGCGCAGTTGCGTATGCCATCTGGCGAAATTCGTAACGTGGACGCTCGTTGCCGCGCTACTGTTGGCGAAGTAGGTAACTCCGATCACGCCAATATCGAGCTTGGTAAGGCAGGTCGCGCACGTTGGCTTGGTCGTAGACCAATCACCCGAGGCGAATCCATGAACCCTGTGGACCATCCACATGGTGGTCGCACCCGTGGTGGTAAGCCACCAGTTTCTCCATGGGGCAAGGGCGAGGTTCGTACACGTCGTCCAAAGAAGGCTTCGAACAAGATGATTGTTCGTCGTCGCCCGAATGGTAAGAACCGCAAGTAAGGGAGTGTCGAATAGATGACTCGTAGCATCAAGAAGGGCCCTTTCGTCGACGCCCACTTGCAGAAGAAAGTCGACGAGCAAAACGACAAGGGTACGCACAATGTCATTAAGACTTGGTCGCGTCGTTCGATGATTACTCCTGATTTCATTGGACACACCTTTGCCGTACATGATGGCCGCAAGCATGTGCCGGTATTCGTTACCGAAGCCATGGTTGGTCATAAGCTCGGTGAGTTCGCCCCGACCAAGACCTTTAAGGGTCATGTGAAGGACGACAAAAAGGCACGCCGCTAAAGGAGAGTTAGGACACATGGAAGCTAAAGCAATCGCTCGTCACGTTCGCGTGACGCCGCGCAAGGCTCGCCGCATGGTCGACCTCATCCGAGGCAAGCGTGCAAGCGAAGCTATTACCATTTTGAAGTTTGCTCCTCAGGACGCATCATTGCCGGTGCGTAAGGTTCTTGAAAGCGCGATTGCTAACGCTCGCGTTAAGGCTGAAAAAGCCGGTGAACCATTCCGTGAGCAGGACTTGGTCATCAAGGAAACCTATGTGGACGAGGGTGTAACGCTTAAGCGTTTCCGTGCTCGTGCACAGGGTCGCGCTGCGCGCATTAACAAGCGCACAAGCCATATCACTGTTATCGTCTCGCTTAAGGAAGGAGCCCGCTAAAGATGGGTCAGAAGATCAATCCTTTCGGCTATCGCCTGGGCATCACCGAGAATCATCGCTCTAAGTGGTTCTCTGACTCCAACAAAGCTGGCGAGCGTTATCGTGACTTCGTCCTTGAGGATGACAAGATTCGCAAGGAAATGAGCCATGACCTCGAGCGTGCCGGCGTATCTCGTATCGTTATCGAGCGCACTCGTGATCGCGTTCGTGTAGATATTCACACTGCTCGTCCGGGTATTATCATCGGTCGTCGTGGCGCTGAAGCTGAGCGCGTTCGCGCAAAGCTCGAGAAGCTCACAGGCAAGCAAGTACAGCTCAACATCTTCGAAGTGAAGAACGCTGCACTTGACGCTCAGTTGGTTGCTCAGGGAATTGCGGAGCAGTTGACAAACCGTGTTACATTCCGTCGTGCTATGCGTAAGGCACAGCAAGATGCAATGCGTGCAGGTGCCAAGGGTATCCGTATCAAGCTCTCCGGTCGCCTTGGTGGTGCCGAAATGAGCCGCTCTGAGTTCTATCGCGAGGGTCGCGTTCCACTGCAGACCCTTCGTGCCTTGATTGATTACGGCTTCTTTGAAGCTAAGACCACATACGGTCGTATCGGCGTAAAGGTCTGGATCTACAAGGGTGATATGACCGAGCGTGAGTTCGAAGAGCAGCAGGCTCAGCAGGGTAAGCGTGAAGGTCGTCGTGGTGGCGATCGTCGTCCACGTCGTGGCGCACGTCCTGCTAACCAGCAGAAGGCTGCTGAAGCACAGGCTGAAAAGCCAGCTGAAGCTGCAGCTGCTGAAGCTCCTGCCGCAACGGAAACGAAGGAGTGAGCAGATGCTTATCCCAAAGAGGACTAAATATCGTAAGCAGCACCGTCCTACCCGTAGCGGCATGTCTAAGGGTGGCACCGAGATCGCTTTCGGCGATTTTGGTATTCAGGCGCTGGCTCCGGCTTACATCACTAACCGACAGATCGAGGCAGCTCGTATCGCAATGACTCGCTACATTAAGCGTGGCGGTCGTGTGTGGATTACGATCTTCCCAGATCGTCCATTAACCAAGCACCCGCTTGGTGCGCGAATGGGTTCCGGTAAGGGTGCTCCAGAATTCTGGATTGCCAACATCCACCCAGGACGCGTAATGTTCGAGATCGGTGGTGTTTCTGAGGACATCGCTCGCGAGGCTTTGCGCCGCGCTATCGATAAGCTCCCAATGAAATGCCGTGTTATTGCGCGTGAAGGCGGTGACATCTGATGCCAGTCGGAACTGCAGACTACACCATCAAGAATTTGAACGAGAAGACAAATGCTGAGATCGAAGGCTTCTTGAAGAAGTCTAAGGAAGAGCTATTTAACTTGCGCTTCCAGGCAGCAACTGGTCAACTCGAAAACAGCGCTCGCCTCAAGGCGGTCAAGCACGACATTGCCAGGATGTATACTATCCTGCGTGAGCGTGAACTCGGCATCAGCCAAGAGCCTGGCGCCACTGAGGTCAAGGAGAAGTAAGCATGGCTGAGAACCAAGAGCGCAACTTCCGCAAGGTTCGTCGCGGCTACGTCGTGTCCGAGGCCATGGACAAGACAATCGCCGTTGAGCTGGAGCAGCGTTCGACACACCCGCTTTACGGTAAAGTCGTTCGCTCCACCCGCAAGGTCAAAGCCCATGATGAACACAATGAGGCACATATTGGCGACCTCGTGAGTATTATGGAAACTCGGCCACTGAGCAAGACCAAGCGTTGGCGTCTCGACTCGATTATCGAGCGCGCCAAGTAAACAAGTTCGGCAAGGCTCCGCGCTTCACCTGTGTCTGCTAATGTGTAGACACAGGTGAGTGGGGAGAACCAGCTCGGCTAAGGAGAATCAATGATTCAGCAGGAAACGCGGCTTCATGTCGCCGACAACACGGGTGCTAAGGAGTTACTTGCCATCCGCGTGCTCGGTGGATCGAAGCGACGCTATGCCGGCATCGGCGACATCATCGTCGCCTCCGTCAAGGACGCGATCCCTGGCGGGTCGGTCAAGAAAGGCGACGTAGTTAAGGCTGTCGTCGTCCGTACTGTCAAGGAACATCGCCGTGTCGATGGTTCCTATATTAAGTTCGATGAGAACGCCGCCGTAATTCTCGGCTCCGGTCGTGAACCAAAAGGCACTCGTATCTTCGGACCAGTCGGTCGTGAATTGCGTGATCAGCGCTTCATGAAGATTGTGTCCCTTGCTCCGGAGGTGATCTGATATGGTAGCCAAGATTAAGTCCGGCGACCAGGTGAAGGTCATTCGCGGCAAGGATCGCGGTAAGGAAGGCAAAGTAGTTCGTGTACTAGCCGATGACCGTTTGATTGTAGAAGGCGTTCAGATCGTTAAGAAGCACGTTCGCGCCACCCAGCAGGGTCAGCAGGCGGGCATTGTCTCGGTTGAGGCTCCAATCCATCGCTCTAATGTGATGGTTATTGATCCAGAGACCAAGCAGCCTACACGCGTTGGCGTGATTGTTAAGCAAGAGGCTCGTGACGGCAAGGTTAAGACCGTGCGCGTGCGTGTCGCCAAGAAGTCCGGAAAGGAGCTGGCATGACCGATACTACAGTTGAGTTGCCGGCAACTCCGCGCTTAAAGCAACAATACAAGGATGAAATCGTACCAGCCTTGGAGAAAGAATTCGGCCACACTAATCCTATGCAGGTGGCTCGCGTGCAGAAGGTTGTCGTCTCTATGGGTGTCGGCGCTGCAGCTCGTGATTCTAAGCTCATTGAAGGTGCGATTAAGGATCTCACTTTGATTGCCGGCCAGAAGCCAAAGGTAACTAAGGCAAAGAAGTCTGTCGCTCAGTTCCATTTGCGCGAAGGTCAGGCTATCGGTGCTTACGTAACTCTTCGTGGCGATCGTATGTGGGAATTCTTGGATCGTTTGCTCACTCTGGCTTTGCCTCGTATCCGCGATTTCCGTGGTATCAATGGCAACCAGTTTGACGGTCAGGGTAATTACAACTTTGGTCTTACGGAACAGTCTATGTTCCATGAGATTGATCCTGACTCGATTGATCATCAGCGTGGTATGGACATCACCGTGGTGACTACCACCAAGGACGATGTGGAGGCCAAGTCTTTGCTTAAGCACCTCGGTTTCCCATTCAAGGAGAACTGAAATGGCAAAAACCGCTCTGAAAAACAAGGCGGCCGCCAAGCCGAAGTTCAAGGTACGCGCTTATACGCGTTGCCAGGTTTGTGGTCGTCCTCACTCCGTGTATCGCAAGTTCGGTCTGTGCCGCATCTGCCTTCGTGAGAAGGCTCATCGCGGTGAGTTGCCGGGTGTTACGAAGTCCAGTTGGTAAATATCGACGCTGAAGGTCCACTGCTTGAAGACAAAGTTCTCATATAGAGGCGGTGGAAACCACGGCGAGAAAGGGCGTTAGCCCACATGACAATGACAGATCCAATCGCAGACATGTTGACACGTCTGCGTAATGCGAGCGCGGCAAAGCACGATACCGTGGAAATGCCGTACTCCAAATTCAAGGCGAATATCGCCGAGATTCTGAAGCACGAAGGCTATATTAAGGACTTCGCTGCTAAGGAAGCTAAGGTTGGACAGACGTTGGAAATTACGTTGAAGTATGGCTCCAATGGCCAGCGTTCTATCCAAGGCATCAAGCGCATTTCTAAGCCAGGCTTGCGTCGTTACGCAAAGTCTGATGCTTTGCCAATGCCTCTTGGTGGTCTCGGTATTGCTATTATCTCGACCAGCTCGGGATTGTTGACTCAGAAGGAATGCCTCGATCGAGGCATTGGCGGCGAAATCGTCGCCTACGTATGGTGAGAAAGGAGAGCTGAAGATGGCATCGCATATTGGTAAGCTCCCCGTCGACATTCCTGCAGGCGTGGAAGTAAAGATTGAAGGTCAGTCCTTCAGCGTCAAAGGCGCTAAGGGTTCTGATTCTTATGAAATTCCAGAGGGAATCACCGCAGCAGTCGCTGACAATCAGATTGTTCTGACTCCAGTTGACGATTTGCGTCCAACTCGTGCAAAGCATGGTTTGGCTCGCGCAATTGTTGCTTCTATGGTGAAGGGTGTACATGAAGGCTACACCAAGACTTTGGATATTGTCGGTACCGGTTATCGTGCAGTGATGAAGGGCAAGGGCATTGAGTTCTCGCTCGGTTATTCTCACACTATTACCGTTCAACCACCGGCAGGTATTGAGTTCGAGTTGCCAAATCCTAACCAGGTAATCGTAAAGGGCACCGATAAGCAGACTGTTGGTCAGGTTGCTGCTAACATTCGTAAGCTTCGTGCTCCAGAACCTTACAAGGGTAAGGGTATTAAGTACACCGATGAACGTATCCTGCGCAAGGCTGGAAAGGCTGGTAAGTGATATGAGCGTTAAGATTTTCGGTAAGGGTACCAAAGTCGCACGTTTGCGTCGTCACGCCCGTCTTCGTAAGCACATTGCCGGCACATCTGAACGTCCTCGTTTAGTTGTTTCCCGTTCTAACCGTCATATGGTTGCTCAGATTGTGGATGATACCAAGGGAATTACTTTGGTAAGTGCTTCCACTTTGACTGCTGACTTCGCTGGTTTCACTGGCACGAAGACTGAAGCTGCAACCAAGGTTGGCGAATTAGTAGCGGCTAAGGCGAAGGAAGCGGGTATCACCGCTGTAGTCTTCGACCGTGGCGGTAACAAATATCATGGTCGCGTCGCAGCAGTGGCTGAAGGCGCCCGTCAGGGAGGTCTGGCACTGTGAGCGACAACGAAAAGGAAACCCAAGTGGCTGAAGAAACTCAGAACACTCAGGCATCCGCTGAGGAGCGTAACGATGATCGTCGTTCTCGCCGTAACAAGGGCGAGGGTAAACGCGGCGAACGTCGTAATCGTCGTGAAGAAAACCGTGGCGAAGAGCTTCTGGATCGCGTAGTTACTATTAACCGTGTTTCCAAGACCCACAAGGGTGGTCGTACCTTTAGCTTTGCAGCACTTGTTGTTGTTGGCGACGGTAAGGGCACTGTTGGTGTTGGTTACGGCAAGTCTCGCGAAGTTCCAGCTGCTATTGCTAAGGGTCAGCTTGACGCTAAGAAGCATATGTTCACTGTTCCACGCATTCGTGGCACCGTCACTCATCCAGTGCTCGGTCACGATGCTGCTGGTACTGTGTTGCTCCGTCCAGCTGCTCCAGGTACTGGTGTAATTGCTGGTGGTGCTGTACGCGCTGTTATGGAATGCGCCGGCATCACGGACATCCTCACCAAGTCCATGGGCTCTGCAACTGCTGTAAACGTAGTGCGTGCTACTGTGGACGCTTTGAAGAAGCTCGAAGAGCCAGAAGAGATTTCTGCTCGTCGTGGTCTTTCTCTTGAGGAAGTCGCTCCTGATGCTTTGCTCCGTGAGCGTGCTGCTGGCATTGCCGAAGCTCGCAAGGCTCGCGAAGAAGCTCAGGCCGCCAAGGCATCTGAAGCAAAGGATGGTGAGTGATGTCAAATTTGAAGATCACTCTGGTGCATGGTTTAGTTCATACAACTGAGCGCCAGCGCGCGAATGTTCATACGCTCGGCCTTCATAAGATTGGTCACAGCGTAGTTCGCGAGGACACCCCCGTCAATCGTGGCTTGGTTATGGCCGTTCGTCACTTGGTGAGCGTCGAGGAGGTCGACTGATTATGGCTAACGAAGAACCAATGCTGCATATGCACACGTTGCGTCCAGCTCCAGGAGCTAAGAAGGATCGCATCCGTGTAGGTCGTGGTGAAGGCTCTAAGGGTAAGACCTCAGGTCGTGGTGATAAGGGCACCAAGAAGCGTTATCAGGTTCGTCCTGGCTTCGAAGGTGGTCAGCTCCCACTGTACATGCGCTTGCCTAAGTTGCGTGGCTTCAAGAGTCCTTTCAAGAAGGAATTCCAAGTCGTCAACGTTGCAGATCTTGCTGACCTTTTCCCAAAGGGTGGCGAGGTTACTGTAGCTGACCTTATTACTAAGGGCGCTGTACGTGATGGCTATCCTGTAAAGGTTCTTGGCGATGGTGAATTGACTGTTGCTTTGACTCTTAAGGGTATGAAGGCTTCTGCTTCTGCTAAGGCAAAGGTTGAGGCTGCCGGCGGCTCCATCAGCGAAGAGTAGTTAAAGGCTACTTAAAGCTTGATGCAGTTATAAATCTGTGATAGTCCCTCTAGCATTGTCTAGAGGGACTATTTTTATCACCAAAACTCACCAATAACCTATTTCAGTAGGTACCGTGGGTTAAACTATCGTCTCAGAGTTTGTTTTTTGCACTGTTGCGCCTAGGAGTGCGCGAAAAAAGGGAGGAAGACCCAGGTGAAAACGTTAATCCAGGCCTTCAGGACGAAGGAGTTGAGGAACAAGATCCTCTTCGTCTTCGCTATGATAATTATTTATCGTATTGGTTCATTTATTCCGATTCCGGGTGTGGACTATAAAGTTGTGCACGCTTGCACTGTTAAATTAGCTTCATCGAGCGAGAACTTTATTGGGTTAGTTAACTTGTTCTCAGGTGGCTCGCTGTTGCAGCTTTCTATTTTTGCTTTGGGTGTTATGCCTTACATCACTGCTTCCATTGTGATTCAGCTTTTGCGCGTGGTCATTCCTCGCTTCGAAGCTCTTCATAAGGAAGGTCAGTCTGGAGAAACAAAGCTTACGCAGTACACGCGTTACCTAACTATTGGATTGGCAATTTTGCAATCTACTACGATTTTGGTAACAGCACGTACGGGTGCTTTGTTTAATTATCAGTGCGGAAATAATATTATTCCAGACGGAAGCATGTGGAGCCTTATTGTCATGGTTTTGATCATGACTGGCGGCACTGGTCTTATTATGTGGATGGCAGAACTCATTACCGATAAGGGTATCGGTCAAGGCATGTCTGTCTTAATCTTTATGTCTATTTGCTCTGGCTTCTTGCCAAAGCTTTGGGAGATTGGTTGGGGAACCAACGGTTCTAATGGCGATTGGAATAAGTTCGCTATTGTTGGTGGCGTTTTGATTGTTATCCTCATATTTGTTGACTTTGTTGAGCTTGCTCAGCGTCGTATTCCTGTGCAGTATACGCGTCGCATGATTGGCCGAAAAATGTATGGCGGCTCTTCGACTTATTTGCCATTAAAGGTAAATATGAGTGGTGTTATTCCACCAATCTTTGCTTCGTCAATTCTTGCTGTTCCTACCCTTATTGCTCAGTTTGGAGATAAGAGCAAGGCTTGGGTGAATTGGATTGAAGCTAATTTGGCTAATTCCACTTCTGCTTGGTATATTGCGTTTTACACAGTAATGATTGTGTTCTTCTGCTTCTTCTACACAGAGATTACTTTTAATCCTGATGAGACTGCAGATAACATGAAAGAGTATGGTGGCTTCATACCAGGCATTCGCGCTGGTAGTGCTACAAGTCATTATCTTAGCTATGTTATGAATAGGTTGAATACTGTCGGTGCTATTTATTTGCTCTTTGTTGCATTGATTCCTACCGTTTTGATTATGGCTTTGCATTTGAATACAAAATTGCCATTTGGTGGTACAACAATTTTGATTATTGCTGGCGTTGGTTTGGATACGTTGCGTCAAGCAAAGGCTCAGACTGAACAATTCCAGTATGCTGGTTTCTTGTTCAAGCATGATGAGCAAAAGCAAGTATCTAAGTAACTACAGTTAGCGAGCTAAGGAGATGAATATGCGATTACTAATTATGGGTCCACAGGGCGTTGGAAAAGGCACTCAGGCCGCTTTGTTAAGTGAGCATTATGGCATTCCAGCGATTTCTACTGGTGATATTTTCCGTTATAACCTTAAGAATCATACTGAGCTTGGAAAACAGGTTCAGGGATATCTTGACAAGGGCGAGTTGGTTCCAGATGAGCTGACTAACAGCATTGTTAAGGATCGTCTTGCTCAGGACGATGCAAAGAGCGGCTGGATTCTCGACGGTTATCCTCGCAACGCTTCTCAGGTTCAAGCTTTGGATCGTATGTTGGAAGAGCTTGGCACTCCTCTCGATCACGTTGTGGCTCTCGAGGCTGAGCGCGATGTTTTGCTCGAACGCATGCAAAAGCGTGCAGTGGAGCAAGGTCGTTCTGACGATACTCCAGAAGTAATTGCTAAGCGTTTAGAAACGTATGAGAAGGAAACAGCTCCATTGCTTGATATCTATGATAGCCGCGGTCAGTTGGTTGAAGTAGATGGCGTTGGAGATATTAAGGAAATCAATAATCGCATTGTTGAATCACTTAATTAAGTAGTGCGTTTTTAAATTTAAAAAGTAAAATGCGTTCTGTTCGACACGCCGAGTGTTGAATGGGACGCATTTACTGTATTATAAAAGATTGGCGTGTCTTCGGATGCGCAAAGTAGTATGCCCAAGGAACGGAACGAGGCTCATGGCAAAAGACGGTGTGATTGAAGTCGAAGGCACGGTAGTAGAAGCACTACCAAATGCGATGTTTCGCGTTCAGCTTGAGAATGAGCACATTGTTTTAGCTACGATTTCTGGTAAGATGCGTAAAAATTATATTCGCATTCTTCCTCAAGATCGTGTAGTGCTAGAAATGAGCCCTTACGATCTAAATCGTGGGCGTATTACGTACCGTTATAAGTAAGGTACAAGCAAAGGAAAACCATGAAGGTCAGCCCTAGCGTGAAGAGGATCTGCGAAAACTGCCGCGTGATCCGCCGTCACGGCCGCGTCATGGTGATCTGCATTAACCCACGTCATAAGCAGCGTCAGGGCTGAGCAGATTTCCATCGCGGAATACAAAGAATAAGGCGCTAAGTCACAGCCTAAGCTGAACCCTGGGTGCGCAGGCCCAGGCCGCACTTAATTTCTATTAGTGCGGAAGACTTGGTGCACGACCTGCGTAACAGTAAAGGAATTACAATGGCACGTCTTGCCGGAGTAGATATTCCCAATGAGAAGCGCATTGAGATTGCCCTCACCTACATTTTTGGTGTTGGTCGTACTCGCGCTAAGGAAACGCTTGCCGCGACCGGTGTTAATCCGGACACTCGCGTCAAGGATCTTACGGATGAACAGCTGATCACCTTGCGTGATTATCTTGAGGCCAATTACAAGATTGAAGGCGATTTGCGTCGTGAGATTGACGCTGACATCCGTCGTAAGATTCAGATCAACTGCTATCAAGGCCAGCGTCATCGCAAGGGTCTTCCTGTGCGTGGTCAGCGTACTAAGACTAATGCTCGTACTCGCAAGGGTCCGAAGCGTACTGTCGCCGGGAAGAAGAAGGCCACCCGATAGTAGTCGGTGGTCGGCTCTAGGCCACGGATATATTTCCATCGTCTAGACATACCAACTCATTCGTCATTAGGAAACGAGGGTCAATGGCAGCTGCAAAGCAAGCCTCGCGCAAGCCGCGTCGCCGGGACCGCAAGTCGGTGCCGGTTGGGCAGGCGCATATTAAATCAACATTCAATAACACGATTATCTCCATTACCGATCCATCCGGTGCAGTCCTTTCTTGGGCTTCCGGCGGTGATGTCGGCTTTAAGGGTTCCCGTAAGTCGACTCCTTACGCTGCAGGTATGGCTGCTGAGTCTGCTGCACGCAAGGCAATGGAGCATGGCCTCAAGAAGGTCGACGTGTTTGTTAAGGGTCCAGGTTCCGGTCGTGAAACCGCTATCCGTTCCCTCCAGTCCGCGGGTCTCGAAGTTGGTTCTATTACCGACGTTACCCCACAAGCGCATAACGGCGTACGCCCACCAAAGCGTCGCCGCGTCTGAGCACTCTTACGAATCCATCCATCCAACCCGCTTATGGGCGGCGAGTGCACCACCGACCAGAAGCTGAAAGGATACCAAAGTGCTTATCGCACAGCGTCCGACACTTACCGAGGAATCACTGAATCCCCAGCGTTCTCGCTTTACTATTGAGCCGCTGGAACCAGGTTTTGGCTACACTCTCGGCAATTCGCTGCGTCGTACCTTGTTAAGCTCTATTCCAGGTGCTGCCGTTACTTCGGTTCGCATCTCTGGAGCTTTGCATGAGTTTACGACTCTGCCAGGTGTTGAAGAAGATGTCACTGAAATTCTGCTGAACATCAAGGGCATCGTGCTCACGAGTGAGTACGACGAGCCTGTAGTGATGTATTTGCGCAAGAATGGTAAAGGTGAGGCCACTGCTGGAGATATTACTCCTCCAGCCGGTGTTACTATTGCTAATCCTGACTTGCATATTGCTACACTCGCAGAAGATGGTGAACTTGAAATTGAGTTTACTGTTGAACGCGGTCGCGGTTACGTGCCAGCTCAGATGAACAAGCAGGAGAACAGCGAAATCGGCCGCATTCCTGTGGATTCGATCTACTCACCAGTTTTGAAGGTGAGCTATAAGGTCGAAGCTACCCGCGTGGAACAGCGCACGGACTTCGATAAGCTCATCCTGGATGTGGAAACCAAGCCAGCTATTACACCGCGTGATGCAGTTGCATCTGCAGGCTCGACTTTAGTTGAGCTTTTCGGTCTTTGCCGTGAGCTTAACGTTGATGCTGAAGGTGTTGAAGTTGGTCCAGCGCCAACTCATGATGAAGCTGATTCTCAGTTGGCTATACCGATTGAAGATATGAATTTTACTCAGCGTAGCTATAATTGCTTGAAGCGTGAGGGTATTCATACAGTCGGCGAACTGGTAGTTCACACTGAGCAGGATTTGCTCGATATTCGTAATTTCGGCATGAAATCCATCGATGAAGTTAAAGAGAAGTTGCAGGCAATGGGTCTGTCTTTGAAGGCTTCACCGATTGGCTTCGACGCCAATAATCTCGAAGGTGGCACTTTCTTCTCGCCTGAAGACGAGTAAGTTCCGCCTGCAATCGTCGTAACGTTCGGATGTTCGGGTTGATGCCCACCTGAACGATGCGACAATAAGGAGTAATAATGCCTACACCGAAACAAGGCCCTCGTCTGGCTTCTAGCCCGGCTCATGAGCGCCTGATGCTGGCCAATATGGCGACCAGCCTCTTCCAGCACGGTCGTATCGTAACGACGTTGCCAAAGGCAAAGCGTCTTCGTCCGCTTGCTGAGCGTTTGATTTCGTTCGCTAAGCGTGGCGATTTGCATTCGCGTCGTCGTGTGTTGCGTGTAATTCGCAACAAGTCCGTGGTTCACGTGCTTTTCACTCAGATTGCTGAGCAGATGAAGCAGCGTGAAGGTGGTTACACACGTATCGTGAAGATTGCTCCACGTCGTGGTGATACCGCTCCTCAGGCAATTATTGAGCTCGTAACTGAGCCAGTAAGCCCAAAGAAGGCTGTTGTGAAGGAAGCTGAAGCAGCTACCAAGGTTGCAGCTAAAGAAGAAGCTGCCGAGTAGTTTGCATTCCAGCTTTACGCATCGGTAAAGTGAATCTTAAAGCAAGCGTTTAATCGCTTCTTGAAGAATTGCTAAAACGAGTCGAGGATTTCCTCGGCTCGTTTTTTGTTTGTATTATTATTAAGTTATGCCGAATATTTTGGATCAAGTAAGAAGCGATTTTCGTACTTTTGCTCAAAGAAGTTTTAATTCTGTTGATGCTTTGATTTTGTGTGAGCTTTCATACATAAATATGCCAAAATCTATTCCGCTATATAACAGTGAGTCAAAAGTTATTTCGACTACGCCTATTTACGATCTGCTACGTTTTGAAGATTTTTCGTCGATGTTTTCTTCTGGAGTAGCTAAGGTTGATAAGTTTCGTCAAGAGTTACTTTTTGCAGTTGCAGCTAATCCGCGCTACAGAGGTATTAAAGTAGGCGAAATTCTTGAACGATTTGATAAATCGAATGCTCATGAATCTTGTGAACAGCAGTTTGCTGGTGTTACTTTTGACCTTAGTTCTTGTGAAGGAATTGATAATCCGAATACTATTGTTGTTGCTTTTAGAGGAACTGATAATACGCTTGTTGGGTGGAAAGAAGATTTTAATATGGCCTTTCGCTGCCCAATTCCAGCTCAGGAGTCAGCAGCAGAATATTTAATTTCTGTAACACAAAGATATAGTAAATATATTGCAAAAAAAGCTAGTTTATTACAAAAAATTTCCTCGTTTTTCGCAAAATCAACTAATTCGAAGCGTGACAATTGCGATAACAATAATAAGCGCGATAATAATAACAAGCGCAATAACAGCCCGAATATTATTGTCACAGGTCATTCAAAAGGTGGGAATATGGCGTCCTATGCTACTATGCGATTGGATGCGGAAAATGAAAAACTTGGCAATCTTGTATCTAAAATTTATTCAATGGATGGGCCGGGTTTTGCAAATGATGTAGTAGATACTAGCGTTTTTTCGTGCGTGGCAAGTCGAATAGAGAAAGTTGTGCCGCAATCTTCGATTATTGGGCTTCTTATGGATAATGGATTGCCATATAAAGTAGCTAGGGCTGATTCTGTTGGTTTAATGCAACATTTTGGCATGTATTGGCATGTTGAGGATGGTGATTTTGACTATCGAGATGAAGTTACTGCTCGTGCTGCTGCAATCGCAAAAGCTATGAATTCTTGGATGTTTGATTTGCCTGTTGAGGAACGAAAACGCAGGATTGATAGTGTGTATAACGTTTTGTCGAGTTTAGGTTATCCTACTTTTGATTTATTGGGTTCTCATTGGTCTGAGCTTGTGCCAAAATTACTTGGAATGGCAACGCACTTGGATGCGAAGTCTTATGAGCTTATACGCGGAATTATTGCTGCTGTTGCTGGCGTAGGCGTGAAGTAACTGTGGTGAAGCAAGCTTTATGAGTAACTGTAGATGGAAAGTAATACTAAGCGGAAGCAACTGTAAACGGAATTTAATTGCGGAATTATTTAGTTACGACGAATGGAAGGTTTTTTAAATGCGACTTCGCTTAGATTTAGCGTATGATGGCGGCGGATTTTACGGTTGGGCTAAGCAGCCTACTTTGCGCACCGTGCAGGGTGAAATTGAGGGTGCTTTGCATACAGTATTGCGTGTTCCAGAAGGGGATGCTGCTGAGCCGCTGCGCCTTACTGTGGCTGGACGTACGGATACGGGCGTGCATGCATCGCATCAGGTTTGTCATCTTGATGTTTGTGAAGAAACTTTATTGCGATGCGTAGGTCATACTGGATTGGACGGTGTTTGCGCGCTCGAGTACAGGCTTAAGCATGTTTTGCCACAAGATATTTCGTTGCATAAGGTTAGCGTTGCGCCCATTGGTTTTGATGCACGCTTTTCTGCGTTAGAGCGCACGTATGTGTATCGTATTTGCGACGCTTCTGATTATTGTGATTATGACCCTCGTATGCGCGGTTTTGTTTTGAAACTTGATGATGTTTTGGATGTTGATGCAATGAACCAGGCTGCGAGGCTTATGATTGGCCTTCACGATTTTGGATCTTTTGCGCGCCCTAATCCTGGAGGCACTACTATTCGCGATGTAAAAAGTGTCTGTTGGGAACGCGTGGGAACGCGTGCTAATGACGTGCGCGTTAAGCTTAAAACTGGATGCGTGCCGCCTGTTGAGCAGGGTTTGCTTGAATTTACTATTGTCGCTGATGCTTTTGCGCACAATATGGTGCGTTCTCTTGTGCAAGCTTGTGTGCAAATTGGTTGTGGGAAGCGTTCTTTTGATTGGTTTGAGGAAAAGATCAATGTTCCTCTTCGTGAAGGCTCGACGGGTCCAATTGATCCTCATGGATTGACATTGGAATATGTAGCTTATCCTCCTGATGAGGAGCTTGCTTCTCGCGCTGAAAAAATTCGCGCTCGCCGTGATTCTGCTGAGTTATAGCGTTTCAACTCGCCATAAATTTATATTCGCGCCATGGTTTACAATTGAAAAGTTGCGTTTGCGCGCGATTTTGTTGCGCGAATCGTAAGTGGATGAATGTCCGAGCGGTCTAAGGAGCACGCCTCGAAAGCGTGTGAGGGTAAAATCCTCCGCGAGTTCGAATCTCGCTTCATCCGCAGAATAATAAGCTTCAAGCGTATTTCGCGCTTGAAGCTTTTTTATTCTGCCGAGCTTGCTCAGGTTGGAAGCACAGTGTGCTTCCAACGCAAGCGAGGTCTTTCTGCGTCAATAAAGACGCAGAAAGTGTGGGCTAGTGTGTTTAACGTAGTGTGTTAGGTTTGTGTTGCCGTATTTCGCGCTTGAAGCTTTTTAGGGTTATAGGCCAAAAAGTGTGTAAAGCTAAGCTGATGAGTATTCTGTGGCATAAACTAGCCTCAGCACTGTTAAAAACTCAGTCAAGTATCTTAAGAAAGTAACGGTCATATGTTACTCGCGCAGTACGTAATCTGCGTTAACAACAGATAAGCGGGGTTATATGTTACTGGTGCAGTACGTAATCTGCGTTAGTAACAGCCTTTGACGATTTATTGTTAAATACTCAGCTAATACATGCTTCGAACGCCGCTTAACATAAGAAATAACCCACATTCGATATACTGCGAGCCTTACTGCTATAAGGGTTATGAGCTTATTTTTACACACTTTTTGTCCAGGTGGAGAATGTGCAGAAAACAGATTCGATTACCGCAAAACCCTTGTATTGCAAGGTCTAAGACATGATTTCTTACACACTTTTTGGCCTATAACCCTAATCCGCGCGAACTTTCTCTCGCGTTTGGAGTGTTTGAGGTTGTGTGACGCTCCATTTGTGAGAGTGCTGCCTCTTGTTTGGAGCGTTTTGTTTTGGAAATTGCTCCAAACGTGCGCAACTTATCTCTCGTTTGTGGTTAAGTCCTATTTTGTGTGTAAAAGGGAATGCCCTATAGGCTAAAAGCCCCAAGGTTAAGTTTTACTTCAAAATAAGCTTCGTATCAGTAGGATACCCAAGTTCATAAGCTCTTAGCAGTCTAGATGTGATTAATTGCACAGTTGCATTTTTAAGAGTTTGTTGAGCGCGTATTACAGAATCGTTATCATCGCTTTTTGTAGTAACGTTATTCTCGGATGCATTATTATTTTTTGACGTAATAGTTATTATTTGATTAAAAGCAGCTAGCTCTTCTCTAGCGCAATCCATATAAGCTATAGCGGTAATCGACAGATCTTTTCCGCTTGCTGAATCATGTGTTTTTCCGCTTTCTAACGCCTCTTGAGGAATATCGTAAACTTTTTTGCGCAAGTCTGTTCCTTCTCCTGCAACTCGCATAAGAGTTTGAGCGTTTGTCGACGCCATATCGCTGTATTCCAATGTTATATTTTGCTCTTTTCTCGCTGCTAGTGTTTGTAAAATAAAAGCAAGTTTGTCTTCAGCTTCTGCAGCTTGAGCTAAGGGTTGATGTGTCCATTTGAAGTTTTTGTAATGATTTATTACTTCTATAAGATTCGCGTATGAATCGTGCTCCATTTGTTGCGCTGTTGTAGTTTTTGTATTTTCTGAGCTTTCGTTTCCGCTTTTATTGCTTACATTATTTGAATTTTCGTTACTATTTTTCTTCGAAAGCATTTCCCATTGAGCTTGCGTGCTGTATATAATGCTTTCACTTAATCTTCCTGGGCATTGCTGAGCGACAGTTTTCCAATATTTTGCTGCGGTTTCAAAATTCTTAATGGATGTGTTGTTTTGGTTCTTTTTGATTTCACGCTGCTTTTTTTGCGCAAGTCTGTATGCTTTAGCACATGCATTTTCTGGAGCTGCTGTGTGAACTGTATGCTCGACGTGAATGTTTTGTAATGTTCCACAGGCTGTTAGCAGTGGAGATATTAAAACGCATATAAGAAGCACGAGTGCTCTGGCAATACTGCGTTTTACTTGTTTGCGCATGTCATTTAACAAAACATAAAGTGTCTGCATAATCTACTAAAATAGCCACTGACTGTGACCAATATCGATTTATTAATTTGGTATTTGTTCTAAGTCTGCAACAATTAAAGCTAACTGTCGTTAGAAGAAAAAATAAGTGTGCTTTAATAGTTACAATTAATAATCATAAATTAATGCGTTATAACGAGAGGACGTGCGCGATGGAATTGGATTTGGCGGGAATGCATCAGCTTGCGGCACAGCAGGGGATTAATGCCGAGGAGCTGGACGAGGCGCTCGCCGAGGCCTTGCGTCTTGCGTATATGAAAACCGCTCATCCTGCAAAGCATGTGCGAGTTGAATTGGACGAACGTGCAGGTTCGTTCACTGTGTGGGCTAGGGATGAAATTCCTGGTAAACCTACTGAAGATAACCCGTATCCAGCTCCAACGCTGGGAGAGGAGTATGACGATACTCCTCATGATTTTGGTCGTTTAGCTGCTGCAACGGCTCGTCAAGTTATTAGTCAAATTTTCCGTAAAGCTGAAGATGATCGCGTGTTTGGTGCGTTTTCTGGTCAAAAAGGAAAGCTTATTAACGGCATTATTCAACAAGACGCAAAAGATAACACTAATATCCACGTTGCTGTTGGAGATGTTGAAGCTATTTTGCCGCGTCGCGAGCAGGTTCCAGGTGAACGTTACCGCCATGGTGAGCGTATTCGCGTATATGTTGTAAATGTTGCTCGTGGTCTGCGTGGTCCGGAAATTGTTGTTTCACGTTCACATCCTGAATTAGTTCGTCGTCTTTTTGAGCGAGAAGTGCCGGAACTTGTTTCTGGAGCAGTTTCTATTATGTCGATTGCACGTGAAGCCGGAGCTCGCACAAAGATTGCTGTTAGAGCTAATACTGAAGGTGTGAATCCAAAGGGTGCTTTAATTGGTCCTGGCGGTTCACGCGTGCGTGCTGTAATGGAAAACTTGGGTCAAGAGAAGATTGATATTGTCGATTGGTCGTCTGATCCAGCAAAGTTTGTTGCTGCTGCTCTTTCGCCTGCTACTGCTACACAAGTGCAAGTAGTGAGTGAAAAGAATCAAACTGCAGTTGCTTTTATTCATGATGCTCAGCTTTCTCTTGCTATTGGTAAAGAAGGTCAGAACGCTCGTTTGGCTGCAAAGTTGACTGGTTGGAAGATTGGTATTGAGTCTGCGGAAGAGCATGCTAAGAAGGTTGCTGCAGCTCAAGCACAAAATGCTCAGCCTGCTTCAGCTGATTTGAATAATAACGCATCTGCTGCTGAATAGATTGTTAATTGAGAAGTGCTAAATATTTTTAGATTGATATTTTCGCAATGTTTAGCACTTCTTGATTGTTTATTTTGCTAGTGGTGTGCAAATAAAGTAGTCTCTCGTGTGGCATTTAGCGACACTCGAGTCAATCCAACGTTTCGAGTATGCTAAAAGCTGGAATCTGGGCGAAAGGCAATCGCCATCGTCCGGCGGGAGACGAGGTATAAGATCATGGTCGCACGATGATATATCGCACGATAATAAATAATAAGCTCGCAATAATGTAAAGTGGTCGCGTGTACTAGCGCTGCCACAGACAGAGGAGAACACTGAGTGGTTAAAAAGCGCGTGTATGAACTGGCCAAAGAATTTGGTGTAGACAGTAAAACCGTGTTGGAGCGTTTGAAGAGCATGGGCGAATTTGTTAAGTCTGCTTCTTCAACAGTTGAGGCTCCAGTAGTTCGTCGTTTGCAAACAGCGTTAGCATCTGACGGAAATAAGTCCGAAAAGGCATCTAGTGCAAGTAAGCCTGCTGCGCCAAAAGCTAAGCCTCAAGCTAAGCCGCAGACTAAACCTCAAGCTAAAGATTCGTCACACAGTGATTCTGTAGCTGGCTCTTCTGCTAACCAGCCTGTGCACAACACAGCTTCTCATTTTGTTCCAAAGCCGGGTGCAAATCATACTCGTTCAAACAATCCTTCGCGTTCTAATGCTGCTGCCGGCGAAAATAGAAAAAATGATCGTCGCAATGATAATCGTGATAATCGCGGCGAATCGCGACAGCAAGCTCAAGGTCAATCTCACTCAGATCGTTCACAGATGCCTCCTCGCCCTCGTCCGCACCAGAATGCACAAGGTGCAGGCGCATCTGCTCCACGTCCTGGTAATAATCCGTTTAGCCGTAAGCAGGGTATGCGTGCTCCTACACCTGGAGATATTCCACGTCCTCATCCGATGTCTCGTCCTGGTGCTGAAAATGGCCGCGGTGGTCGTCCAGGTCAAGCTGGCTCTGGACCTCAAGGTTCGCGTGGTGAACGTGCAGAACGCGGTGGCCGCTCGCGTGGTGGCCGCTCTGGTCAAGGTGGCGCACGCTCATCGCAGTGGTCGGGTCAGCGTCGTGGTCAAGGTGGCGCAGGTGCTGGCTCTGGTGCATCTTCTCGCCCATCTGCAGAATCTCGTTTTGCATCTCAAGGAGCTAGCTTCCAGGCTGCTGCAGCAGGCGCACCTAATGGTGGTCCATCGCGTGGCGGCGGTCGCGGTCGTGCAGGAGCTGCAGGCGCATTCGGTCGTCAAGGTGGTAAATCTTCTAAGGCTCGTAAGAATCGTTTAGCGAAACGTCGTGAATACGAAGAGCTTAAAGCACCAGTGATTGGCGGCGTGCGTATTCCTTCTGGTAACGGCGCTACGATTCGCTTGCGTCAAGGCGCAACTCTTTCTGATTTGGCGGAAAAGATTGATGTAAATCCAGCAGCTTTGGTAACTGTGCTCTTCCACTTGGGAGAAATGGCAACATCTACACAATCTTTGGATGAATCAACATTCCAAATTTTGGGTGAAGAAATCGGCTGGAATATCAGCATTGTTTCTGCTGAAGAAGAAGATAAAGAGCTTTTGCAGCAGTTTGACATCGATTTGGACGAAGAAGAGCTGCAAGAAGATGACGATTTGCAATCTCGTCCGCCTGTTGTTACTGTTATGGGTCACGTCGATCACGGTAAAACTCGCTTGCTTGATACCATCCGTAAGTCGAATGTTATCGATCGCGAAGCAGGTGGCATTACTCAGCGTATCGGTGCTTATCAAGTAACTGTAAATCTTGAAGGAAAACCTCGTAAGATTACGTTCCTCGATACTCCAGGTCACGAAGCGTTTACTGCTATGCGTGCTCGCGGTGCTGAGCTTACAGACGTTGCAATTCTTGTTGTTGCAGCAGACGACGGCGTAATGCCTCAGACTGTTGAAGCTATTAACCACGCTCAAGCTGCTCATGTGCCAATTGTTGTGGCTGTGAACAAGATTGATGTTGAAGGTGCTAATCCTGAAAAGGTTCGCGGTCAGCTTACAGAATACGGTTTAGTTGCTGAAGAATACGGCGGCGACACCATGTTTGTGGATATTTCTGCAAAGCAGGGCACTAACGTCAATAAGCTTCTTGAAGCTGTGTTGTTGACTGCTGACGCTGAGCTTGATCCTAAGGCAAATCCAAATATGGATGCTCGCGGTGCAACTATCGAAGCTCGACTCGATAAGGGTCGTGGTGCTGTTGCTACTGTTCTTGTGCAGCAAGGTACTCTTCACATTGGTGATTCTATTGTTGCTGGCACTTCTTATGGCCGTGTGCGCGCTATGCTTGACGAGAACGGCAAGCATTTGCAGGATGCGGCTCCTTCCACTCCTGTTCAGGTGCTTGGTTTAACTTCTGTTCCAACCGCAGGCGACCTGTTCTTGGTTACTTCGGACGACCGTTCTGCTCGTCAAATTGCTGAAAAGCGTGCAGCTACAGAGCGTGCAGCTCAGCTTGCTAAGCGCCGCAAGGTTGTGTCTCTTGAAAGCCTTAAGGAACAGTTCGCTAAGTCTGAAGTTGACATGCTGAACATCGTTATTAAGGGCGATTCTTCTGGTTCTGTTGAAGCTTTGGAAGATTCCTTGATGAAGATTGAGGTCTCTGAGGAAGTTGGCATCCAGGTTATTCACCGCGGTGTTGGTGCAATTACTCAGAATGATGTGAACTTGGCAACTGTCGATAAGGCTGTGATTATTGGCTTCAACGTGCGTCCAAACCGTCAAGTTGCTGATTTGGCAGACCGTGAAGGCGTGGAAGTTAAGTACTACTCAGTTATTTACAAGGCAATCGAAGATATCGAAGCTGCTTTGAAGGGTATGCTTAAGCCAGAATTCGAAGAAGTTGTTACTTCGCATTCCGAAATTCGCGAAATCTTCCGTTCTTCCAAGTTCGGCAATATTGCTGGTGTTATGGTTCAAGATGGCGAAGTCAAGCGCGGTACGAAGTGCCGTATTTTGCGCGACGGCGTTGCTACAGTCAACGACCTGGAGATTTCCAGCTTGCGTAGGTTTAAGGATGACGTGCAATCCGTTAGCGAAGGTTACGAAGCTGGTATTAATCTCGGCAGCTTCAATGACATTGAGCTTGGCGATATAATCGAAACCTTTGAAATGAAGCAGATTGAGCGCAAGTAATTATGGCAGGAACGAATCCTAGAGCTGCACGTATTGCAGCATTAATTCAGCGCGTAATCGCTTCTAATATGGAATCGCATTTGCATGATAAGCGTTTGGCGAGTGTGACTATTACGGAAGTGCGCGTTACGAACGATTTGCAAATTGCAAAGGTTTACTGGACGCAACTTGGTCACGAAGGTAAAGAGCAGGGTGAGCGTCAGCGTGCAGCACAAGCTTTGCAGCAGGCTCACGGTCGACTGCGCTCTTTGGTCGGTGCAAAAGCTGGATTGCGTTTGACTCCCCAATTGCAATTTATTTATGACGAAGTGCCATCTGAAGCGCACGAAATTGAGGATATTCTTGTTGCAGCTCGTCATCGTGATGAAGAATTAGCTAAGTTGCGTGAAAATGCTAAGTATGCTGGCGATGTCGATCCGTATAAGAAGCCGCGCGAAGTTGAAAAATCTGACGATGACTTTGACGATGATAATTTCGACGACGATGATTTCGAAGAGGGCGATGACTTTGAAAGCGACGACTTTGAAGGCACGTCTGAATCGTCTGACAACAATTAAATCTCAAAGCAAACTCAATGTGAATCGTATAGTAGCTAGATTTAACTTATGTGCATACCAGATTCAGGGTTACTGCTTGTAGATAAGCCTCAGGGCGTTACAAGTCACGATATTGTTGCATGCGCTCGTCATTTGTTGCATACAAAGCGAGTTGGGCACGCAGGAACGCTTGATCCTATGGCAACAGGATTGCTAATCATAGGTTTTGGCAATGCAACGCGACTTTTAAATTATATGTTGGGGCACAATAAAACCTATGAAGCAGTAATCCGCTTAGGAGAAGCAACTACTACTGATGACGCAGAAGGTGAGATTCTTCCGGATAATGCATTAAATATAGGTCCGGGGGTTCATGTCGATAATGACGACACGTCTTTTGAAAAGTCACTGTCTTTTGAGCGAATTAAGCAAGTTGTTAGCGAAAATTTAGTAGGCAAAATTATGCAAGCTCCTACTGCTTTTTCTGCTATTAAAATTAATGGTCAACGAGCTTATGATTTAGCGCGCGAAGGAAAATCAGTAGAGATTGCTCCTCGAGAGATATTTGTTAGTGATTTTTCAGTAAGTAATCCTCGAATTACTAGGGGAGTGAGTGGGAAACTCGTATGCGATATATCCGCAAAAGTTTCTTGCAGTAGTGGAACATATATTCGCGCTTTAGCTCGCGATTTAGGTCGCTTACTGGGAGTTGGTGGGCATCTTACTCAGCTTCGTCGCACGAGCGTTGGTGATTTTTCAGTTACTGATTCGCGTGTTCTTAAACTCCGCGCTCAAATGCGAGAATTTACTGATCGCAATGGAGTATTGCAGCATCGCTCAAAAGCAGTTCCTGGTGACGATTTTGACGCAAATAATATGCTTCCTAAAATTTGCTTAAATATGATGGATGCAGCTTCGCATTCGCTTCCAACTTTAAGCATTGATGAAAATCAAGCTAAAGACTTGCGTTTTGGACGCTGGATTGAGCTTAAATCTGCCATAAATTACGAAAATTATCCTGCAATAGCGTACGTTCCAAACGCAAATACTGCGGAATGTGACGTTGTTGCAGTAGTTGAATTGACAAAAAATATAAAAAGTAATCAAATCAAACCAATTGTGGTATTTCCGGCAAGCGAGAAGACTGGTAAACTAGATAAGTATTTAAAATAACGAATTGCGTAATTTGCGTAGTTTGCTTGAGTAATGCTTGAACGCGGATAGTAAGGATATCATGAAGGTCATCGACATTCGACCAGATGCCAACGGCATGATTAATTGGCCAACGTTAAGTGCGGAGCGTAAAGCGGTTGTTACCATTGGCGTATTCGACGGTATGCACAAAGGGCATCGCGAGGTTATTCGTCGTACTGTGGATCTTGCGCATCGTCATGGAGCGTTTTCAGTAGTGATCATGTTTGACCCGCGTCCAAGCGTAGTGCATGCTAATCCTGATTTATACGATGATTTTGGCGACGTTAATTCTAAACTTCCGGACGATCCGGATGCTCTTACAAGCGTGCGTCAACGTTTGCGTGTGATGTCACAGTTGGATGTTGATCATGTTGTGATTGTGCGCTACAGCCTTGCTTTTGCTGCAAAATCGTACCGTTTCTTCTTAGGTCAGCTCGTTGGAAAGCTTGGTATGCGAGCATTAGTTCTTGGCTCTGATGCTGCACTTGGTGCTCGTTGTGCTGGTGATATTAAAGCAATTCGCGAGTTGTCTCAGGCAACTGGAGTTTTTGAGCTTATTGAAGTAGAGGATTTGGGTCCAGACGACGTTCGCGTGCCTGATCCTATTGTTCGTGAGGTTCCACAGGAGCCTGGAGACCCTAAAGATCCTTCTGAGGGCATGAATAAAGCTGAATATCGTGCTTGGAGTAAGAGCATGCCAAATAAGAAAGTGCGTGCTTGGAGTTCTACAAATGTGCGCTGGATGTTGGCTACTGGTCGAGTCAAAGAAGCGCGTGAAATTTTGGATCAGCCGCATCGCGTTGAAGGAACAGTAGTTCATGGAGACGAGCGTGGGCGCGAGATTGGATTCCCAACAGTAAATCTTGGCGAAAAAATTGAAGGCTATGTGCCAGTTGATGGCGTGTATGCAGGCTGGGTTGTTGATTTAGATGCTGACAATAAGAACGATGTCAGACCATCGAAAAATGCTGTTCCAGATGTGAGTGTTTTGCGTCGTGATGAGCTTCATTTAGGCGTTCATTCTCCGTGGCGTTGGCCTGCTGCGATTTCTATTGGAACTAAGCCAACATTTAATAAAGATGGCGAAGAAGATGCAGAGCGCACTGTTGAAGCTTACGGATTGTTCGACGATTGGAAAGACTTGTACGGGCATCGCGTTTGCATTGAGTTTGCTAGTTTCTTGCGTCCGCAACAGGCTTTTGACTCAGTTGACGCGCTAAAAGATATGCTCAAAGCTAATGTTGAGCAAGTGCGCGAGATTACAGATGCTGAAGCTGAAGTCTGATTTTGATATTTGCGCTTAGTGGTTTTTAGTTGCGATTATTTTTGCTAGCTGCGTTTAGCTTATAGTCCAAATGCTTTTAAAATTGTGTCTGCGAAAGCATAAAATATACTTATGATAAACGCAGCAATCAATCTTGAGCAAAGTGAAACATATAATCGCGCGTTTGGAGCTATTGTTGGTCTTGCTATAGGCGATGCGCTTGGAATGCCAACTCAAAGCATGAGTGCTCAAAGCATACGCCGTTTTTATGGCGGTCCAATTACAAAATTAATGGACGCTGTAAGTCAGCAGCCAATCGCGCCAAATATGAAAGCAGGTTCTGTAACAGACGATACGGAGCAAGCTTTTTTACTTGCTGAACGCATAATCGCAGATAATGGCAATATTGACAACAACAAGTATGCGCAAAATCTTCTAGATTGGGAAGGTGCAATGCGCGAAAAAGGTTCCTTGGATTTGCTAGGACCGTCAACTAAGTCAGCTTTAAAAGCACTTGTAAATGGAGTAATTCCTGAAGAAACAGGCAAATTTGGCACAACTAATGGTGGTGCAATGCGCGCGACACCAATTGGCATTGCTTTCAAACCAGGTGAATCGCTTGCTAAGGCAGCCAGAAAATCATGCTTAATTACTCACAATACGACTCAAGGAATTGAATCTACAACACTCGTTGCTGCGGCAGTAAGTTTAGGTATTGAAGGTTGTGAAAATCCGCTTAAAGAAGCAATAAAATTCGTAAAATTGCTTCCAAAATATGGTAATTGGAGCGCAAAAGCAAGCGTTATAAGTAGGGTCGAATTTTTCACTAAAAAAGCTGAGGAGTTGAGTTGCTTATCTGTAAGTGACGATGATTTTGCTGAAATGTTGCAAAATGATTGTGGTACAAGTGTTGAAGCTAATGAATCCGTAGCTGCAGCTTTCGCAATTGCAACTCGCTTTGCAAATGAACCAACCAAAGCTGCGTGTTTTGCAGCATCGATTGGCGGAGATACCGATACGATTGCTGCAATGTGTTCTGCGATGTTGGGCTCACAGTATGGGTTGCAAGTGTTCGATGAAAAAATACGAGAACGCGTTTTAGAGAATTTGCGAGTCGATCACTGCTACGACGTAGAAAAGATAGTGTATGCTTTGTGCTTAATGAGAAAAAATTAGAAGATTGAGAAAAGTAGAGAATATGCTGCATAGTAGCTTTCAGAGGCGATTGCAATGTACGAATCAAACATAAGCTTGAATGAAAAAGCAAGTTTGGTCGTGCCGCAAGTAATCTCACTTGGTCAAATTATTGTAGATGTAACTATGAAAGTTAGCTCTGTTCCTAAACCAGGTGAAGACATATTTGCAAACTCGTATAGTATGAGCGCTGGTGCAAGTTACAACATGCTATTTGCTGCAAGTCAAATGGGAGCTAAAGCGCAATGGGCTGGCGTTTTGGGTGAAGGATATTTTGCAAATATTATTTCTAAAGCTTTAAACGAAGCACGTATTTCGCATATTGGCACAAAAAATTCCATGCTTGATTCAGGATTTTGCATAGCTCTTACGGATAAAAGCGCAGAACGAACTTTTATATCTACTAAAGGTGCGGAAACTAGTGGTGACGAGCATGCTTTTGACTTTGTAAATCCTAATCCGGAAGATGTTGTGTACATTAGTGGATACACGTTTGTGAGTCCTATAAAACGTGCGCTTTTGCGGTTTATGCTAAGAACAAGCGGTTTGTGCGGTTTAAGTAGTAGTGCTTTAGAGAGTTCTTTTGATAAACACAAGCGCCGGTTTACAGCGATTTTTGATGCGTCGCCAATGATTGCAAATATTTTAGATGAAGATTTAAAAGCCTTGATTGACTACGCGCCAATTTGGTTGTGTAATGCTAGAGAAGCTGAGATTTTAGCAAAAAGGCTTAACGCTTGGGGAAATGACGAAATCGAAGATGATTGCAGCGAAGATGCTGACGAAAGCAAAGATGCTGATAGCAAAAACTTTAATGACGAAACAAATAATCAACTTACAAAACGAAAGATTGAGCGTTTACAGCGTGCGCTAAGAGCTCCCCTCATCGTTCATGCAGGATCTCACGGAGCTTGGGTGTGTGATTTAGGTAAAGAAGCCGAGCATATTAAAGGATTTCAAGTAAAAGCAGTAGATACGAATGGAGCTGGCGATGCGCATACTGGCGTACTTGCGGCTTGCATAGGCTACAAAATGACGCTTAAGCAGGCTGTTTTATGCGCGAATGCTGCAGCTGCTATTGCTGTCACAAAATATGGGCCTGCAACGTGTCCTACAAAAAAGGTGATAGAAGATTTTATTAAAACAAATGTTTATTAATACCAACATTTATTGGATTTTCTTAAATTATTCACAAATCTATAAAACAAAATCAATATAAAAAGAAGCTAGGTGAAAAATGAGTAAAGCTCAAGTAGGAGAATCTAAAACTCAACAAGCCACAGACTCGTCGAGTCAACATTCCTTAAGCATTGAGGAACAAGGCATAGACACAATCAGTGAAAGCGAGCGCAAAGGAACGCCATCAAGCCTATTCTGGCCGTGGTTTGCAGCGAATATTTCCGTATTTGCAATGTCGTACGGAGCGTGGGCGCTTGGTTTTGCAATATCCTTCTGGCAGGCAACGTTAATGACAATAATCGGCGTAATTGTGTCATTCCTGCTGGTTGGAGTGATTTCAATAGCCGGCAAACGTGGAAACGCTCCAACAATGGTATTGACTCGCGCAACGTTCGGCGTACGTGGAGCAAACATTCCAGCAGCACTAAGTTGGATTGCAACGCTCGGATGGGAGATTTCGCTAGCAATAACTGCCGTTCTTGCAATGGCAACAGCCGCAGAAAAGATCGGCTGGGGTAGTGGTACGAGTGTTAAAATCGTGAGCACAATCATCGTAGTTGGATTAATTGTAATTGTTGGAATTTACGGCTACGACTTAATTATGAAGTGCCAGCAAGTTATAACAATTGTAACGGGAATAATCACTCTTGGATTCTTCGTACTAGGTTGGGGACACATAAACTTTGCTGCGATTGGTCAAATTCCAAACGGATCTCTTCCTGCAATGCTCGGTTGCTGCTTCTTCGTTATGACTGGCTTCGGCATAGGCTGGGTTAATGTTGCGGCTGATTACTCTAGATACTTGCCTAGAAAATCTTCAAATAGCGGAATCGTTTTTTGGACTACTTTTGGAGCGTCAATTGCAAACGTGTTCCTAATTTTCTACGGTCTTCTACTCGCAGCTTCTAATATGGAATTAGCTCAAAACGTTGGAAACGACCCGATTGGAGCAATTGCTGCAATCTTGCCAGCGTGGTATTTGATTCCGTACACGATTGTAGCGGTTCTAGGACTTATGTCTGGAGCAATTATGGACAATTATTCAAACGGTCTTGCGTTGCTATCTTTTGGAATACGTATTCCTAGAACTGTTGCAGCAATTATTACTGCAGTTCTAACTACTCTTGGTGTTGTTTATGTCACGTTCTTCTCCGACACATTTATTGGACCATTCCAAGGCTTCTTAACGACTTTGGGAGTGCCGATGGCTGTTTGGGCTGGAATGTTTACTACGGATGTGCTTGTTCGCAAAAAAGATTATTGCACTGAGGACTTGTATAAGCCGGAAGGTCGCTACGGTGCTTGGAATGTTAAAGCTTTTGCGATTCTTTGCGTTGGAACGATTGTTGGATGGGGTTTGGTCGTAAACTTTGCAGCGAAATGGCTTACATGGCAAGGTTATTTGCTTTGGCTTGTTGGCGGAAAATCAAGTAGCTGGGCTGGTGCAAACCTGGGCGTAATAGTTGCGCTACTAATCGGCTTGATCGGCTCTTTAATTTTCCAGCGTAAAGATATTGCTGAGCAAGAAGCGGATTTGCCAACAAGCGAAGTAGGTTTGCAGACAAGCGAAATTGCAGAATAAAAATAAAAATAAAAAGGATATTCGTATGAAAGGATATTCAAATGATTAAAGAAGACGAATGGTTAGTGGTAATCGACAGACAGCGCGTTTTTTGCGAAAGTGAGTGGTCGACTTGGGCGTGTGCAGATCACACTTACGATTCAACAACAGAAGCTTTTACAAAACTTGCAAAAGCTTATGGTAATCGAGTAATTTACACGCGCTATGTAGCACCGCTTAAGCCAGAAAACGCTTGGGTTGACTATTTTAAAGATTGGCCACAATTCCTCGTAAAACCTGACGACCCAATGTATGACTTCACTCCAGAAACAGCAGAACTTGCGGAAGGTCACACTGTAGTTACTTGCGAAACTTTCGGAAAGTGGGGTACGAAACTTAAGGCTGCATTAGGCGAATGTCGCAAAATAACAATTTGCGGAGTTGCAACAGATTGTTGCGTATTAACAACTGCTTTAGCTGCAGCGGATAATGGCGTTGCTGTGCGTATTGCAGAAGATGCTTGTGCAGGAAGCACGCCGGAAAATCATAAGCTAGCTCTTAAAACTATGGAGCTTTTTACACCGCTTATAACAGTGTGCAGCACAAGCGAAATCCTTTAAAGTAGTAGCACTTGGGCATTTGCTTAGCTTATAGCCCAAGTGCTTTCAACGCTTCTCGCACTGTGCTAACTTCAATAATTTCTAATCCTGGAATATTAACGTTTTTCCGCATATGGCAAACTATTGCGCGCTTATATCCTATTCGCGCAGCCTCGCGCAATCGCGGCTCTATTCTTGGCACTGGGCGAACTTGACCAGTTAAGCTCATTTCACCAATTGCGCAAGTTTTAGGAGTTACTGCTTTCCCGGCAGCAGCGCTAGCTAAAGCTGCTACGATTGCTAAGTCGCAAGACGGCTCTTTTGCCAACGCTCCTGCAATAGTAGATACGTACAAATCTTTTGCAAGCAAATTAACGCGTCCGTGACGATACAAAACTGCTGTAAGCATTGCAAGACGGTTAGAATCAACACCAGAAACTGCGCGGCGAGGAGTAGGCAGAGCTGATTGCGTTACAAGTGCTTGTATTTCAATTGGCAGGCTTCTGTGTCCTTCAAGCGTAAAAGTAACGCAAGTTCCGTCGTTTGTGCCATCTTGCGCATTTTTACCTTGATTATCGTTTTCTGTAGAAGACAAAAACAGTCCGGAAGGATCCGGCACTTCTTCAATTCCTTCACCGCTCATGTCGAAGCATCCAACTTCGTCTGTAGGTCCAAAGCGATTCTTTACGGCTCTTAGCATGCGTAGTGCTGTTTGTGTGTCGCCCTCAAATTGACATACTGTGTCAACTAAATGCTCAAGCGTTCGCGGCCCTGCTATTGAACCATCTTTTGTAACGTGCCCAACTAAAAGTATCGGAATATTGTTAGCTTTAGCAACGTCGATAAGTGCACTCGCAACTTCTCTAACTTGTGTAGAACCGCCTGTAATACCATCTACTTCTTGTGCGGAAATCGTTTGCGCAGAATCGACAATAGCAAGCGTAGGGTGATGCGTTTCAATAAGATCCAGCACAGTGTCAAGATCGCCTGTTGTTGCAAGTAATAAATAATCGTTTACAGCGTTAATTCTAGACGCGCGCAATTTAACTTGTGCTGCTGATTCCTCGCCGGAAATATACAATACCGGGGGAGTGTTGCTTTCTTTTGATTGCTTAGATACGTAAGCTGCTGTTTTTAGAAGTAGTGTTGATTTTCCGATACCTGGCTCTCCTGCTATAAGAGTTACGGAGCCTGGCACAAGTCCTCCGCCTAATACGCGATCGAATTCGCTAAAACCAGTGTGGATGCGCATTGCGTCGTCTGCTTGAATTTCGCTAATTGGTTGCGCGGATGTTGCTGAATCGAGAGTTGAATGTGTGCTATTGCGATTAGAAGTAGTTATGCTATCTGGTGAATATGCGCGCGATGCTGTTGTTGCGCGCGGTGTACGTGTTGTACGAGATAATCCGCTAACTCGCGCTTCTCTAAACTCGTTCACTGTGCCCCATTCGCCACATTCAGGGCAGCGACCGTACCATTTTGAGCCGCTCCAACCGCATTCGGAACATAAATAGTGAAGAGTAGATTTACTAGCCATATCTCGACGCTATACGCTTTATTAGACAATCATATTTTGTATTTGTTTTTGATTGTAAAGCGCTTTTGCGTACTAAAAGCGTCATCGCGATGTGACATAATGCAAGTATGTCGAAATCGAATGCTTCAAGTATGAATGCTTCAAAGATGGGTGCGTTGAATATGAATTCCTCAAGTGTCAATAATTCATCACACAGCAAGTTATTAGTTGTGTTGACTTCAGCTGCAGTAATTGTGGTTTTGGCTCTAATTTCAGCATTTATGTGGCCAGGTTGGGCATTAAATCACGAAAACGTTGCGAGCAAAAATCATATGGTAATGCCTAAAACGCCTTCTATACCATCGAAACCTTTGCCAGCATCTTCTACGGCATTGCTTAAGGCTATGCCAGATAGCGTACTTGATTTCGCTCGTGTTGACGCTATACCTAGTGCAACTTGGACTGAATCGTCGCCTTTGGAGGAATATTCTGTTAAGTACTCAACTGGTCAGCCAGATGGGGAAGTGTCTGTAACTGTTGCTCAATGGTCGAATCGTGATTCTGCAAACAAACAGTATGAGGCGTTAGTTGATGGACTTAAGGGTTCTGATATCGCAAGTGGAAAAATTCAAGTTTCTGGCAAGACTTCCGGTAGCTATGTGTTGCGAAATGATGAAAATGATAAATCACAGGCTAGTGCATTGTGGCAGAACGATACCGCTGTTTTTGAAGTGAACGGCGCAAAGCAAGCAGTAGAGCGTTTTTATCACAGATTCCCAATGTAAATTGTTGTAAAAAAATGATGTTCTTTGTAATATCACTCCACAAAGTCGTTAAAACGGTGTAACATTAGGCAAGTTGCACACTTTACATAGGAATGGAGGCTTCAGATGGGTTCTGTCATCAAGAAGCGCCGCAAGCGGATGAGCAAGAAGAAGCACCGCAAACTGCTGCGTAAGACTCGTCACCAGCGCAAGTAATTTTCTTGCTATGCGTTGATGCGTGTCTGAACGTTTAGGCACGTGAGACTTTTTTTTGAAGCGTCGGTTTTCCGGCGCTTTTTTATATACAAAAAAATAGAGCCCGTGTTTACAGACTCTACTTTTCGCTTAGTTTCGCTACTTATTTGGGTTGGTAAGCGTGCGAGGGCCGTTAGGATCGCCGACGATCACGGTGTCAACCATGTTCAAGAACAAGCCGTGTTCCACAACGCCAACAGTTTCAATCAAATCCTTCGCCAACTCCTGTGGATGCTCAATGCGCTCCATATGCAAATCAACCACGAAGTTGTTCTCGTCGGTGCGAACTTCTTTGCCGTCTGCATCAAGACGCAAAACTGGCTTATATCCGCGCTTTTCGAACTTACGAATCACTTGCGCGGAGCCGAATGGAATCACCTCAACAGGAAGTGGGAACTTGCCAATCGTGTCGACTACCTTGCTTGCATCAACAATCCACACAATGCGGTCAGAGTTAATAGCCACAATCTTTTCCCAAAGAAGAGCTGCGCCGCCGCCTTTAATTCCGTTGAAATTCTTGTCAACTTCGTCGGAGCCGTCGATTGTAACGTCAATGTGATCCACTTCGTTAATGTCGAGAATCTTAATGCCGTAGCCTTCTGCTTGCTCTTGTGTGCGACGAGAAGTGGTAACTCCCGTAAAGCTCAAGCCTTCTTCCTTAACTCTGCGACCAAGCTCGTCAACCAAGAAGCGCACTGTAGAGCCGGTGCCAAGACCAACCATCATTCCATTCTTTACAATCTTTGCGGCTTCAATGCCTGCTGCTTTTTTAAGCGCGTCTTGTTGTGCTTTATCCATTATTCCTGCTTTCTTATGTTTTGTTATTCCCGAGTTCGTCGATGAACTTCCATCGCATTTGCGGGAGAGGCGCTTATGCTTTTATGCGTGCCTCGTTTTCGTACATTTCCATATTAGTCTGCGTGCAGATTTTTTGAACGGAGCTGGGCGCTCGCACCCTCCAAACGCGGGCGTGACGACCTGCTTTCGCGCTCAAAGTGTAACGCGCGAAAGCAACTCGGAGCGTGAGCTTGCTCAAGTTGAAAGCACGGTGTGCTTTCAACGCAAGCTCAGTAGCGAGCGCGCCTAGACCGCGCGAGCGATCTACTACGTTTGGAGCTCAACGCCGAGCAAATTCCAAAGTAACCTATGAAAGGTAGAAGGCGGTTGGAGATAAATGCAAGGTGCCGTCTGGTTCTACGTAGCCGTTTACGTTGATTGTGCCGGAAATAAAGCGCGCCTCGCCGTTAAAACTTGGGCTTGTGTTTGGTGGTGGAGTAAATTGCAGCACGCCAGAAACACTTAATCCTTGAACTGGTTTAGATGCAGTTTGCGTAACATTTTGCTTTGTTTTTGGAACTTCTTGAACAATAGTTATAGCATCTTGCTGGTGTGCATCTTGCTGGTGTGCATCTTGTTCATTTTCTATTGATAGTGCATCTTTTTCGCTATTTTCTAACGTTTCACGCTTTGTTTCACGCGCTTGTTCGCGCGCTGATTCATTTGCAGATTCAGTTAGACCACTAGTGTTTTTACTATTTTGTGCAGAAAAATCAGGATTAATATCTTCGCCAACTGTGCGTTCAAGATGGTATTTTGCATGAGAAATTTTGCCGTCTAAAAGCATTTTCGCATCACTTGGCACATTCGTACCTTTTGCATATTCAGAAGCAAGAAGCGACTTCCAGCCTTCTAAAGGCAAGTATCCGTCCTTCAAACCATTTCGGCAATCTTCCGCATATCCGCGCGCTAATGTATCAACTTTTTCGTTTCCTTCGTTTCCTGCGTGACCCTTAACCCACACGAATTTCACGGCGCCTTCGCGCTTAGTAATTTCCGCGTCGATTGCTCGAATCAGCTCGGCATTTTTAACAGGTTCATTTTTAGAGTTTTTCCAACCGTTCTTTTTCCATCCGTGAATCCACGTAGTTGCGCAGTTAATAGCGTATTGTGAATCACTTTCGATTGTGAGCGGCTCTCTTCCAGGATGTGCTCGTAAAGCTTCCAAAACCGCGCATAATTCGCCAATTTGATTTGTGCCATTAGTTGCGCCTCCAGCATCTGCATTGCCTGTGTGATGATGTTCGTTAGAGCTACCAGACTCGTCAATGTGATCTGCCCACGCCCAACCCATTGAACCATTCGGGTTTCCGAGCGCGGAACCGTCTGTTGAAACAACAATCATGACAAAACCTTTCAAAAATGCGCCGACTGCAGATTGCAACCAGCGCAATTAGTAGATTTCTTTATTTACGCAAGATTATTACGTTACGCTAAAGCCTTGTCGACTACAGCAGTAGCTTCCTCAAGCACCTTGTCAAGTGCTTCTGGAGAAACGAAGGATTCTGCGTAAACCTTGTAAATATTCTCGGTACCAGATGGGCGAGCAGCGAACCAGTTGTTCTTAGTCGTCACCTTCAAGCCACCAATCTTTGCGCCGTTTCCAGGAGCTTCCGTAAGCTTTGCGGTAATATCCTCACCAGCAAGCTTAGTTGCTTCAACGTCGTCGCCGCTCAAAGCTGCAAACTTCTGCTTTTGCTCAAGTGTTGTTGGGGTATCGACGCGCTTATACCAGCTTTCGCCAAAACGAGCTACCTGATCCTGGTGAAGCTGAGCTGGGTTCTTGCCAGTCTTTGCAGTAATTTCCGCAGCGAGCAAATCAGGAATCAAGCCATCCTTATCGGTGGTCCACACGCGACCATCTTTGCGCAAGAAGCTCATGCCGGAGCTTTCCTCGCCGCCGAAAGCAACTTCGCCGCTAAAGAGTGGGTCAACGAACCACTTGAATCCAACTGGAACTTCCACAAGCTTTGCGTTAATAGAAGCAGCCACGCGGTCGATCAAGGAAGAAGACACAAGCGTCTTGCCGATAGCAGTATTCTTTGGCCAATCCGGGCGAGCACCGCCGAACAAGTACTCCACGCACACCGCGATGTAATGGTTCGGGTTCATAACGCCCCAGTTCGGGCACACAATACCGTGACGGTCAGCATCTGGATCGGTGCCGCCAACCAAATCGTACTTATCCCAAGCGCCAGCGTTAAGCTGATCAACTAAGCCCTTCATTGCGTAAGGAGAGCTTGGATCCATACGAATCTTGCCATCGTGGTCAATAGTCATGAATCTCCAAGTTGGGTCAACTTCTGGACGCACAACGCCAATGTTCAGGCCATACTTTTCGTTCATAAGTGGCCAGTAGTTTACGCTTGCGCCGCCGAGTGGGTCAATTCCCAAACGCACGCCGCTAGAGCGAATCACATCAAAATCGATTACATTAGCCAAATCGCTAACGTAGTGTTCGCGGTAATCGAATCCTTCAACCAAATCAGACTTGATTGCTTCCTCGAAAGGTACGCGCTTTACAGACTTGTAGTTGTCGAGCAATTCATTTGCTCGAGCTGCAATTGCGTTAGTTACATCTGCAGGGGCAGGACCGCCTGTTACAGGATCGTACTTAAAACCGCCGTCGGTTGGTGGGTTGTGCGAAGGAGTGACGACAATGCCGTCAGCCAAGCCGTCGCCGCTAAAACGCTGAGTGCCGTCGGCTGCGCGATTATGCGTCAAAATAGCTTGGGATACAACAGGAGTTGGCACGAAATCGCCGCGAGAATCCACGCGAACGTGAACTCCGTTAGCAACCAAAACCTCAATAGCGGTTTTTTGAGCAGGCTCAGAAAGAGCATGCGTATCGCGACCAATATAAAGAGGGCCAGTTACGCCAGCTTTTTTGCGATATTCAGCAATAGCTTGTGTAATTGCCACAATATGAGCTTCGTTAAACGAAGTTTTTAAAGCAGAACCACGGTGACCGGACGTGCCGAAAATCACGCGCTGTTCTGGAATGTTGGAATTTGGAACTTCATCATAGTAAGCGCCAACCAAAGCGTCGACGTCGACTAGATCTTCTGGGGTGGCGGGCATTCCCGCATTTTTTGCTACCATAATTTTTTATTTTGCCACGGCGCTTGTATTTTATATTTTTTCTGAAGCAACGCTAGTTTTTACGCTTGCCGGCACGCGCACGCACAGTGCTTGTTTGTCAACAGTGAATCGCAAATGTTTTGTGTAACCCAAAATGTCGCCGTCCACCTGCACTGGCGCCGCTTTTTCTAATTGCACTTCTGCGCTAAAACCTTGCGTTTGGTCAATTCTTGAGCCTGCAGAAAGCGAATCCTGCTGGAGCGCGCGCCCTGTTAGCGTTTGGTGTATTACTCCTCGGAACAAATTAGCCCAACCAATTAAACCGCCCGAAGTGTCAATAATCTCAAAATCAAGCACACCATCGTCATATGCTGCTTCTGGCATAAGCGAAAACATAGGAATCTGACCGCAATTTCCAGCCATAAGTGTGCGGAAAGTCAATCCTTTTAGCACGCTTTCGTCGCCATTCGAACGCTGTAAGGTAACGGTTGCGCGATATTTTGGCATAAACAAATGCTTTACGCCAGAGACAAAATAAGCAAGCCAACTAATATTCTTTTTTAAGTTTGGATCAGTGTCGTCAATCATTAACGCGTCAAAACCAATGCCTGCAATAATTAAGAATGCGTGTCCATGATCTTCTTCTGGATTGTCGAGAATCGTTACGCGCCCAACGTCAACCTGCCTAGAGCCGTGAGAAGTTGCAACACGCAACGCAGCATCCACGTCGTTTACTGGAATTCCCATATTTCTAGCAAAAAGATTGCCAGTTCCAATAGGAATAATTCCCATCGCGTGACCTTTACCGCTTACTGCGCTCGCAACAGTACGAACCGTGCCATCTCCGCCTACTGCTACTACTACGTTAGCTCCGTTTGAAAGTGCTTCTAAAGCGCATTCGCGTCCATCTTTATCTAACTGTGTATCAATAATTTCGTAGGTTAAATTGCGTTCTTTGCAATAATTTTTAATACTTTCGCGATACGATTTCGCTTGTGGTTTTGAAGGATTAAGTATGAATGCGTAATGCACTGAGTCGCCATGTCGTTGAGCAAGTTTTTCTGCCAAATGATGACGTTTTAAAGCGCGCGAAACAATCATGATGACGAATGGAGCGAGTACAAGCGCGAATACAATCATCATAAGAGCAATAGTCGCTTGAATAGGCATAGTTGGCATACCTCCTATTCTTGCACATTATTTTTTCTACAATACTAAATTTTGCGGCATATTGCGAATATTTACGTTTTTTACACATTTGTATAGTATGTATTGTTTTTATAAATATCGTTTATTGCTTGTATTAGATGTTTATTAGTTACTCATCAGGTGTCGGCTAGTTGCTAGTTAATTGTGCATTTTGCTGCTTTTGCTTGTTCTTTGCTCGTTTTTCACGTGTATTATTCGCATTAATTCTGTACTAAATATTTAGTTAGTTATATAGCTAGTTATGTAACCAGTTATGCTCTCCTGCTTCGCTAATACTAATTTCGTGCGTCGCTAGTGGTAAACTATGCAAGCGTGTCTGTCGCATATAATTATTAAGCAGAGGTTTTGAATATGGCTGAATTACAGCAAAATTTTGAGGGAGATGAATCCCTCAATATTACACCTAGTAATATGCCTGATGATGCTAGTGACGATACTGTTGCTTTTATGCAGGTTCCTCAAAGTCATGTAGAAGATCAAATAGCTGATAATTCTGTTAATTATGAGGGAACTCTTGCTGATAATTTAGGCGAAGTCGCCGATGAAGAAGATACTTCTGGAGACATTGTTGACGATATCGTTGAAGATATTGCGGGTAATAAGAAGAATGTGTTTGGTAATAATGCTGCATCTTATGGCATGTATGCAAATGCAACTCCTGCCGATTCAACTGCAACCGATTCATTTAGAGTAGTAGAGCCGAAAGCAAAGAAACATCGTACGAATCGTTCCGCACTGGCGTTGATGTATTCGCTTCTTATCTTTGTTATTTTGTTAGCAGCAGCATTTTTTGCACTTCATTTGTATTTCAACAATCGAGTTGCTCCAGGTGTTGATTTTGGTGATGCTTCTATTACGCGCAATCTCACTGGCTATCAGGAAGATTCTGTAATCAAGACTGTTCAGAATGCTGTGGATCATAGCGAATTAGAAATTAGTGACGATCAAGGAAATAGTATTGATGCAGATTTGAGTCAGCTTGGTGTCAAGATTGATAAGAACGCAACTGTAAAAGCTATTATGAATGCTAAGCGAGATAATTTATTTACTCGTATTATGCCTTGGGTTCATCAAACTGTGAGCTTGAAAGCTGTACGTGATGATTCTGCTTTGGATTCGTACTTATTGCATAAGTTTATTCGTGAGAAGGATCGTGCTGTACCTTATAGTGCAGTTTTCGACAAGGATTCTGAATCTTACAAGGTAGAGGATGGCATACCTGGTCGCACTATAGAAACTATGTCTGTTCGTGAAGCAGTAAAAAAGTTAATTGCTTACCCTGGTAAAACAGTAAAAGTTTCTGTTACATCTCGACGCACTGACGCTCCTATTAAGCTTGATGCAGCGCAGAAACTTGTAAATGATTTAAATAAACTTCTTGAGAAAAAAATCACGTTTAATAACGGTGACGGTAAAGATTTTACGGTTCCAAAAGAAGCGATTGCGTCTTGGATCAATATAAAAGCAGATACGACTCGCCGTAAGCTTTCTTACACAATTGATGCAGATAAAGCAGATTATTATTTGTCTCAAGTTCTTCCAAAAGAACTTAATCAGCAAAAAATTAATCAAGAAGATGCAATTGATAAAGAAGGTAGGTTTATTTTCACAACGCTTAAAGGTTCTAATGGTGTTGAAATTAACTATTCCAATAGTGTTGCGAAAAAGGCTGTAGAATCTTTGCGCAATGGCAATGATTTCAAGATGGCTGTTCCTGCGAAAATCACTAAGTTTACCGTTGAAAAGAAGCTTGTTGAAATGCGCATTGTTGTTGACAAAACAACCCAAACGGCTTCTGTTTATAAGAATGATGAACTTGTAAAAACATTCCCTGTTTGCACAGGTAAGCGCGGTGCTGATGATTCAGCTTCCGGCACATTCTTTATTTACTTGCGTTATGCTTCACAGGATATGCGCGGTAGGAACGGCGATGGCTCTCCTTACTTCTCTCCTGGAGTGCGTTGGGTTAGCTATTACCATGGTGGAGAAGGCTTCCACACTGCTTCTTGGAATTATAAGGGTATTGCAACTGGCGATGCTGCAAATCACGGCTCTCATGGTTGTATAAACATGTATGAGCAGGATGCTCGCTGGATTTTTGAAAATTGCCCACGTGGCACTATTGTGCAAATTGTTGGCACGACTCCAGATGGTCCGGTACGCGAATGAGCGAATCTGTGGGTAACTCACTTAACAAAGATGAACGCGCCGAAGAACTTTTGCTTTCTGCGCGTTCTAATCTTGAGTATGTGCAAAGCCCACAATCTACTCCGAAGTTAGCTGCGTCTAGACGAATTAGCAGCGCGCCAATTCCTGTGCATGTTACTGCAACATTGTTTGATACTCCGTCTAAAGCTGAGTGTATTGACAATAAGCCATTGCTTGTGCGTTTTGGTCGCAGGCTCGTTACGTCTATTGTCGGCATGTGGATGCGTCTTGCTGGTCGTGTTGCTCGTCGTCTTGGCTGGTTTCCAAGTGTTGAGCCGTATATTGGATACGGAACGCATAGATATGCTCGCTTGATTTGCAGAACTGTGTATGCTCCAAAGCTTGGTCATCATTCTGCTCTAAAACGCGGAATTTACGCGATGCTTGTTGTTCCTGCTGTGCGTGTGCGCGTGGCTTTGTCTATTGACGGTATTCCTGTAGAAACAGCTCAAATTGGCGATTCTGAAATATACGATAAGCCTGAAGGTTCGCGCGATGGTAGTGCAGAGTATTGTATTTCTGACCGTGCAGGGTATTTAGATTTAATTACTGAGCGCGCTTTAGAGCCTGGTCGTCACGTTGTTTCGTATTCTGTTAGTGATCGTGAGCCTGTAAAAGCGAGCTTGTTTGCTATTGACGCAAATGTTCCTGTTGGTGTTATTTCGGACGTTGACGACACTATTATGGTAACTCAAGCGCCTTCGCCAATTCGTGCTGCTTATAATTTGCTTATTATGAATCCTGCTCATCGTTCGCCAGTTACTGGAATGTCTGAGTTTTTCCAGTCTTTAGAGCGTTTACGTGACGATATTCCATTTTTCTATCTTTCTACTTCTCCGTGGAATGTTGAGGCTTCAATTCGTCACTTTATTGATCGCGAAAAGTTTCCTGAGGGTCCTCTTCTTCTTCGTGATTTGGATCCACGTCCTAAAACTTTTATCCCAAACGGACCGCAGCATAAATTAGAATTTGCAACTCAGCTTATGGATGATTTTCCGGGTATGCGTTTTGTGCTTATTGGCGATGATGGTCAAAAGGATCCTTTAACGTATGCGAATATTATTCGTAAGCATCCAGGTCGTGTGCTTGCAGTAGGTATTAGGCAATTGCGTAAGCATGCTACTGTTGAGGATTTTCGTCGTAAATTATCTCGTGATTTTGCGGTTGCTTTAAGTGCGTCTAAGCGTGCATATGTTTTTTCGGATGCTCTTGATACTACGTGTGAAGATGCACAAGAAATTCCTACTATGGCGATCGAAAAATTACATAATGCTAACGAGTTTTCTGGTGATATTGATGATTTTGATGATGCTCAAATGCGCATAATTGAAGCAGAAGGTGCTGTTGGTACTTTGCAAGGCGTGCCATTTTTTGCAGCTCCTCAAGGCAAAGATTTAGCTAAAGTAATGCTTCCGTTTATAGAGGAAGCAATCGCGAAATAGTATAAAAATAATTGTAAAATAATTTTGTAATATTAAAGAATTGCAGAAAATATTTCGTTACTAATATATAAAAGCTGAAGAAAATACTTAATGAAAATTAAAAGAGGTGTAGCTATGAGTAATCAAGATTTCGCAAAGCCAAAAGCAGCAGAACGCATACCGTCGGCACGTGAATTCCATGGCGACACTTATATAGACGAATATGCTTGGATGAAAGATCGCAATAATCCTAAGCTTATGGAATACGTCAATAGTCAAAACGCTTATACTGAACAGCGTGTAAAGCACTTAGAAAACTTGCGTTCTACATTGTTTGACGAGTTGCGTTCAAGAGTTCAAGAAACAGACATGTCTGTTCCTGTGCGCATGAATAATTATTGGTATTACGTGCGTACTGAAAAAGGCAAACAATACGCTGTGCAATGCCGTATGAAAGTCAAAAATAGTGACGATTGGAATCCGCCAATTATCGACAATTCTGCAAAACCTGGCACAACTGATGGTGAAGAGATTTTATTTGATGCAAACTTTGAGTCTGAGCACTCTGGTGGCAAGTTCTTTAGAGTCGGTGGAATGGATTTGAGCACCGATGGTTTGAGAATGCTGTACGGTGTCGACACTCAAGGCGATGAACGCTTTAACTATTTTATTCGTGACTTTTCTACAAAAACATGTTCTTGGTTGCAGTTAGAAGAATCGTGGGAAAATCTTGCTTCTGCTTCACTTTCTCCAGATGGAAAATGGGTGTTTTATGTAAAGCTTGATGATGCTTGGCGTCCTTATCAAGTTTGGAGGCATAAGGTTGGCACTAGCGTTTCTAATGATGTAAAAGTTTTTGAAGAAACTGACGAGCGATTTTTTGTTGACGTGTATGAAAGTTTTGACGAACGATACATGATGATCAGCAGTAGTTCAAAGACTACGTCGCGCGTGCTTATGCTTCCTTTGAGCAATCCTGAAGGCGAATTCCGTATGGTTATTGAGCCGGTTGAGGGGGTGGAATACGATATTTCTTTCGCTTGCTTTGAGAATGCTGGCGAAAATGGTGAAGATATTCCAATTGCGATTGTGTGCCATAACGCTAAAAATCCTAATTTTGAAATTGACATTATTGATATGAGAGGAAATTCCGGCAAGTTTGATGAGCATATAACGTATAAGCTTTCGGATGGAGTATGTGTTGCGTCGGGTTCTCCTTATGGTTGCGAGCAGGGAGATGCTTGGCAACAAGGTGCTGGAAGTGAGCCTATTACAAAGCCTTATAATTCGCCTCAAAATCCTGAAATATTGCAAAATGCAGTTGGATTGAGCATAAGCGGATTGTCAATGTACAAAAATTATGTGGCACTAGCTTATCGTTCTCAAGGTTTGCCGCATTTGGCTGTAATGAGCAAGAAGCGCGCTGTTGAAGATTTTTTGCAAGCAAAACCGTGGCGTTTTTGCGAAGTGCGACCGCTTTCTTCCCAGCTTGCGAATCAATTTACGGATCAACTTTCTTCTCAACTTGTGGATCAAGCGCAAGCCGAATCACGTGCTGCGCTCGCAAATATTTCACAAGAAGAAATCAACAATAATCGCCTATTGAATATTTCTATGACTGGAAATCCTTCGTACGAAGCTCCGCGTATGCGTTACGCTTTTGGTAGTTATGCGACTTTAGGTCAACTTCGCGAGTTGGATCCTTTAACAGGCGAAGATGTGTTGCTCAAGCAAGGTAAAATTTTAGGTGAATTTAATGAGCGCAATTATGCTGAAAAGCGCGTTTGGATTACTGCTCGAGATGGTGAGCGTGTGCCAGTGTCTCTTGTGTGGCGTCCGGATAAAATTTCTCAAACTGACTCAATGTTTATTACTGGTTATGGAGCGTATGAAGTTAGTTCAGACCCTACTTTTTCTGTCGGTCGCTTGAGTTTGCTGGATCGCGGCGTGTTATATGCGCAAGTGCATGTGCGAGGCGGCGGCGAAATGGGTCGTGCGTGGTATGAACAGGGTAGGCGCGTCAATAAAAAGCATACTTTTGAAGATTTTGCTGATGCCACGCGTGCTTTGCAAAATGCTGGTTTTGCTTCCGCTTGTCATACTGTTGCAAACGGTGGTTCAGCAGGAGGCTTGCTTATGGGTGCTATAGCAAATATGGCTCCGGAATGTTATGCAGGAATTGAAGCAGACGTGCCTTTTGTAGATGCCCTTACGTCTATGCTCGACTCTTCTTTGCCGCTTACTGTAACAGAGTGGGATGAGTGGGGCAATCCACTCGATGATCCTGAAGCTTATGCTTATATGAAATCGTATACTCCTTACGAAAATGTGCCTTGCGTAAAAATGGAAGATGGTCGCAAAAAGTTAGCTGATTTTCCGAAAATCTTAATCACGTCCTCTATTCACGACACGCGCGTGCTTGTTACGGAACCTTTAAAATGGCTCGCTAAATTGCAAGCTTCTGGAGTTGACGCAATTGCTCGTATTGAAACTGACGGTGGTCACGGTGGCACTTCTGGCAGGTACAGGCAATGGCAGGAGTTAGCTTATGAAAACGCATGGTGCCTGCATGTTATGGGTATAAACAGTTAGTTGGAAGCGGCAGAAACTTTACTGCGTTGTAAAGTAAATGTCGTTTCCACGCCTTTCGTGATATCATGGGTCAAGTGATGTGCGTTTTTCGCTTGCGTTTGCGCTCATTTACATACAGGTAGTTCAATGGAGATATCTACTTATTGCTTAATGAAGGGGTAGAGCAGCAATGGCAACACTCAACGTTGACAGCGATGAATTTTCACTGCAACATACCGCATTGTTTAAGCAAGTTCCAGCTGATCAAGTAAAAGAATTGATGCAGTATTTACAAGAATCAACATTTAAAAAAGGTTCTGCAATTTTTAATGAAGGCGATACTGACCATCGAATGTACTTGCTTGAGCGTGGAAGAGTAAAATTAGTTCGTCATTCAAACGACAATCGTGTGCAATTGTTAAGTATTCACACTCCTGGCGAAATTCTAGGCGAAATTCCCGTTTTTGACCCTAGCGGCGGTCCTCGTACAGCTTCAGCAATATCTATTACCAACAATACTAGAGTTTTATGGCTAGAAAATGACGTGTTATTCCATTGGTTAAACAATCACCCTAGTGTTGCAGTAGATATGCTTCAAGTGCTTGCAGCGCGCATGCGAGCAAATAATGAGCGAATTTCCGATTTAGTTTTTATGGATGTTCCTGCTCGTTTAGCAAAGACTTTGCTGAATTTAGCTTCAAGATTTGGTGAGCCTATGAGCGATGGCTTGCTTGTGCCGCATGATTTAACGCAAGAAGAGCTTGCGCAACTTGTTGGCTCGTCACGCGAAACAGTTAACAAAGCGCTTATGGATTTTGCAAACAGGGGTTGGATTATGCGCCAAGGCAGGTCAATTATTATCTATAAGCCTGGCATGCTTATTCGTCGAGCTGAACGTTAAAATGCGAATGTTTATGATGCTAGTTTTCAAGTAGAGGCAAACCTTTAAAATAGTACGCATGCCGAAAAAGAATTCACTGACTGTTCGCCGTGTGTTAGCGCTGTTCCTTACCTACATCACTTTGTGTGTTGCAGGAGGTATTGCAGCAAGTATTATGTTTGTTCCTGGCGTAATGAGCGTGAATAGTGTAGTGAAAACAGTAGTGCCTTCACTTCGCGTTGACGGCATCGATTTTGATGTTACCGCGTTGCCGCAAAAATCGCGACTTTACGCTTCTGATGGCAAAACTATTATTGCAACTTTTTATGCTCAAAATCGCACTGTAGTGCCGCTTCGACGCATATCGCAATATATGCAGCGAGCAATGGTTGCTCGTGAAGACCGTCGATTCTTTGAGCATTCCGGCGTAGATATGCAAGGTGTTATTCGCGCATTCGTGCAAACATTCGTTAAAAAGGGAGATATGCAAGGTGGCTCTTCCCTAACTCAGCAATATGTAAAAAATGTGCTTATGATTAAGGCTCGCGAAAATAACGATTCTTTAGCTGAGTATCACGCTTCTGAAGGCACTATTGCACGTAAATTACGCGAAATGCTTATTGCAATTCAAATGGAGAAAAAATACTCTAAACTTGAGATTTTGCAGGGATATTTAAATATTGCGCAGTTCGGTAGCAATAATATTTACGGCGTAGAAACTGCAGCTCATCGCTACTTCAATACGAGCGCTGCAAAACTTAATCTTGTGCAATCAGCAACTATTGCTGCAATTACAAAGAATCCTTCGCGTTATGATCCTTCTATTGAAACAAATCAGCCTGAAGCGCAAAAGCAGCGCAATATTGTACTTGATTTAATGCTTCGTCAAGGTTTTATTACTAAGAGCGAGCATGATTCCGCTGTTGCTATTCCTCTTAAAAGCACTCTTAACATACAGAGGGAAGTTTCTAAAATTGGATGTCAAGCTGCAGGCGACGCAGCATTCTTCTGCGATTATGTGACGAAGAAAATTTTGCACTCTCGCGAGTTTGGTAAAACTGCTGCCATGCGAGAAAAGTTGCTTACTGAGGGTGGTCTTGATATTTACACAACTATGGATTTGCGTGCTAGCAAGGCTGCTATGAAAGCTGCTAGAGATACGATTCCTGTGAACGATAAGAGCGGTTTTGAGGTTTCAATTGCGGCAATTAAGCCTGGAACTGGTGAAGTTTTGGCGTTCGGCAGTAATCGTATTTATGATGCTACGGATGCTGCAAAATCAGATCCTACGCATACTGCTTTGAACTACGCTGTAGATGAGCGCGATGGTGGCGGTCTTGGTTGGCAAATTGGTTCTACTTGGAAGCCAATTAATATGGTTGCGTGGATGCTTGCTGGAAAGTCAATTAATCAGCCTCTTCGCACTTCTATGCTTTATAATAATGCTGATTTTAATTGCAGCAAATTCCGCGGAGTTGGTAGTTGGTCAGTTCAAAACTCTGGTGGTGGCACAACTAATCCGGAAACTCCTTTGCAAGGTCTTGTGCGCTCGCATAACACTACTCAGGCTTCTATGGCTCAGCAAATTAAGCTGTGTTCAATCGCGGATGCTGCTCGCATACTTGGCTACCACAATTCGCCTCTTGGTCAGGAAAGCGTGTATTCTGCTAACTCGCTTAATCCGCCTATGACGATTGGTTCTGTGCAAGCTTCGCCTTTAACTGTGGCGAATGTGTATGCAACTATTGGTGCTGATGGCGTGGCATGTGATCCTATTGCTATTAAGCGAGTTGTTGACAAAAACGGTAAGCGTTTGAAAGTTCCTAGTGCGCATTGCCATCAAGCAATTCCAAAGGGAATCGCTCAAACTGCTGCTTATGCGCTGAATCAGGGTGTTGTGCAACCTGGCGGCGAGGCTTCAACTACACAACTTGATGGCGGTCGCAAGACTTTCGCAAAAACTGGTACTAACGAGCAGTACTACATGACTACAGCTGGTTTTGTGCCGTATCAAGTTGCTTCGTTTGTGGCAGTTGGTAACGCTGAATCACAGAAAAGCTTTAATGGCATGACTATTAACGGTCGCACAAGGGCAGCCTGGTATGGTATGTATATTGCAACCCCAGCGTGGAAACAGTTTATGAACGACTATTTGAAAGCTGCTAACATTCCTGTTGACAACGATTATGGCAAGCCTGATCCAAAGTACACTGCCGGTGGAACTCTGCCTGGCACGCCTAAAAATACTGTTAAAACTGATCAGCAGAAGCGAGATGAAGACGCCAGAAAGCAGGCAGCACAAGAACAGCAGGAAGAAGCTAAGACGCAAAAGAACACGCAAGATCAGTACGGCACTGCTCGCCGCGACGACTATGGTGATTCAGAAACTGATAATTACTAAATGGTATTTGTTAACTCGTAATTGCTAGTTAACTTACTAAATACTAAGTTGTTTTGTGCTGTTCCTTATACAAATAAACCCTTACTTATGCTACTTGATTGTGAGCAAAGTAAGGGTCATTTTTAGCGCAAATACGCACTGTGCTAGTTCAAATCCGCACCAACTGCGTCTGCAACATGCTCAAAGCCGTCGCGTTTCAAAAGATCCGCAAGTCCGCGTTTCAGCGTCGTGATTTGCTGTGGTCCTCTGTACATAAGTGACGTAATAAACATAACCAAGTCAGCACCTGAGCGAATCTTCTCATATGCTTGCTCTGGCGTAAATACTCCGCCAATGCCTGCAATAGCAAAACGTTCACCAAAAGCTTTGCGCGTGCGTCGAATAAGATCGTTGCTTGCGCTATAGGTAGGACCTCCAGAAAGTGCTCCTTGCCAATCTTCCGGAACATCAAGTCCTGCGCGATTCTTTTGCAAGTTTGCAATACTTACTCCGTCAACTTTATGTTCGGCAAGTACGTCAAGCAGAGATTTGAACTGTTCCCAACCGCCGTGTAAATTAAGCGGCATCTTAACTAACGTTGGCTGAGGTCGCTTAATAGTGTCAAGATCGGTGAATAATTTGTCAAGTGCTTCCGGCTGACTAAATGGTTCACCCACACGCGTGTTCGGGCATGAAATATTTACTTCAATTATTGAGCTTTTTCCGGCTGCACGTTCCATAGAAATATGGTAGTCTTCAATTCCTTCTTCCAAGTCGCCAACTAAGTCGTCGTTTGTGCGCGCAATAGAAATAGACATATTCATAGATTTTGCGTGCGTCCAAGCTTTCTCGGCTCGTGCAACAACGGCTTCGCTGCCATCGTTTGCTAGTCCTGCGTGTACAAGAATAGAGTCATATTCTGGAAGGCGATGATACCAAGGTTTTTGATTTCCTTCGCATGGTCGGCTTGTGGTAGAGCCAACTGTTTCAAATCCAAAGCCGGCGTTGTCTAGCACGGTTGCCATTTGGCAATTTTTATCTAGTCCTGCACTTAAGCCAAACGGGTTTGCAAAATTCACACCCATAACGTTAGTTTCTAGCACCGGGTCTGTGTAGTTAAGCATTTCGCGAAGAAGCCACATTAACCCAGGAGTGCGCTCGCTAAATTTGCAAAAATTAATCATGCGATCATGCGCTTCGTCTGGAGGAATGTTAAAAACGAAATGCGGTTTAATAATGTGTTTGTATGAGAATGTAAAAAGGTCTGTCGTTGTTTTATTGACGACATTGTGTAATGAGTGTTCAGAAACGTAATACATATTTATATAGTAGGGCATTATTGTTATATACGCCATTCCTTAGTGTATTTTGTGCGTTTTCTTCCTTAGTACGCGTTCGTTTTTGTGCGATTTTTCACAAAACCTGCTTTACTTGACAACAAAATGTGCGTTCTTTTCGTTTTAATGCCCTGAAACGCTCAATTACGTTTGTTTTTTGCGTTTACGTGTGCGATAATGTTCGTATGATTTCTTCACAGCGTCAACATTTGATTTTAAGTCGTCTCCGTACGCGCGGTGCTGTTCGCATTACTGCGCTTTCTAAAGAACTGAACGTTTCTGCTATGACGGTTCGCAGGGATATCGCAGAGCTTTCGGATCGTGGGCTTTTAAAGCGCGTTCACGGCGGTGCTGTAACGACTAATACTCTGCTTTCGGAGCCGCTGTTTTCTGTAAAGTCGCAAATGGACATTGGTTTGAAGGATGCGATTGCGCGTTTGGCTGTGGACTATGTTTCTCCTGGGGATGTGATTGCTATTGGCGGCGGTACCACTGCTTATGTGTTTGCGCAGCATTTGCTCGAGTCTCGCAGGGCTTCTGGCATTACGATTTTGACTAATTCGATTCCTGTTGCGGAGCTTGTGCAAGCTTTAGAGTCGAAGGATGTCGAGGTTATTGTTACCGGCGGCGTGATTACGCGTTCCAATTCGCTTGTTGGGCCTATTGCAGATAAAGTTGTTGCTTCTCTTCGTGTGAATACCGTTTTTCTTGGCACGCATTCTGTGTCTCTTCCTCGCGGATTCCTTATGCCAAATTCTTTGGAAGCTGCTACTGATATGGCGTTAATGGATATTGCGGATCGCACGATTATTTTGACGGATCATACTAAATGGAGTTGTACGTCGCTTTCGCTATTTGCTCGTTTTGATCAGGTTGATACTGTTATTACCGACGATGGTTTGGATGCTGATTCTCAGCTTCGCACGCGTGAGCTTGTAAAGGATTTGGTTTTGGCACCTGTTATTGACGAGCGAGATGTTCTTGATGCATCTAATGGTGACGATTTAGCGAATTCTGAAGATTCTGACGATTTGCTTGATTAGTATTTTGCAAGTATTTTTGCAAAGTTTGATTTTGCGCGCTGATGATTTTAATGCCCGAGTGAGTTATTTACTCGGGCATTTTGTTCTTGCTGTTTGGTTTGGTTTCAAGTGTGCCGATGTTTAAACAAATTTTGCTATGTTTAAATAAAGCGTGCCGATGGTTAAATATTGCGTTTTTTGTTGTTTTATAAGGCTGTTAGAGAAATCACAAAACTCAAACCTTAAAGAAAGCTGAAAAAATGTTAAAAAAATCCAGTATATGGCGTGTCGTGTAATTTTTATCAAAAAATACAGAAAAATGCCGTAAATATTTCTGCTTTTTAATGAATATAACGAATATTTATCAAGATTTTTTGTATTTTTGATGCTGAGAAACCTGAATTTTAGTGTTGAGTTTTCTGAGAGCTTGCGGTAAGTTTTAACTCAGTTACCGGTTGAATCCCTAGTTCACTGGTACGAGCGGGAAACCGCAAATGGCAAATTTTTCTTCGCATACCCTAGTGCGAAGGAGAAGAAGAAAGGAAAATATTATGTTGAATAAGAAGGCTATCGCCGCATTCGCTGCTGGCGCCACCCTCCTCTCTGGTTTCGCTTTTGCTGTCCCAGCAATGGCTGAGGCTCCTGCAGCTCCTGCAGCTCCTGCAGCTCCTGCTGCTCCTGCTGCTCCTGCTGCTCCTGCAGCTCCTGCTGAACCTACTTATAATAAGTCATTCTATAAGACTGAAGACGCTGGAGAGCTTGATGCTCGTTTGGCTAAGGAGAAGGCTGATAAGGAAGCTAAGGCTAAGGCTGAAGACGAGAATGATAAGTCTGAGCATTCTCCATTTGGCAATAAGGACATGGATTACGCGAAGTGTGTGAAGCTTTACGGTAAGGATTCTCTCGAGTGCAAGGCTGTCGCTGACTACCTCAAGCGTCATGGTCAGAAGGTTGATGACAAGGCTAACGACAAGAAGTCTGATAAGAAGTCTGAAGCTAAGAAGGCTGCTCCATTGGCTAAGACCGGTGCTGCTGTAGCTTTGGCTGCTGTTGCTGCTTCTGTGCTTGCTGGCATGGGTGCTGCTCTTCGCAAGATCCGTCACTAAGCTGAAATCTGATTCAGTGATGAATCATTTGGGCTTTAGCTTATTGGTTGATCGTTGAGTCGGTTTTTCTGTGAATTACTTAGTCTAGTGTGCTGAAAGGTGCGCTAGACTAAGTTTTTTTATGACAATTTTGTGCTCTGCACGCTCGTGTTCACGTCTTCGTCCTCTTTTTACGCAACTGTAAAGTTTCTGTCGTTATTTGCTGGTTTCGCGGCTTTTTCTTTACGCTGCTGTAAAGTTTCTGCCGCCTGACACCATCGTTTAAGCGCGTAACTCTCGTCGTCATGAGCGTGCTGTAAAATAGCAAAGTTGTGTGCGGTTTTGGTGCTTATCATCAAACATATCGCGCATATTTTGCAAACACACTCCTGCTGTGGAAGGTCCACAGCCGATAGTCCGAAGGAGGTGGGTGATGTCTGCACATAAGTATGAACTGATGTTCATTGCAAATCCTGAGCTGGATGAGCACGGTCTTAAGAAGTTGACCGAGCAGTATCTTGAGCTTGTCACCAACGAGGGCGGTTCCGTTGACGGCACCGATTACTGGGGTCGCCGCAAGTTTGCCTACGAAATTGAAGGCAAAACCGAAGGTAACTACGTTGTGGTGAACTACACTGCCGAGCCATCTGTAAGTGACGAACTTGACCGTGTTTTGAACCTTAATGAATCTGTAATCCGCACGAAGATTCTTCGCAAGGACGCTAAGTAAAAACTAGCAAAACTAAGTAAGCTCTAGTGAATTAAATAAAAACTAGTTAAGCTAAATAAATACGTAAACAACCGCGCATAAGTTGCGCACAAAATTGCCAGTAATCACTGATATGTGATTACGAGTAAAGCGAGAAAGAAAAGGCACGATATGGCAGGTGAAACGATTATTACCGTCGTGGGAAATCTCACTTCGGATCCTGAATTAAGGGCACTTTCCAACGGTGCTTCTGTTGCGAGCTTTACCATTGCATCCACACCTAGAACGTTTAATCGTAATACGAATCAGTTCGAGGATGGGCCTGCGTTATTTATGCGTTGCTCAGCGTGGAGAGACTTGGCAGAACATTGTGCAAACAGCCTTTCTAAAGGCACGCGCGTGATTGCTCAAGGCAGGTTGTCGCAGCGTTCGTATCAAGCGCAAGACGGCTCGAATCGCACAGTTGTTGAACTTACGGTTGACGAAATTGGTCCATCTTTGCGTTATGCAACTGCGCAAGTTAACCGCCAAAGCTCTTCAACAGGTTTTGCTGGTGGCTCGCGCGCATCAAATGCTGCTGGCGCAGGTTATGCTGGCGGAGCAAATTATGCTGCTAGCCAGGCTGCTTCTCAGCATGCCGCAAATTCTTCAGCGGCTGATCCGTGGAGTGCTGCTGCGCCAACAAACGATAGTTTTTCAACTTTCGGTGCCAATTCTGATTTTGGCGGCGATTCTGAAGAACCTGAGTTCTAGCGTTTTAGTTGAGCTATAGATAGCGTATTTATTTGTTTATTTATGCACTTATTTACGCGCTTACTTAATCCTTATAAATACATCATCAGTTACATGTTATGCAAAAAGCATAACGGATTTGAGAGAGGACATCTTATGTCACGCAAAAGGCCGCAACCACCGGTCAAGCCTTTCAAGAAGAAGCCAAATCCTTTGAAGGCTGCCAAGATTACTGAAATTGATTATAAAGACGTTGCTTTGCTGCGCAAGTTCGTTTCTGACCGCGGCAAGATTCGTTCCCGTCGTATCACCGGCGTAACCGTGCAGGAACAGCGCAAGATCGCGAAGGCAGTGAAGAATGCTCGCGAAATGGCTTTGCTTCCTTACGCCACTACCGGTCGCTGATTGAGAGGATAGGAATATGGCTGAAACCAAGGTTATTCTTACCAAGACTGTTGCCAACCTCGGTCACTCTGGTGACGTTGTTGAAGTTAAGGCTGGCTATGCACGCAACTACCTGATTCCTCAGGGTCTTGCTTTTGCATGGAACAAGGGTGCTGCTTCCCAGATTGAAGCAATGCGTCGCGCTCGTCTTGCCAAGGCTGTCGCCACTCGTGAAGAGGCAGTTGCAGCTAAGGCTCAGATTGAAGGTACCGTTGTGGAGCTTTCTGCTAAGGTTTCCGAATCCGGCAAGCTTTTCGGTGGCGTTTCTGCCGAGAAGATTGCTGCCGCTTTGGCTTCCAAGGCTCAAGTTGAGGCTCGCGCAATTAAGGTTGCTACTATTAAGACCACTGGTGAGTTCCCAGCAACCGTAACGTTGCATCCGGAAATCACCGCTTCCTTTACTGTTAAGGTTGTGGCTGAGTAAGTAGCTTTGTGAATTTTACAAAACATGTTGTAGCAAGCAGATTCTTGCTTTTAGTGGTTTTCTGCTTGTAATACATGTGGATTGAACTTAAGCATTAGCTCTGCGTTTGCGTTGTATTGAGTTTTCTCATTGCGATGCTGCGCAGAGTTTTTTTATGCTGCAATATTTTGAAAATGTGAATGTGTTGTAAGTGTCACGTGCGTAACGTAGTTTTTTAAGTTCTACTCGACTAAATTAGAACAGTTGGAAAATTACGAAATTATCAAGGAGATGCAAACTGTGCTGGAAAGCAAATATGAACTGGCCGACGAGTTTAGTATGAACGCAAAAGCGCAAGATGCCAGCATATCTGCTATTCGCAATGACGAAGAGTATGCTTGTAAAAATTCCGCAATTACACCTTCCGCAATTACGAATCTCGAAAACGCAATAAAATACAGCAATCACAAAGGATACGGCGAAACTTGCGCGAAGGTTATTCTTTTTGGCGAACATTCCGTGGTTTATGGTCATTCTGCAATAGCTTTGCCGCTTAAAAACTTGCGTATGCGCGCTGTCGTAACTAATTGCAATGAATCTTTAGTACCTGTATCGTGTAAATCTTTATCTTCTGCTTCGTGTGAATCTTTAGCATCTGCATCACGCGAATCTTTAGCATCTACGACGAATCTCGATTCACATATAACTCTTTCGTGCCTTGACTTTACTGGCAAACTTTCCGAAATTCCTACGCGCTTTAATAGCATACGAACAGCAATTCGCGCGTCGCTAGAGTTTGCAGGGTGGAGCGGTGAGAATTTGCACATTTTTACCGAGTCTGATTTTCCAGCAGAACGAGGTCTTGGCTCGTCTGCGGCTGCTGCTGGTGCTATAATTCGTGCGATTCTTGACTATTATGGCGTTTCAGCTAGCGATGATGAGATTTTTAAGTTGACGCAGACTGCTGAGTGCGTGGCTCACGGACGTTCTTCAGGCTTGGATGCCACTGCAACCGCTGCTTCCTGGCCTGTGCGTTTTAGTCGTGGCTGTTTTGATCGCATGGAAATTAACATGCGTGCGTGGCTTGTTTTGGCGGATTCTGGATGCAAAGGAATGACTCGCGAAACAGTTGAAGCTTTGCATTCTCGTTTAGAATCGAATCCTGTTGAAGTTGGAGCGCAGCTCAATAAATTGGGGGAGATTGCGGCTGTTGCAGAAGATGATTTGGTGTTTGGTCGTATTGAAAATATGGGTAAGCAAATGACTTTCGCACACCGTATTTTGGCGGATTTGGGCGTAAGTACTGCGAAACTTGACACTTTGGTAGATGCTGCTTGCAAACATGGCGCGTTGGGTGCAAAACTTACTGGCGGAGGTGGTGGAGGATGTGTCATTGCGCTGGCTGATAGTGAGGATGCTGCTAAGCGAGTGAGTGAAGCTTTTAAAAATGCAGGAGCTTGCGATACGTGGATTGTGAATATAGGTGATTCTGCAATAAATTGAATCTTATTTTTACTTGAAATGTAGCATAAACTTTACAGTTATTTAAAGAAAAGAAGCTTGTGCGCACTGTTTTGCTAAAACATTGACTAGCACATTAACAAACGAGAATTACGTATCTGCCGCAAAAGGAACAGTATGCAAAATGTTGAAATTCAGCCAAAAATAACGTTTGACGCTAGTCTTTCACCCAACTCAGCTTTTGCTAAAGCAAACGCGAATATTGCGCTGATTAAGTATTGGGGTAAGCGCGATGAAAAGCTGATTTTGCCTTATACTTCCTCGCTTTCGCTCACCCTTTCGGATTTGTTTACAACTACAAGCGTAAGTTTTGCGAATAATCTTGAACAAGATACTTTTACTTTAGATAATGAAAAGATTTCGCCGTCTGCAAAACCTTTTCGTCGCGTAGTCGCTATGCTCGATTTGGTGCGTGAAATTGCAGGAATTTCAACGAAAGCAAGCGTTATTTCGCATAATATTGTGCCAACTGCTGCCGGTCTTGCATCGAGCGCGTCTGGTTTTGCAGCTCTTGCGTCTGCTGCCTCGTACGCTGCTGGATTAAACCTAACTCCACGAGAACTTTCTAGACTTGCAAGATGTGGTTCTGGTTCAGCTTGTCGTTCGATTTTTGGAGGACTTTCAATTTGGCATGCAGGTTGCGACGACGAAACATCTTACGCAGAGCCTATTGAAAACGCACAAGTTGCGCTTAAAAATTTAAACCTTGCTATGATTGTTGTTACTTTGGACGATAGCAAAAAGCCGATTTCTAGCCGGGAAGCGATGCGCAGAACGGTTGAAACTTCGCCAACGTATATGCAATGGGTTGAGCAGTCGAAAGACGATCTTGAAATTGCTAAAAACGCAATTAAGCGAGCAGATATTGAGCAATTGGGTGAGGTTGTTGAACGCAATGCTTTTGGAATGCACGAAACTATGCATAATGCTGTTCCGTCGGTGAATTATTTAACTAGCAGCACGCATATTGTGCTTGAAGCGGTTAAAAATATGCGAAAAGATGGTTGGCTGGTGTGGTCTACGATGGATGCTGGTCCAAATGTGAAGGTGCTTACTTCTGGAGATGATGCTTATCGTGCGATGTGTCAGTTGCGCTCGCGAGTTGAGGATGGTTTACGTAATTCTAGCGTTTTTTGTAATACAGAATATTGCGAGCCGAAATTTGCGATTGCGCTGCCAGGTGACGCTGTGACGGTGAGTACGAGTTTAAAATAGGCGGATAATATGACTCAAGTGCGCTCTAGTGCCCCAGGAAAGCTTTATATTGCTGGCGAGTATGCTGTTGTTGACGGCTGTGCTGCAATTGTTGCTGCTGTTAATCGTTATGTAACAGTTAGCATAAGTGATGAAACCTTAAACGAAGAGTTACGCGAAAATTTGCAGAAAAATGCGCCTAGTAGCAGAAATTATTGTGGTGTGATTACGTCAGATGCTGAAAAATATAAACCGCTTCTTTGGGCTCGCACATCTGACGGAAGTATTGAAATACAAAACGACGGAAAATATGCTTATGTGCTTGCTGCAATGTGCGTAGTTGACGCTTATGCTAGTGAGGAATGTGCGCCAAATATTAACCGGAAAAGTTACAATGTGCATATTTTTAGCGAACTTGATGATGTAAAAACTGGTAGAAAATACGGTCTTGGATCTTCTGCTGCAGTAACTGTTGCAGTTATTCGCGCGTTGTGCAAATGGTATGGTTTGAATCTTTCGACTCCAGAAATTTGCAAGCTAGCGTTGATTGCGTCGTCGAGTGTTAAAAAATCCGGAAGCGGTGGAGATGTTGCTGCCAGCTCTTATGGCGGTTGGATTATGTATCGCGCGTATAGCCGAGAGTGGCTTGAAGCTGAGCTGACGCTAGTAAAATCCGGATGCTCTGATTTCGGTGAGTTGTTGTACAAAAAGTGGCCACGACTGGAAGTTAAGCGTTTAAATGTAGATAAGTCGCTAAAACTTTTAGTCGGGTGGACTGGTTCTCCTGCGTCTAGCGCAAAGCTAGTAAGTAGCGTAGAAAGTAGCGTTAAAACTAGTGCTGAAGGTAGTACGGAAAGTAGCGTCGAAACTAGTGCTTTTGACAATAAAAATCAACTTTTTACTTACGAAGATTTTTGCAAACAAAGTGAGATTTGCGTGCAAAAACTTGCGCGCGCAATTGAAAAGTTTGAAATAAGCGAAATTTCTAGCGGTTTTGCTCAAAATCGTGCGTTGTTACAAAAATTAAGTGCTCTTACTGGAACTGTTATCGAAACGCATGAACTTACAAAATTTATTGAAATTGCGACTTGTGCCGGTGTTCCTGCAAAAACTAGCGGCGCAGGCGGGGGAGATTGTGCAATTGCGCTGTCGACAATTTATGACAATAATGTAATTGAAACTATGAAATCTACTTGGGAAGCCAATGGAATAAAGCCATTGAATATTGATGTTACGGAAATTTTTGGAACTGGTAAGCCTTCTGAAAATATTGTATTAGACGCGTTTGTTAAGAGTCGCGAACCTAATGCACAATCTGCTCAATCTTGCACAATACAAAACCGCAAAGACGCGCATATTGCGCTTGCGGACAAGCAGTATAAAACTCGTGCAGATTCAGATTTTGACAAAGTGCGTTTTGTGCCGAATGCTTTGCCGCAAGTTGCGCTTGAAGAAATTGACGATAGCGTGAGCGTGCTAGGAAGTGAAGTATGTGATTCTGTGCATTGGTGCTCGCCGATATATATTAACGCAATGACCGGCGGAAGTGATGCTGCTAAAAAAGTGAATGCAAGTCTTGCTAGAGTTGCTGCAAAAAATTCTGTTGCTATGGCGAGTGGATCTTTGAGTGCTGCTCTTCGAGACGAAACTTTACTCAGCACTTTCAGTGTCATAAGAAGCGAAAATCCACATGGATTTGTGATGGCAAATGTTAGCGCTGGAACTAGTGCGTCTGATGCATTGCGTGCTGTAAACATGATTCATGCGAATGCGTTACAAGTGCATTTAAATGCTGCACAAGAGTTGGTTATGCAAGAAGGAGATCGCGATTTTCGAAATTGGTTGTGCAATATTGAGTCTATTGTCAGTGCGTGCGAAGCACTAAGCGTGCCTGTGATTGTGAAGGAAACTGGATGCGGAATTTCTGCTAAAGATGTTCATCGTCTTAAAGATGTTGGAGTGCGCACTGTAGATGTGTCTGGTCGTGGCGGAACTAATTTTGTAACAATAGAGAATGCTCGCAGGAACTTAGGCGACTGTGATTATTTGGCTGATTGGGGTCTTACTACTGTTGAGTCGCTGGTTGACATACGCAAGTGTGATTCGTTAAAAAATATGGAAGTTTTCGCAAGTGGAGGAGTTCGCACGCCTTTGGATGTTGTGCGTGCGTTGGCTTTGGGTGCTTCTGCAGTTGGTGTCGCTGGCGAGTTTTTGCATACGCTTATGCATGAAGGTGAGGATGCGCTTTCTTTGCAAATTGATAACTGGAAGAAGCAAATTAGGGTGATTATGGCTCTTCTTGGATGCAAGACAGTCAAGGATTTACAAGAAAAGACTGAGTTTGTGCGCGCGGATTGTCTTGGTAAGTGATATACTTGTGTAGTTGTGCGTTCAAGCGTGCTTATTTGTTTATGCAATGTGCGTAAGTAATTTGCGTAAGTAGTTCGTGTGTTTGAATGACGCAAGACTTGCAAGTCAAAGAAAATAGGAGTCCAATTATGGCAGCTCGTTGCGCAGTATGTGGCAAGGGACCTCAGACTGGTTTCACTGTTTCACATTCGCATATCCGCAATAAGCGCACCTTCCGCCCGAACCTTCAGCCGGTTCGCACCACCATTGATGGCGAGAACGTTCGCCTTCGTGTGTGCGTGAAATGCATTAAGGCTGGCAAGGTTCAGCGCGTTGAGGCGTGATTCGCGCATTGTATTGCGTTTAAATTGTAAGGCCCTGAGTGTTGCTCGGGGCTTTTTTGTATTTGCGTATTTTTTCGTGCGCACGTTATATTCCTGATTGCGAATGATTTATAATCGAAATATGCTAAATACGCCCACGAACTCAGCCAAAATGCATACTTCGCTTTGTGCAATAATCAGCAATAAGCGACGCGTTTCTGCATTAAAATCTTTGGGCATAGTCACAGTCGAAGACGCATTGACTTACTACCCGTTTAGAGTCACAAGTCCATTGAGAATTGCGAACTTAAAAGATATAAAAATTGGCGAAGAAGTGGCTTTCTATGCGCAAGTTCAGTCAATTAACGTTGTGCCTATGAACGCTCGTCGCGGTTTTAGAATCGAAATTAACGTTTTGCAAGATATGCAAGCGGTAGCTCAACTTATTTATTTTTCTAAAAATCGTCAATACGCTCAGTGGCTTTCCGCAAAGATGCATGTTGGTGAAATGGTTGTTGTTGGCGGTACGTCTAGCGCTTTTAATGGTAAATTGCAATTTACGCATCCTCAAATTCTTACTGTATCTGCTGTAGAAGAAAGTGATAGCTTGCATCAATCTCGCGATACTGTAAGAAGTGTGGAAGATGGTTTGGCGCGTATGAGCGCGCCTATGCCCGTGTATCATGCAAATTCTAGGATTTCCAGCGAGCATATTCACGAAACTATACTTTCTATACTTTCTGCACTTTCTAAAGATTCTGAAGATTCCGCAGCTTCTAAAAATTCCGCAGCTTGCACTAGTGAATTCCTGCAAATCCCAGATATTACGCCTGAATCAGTGCTAAAAAAACGTAACCTCATGACTAGAGCGTCAGCAATATACTCAATTCATAATCCGCAATCAGTTGACGAATTTTATAAAGCTGTTGACTCGTTGCGCTATGAAGAAGCTTTTATTTCCCAAGTAGCTGTATTGCGATCTCGTGAAGATTCTAAAGATAATCAAGCAAAATCTTGTAATAATTCTCTTATAAGAAATGAATTTGTGGAAAGTTTGCCGTTTGAGCTTACTGCAGGTCAAAAAGATGTAATTGATGAGATTGTACGTGACATGCGTGAGCACCATCCGATGCGTCGCTTGCTTCAAGGTGAAGTTGGTTCCGGAAAAACAGTTGTTGCGCTCGCTGCAATGCTCGAGGCAGTTGGATCAGGCTATCAGGCTGTGCTTGTGGCTCCTACTCAAGTTCTGGCGTCTCAACATGCCGAAAATTTGCGCCAAATGATTGCGCGCGCGAATCTAAAGGTGCCTGTAATCGTCGTAACTGGAGGCATGAGACTTGCGGATCGCAGACGTGCGCTAGCGAGTGTGGCAAGTGGAGAGCCTTCGCTTATTGTTGCAACTCATGCAGCGTTCTCGTCGACTTTTAAGCCGACTAATTTAGCTTTGGTAATTATTGACGAGCAACATCGTTTTGGTGTTGAGCAGCGCGATGTTTTGTTGCGCAAAATGAGCGTAGATTCGCATAATAGTGCTGAAAAGTCTTTTACACCGCATCTTTTAGTAATGACTGCAACGCCTATTCCGCGCTCTGCTGCTATGACGTGGTTCGGTGATTTGGATGCTTCGTATTTAACTGAACTGCCTGGAGGTAGAAAACCTATTCGCACTTTTGTTGTGCAAGAATCGGATGCGAATACTATGGCGAGAATGTTTGCGCATATTCGTGCTCGCATTGATGCAGGTGAGCGTGCGTATGTTGTTTGCGCGCATATTGATGATGATTTTAATGAGGATTCTGGTAGGGATTCTGGTAGTAATTTTGGTAGGGATTTTGATAGCGATGAATCTGAAGGTTTTGAAGATGTTTCGCAATCTGTGCAATCTAATCAATCTGAAGAAAATAACGCAGATTCTTTGCGCAAACTTCATACAGTTAACGGCATTTTGAAGCGGCTTTCAGCTTTGCCGCAATTTAAAGGCGTTACTTTTGCTAAGCTTACTGGTCGCGACGATGATGCTACGAAACGCGAAACGATGGAACGTTTTGCGCGCGGAGATGTGCAAGTTCTTGTAGCTACAACGGTTATTGAGGTCGGTGTTGATGTGCCTCAAGCGAGTTGCATTGTGATTTTTGACGCGGATCGTTTTGGTCTTGCGCAATTGCATCAGTTGCGTGGACGTGTTGGGCGTGGTGGCACGAATTCTTGGGCATTTTTGGTTGCGCAAACTGAGGATGGAAGTCTTGCTCAAGAACGTTTGCAAGTTGTTGAAAATTCGCTAGATGGTGCCGTAATTGCTAAGAAAGATTTGGAATTGCGCAATGTTGGCGATGTTCTTGGCGATAAGCAGTCGGGTGGTCGCTCGAGTTTGAAGATCTTGCGAGTTGTTAAGGATGCAAAGATTATCGCTATGGCTCGTGAAGATGCGTTGGAGACTTTGCAAAAAGACACTCATCTTGTTTCGTTGCCGTATCTTGCAGGTGCAGTGCTTGATTTTACGAGAGGTGGAAGTGCGCAAATCGTAAGCAATTAAAATTCTAAAGTTCTGAATTTGCGCGCAAAATATCTTATAAAGATTACAATATTGTATGAATAAATTATCCTATAAAAAAAGTATAAAGAAAAAATTATTGCATATTTATGCACTTAATTTAGTAAAAAATACGGTAAGAAACTATTTTTAATTGATAATTAATATCAACTTTTGTTGGATATAATATAAAAAAACAACAAAATTACATAAATTTACGTGCATATTATGAGAATTGTGAATATCCTAGATAGTAGGCATCATTTGTAATCACAATAGAGATGAGGCGACAATGACCGAACGCGAACAACAAATCTTGACTTGGATTCAACAAAACCCGATGATTAGCCAACAGGAACTTGCAAATCTCGCAGGAATTACTCGTTCAGGTGTGGCTGCTCATATTTCCAATTTAATTCGCAAAGGATATTTACGAGGTAAGGGATATATTGTTACTCCTCCAAGTTATGTGACTGTTGTTGGCGGAATTAGCATGGATGTTCTTGGCATTGCTTGCGGAGATTTGATGGATTACACGTCTAATGCTTCCCGTGTGCGCTATATGCTAGGCGGTGTTGGAAGGAATATTGCAGTCGCGTTGGAACGTCTTAATATTCGCACAAGCATGGTTTCTGTCTACGGTGGCGATCACAACGGAGAGCTTTTCCGCATTGATGCTGCTGCAAACGGCTTAGATATTGGTTATGCGAAGCAACTTCCTGAGTCGATGACTGCTTCGTACATGTATGTTGGTGACGCTTCTGGTCAGCGTTTGCTTGCTTTAGACGATATGAGTATTTACGACCATATGACTCCTGATTTTTTGCGTGAGCGCATGTCCATTATTGAAAATGCTGATATTTTGGTGTTGGATACTAATATTCCGCAAAAGTCAATTGAGTGGCTATGTGACCGTTATCGCCGTCCTATTGTTGTTCGTGCAATTACGGATGCAAAAGCTCCTCGAGTGCTTTCTAGATTGTCTCGTATTGACACTCTTATTTTAGATACTGCTGAATCGCAGGCTTTAACTGGCGTTAATGCTGTTGACGAGCGTTCTGCAATTCGCTGTGCGAATGTGCTTCTCAAGCGTGGAGTAAAACGTGTATTTGTAAATGCCGGTCGCGCAGGAGTTGCTTATGGTGTTGCAGATGAGGGAGTGTCGTTCTATCCTGTCCCAGTTAAGCGCGTCCAGAGAATGATGCTAACTCGCGGAAATAGCAATGTTGGTGTTGAAGCAGTCGGCAACGACAACGGTTCTAGCGATGCTGCTACTGCGGCGCTTATTTACGCGCGATATAACGAATTTGATTCTTCAAAAACTGGCAGATTTGCGGTTGCTGCTGCAGCTTTGAATACTGAATCTATGCAGCCTGTACATGAGTTGTTTAATCCAGAACTTATTTCTCAACGCATGACGAATATTCATGAGCGCATTTAATTAGTGCTTTTTGCGCTGATTTTATTTCTTTTATTTAATTTACGAATTAATCTTGTAAATTTTTCTTGCATACAATAGTAGGTCTGCTATACTTGTTATTAGTCATTTGTTTAGTTATATAAACAAATGTTAGGTAATTAGTGTTGTATGATGCAATGGAGCGTATGTGCAGCGAAATGCGTAGTGGCGTACGAGCATGGATCATAGAGCAATTTACGCATAAATTAACAGCAGTTAGTAGCAAACGTAATAGCAAAAATAACTGAAAACTATTTACGTAAGTTATTAACAAGAAGTTAGTTATCTACGAAGGAGTAATGATGACTTCAATCATCCTAGATTGCGATCCTGGCCATGATGACGCCATGGCTATTCTGTTGGCACTTGGTAACCCAAATATTGAGTTGCTCGGCGTAACTACAGTTGGCGGCAACCAAAGCCTTGAAAAAGTCACGTATAATGCGCGTGCAACTCTCGAAATGGCTCGTGCAACTCACATTCCAGTTCACGCAGGCTGCGACCGACCAATGGTCCGCCCTCTGGAAGTTGCGGCTTCCGTGCACGGCGAAAGCGGCTTAGACGGCGTAACGCTTCCAGAACCAACGCGACCATTGGACGAAGGCCACGCTGTAAATTGGATTATTGATACGATTATGAGCAACGAACCTGGCACGATTACGCTTGTACCAACTGGTCCGCTCACCAATATTGCTATGGCAGTGCGCCTTGAGCCACGAATCGTAAGACGTGTGAAGGAAGTTGTGCTCATGGGCGGCGGATATCACGTTGGTAATTGGAGCGCGGTTGCTGAGTTTAATATTAAGGTTGATCCAGAATCTGCGCATGTTGTGTTTAATGAGGATTGGCCTATTACTATGGTCGGTCTTGATTTGACACATCAGGCACTTTGCACTCCTGAAGTGCAAGCAAAGATTAATGCTATTGGCACGCCTCTTTCTGCGTTTGCTAGCGGTTTGATGGACTTCTTCCGTAAAGCGTATAAGGATAATCAAGACTTTATTGATCCGCCAGTTCATGATCCTTGCACGATTGCTTATTTGATTGACCACAGTGTGGTGGCTACTCGTCGCTGCCCTGTAGACGTTGAAATTAAGGGCGAATTAACAGTTGGTATGACCGTTGCAGATTTGCGCGGACCAGAACCATCCGCAGAAGAATGCCATACGCAAGTTGCAACCAAACTTGATTTCGATAAATTCTGGGATTTGATTATTGACGCGCTGAAGCGTATCGGCTGATTTGTACTAGAATTATTCACGATATTTTGCGCAACAATACTGCAAATTTACCGAAAGAAAATAAAGCGGCAAAGTTGCGCGAAAATAAAATTTATACGAAATTTGATATGAGGCTATTATGACTGAAGTTTCATCTCCAACGCCTTCCATGCTAGACAAGGGTGGGCGATCAATTGTTGCGTTAATGACGGCGCTACTCGTTGCTATTTTTGCTTTCCAGCTCAACGCTTCAATGCTTTCTCCAGCATTAGCAACAATGACAAAAGAGCTTCACGCAACCGATACGCAAATCGGCTTAACTCAAACAGTGTTCTTTACTGCTGCTGCTTTATTCTCACTGTTTTTGCCGCGCTTATCTGATTTAGTCGGTCGTAAGAAGGTGCTTATTGGCATTTTGATTTCAACGATTGCGGGCTGCGTAGTGTCTGCGCTTGCTCCAGATGTGAATATTTTGATGCTTGGACGTATTTTGCAGGGTGCTTCTGGTCCTGTAGTGCCGATGTGCTTGATTATGCTTCGCGTGCGCGTAACTGAAGAAAAGCGTTACGCAAAGCTAATGGCAATTTTGACATCTGTAAACGGTGGTATTGCTGGCGTTGATGCGTTGCTTGGCGGTTGGCTTGCTGGAAAGTTTGGTTTCCGTTCGGTGTTCTGGACTATGGCAGGTATTGCTGTAGCGGCAGTGATTATGGTGATTGTTGCTGCTGAAGAATCTTATGCGGAGGAAACTTCAAAGATGGATTGGTTGGGCGTTGTGACGCTTGGTATTGCGTTCCTTGCAGCATATCTTGCTATTAATGAAATTGATAAGCTTGCAAATGCTAACTTGACTATGGTTGCAGGCCTTGTGGTAGTGGCTGTAATCTTCTTCGCGATTTTCTGGAGAATTGAAGGAAAGATTGCTGCTCCTTTGGTTTCGACGCATTACATGAAGCAGCGTCGCACGTGGGGCTTGCTTTCTTGCACGCTGCTTACCATGACTGGCGTTTTTGCTTTGATGAATGGTGTAGTGCCGCAGCTTGCTCAGGATGCTAAGTTTGGTGCTGGCTTGGGTGCTGACGTGGTGAGCTTTGCAACGTTGACGCCTTACGCAATTATTGGCTTCTTGTTTGGGCCTGTGGCTGGTATGCTGGCTGCCAAGTTTGGTTACCGTTTGGTACTTCGTGCTGGCATTATTGTCAGTGTGATTGGCGTTGTGTTTGGTATGTATGTTGCTAATAATCCATCGGTGTGGTCTTTGGTTGCGCTTTCGCTGGCTTTGGGCGTAAGCTACGCAGGTGTTGCAAACATTATGCTTAACGGACTTGGTATTGTGCTTTCTCCAAAGGATAATCCAGGATACTTGCCAGGCATGAACGCTGGTGCTTTTAACTTGGGTGCTGGCTTAAGCTTTGCAATTCTTTACGCTGTGATGACGAATGTTGCAGGAACTAATGGTGCAACAGGCGGATACATGGCTTCGATGGTTGCGGGCATTGTGTTACTTGCGCTTGCGTTTGCTTGCTCCTTCTTAATCCCGAATCCTGAAGAAGTAAATAAGTAAGATTGACGCGTGAGTTTGCGTAATCTTAAGTGAATAAAATTAAGCGGTAAAGCTAGGATTTCCTATGCTTTGCCGCTTTTTGCTTTCTGCGCGCGACACTTCCTTTACACAGCTGTAAAGCGAGTATCGAAACCGAAAACAAATGCCAGTAAATTCTCCAACAAATGTGTTTAAAACTCATAGACAATACTAAATAATCACAAAATCGCATTGAGTAACAATGACTGTCGGGAGGGGGAGGATAAGCTAGAAGAATGCACATTATTGCTGGACGTTTTAAATCTTTGCCGCTTACTTCAGCGCAGTCGTGTACAAGACCTACTACAGATCGCACGAAAGAAGCGATATTTTCTAGGCTCGATTCGTGGGATGTTATGCACAATGCTCGCGTTCTTGATTTATTCGCCGGCACAGGTGCGTTAGGAGTTGAGGCGCTATCTCGTGGCGCGCGTGAGCTTGTTTCTGTTGAAGCAAATTCGCAAGCGGCTGCGCTGATACTTCGTACGTCGAAAGCGTTGCAGAGTTCAAAGGCTTGGGATTCTGCGCTTTCTATGAGGGTTCTTCGAAAGCGCGCGGAGCAGTTCGTTGCGGATTATAGTGGGGAAGCGTTTGACTTGGTTTTTATTGATCCGCCTTATGCTTACGAAACTGCGGATTGCGAAAGTTTATTGGCTTCGATGATTGCGAGCGGAGTTGCGAGCGTTTCTGCGGATACGTTGATTGTGTTGGAGCGTAGCGCGCGAAGTGTTTTGCCGACTATGCCTGAGGGCTGGGAGCTGTTTGATACGCGTAATTACGGAGAAACTTCCGTGCTGTTCATTCAGCCTAAGCGCGATTGATTTGATTTTCTGCGTTTGTTTCTAAAATGATTCGAAACTATTGACAGTTTTTGCGCGGATGTTCGCCGGAAACTTCCCATCCGAGCGACATAAGCGTTTTTCGATCCGATTTATCTAGCTTGTGGCAGTCCAATTTTTTAATCAAGTCAGGTCGAATTTCGCTTGTACGAGATATAGCTTCATCTCGACGAAAACGATCAACTTTGGCGTGATTTCCGGAAGTGAGTATTTCCGGAACGCTTATACCGCGCCAAGTAGTTGGACGCGTGTATTGATGGTGTTCCAAAAGTGCGTCCGAGCCTGTGTACGACTCTTCAACAATCGACTCAGGATTTCCCATAAACCCCGGGATTAAGCGTGTAATTGCCTCAAGCATAACGCTTACTGCAACTTCTCCGCCATTTAGCACGTAATCGCCAATTGAATACTCGCGTACGTCAATTCCTTGCGCTCGGTAATATTCTGGAATCCTAGCGTCGTAGCCTTCGTATCTGCCGCATCCAAATACTAAATGATTTGCGTTGCTTAATTCTGTTGCGTCTTTTTGCGTAAATAGTGGGGCAGAAGGGTTCGGGAATATAAGAATTGGTTTAGTTGAGTCTATTTTATTAGTCGCGATTTTTGCTTCTTCGCAACTATCGCACGTATCGCACGTATTTTTTACTTCAGATTTTGGCAAGCTAAGCAGCTCGTCTAAGCATTCCGCCCAAACCTCAGGTTTCATAACCATGCCAGCACCACCGCCAACCGGCGTGTCATCAACAGATTGATGCACATCGTGAGTCCATTTGCGTAAATTGTATGCGCGAATTTGCAATAAACCATTATTTTGCGCTTTGCCTAACAAACTTAGGTCTAGCATGCGAAAATATTCTGGGAATACGGAAATAATATCGATGTCCATCATAAGGCACTCTACTACGAAAACTGATAAAACTATGAAAACTACGAAAGCCCCGGAATTAAACCGCCAGGAGGATTAATAGTCAAATACCCGTTTGCAACGTCAACTTCCGGCACAATAGCTTCAACAAATGGCACGAGCGCTGTTTTATGTTCTTCGTCAACCGGATGATCTAAACGGATTTTCAGTAACGATTGCGCGCCGTCGAGCACATCCACGACTTTTCCAATAATTTTAGGAGTAAGCCCAAGCTGATTTTCTTCGCACAAACGCGCTTGCAAACCGACCAAATCCTTAATATACCAAGCATTTTCGGCAGCAAGTTCTTGCGCATCTTCCGCATGCACATACAATTCAGTGCCATTAAGTGCTTCCGCATCGTTGCGATTTTGTGATTCTTCGAATAGTAAAATCCAACGATTTTTGAATGTTCTTGCGTTCTCAATAACGAACTCGCGCTCGCCGTCTGCAGTGCACAATACATTTCCTGGCTCAAAACGTTCGTAAGGCTCATCTGTAAAAATTTGTACAGTAACTTCGCCTTTTAAACCTTGGGCTTTACCGATACGACAAACCCTCAGCAGGTCATTACGACTTTGCTGAGGGTTGTCAAAAGATTGTTGGTCTAATGCCACGTTCATCTCACTTACGTACGTCCATAATGTCAACGCGCACATTGTGGTTGCTCAAAGCTTGCACAACAATGCGAATTGCATTAGCGGTACGACCATTGCGTCCAATAACGCGACCAATATCTTCAGGATTCACGCGTACTCGAAGCAATTCGCCGCGAGCATTTTCGTGAGAACGTACCGACACGTCATCTGGAAAATCCACGATGTTCTTAATGAGATGTTCAACAGCTTGAGCCAGCATGATTACTCAGCCTTTTCCTCGGCTTCGGCAGCTTCCGCAGCTTCAGCTGGGGCTTCTTCGGCTTCGTTTGCAGCGGCTTCAGCTGCAGCCTGAGCCTTAGCAGCGGCTTCAGACTTAGCGGCCTTCAGCTTCTGAGCTTCAGCTTCAACAGCTTCAACGCGAGCCTGTGCGTCTGGACCAGCTTCAGAAGTCTTCAACGTGCCTTCGGCACCGTCGAGACCCTTGAACTTCTGCCAGTCACCAGTGATCTTCAAGAGTTTCAACACTGGTTCGGTTGGCTGTGCGCCAACGCCAAGCCAGTACTGTGCGCGCTCAGAATCAATCTGAATCATAGATGGCTGCTTGTTTGGATCGTAAACGCCGATCTCTTCGATGGACTGACCGTTGCGCTTGTTGCGTGAATCAGAAATGACTACACGGTAGAAGGCATAGAACTTCTTGCCCAATCGCTTAAGACGAATCTTGGTTGCCAAAATGGCTCTCCTTATAACTAGAGTCGTGGAATTTCGTTCGGGTGTGGGGCACTCCTTGCGAGCTTCCACATGTTCCTCACGTGGTCGGGAAGAGGGCGCCGATTCACGCGAATAACTTATCTATTATGCCTGCGCGCTTGGACGTTTTTATCTAGTGATTGTAGGCCGATTGCTGCGATGTATGCTAAGTGATCAGTGCCGTCGACAACTACATTCTTTTGCCATAGTGCGTTAGATTTACAGTTTTTTGCGCAAAATAGCACATGGTCAAGTGTAAGATTTGGCCACTTAAGCCATGTAGGCCATGTGCGTAGACGCTTTCCAAGCGAAAGCGCAACGTCTGTAAATCCGTATTTCAAAAGCGAGCGAAAGCTTGGGTGGTCGACTGTGGAATTAAGATCGCCAGTAACAATAGTAAGAGTTGCTAAATCGCAAGTTTTCGAAGTAGATTCGTCAGCGCATTCGTTAGTGCAATCGGCGAAAGAATCAGTAGTAGAATCAATAGTCGCAAGTGCGCGAATTCCATTACTCCAAGCAGCACACCCACGCATCGGTGACTTTGGATGTGCAGAAGCAAATTTCACCAAAACTTTTTCATTTGCACCAAAATCTAAGCAAGTTGTAACGCTTGGTACGCTTGCAGCTTCAATTTTTACGGAATTATTGCAAGTAGAAATCGCGGAATATTGCGTAAAAATAGCGTTGAATCCGCCGTTATTATGCTCACTTTGCGCACCTACGCACGAAGTTGGAAAAATTTCGTATATTCCAAGTTTTTCAAGATTTTTTACTAAAGACTCGCTTAATTCTTGTAAAAGTAACGTATTTACGTGATATTTTTTCGTTATTTCTATTATTTCGGATGCACTCGCTTTTCCGTATCTGCAGTTAAGAGTCATCACGCGTATTTCTTGATGCCGTTCCTTGCAGCTTTTGCGCGACGATTTGCTTTCGTGCAACCTACGCAATCTTTCAAACCAGTACGGCGTATGCGACTTAAGCGAAATCAAAAATAGCGCAGCGTAAGCAACGCATAAATATCCGTAAGATTTCGCGTAAGATTGTGCTAAATTAAGCGATTTCGTTACTTTCTCTGCGCAGCATGTATACAGCAAAAAAGCGCCAAAATTACACAAAAACAGTGCTCCCACAACGTAAGTTGCAAGTGGAAGCAACGCAATAACATACGGAAGTGGGTTATATTTATCCGCACCTGCTGGCAGCCAACGCATCAGCTGCCACAAAAGAAGCGGCACAAATATAACCCACAAAAACGCCAATACTAAAATCATCGACCGAATAAGCCAGCTAATCCGCCGCCAAAGTTAGGTGGCAGTTGATTATCTTGATTTGCGTCTTCGGAATTCATAAGTTCCTTAAGTCCTTCAGGAAGATTCTGAAGATTTGGTTGCTGTGGCTTTGCAAAAGCAGAACCTGCAACATCGTCGCTAGTAGATTCGCCAGAAAGACGCTCACGCAACGCGCGCTCTTCAGCTTCCCTGCGCATTGGATTTCCGGACTTTCCGACCTTCTTCTTGCCTTTCTTGTCTTTGCGCTTCGACTTACTGCCGGCTCCACCGAATCCAGGAATGCCGCCCATGCCAGGCATTCCAGCTCCACCGCTCATTCGCTTCATCATTTTTGCAGCCTGTTCGAAACGTTGCAAAAGTGCATTAACTTGCGAAACGCTCACACCTGATCCGGCAGCAATTCTCGCGCGGCGAGATCCGTCAATAATCTTTGTATTTCTACGCTCTTGAGGAGTCATAGAGCGAATAATCGCCTCAGTGCGGTCAATTTCCTTATCGTCAAACTGCTCAAGCTCTTGACGGTGGGCAGCCATTCCAGGCATCATACCCAAAAGCTTCTTCATTGAGCCAAGCTTACGAACTTGCTGAAGCTGCTCCAAAAAATCATCCAAACCAAAGCTGCCTTCAGCTATTTTTGCAGCAGCCTTGCGTGATTCTTCTTCGTCGAACTGCTTCTGTGCGTGCTCAATAAGCGTCAAAATATCGCCCATATCGAGTATGCGTGAAGCCATTCGATCAGGATGGAAGATTTCAAAATCCTTCAAACCTTCACCTGTAGAGGCAAACAAAATCGGTTTTCCAGTAACGCTTGCAACCGAAAGTGCAGCACCGCCTCGAGCGTCGCCATCAAGCTTAGAAAGCACAACGCCGGTAAAGTTTACGCCATCGTTAAAAGCTTGAGCAGTGCGAACAGCATCTTGACCAATCATTGCGTCAATAACAAACAGCACTTCTTGCGGTTGCACGGCATCGCGAATATTGCGTGCCTGCTTCATGAGCTCTTCGTCAACACCCAAACGACCTGCGGTATCAATAATCACAGTGTCATACATTTTTTCGCGCGCATAATTAATAGAATCGCGCGCAACCTTAACCGGGTCGCCTTTAGTGAACCATGGCAAAGAAATCGCACTTCCGCCTGTTTGTACGCCCTTTTCTGGAGCAAATACAGGAACTCCTGCGCGCTCGCCAACAACTTGCAGCTGCGTGACTGCATTAGGTCGTTGCAAATCTGCTGCTACAAGCAAAGGAGTATGGCCTGCATCCTTCAGCCAGTAGCCTAGCTTTCCAGCAAGCGTAGTTTTACCCGCACCTTGCAAACCTGCAAGCATAATTACAGTTGGAGGATACTTTGCAAAATTAAGCTGCCTATCTACACCTGCGCCCAATACTTGCGTAAGCTCGTCGTTTACAATTTTCACAACTTGCTGAGCTGGGTTTAAAGCGTGCGAAACTTCCTCACCAAGAGCGCGCTCGCGAATTCGAGCAGTGAATGAGCGGACTACTTCCAACGCAACGTCTGCGTCGAGAAGTGCGCGGCGAATCTCGCGAATTGTGCCGTCAATATCGGATTCTGATAGCTTGCCTTTGCTGCGCAAATGCTTAAAAGCATTGGAAAGGCGGTCTGTTAACGAACTAAATGCTGCCATAGTTTTCCATTCTACCTGTTGTTGCTAACGTAACTTTAGTGCAATTGCTAACTTGATTTGCTAATTAATACTTTCGCGTTTTCTTTTGCTTTTGCGTTACTTTCGTTTATTGCAAATGCCAAGATGATTCTTGCGAAGTATCGACAATTACAATTCCTGCGTTATTTAACGCGTCGCGAATAGCATCTGCAGTAGCAAAATCCTTTGCTTTTCTAGCATCTGCTCTAGCTTTAAGTTGCAAAGTAATTAAAGAGTCCAAAGCTGAGTGTTCTTTGTTTTCCTTGCCGTTTGAGCCTTCTGCAGGCGATTGATTATCGTTCGAAGCCCACGTTTGTGCGTAAGGATCCAAGCCCAAAGTATCTAACATAGCTCGCACTTGCAAAACAGCGAGATATATGAGCTTTTGTACGCTTTCGCTTTGTGCTTGTGAAGAATCTTTGCTGCAGTCGTCAATAAGAGTATTTCCTTGACGAATTGTAGTAAATATTTCTGCGATTGCGCCAGAAACGTTAATGTCATCGTTCATAGCGCGAGTGAAATCTTCCGGAAGCTCGTCTGCGTTAACAGAGCGCACTTCTTCGCAAGTTGGCTTCTTGTCAAGCAATCTGTCAGCTCTCTCGAGGAAGTTCATAATGCGATCATAAGCCGATTTTGACTCCACCAAAGCTTGGTCAGACCACTCCAACATTGCGCGATATTGCACTGCTCCCAAAGCATATCGCACAACCCAAGCCGAATTATTTGCCAAAACTACTGGTACGGAAAGACCATTTCCCAACGATTTTGACATTTTTTCACCTTTGGCGGTAACCCATGCTGAATGCATCCACACATTGGCGCTTTCCCATCCAGCAGCACGCGTTTGTGCCATTTCGTTTTCGTGGTGAGGGAAACGCAAATCCAGGCCGCCTCCGTGAATATCGAAATCATTTCCAAGATAACGATGGCTCATAGCAGAGCATTCAATATGCCAACCAGGGCGTCCCTCGCCAAAAGGAGTTTTCCAGCGCGCATCCGGCTGATCGAAATCGCAAGGTGCTTTCCAAAGTGCGAAATCCCTAGGATCGTGTTTGTCTGGTGAAGCATCTGCAGGATCTGTTGGATTGTAAATATCGTTTTCGGCAGCGTCTACGCTTGGACCTTTCGCGTCTGCGATAGCTGCGGCTTCATCTGCGCAAGTTTCATTTTGGTTCTGATTTTGGTGCGTTAATTCGCCGTAATGCTCCCAACTTGGCACGTCAAAATAGACATTTCCAGTAGGATTTCCGTCATTGTCTTTAATAACATATGCGTGACCGCGTTCGATTAAGCGTTCAATCAGCTCAACCATGTCTGTAATATGACCTGTTGCGCGTGGCTCAACTGTTGGCGCAAGCACTCCTAAAGTATTGTAGGATTTTGTAAATTCGCGCTCGTAAATATATGCTCGTTCCCACCAATTTTGCCCTGATTCGTTGGCTTTTTTCATAATTTTGTCGTCAATATCTGTGACGTTTCTAACAAACGTGACTTTGTATCCTAAACGCAGCATCCAGCGACGGATTATATCGAATGCGATCGCTGCGCGAATATGACCAATATGCGGAGAACTTTGCACTGTTGCGCCGCACACGTACATGCCTACTTGACCATGCTTTTTAGGTACGAAAGTGTTCGTTGAATGTGAAGCCGTGTTGTATAAGTGCAGGTTTTCTGCGGCTTTAGTAACTTTTGCAGTCTCTTCGTTCAAACTCTTATTAAGCATAATTGCTATTATAAATGCTTCTTTATACTGCGATTTGGCATTGCTTTGTCTATTACTCCAAACGTGCGCAACTTTTCTCGCGTTGGCGCGACGGCCTGCTTGAGCGTAGCACAGCGCGCGCGAAAGCAACTCGGAGCGGAAACTCGCTTAGGTTGGAAGTCCAGTGGACTTCCAACGCGAGTTTCGTAAGCGAGCGCTTATAGTGCGAGCTTGTGGTTTGGCACTCCAAATGTGGGGAACTTATCTCGCATTTGGAGCGTTATCCGTTGCGCAGTGCTCAGGTATATCGTCGCGCTCGCTGTTTCCCACACAGCCCAAGTATCAGCCAAGTAACAAGCTCAGTAGATAGAGCTAATATGATTCCAGTGTTACGTTGCGAATACTTATTAACTACTCGCGCGAATACGCCACTCCCAAAGAATTGGTAATTAGTAACTAGTTTTTATTTTGTTCGTTACTGAAAGGAATATCATGGCTGAGATTTCATCTGCTCTTATGACGGACATGTATGAATACACTATGCTCGACGCTGCTCTTAAAGACGGCACTGCAAATCGCAAGTGCGTTTTTGAAATTTTTACGCGCCACTTGCCTCAAGGTCGTCGTTACGGAGTCGTTGCCGGCATGGGTCGCATTTTGGAAGAGCTGCAAAAATTCCATCTTTCGGAAGATGATTTGCGTTTCTTAAGTGATCGTAAAATTGTTAGCGCAGAAACCATTGAATGGCTGGAAAATTTCCGATTCCACGGTAAAATTTCCGGTTATCGCGAAGGTGAGATGTTCTTCCCTAACTCGCCAATTTTGCAAGTAGAAGGCACTTTTGGTGAGTGCACTTTGCTTGAAACTGTGCTTCTTTCTGTGCTTAATTATGATTGCGCGGTTGCGTCTGCCGCAGCACGTATGGTTTCTGCCTCCGCAGGTCGTCCTTGCATGGATATGGGCGGCCGTCGCACAAACGAATATTCTGCAGTTGCTGCATCTCGCGCAGCGGTTATTGGCGGTTTTAAGGGAACCGCAAACTTGCTTGCTGCAAAACTTTACGGATTGAAGGCAATCGGAACCGCAGCTCACTGCTTTACTCTTGTTCACGACACTGAGCGTGACGCTTTCACTTCTCAAATTGCCGCTCTTGGCAAAGGCACTACGCTTCTTGTTGACACTTATAATATTGAGGAAGCTGTAAAGACAGCTGTGGAAGTTGCAGGCCCTGATCTTGGTGGAATTCGTATTGATTCTGGAGATTTGTGCGCTTTGGCTCGTCGCGTAAGAAATCAGCTCGACGAGTTGGGTGCTAAAAACACAAAGATTACAGTTACTAATGATTTGGACGAGTATGCTCTTGCTTCCTTACAAAATGCGCCTGTGGATTCTTACGGCATCGGCACAATGCTTGTAACCGGCTCCGGTGCTCCAACTTGCGCAATGGTTTATAAGCTTACTGAGCGCGAGGGAGCAGATGGTGTAATGCAACCTGTTGCTAAGCGTTCTAAGAATAAAGCGACTGTGCCTGGACGTAAGTTGGCGTATCGTTCATACGATTACAGCAACGATTCTTGCGGTGTAGCTGATTGCGAACGCGTGATTTCTGGTTCGGAAGTTGCGCTCGCTCAGTTTAAGCCTAAGGATTCGTGGGAAAATCTGCTAGTTGATTACATGGTCGACGGTGAAGCTGACGAACAGTTTATGGGTCACGATGCGATTATGCGCGCACAGGATTATTGCGCTTCTGCTTTGAAGCGACTGCCTTTGGCTGCGCAAAGTTTGATGCGCGGAGACCCTGCAATACCAACAGAAATTCAAGTACTGTAAAAGTACTATAAATTAATCTTTTTAAAACTAAACTTTACTAAATAACTAAATAAGATTCGCAAATAATTTTCGCGAATAATTCGTAAATAATTCATGCGTAAAGACTAACGTTTCTGACAGCTTTTTTGAGCGTTTGTTGCGATAATGCTTTATGCTTGATTTTGCTAATAAAATTCAATTAAATTTTAGTGCGCTACGAAATTCGTTACACAATGCGTTACGAAAGGATGCGATATGTTTTCATCTTTAGAAGCAGATAATGCGTTAGATGCTGTTATGGAATCTGGTTCGCAATCCGCAGATCCAGATTCTGGTTCCGGCACAAGCACTTCTGTTCTAGAACGTCCAGAAGTTGACGAAGATGCTCGTCTAGATGATGGTGGTAATGCAGATCGTTTTGCGCACTATGTGTCAAAAGACAGAATTGAAGAGTCGCGCTTAACTGGTCGACCAGTGGTAGCTTTATGCGGTAAAGTGTGGATTCCTCGACACGAAGCAAATGACTACCCAGTTTGCCCTGAATGCAAGCGCATATACGAGGAATTAGGAAAGTTTAATTTTTAAGTAATTATGCTGCGTATTTAAGTAGTTTATATTGCGTATTAGCGTTACTTCTATCTTTAACGATAAAAGTAACGCTATTTTTTAATATATTTTTGTTCTGAGCGCAATGGGTGATAATCTAAAAGCATGACTATAGCTGTGTGCCCCGGCTCGTATGATCCAGTCACTGCCGGCCATTTAGACGTAATACAACGTTGTACGCATCTATTTGATGAAGTACATGTGCTAGTTGCGGTAAATGCCGCAAAGACTCCGTTATTTTCTGAATCTGAGCGCGTAAAAATTATTCAAGAAGCAATAAATAATTTGCCGCAATCTCAAAATAGCTTCAATCGCGATTGCAAAATAGTAGTAACTTCAACAGCTGGTTTGATTACTGACTACTGTACAAAAGTTGGTGCTACAGTAATCGTAAAAGGCTTACGTCAAAACGGTGATTATGAGGCAGAACTTGGAATGGCACTAGTGAACCGCAAATTAGCAGGTATCGAAACGCTTTTCCTACCTGCTGATCCTGTGCTTGAGCATGTTTCAAGCTCTGTGGTTAAAGATGTTGCTCGTCATGGGGGAAATGTTACTGGCATGGTTCCAGATAACGTAATACCCTTATTAAAAAAGCTTTTTAGTGAGCAATCATTAGGCGTAGATAATAATTCATCTATGCTGAACAATTGAACAGGAGAGTAGAAGATGACAAATAAAAATGAACTTATTGACGTGACTTCTGGATTATCTAGTGAAGGAGACGACACGATGGAGCGTGAAGTGCAAGTTGATCGCAATCAAAAGCTTCCATTACATCCGGTTCTCGCAGATGAAGAAGATGCTCAAGACGGCGTTGTAAATACAACACATTCCGACGTGCGAAGTGCGCGTGAAGGCGACCTATTAGTTGATGCAGATGCTGACAATACAGAAACGTCATCTGTTGCGGCAGTTGGAAGTGTTTCTGCTGCGGAAGATGTGCGAGATAATGGCGTTGATAGTGCAAATCAGAACAAGAAAAATAGCAAAGCAGCTTCTTTGCCAGCATCATTTTCTCCTTTCCCTCTTCCAGATTTACGAGAGCGAGAAGATGGTGGCGTTATCGACTTTGAAGAAAATGAATCTGAAACTTCAAAAGTAGCTGCAGAAACAATAAGCGATGAAGCGCGTTCAAAGAGCCGCGCTGAATTTACTACAGTTTACGACATTATTGACGCAATGGAAGCAACTCTTTCGGAAGCCAAGAATGTTTTGTTTGCTGCAGGAATGGTAAAAATTGATCGCGATGAGTTCGTTGACCAGTTAGCGCGTTTGAAAGATATGCTTCCTGTGCAATTGGAGCGAGCTTCTGCGTTAATGCGAGAAGCAGAGCGACGTTTGCGTACAGCGCAAGCACAAGCAAGCTCTATTGTTTCTTCAGCGCAATCTCAATCTGCAGAAATAATTGAAGAAGCGCAAGAGCGTGCTCAATTTTTAGCAGGTCAAGAAAACGTAACGGCTTTAGCAAAACAGAAAGCTCGCGATATTCTCGCTACTGCGCAAGCAAAATCAGACAAGCTTACGCAAGGTGCGGATCAGTATTGCGCGACTGTTATGGAAGGCTTAAAGCAGCAGCTAGATAAATTAGAACAAGATGTGCAAGCGGGTCAGCGAGTGTTGGAAGATCGTCGTCGAGCTGCAGCGCACGTACAAAATGACATTAGCTCATCATTGTATGACGATGATGAAGAGGAAAGGAATTAGTAATGGCTTCGCATCCATCCCAATCACCATGGGCGGTTCCAGTAGCGCAAATGGCTGCGCGCGCTGGTAGTAGCATGTCGTTGCATCGCGTATTTCCGGCGCCGGAAGGTATTGGAGATTACGTTATTGGCGTAAAGCCAGGCAGTGATGTTATGGTTGATGGCGATTTTGATGCTGTGGTTGACGGCTTAATGTTTCAGGGCAGTATTACTGCCCCGGTGCATGCAGAATGTACTCGATGCTTGATGCCGCTTCGTCGCGATTGGAAAGTGGATGTGTGCGTATTCTTTCCATATGCTGACTCGCGTTCTAATCGTTCGGATAATCGCAATACTCGTGGCGATGCGGATGAAGCTGAATCGCAAATTTGGGATGAAAATGACGAGTCGGGCAATGTGTATCCGCTAGTTGCGGGTGGTGATTTTGCGGATATTGAGGCTCTTATTCGCGACACGATGGTAAGTGAGCTGCCGTTGCAACCGTTGTGCGAGCCGGATTGTCGCGGACTTTGCTCTCAGTGTGGCGAAAACTTAAACGAGCATCCAGATCATCATCATGACGTTACGGATATTCGTTTTGCTGCTTTAGAGGATTTGAAAGCTCAGCTTGAGCAGAATGAAAAGCGGCATTAATTTTAGCGAGTTGTAAAGTTTCTGTCGCACTAAAGAGAAATTAGGTTGCGCAATTTGTACGGCGCTTGCTGTAATATACAGAACGCTTAAGCTCAATCGATTGAACGAAATAGAGGAAAGAATTATGGCACTGCCTAAGTACAAGACCTCGCGTGCTAATACGCATTCGCGTCGCGCTAATTGGAAGGCGTCTGCCGTGCAGACTGTGACTTGCCCGAACTGCGGTTCTCAGGCATTCCCACACATGGCTTGCCCATCTTGCGGAACCTTCCGTGGTCGTGTTTATCGTGAAGCTATTCGCTCCGAGCACACCAAGTAGGTTTTATTAATAGAAACCCTGCCATCGACGGGTGGCAGGGTTTTTCTTTTTCTTGCGTATTGTGGCTGTGAGGGGTGGGTGTTGCTTGCGCGACGACCTGCTTTCGCGCAGCATTGTGCTCGCGAAAGCAGGTCGGAGCGTGAGCTTGCTCAGGTGGAAAGTCCAGTGGACTTTCCACCTGAGCTCAGCCGAGCGGCAATTAGCCGTGAGGACAGCGCTCCGCTCTTGCTTGTTGTGGCGCGAGTTTTGGGGGATTTATTTCCTCGCGCGTCCCGTCCTTCGTCGCTCTAGCTGTTAAAGACTTTACTGTCTGCTTTGTTTTTAAAAGAACGTTGCTTCCTCAGTCCTCTTTTAGCGCTCGTAAAGAAATCCCCCAAACTCTGCGTGTTTAATCGTTAATAACCGTGCCTTATCGCAGAGATTTTTCGATTTTTCTTCTTCGCTTGGCGAATCAGCAGCCTGCGGCTCTGACGTTCGCCGCGCTCAGTGCGAAAAATCTCAAATCTCTACCACACTAATATTCGTACCTCTTAAGCAACACCCACCCCTCACTACTCAGAAAATAGTTAGTGTTTTTTTGTGGTGCGGTAGTTATTTTTGCTGTAGTGATGGCAGAGCAATACTGCTAGCGTTCTTTGATTGATAGTCGCTTATCGTATTCGAAGTATCGATGACAAAGTTCGCAAATCAGGTAAAGTTCGTAGTTACTTACGCGCGTCGAGTGCGTGCCAAGCGATTTCGGCGGCTGCGAGTTGCGCTTTTCGTTTGCTAGAGCCACTTCCGACTCCCAACACTTCGTCGCCATCCTTACGTGCCAAAACCGCGCGAGCCTCAAATACTGGAGCGTATTCTGGTCCAGAAACAGCCATTCGATACTCTGGATCTTCCAAACCCATATCGTGAGCTTTGACTGTAAGCGAAGTCTTCCAATCAAGAGCTGGTCCTTCAGTTAGCACTTCCGCCAAAGTGTCGTCAATCAAACGATGCACAACTCTGCGAGCTTCATCAATTCCATGTTCAACAAAAGTTGCACCAATAAGCGCTTCAACAATATCGCACAAAATTGAATCTTTATTATTTCCGCCCTGCTCCATTTCTCCGCGACCGAGAAGAATATACGCGCCAACATGCAGCTTTTCGCGCGCAACAGCAGAAAGCGCCCATTCAGACACAGCTTTCGCTCGCATCTTCGCAAGCTGACCTTCAGTCATGTCTGGATGTGCAGAAAACAGCGTTTCTGTGGAAACTAACTCAAGCACAGCATCGCCCAAAAACTCAAGTCGCTCATAATTTCGTGTGCCAGGATGCTCGTGCGAGAACGAGCGGTGGGTGAGTGCTTCTACCAAAAGATCCGGCGAAATAGTTGTGCCTAAAGCGTTTAAAAGTTCCTGTGTTGGGTCTCCAGGACGTGTTTCACCGCCATCTAATCTCAAAACTCCATCTTCGTTGTGTTGCACATGCGAGTTGTTTTGATTATTTTGATTGTGTTTGCTCTGCATATTCTGCATATTCTGTTGATTGTTCTGAGTTTTCATAGCACGTATTATTATAGTCCTACTACCAACACAAGCGCTTTTAAGCTTCGCGTTCGCATTTGCGATCGCATTTTTCCATATTCCTTCTATATCCTTTCGTATAAGTGTTCAGCTATATTTGTGGATTATGCCTACGTATGATTTGGGATTAGAACGAGTTTCGCTAGAATTTGCTACAAAAACGATTTTTACAGACGTAACTCAAGGTGTTTTTGAAGGCGACAGAATCGGTATTGTTGGAAAAAATGGCGACGGTAAATCAACGTTACTTCGACTACTTGCCGGTAAAATGCAACCTGATTCTGGTCGCGTTACGAAGCGTGGTGGGCTTACTTTTGGCATGTTGGATCAGCGCGATCCATTGGACGATAACGCAACTGTGCGCGAGGCTGCTCTTGAAAATCGCGAAGATTACGAGTGGGCTGCAGATCAGCGTTCACGCGAAATTGTAGAAGCGCTTCTAGGTGGCATAAATTTGGAAGCAAAAGTAGGCACGCTTTCTGGAGGTCAGCGCAGACGTGCAGATTTAGCAAGATTATTGTTGCACGACTGGGATATTTTGGCTTTGGATGAGCCTACGAATCATTTGGACGTTGTGACGATTCATTGGCTTGCAGAGCATCTTCTTCACCGTTGGCAGGACGGTCAAGGTGCGCTTTTGATTGTGACGCACGACCGCTGGTTCTTGGACGAGGTTTGCACTTCGATGTGGGAAGTGCACGACGGCGTAATTGATCCTTTCGAGGGTGGTTACAGTGCTTATATGATGCAACGCGTGGAGCGCGAACGCCAAGCGGATGTGCGCGAAGAGCGTCGCAGGAATTTGGCGAGAAAAGAGTTAGCTTGGCTTTCCAGGGGTGCTCGTGCGCGTTCTACTAAGCAAAAGTTCCACGTAAAGCAAGCGCGTGAGCTTATTGCAGATGTGCCGCCGCTAAGAGACACTCTTGAATTGAAGAAAATGGCAACTTCGCGTCTTGGTAAGCAAGTTGTTGATTTAATTGACGTTACGCAAATTTTCGACAACGCTCAGCAGCTAAAAAATATCGATCCGGATATTGCAGAAAGCGCATCTTCGTCTGAATCGAATGCAGAAAAATCAAATAAAGTCGATATTGTAGAATCTGCTTTTGCGCAACCAACTCACGTAGGAAGCGTTACTATTGCCGTTGACGAAAATCAAGAAAATTCTCTTGAAAATTCTGCGGAAAATACTTCGGAAAGTACTGCTACGAGCGCAGAAAACATTGCAGAAACTTCAGCTGCATCGCGCAAAACTATTACTGGACGCATGATTTTAGACGATGCAACTTGGCTTATAGGTCCAGGCGATCGTTTTGGAATTGTGGGTGCGAATGGAGCAGGAAAATCAACATTATTAAGCATTATTGACGGATCTCTAAAGCCTACGCTTGGACACGTAAATATTGGCAAGACTGTAAAATTTGCCGTGCTTTCGCAGCGGCTAGAAGAGCTTGAAAAGCTTGGAAAATATAAAGTAAAAGAAGTTTTAAGTCGCTATAAGCCTAGCTATATTATCGACGGCAAAGAAGTGACCCCAGGTCAGCTTATGGAAAGGCTTGGTTTTAAGCCCGAGCAGCTTATGACACCAATTGCGGATCTTTCGGGCGGTCAAAAGCGACGTATGCAGCTGCTGCTGATTTTGCTAAACGAACCAAACGTGCTGATTATGGATGAGCCTGGAAACGATCTCGATACTGACATGCTTGCAGTTATGGAAGATTTGCTCGATACTTGGCCTGGCACTTTGATTGTTGTTTCGCACGATCGCTACTTGCTTGAGCGCGTAACAGACCAGCAATTTGCGCTTATTGACGGCAAAATTCGTCACCTTCCAGGCGGTGTAGATGAGTATTTGCAAATTGTAGAAAAGCTGCAACGCGATCACGAAAATAGTAGTGGTACTACTGGTACTGTTGGCGCTTCAAGTACTGCGAATGCTTCGAGTGCTGCAAATTCTACAACTAAAGAAAGTTCAGAAAGTACAGTAATTGAGCCCAAACTTACCGGCAAAGCCTATCACGATGCTGCAAGGCGAGTTTCAGCAATCGAGCGAAAACTTACAAAGCTTGAAGAAGAAAAGTCGCAAATTGAAGCGCAAATGGCTGCGCATAACCCAAGTGACTTTGTTGGACTTCAATCTCTTAACGAAGATCTCCAAAAAAACGAGCAAGAAGCAAGTGCTCTTGAGGATGAGTGGATGGAGCTTTCTGAGCAGCTTTAGTACAAAATTGCTGCGTGCTAAGAAGATGAAATAGAAGATAACAGCCACGTGCTAAATTTGTGAGGTATGACTCAAATCAAGGATATGTTGGAATCTGTAAAACCAATTCGCGTTGACGGTCGTGATGTTGACGAGCTCCGACCTGTGCACATAACACGTAAATTTACTGATGTTCCTGAAGGCTCTGTGCTTATTGAGTGTGGCAATACGCGCGTAATGTGTACCGCAACTTTTACGGTTGGTGTGCCTCGTTGGCGTAGAGATTCCGGTTTGGGTTGGGTAACTGCCGAATATTCTATGCTTCCTAGAGCAACAGCTGAGCGAACTGATCGCGAATCTGTGCGTGGAAAAATTGGTGGTCGCACTCACGAAATTAGTCGTCTTATTGGTCGCTGCTTGCGCGGTGTAGTCGATATGAAAGCGATGGGTGAGTGCCAGATTCAAATTGATTGCGACGTGTTGCAAGCGGATGGTGGAACTCGTACTGCTTCCGTAACTGGAGCTTATGTAGCTTTGGTAGATGCGCTTCATTGGGCAGAAAAGAATGGTCATATTCGCTCTGCTGCAAATGTTATTAAGGATTCTATTTCCGCTGTTTCTGTAGGCGTTATTAACGGCACTCCTATGCTGGATTTGCCTTATGTTGAGGACAGTCAAGCTATGACAGATATGAATGTAGCTATGACAGGTTCCGGTACTTTCATTGAAATTCAGGGCACTGCAGAACATCGTCCATTTAATCGCGACGAATTAAATACGTTACTTGATTTGGCAACTAAAGGTAATCGCGAATTGCAAGCTGCTCAAAAAGCCGCTTTAGCAAAATAGAAGAGATTGAAGGAGAACGGGCGTGAAGCTTATTGTGGCAACACATAATGAGGGAAAACTCGTTGAAATCAAGCAAATTTTAGAGGAGCAATTGTCGAAACTTGCAGACAGTTTCGAGTTAGTAACTGCAGGTTCTCTTGGCTTGCCTGATCCTGTGGAAACTGGCGTGACTTTTGAACAGAATGCTTTGCTCAAAGCGCGTGATGTTGCTGCAAGAACAGGTTATCCCGCTATTGCAGACGATTCGGGTCTTATCGTTGATGTGCTTGGTGCTGCCCCTGGTATTCTTTCTGCTAGGTGGAGTGGTGTGCATGGAGATGATAAAGCTAATAATGAGCTTCTTTTGCGCCAACTTTCTGATATCCCAGATCAATGTCGTACTGCTCGTTTTCGTTGTGCTGCAGCTCTTGCTATTCCGGATGGGTGCAGTGAGGTTCCTGAAGGCAGTGTTATGTCGCATTCTCACGGCTTTGAGACTGTTCGAGTCGGAGAAATGGTTGGTCACTTGTTGCGCGAGGCGCACGGAATTAATGGTTTCGGCTATGATCCGCTATTTGTGCCAGATTTTCAGCCTATTCGCGATGGTGTGCAAATGAAAGGTTTGACTAGTGCAGAGCTGACTCAAGAAGAAAAGAATGCTATTTCGCACAGAGGTAATGCTTTGCGCGCACTTTTGCCGGAGTTGCAGGCATTATTTATTACTGAATAAGCGAAAAATTTCGTGCGCGAGATGGGACTTGAACCCACACGTCGTAAGACACAGGAACCTAAATCCTGCGCGTCTACCATTCCGCCACTCGCGCATAGACTCATATAAACAATCGAGCGAATAAAAACAAATCAAAAGTATTAATACACTCGAGTGAGTCAGAGAGCCACTTGACAGAATCGAACTGTCGACCTTCTCATTACGAGGGAGACGCTCTACCGACTGAGCTAAAGTGGCATGTTGCCCGAGACGCATTCGCGACTCGCGCACAAATCAAACACTATATATCATATTTTTGAATTTGTCCAATTTGGCGCGTCGTGCAATAGATAATGTTCCAAATGTGAGATAATTTCCTCGCGTTTGGAGTGATAAACCACAGATAACCCTCCAAATGCAGGGTAGGTTGCGCGCGTTTGGGGCACTGCACATCCTCAAACTACAAATTTTTATGTGTAAATTATCAGTGTGATTGTGTTCATTTTTGTGTTAAGCTTCGCGTGTTTCTGTCTGCTTTTGTGAGTATCTTGTGAATTGGACTATAGTGACGGTTGCTGTCACGTCAGTTGAAGAAATGAAAGGACCTTACAATGGCCATCAATCCGCCAGTTGACGCCGTAAAAACCCCAGAGTGGGCTGCATTGCAGAAGCATTACGACGAGTTGCAATCAGAAGGCGTTTGCCTGAAGAAGTGGTTTGCCGAGGACGCAAATCGCGTGGATAAGTTGAGCTTCGAAGCTGGAGATCTCCACTTCGATCTTTCTAAGAATTTAATTAAGCCTGAAACTCTTAAGCTTTTCGCAAACCTTGCAAAGGCAGTCAAGCTTGACGAGCGCACTAAGGCAATGTACACCGGCGTGCACATTAACAATACTGAAGATCGTGCAGTTTTGCACACTGCTTTGCGTCGTCCTGCAGAGGATGCTGGCAAGTTCATTGTTGACGGTCAAGATACCGTTGCAGACGTGCGTGAAGTGTTGGGTCGCATTTACGATTTTGCTAACGAAGTTCGTTCTGGCGCTTGGAAGGGCGTTACCGGCAAGAACATCAAGACTGTTGTAAACATTGGTATTGGCGGTTCCGATTTGGGTCCAGTCATGGTTTACGAAGCCTTGAAGCCATACGCTGACGCCGGCATCAGCGCTCGCTACGTTTCTAACATTGATCCAAACGATATGGCAGAAAAGACCAAGGATTTGGATCCAGAAACCACTTTGTTCATCATTGTTTCCAAGACCTTCACCACTTTGGAGACTTTGACCAATGCTCGTACCGCTCGCACTTGGTTGCTGAACAAGCTTCAGGAGTGCGGTGCTATTGACGGAAGCGACGCAAAGAAGGCTGAAGCTGTTGCTAAGCACTTCGTGGCTGTTTCCACCAACCTTGAGAAGGTTGAAGAGTTCGGCATCAACCCAACCAACGCTTTTGGCTTCTGGAGCTGGGTTGGCGGCCGCTACTCTGTGGATTCCGCTGTCGGCACTTCTTTGGCTGTTGTCCTCGGTCCAGAGCGTTTCGAAGAGTTCTTGAAGGGCTTCCACGCAATCGATACCTACTTCGCTGAGACTCCATTCGAGAAGAACGTTGTTGTGCTTCTTGGTATGCTCAACGTTTGGTACCGCAATTTCTACAAGGTTGCTTCTCACGCTGTGCTTCCATACGATCAGTACTTGCACCGCTTCCCAGCTTATTTGCAGCAGCTCACCATGGAATCTAACGGTAAGTCTGTGCGCTGGGACGGCACTCCTGTAACAAGCGAAACCGGCGAAATCTTCTGGGGCGAGCCAGGCACCAACGGTCAGCACGCTTTCTACCAGTTGATTCACCAGGGCACTCAGCTTATTCCAGCTGATTTCATTGCTTTCGTGAACACGCCAAATCCTACTAAGGATGGCGATCAGGATGTGCACGAGCTCTTCTTGGGCAACTATCTTGCACAGACTAAGGCTCTTGCTTTCGGCAAGACTGCTGATGAAGTTCGCGCTGAAGGCACTCCAGAGGAGATTGTGCCAGCTCGCGTGTTCAAGGGCAACCGTCCAACCACGTCCATTTTCGGCGATGCTTTGACTCCATTTAGCTTGGGTGAGTTGATTGCTCTCTACGAGCACATCACCTTCGTTGAAGGTACCGTGTGGGGCTTGGATTCCTACGATCAGTGGGGTGTGGAGCTTGGAAAGCAGCTTGCAAAGCAGATTACTCCTGCAATTTCTCAGGATGATGAAGCTTTGGCAGCTCAGGATGCTTCTACGCAGAGCTTGATTCGCTTCTATCGCGCTCATCGCAAGTAAGATAGTAGTCATATAGGCAATCGTTTTTAGTGATTGTTGGTTTATAAGTCTCTTGGCGTTAATTCGTCAAGAGACTTTTTGTTTAGCATCTGTCGCTGAGTTTTATAGGTCTCAAGTGCATTGCAATGTGTTTTGCTGCATATTGACACAACTGCAACAATAATTTATAATGAGCACGGTCGGTAGGTAAGGCTACCACGGGGATAAGGGTTGCTGCCGCAACACAGTGGAGACACTGCACGCTGGTTAACAGTCGTTGTCGAATTTAAGGCTTCGACTAATGCAACGCCACCGCCCTGCGAAGCTGAAGCTTGAACGACGTGGCACGCTTAACATGCATTTGTGTGTTTTGGTGCGTCTCTGTTCTCTTGTAAACCTCCGATTCAATGATGAAGATTTGCGCCGGCAGCGCACTAACTTAAGGAGGTGATTTGCCGTGAAACATGACAGTAAAAGCCATAATTCTAGTACTCGTACTGATGAAGGCTCCGACACTATTGGCAGTAGTAGTTCGGATGTTCCTCCTGAATATATGAAGCCGGCAATCATCGAATTTAGGTTGCAAAACTTGCGAAATATATAACTTACGAATACAACTTGCGAAATATAATTTACGAAGTTAAAACGTGAGTTCTAGTTATTTGCGCCTGTAACGTAATCAATGGTGATACGGCTACGCAAGAATTTACACAAGAAAAGTTACGCAGATCTTTACGCAAGAATTTACGAAAATCTAAATAGAAATCCGCATAGAAATCTCAATAGATATCTGCGTAATAAATGAATAGAAATAAAAAATACACGAAGGTGAACCCACTTATTGCCTATTCGAGGACTTTATTATGACCGTATTTACAACTTCGCGCAAAGAAAGCGCAGGTGTGCAAGTCGACGAGAACACTCGTTTCTGGTCGGATATTATTGTGTGCGTTGGCATTATTGCCGTTTTTGGCGTAACTGCCTTCCTTATTCAGCGCATAAATCAGCCGATTGGTCCAAGTGGCATACCATCTAAGGTATCCACGGACTTAATCAATCTGCCTTACTACACTTTGCGCTCAGTATTTCGCATGCTGATCGCATTAGTTGCATCTCTTATATTTACTATTGTTTATGGCTCTCTTGCAGCTCGCAGTCGTAGGCTTGGCAAGGTGCTTATTCCTCTTCTAGATATTTTGCAATCAGTTCCAATTCTTGGCTTCCTTTCGGCAACTGTCACTATTTGGTTGGTAATTTTTCCTGGATCAATGCTTGGTGTTGAAGCCGCTTCGATTTTTGCTATTTTTACGAGTCAAGCATGGAATATGACTTTTTCGTTCCACCGTTCGCTGCTCAGCGAGCCAAAGGAACTGGATGAGGCAGTTCGTAGTTTGCAACTCACGCATTGGCAACGTTTCTGGGTGCTAGACATGCCTAACGCAATGATTCCGCTGCTTTGGAATTGCATGATGTCTGTTGGAGGCGGATGGTTCTTCCTTACAGCTTCGGAAATGATTTCCGTAAATAATCACACTTACGCTCTTCCTGGCATCGGTAGTTTTGTGGCACAAGCTGCTGCCGAAAATAAGCTTGGTCTTATTTGGTGGGCTATTGTGTCGATGGTGATTGTTGTTTTGGCACTTGACTTCTTCTTGTGGAAACCGCTTACAGCTTGGGCTGAGCGTTTCCGCATTACGCAAAGCGCATCTGATAATGAGCGTCACAGTGCTATTTTGACTCTTATTCGTCACTCTCATGCAGATGAAGTTATTAGTAAGCTGTTTTTGCCAATTCGCGAGTGGCTTGAAAAAGTAACGCGCCCATTCGGTCGCACAGGCTCCAAGTGGCCTCATAAGGCTGCTCAGCATAAGCTTGGTGATTGGGTATTCAACGTTATTATGCTAATTATTGTGGCTGCTGGCGCCGCCCATATGCTTTACTTTGTGTATACAACTGCAGGTTTGCATGAGTTCATTACTGCAGGCATGCTTGGTGGCATCACTTTTATGCGCGTTGCTGCGTTGATTTTAATAAGCTCGCTTATTTGGGTTCCTGTTGGTGTTGTAATCGGCATGAATCCTAAGATTTCGCGTATTATGCAGCCTATAGTGCAAATTCTTGCTAGCTTCCCAGCAAACTTCATCTTCCCGTTTGCTATGGCTTGGTTTATGTCTTGGCATATTGATCTTGGTTGGGGAAGTATTATTTTGATGGCTCTTGGTACGCAATGGTACATTCTGTTCAATGTTATTGCAGGTGCTAGTGCTATTCCGGATGATTTGCGTGAAATGACGCGCAGCTTCCGCTTGGATCGTACTTTGCGATGGAAGACGCTTATTTTGCCGTCTATTTTCGGTTCATGGTGCACTGGCGGTATTACAGCTGCAGGCGGTGCTTGGAATGCTTCGATTGTGTCTGAGATTGTGGAATATGGAAAGAACCACATGGAAACTCAGGGTTTGGGTGCATATATTACTAATGCAACTACTTTAGGAGATTCTGCGCGCACTTTAGTTGGCGTAACTGTTATGAGCTTGATTGTTGTTTTAAGCAACCGATTATTCTGGTCGCCAATGCAACGTATTTCCGAAAAACGTTACGTATTGAATTAGATCGACTAACAAATCGACTAATAAATTTACTAATAAATCGCTTAAAATAACAAAATTTTATGGAAAAGATTGGCAAAATTATGAATACTTTAAAGAGCAATGCAAAAAAAGTGCAATCCTCAATTACAAGCGATATTATCGACGCAAAGCACATCAGTCAAAGCTTCACTTCTGACAGTGGCACTACTCAGCACGTTTTGCACGATATTTCTTTCACTCTTCGCGAGGGTGAAATCGTGGCAATATTGGGACGTTCTGGTGCTGGAAAATCAACTTTTCTACGCACAATGGCTGGTCTTGTGCAGCCAACAGAAGGCACAGTAACATATCGCGGACGCGAGCTGACAGGCCCAAACCCAGGAGTTGCAATCGTATTTCAAACCTTCGCTCTTATGCCGTGGCTTACAGTACAAGACAATGTGGAACTTGGCTTGCGTGCTAGAGGTGTTAGTAAAGAAAAGCGTACTGAGCTTGCTTTAGCTGCAATTGATGCAATCGGTTTGGATGGCTTTGAAACAGCGTATCCTAAGGAACTTTCCGGCGGTATGCGTCAGCGAGTTGGTATTGCGCGCGCGTTGGTGCTGAGACCAGATGCATTGTTTATGGACGAGCCGTTCTCTGCTCTCGATGTGCTTACTGCTGAAAACTTGCGTCAGGAAGTTCTTAAGTTGTGGTCTAGCGAGGAGCGAGATATTAAGTCTGTGCTTATTGTGACGCACAATATTGAAGAAGCTGTGCAAATGGCTGATCGCGTTGTGGTTCTTGGATCTCATCCAGGTCACTTAATTGCTGATGTGAATGTTGATTTGCCTCGTCCTCGAGATAAGCACAGTGCTGAATTTGAAGCGATGGTTGATAATTTGTATGCTATTTTGACTGGTTCTGCTCCAGAAAGCACTGCAGAGCAAGACGCTTCCGAAGATGCTGATTCTCAAGATCAAGCAAATAATGCAACTAATGAAGATGCTGAAGATAACGAAGCTGCAGCAATTGCAGATATGCTTATTCAGCGCCACCATGACGATGAAGATGAAGATAAGCAAAGTGAGGATGAAGCTGAAGCAGGTGAGACAAAGGCAGAGCCTGTGGCTGTTCGTTTGCTTCCAAACGCTACACCAGGTGGTATGGCTGGTTTGCTTGACGTGATTTCTGAAAGCCCAGATGGTATTGATTTGGCTGATTTGGCAGCTGATTTGTCGTTTGAGATTGATGATTTGTTCCCACTTGTTGATGCTGGCACGATGCTTAATTTGCTTACTGCAGAAAATGGTCATATTACTATCACTTCTGAGGGTGAAGAGTGGCATAATGCCGATATTTTGCACAGTAAGCAAGTTTTTGCTCGTCTTGCGATTGAACATGCGTCTCTTGTGCACGCAATTGATCAAGCTTTGAGTAGGAATCGTAACGGAAAGCTTCGTGGCGAGCTGATTTTGGATTTGTTGCGCAGTAAGCACACGGATGCTTTGGCGCGTCAACAGTTTGATATTGCAATTAGCTGGGGTCGTTACGGCGAGTTGTTTGATTATGACGCTGATGATGACGAGTTGACTCGTACAGTTGAAACTGCTCCTCTCGATGGAGTTGTGCGCTGAAATAGTGCGGAATAGTGCGGAATTATGCTCAATAATGTCCATTATTGAGCATAAATTTGGTACTTGTATGCTTTCGATAAAGGGATGCCGCATAGTTCTTTTATCTTTTAGGTCTAGTCGCTTCTTATTTAAGATTGCGCGGATCGGAAGCCCCCTAAAAAGCGAACTTTTTGGGGAAAGATTTGCGTAGCACATTTGTTGCTAACGCTTACTATGCGTCGATATGCGGCGGCGATGGAGGAATATTATGGTAAATGCTGTAGAAGCATTTGATGCTAAGCATCTTAAGGCTGCTGAAGAAATTCCAGCTTTCCGTCCTGGCGATACCGTTGACGTCAACGTTAAGATTCAGGAAGGCAACAACACTCGTATTCAGACTTTCACCGGCGTTGTGATTGCTCGTAAGGGTGCTGGCGTGCGTGAAACTTTCGTTGTTCGTAAGGTGAGCTTCGGCACTGGTGTTGAGCGTCGTTTCCCACTTCATTCTCCAGCTATCGATTCGATTAAGCTGGTTCGTAGCGGTCGCGTTCGTCGCGCTAAGCTGTACTACTTGCGCGCTTTGCGTGGTAAGGCTGCTCGTATTGCTGAGCGTCGCGATAACTCTGCTAAGTAAAATTAGAACTTATGTGAAGGGTATTTGTTATGACTGATGACACGCAAATTAGCGATACTCATATCGTTTCAGTAGCGGGTCATGGTATAGATCCTTCACCGGTTCCGCCAGAGCCGGAAGGAGATTTACCTTCCGGCTCTCGCATGTTTAAGCGCAAAAATAGAAAAGGTAAGCATTTTGCACATTCTAAGCGTGCTAAAAATGACCGCCTAACTTTGCGCGATGCTATAACATGGTTCGGTATTCCAGTATTAGTAGTGATACTTATTCGTGTGTTCCTATTTGGAGCTTACACAATTCCTTCTGGCTCTATGCTAGATACTATTCATATTGGCGATTATGTTATTACGACTAAGCTAACTCCGCGCTTATTCCCATTAAAGCGTGGAGATATTGTTGTTTTTGAGGATCCTGCACATTGGTTGAGTGGTGAAAATTCTTCCGGTGTTGTTGGCAAGGATTTAATTAAGCGTCTTATTGGTTTGCCTGGGGATACTGTTGAGTGTAAAGGCGCTGGGCAGCCTATTGTTGTAAACGGTGTTCCAATACGAGAATCTTCCTATATTCGTCCTGGTGTTGACCCGAGTGCTTTTCCGTTTAAAGTAAAAGTTAAAGCTGGTCACGTGTTTGTTTTGGGCGATAATCGTTCTAATTCTGCGGATTCACGATATCATCGCAATGATGGCGATGATGGCTTAGTTCCGATTTCCAAAATCGAGGGCGTTGCTGTGTTTAGATCGTGGCCGCTTGATCGAATTGGTCTTTTAGACGAACACCATGATGATTTTAAAGATGTGCCTGATCGTCCTGCAAAATAAAAGTATTAACGCAATGTTGTTAACGCAATGTTGTTAACGCAATGTTATTAACACAATCGTATTAGAGCAATTGTATTAGCAAAACTTATACAAACTAATTTTAATTATGTCAAATAAATCATCCAATATACCGCTTGTTCCATCATTTAAATATGAGCAAGATCTGCTTTGCGAAGGCTATGATTGGGTTATTGGTCTTGATGAAGTAGGAAGAGGCTCTCTTGCAGGTCCTGTGATGGTAGGAGCTGCAGTTATTGGAATTAAACAAGTAAAAGAAAACTATATGCCTGAAGGCTTAGCTGATTCTAAATTGCTGAGTGAAAAGCGTCGAGAAGAGCTTTATGAACCGTTGCAAAAATGGTGTACAACTTGGGCAGTCGGGTCTTGCACTAACACAGAAATTGATGAGTGGGGTATTAGCTATGCTCTTGGTGTTGCTGCATTAAAAGCAATTTCTAAAGTTGAGGAAGATATTAAAAAGCTAAGTTTTAGCGTAAATGCGAATACGCGTGAGAATACGCGTGAGAATTCAAACTTTCGTATTGCAGCAATATTGGATGGACCTTGCGATTATATTGACAAAGTCGCAAATACTTTTGACGCTCCTTACATTCCTGAGCCTGTAAAAGTCCATACTTTAGTAAAAGCAGACAGACAGTGTGCGAGCGTAGCTGCAGCTGCAGTTTTGGCAAAAGTTACTAGGGATAATCTTATGGTATCTCTTGCTAAAAATCCGAAATATGCAGCCTACGATTGGGCAAGTAATAAGGGTTACGGCTCTTTAGCTCATCGCAATGCCATTAAAAAAGTAGGACCTAGCGATTTGCATAGATTGTCTTGGCATTTATAAGCGAGGGGTATATATGGCAGAAAATGAAGCAAAACGCGTGTCAATGATCGATGTTGCGCATGCTGCTGGCGTAAGTCATCAAACTGTTTCTCGCGTTATTAATAATTCTCCTGATGTTTCTGCTAACACGCGAATTAAAGTTCTGCGAGTTATTGAGCAACTTGGGTATTATCCAAGTAATTCAGCGCGCGCATTAGCGACTAAGAGGTCGCGTACTTTAGGGCTTATCGTTGGTGCAGAAAATAGAACATCTCGAAACATCATTGCTCCTATAGAAGCGCAAGCAAAATCTCGTGGTCTTTTTCTTTCTATTAGCATGGTCAACGAAACGTTATGTGAACAAAGTGATATTCAAGATTTATGCGAGAGTTTTGAAGAGCAAAATGTCGACGGATTAATAATTGACGCTCCAACAGACGCAATATTTACGTCACTGTGTCGTACGCGTATTCTTAAGCCGTGCGTATGTGTTACTGCTACTCATGGTGCGATAAGCGCGCATGAAGGCATGAATATGTTGCGTTCTCATAGCAACGTTGAGTATTCAATGATTGGGATTAATCAATCTCGCGCAATGAACGATATTGTGTCACTTATTGCGCATTATGGACATCGAAATGCCATTTATATAGCAGGTCCTTCACAATGGAGAGGTGCTGCAACGCGACTCATTGCATGGCGTTCACTTTCAACTGCTCAAGGTATTCATTCGCATATTGTGCAATGTACTTCGTGGAAGTCTTCTGAAAGTTACGCGCGAATGAATCATATGATTGAGAAATTTGGTATAGATGGCATTGCATTGCCGACTGTTATTGTTGCTTCAAGCGATGAGCAGGCAGTAGGAGTTGTGCGTTCCTTGTATGAGCACGGTTTGAAAATTCCGAGTGATATTAGTGTTGTTGGTTTCGGCGATATTCCGGCAATAAGTGATTTTTTCCCACCTCTTACAACTGTGAGTCTCGATATGCAGCAATTAGGGTCGTTGGCAGTGCGTGAAGCTTTGAGATTAATGAATCATGGGCCTGAACCAGCATTCCCAGATATGTCTCATGGAGTTGGACAAATACCTGCTAGCTTAAAATTGCGTTCTTCTATTGGTGCAGTATTGAGATAATTTTGCGATCGTCAAAAATTGTATTAAAAAATTATTGAGAATAGAATTAAAAATGGTATTTTTAATTATTTTTTTGATTATTTAAATATTGCGTGAAACAGTTGTGAAACAACTTTATTTTCTTAATGCTAATATCTGGCAAAATGGCTTAAAATCAGCATAATTACGCGGCTGTCGGCGTGTTGATGGTGTGTGTGAAGCGTAATCTTAACATCTGTTGGGAGTGTGTGGTTTTTGAATAAATATGGAATAAAGAAAAAGGATCAGGAGATGATAAATCGCTGCTTTGCGTTCGTGCCAGGAATTAAGCATCTAGTTGTTTTAAGGTCGGCGTGTCTTGCGATTTCTTATCTTGTAAACATAGCTTTTGTCTACGTTTGCGTTGGGATGTTGTCTCCAGTATTAAGACCTGTTCGTTCTACTGGAACTTCTTTAATGAGTTCTGTTGAATTTACGTCTTACATTATTGTTTTAGCTGCTATTATTTTGCTGAAATATGCAGTTTTTTACTGGTCGTGTACTGTTTGTGCAGAAATTGAGTCGCGAATAGCTATGCGTTTGCGCCCTAAAATGTTGCGCGCAATATTATCTCTACGCTCTGTGGATGTTGAAGATTCTCATGACATTACTTCTTTGCGCGTAAATGAAGATATTTTTGCAATACAAAGTTTTGTTGCTTCTTTAGTTCCACAAATTATTGCATCTATTCCTGTTCCTGTAGTCGTTTCTGCAGCACTATTTACAGTTAACCCTGCTATAGCTGGGATTTGCACATTAGCTGCATTGTTTAATGTTGCTTCTCTTATATTCTCGTTGGCACTAAGCCCAGTATCGTGGCGTTGTGTAAGTGCATTATTTGCCTATGTTATTGCTGGACTCGCAATTGTTGCAACTGTTTGGTTATCTTCCGTTAAAGGTGTAGGTCTTGCTGCAGCTCTGTTAACAATGCCTTTGTTAATGTTAAGCGTCCAGCCACTGAGAATTGTTGGTAAGAATATGCATGTAGTTAAACATGCTGTTCATGGTTTGAATCATGTTGAAGCATTGTTGCAAATGGTTACTGATTCTCCTGCTCCAATAGCATTTAGTGACGATGGTTCAACATTATCTTTGCCTGATGGCTCAACCAATATTGCTTTGCGTATGCGATGCAATATTTCGGAAAATAATGCGAATACTAATGAAGCTCAGCGTTTATCGATAATTGCAAAATCTGGTGAATTGCAAGTTATTCCAAGTAAATATCATCATGTTATGCGTGAGAAAATACTTTCTGGAACAGGTTTTAATAAATCTGCTGACATATTGCTTTCTTATAGCGACCGTTATGATATTCATGAAGACGACGTTTCTCCATTTGTAGTTTCTGAAGTATTTGACGCAAACGATAGTGCATCTTACTTGTCGTTGAACGATGCAAGTTCTGCAGCTTTAGCAGATATTGTTACTATAGTTAGCGAGCGAAGTCATCTATTTTCCACAACATTGCGAGAAAACTTACTTTTGGCTGCTCCAACAGCTACGACTACTGCGATGTGGGATGCATTGCGAGCTGTGCGAATAGATGGTGTTGTTTATGCCGATTACGACGGTCTAGATATGCCAATAGATAGACTTTTTAATAATCCTGAAGCATCCTATAATTCTGAAGATTTAAAGCGTCGCGTTATTCTTGCTAGAGCGATTTTAAGACACACTAAAGTGTACGTTTTTGATTATTCCCAATGTGATATTAGCAATCATGAGGCTGAAGAAATTGTTAAAATATTGCGTCGCATAGCGCGTTATGCAAATGTAATAGTATTAATGCCAAATGATGATGGCATTAGCTCAACGGACGAAATAGCAACTGTAGAATCGTATCGTCATGTTGCTAATGATAGTTCTAAAAATATTACGCAACTAAATCAATTAAACGAATCTCAAAACTCGCAAAACTCGCATAATGTTGAGCAAGCTCAGCAAGATTCTAATAAAAACAAGCATATTTCTTCTATTGCAAGTATTGCTTACACTTATGAAGTGAGAACAATCTCAAAGTTCAAACGTGCTATTTTTGCTTTTATATCAATGTTTAGTACTGCTCTCAATCTTGTTTCTGCAGTATGTATTCCTGTTGCTATTGTTTCAGCAATGTTTGCTGTTGCAGGACGTCCAATATTTGGTTTTGTAATGCAACAGTGCGTGCTTGTTGCTGTTGCTTGTATGGCAGTTCGTGCATTAACTCTTGTTACAACATTTGCAGGTGTAGATATGCATCACGAACATTGGCATAAAGCTCATATCAGCATGAATGTTGGAATGATATTTGCAGTTGTACCTCTTATGGTTGTTTTGTACTATTTCGATGCGAATTTGTCTTATGTAGCTATTGTTTCGTGCGTGTTTATTATGTTTATTGTTCCTCGATACTTACTTATACGCTCCAAGCATATTGCAAATAAAGTGCGCATTGAACAGCATGAAGTTGAGAATGAAGTAAGTGATATTGAGCTTGGTATCGATGAAGTACTTGCATTTAGGCAAGGTGAGCATTGCGTTAATCGAATGGTTACTTCAATGCATAAAGTTTCTCAACAAAGAATGCGTCTGGCTCGTAAAAGTGGAGGCATGTCGGCACTTGTTCTTGCTATATCGTTAATTAGCATTTCTGTAGCCGCACTAGTAGTTTCTCACACCATTCATCCGGTGCCAGCTAATATTCCAGCATGGAGTACGGTTTATGCTGTTATGGCAATGGTTTTGCTGGTAATTATGATTCAGCAAGTTGTAGATGTTGTTTTACAAAGAATACCGTCTGTTATGAGAGTTAAGAGCAGTAGCTAACTTTAATTTAAAAAATATTGAATATGCATAAGTTGAGTTGGGGGACTGAGCATGCGTAATCGTTGTAACAAGAGGCAGTTTCTTGCGCTGTTCTGGATGCTGCTGTTTGCTGTTTTATGTGGGATTGTTATTGGCTTGTTGCTTCCTAAAATAAACAGTAGCGTTGGGAAAATTACAGGAGAATATGAAGCAAGCGGAGAAGCTGCGCAAGCATTGGAAAAATTGCGTATATCTAAGCCTTATCGTTACGGGTACGAGCGTCAAGTATTCGGATATCGTACTACCGACGATGACGGTAATGGATGTGACGTTAGGGAAGACGTTTTAGCGCGTGATTTACAAAATGTGAAATACAAGTACGCAGGATCCTGCCAAGTGCGTTTCGGCTTGTTGCATGATCCGTATACTGGCAAAGATATTCACTTCGTGCGTGGGCGAAAAACCAGTGCATTAGTTCAAATAGATCATGTTGTTGCATTACAAAATGCGTGGGAATCTGGAGCGTGGAAATGGAATCGTGCAAAACGATTAAAATTTGGCAACGATATGATGAACCTACTCGCGGTTGAAGGAGCTGCTAATCAAGAAAAAGGTTCCGCGTCCGCAGCTTACTGGCTTCCTTCAAACAAAACCTTCAGGTGCGAATATGTTGCTAGGCAAATAGCTGTTAAGTATAAATATGGTTTAACTGTAACTCGCGAAGAAAAGCAGAGTATGGAAAGCGTATTGCATAACTGTTCTGCACAAAAATTACCAAAGTAAGGATTTCTCAGTTTGGTATTCGTAAAGTGACTTAGTAAGCGTTTAATAAGCGTTTAGTAATGATTATGAGTGTGATCGTGCATTACGTCGTGATGCTCTGCTGAATGAGGAATATGCAACACGCGCATGCGATCAATAGCTCTACGCGCAAGATTGTGAGCAGAACCCGTGCCTTCGCCCTTGACTCCAAAAATAACGATAAGAGCCATAATTCCTGTAATAATAGCACTAATGCGCAAAGTCCATTGAACTCCGAAAATACTAGCAGCAACATCGGCAGCGTGACCTGTGCCAGAATGGTGAAGAGTTGTCAATACTGTCATTGTAACTACTAAAACAGGTGCTCCAATAGCTCCCCAAAGCTGACGCATAGTATTAGTTACAGCCGAACCATCGCCAAGTTCTTCCTTACGCAAACAATTAAGCGACCACGTAGTTATTGGCATAAGCAAGAATCCCATGCCAATTTGGCGAGTAAACTGCCAAATGGAAATCCACCAAATCCACGTATCCATGTCAATAAGACTCATCATTACAGTGCCAAAAAACAGAATAATAGAGCCTGCCATAGCAACTGGGCGCACTCCAAAGCGATCTAGCATACGACCGCCAAAATACTGCGAAATAGCCATGCCGAACGCTCCAGGAAGCAGAATTAAGCCGCTCATAGTTGCTGAAAAACCACGATCAGACTGAATATAAAGCGGAATAAGCACCATAATTGAGCTGAAAGCAAAAAATGTAAGGCAAGCGCAAATAGTACCTACCATAAAGTAGCGGTTTTTAAGCACATTAAGACCAAGAAGAGGAGTGTGACCGCGTTTTTGCGCTCGCAACTGCCTTGTAATAAACCAAGCAATTCCAAAAGCGCCAATAATCATAGGAGCCCAAGATAATGGGTGTGAAATTCCGCATCCTTCAATATTAGTGAATCCAAACATGAGCCCGCCGAAGCCAATAACCGAAAGGCCAACCGAGAAGAAATCAGCATGCGCGTTAAGATCGTGTTCTCCAAAATTATGCAAGAAAAATACTGCCAAAACGACGGATATTGCTCCGATAATAGTAAGAGAGCAGAAAATAGAACGCCATCCATTAATATCAGTTTGCAAACCGCCAATAGTAGGACCGATTGCTGGAGCAATACTCATAGCCATGCCAACGCTTCCCATTGCCATACCTCTGCGAGTAACAGGGTAGACGGAGAATACGGTAATTTGTAAAACAGGCCACATTACGCCAGTGCCAATAGCTTCAAGAGTTCGACCAACAAGTGCCATCATAAAGTCGTTACTAAGCCATGCAAGTACGGATCCAAAAGTAAAAAGCGACATGGAAGTAATAACAATTTGGCGAGTAGAAAAGCGTCTTGTTAAAAATGCTGTAAGTGGAACCATAATTGCCATAATCAGCTGGAAAATAGAAGTAAGCCACTGACCAGTTGTGACGCTTATACCAAATTCTTGAACTATTGTTGGCAATGCTGCAGTAAGTTGTAATTGTGCGAAATTGCCGATAAATGTAATAAACGTAAGAATAGCGAGAGAAATTAAAGCAGGACGTGTAAGACGATTGTTATTGTATGCTTCTTCGCCTGTTAGTGCATGACTGAGATCTTGGCTTTTATTAGACAGCCATGTTGAGTGCGTCAAAATAAAACATCCTTTTTTGTTCTTAAACATAGTTTTTCTTAAGCGTATTTTTAAGCATAGGTGGCAAAAGTCAATCGACTTAAGTCTATTCTCTTATCTATTACAACAAAAATTGCAAAACTTAATTTACGCAAAACAAAAGTTATTTAAAAATTTATTTTGCGCAAAACAATGATATTTAGACTGATTCTAATCAGTAGCTGTGGTAGGAAAGCCAATGATTGTAAGCGCCTTGAATGGAGCCATAACGACCATTGCAATAATTCCAGAACCAGCGGAGCTGCGTTTGATAGTTAGTTGCCCAATCAGCGCCAGCAGAAGCCATTTTTCCGCCTGGCAAAGCTTGAGGTAAACCGTAGGCCCCAGAAGGATTCATTGCGTTTACGCGCCAACCGGACTCATGAGAAATAATAAATACTGTTGCAGTAAAATCAGCTTCACTATAACCGTTAGAGATAAGCCAGTCGTGAGCCCATTGTTGCATCTCGCCAGCAGGAACAGTCGTACCGATAGAAGCAGCTAAGCCAATTGCGGCAGAAGAGCCGCCAGTTCCAACAAGAATAACCTTATCTTTTGGAGCTTTTTTAACATAAGAAGCAAAAATATTAGAGGAAACTATTTTTCCCTTAGCTCGAGTAACTATTTTTGCTGTTTCCATTACGCCGTTAGCGCCTTCACTTTGCACCTTCTCAGTACCTTTTGGAAGTGCAGCAGTTTCCTTTTTAACGACGTTAAACGCGATTGGGTCGTCGGAATTCTCTAATTTTGCGCCTGCGCGATTAATCGTAATAACAGTTGATTCGCTAACTTTAGTTGTAAGAGATGGAGTAACAACATCGTGTGGCTCAAGAGTGATATCTCCAGCATCAAGAACGGATTTTACATCAGTGAAATCAGTGCCCAAAATAGTACGATGATGACCATTTATAACAACGTTAATATATGAAGTCGCACCATTATGCAACATACCACGGCTAGCACTACGAGAAACTTGCGAAGAATCGGTTGCCGAATAAGAAGTAACCTGAACAGCGTGACCTTTAGACGAAGCGTAAAAATCTCGCGAGGCAAAACCAAGTATCACCAAAGCAACGAAGCCCAAAATAACCGCGCTAACTCTAGCCCACTGTCGTAAACTGAGTGAACCAAGCGTAACAGTATGCTTACGGTGACTGGCCATAACCCTCCTTATTTCTGCAATTACTCTATTGATACTTGCAAACGCTCGCAACGTAGACTAATAAAACATGAGAAACATGCGTTAAAATGTATGTGCAAAACGTATATGCAAAACCTCACGTATTATATCTCATGGCATAGTCTATAAATCAGGATTCAGAATCATCAGATTCGTAAGATTTAGCTTGTTCAACCAAATCTTCCAAATCAGAAGCTAGTAATGCTCCAGCTTGTCTATAAATAACTTCGCCGCGCTTAATAACCATTACTGTTGGAACAGCTTGGATTTGAGCAGCTGCAGCAATCTCGTTGCTTTTGTCAATATCAACTTTTACGAAAGGAATTTCGGGATATTTTTCGCTGACCTTCTCAAAAATAGGACCAAAAGATCTGCATGGACCGCACCATGTTGCCCAAAAATCAACAACAACTATTTCATTTGTCGAAGCAATCTTCTCAAAATTTTCTGTAGTAGCATGTATTGCTGCCATATTACCCCCTCGATATTTTGCGTATTTGCTTTATTGTACGTGCCGCCTTGCATAAAGTTGCCGATAGTGCGCTTATCTGTCGTCTTGCGGCACTAGGCTAGGAGTCATGCTTGATATCCAATTTATTCGTGAACATGCCGACGTAGTTAAGGAATCGCAGCGCAAGCGCGGTGAATCCGTTGGGCTCGTCGATGAAGTATTGCGCAGCGATGATTTGCGCCGAACCGCTCTTAAGGCTTTTGAAGAAGCTCGCGCCGAGCAAAAAGCTATTGGTAAGAAGGTTGCAACAGCTAGCGCGGAGGAAAAGACTGCGCTTATTGCCGAAACTAAAGAATTAGCTTCGAAAGTTGCGGAATACAAAGCTGAATCCGAAAAAGCTACTGCCGACTACACTACGGCAATGTGGAAGCTTTCTAACATCGTTGAAGATGAAGCTCCAGAAGGCGGAGAAGACGACTATGTTGTAGTTAAGAAGGTTGGTACGCCTCGCGATTTTGCAGCTGAAGGTTTTGAGCCAAAGGATCATTTGACTCTTGGAACTGGCGTTGCTGGAATTGATATGCGTCGCGGCGTGAAGGTTGCAGGATCTCGCTTCTACTTCTTGCGCGGTGCTGTGGCTCGCTTGCAAATCGCAATGCTTACTATGGCTGTTGATCAAGCCGAAGAGCACGGTTTTACGCTTGCGATTACGCCAACGCTTGTTCGTCCAGAAGTAATGCGCGGAACTGGCTTCTTGAATTCTCACGCGGACGAGATTTACCGTTTGCGCGAACCAGATGATCAGTATTTGGTCGGTACTTCCGAGGTTGCTTTGGCTGGCATGCACGAGGATGAGATTCTTGACTTAAGCAATGGTGCTTTGCGTTATTGCGGTTGGTCGAGCTGCTACCGTCGTGAGGCTGGTGCTGCTGGAAAGGATACTTCCGGTATTATTCGTGTGCATCAGTTCGATAAGGTTGAGATGTTCGTTTATTGCAAGCAGGAAGATTCTCGCGCTGAGCATCAAAAGTTGCTCGGTATGGAGCAGGAAATGCTTGCTAAGGTGGAAGTGCCTTACCGCATTATTGATACTGCTGCAGGTGACCTTGGTTCTTCTGCCGCTCGTAAGTTTGATTGTGAAGCTTGGGTTCCAACGCAAGGACGTTACCGTGAGCTTACTTCTACTTCTAACTGCACTGAGTATCAGGCTCGCCGATTGAATGTGCGCGAACGTATGGAAGATGGCGGAACTCGCCCAGTTAGTACGCTTAACGGCACTTTGGCTACTACTCGCTGGCTTGTGGCTATTTTGGAAAATCATCAGCATGAAGATGGTTCGATTGATATTCCAAAGGCAATGCAGGCTTATATGGGTGGCAAGGAAGTGATTGAGCCGACGAAGTGGGAAGCATGAGTTTACTCGTGCACAAACACGGCGTTTGTTTCAAAAAACCGTTTAATTAGCTACAAAGCCCGGGAAATTGCCTGGGCTTTATTTTTTAGTTGATAAGCTTTTTGAATCTGGGTGTTGTGTGTTGTGTTCTATACGTGATGATATGCTTACCACTTGTGCGTTGAAAGCGGCAATTTGATTGCTTTCGTGCGCAAATGGATGGGTGTCCGAGCGGTCTAAGGAGACGGTCTTGAAAACCGTTGTAGGGAAACCTACCGCGAGTTCGAATCTCGCCTCATCCGCGAATTAACTAAGCCTAAAGCATGTGAAATTGCTTTAGGCTTTTTTAATTCGCTGAGCTTGCTCAGGTTGGAAGCACAGTGTGCTTCCAACGCAAGCGAGGTCTTTCTGCGTCAATAAAGACGCAGAAAGTGTGGGCTAGTGTGTTTAACGTAGTGTGTTAGGTTTGTGTTGCTGCATTTCGCGCTTGAAGCTTTTTTATTCTGCCGAGCTTTCTCAGGACTGAAAGTGCACTGTACTTTCAGTGAAAGCTCGGTCTGTCTTCGTCTCGATTGACGGGAAAGGGCGTGAAGGTGGCGGAAAGTTTGCAGTCGTGTAAAGGAAGGGTCGTTTGCGAGCGAGAATCCGATCGAAACGTGCGCTCGCTCGATTTTAGCGCGCGGAGTAGTGACGCTCTTGTGATGTGATGTCGTCCAGGAAGAAGCTTGCACCTTCGCGGCAAGACGTGCTGCTTTCGAAATCTTCCGGAGCGTAAGGCGCAACGCTTTCAAACATCTCCTCGTAATCAGCAACGCTTAAATGCACGCGCGAATCAAGCATATCCGCATGCTCGCGCGCAAACAGCGCATCTCTAAATCCTGGCGCAATCGTGCCGCTGAAAAATTCACCAACAGCGCCGGAACCATAAGAAAATAGTCCAATCTTATCGCCGCTTTTAAGTGCAGTAAGATCACTATTTTCGCAAGTAAATTCGTCTAACTCAAGTAAAGACAGCAATCCCAAATACAGGGAACCCGTATAGATGTTGCCTACACGACGGCTGTACTTCGTGCTGGTTTCGTAGCGCGAAAGTAAGCGATTGCGCGACGACTCGCTTAGGTTGCTATTATCGCAAGAATCAGAGCAAGAATTTGCGCAAGAATCCATCGCAGCCTTAAGTGCTTTCAAACCCATTTTCGTATATGGCAAATGGAAGCACAATCCGGCGAAATCGCTGAAATTGCAATCGTTTTGCGCGCAATACTTTTGCCAAACTTCGCAGAAAAATTGTATGTATTGCTCGGTTGAAAACTTGCCGCGAGCAAGAGCGGTGTCTTGGTAAACAGGTCGCCAAAAGTCCTGAATATCCGCGGATTTTACAACGCTGTCGTCGTTAATTTTAAGCACGTGCGGATTCGCGCTCACAAGCATTGCCACAGCCCCAGCGCCTTGCGTAACTTCGCCAGGGGTAGCAAGCCCGTAGCGCGCAATATCGGCTGCAATAACAAGCACTTGCGGATTTTTTTCTGCGTGCGCGCGCACGTAATCGCATGCCATCATCAAAGCTGCCGTTCCGCCGTAGCAAGCCTCTTTTACTTCAATAGAGCGCACCCACGGCGTGAGTTTTAGCAGATTTTGAACGTATAGCGCGCTGGATTTACTTGCGTCGACTCCGCTTTCTGTGCCGACGATGAGCATTTTGAGGCGATTGCTATCGATGTATGGTAGTAGTGGGAATGCGGCTTGCGCGGCGAGAGTGACGATGTCTTGGTGATTTGGTGGCACGGATTGTTCGCTTTGACCGATTCCGATTGTGAATTTGTTAGGGTCGATTCCGCGGTGTTCCGCCAATTCTTCGAGGTTTAGGTAATAGTGCGGCGTTGCGAAGGAGATGCGGTCAATGCCGACGGTAAGGGGAGTGGTTGCGGAGGTTGTGGTTGTGTTGGCTGCTGCGGTTGCTGATATTTTGATATTTTGTGTGCTCATTTGTCCTAAACCCTTAAATTTTCTTAATTTTTACTTGATTCTCGTAACTTTTGAAGTAATTGCGTAACTTTTTCTGTAGTTCTTTCTGCAGGGCTAAGTTGCAAAATATTATGCGTGATTTCTGCGATTTCCGCACCTTTGGCACCTGCTGCAATTGCCAGGTTTGAAGACTGCAATGCCATGTGACCTGCTTGAATTCCAGGGCCTGCTAGTGCGCGAAGAGCCGCAAGATTTTGCACCAAACCGAGCGCGGCAAGCGTATTTCTAAAGTCGTTTGCGTTTTTGTATTTGCCGATTTTGATCGCGAGTTTTGCCATTGGAAGCGATGAGATTGAGCCGCCGACAATGCCGATCTGTAGCGGAATTTCAATCCTGCCGTGGAGTATGGTTTTTCCGTTTAAAGTTTCGGTGTTCCACTTTGACAGTGGTAGGTAGCGACCGGAGCGCGCCGCCCACGCGTGTGCTGCCGATTCTAGTGCTCGCGTATCATTCCCGGACGCGAGCGCGGCTCCTGCGATTCCGTTTAGGATTCCTTTGTTGTGCGTGGCGGCGCGTGCAGGGTCGCTGGCGGCAAGCGCGCTCAATGCCGCGATTCGGCGCGCAAGGCACTTTCCCTCGCGCTCTCGTTCAGAGTCTTCCAGCCGCCTGGATGCTAGTGCTTCAACCGGTATATGCACTTCTGCTGTGCTGGCAACGCGGCTGGTGTTCGTGAGTATTGCAACTAGCGCCTGCACGCCGAGCCAGCTTTCCAGCTGGGCTTTGACGGCTTCGCCCATAGTGTTCACTGTGTTTGCGCCCATTGCGTCGCATGTGTCTACGTCAATCTCGAGCTTTGCGAAGCCGTGCAAAGCTGAAGCGCGGCATTTTCGCGCGCCGCCACCCCTTTTACTTATTGATGGGTGTGACGCGTTTGCAATGCGCAACAGTTCTGCAACCTTTTCTTTATCTTCAACGATTCTGCTCAAGCGCGCCGCCACGCTTCCGTCTGCGTCCTCAAAAGCTATTTGTGCTGTAGTCACGTATTGTGGGGAGCGCGCAATAATTCCGTATCCAACGTCAGTCGCTGCAGCAATTCGCGCCCCATTGCACGCAGCTGCAATCACGGATGGCTCCTCAGTTGCAACCAGCACGTCACACACTTCGCCGTTCACAATCAGCCCACGCACAACGCCAACCGGCAGCGTATACTTTCCAATTTGATGCTCAATCATATGATTTGCAACGTCTGCAGAAATTGTAGTATCGGAACTTTCCGCAAACTGTTTAAGCAAAAATGCTGCCTCAGTATCGTTAATTGCGCCCTCATTTTGCAAGGTTTTTATGCGATTTTCCACGCTTAATTCACGAAAAGCAGCCATCGAAATAACCTCATGATTTGTAGACTACGAATGCTTCTGATCGCTTTGCATTCTGACTTTATTGTTTTACATTCTGACTTGATTGTTTCGCATTCTAATTTGCATAGAAACGCCGATTCCGCCGCCGACGCACAGCGCAGCAACTCCATTTAACTTATTGCTATCTCGCAAAGCGTATATAAGCGTCGTCAAAATCCTCGCTCCGCTAGCGCCAAGCGGATGTCCGAGTGCAATTGCTCCACCGCGTACGTTGAGTTTTGACTCGTCAATATGAAGTTGCTCCGCAACGGCAATGCTTTGCGCTGCAAACGCTTCGTTTATTTCGAATAAATCAATGTTGTCAACGTTGCTACCGGTCGCATTTAGCATGCGTTCCATCACATGTTTTGGAGCGTATCCCATTAAATCTGGGTCGATTCCGCCTTCTGCGAATCCCACAATTTGCGCAAGATATTCAATTCCGTACGCTTGCGCGTAATCTTTGCTCATAAGCACTAGAGCTGCAGCTCCGTCGTTAATTCCGCTTGCGTTTCCTGCAGTTACAGTCGATTCGTGCTTGCAAACTTCGTTCTCGCCAACTTCGCAAGTTGCGTCCGCAGTTTCTTCCGACGCTTTAAAAAGCGTGCGCAATTTCGACAACTGCTCTAAAGACGTATCTTCGCGAGGATGCTCGTCTTGAGTTATAACAGTTCCGTTTGCAAGCGTTACTGGCACAATTTCAGAAGCAAGATCGCCTCTTTTAATAGCGGCAACAGCTTTTTGGTGAGATTTAAGTGCAAAAATATCTTGTGCTTCGCGAGTGATACCAAATTTTGCTGCAACATTTTCTGCAGTAACGCCCATTGCGTCGCCAGTAAAAGCGTCGTTTAAGCCGTCTCGTTGCAAACCGTCAATAAGCGCAAAATTCCCGTATTTGTGTCCGCTAAATCGCGAATTAGTTGCGTAAAACGGTACGTTGCTCATGCTTTCAGTGCCGCCTGCAACAACAACTTGCGCATCTCCCATAACGATTGCGGATTGTGCTAAGCGCACTGCTTTTAAGCCGGATCCGCATACTTCGTTAATTGTCATTGCGCAGCTAGAAGTATCTAATCCTGCTTTTAACGCAATTTGGCGAGCAACGTTTTGTCCGCTGCCTGCTTGTAATACGTTTCCAAAAATAGCTTGATCCACGTCGTGTGAGCTAATTCTAGCGCGTTCTATTGCTGCTTTTGCTGCGATTGTTCCTAAATCAACTGAGGAAAGCGAAGATAAGCTGCCGCCGAATTTGCCAATAGGCGTACGTACAGCGCTTGCAATCACCACTTCAGTCATATGTTTAGCCACCTAATCAATTGTTTGTTGCAATACGTGTTGAAGTATACCAACCGGACTACTTTATCGTATTTTTCGACAAAATTACCATTTGCGAAAAATTTTTCTCGTTTCCTTCACAATTAGACTTACTTCAGTGAGTTTATGTTTTTGTGAAAAGTGATTACTTGTTGATTAGCGAACGCTATCATTAATGCTGCTGCACACACCACACCGGGCATACATATCACACACCAAACCGCAGCTTAATTTCGTGACTTTAGTTGCACGAATACCAGTGTGGTAGAGATTTGAGATTTTTCGCACTGAGCGAAGGACGCTCGCGCAGCGCTTTGACCGAGCTTGAAATCATTGGGATTTCAAGCTCCTTCAAAGCGTGATTTGGCTCAATTGTGAAGCACGGTGTGCTTCACATGCCAAATCAGCCGAACGGCTACCAATAGCCGTGAGGAATAAGCTCGCTACGAAACTCGCGTTGGAAGTCCACTGGACTTCCAACTTTAGCGAGTTTCCGCTCCGAGTTACTTTCGCGCGCTACGCTCTAAGCGCGAAAGCAGGTCGGAGCGCTACTTACGGAACGAAATCGACCCATCAACAGGATCCATCGCGTCAACAATCGCCAGCGAATCCAAGTCATATCCAGCTTCACGAAGCGCATCTCCACCACCTTGGAAGCCCTTTTCGATAGCGATTCCAATGCCGGCAACGCTAGCTCCAGCATGATTGCAAATGTCGATTAATCCTTGCAAAGCTTTGCCGTTCGCCAAAAAATCATCCAAAATAAGCACGCGATCTTCCGCACTTAAATACTTACGTGACACAATCACCGGAAACTCGCGCTGCTTTGTAAAAGAAAATACCGTAGATACGTATTGGTCGCCATCGAGATTAATCGACTGAGCTTTCTTTGCAAAAACCACAGGAACTCCACCAAAATGGCGTGCTGCAACACATGCGATTCCAATACCAGAAGCCTCAATCGTAAGAATCTTAGTAATATTTGCGTCGCGGAAATGCTCAGCCCAAGCGGCTCCCATATGATCAAATAAATTCACATCGCACTGGTGGTTCAAAAAAGCGTCTACTTTTAATACATTGCCTGGTTTTACGATACCATCTTGGAGAATGCGTTCTTCCAGTTCTTGCACGATGCGCCCCTTCTTACGAACAATTACATTGCAGTACGCTCAAGCATACCCAAGTTCGTGACACAATACGAGTAAAAACGACTGCAGCATGTGGTAAACCTGATTAAATACGTGCGCAATTAAAACGTGGGGGCGTTTTATTGCTGAAGCTAAAACGTAGGTAATTGGCGGCATTAATGGAGTACAAGTATGAGCGTAAGTATGGGCGCAAGTATGAATGCAAATATGAGTGCAAAAGATAGCGATTACGGATATGTAAGTGATTTGTTGGGGAATCCAGTTGATTCGTTCGATTCTGACGATAGTTTTTACGAGAATGTTGCGGATGTGAATGATTATGCCAACTACAGTTACGACGAGTATGCTGACGCTTATGCTAAAGAGCCTGATTTTACGCAGCAAGAATATGCGTCTGATCAAGAATCAGTGCCTCCTCAAGAATCAGTGCCTTCCCAACAAGAAGCTCTTGCCCAACAAGAACTGCTTCCTCAAGAATCTCAAGAATATTCTCAAAATTCCGCACATTCTAGAGTTGCAGTTGACGCGCAAAAACTACTCGACGGCTTAAATCCGCAACAATCTCAAGCAGTCCAATACGACGGACCGGCACTGCTTATTGGAGCAGGAGCTGGAAGCGGCAAAACGCGAGTTCTTACGCGAAGAATAGCTTGGATATTAAGCCAAAAAGATGCCTGGCCAAGCCAAATTCTTGCCATCACTTTTACAAACAAAGCAGCTGCCGAAATGCGTGAACGTTTAAGCAAACTTATTGGTAGCGAAGCAAATACTATGTGGGTTTCGACGTTCCACTCTGCATGTGTGAAAATACTTCGCAGATCAGGACAGTATATTGGCTTAAAATCAGGCTTTTCTATTTACGATACTTCCGATTGCGAGCGATTAGTAAAAATTATTGCAACAGAGCTTAACGTTGATATTAAGCGTTTTACGCCACGCAGCATTTTGGGCAAGATTTCGGATTGCAAAAATAGTTTAATCACTTGGCGTGAGCAACTAGACATGTATGCTAACGATTACAAGCCTGGTGTTGCAGGTCAACAAATTGCGCACGCTGGCAATTCTGAAGCTGTCTACGCAACTATTTATGCGGAATATCAGCATCGTTTATCTCAAGCAAATGCGGTTGATTTTGACGATTTAATTATGCGAACTGTGCAACTCATGCGCGAAGTACCAGAAGCTGCGCAATATTACCGACGTAAGTTCCGCTATATTCTTGTAGACGAGTATCAGGATACGAATCACGCTCAATACGAGCTTATTCGCGAGCTTGCTGGAGTGGATGTAAAGCAAAATAGTGCAAATCCATCTCAGCAAAATAACACTCCTGCATCAATCACAGTTGTAGGCGACTCCGACCAGTCGATTTACGCTTTCCGCGGAGCAGATATTCGCAATATTCAAGACTTTGAAAAAGATTTCCCAAACGCTACAACTATTATGCTTGAGCAAAATTATCGCTCTACGCAAACTATTTTGGATGCTGCAAATGCAGTTATTTCGCATAATCAAGGACGAAAGCCTAAAAAATTGTGGACGGCATTAGGTAAGGGCACTCCAATTACTGGTTATGCAGCAGACAGTGCTCAACAGGAAGCAGCTTGGGTTGCGCAAGAAATAGCGCGATTAGCAGGTGAAGAGGGCGTTGCTTATTCGGATATGGCGATTATGTATCGCGCTAATGCACAGTCTCGTTCGCTGGAAGATGCGCTCGTTAAAGCAGGTCTTCCGTATCAACTTGTTGGCGGCACGAAGTTTTACGAGCGTCGCGAAGTAAAAGATGCGCTCGCATACTTGCAATCTATGGCAAACCCAGATGACGATGTGAATATGCGCCGAATTTTGAATGTGCCTAAGCGTGGGCTTGGAGCGCGTGCGGAGGCTTTGCTGACGCTTTACGCTCAAACACAAGGAGTTAGCTTCTGGCAAGCTTTGGAGCATTTGGAGTCAATCGAAGGCATGCCAACTCGCACTGCAACCAAGCTTAAAGAGTTCCGCGAGCTTATGCACAATTTAATTACTTGTATGCAAAACGATGACTCGAAACCTTCTAAAGTTATTGACAGCATACTGAACGACAGTGGTTTGCTGGAGGATTTGCAACGTTCTGAAGATCCTCAAGATGCCGCTCGCGTGGATAATTTGTCGCAATTGCAGTCGGTTGCAGCTGAGTATGAGCAGAATACGCCGGATGCTAGTGTTGCTGGATTCCTTGAAACGACAGCGCTTGTGGCTGATTCGGATCAATTGCCGGATGAAAATGAGGACACTGGTAAAGTTACGTTGATGACGCTTCACACGGCTAAGGGCTTGGAGTATCCGGTTGTGTTCCTAACTGGCATGGAGCAGGGAACTTTTCCGCATTCTCGCGCTTTGGAAGACGATGGCGAGCTTTGCGAGGAGCGTCGTCTTGCTTATGTTGGTATTACTCGAGCTAAGCAGCGTTTGTATGTTACTCGTGCTGCTGTTCGTGCGCAATGGGGGCAGGCTCAAGATATGCTTCCAAGCCAGTTTTTGGATGAGATTCCAGATAATTTGATTGATTGGAAGCGCAGAGAGTCTGATGTTGAGCGTTGGGGCGCTTCGTCTAGGCGTGGCGATGATTTCGATAGCGATTTTGATAGTGATTTTGGCGGCTGGGATGACGATTATAGCGATGCGTTTAGTGAAAAAACAACTTATGGTGGAAGCATTTACGGTTCTGAAAAATCGCATGGCTCTAAGTCTTACGGAAGAAATAAATCGTATGGCTCGAGTTCTTACAGCTCCTCTTACGAAAAGTCTTATAGCAAGTCTTACGGCTCGTCTTACGGCTCGTCTTACGGTTCTTCTTACGGCTCGTCTTATTCTAAATCGAATTGGTCTAAGTCAAGTGCAGTAAAAACGCGCAAAGTTACTGCAAAAACTGCGACTTCAACAAGCGCAACAAAAGTTGGTTCAACTTCTGCAGTTATGAATAAAGACAATCATCTAAATATTCAAGACTTCCAAGTTGGCGACAAAATTACTCACGATACTTACGGCTTAGGAACCGTGTTAGCAACGCAAGATAAGGGCAGAAACTCAATTATTACAGTCGATTTCGGCTCCGATGGAGTAAAGCGACTAATGCTTAGAGTTGCACCAATCGAAAAATTGTAAAATCTTTTATTTATGCACTTTAATGTAAGATAAATTTTTAACAAGGACGTGGCGTTTGCTGGTGTGAGCGCTGAAAAGCGTGTTGCATTAACGAAAATGTGACACTAAAAAATAAAAACATACATTTCATGAGGTATAAATTATGAAAAACAAATTATTCGCATCAATTCCTGCAATTATTTTCGGCTTGCTTATTGTCGTTGCGCCATTGACGTTTGCAAAGCCATGCTCAACCGGAGGCATGCAAAAAATGCATATGATGATGCAACCTATGGCATGCTACTACACAGGTCGTGCAGCCGTTGGAATTGGCTTAGTTATTGCAGTACTTGGAATTATTGCGCTATTCGTTAAAGAAAATGTTCGCATTGGTTTAAATATTGCTGTAGTTGTGAACGCTTTACTTATGCTTGCTGTTACAACATTCCTTATTGGCGTGTGCAAGAGCCCAATGATGCATTGTGCATCAGTTATGCGCCCAACGCTGATTGTTCTGTCTGTGCTCGCATTGGTATTCGCAGCTGTTTCCGTGTATTTGGATAATAAAGAAGATTAATAGTTCAAATAGTTCGAAAAGCTTACTAAAGCAAAATTATGCGCACTATTACGCTAAAGCGATTGCCGCTGGAAAATCTTAAACGCAAGCCATTGCGCACTGCTGCACTTATTGTTGTATCTGCGTGCTTGTCTGCAATATTTTTCGGCGGCTCGCTGATTTCTATGAATCTTGAACGCGGCTTGAACAGTATGCGAGAACGCATGGGAGCCGATATTATGGTTATCCCTCAAGGTACGCACACTAAGGCAGAAGCGTTGCTTACAAACAGTGGTTCAAGCACTTTTTATTTCACTAACGATATTGAGAATTTAGTAAGACGCTCTCCGGGTGTGCAAAAGGCGAGTGTACAAACGTATATTTCTTCGCTTTCTGCAGGATGTTGCGCTGAAAAATTGCAAATTATTGGTTTTGATCCCGATTCTGATTTTGTTATAGGTCCTTGGATTTATTCTCAACATAAGCAGAAGTTACAAAAAGGTGAGATGATTGCTGGCGCAAATGTAATCGTGTCTTATATGAATACTGTTCGTCTTTTTGGACACCAATGGCCTATAGCTGCACAGCTTGCAAAAACCGGCACAAGCATTGATAATTCAGTGTTTGTGCGACGCGAAAGTGTGCCGCAAGTAGTTGAGTATTCAACGAAAGTAGGGCACACTGCTATTCCAAAGGAATATGCTAAAAAAGCAGTTTCTGCAGTACTTGTAAAAGTACAAAAGGGTTACAGCGCGCAAGAAGTTGCAAAAAATATTCGCAAAACAACTGGTCTTTCAAGCATTGGCATAGTTTTTCCGGGCGGAATTACAGCAACTACGCAAGCTAATCTTGGTGTTTTTACTCGCACGTTGACTTTTATAATTGCTGCGTGCTGGCTAGTTGGATTGCTAGTTTTAGTTGCAGTGTTTTCAACATCTGTAAACGAGCGCAAAAAAGAGTTTGCTTCTCTTCGCATACTTGGCACAACAAGAAATATGCTTTTAGGCGTTGTCGTTAGGGAATCTGCGATACTTGGCTTAGTTGGTGGAGTATTGGGTGTTGCGTCTGCAAGTCTTATATTGTTCCCTTACAGTTCTCTTATTTCTGAACAATTGCAGCTTCCGTATTTGGAAGTGACTGCGCTACCAGTAGCAGTGCTTATGTTAGCGTCTGTGCTACTTGCGCTTGTTGCAGTTGTTGTAGCTTCAGCACTTACCACATTGCGCATTGCTATGCGCGAAACGTATTTGACACTTAGATCAGGTGAGTAAGTATGGAAGATAAGAGTCAAAAACTGCCAAGTAATGAGTTTGATATTTTACCTGTTGTTGAGCTTACTCGTGTAACTCGCGAATTTATGCGCAGAAAACACAAATTTTTTGCAGTAAATAACGTGAGTTTTGCGCTAAATAGCGGCGATTTTGTGGCAATCGTTGGAAAGTCAGGTAACGGAAAATCTACTTTACTAAATTTGATTGCTGGGTTATTGAAGCCAACGCATGGAAGTGTAAAAGTTTGCGGCGAAGAGATTTCTGAACGCACTTTTAGTGATGCAAAAATGTCTCGTTTGCGCGCATGTGATATAGGTTTTGTGACGCAATCGCAGACGCTTTTACAAAATCTTACTGTGCATGACAACATACTTTTACCTGTGCAAATTGCAGCTAGTGCTTGTGAAGTAAGTAAGTCTGGAATAAGTAAGGCTGAAGTAAGTAAGTCTGAAGTAAGCGAAGATTTAAACGAGACTCGCGCGTTAGAACTTTGCAAGCAATTGCATATTGAAGATTTACTGTGGTGCTACCCAAATGAGCTTTCGGGTGGTGAAATGCGTCGCGTAATGATTGTGCGCGCGCTAATAAACAATCCAAAGCTTCTTATTCTTGACGAGCCTACTGGCGATTTGGATGTAGAGCATACTCGCATAGTTGTGAAAATGTTGCGCGAGGCTGCAAAAAATGGTGTGGCAGTGCTCATGGTAACTCACGATGTTGAGGCTGCTCGCTGTGCGGATCGCACATACACAATGGATTGCGGATTGACTTGCCGGAGCGCTTGAAGCGTAGCGCGCGAAGGCACTTCAATCCGGAAACTCGCTAAAGTTGGAAGTCCAGTGGACTTCCAACGCGAGTTTCGCAAGCGAGCGCGTTACTCGCGCGAGCGTTTTGGCTGGTTTGTGGAACATTTGCCGAGGAACTTACAACGTGAGTTTCGCGCTCAGTACGAAAAATATCAACAATTATTCTTAGTGGTGTGTAGAATCAGAAACGATGCCTATTTTGTGTAAGCATCATCTGGAGCCTTAGCCCATCAGTGGGTCGGCGCGCGGTAGTTATGGCGTTATTTCAACGTTTTAATACTTGCGCGTTCGTGTGTTAGCACGAAGAAGCACTGGAGAGGCCGGCTCAGCGTGAATAATTTTTAGGCGATTTTGCGATTGACTAAAAACTTGGTTCACGTTCCGTTCAGATAACGACAGAATTAAAGGATTAGTTATGACTAATATTCAGCGTTCTCGCCGTCAGGTGCGTCTTTCTCGCGCCCTCGGCATCGCTTTAACCCCAAAGGCTCAGCGTATCTTCGAGAAGCGTCCATATGCTCCAGGTGAGCACGGTCGCACTCGTCGTCGCACCGAGTCCGATTACGCAGTACGTCTTCGCGAGAAGCAGCGTCTTCGCGCTCAGTATGGCATCTCCGAGAAGCAGCTTCGTGCTGCTTACGAGAAGGGTACGCACACTGCAGGCCAGACCGGTGACGCAATGCTCACCGATTTGGAAACTCGTCTTGATGCTTTGGTTTTGCGTGCAGGCTTTGCTCGCACCACCGCCCAGGCTCGTCAGTTTGTTGTGCATCGTCATATTTTGGTTGATGGCAATCTTGTCGATCGCCCATCTTACCGTGTGAAGCCAGGTCAGACCATTCAGGTTCGTGCCAAGAGCCAGACCATGGTTCCATTCCAGATGGCTGCAGAAGGCGTTCATCGCGACGTTTTGCCAGCAGTTCCTGGTTACCTCGATGTGAATCTTGCCTCTTTGAAGGCTACTTTGACTCGTAAGCCGGAAGTCGATCAGATTCCAGTTGAAGTCAACATTCAGTACGTCGTCGAATACTACGCTCGTTAATTCGCCGATTTAATTCTTAAGGACATACCGCTTGACCCCTGTTGCGCATTCGCGTGGCAGGGGTCAATGCGTTTTTGTCGATTTCATCGGTTTGTTTGGTGTTTTCGACAGTTATGTACCGCTTAGTGCAATAATGGAGCTATGTTGCTGCATCTTTATTTAGTGCGTCACGGACAGACGCTATTTAATCGCTATAATCGACTGCAAGGCTGGTCAAATTCTCCGCTTACTGAAAAAGGTTTGAAAGATGCGGATACTGCCGCAAAAAAGCTGCAAAATATTACTTTTGCTGCAGCTTACTGCTCGGATACTACGCGTGCGCAAATCACGGCTCAGTGTATTCTCGACGTAAATGAAGCTGCCGGTAACGCGCGTCCAAAGCTTGTAAGCGATATGCATTTTCGTGAGCAATGCTACGGCTATTTTGAAGGTCAAGATATGCAAATGGCTTGGTGGGCTGCAGGAGCGCCTCACGGAGCGCACACTTATAACGAAATTGTTGAAAAATTTGGGCTTGCAGCCACTCGTGACATGCTTAAAGAAGCGGATCCTTTCCACGATGCCGAGTCAGATATCGAATATTGGACTCGCGTAGAAGAAGGTTTTGCGTTAATCGCTTCAAATTCTTTGCTTAACGATGGAGATAATGTTTTGCAAATTTCGCATGGCAACACTTTGCTAAGTCTTATGCACCGTTTTGCGCCTGCAGGCTACGATTTAAGCGAACGCCCTCAAAACGGAAGCGTAACTAGGCTCGATTTTGACACTACTAAACCTATTGATAACGCTATTACTATTCAAGGCTACAACGAGTAGCTTTTTGCTACAGCTTTCTTAACGTATGCGTCGTTACCGTTCGTTAGTCTTAAGTCATTGCGAATGGTTTTAACTGTAGTCTGATTTGCTGTTGTATTAGCTTTCAGCGCGGTGAAGTCTTAAGCAAAAATGGTACAGAAAGAGGTTACGATGAGCGTTGGAGACATAGCTGCTCTTATTGCCGCGATTGCGTTTACTGTGCTTTCGGGTTTTTTGATTTATCCGCTAATTAGATTGGGCAAGTTGTTCGATCAGATTGCGAAAACTGTCAAAGAGTCGGGTGAGCATGCGATGCCTGCAATTGACGAGTCTGTGACGACGATTAAGCAAGTTAATAAGACTCTTGACGATGTAAACGCTGTTTCAGGAGCTACGCGCACAACTGTTACGAATATTGGTGCTCTTACTGATTTGTATGGTGCTTTCCTTGGAAAACCGCTCGTAAAAATTGCAGCTGCTGGTTACGCTCTAAAAGATACTGTTTCTTCTTTCTTCAATAAGCCGACTGTGCCAACAGACAAGAATAGTGCCAATCGTAACGTTTCAAAAGAATCCTCTGACAAGAATGCAACTAAGAATGCGGGCAGGGGAGAGTAATGTTCAAGCGTTTATTTTGGATGTTTATTGGCATTGTAATTGGTGTTCTTACAGTTACGAAGGCTCGTGCATATGTTAAAGCAAAAATGCCGTCTTCTGCTAGTCGTTTTATTTTTGATGAGGAACCGAAAAATATCACATTGCGCACAGTAATGGGATTGTTTAAAGATTTCAATACTAGCCGTAAAGAGCATGAAGCTGAGCTTAATTCTCGTTATGCTAATCGTAGAAATAGGGAATTTTAAATAAAAAACAAGTTTTTCATAATTTCGTTACTTTGCTAAGTTTAGTTAAGTTAAGTATTGAAGTACTATATTGAATGTTTGCATGATTGCGTCGTGCGTCATGCGGCACGATTTCGTGTGGGCGTTGCATGTGGCTTTTGTTTGTGACGGTTATTTGTGACGGTTTGCGTGGGTCTTGCTAAAAATTACACAAGGAGTTCGTACGTATGCGCACAGCAGAAATTGCAAAGCGTTATCTTGACTATTTTGCTAAGAATGGTCATATGGTTGTTCCTTCGGCTTCTCTTATTTCGCCGAACCCAACTACGTTATTTACTATCGCAGGCATGGTGCCGTTTATTCCTTACTTGCTCGGAGAGCAGACGCCTCCTTCGCGTCGTATGGCTTCGAATCAGAAGTGCGTTCGCACTCTAGATATTGACGAAGTTGGTAAGACTACTCGTCACGGCACCTTCTTCCAGATGGTTGGTAACTTCTCGTTCGGCGATTATTTTAAAGAGGAAGCTATTCACTACGCTTGGGAGCTTTTAACTAGTCCTCAAGATAAGGGCGGCTACGGTTTTGACCCAGAAAAGCTTTGGGTAACCACTTACACGGACGACGACGAGGCTCGCGCAATTTGGAAGAACGAGGGCTTTGATCCAGAACACATGCAAGTTTTCGGCATGGAAGATAACTTCTGGACTACCGGCGGCCCTGGTCCTGGCGGCCCATGCTCTGAAATCTACGTGGATCGCGGTCCTAAGTATGGTCGCGACGGAGGTCCGGCTGCTGACGAATCTCGCTTTATTGAGATTTGGGATTTGGTTTTCGAAAATTACCAGGTAGATAACGTCAAATCTAAGACTGATTTGCATATTGCTGGCGAACTCGATCAAAAGAATATTGATACAGGCGCTGGTTTGGAGCGTTTGGCTTACCTTATGCAAGGCAAGGAAAACATTTACGAAACCGATGAAGTTTACCCAGTTATTGAAGCGGCAGAAAAGCTTAGTGGCGTAAAGTATGGCAGCAACGCTGATGCGGATGTTCGTTTCCGCGTTGTAGCAGATCACGTGCGTTCCGCTTTGATGATTATGAGCGACGGAGTGCGTCCAAGCAATGTTGGCCGCGGATACGTGCTTCGCCGTCTTCTTCGCAGAACTGTTCGCGCAATGCGTATGCTTGGCGTGCAAGACCCAGTTTTGCCAACGCTTTTCCCAGTTTCTAAGTCTGCAATGGAGCCAAGCTACCCGGAGCTTAACGATACTTTCCACGAGGTTAGCGAAGCTGCTTACGGTGAAGAGGATGCTTTCCGTCGCACTCTTGAAAAGGGCACGACTATTCTCGATTTTGCTGTTGAAAAAGCCAAGAAAGAGCATAAGGATGACCCTATAGTTGGCGGCGCAGACGCGTTTACTTTGCACGATACTTACGGCTTCCCAATTGAGCTTACTCTTGAGATGGCAGCCGAGCAGGGTGTTAAGGTCGACGAAGCTAAGTTCCGCGAGCTTATGAGCGAGCAGAAAGGTCGCGCTCGCGCGGATGCTTTGAAGAAGCGCCACAATGTGGATGTTAGCGTTTATGACGACATTAAGAAGGCTCTCGAAAAGCCAATTGACTTCCTCGGTTACACTGACTTCTCCAGCCGTTCTAACGTTTTGGCAATTGTTGAAGCAGGTAAAGGCTCTGTTAAAAGCGTTACTGCTCCTGCAAACGTTGAGATTATTCTCGACCGCACGCCATTCTACGCTGAGCGCGGCGGCCAGATTGCTGACCAGGGCGAGATTATTTCCGATGACGGCGCGATTTTGGAAGTTGACGATGTTCAGCGACCAATCAAGGATTTGATTGTTCACAGCTGCCGACTTACCGAAGGAACTCTTAGCGTTGGTGCTCCTGTAAACACCAATATTGACCAGGTTCGTAGAGCTGCTTTGGCTCGAAGCCACACTGCTACGCATACCCTTCACAAGGCTTTGCGAGAAGAGCTTGGTCCACAGGCAACTCAGCGCGGTTCCGTGGTTGATCCAGACCGCTTGCGCTTCGACTTCCAGTGGCCAAAGGCTGTTGATAAGGATGCGCTTTCTCGCGTTGAAGCTCGCGTAAACGAGCGTATTCGCGACGATTTGCAGGTTGTTCCTAAGGAAATGCCAATCGACGACGCTTTTAAGCTTGGAGCAATGCACTTGTTCGGCGAAAAGTACGGCGATGTTGTGCGCGTTGTTGAAATCGGCGACGGTTGGAGCCGCGAGCTTTGCGGTGGCACTCACGCTAAGAGCACCGGAAAGATTGGTATGGTTACAATCCTTTCCGAGTCTTCTATTGGCTCTGGTGTGCGCAGAATCGACGCTCTTTGCGGCGAGGCAGCGTACGAGTATGGCGCCCGCGAGCACACTTTGGTTGCGCAATTAGCAGACATGGTTAATGCTCGCCCAGACGAGTTGGTTGAACGTTTGGAATCTTTGCTTAACAAGATGAAGGATTCTGATCGTAAGCTTGCTTCTGTTTACGAAGCTCAATTAAATGAAGCTGTACCAACATTAGTTGATGAAGTAAAGAATAGTAACGAAAAAGTTAAGTTGGCTCTTAAGAATGTTGGCAACTTTGGCTCATTCGATGCTTTGCGCAAGACAGTCCTAGATATTCGTGCTCGTTTAGGTGAAGATGCTCCAGTGGTTGTTGCACTTGCTGGTGTTAATGAAGACGATCGACCAATGATTGCAGTAGCTACAAACGAAGCTGCTCGCGGTCTTGGTGCTAAGGCTGGCGACTTGGTTCGTACTGCTTCCAAGGTGCTTGGTGGCGGCGGTGGCGGCAAGCCAGACTTCGCTCAGGGCGGTGGTACAGATGCTTCTAAGCTTGATGAAGCTCTCGAAGCTGCGAAATCAGAAGTAGCTAAGCTCGCCTAGTGCGTGTTTTACAGCTTAAAAATTTACGAATCTATACCAAAAGCAACACGAAATATGGTGTGGTTAGGTATTGATTTAGGTGACGCAAGGGTCGGACTTGCACTTTCCGACCCTGGTCTCACCTTTGCACATCCTATTGGTAATGTGCAAGTGTTTGGAGATTCCTTCCATGCTATAGATGAAGTGCTTGAAGTTATTGAAGATAACAATGTAGAAAAAGTTGTTATAGGCTTGCCTTTGCAACTTGATGGCACTGAAGGAAAATCTGCTAAAAAAGCTCTGCGCTGGGGGAAGAATCTAATAAAACGCATGCAAATATTGCATGACGAAAAAGATTGGGCGTTGGATTATATGCCAGAAGTAGTTTGGAAAGATGAGCGTTTGACAACAGTAAGTGCTCATCGTCAGCTTTTGCAAGCGGATCTTTCTACTAAAAAGCATCGTCCAATGGTAGATCAGCAGTCGGCAGTGTTGATTTTGCAGTCTGCGCTTGACGCAAATAATGCAGAGTAGTTTTGAAAATCGAATAAAAGCAGAAATAGCGAAGAGGAGAATAGCGTGTCTGACAATTTTGATGAATTTTTTGACAAACATGCAAAGTGGACTGAGCATGATGGCGAGCCGTCGTCAGAATCATCTAATTCTTCTAAATACAAGTCTTCGACTGTTAGCTCCAGAAAACGTGCTAAAGCTCGTCTTGAAGCAAAAAAACGCAGGCGTAGAGCAAAAGTCGTTTTATCTATTCTGCTCGTATTCGTATTAGCTGTTGTTGGATATTTTGGATACAGTGCGGTTCGCGCGTGGAAATTATCTCAAAATAGCGAGTCTGTTGCAGATTGGCCAGGCCCAGGCTTTGGAACGGTTGAGTTTACTATTGACACCGGCGAGGGTGCTATTAGCGTTGCCAACAAATTAGTTAAGGCAAATGTTGTTAAATCTCAATCAGCTTTTACTTCAGCTGTTTCTGCAAATAATAAAATTTTGTATCCTGGCGTTTACTCACTGAAAAAACATATGGCTGCTATTGATGTAGTTGATATTCTTTCAGATCAAACAAAAGCAGGCGGATTCCTTGAAGTTCGTGCAGGGGATCACGCAGCAGACGTTTTGCAAAAAGCTTCAACATTATCTGGAATAAGTTTAGATAAATTCAAGGCTGCGTTAGCTGATGGTGCTGCAGGAATTCTGCCTGCTGAAGCAAACGGTAGTGTTGAAGGCTGGCTAGAGCCTGGAGTTTATAACGTAAAAGCTATGAAAAGTGCGGATGCTATTCTTTCCGCAATGGTAAAAAAGCGTATTGAAAAACTTGATTCTCTTGGAATTCCTAAAGGTAAAGATAGAGAAAAAGCCTTAATTATGGCATCTATTGCCGAAGCTGAAGTGAATAATCGCGAATATTATGGCAAAGTTATTCGCGTAATACTGAACCGTTTGGCAAAAGATATGTCGTTAGGAATGGATTCTACTGTTGGTTACGGCGCGGGAGTAAAACCTATTAAACTCACGCAAGCAATGCTTGACGATGCAAATAATCCGTATAATACACGTATTCATAAGGGTTTGACTCCTACGCCTATTGGCATTGCTGGAGACAACGCTCTTCTTGCTACTATTAAGCCTCAAGACGGTCCGTGGCTTTACTTCGTCACCACGAATTTGAAAACTGGCGAAACGAAGTTTGCGGATAACAAAGACGACTTTTTGAAGTTCCGCGACGAGTACAAGCGCAACAATCCCGAAGGTAACTAAACTGTTAAATAAAAATATAGCTTTTAACCACATAGATGTGTTGAGGTTGTAACAGTTTCGCAAGTTTTCGTAATCTGCTTTAATGAAGCAATTAATTATTACGATACTATCGGTGCTGCCAACGCTCACATGTTTAATTTCAGTTTGCGCAACTGACATAAAAAGTCGCGTAGTGCCAAGACTTTGGGTTGTTATTGCAGGAATTTTTCAATCTTTTGCGAATCTCATATATTCGATTATTTTATTTAGAAATATTAGCGTGCTTATTTTCGGCTGGATTTCTTGCGTAATTATTTTTGCAATTTACTGGAGTATACGAAAAATTTCCGCAAAAAATGCTATTGGTTTCGGAGATGTTACGAGCGCGTCAATGATTGCGCAAGCCTTGATATTATTCGGCTTTGACTGCTTAATTTATTGGTTCGCTTTAGTTGGAGCAGTTGGCTTACTTTGGCTTTTGCTGTGGAAAATTTACTGCAAAATCTGTTCGCCAACTGACGTATCAATACCATTCGTACCAGTAGAAGCAATATCTGCAATACTCGCAGCATTGCTGTCAATAACAACCCAATCAATACTTGGTAGTTAGTAGAGTAGAGTACTTAGACGCGTAAATTGCTTGAGAATGGAGAAATGGCATGCTTAGATGGCAAACGGCAGGGGAGTCGCACGGTGAAGCATTAGTAGCCATGATTGAAGGTTTGCCGGCAGGCGTGCACATTACTAGCAATGATGTAGTTTCGGCACTTGCTCGCCGTCGCCTTGGTTATGGTCGTGGCGCGCGTATGAAGTTTGAGCAAGACAAAGTGCGTCTTTTAACTGGAGTTCGCCACGGAGTAACGCTTGGTTCTCCGATTGCTGTAGAAATCGCGAATACAGAGTGGCCAAAGTGGACCGAAGTAATGAGTGCAGATCCTTTGGATCACGAGGTTGAGCAAGTTGGCAGAAATGCTCCTTTGAGCCGCCCTCGTCCAGGGCATGCGGATTTAACTGGCATGCGCAAGTACGGTTTTAATGATGCTCGCGAAGTTTTAGAGCGTTCGAGCGCTAGGGAAACAGCTTCGCGCGTTGCTTTGGGTGCTATTGCTGATGCGTTTTTACAGCAAGCTTTAGGCGTGCGCACAGTTGCGCATGTTATCGGCATCGGCGGCGAATACACTAACAAAAGTTTAGCTTTACCAACACCAGATGATGTTGCTGCTTTGGATGCTTCTCCAGTTCGCACTCTTGACAAAGATGCGCAAGCGCGAATGATGGCTCGCATCGACGAAGCAAAAGCAAATGCAGATACGCTCGGTGGAGTAGTGGAAGTGCTTGCTTACGGCATGCCTGCAGGAGTTGGCACATACGTTGAGTCGGATCGTCGCTTGGATGCGGCTCTCGCGAGCGCGCTTATGGGAATTCAGGCTATTAAAGGCGTGGAAATTGGTGACGGTTTTGCAGAAGCAGATCGCCCCGGATCGGCCGCGCACGACGAAATGGTAACAGACGAAAATGGGAAAATTAAGCGTCTTACTAATCGAGCTGGAGGAATTGAAGGCGGAATGTCGAACGGCGAAATTATTCGCGTGCGCGCTGCAATGAAGCCAATTCCGTCTATTCCACGCGCTTTGCGCACAGTGGATGTGCTTACTGGCGAAGCTGCTCAAGCTATTAATCAGCGCTCCGATTTCACTGCTGTGCCAGCTGCTTCTGTAGTTGCAGAAGCGATGGTAAGGCTTACTTTAGCTAAGTATGCTTTGGAAAAATTCGGCGGAGATTCTTTGCAAGAAACGCGCCGAAATGTGGAGTCTTACGTAGCTTCCTGGCCGGAGAATATGAAATGAGCAACACTAAACTTCCGCTAGCTGTTATTATTGGCATGCCTGCTGCTGGAAAAACGCGTGTTGGCCGCGAAGTTGCGCATCTTATGAATCTGCCTTTTTATGATACAGATGACATGATCGAGTGCGATATTGATATGTCAATACCGCAATATTTCGAGGAATATGGCCAGGATGCTTTTCGTAAAATAGAAGCTCGCATAGTGCGAGAGGCAATTTTGGGAGATACACCTATAGAAGATTCTACAAAGGGAATAGTTTCGCTTGGTGGCGGTGCGCCTATGCGTGAAGAAACTCAAAAAGTTTTGCGTGAGTATATGCGCTGTGGCGGTCGCGTTGTGTATTTGCAAGTCAATGCTAAAGAGGCTATTGAGCGCGCAAGCTGGAATAATAATCGTCCTATGTTTTCTGGAGAAGATGCGCAAAAGCGTTGGATGGAATTATTTGAGCAGAGAGACCCTGTTTTTAGAGCGGTATCGAATATCCACATGCAAACAAAAGGTTCGACTCCGTATATGGCTGCAGAAAAATTAAGGAGCATGATTATGCAACGTATTGTGCACGTAACAGGTGAAGGAATTGAACCATACGATGTGCGAATTGGTGACGGTGCAATGCAACTTCTGCCGCAAATGCTTGGAACTAAGCCAGTTAAAGTGGCGTTAGTTCACACGCAACCTGTTCAGCGTCATAGCGACAAAGCTCGAACTATTTTGCGCCAATCTGGTTACGAAGTTTTCGACATGTTAATTCCGGATGCAGAAGCTGGAAAAACTATTAAAGTTGCAAGTGGATTGTGGGCTAACCTGGCAGAAGCTGGTTTTACTCGTTCGGATGCAATTGTTGGTTTAGGCGGAGGAGCAGCAACGGATGTCGCTGGATTTGTTGCTGCAACTTGGATGCGTGGAATTCGCTATGTAAACTGCCCTACTTCGCTTCTTGCGATGGTTGACGCGTCTACGGGCGGTAAAACTGGTATTAATACGGATGCTGGAAAGAATCTAGTCGGCAGCTTTTACACTCCAGCTGGCGTTTTAGCAGATACTTCTACGCTTGCAACTCTTCCAAACGATATTCTTATTGAAGGCTTGGGCGAGGTTGCAAAATCTGGTTTTATTCGCGACGGCGAAATTTTGAAGATTCTTAGCGATGCCAATAACGCAAGGCTTTTGCGTGAATTTAATGGGGATGATTTAGAAAATAATAACGAACTTCATGAACTGCTCGTGGAGCTTATTGAACGCACAGTTAAAGTAAAGGCGTATCACGTATCGAGCGATTTAAAAGAGCAGGGTTTGCGCGAGTTTTTGAACTACGGGCATACGCTTGGTCACGCTATTGAGCAGATTGAGCACTTCCGTTGGCGTCATGGAAACGCTGTAGCTGTTGGCATGGTTTTTGCGGCGGAGCTTGCGCAAATTTTAGGATATTTGGATGCGGGAGACGTTGCGTATCATCGTTCGCTTTTGGATTCGCTTGGATTGCCAACTTCGTGGCAGTGTGCCAAAGATGCGGATGCTGCTTTTGAGTGTGTGCTTAACCTTATGCATCGCGACAAGAAAGCGCGCGGCAACATGCTACGTTTCGTAATTTTGGATGGTATTTCTAATCCTATGCATTTAGACAATCCGCCTATTGAAGCTGTTCGTGAAGCTTTTGAGCGCGTTTATAAGCAAAAATAATTAATCTTGCGAGGTAAAAATGGAAAATCAGCATACAAAAAAAGTGCTTGTTGTAAGCGGACCGAATTTAGGTCGTTTAGGCGTGCGTCAGCCGGACGTGTACGGTAGCGAGAACTTTGAAACTTTGCGCGAGAAATGCGAAAAGTGGGGTGCGGAACTTGGGTTTGAAGTAGAAGTGCGCCAAAGTGACGACGAAGCGCAAATGGTTCACTGGATGCACGAAGCTGCCGATACTCATACGCCTGTTGTTATGAATCCTGCCGCTTTTACACACTACAGTTACGCGCTCGCGGACGCTGCTCACATGGTTTTGGATGCTGGAGTTCCGCTCATGGAAGTGCATATTTCTAATCCTGCTGCGCGCGATGCTTTTCGTAAAATTAGTGTAATTAGTCCTGTTGCAACCGGCACTATTACAGGCATGGGATTATACGGCTATAAGCTCGCTTTGGAAGCTGTTGCGCATCTTGTTTGATTTTGTTCGATTTTTTGCGAATCAACACCCAGCGTCGAGGCTCGAAGATACCATGGAGTTCCATGGTTAGAAGACAACATGGTAACTCTCAGGAGCATATTACAAAGCATATTTTTGTCACAGGTGGCGTAGTTTCGTCCCTCGGAAAAGGCCTTACAGCATCATCTTTAGGTCGACTTTTACGCAGTCGCGGATTGCATGTATTACAACAAAAACTTGACCCTTATATCAATGTTGACCCGGGTACAATGAACCCATTCCAGCATGGCGAAGTCTATGTTACGGAAGATGGTGCAGAAACAGATCTCGATATTGGTCATTACGAGCGATTCCTCGATGTTTTCTTAAGCCAGAAAGCGAATGTAACTACAGGTCAGATTTATCAATCTGTGCTTCGTAAGGAGCGCGCTGGCGAATATTTGGGTCAGTGCGTGCAAGTTATTCCGCATATTACTGGCGAGATTAAGTCGCGTATGCGCGCGCAAGCTTCCGACGATGTAGACGTGATTATTACGGAAATCGGCGGCACAGTTGGCGATATTGAATCCCAGCCATTCTTGGAGGCTGCTCGCGAAGTTCGTCGCGATTTAGGTCCTGAAAACTGCATGTTTGTGCACGTTTCTTTGGTACCTTATATTGCTGCAGCGCACGAGTTGAAGACTAAGCCAACTCAGCATTCTGTGATGATGCTGCGTCAGCTTGGTATTTCTCCAGACGCGCTTGTTTTGCGCTCCGATCGTCCGCTTAATCAGGCTATTAAAGACAAGATTTCGCTTATGTGCGATGTCGATGCTGAAGGCGTTGTGAACTGCGTCGACGCTCCAAGCATTTACGATGTGCCGAAGATTTTGTTCAACGAGGGCTTGGACGCTTACGTTGTTCGCGAGCTTGAGCTTCCATTCCACGATGTTGATTGGAACGAGTGGGAAGATTTGCTTGAGCGCGTGCATCATCCAAAGCATGAGCTAAACATTGCAATCGTTGGAAAGTATATTGATTTGCCGGATGCTTACCTTTCTGTTACCGAGGCTATTAAAGCTGGCGGTTTTGCAAACTGGGCTAAGGTGAATGTGCGCTGGGTTGCTGCCGACAAGTGCGAAACTCAAGAAGGTGCAGCTGCGGCTCTTGACCAAATGGACGGCATGGTTATTCCAGGCGGCTTCGGCATTCGCGGTATTGAAGGTAAGATTGGCGCACTTCGTTACGCTCGCGAGCATGGTTTGCCAACGCTTGGTCTTTGCCTTGGCTTGCAATCTATGGTTATTGAGTACGCTCGTCACGTGCTTGGGCTTGAGGATGCTAATTCCACTGAGTTCGAGAAGGATTGTGGCGATCCAGTAATTGCGACTATGGAAGAGCAGAAGGATATCGTGGCTGGTAAGGGAGATATGGGTCACACAATGCGACTTGGCTCTTACCCTGCAATGCTTGAAGAAGGTTCTATTGTTGCTGAGCTTTACGGCACTACGCATGTTACTGAGCGTCATCGTCACCGTTACGAAGTGAACGTGGCATATAAGGATCGTTTGCGCGAAGCTGGCTTGCGTATTAGCGGCCAAAGCCCAGATGGTAATTTGACTGAGTTTGTGGAGCTTCCAAAGGAAGCTCACCCATTCTACGTAGCAACTCAAGCTCATCCAGAGTTTAAGTCTCGTCCAACTAAGCCTCATCCACTGTTTGCTGGATTGGTTGCGGCAGCACTGGAACATCAGGAAGCTGCTGCTAGTAGTAAGGCTGATAAGTAAGGCTTAAGTAAGAATTAAGTAAATAGAAATAAGCGGTAAGACTGGGTTTTCCTAAGTTTTGCCGCTTTTTCATTCGCAACCGATCTTTTCTTTACACGCGCGTAAAGTTTCTGCCGTTTTTGTTTTATTAGATTGTGATAAACATTACGTTTTGCGCGTAACACGGCTATACCAAGAAATCGCATTACGAGGTAACCTTAGATAGGTGATAATTGAGTGGGGAGAGTGCAAAAGTAGCGCTTGGGGAGCAGCTTTTGCCAATTGATACGTACCGCGCGCAGGTGTGCGTTAAGTATGGAGGTGTTACAGGCTTTATGAGCGATACTGGCAATATGAATGATACTGGCGTTACTGGCGATACAAGCGTTGCAGCAAGCGATGGTAATCTAGCAAAAAATAAAGCTGCAGACGTTGAAATGAGCCAGTATGTGGCAGATCGCGCTCGCGTAAACGAAGAGAAAATCCGCCAAGATGAGCAAATTGTTGCTGAATTTGGTGATTACAATTACGGCTGGCACGATTCGGACGCTGCAGGCGAGGCTGCAAAAAAAGGTATTGACGAGTCGGTTGTTCGCGCAATTTCTGCCGATAAAAACGAGCCGGAGTGGATGCTAGATCTTCGCTTGCAAGGCTACCGCGCGTTTTTGCAAAAGCCAATGCCGGATTGGGGCGTGGATTTAAGCGGTTTTGACGCTGACGATTTTAAATACTACGTGCGCCCGGTTCACGATCAAGCAAAAACTTGGGACGATTTGCCGGAAGATATTCGCAAAACTTACGATCGCTTAGGCATTCCGGAAGCGGAGAAAAAGCGCTTAGTTTCAGGCGTTGCAGCACAGTACGAGTCGGAAGTTATTTACAATTCGATTCGCGAAGACTTGGCAGCTCAAGGCGTGATTTTTGTTGACACGGATACGGCAGTGCAAAAGTATCCGGAGCTTGTAAAAAAGTATTTCGCAACCGTGATCCCTGTTGACGACAACAAGTTTGCAGCTCTTAACACCGCGGCTTGGAGTGGCGGCTCGTTCGTGTATGTTCCAAAAGGCGTGCACGTGGATATTCCGCTTCAAGCTTACTTTAGAATTAATACGCCGAACATGGGTCAGTTTGAGCGAACGCTTATTATTGCGGACGAAGGCTCTTATGTGCATTACGTTGAAGGTTGCACGGCTCCAATTTATTCCACGGATTCGCTTCACGCTGCAAACGTTGAAATTGTTGTGGAAAAGCATGCGCGTGTGCGTTACACAACAGTGCAAAACTGGTCAAATAACGTGTATAACTTGGTAACTCAGCGAGCTTACGTGCGCGAGGGCGGCACAATGGAGTGGGTTGACGGAAACATCGGCTCCAAAGCTACTATGAAGTATCCTGCTTGTATTCTTGCCGAGCCTTACGCAAAAGCGGAGACTATGTCTTTGAGTTTTGCTGGCCGCGGACAATATCAAGATACTGGTGCGAAGATGATTCATTTAGCTCCTCACACGAGTTCTACGATTGTTGCTAAGTCGATTTCGCGCGGCGGCGGACGTTCAGCTTACCGCGGTCTTGTGAAGATTATTAAGGGTGCGAAGGGCTCTAGTTCGTCTGTTGTGTGCGATGCTTTGCTTGTTGACGATTTTTCCAGGTCCGATACTTATCCGCATGTTGACGTGCGCGAAGATGACGTTTCGATGGCTCACGAGGCCACTGTTTCCAAGGTTTCGGAGGATCAGCTTTTCTATTTGATGAGTCGAGGGCTTGAAGAAAAAGAGGCTATGGGCATGATTGTTCGCGGCTTCGTGGAGCCGATTAGCCGCGAGCTGCCAATGGAGTACGCGCTTGAGTTGAATCGCTTAGTTGAGTTGCAAATGGAAGGATCCGTGGGCTGATGAGCGAAGATTTAAAAGAGAATTTAGGCAATAAAATGACGGAAAAAGAAATTAATATTCCTATAGCAGACCCTAATGATCCGTATGCGGTTCCTGCAGCAATGCCTTCTAGCGCAGATAAATCCGTGCGCTCGTTTAATGTGGAAGATTTTGCGATTCCAACTAGAAAGCAGGAAGATTGGCGATATACTCCAGTTGAGCGAATTTCCGAGTTTTTCGAGCGTTTTGAACCATCTAATAGTATTCAAGTAACTCTTGAAGGTGTTGGTGGAGCTGCATTGGATGATTCTTACGTTGGTAGCGACGGTTCCGTAAGTTTGCAAGTAAAGCCGAAAAACGAGGCTCCTCATACCGATATGAAGCCGTCTGATCGTGTAGCTGCAGTCGCGTGGAATACAGCGAAATCTGCATACGTGCTTCACGTATCTGGCGAAATCAAAAAGCCAATCGTACTGAAAATTCAGGGTGATAATGTTAATACGCTTGACGCATTGCACTTAGTAATCGAAGCGGATTCTCGCTCGAATGCTGACATTATTATCGAACATACCGGCTGCGCAAAACTTGCTGAAGGTGTGGAAATCATCCTCGGAAAGCACGCGCACGTTTCTACTACCTTTATTCAAGAGTGGGATTCGGGCAGTAAACACGTTGGAAATCAGCGTATTCACGTTGGTGAGGGAGCTTCGCTTCGCCACACGATGGTCACTCTTGGCGGAAATGTTGTGCGCATTCGCATGGATCAGGATTTTGGCGGCGAACAGGGTGATTTGAACATGCTCGGCATGTATTTTGTGGATCCAGGCGAGCATGTTGAGCACCGCACGATGGTTGTGCACAACTATCCAGAATGCAAGTCGCGAGTAGTGTATAAAGGTGCCTTGGAAGGAAAGGGCGCGCATTCGACTTGGGTTGGAAACGCGCTTATTAAGCCGGAAGCTCCTGGCACGGATTCGTACGAGTTGAACCGTAATTTAGTGCTCACTCCTGGAGCAATCGCCGATTCTGAGCCGAATTTGGAAATTGAAAACGGAAATATTATTGGTGCCGGTCACGCAAGTTCAGTCGGCAGATTTGACGACGAAGAGCTTTTCTACTTGCAGTCGCGCGGAGTTAGTGAGATTGAAGCCAGAAAGCTTGTTGTGCGTGGATTCTTTAACGAGCTTATTGAAGAAATTGGCGTTCCGGAAATTGTTGATCACTTAATGAAGGCGATTGAGCGCCGTCTTGCAAGAACGGAAGAATAGGAGAAAAACATGTCAACTTTGGAAATTAAGGATTTGTACGCTTCTGTAGAAACAAAAGAAGGTCGCAAGCAAATCTTAAAAGGCGTAAATCTTACAGTTAATTCTGGCGAAACTCACGCAATCATGGGTCCTAACGGATCTGGAAAGTCTACTCTTGCCTACACTTTGGCAGGGCACCCAAAGTATGAAGTAGATTCGGGTCAAGTTCTTCTCGACGGCGAAGATATTTTGAAAATGACTCCTGACGAACGCGCGAAAGCCGGATTATTCCTCGCAATGCAATACCCGGTAGAGGTACCTGGTGTATCTATGACGAACTTCCTTCGCACTGCAAAAACTGAAGTCGAAGGCAAAGCTCCATCTTTAAGAAGCTGGGTGAAAGAACTTAGCGAGGCTATGAAAAAGCTTCGAATGGATCCAAAATTTGCGTCGCGTTCTGTAAACGAAGGCTTTTCTGGCGGCGAAAAGAAGCGCGCGGAAGTTTTGCAACTAGAGCTTTTGAAACCAAAGTTTGCGATTTTGGACGAAACTGATTCCGGACTAGACGTTGACGCGCTTCGAATCGTGTCGGAAGGCGTGAATCGCGCCAAAGAGAACACTGGTTTGGGCATTATGATGGTTACACATTACACGCGAATCCTCAAGTATATTAAGCCGGATATTGTGCACGTTTTTGCGCAAGGTCACTTTGTGAAGACTGCAGGGCCGGAGCTTGCGGATGAGCTGGAAGAAGAAGGCTACGACAAGTACTTGCCGGAAGGTGCAACAGAGTCGGCGCTGGCTTAAGCGCGGTTTATAAATAATAGTTTTAAATAACGGCTTAGAATATGACTACAGTGATTGAAGAAAATATTATGCGAGAATTTAGCGATTTGCGCTCGCAGTTTCCGATTTTAAGTCGCACAGTTCATGGCACTTCGCTTCACGATACTGTGCACGGAAAACCCTTGATTTACTTGGATTCTGCAGCTACTTCGCAAAAGCCGCAAGTTGTAATCGATGCCGAAAAAGAATTTTACGAAACAATTAACGCTGGTGTGCACAGGGGAGCGCATGAGTTGGCGGCGCTTTCCACGGTTGCGTTCGAAGAAGCGCGTGCGAAAGTTGCGCGGCTTGTTGGAGCATGCGCGGACGCTGGCAGCGAGGAAATTATTGTTACTCCGGGCGCGACCGGCGCACTTAATCTTCTCGCAACTGCTATTGGTAACGCTAGTGCGAAGGCGAGAATTTGCAAAAAATGCAGCGATGATTATGCCGATTCTGCTGATTTTAAGCGTGATTTCCGCCAAAATTTTGCTCTTCGAGAAGGCGACTCAATAGTCGTATCTCGCGCAGATCACCATTCTGTTTTGCTACCATTTCAAGAGCTGGCTCTTCGCACTGGAGCGGAGCTTCGCTGGATTGATGTAACAGAAGACGGTCGTGTGCGTACGGATGCAGATTATTTGCGAACAATTATTGACGAGCACACGAAAATTGTTGCAGTTACGCATATTAGCAACGTTACTGGTGCTATTACAGACGTTTCGTCGATTTGCAAGCGCGCTCACGAAGTTGGTGCGATTTTTGTGCTTGACGCATGCCAGTCAGTGCCTCATATTCCGGTTGATTTTCACGCGTTAGACGTTGATTTTGCAGCATTTAGTGCGCATAAAATGTATGGTCCTACGGGAGTTGGATTCTTGTATGGTCGTCGCGAGCTTTTGGACGCGCTTCCGCCGGCGAATTTCGGCGGTTCAATGGTGGAGCTTGCGTGGCTTAACAAGCCGGCGCAATACATGGATGTGCCTTACCGTTTTGAAGCTGGAACTCAGCCGGTTGCGCAAATGGTTGCGGCCGGAGTTGCAGCGGATTGGTTGCGTGCGTTGGACATGAACCGAGTTGCAGAGCATGAGCAGGAAATTGCTGCAGAATTGCTAAAATTGCAAGATGTTCCAGGCGTGCGCATTTTGGGTCCGACTGATTTAGAGAATCGAATTGGCACAGTTGCTTTTGAAGTTGAGGGCGTGCATCCGCACGATGTTGGACAGTTTTTGGATGCTCAAGGCATTGCGATTCGCGTCGGGCATCATTGTGCTCAGCCGATTCACCGTCATTTTGGTGTATACGCTTCGAATCGCGCTTCTGTTGGTGTTTACAACACAGTTGACGAGGCTCGCGCGTTTGTTGAAGCAGTCTCACACGTTCGCGCCTACTTTGGCGCATAATATTGTTAGCGAGCGAGTTGGATAGTTAGCGAGTTAGGAAGTAGGTAAGGAGTGCGTATGTTTGATATGGGTTTTGGTGCGGGCGCTGGTTTTGGTGCGGGCGCTGGTTTTTCAGATGCGGCTGGTGACGGCTTAGAAAGCATGTACCAAGAAGTAATTTTGGATGCTGCGCGAAATCCGCATGGCAAAACTCATTTCGAAAGTACGGATGAGCTCGCACAAGCGGAATTGCAGGAAGAATCTCAAGAATCTGCAGAAAATACAAAATCTGCCGAAATCACCCTAAATAATACTCACGAAAGTTGTGCTGTTACATCTGACGAAAACTCTGCTTTAGGTCAATCGCACCAATTCAATCCAACTTGCGGCGACGAAGTTACCATGCGCGTGGAGCTTTCGCGCAGCGCAAATAATGACGAAACACCAATAGTATCAAGTATTAAGTGGGATGGTCATGGCTGCTCGATTTCGCAGGCAAGCCTTTCAATGATGGTTGATTTAGTCGAAGGAAAGTCGGTTGACGAAGCTTTGCGATTAGACGCGCTTTTCCACAAACTTATGGAATCTCGCGGAGAAGGTTTTGAAAACGAAGAGGACGAAGATGCGCTGGAAGATGCAATGGTTTTGCAAGGCGTATCGCGCTACCCAATGCGAATTAAGTGCGCGCTTTTGGCGTGGGAAGGCTTAAAAGACAGCATTGCAAAAGCCTCGCAAAACTTAAATCCGCAAATTCTTGGCAACTTGTAAAATCGAAATTTGGTACAAGCAAAGCAAGGAATATTATGGCAGAAAATCAATTGGCATCTGAGGTGACGCATGAAACGCATCCTGCGAATTTAAGCGCAAATGACATTGGCCGAGTTACAGAAGATGATATTTTAGACGCTTTACACGATGTTGTGGATCCTGAGCTTGGCATTGATGTGGTTGATTTAGGCTTGGTTTATGGCATTGAAATTGATGAGCTTGGGCGCGCAATTATTACTATGACGCTTACCACTCCTGCATGTCCGTTAACTGAATTGATTGAGGATGAGTGTGCGAATGCGCTCGCAGGCTTGGTCGAAGAGTTCCGCATTGACTGGACGTGGAAGCCGCGTTGGAGCGTTGAAAACATTAATGAGGACGGTCGCGCGCAGCTTGAGGCGCTTGGCTACAATCTCAACAGTTTGCAAGCGAATTTTGCTGCAGGAATGTACGGTTCTGGCGTAGTTGGCGATGCGTCGATGAGTGCCGGTATTCCGCCAACTGTGTGAGTATTTGGTTGGCGTGCTGTTTCGTTTTGTTGTTTCTGTTTTGCTGTTTTGTTTTGAAAGCAACGTATTGCACAAGTGGGAATTATGGGCGCTGAAATAAAGGCAGTTAGTGCAAGCGGTATCTGTGATATTCGCGAAATAAGTGATGTGCGCAAAAATAGTATCCGCGAGTATGCTTCGCACGGAATGACTGACGTTGTTTTCGACTTGCAATTGCTTGTAGATTGGGATGTGCGCCGCACTCTGGATGCAGATTATCCGGATTTTATTGGGGAAGTGCTCTTTAGTTTCGAGCCGGAATGGGGTTTTGAGTTTCACGAGTCATTGCGCGAGGCTGGGTGGAGCAGCAAGCAAGCGATGGATTCGTTTGATGAGCATCACGGGCCGGCAGTTACGTGGCTATATCGCTTGTATTTTGAGCGTTTCGAGCTCGGTTTTGCTGGCGAGCGCGCGGATGCTTCGGCTGTGGCGCGTGAGTTGATTGCGAGCGGAGTGCGCGTGTGGGCACTTGGTAACGCTTCTTGCGATTGGTTAAACTGCGCGCGCAAAACTTGCCCAATACTCGGTGAGTTAAACGGTGTTTGTGCATCTTACGAATCGCATTTGCGCAAACCCGACGTAATGCTTTATCGCGCATTTTTGCAACACGCCGGTCTTTCCGCTGCTTCCACGCTTTTTCTCGAAAGTGACTCTCGCGCAGCTTCTGCAGCGTCGCTGCTTTATTCTTAAGCTGCATTTCTAATCTGCGCGCGCTCGGCCGCTTCGAGCGAATCGTAGCCATACATGTGCACGGTATTCGCGATTATCATTTGCGTAAGATTTAGGTTTTCCGCGCGCAAGTTATGTACAAAACGCTGGTATTTTGCGAAAGTTGCGTCAGAATACGTGCTTAATTCGCCTCGCAAATAGGTTTCAAAAGACGTATTCTCTGCCGTATCTTCGCTAGTTTTAAGCACGCGCATCGCAAGACCTAAATGCGGGTAGCAATTGCGAAAATCTGCAGCCCACTCAACTTGAGTTAAAATAATCTGCTCCTGCGCGCTTTTTCTAGGCTCCAAAATCGGCTTAATATAAGGCTTAATCGTGCGCTCAAAAATTTCCGGCGCAGTCGACTCCATCATTCGCGCATACTTTTCCGTAATCAAATTGCCGCCGTCGCTATTCGCGAGCTCAAGATCCTGTTTATAAGACTCCTGCAAATCAAGCGGCCACGCCAAAAACTGACTTATGCGCATAATGCGAAAAGTTGGCCAGTTTCCTTGGCAATTCGCGCGTCCGCCTTCGTTTTCTGTAAGCTGGAACTGATTCCACTCGAGTTTAGTGATTTCTTCCGCAAGCTTTTCTGCTTTCGGATTTTGCGCTTTCGGCTTTTCTTCTTTCGGATTTGTTGATAAATTGCACATCATAAGCTCCTCAAACATGCTGCGCGCGAGTGAATATGTGCTTCAACGTACGGCCGCTGCCATTCCAAAAAAGTTTCGCTGCAATCGCTTAAGCCCTCGTATTGCAATTCTCGCACAATATCCTCGCAAATGCTGTCAATTATTTGCGTAACTTGCTTTTGCGCAAGTCCAGCGCCCTTGCCGCCTTCGCCAAAACCGTCGCCGCCGGAGCCGTCGCCGCCAAAGCAAGCAGCAGAAGAAAGTCGCATTATCGACTCAAGTTTGCTGCATACTTCCGGAAGCCTAGAAGCCATGCGATTGCTGAGCTTGCGCAACGCTGCAAATTGCCACTTGTAGTAGGGCAAGTAGCCTGCGGTTACAGGATTGTTGAGCAAAAACACGATTGAAGCGGTCGCGCGCACGAATTCGTTGATAGAAAGCCACGCGGCGGATGCGTCTTTGCGCGCGATCATGCGTGGGAAATTGTACTGGCCAGCTTGTGAAATCATGCCAAGTCTGCGCGAGATTAGTGAGATTCGCACGTCGTCCGGCATGAGTTTGAAGCTTTGGTGCGCCTTTGAGAACTCTCCAAGAGGGTCCGCGAAAATTTTGCCATTCGTCGCTGCTGCAAGCGTTAACTCGCTTAGCGATAGCCATAAGTGCGGCTCGTTTTGGCTTGGAGCAGTGGGGAAGCCGGTTAGATTTTCGAAAAATTCGCTTATGCTGAACACTCCGACTCGCTTGCTGCTTTCGCATGATTTTGCTCGCGGTGTTTCGTTGCGAGAACCAAAACCGGCGTATTTTCGCGGAAGTGCGTCGTAAGCAGTCTGCAAATCCGCGCCGATTTCCGCGTAATCTTTGTCGGTAAGCCATAAGCAGAATCCTGGTCCAAAATCGTGGTCTCGCGAAATCTCGTCGTCAAAACCGTAAGATTCCGATCCGTGACCAACTAATCCGGCTGCAATTCGATTTTTGTATTTTGCAAATTTTGGATTGGCTAGTAGGGCTTTTCCGTAAGTTTGCCAATATGATTGCGCTAATTGCATGCCGGTTTTTATGTTATGGTTTGCTTCGTTCTGGGTTGCTGCGTGTTGGTTTTCTGTTTGTTGGTTCGCTGATTCTTGAATTTTTGTAGATACTTCTGCAGATAGTTCTGCATTTTCTTCTGTGTTTATTTCTGCATTTTCTTCTGTATTTTTTCCTACAGACACTTTTTCGTATATTTTCGTAACTTTTTCTGCCAACTCGCGCGTCTGCCGCAAATTTTCTGCCGTAATCGCGTAAGATTCGCTATCTTTTCCGTAGCATCTCGCAATCAAATCAAGTGCCTTACTGTAACTTTCCTCAGCCTGAGCGTACTCTCCGCGCGCGCACTGTACTTGCGCAAAACCTGCCAATGCAGAAGCGTAGTGCGGCTGATTTTCGTTATTCCCCGCAATATACATGCGAACGCTGGCCGAAGCGTGTTCAAAAGCGGATTCAAGAGTTGCGGATTTGCTGTTTGTGCTGGTGTTGGGATGCGAGCACTCCTTCGTACACTCCTGCAGCATCGCAAGCGCAAGATTCGTGTGCGTGGCGGCAATATCGATGTCGCGCTCAGGATCTGTGCTCGTATTTTGCAAAATTTCAAGCGCCTGATTAAGCTCCTCAATTGCATCATGCGTGCGACCGGTTTCGCTGTAAAGCATCGAAAGATTGTTGTGAAGCGCGGCAAGCTTGCGGTTTTTAGTGCCGAGCGTTTCGGTGGATTCGTTAAGAGCTTGAGTGTAAATTTTTTCGGCGCGATCGTAGCTGCCTGCCGCGCGGAGGCTTGTGGCGGCGTTAATTAGTGTGGTTGTGCCAGCTTCGGTGCCAGCTAGCTGCATTTTGTTTGCAAGATTTAGAGCGCGATTGATGATTGGCTGATTTTTTGTGTGCTCTCCGCGCGAACGGTAAAAGCCCATGAGTTCGTTGAGAATAGACAGTTGCAGGGGATTGGCTTCGGTAAGTTTTCGCAAAAGATACGTTTCAATCGCGTCTGCGCTCGCGTGATTCGCGAACATTTCGTCAAGCTCGTTATAAAATTGCGCAGCGTCCTCCATCAAAGCCCCCTTGCTATTGCGCTTGTTCACAATCAATCGACTTCAACTTTACAGCCATGTAAAGAAACTGCCGTTTTACGGCAAATTGCGGCAGAAACTTTACGCACGTGTAAAGGAAATATCGCCTACGCGCCTTAATTCGGCAGAAATTTTACAGCCTTGTATAGGAAACATCGGATTGCGGGGGGTAATGTCAAAAATCAAAAGTCGGGCTGGCGGGATTTGAACCCGCGGCCTCTTCGTCCCGAACGAAGCGCGCTACCAAACTGCGCTACAGCCCGATGCTGAAACTAGCGAAAGCATATGCGCATAAAAGTTCCAACAACGTCCGTAATGTTACAGGTTGGCTAATACAAATTATTGTAAAGCGTGTGCAAGTCGCGCAAAGCAAGTCACGCAAAGTAAGTCCCGCGTAAGCATATTGCTACAGGCTGCGGAATTTCTTTGTAAATATATCGCAAATTATCGCTACAGCTTCTGTGCAAACATATTACAAATTATCGCTGCAAGTCGCGTATAAAACCTGTATTACCTACTGGCTACAATTAGCGTTTATGACTGACACCAATACTGCAATGTCTGCCGCGCAAAGTGCCGCAGAATCTGCCGCTAAAAATGCAGCAGAAAACGAAGCAACAGATACCGTCAATGAAATTGACACTGTTGAACATGCCGAAATGTTACTCGCTCAAGACGAGGCAATCTCCAAGCGCGTAAACGAAGGCGCAACCCTGGATGAAGCAATCGACCCAAGCAATAAAGAATTTGGGCCACAAGCTCATCCTGAGCAGGTACAGATGCGCGTTGCTAAGCGCGCAATGATGCTTAAGGAGGGTGTGCAGCCTTATCCTGTGCATCTTAACGTTACTGACACAATCGAAAAGGTGCGTGCTGATTTCGATGGCAAGCTTGAAGCAGGCGAAGAAACCGATACCGAGGTTGGTATTGCAGGTCGCGTGCTTTTCTTGCGTAACGCTGGCGGCTTGTGCTTTGTTAAGCTTTCTGCCGGTGACGGTACTACGATTCAGGCGATGGTTTCCAAGAAGGAAATTGGTGAGGAGTCCATTAAAAGTTTTAAGCAGATGGTGGATTTGGGTGACCACTTGTACGTTCGTGGTCGCGTGATTTCTTCTAAGACTGGCGAGCTTTCTGTATTTGCAACCGAGTGGGCGATTGCGGCTAAGGCTTTGCAGCCGCTTCCGGCTTTGCATAAGGAATTAAGCGACGACACTCGTACGCGCAAGCCTTATATTGGCATGATCGCGGACGAGAAGATTCGCGATATGGTTCGCAGGCGTTCGCGCGCTGTGGCTTCGCTTCGCCGCACTTTCGACAGTCATGACTTCTTGGAAGTCGAAACTCCAATGTTGCAAACGGTTCATGGCGGTGCTGCTGCTCGTCCATTTACAACTCACATGAACGCTTTCGACATTGATCTTTATTTGCGCATTGCTCCGGAGCTTTTCTTGAAGCGCTGCTTGGTTGGTGGCATTGAGCGCGTGTTTGAAATCAACCGCGATTTCCGCAACGAAGGCGTGGATGCAACTCACGCTCCAGAGTTTACAATGCTTGAGGCTTACCAAGCTTACGGCACTTACGATACGATTGCTGCTCTTACCAAGGAGCTGATTCAGAAGGCTGCACTAGACGCATTCGGATCTACTAAGGTGACTTTGCTCAACGGCGAAGAATACGATTTTGGTGGCGAATGGAAGCAGATTACCATGTACGGCTCGCTTTCTGAGGCTTTGGGCGAGGAGATTACTCCGGAAACTTCTGTTGAGCATTTGGGTGCGATTGCAGACAAGCTTGGCGTTGAGCGCGATGACGTGGAAAATCACGGCAAGTTGGTTGAGCACTTGTGGGAGCACTTCTACGAGGATAAGCTTTACGAGCCAACGTTTGTGCGCGACTTCCCAGTTGAGACTAGCCCTCTTGTTAAAGGTCATCGTACGAAGCCTGGAATGGTCGAAAAGTGGGATTTGTACGTGCGTGGCTTTGAGCTTGCAACCGGCTACTCCGAGCTTAACGATCCTGTTGTGCAGCGCGAGCGCTTTGTTGCTCAAGCTAAGGATGCTTTGGCTGGCGATGTTGAGGCAATGGATATTGACGAGGACTTCATTGAGGCTCTCGGCGTCGGTATGCCTCCTGCTGGCGGCATGGGAATGGGTATTGATCGCTTGCTGATCGCTCTTACTGGCGCAACTATTCGCGAGACAATTACGTTCCCACTCGTGAAGCCACTTCGTTAGTTGTGATTATCGCTAGTTGTATTAGTTATAATCAGTTGAATTAATCTTAAAAGTCGTTGAATGCTATTTTAGTGTTCGGCGACTTTTTTGATTAAATTTTTCATGTTTGTTTACTTTTTGTAAGTAGTCGTACGAAACGAATAGACTAGGTAACTATGACATACAAATTAGTATTGCTCCGACATGGTCAGAGCGCATGGAATAAGACCAATCAGTTCACTGGTTGGGTTGATGTACCGCTGACTGAGCAGGGTGTTGAGGAAGCTAAGCATGGTGGCGAGCTTCTTAAAGAGAAGAACGTTCTTCCAGACATCGTGTTCACTTCTTTGCTTCGCCGCGCTATCAATACCGCGAATTACGCGCTTGATGCAGCCGACCGCTTGTGGATTCCAGTTCGTCGCAGCTGGCGTTTGAACGAGCGTCATTATGGTGCTTTGCAAGGTAAGAACAAATCTGAGATTCGTCAGGAATATGGCGATGAGAAGTTCATGATTTGGCGTCGTTCTTACGCAACTCCACCTCCTGAGATTGATCCAAACGATGAGTATTCTCAGACGAATGATCCTCGTTACGCAGGCGATCCAGTTCCAGAAACTGAAGCTTTGGCAAACGTTGTGACTCGCGTAACTCCTTATTGGGAGTCGGATATTATTCCAGAGCTTAAGTCCGGCAAGACTGTAATGATTGCTGCTCACGGCAACAGCTTGCGCGCAATCGTTAAGATGCTCGATAACTTGAGCGAGGAAGAGATTTCCAAGGTGAACATTCCAACCGCTATTCCTCTGCTTTACGAGTTGGATGAGAACTTCAAGCCAATCAAGCCTCGCGGTGAGTATTTGGATCCAGAAGCTGCTGCTGCCGGCGCTGCTGCCGTGGCTGCTCAGGGTCAGAAGTGAGACTCTGATTAAGCTGGATTTGGTTTGCTTAAGTTAGCTTTTACAATAAAAGTAGGTTTGCAATTAATTTGCAGACCTACTTTTTTATTCACGTTTTATTTTCGTGCGCACTTTGAGTAACTTGAAAGTGCGTAGCGCGTTTCGCTGTAACCGCTTTACGCTACAACCGTGTCTTTATCTGGCTCCGGCTTCTTGGACGGATCGAATCCGGAAACAATAAACACAATTTGCCTTGCGACGGCAACGCAATGGTCTCCAATTCGCTCAATAAAGCGGCTAAGCAGAACGACATCAATTAACTGCCTGCGTGTACCCTTCCAATTTTCGCCTTCTACCAGCTCAAAAATCTTTTCGTGCAATTTGTCGAGCGCATCGTCGCCAGCAATAATAGTTTCCGCCATTTGCACATCGCGATTTGCAACCATGGTCGTTAAGCGGCCTGACAGTTCGTGCAAGAAATCAACCATTGCAACAATAGTTTCGCGTCCTTCTTGCGCAATAGCAGATTCAGGCCAGGTTCGTCTAGTAATTTGAGCGATATGACTTGTTAAATCTCCCATGCGTTCAAACGTTGCAGCTAACCGCATTGTAGCTACAACTTCGCGCAAGTCCGTTGCCACAGGGTTTTGGCGAGCAAGCAAAGTCAAGCATTGGTCAATAGTGCTTGCTTCTAAAGCGTCTAAGTCTGCGTCTTTATCGATAACAGTTTGAGCAGCTTCCAAATCCGCGTTTAAAAGCGCGCTTCCAGCATCGTTCATAGCTTTTGCTACAAGTTCTGCCATGCGCTCGATGTTTGAAGCAATTGCCTTCATTTCTTCGTTGAAAATTACTCGCATGGTGCGTCCTTTCTCAGTGCTGTGAGTTTATTTGAACGCCTAGTTTGCACGTTGCTATAAGTCAGGCATCCTATGTAATTATAGACGACGCTGGTAACGAAGCGACCGAAACTTTACAGCCGTGTAAAGTTTCTGCCGCTTTTTAGTTGCATAGTTACAAAAGCGCGCAAAATATGAGATTATAGGAGTATGCCTCAAGGTTCTTCTGCGGTTGTGATCGTTGTATTTGTTGCTTTCGGCGTGCTTGCGTTGTGCGTTGTGCTTTCGTTGTGTGTGTTGATGTCGGATTGGTTTTCTACAGTTTTGCGTCTTTTTAAGCGAGCGTTTAATTATATTCGTGGCGCAAGGTATGGCGCAAAGTATGACGAAAGCGACGACATAACCGACGACATCAGCGACAACGCAAGTGACGACATCAGCGACGACGCGTCCCAAGTTTTGGCAATGCTCGACATGCCAACTGTTGTAATTGATGCCAACAATGACGTAATTCGCGCAAGTTCTGAAGCTTATTTGCTGGGTGTTGTTAGCGATGATTCTCTATGTCAGCCTCGCGTTCTTCAAGCTGTTAATTCCGTACGCGCTTCTGGCGGATTCGAGCGCTTCTCTTTGGTTACTTCGACCCCTGAGCGTTATGTGTCAATAACTGCAAATCCTCAAGAGTCAACCACTGTTTCGCGCCCTAATTGGCTTACTGTTACGGCTGGAAGCATTGGAGGCGGTATTGTAGTTGTAATTATTGAGGATACGAGTGCAGCTCACCGTTTTGCGCAAACTCGCGACGACTTTATTTCCAACGTTTCTGAGCAGTTAATGCGATCTACTCGCAACTTAACTCAGCTTACGAAAGTTTTGCAAAACGAACAGGTATCTGCGCAAAAAATTAAAGATATTGCGCAAATTGCCGGTAAATCTTCCAAGAAACTTGAGCACATGCTTGAAGATTTGTTATGGCTGGTTCGCGCTCAAAATCCTATTGATTTAGATTCTGCGCAAGTATTTTCTTTGAATGATGTTTTGTCGTATGTGCAAAATCAAGTTGCTGCGTTTGCTAAGGATTGTTGCGTACGCGTCGTGTCAAAAGTCGATTCGCACTTATGCGTGCGCGGTGAAATTTCGCAAATTCAAGCTGCAGTGCGGAAATTAGTTGAGAATGCAATTACGTATTCTCCAAAAAATTCTACAGTTTCGCTATCTGCGTCACTTTCAACAGATGGTCAATACGCTGTGATTCGTGTTGTAGATCGCGGAGTTGGCATTGATTTGCAAGATCAGTCGCGAATTTTTGAACGATTCTATCGTGCGAATAATCAAAATAGTCAAAGCCAGGATGGTGTAGGTTTAGGGCTTGCAATTGCTAAGCATGTGGCACTTACGCACCACGGAAATATTACGCTTTGGAGTATGCCGGGGCAGGGTACTACCGTAAGTTTTGCGCTACCAATTGCAAATAAATAAGCAGCAAGTTAGCAAGTTAGCAAATCAGCAAGTTAGCAAATCAGCAATAAACTATTTTCCTAAGCGCCTGTAGTCCCAGCGGTCAAAATGTTCCCAGATTAATAGCAGAACGCCAATAATTGTTCCCGATACGCAAAACAGCACAGGAAACCAAGTTGTAATATGCAATAACGCAACGATAAGCGCAATCATTGTTGCGACTAGCCACGCGATCGTTCCTATAGCAAAAACCTTTCGCAAATCAACGCGCAGCGGTTTTGGTGCTGCTTTTCGTGCATCAGGATTAACTATAGGTGCAAATTTCATACTTCCAACCATACAACTTACCGAAGTCTAAGTGTGACAAGTGCAGCTTAAGCGCGAAAATTGGCGGATTTAGGTTGTGTGCGTTTCTTACATCCTAACCACGTTGTAACCTTTCACATAGAAGATTGGAAGAAAATCAGTTGGGGGTGTAGCGTTTGTGCGCTGCGTTCCACGTTTAACATAAGAAAGTGATTAGTATGAGACATGCTGCACATGGTGCCACAAAAGCAAAGAGGCGTGGTGATTCGCCGCTTTCGCTGTTTGTAGCTCAGCATGGCGCGCATGGTGCGCATAGTGTGCGCGGTATGCGTTCTGTTCAGGCTAATCGTGTTAGTGAGCGTTTGGCTGCGGTTGCTACTAGCAATGGTGCTGTTGTAGAGCTTCCAGAAGCTGTTTCTGAGCGTTTGCAGGAGCTTGTTCCTCAAAGCAGGCGCGCGCTTAGGTTGTCTAAGCTTGCTAATGAGCGTCGTCACAATGTAATACTTTCGGCTTCTCTTGTTGCAATGGTTGGTACTGTTGCAGCTACTATGGCTTTAACTAAGGTTAATAGTTTTGATGCTCGCGCTTCCGAATTTGAGCCGTCTATGACTGCAGTTGGCGACGCATCTTCAACAGTTTCGCGTTCTAGCCAGCGCGAGTCTCTTGATCCTATGGCGACTATTAATAATGCTGTTGACTCTATTGAGAATGCTGCTAAAAAATCGCATAATGCGGGCTCTGCTGATGCTGCAAATAGCGCGAATGAAGATAGTTCTGCTCGCTCGGATTCGAAGCATGGAAACTTAGCCAATAAGGTTGCTAATTCAGTACAACCTGGCACTTTTTCTACTATATCTTCGAAGTTTGATTCGTGGAATTTAGGTTCTGATTCAGGCTTTAATATTGCGGAAATGTCGCGTTCTGCTGCGAATAATCCTAAGGTTGCTTTGTTGATAGATAAAGACTTTGACGTTTTGCCGAAGGGCTTTAATCCAAATCACGCAACTGGGGATACCGGTAACGCGTATGAGTTCAGCCAGTGCACGTGGTGGGTGTATATTCGCCGCCATCAGTTAGGTTTGCCTGTTGGCTCGCATTTTGGTAACGGAAATATGTGGGCTGATTCTGCGCGCAGTCTTGGCTATTGGGTAGATAATTCCGCTCGTCATGTTGGCGATATCATGGTGTTCCGCTCGGGTCAGGCTGGTTCTGATCCATTCTATGGGCACGTTGCAGTTGTTGAAAAAATTAATTCAGACGGTTCTATTGAAACTTCTGAATGTGGCGCTTCTTACCAAGGACGAACTTTCTCGCGCAAGTTTGACGCTAAGAAAGTTTCTCAATATCAGTTTATTCATTACTAAAGCTGCATTACTGAAGCTTCGTTACTAGAGCTGCTTTGTTTGTTACTAAAATTAGTTTGTTTATTACTGGCGTTGCTATTTTTCTCGTATGTAATACCCAGATGATACACTACGGAAAGTATGCTAAAACAAAGTAGAATTTTCTCAGTTTTTGTATCAGCTGCCGCTGCAGCTTCAATGCTTACTGTTATGGTGCCATTCGCCATGGCAGAATCTTCGCATGAGCTTTCCGACTCAGCTGTCACTTCTACGCGCGCATTTCCAAAGGTGACGAATGTGCGTCGCGATATTTTAACTGAATCTACTTCTACTGATGTCGACGCAAATTCCCATTGGGGTGGTATAGAAAGCTTGAATGTACCTCAAACTAAGACTCCTAGCGAACAAGCTGCTGAAACGGCACGCCGTGCTTTTGCTGGAAATGCCGCTGCAAGCCGTTCTGGTTTCCGCAGTGGTGCTGAGCAGGTTCCTCTTGCTTCTGTAGTTCCTCCTGACGGTAAGTCTGTTGCCTCTCTTTTGAATTTTGCTACTCAATTCTTAGGCAAAGTTCCGTATCGTAGTGGTGGCAATACTCCTGCTGGATGGGATTGCTCCGGTTTTGTGCAGTATGTTTTTGCTAGTGTTGGTATTTCTTTGCCTCGTACTTCTGGAGCGCAGGCAACTGTTGGAACCCCAATCCCAAGTTTGGCTCAAGCGCAGCCTGGAGATATTATCGCGAATGCGCAGCATGCTTCTATTTATGTTGGTAACGGCATGGTAATTAATTCGCAGCTTGCTGGCACTAAGTATGATCCTATCCGCTGCGTGTTCCCAGGCGGATACTCTATTCGTCGCGTTCTGTAGTTTCTATAGCTTCTGTAGAGTTTCTGTAGTCATATATCGCAAAACTGGCCAACACTCAATCTAAAATTACGCTACAATAGTATTTACAAGTTGTGCGCGAGTGACGCTGCTGTCGCAAGTGCAAGTATGAGGAGGTTGGCAATGATCCCAGAAAAAGCTGTATTGGTTGGAGTTGACGGCTCACACGCGAGCTATAAAGCGGTTTGGTGGGCTGCAAATTATGCAAAGCATGCTGGGTTGCAATTGCAAATTGTTTGCGCTTATTCGTTGCCAAGTTATGCTGCTGTTTCTTTTGATGCCACTTACACTGCGATTGGTGACGATAATGCAGCTCATCACGATGCACAAGAAATTCTATCTAAAGCAAAAGCTGTTGCTCTTGAGCAGGGTGTTGACGCGACTACGCTAATTGTTACGGGTGATCCTTCCTCGGTTTTCGTGGAGCTTTCTCGTAACTATCAGCTTATTGTGATTGGCAATCGCGGCAAAGGTGGCTTAGCAGAGCGTTTGCTCGGCACAACTAGTTCTTCGCTTCCAGCTTATGCGTATTGCCCAATTGTGGTTGTGCCTTACACTGACGATGACGGTCAGCGTATTCATTTGAATAATACGATTACGCGTGTGGCTGTTGGTTCTGACGAGTCAAAGTGGGGGCTTAAAGCTCTTGAAATTGCGGCTGATTTGGCGGATAGCTGGCATGCTGAGCTTGATGTTATTTCCGCAGTGCCAAGAGTGCAAGGTGCTGAGGGCGACACCGCTGTTATGGGCTCGTACATGGAGGATCTTGAGGAGCGCGTGAAGCCAATTTTGCAGCGTTTGCCGGATTTGCAAATTCATCGAACTGTTGTGCCTGGTTCTGCTGTTGAAGCTTTGACTCAAGCTAGTTTGAATCATGATCTTGTGGTTGTTGGTTCTCGCGGTCGCGGTGGCTTTACCGGTTTGCTGCTTGGCTCGATTAGCCAGGGATTGTTGCAGCATTCTTCGAGGCCTGTGTACGTTGTGCCGCGCAAGTATGTGGAATTTAGTGCAGCTCAGGTTGCGGCAGCGCAAAAGCAGCATTCTGAAGCGTCTATTGACGATATTTCCGGAGTGCATGAGGTTGATGTGCCGAAGGCTGGTAAAGAAGCTGCTAAGGAGATTGAACAAACAATCGATCCGCTGCGATAATGCAACGACTGCTTGGGATAACGCTCGCGTTGCTGCGACGACCTGCTTGAGCGCAGCACAGCGCGCGCGAAAGCAACTCGGAGCGCCGAGCTTGCTTAGGGTTGAAAGCACGGTGTGCTTTCAACGCAAGCGAGGTCTGCCTTCGTCTCGATTGACGAAGGCAGGACAGATTTGTGTGGTTATGCTTTAGAAACTAGGTTGTGTTTTGTGTGCGCTGACGACCTGCTTGAGCACTGAATTACTAGCGTTGACTTGCTTTCTGCGCGCGTGTCTCATTTTGCCCATTTTGAGACACTGGTGCAGATGAGTTACTGCGTTATTGTCTCTGTTTGGTTGTTTTCGGACATTAGTGCAGATTGCGTACTGCGTTAGGGTCTCATTTTGCTTGTTTTGAGACATTCGTGCAGATTGCGCTCGCGCTGATTACGCTCGCGCGCGAAACTCGCGTTGGAAGTCCACTGGACTTCCAACTTAAGCGAGTTTCCGCTCCGAATTGCCTTCGCGCGCTAAAATCGCAGCGCGAAAGCAGGTCGTCGCGCTGCGCGCGTGTCTGAAGACCGGCGTAGTGAAACATTTGCCGGAGTTTTTACTGGCGTTTGTTGTTGGTTTTGCCGAAGCTGACCACATTTGCCGGGGATTTTATCCCACATTTGGAGCGCGCAGGTCATCTAGTCTTGCGGCTTTTGCGGCTCTTGCGACTCCGCTTCAGTATTCTCGCGCTTTTTCAGCATAAAACGCGCGCGTCTGGCATCTCGCTTAGCTTTCTTTTCAGCGAGCTTCTCTTTGTTCATCTCGATTGCGCGCTTGTAAATCTTAAGCAGCTCAAGTGCTTGGCTCTTAAAATCGTTATTTTTCGAATACTCGAGCACGTTCGCCTTAAGCTGAGCCTGCTCAGTCTCGCTCATATTCAAAACTTTACTAAAAACAGTTTTAAAATCTTCCTTAGTATCCCACTGATACCCGTTTTGACCGCTGATAATCTGCTTCTCATTCGGTACATCATGCTTTACAAGCGCAAACAGACCGGAAGCCATTGCTTCTAACATCGAAAGTGAGTGCATTTCGGAAAGTGATGCGGTTGTGTAGTAGTCCATTGCGTGCAAATACTTTGGAATTTCCGTGTGAGCAATAGGCCCAAGCAAGCAAATTCTGTCGTCAAAACCATTATCTGCCACGCGCTTGCGCAACGATTCCAAATCAGGACCGCCGCCAATAACAAATAAGCGCGCTTTTTCGCGAGGAAAATCGCAATACATAAAGTTGTCAATTAATTCTGAAATATTTTTTTCAGCACCGATTCTACCAACGAAAACAAACAGCTTAGTAGAGTCAGAAACGCCATATTTTTCGCGGAAAGCTTTGCGGAATGCAAGTCGTTCAGGTGTTGGTAGGAACTTTTTATATTCCACAGCGTTATTCAGCACAATCACTTTTTTATCAACCTTCTGACGGTCAATATATGCCTGTGCTTTAGGAGACATGCTCGTAATAATTGTGGCATTTTTCGAGAATCGCATAAAATATTTCGCCGAAATATTGCGAGAGAACTCAGTAAAATGCTTTAAGCCAATGTAAAACAGGAATTTATCGTATTCCGTGTGAAGCGTATAAATAACGGGAATATGCTCTTTTTTTGCTACTTCCAAGCCGATTTCGCCAATACCAAATTCGTTTTGAATATGAATAACGTCCGGCTTAAATTTAAGCGGCAGCTGCTTTCGCATGTGACCAATCGGAAGGGCAACGCGGTATTTGTAAAGCTTTTTAAGCAATATGCCTGGAACGTAAACAACTCCATCTTCAAGCTTGGTTTTGCGCTGTTTTTCGGAGCCGACCGTGACTACTAGCACTTCATGCCCGAGCTCTTCATACATCTTTTTGAGCATGTAAGACTGTGTTGCGACGCCATTTATGTACGGTGGATACGTTTCTGTAAAAATAGCGATTTTCAAAGTTTCCTCCGGTTGCATACATGCATGCGTAGCGTCATTATTGCGCAAATATCTTGTGTACTCAATTGTGCCACACGTGGTGAATTTTAGTGCAAGTTTAGTGCAAGTTTAGTGTGATTTTTCGCGACTTTTGGCTTATCCTAGCGTCGAACCGTAACGTTTACGCTTACTTTCGCCCCATTTTCGAGCGTATGCTTAACCGTGCAACCCCTGGAAATATGACGTTCCATGCGCTCTTTAAGCGCGGCCGCATCTTCCTGGCTGAGTGCAGGTTTTGCGCAAGTTGCGTCAAGAGTGACGTCTTCTTGAAAACGCAAGTACGTGCCTTCTTCCGCGTCGTACGTGCCGTTTACCACAACTCGCGCGCCGGCACCTTCGCCAACCGCCTGCTCAGCCGCGTACTGGCTGCTAAGCGCGGTGCAGCCGGCTAAAGCAATCTGCATCAGCTCAACCGGATTAAACATGCCTTCGCCGCGGCCAAACTTAAGGCTTGCACCGTCGTCGCTGTGTGCTTCCCAAGTGCCGTCTTCTGCGCGCTCAACCCATAATCTTCTAGACATTTTTGCTCCTTTGCTGTAGTCGTATTTGTTCATGTTATCGTAAGGATTGTAACTTTGCGTTCAATTGCAGAAGTTAGCGTTTTGCGCGGTAGGCATATGGTTTTACGAGCGCGATTCTTTAAATTTATTAGCACTTTGTTAACATGGCAGCATGGCTTTAACAGAAGAAGAACTTGCCGCAATTCGCGCGCGCGTACCACAAAAACCGCTTTCCAGCATCCCAACTCCTTACGAGGATTTAGTGCGAAAAATCCTTACGGAAGGCACTTTAAAATCAGATCGCACCGGCACTGGCACAATCTCACTTTTTGGTCAGCAAATTCGCTTCGATATTAGCAAATACTTCCCGCTGATTACCACGAAAACCGTGTTTTTCAAAGGACTTGCGTACGAGCTGCTTTGGTTCCTTAAAGGCTCGAGTAATGTGCGTTGGTTGCAAGAAAACGGCGTTCATATTTGGGACGAGTGGGCGGACGAAAACGGCGATTTGGGCCCTGTTTACGGCGTGCAGTGGAGGAGTTGGCCGGCTCCGACAGCGGAAAATCCAAACCGCACAATCGACCAAATCGCAAACGTTCTGGATCTTATGAAGAATCACCCAGATTCTCGCCGCATGATTGTTAGCGCTTGGAATCCTGCGGAAGTTGAGCATATGGCGTTGCCACCATGCCACTCGCTTTTCCAGTTCTACGTTGCCGACGGCAAGCTTTCGTGCCAGCTTTACCAGCGTTCTTGCGATATGTTCCTCGGCGTGCCGTTTAACATTGCGTCCTACTCGCTTTTGACGATGATGATGGCTCAGCAGGCAGGTTTGGAGCCGGGTGAGTTCGTGTGGACGGGCGGCGACTGCCATATTTACGACAATCACGTTGAGCAGGTGCTTGAGCAGCTTTCGCGCGAGCCATACCCGTATCCGCAGCTTGAAATTCGTAAGGCGGATTCGATTTTTGACTACGATTACAGCGATTTTAAGGTGATTGATTACAAGCATCATCCGACGATTAAAGCGCCGGTTGCTGTGTGATAATTGCGAATTATTTTGCTTGATTTAGCGTGTGAGGTGCGTATATGGCAAACAGCGTGTCACATAATTTCCCTGTGCGACTGATTTGGGGCGAGGCTTTTGGTTTGGACGGCAGGCCCGGCGCGATGGGCGTAAACGGAGGCATGCCGTGGCGACTTTCGCCGGATTTGCGCTATTTTAAGGCGATGACTATCGGTTGCCCTGTGATTATGGGTCGCGGTACATGGGATGCGATGCCGCCGAAATTCCGTCCGCTTCCGGGGCGCGAAAATATTGTTGTTACGCATAATCCTGATTTTGTGGCGGATAGAGCGCGTAGTTTTACTAGCATTGATGCGGCTTTAGATTATGCGCGCGAATGGCTGGAAAATAGGGAAGTGCTGGAAAGTCAGGAAAGCGTATCTCAAGACTCGCCTTTAGACGGACGAGCAATCTGGGTTATTGGCGGAGCTGCGATTTTGCGCGAAATGCTTGCGAATTATCACGCAGACGCAGCTTACGTAACGCAAATTGAAGCGAAAGTTGCAGCGGACACATTTGCTCCGAATATTCATGCATTAGTTGATGCAGGAAAATGGCATGTTGCGCGCGAAGGCGAGTTTGAGGAAGCGCCGCTGAAAGTTGGTAGCGAAAGCAATCCTGCACGATACCGGTTTATGGTATATGAGCCTGCTCAGTAAACGAGAAATCGCAAAGTAGACGAGACAGCAAAATAAACGAGACAGCAAAATAAACGAGACAGCAAAATAAACGAGGAAGCATGACTGAAGAATCAAGCAAAATCAAGGTAGACGCGCGTCACCCATATACCGTTATGACGGTTTGCACAGGCAATATTTGTCGCTCGCCAATGGCGGAAATTGTGTTGCGCAACGAGTTTCAATTGAGGGGATTGGGTGACGTTGTTGCCGTGCGTTCCAGCGGTGTAAGCGACGAAGAGTACGGAAATCCGATTGACCGTCGCGCGCAAAGGGAATTAACTAAGCGCGGATACAGGATTCCTGCGTCGCATTTTGCGCATCGAATTGAAGCGGATGAAATTGCGGAAACGAACCTGTTTTTGCCTATGACGGCTTCGCATATGCACTCGCTTTTGCGTTTGTTGCCGCCGCAAAAGCGCGAACTTGTGCACATGTACCGCGCGTTTGATCCATCGATTCCTAAGCCGCAGCCTGGTCGCGAGATGTTGCTTGACTTGGCTGATCCGTGGTACGGAGGTCCTCGCGAGTTCGAAGTTGCGATGGATCAGGTTGAGCAGTGCGCACCTTATATCGTCGATTGGGTTGCCGCGCGCATTGAGAGGGCTGACCGCTAATCTAAGCGCTCCAAATGTGAGGTAACGTTCGCGCTATAAGCGAGCACTTATAGTGCGAGCGTTTCCTCGTGTTTGCGGACATAGTTTAAATTTGTAGGTATAGTTTTACAGGTATCAATTACCGCTCTGTTACTTTTAGTTGGGAGGATTTATGGCAGGTTTGGCTGTCGAAGACGTGCGCGCTCGCGTGCAAAACGCCTGGAATGATGTAGTTTCCGTGTTGAATAAGAAGATTTCGCTGGCTGCGGTTTCTGCTAAGGGTATTGCCGGCGAGCATATGCAAAAGTCCGCGCAATACGTGGCTGGGGTATTGCGTGAGGTTGGTATTGACGCGCGCGTTGAGCAGTCCACGAATCCGGACGGCACTCCGGGGGCTTTTGAAGTGGTCGGCTCTCGTATCGTAAACCCAAGTGCGCCAACGGTTTTGCTGTACGCGCATCACGATGTGCAGCCTGTTCCGGACCCATCCGAGTGGAACACAAACCCATTTGAAGGCACAGAGCGCGACGGTCGCCTCTACGGACGCGGCTCAGCTGACGACGGCGGCGGAATCGCAATTCACTACGGAGCTTTGCGCGCACTAAGCGACGATTTGCGCGTAAATATTAAGGTTTTCATCGAAGGCGAAGAAGAAATGGGCTCGCCAAGCTTCATCCCGTTCATTGAATCGCATAAAGACGAGTTCGAATCCGACGTAATTATCGTTGCCGACTCCGGCAATTGGTCCGCCGAAATCCCAAGTCTTACAACGAGTTTGCGTGGAAATACCGACGTGGATGTAAGGGTTAAAGTACTTGGTCATCAAGTGCATTCTGGACAGTTTGGCGGTCCGATTTTGGACGCTTACACGCTCGCTTCCATGCTTATTGCCTCGCTTTACAACGAAGCTGGCGACTTGGCAGTTCCTGGAATTGAAGCACAGGAACCGGTTGGCGGTTTGCAGCGCGATTTGGACGAAGCACAAGTGCGCGCCGACGCTTCCGTGGTCGATTCTTATAAGCTTGCAGGCACCGGTTCTCTCGCCGCGCGCATGTGGACTAAGCCAAGCCTGACGGTAATCGGCATGGACGCACATCCTGTTGAGGGCAGTTTTAATGTGATTGCGCACGAAACTAAGTTGCGTCTTTCGCTTCGTACCGCGCCTTCGCAGCGTCCGGAAGAAGCGCAAAAAGCGTTGTGTGACTTCTTGGTATCTCACGCGCCTTTTGGTGCGGAAGTTACTGCAGAGCCGATTGATAACGGCATGGGTTGGGCAATGGATCCGGATGCTGTTGCAACGAAGGATGCGCTCGCTTCTATGCGCGATGCTTTCGGCGTGGAGCCGGTAAACAAGGGCGAGGGCGGCTCGATTCCGTTTATTCCTGAGCTTCAGCGCATCTTCCCGAAGGCGCAGGTGCTGGTGACGGGTCCGGAAGACCCTAAGTCTAATGCACACAGCCCGAACGAGTCGATTTCGCTTTCTGGTTTGCGCGGAAATATTGTGACGGAAGCGCTGCTTTTGGATCGATTGGGCGAGTAATTCTGGCTAATTTTGCGCGAAGGCGGCAGAAACTTTGCAACGCTGTAAAGTTTCTGCCGCTTCTGCCGTTTCCGCCGCGTCTGCATGCGTCTAGTCTGTTGAGTAATCTGCAAACATGACATGGAATCCATTTGCAAAGAAAACTGCCAATAATGAGGGCGCGTCTACTCCTTCGTCGCAAAAGAAAGTAGCGGATGCAGAATCGTCCGTAGCGACGAAATCTCGCGAAAAAAACGCGCCGACTCCTAAGCGCAACGCTGCTCAGGCGCAAAAGCTTCGTCCACTAGTGCCGGCAGATCGCAAGGAAAGTGCAAAACGCGCGCGCGCTCGTCTTCGCGAATCTGAGAATTTGCAATACAACGCAATGCGCACTGGCGATTTGGCGCATATGCCAAAAATTGAGCAGCTTCCGTGGCGTGTGTATATTCGCGATTACGTGGATGCTCGAATTAATATTGGCGAGTTTTTCATACCAGTTGCAGTGTTGATTATGATTTGCTTGTTTGCGCTATCTAAATTTGTGATTGTTTATTTTGTTTTTGCAGTGTTCTTGTACGCGTATTTGTTTGCATCTGTAATTGACATGTTTGTTATGTGGCGTAAGTTGCGTAAGGAGCTGATTCGTCGTTTTGGCGATGTGGCTGTGTCGCGCAAATCGCGTTCCGGCATGTATGCATTCAGCCGCGCTATGCAGCTTCGTCGCTGGCGTTTGCCTAAGCCGAGTAGCGCAAAGCGTGGTAACTGGCCGAAGTAAGTGTAAAAGTAAGTGTAAAAGTAAGTGCACAAGTAAGTGCACAAGTAAGTGCAAATTTATTAATATTTGCACAAGCTACTATTATTATTTGAGATACTCAAAATAACGCGAATATCATGGGGTAAACGCATGGCACAAGATAAAGCACAAAGCAAATCGCAAGGCGCGTCTCAGAGCGCGACGCAAGGTATGAAGAAGCCTAAGAAAAAGCAGGGCATGTTCTCGCAGATTATACGTATTTATAAGTACACGCATTCTGACGATAAGCAGCTGCCTTTGTGGTTGTCTTGCGCGTTTGCTGCACCGATTTTGGTTGCTGTAATTCTTGGAATTGTATCTCGTTGGTCCATTTTGATGTGGATTATGATGTTTATTACAGCGGTGATGCTTGGCTTGCTGCTGTTTACTGTTGTGCTTACGAAGCGTGCAGATAAAGTTGGTTACGCAAAGTTGGAAGGTCGCCCGGGTGCGGCTGCTGGCATTATTTCTGCGATTAATAAGGGCGGTTTTACTTTTCCGCAGCAGCCTGTGTGGGTGGACGCGCGCACGAAGGATGCGCTTTGGCGAGGCACTGGTTTTAACGGAATTTTCCTCGTTGGTGAGGGTAATTACGAGCGTTTAATGCATGCTATGGATCGACAGGAGCACGCTATTAAAAGCGTTACTGCCGGATCTAATATACCTGTATACCGTATTGCTGTTGGTAATGGCGAAAATCAGGTGAAGCTTAAAGAATTGCGCGGAAAGGTGTTGCGCTCGAAGACGCTACAGCCTGTGAAGCACAAGTTTGCGTTGTTCGATAAAATTCATCCGAACCGCCGATTCTTCCTTACTAAGACAGAGCTTGCGATTTTGAATGAGCGTTTGCGCACGTTGCAAAGCAAGAGTGGATTTGGCATTCCGAAGGGCATCGATCCAACGCGTCCTCAGCGCATCAGCCGTCGTGCAATGCGCGGTAAGTAAATTAAGTAAATTTTAGTGTTTTAGCCTTATTGTTGCGTGCGTAAGTGGCGTTTGTTCGTCGCTTGCGCACATTTTTATTGATGCGACGACCTGCTTGAGCGCAGCACAGCGCGCGCGTTTGGAGGGTTGGCGTCGACGCAGTGCCGTACAATCGTCAATCGACACGGGTGCTCTGTGTTATCTCGCTTATGCAAGCGTGAACATTCAGAGCTGAGAGAAAACCGCTTGAACGTGAATCCGGGTAATACCGGCGCACGGAGGTCTGTTTTTCCCGTGCCTGGAGAGGTGTTGCAAGGTTTCTTTGTAACGCAAAGTATTGCATGTAACGCATCACGATGTAACGCGTTTGACGCACAACATCGTAATGTACACATGTAACGCAAAATATTGCATTGCGCACAATGTAACGCATTGCAACACGTAACAAGAAAGGCACATTTTTATGTCAGAAGAAAATTATCAGTCCAACATGCAGTGGCGTGTTGCAGACATCGCAGTTGCTTCCGTAATTGGCGTTGTTTCTGCTTTTATTTATTGGGTTGTTGCCATTTTTAGTGAGGTTCCATGGACTGCGCTAAACAGCATTCTTCCAGGTTTTGCAGGTCTTATTAACGGTCTTTGGCTCTTCGCTGCTCCTTTGGCCGCAGTAATCGTGCGTAAGCCGGGTGCTGCTATTTACGCTGAAGTCGTAGCTGGCGTGCTCGAAGCTTTGATGGGCAATCAGTGGGGTGGTGCTGAAACCTTCGCTATTGCAGTGGTTCAGGGTTTGTTTGCTGAAATTGCGTTCATTATTTTCGCTTACAAGAAGTGGAATTTGAACACAATGATTCTTTCCGGCGCATTGACTGGTATTGGTTGCTGGGGTTACACCTTCCTCGGTAAGTTGCAGGCTGTTAGCGTATTCGGCAAGTATGGTCTTCCATACTTCGCCAGCACAGTGGTTTCCGGAATTGTGTTTGCTGGTGTTTTAATGTGGTTCTTGTATGTGGGAATCGCTAAGACCGGCGCGTTGGATCAGTTTGTGTCCGGTCGCGAAATACGCGAAAAATAGCGAATAACGTATTAAGAAATAACTAAAATCTATCATTGCCATAAAGGATTTACTATGCCTGATGCTACTCAATCGCAAGAATCTGAAACTTTCCTTCCAACAGATTTAAGTGATCGCAAGAGTATCAGCAACGCTAGTGACGCAAGTAGAGCTAGTGATAACGCTTCTAACGCAAGTAACGCTGAACTTCGTTTTGAGAATTGGGGTTATCGTCATGCTTCCCGTCGCGCTTTTGCTGTGCGCGGGTTGGACCTCACGATTAAGGCGGGGCAGCGCGTGTTGCTGCTTGGTGCATCAGGCATCGGTAAATCCACGATTTTAAGCGGCGCGGCAGGTCTTATTGGCAATGATTTTGTGGCGAAAAATAGCGCAAAATCCCAGCAAACCACTCTCGTCGAAGATGCCGATGGTGGCGTGAGTGAGGGTTGCGTTTTGGTTGACGGCGTGCCGGTTCGACGTGCGCGCGGTCGAGTTGGTTTGGTTTTGCAAGATCCGGATGCACAGGCGATTTTCCAGCGTTTGGGGGATAACGTTGCGTTTGGTCCGGAAAATATGAACGTTCCGCGCAACGAGATTTGGGATCGCGTGCGCAAAAGTCTTAAAGAAGTTGGGTTGGATGGCTTGCAATTGCATCGCTCAACTTCGCATTTAAGTGGCGGTCAGATGCAGCGTTTGGCGCTTGCTGGCGCGCTCGCTATGCAGCCGAGCGTGCTGCTTTTGGACGAGCCGACTGCGAATTTGGATCCGGATGGCACGCATCAGATTGTGGGTGCTGTGCGCGCGGTTTTGGATTCGACGCATGCCACGATGGTGCTTGTGGAGCATCACGCGGAGCCGTGGATTGACATGATTGACCGCGTGGTTGTGCTTGGGCTTGAGAATGATGAAGCTGCGAACGGAAAAGCTGCGAACAACGAAACCGTTCACGATGACGATATTGCGCGCGTGGCTTCTTCGCGCACAGTGATTGTGGCGGACGGCACGCCAGACGAGGTGTTTAATCGCACCGATTTGGACTTTGAGGATCTGGGTATTTGGCTTCCGGAACGCTACAAGAAAAACGTAAAATCTTCTGCAAATGAATCTTCCGTAAGTAATTCTTCCGCAAATGCAGAATCTTCTGAAAAATATTACGAAAACTGCGATCCAGCAGAAGGCTACGGAGAAGTGCTACTTTTCACGAAGGACCTCGCAATCAGCCATAATAGCGAGCCGATTGCGCGTCACATCAATCTTGAGTTTAAAGCCGGACAGATTACGGCTTTGGTCGGCGCGAACGGTGCTGGAAAATCAACGCTTTCGCTCACTTTGGCTGGTCTTTTGCCGGCAGTAAGCGGCGAGGTTGTGGCGAGTGATGCTCTTGCTCAAGGCGCGAATGGTACGGATCCAATGAAGTGGAAGTCGCCTGATTTGGCGAAGCGCATTTCGTACGTTTTTCAGAATCCGGAGCATCAGTTTGCGTGTGGTTCGGTGTTGGATGAGGTTATGTTGGGGCCGCTTCGCACGGGTGTTTCGGCGGATGAGGCGCGCGCGAAGGCTCAGGAGTTGCTGAAGCGATTCCGTCTGGCTCGTTACGCGAAGGCGAATCCGTACACGCTTTCGGGAGGTGAAAAGCGTCGTCTGACTGTGGCGGCGTCGCTTGCTGCGGCTCCGCGTGTGCTGATTTTGGACGAGCCGACTTTTGGGCAGGATCGCAAAACTTGGTTGCAAATTATTCGCTTGATTGCAAGCCTTCGTAGCGAGGGTGTGAGCATTATTGTGGTGACGCATGACCGTGAGCTGGTTGAGGCGTTGGGTGCGCGTTTGGTTGAGCTTGTGCCAGATGTGAAAGCTGAAGATGCTGAAGTGAGTGCTGCTGAAGCTGCTGGTTCTGGAGCGAGTGCTGCTGAAGTGGGTACTGCTGAAGATGTTGAAACAAAATCTTCCGAAGCAAAATCTTCCGAAGCGCTTTCCGCAACTACCGGCGCAACAGACATTTCGCGTATCAAAGTGAGCGCTGTAAACAATCGCGACGAGGAAGCGAAACTTTCAAGCAAATCGCCACTTCTTGCGTCAATTAATCCAGTATTTCGCATTTTTGGAGCGTTCGCGGCTTCGATTCCGCTGCTTTTTACGCTTGATTGCGTTTCTGCTTCGGTCGCGTTGCTGTTGGAATTTGTGATTTTTGCGTGCATTAAGCTTCCGCCATGGCGTGTGATTCGCCTTTCGTGGCCTGTGTGGGTGGGCGCGCCGACTTCCGCGCTCACTGTGTTGCTATACGGCAAAAGTGGCGGAAATACTTGGTTCCAGTGGTGGCTGATGCATGCTACGGATCGTTCGGCTATGCTGGCTGTTGCGACTTCGCTTAGGATTTTGGCGATTGGCGTGCCGTCGATTGTGATGGTGATTGGGCTTGATGCTACGGATTTGGCGGATGCTTTCAGTCAGGTGCTACATTTGCCGGATCGATTCGTGTACGGCGGTTTGGCTGGAATTAGGCTGTTTGGCGTGCTGCAGGATGATTGGGCGGCGCTAACTGCGTCGAGGCGTTCGCGCGGTTTGGGTGATGAGCATCGTGTGAGGGCGTTCTTCCCGCAGTCGTTCGCGCTGCTTGTGCTTTCGATTCGACGTTCGACGACGCTCGCTACTGCTATGGAAGCGCGCGGTTTTGGGGGAGTTGGTGCGCGTTCGCACGCTCGTGTGAGTCGTGTGCGTGCGCGCGACTGGTGGATTTTTGCTGTGTGTGCGATTGTGCCGTCGGTTGCTGTTGTGGCTGCGCTTTACTTCGGCACCTTCGCCTTCCTTGGCGGCGCGTGATGACTGTGCGCGCGATGGCTGCTTTTGATAGCGGCTTTTGCTAGCGGCGCGTTATTTCCTTTACACGGCTGTACAGTTTCTGCCGCTTTTTGCTTCGCGTCCCCAGTCACAATCTAGTTTCTAAAGCACAACCACACTAACCTGCCCTGCCTGCGTCAATAAAGCCGCAGGCAGACCTCGCTTGCGTTGAAAGCACACTGTGCTTTCAACCCTAAGCAAGCTCGGCGCTCCGAGTTGCTTTCGCGCGCCCTGTGCTGCGCTCAAGCAGGTCGTCGCGCATCCTCACTAGCGTGTATACTTTCTCGAGTTGCGGGCCTGTAGCTCAGTGGATAGAGCGTCTGCCTCCGGAGCAGAAGGTCGTGGGTTCGAATCCCATTAGGCCCACTTTTGATTTTCTACTTTTGGTCGTGCCTGTCTATTCGTTGCTTTTCGTGTAGTGTTTTGTAGAATATTTGCATATGCGCTGGTGCATTTAAAGAGTCATCGAATGCTATTGGGGTAGTATTCGCAAAAATAAAAGATATTTATCCATAGTTTGGAAAAGGGGAATACATAGTATGGACAATCAATGCGATTCGGATATAAAGAAAACATGTGCAATTAGTAAATTGCCTGTGAAGCTTTCGTCAATAGATCAGATAAAACATCTTAAGAAGCAAGGTATAACTTTTAACAAACAATCTGAAGATTCTGCAATTTCCTACCTTTCAATCTTCTCATATTATTTTGAGACTTGTTCATATAAAAAATTGTTTAGCAAGAGAGTTGGTGGATCTAGGGATGGCCAGTATATTGACTTGGATTTTGATCAATTATGCAAAATAGAGCAGCTTAATAGGATGTTTCAAATACTTTTGCTTCTAATAACTTTAGCTATAGAGCATGAGGCAAAAGTTAAGTTAATGAAAATGTTTACTGAAAATCCTGAAGAAGATGGATACTCCATTGTTGAAGATTACATGTCTAGTCTTTATAACGATGACCGCAAAATACTAATTGCTGAATTAGAACGACTTAAAGATGGGAAATATAGCAGAGAATCGGCGGCAAAGTATACAGGTGGAATGCCAATTTGGGTATTTGTTGAAGGTATTACATTTGGAACATTGTTAAGATTTTATCGTTTTTGCGCAAAAAGATGGGGTAGTAGAGAGATGCAGAAGGAGCATCACTTATTGTGCAGGGTAAAATCCGTGCGTAATGCTTGTGCTCATTCTAATTCAATATTGGATGGAATTACTGAAAAGAGTTTTGACAACGTGCTTTTGCTTGAAGAAGTAAGTAAAGCTATTGAAGCTGTAGGGTTCAATAAGCGTGCGAGGCGATCGAATATGTGTAATGCGAAGATGAAAGAAATAGTGATAACTGCATATATGTATAAGAGATTTTTGTCTAGGAATTATCAATGTGATGAATGCGTGAATGATCAAAAAAGCATTATTAGATACATTGCAGGAGGATTTATAAAAAAGGCATCTGAGTACACAAAAGAGTATGATAAAGCGAGTAAATTTAACTCATTGCTTGCTTTTATCTGTACTGTTATTGACAGTTGGATATGTGAAAGATAGAATTGAAAATGCTTGAAAACCTTAGGGTTTTGGGGGGCGGAAGTGCGAGAGTGCATCTGCCCCGATTTTTTTTTGCGCGCAAACGACTTTTTCTGTACACGGCTGCACAGTTTCTGTCGGATTTTCTTGCTGACGCGACGACCTGCTTTCGCGTTGCACAGTATATATAGCATGGCATATAGTGACGAATCTCACACAGTATATAGCGACGAAGCACACAGAATACAGCAGCGCAGCACACAACACACACAGCATATACCAGCACAGCATATAGTGGTGCGATGCGTGCGTTATAACAACATGTAGTACTTTGTGTGGGGAAGTGGTCGGTTTTTAGACACGCCGAAGACGCAATTTCGTCGTTTTGGCGTCGGAAATTATTCATTATAATTGCGTTTTACAGTAGATTTTTTAGCGATATTCGCGAATTATAGAAATTTTTTATATGCACAATTATAATACGTGTTTTGCTTGAAATCCTTCATGGGGGGGGGGGTATAAATATTAGAGGCTTTTGGCAACCATGCTTGCATATAGGGCATAAGGGTATGTTATACTGACTACCTGTGGTTGGCTCTGTCTATGGTATTTGCAGTAGTGAGTGCACAAGATTTTAGTGCACTGAGCATTGGCATCGCATGCAGGTTGAGTGCGTGAAGTCTTAAAGATTAGAGAGTTGGAATTTGAGATATACTGCGGCTTGTGCAGCAGTGGAGGACTAGGAAGGCGAGAAAATGTTACCAGCAAAGTTCCGTGGATTCGCATCACGCGTGGGTCGTCTTGCGTCGCGCGCTTTGGTCTGGCGTAAGACCAGTGCTGATGGCGCTGTTCGTACTTCCAGCACCGCAGTTATTTCTTCCAGCAATGCCAATACTTTCGCCACCGCCAACACTTCTTTCGACAATGCAGTCACTTCCAGCAGCGCAGCTACTTCCGGCAGCGTCACCATCGCTCGCGCAGCACGCCCATCTCACACTCTTCGCCGCGTGCTCTTTGCAATGCTCGTAGTTGCCGCCACCATAGTAACCATGCTCATAGTGCCGCCGATGAAAGAAGCAAAAGCGGCTAATGTTAGTTGGGATTACATTGGTAATGGATATATTTCTCCTAACTCTGTTGCGAGTTATGATGTATATAGAGATTTCGATGTTCAGCCACCAGATATAAATACGGTAACCGTTAATGGAAAGAAAAAAACAACCATCACTTGGAATGTTCTTTTTAACGCAAATGGATGCAGAATTAAAAAAATAGAAAACCCAAATGTAGATTGTGATGAAAATACTGCTCTACATGCGTATGATGGTAGACCTGATTTTTATCTTATTCTTCCAAAAAACATCAAGGATAATAGCATAAGAATTACAAGGTATCGTACAAAATTTGCTGGCTACAGTGGTAGAAGCAAAAAGTTTGTTTGGGAAGAACGAGGCAAAGATCAAATACCAAGCGATTTTAATGGTTATACTAATGCTACGCGCTTACCAGGTGATAGTGATTATGAGAATTTCTGGAAAGCATCTATTGAAAAATGTGGTTTAGGTACAGATGCAACATGTGAAGTAGATACATGGCGTCGAGCTGGTAATTTTGGTAGGTTATTTAAATCTTGGGAACAAGATAACGCTGTAGATTCTATTCGCTGGATTGTTACTGCAGAAGTTGAAGAAGGCAGTGACCCTTATAAGTTACCTTTTATGGCAGGTTGGATTTCCTACTATGGAGATAAGCATAAGTTTACAGTTTTTGGTCCGTATGATCATGATGGCGACGGCATACCAGACTTGGAAGAGTTTAAGTATGGTTTAAATCCTAAAAATGATGATGACATCCAATTCCCAAAGAGGTCTAAAGAGGACGCTGTTTACGGTGAAGTTACTTCCGTGAAACCGTATATAAATACTGGTGAGTGGGTTGGTGATTCTTATAACGGCGATTTTAAATATTATAAGGACATGCCAAATCATGGGGGCAGAACTACGTCTGAGATGATTCCAACTGATGCTGGAATAGAATTTACGTTTAAAAAGAATGAAATTGGAAATCATGAGATACTTCCGGATGGTGTTACTAAGACTAATAATCCTAATAATATGCAGCCTGGTCAAGCATATATTAACCCAAAAACAGGCGAAGTTAAGTATAGTCCTAAGGCTTCTGATAGAAACAAAACTATACATTTTGAAGTTCAAATAAACTATCCTGACCCTAAGCCAAACAATTGTAAAATGAACAATTCAATTGTGAAGGTAAAAGGCGTTGATATACACGTTGTTTCGCAGGCGTCCCGGTATAACCCTTACTATGACGATACTACAGTAAAAGCTGGTGAAGAAAAGAATTCTCCAAATCCAAAAGACAGGGGAGGGAAACAATTCCCATCTGGCACTAAATTTAAGTCTGAAACTTATAATAAGTATCAAAATCCACCAACTTGGGCAAAGATTAATAACGAGTCCACTGGTGTTGTCACTTTCCACCCAAATAAGTGGGTTTCTGCTTCTAAAACTGGTCAGCCTGAGAAGAGACCTGTAGTTGTGCATTATCCTGATGGTTCAACTTCGAAGGATAAAGATTCTGGTAATCATGGTGATCCAGTTAATGCTCCAGTGTATGTAACAAGAGATAACCCTGGCACTGGTGACTTGCAGCTCCATATTCATAAGAACCAAAATGGTCAAGAGATTGACTACAACGATGGATTCGTATTCCGCAAGAATCGTGAAGTTAAGCCACAACCATGGATAGATTCTTGGTCAGTGCAGGAACCTGGCGATATTACTATTCGCTCTGTGTGTGCTGATACTACAAATCCTCTGAATCTTAAGTTTTATCTTAACGGTATTAATGGAATAACAATAAATGGTGAAAAACCGTGGCCTCATGCTACTGATGAGGAACAAGAAAAGTGCCGAAATGGTCAGGGCTGTGCAGCAAACAAATTATTTGATAGCACAGGCAGAACCATGGAGCGTACGCGTGGTAGCATCACAGGAAAGCCACTAAAGGTTGGCAATTACCAGTGCACTGTGTATGCTTTGAAGCCTAAAGCTTTGAAGAAATTTGAGGATGCTGCTAAAAAGAACAAAGATATTGAAAAGCAAACCGGTTCTCCTACCAATATCATTAATCCGGATACCTTCAAGGGTTTAAGAGAAGATATTGATTATACATCTAGGACTGTGCCAATTAAGGTTCACTCCGACGCGCATTATTATAACCCTCAATACGATAAGGTATATGTGCAGGCTGGTGGTAAGTCTAAAGAATCGGCTGCTCCAGTAAGCCATTCTGGTGCTAACGGCGTGAAAGGTAATGACAAGAGTCAACAGGAGCTTGTGCAGAATGGTACTAGGTTGCCAAAAGGCACTTGGTTTGAGCTAAGAACCTATCCTAAAGATAATGAACATGTTCTTACATGGTATAAATTTGTCAATAAGCAAAGTAACAAGAAATCAGGCAAGGATGAGCCTGAAGATAGTACTACTGACGCTAGATATGGCAAAGTTACTTTTTCTCCAGAAAAAACTGTAATGCTTGGTGAATATTTTGCTCCTGTAATTGTGCATTATCCAGATGGTTCCACTTCTGAAGATCCGGATTCTGGTAATCTTGGCAAGCCTGTATATGCGCCTGTAGAGGTAACTAGTCAACCGATCCAAAAAAATGATTTAAAGCTCAATGTTTATTCGCAATATGGCGGAAGACGAATTGAAAACAATGATAAAAATGGTATGCGTTTCCGTAAAGATGAAGTGTTAGGCGACGCTACTGGTAACACTAAGCCAATGTTCTTTGACTCATGGTCAAGTGCTAAGCAAGGAAAAATTTATCAGCGCATGCTTTGCTATAAAAAGAATCCACAAACTGGTAAACCTGAAAGCTATGAGATTGATGGTATTAATGGTCTGACACTTGCCGGTCGAAAAGGTAATACTACAAGCGGTGAATTTATTGATAAACAACCATCACAATGGACAAGAGCTACTGAAAAGAATAAGTATGAATGTACGGTTCATGGTAAAAACTGCAACCGTAACCTTTACTTATACGGTGATGAGCATGATACCGTAGAGCGCACTTGGGGTTGGTTACATGGCAAGGTTAAGGAAAATGGCGACTTTGTGTGCACTGTGTACGCTATTAAAGACCTTGAAAATAAAGATGGTAAGCATGGTGATTTACAAAATAAGTTTGATAAAGCTGTAAATGACTTTGTAAAGAAACCTGCTGATCGCAAGTTTGAAGAGGTTATTAAATCAGTCTTAACAGATAAGCCGGGTAGTGAAGATAGTCCTCAAGAAGCCACTCAAAGGCATATCGATTGGGATTCGGTAACCTTCCCAATTCATGTGCATAGTGATGCTCACTACTACAACCCAGAGTATAAGACTATTAGCATGGAGGCTGGTACCAAACAAGCCACTGAGGTGCCTAAGAGCAAGAAGAATGCCAACGATGCTAATACGTTGCAAGACGATGTGCGCGAAGGTGATCTACCGGACGGAACTTGGTTTAAGTTTAAGAAATCTTTAAGCTACACATTCTTTGAGGATGATCAAGATAATAAAGCTGACTCTGGTGATTCAGCTAAGAATGGCACGGGTCAGTTTGGCAAGGTGACGTTCCGACCGCACAAGTGGTTCCCTGTTGGTTCTGACAAAGTGCAGGTTATTGTGCACTATCCGGACGGTTCCACTTCTGAAGATAAGGACTCTGGTAATCTTGGTAAACCTATTTATGCGAAGGTAGACATTACGCGATCGCATGATGAGGATGCTGGTAATTTACGGCTGAATGTTGGCGATCGTGAAGGTAGCGGCGACTGGAATGATACTACCATCAAACTCACTAAGGGCGAGGAACTTAGTACTTCTAAAAAGACGACCCGTTGGCTTGATTCATGGTCCAAGTATAAGCCTGGAAAAATCAATTTGCGCACAATTTGCAATAAGATCAATTCAGACGGCACTAAGTCTCACTACCAGTCGGGCGGTATTGCTGGTATTAAGATGCAAGATGTAAAGATTTGGGATCATACTGAAGATGCGTCAGCGCAGAAAGCTTGCGAGAAGGATGCAAGTCAGTGCCACCCTGATAGGCAGCTGTACGACGATTACATTGCAAATGGTAACTCAAAAGATACCACTGAGCGTACTCGTGGGTGGATTAAAGGCAAGGCTAACGAATCCGGCGACTACGAGTGCGTAGTTTACGCGATTAAAGCAAAACAGTTTAGTAAAGACAATAACGATTTGCTTACTAGATTCGATGCAGCTGTTGGCGCACTTAACAAAGATGCAAGTAAGAATAACACTGATCCTTTGAAAGATTTCAAGTGGAAGCTTGATGGTAATAACGGCAACAAAAACGCGGTTAAAGGTGTTGACTACGCGTATCGCGCAATACCAATCCACATTCACAACGACAACCACTTCTACAACCCGAAGTATGTTGATGTGAGCGTTACGGCTGGTCAAAAGGTTGAGAATGCTGTGCCGCAAAGCGTTAAGAGTGCTAACGGTGCGGATAAATACCAGGATGCTGTGAAGGCTGGTGCGCTTCCGGACGGAACTTGGTTTGAGTTTAAGGATGCTACTCACGGATTTGAAGTAAATAATGACGGTACTGCTGGAAACAAGGTGTCTTTAGACTGGTCGTATTGGGCTTCTGGCAATGCCGCCGATAAAACTGGTGAGCAAAGCAATAAGCCTGACAATCCTTCCAAGCAAAAGAAGGGCAAGCACAGTTCCAAGGATGACGGCACTCGCTACGGCAAAGTGACCTTCCACCCAGATCAATCTGTTGCTCCTAAAGCGTACTTGAAAGAGATTGTCATCCATTACCCGGATGGCTCCACTTCGGACGACTCGGATTCTGGTAACAACGGCAAGCCTGTGTATGCGAAAGTTACAGTTGGAGACCTCAGTGGAGCTGAGAAGGATCTTAAGATGACATTGCTCAGATCTCAAGACGCTGATCCTGTTCATGACACGCTTGGTAGTGGTAATTCTCTTACCGTTATGAGCGGCACGAGCCTTGCTAAGAATCCGTATGTGCTCGCGTGGAGCTTGAAGGATCGTAGCAATATTTCATTGCGTATGATGTGTGCTAAGCAAGGCGAGCAAAAGTGGAGTCGCGGGCTTGACGATACGCTCAATATGCACCTGAACCAGAATTATGGCGAAAGTGTAAAGCCGTGGGCTTTTGCAAATGCTGATCAGCGAAAGTCTTGCAGTCAAGACAGTAAGAATTGCATGGCTAACTTGCTGTATGGCTTTACGAAGGATAAAGATCCGAACAGCATAGAAAGTGCTGTGTCTCGCAGTGAAGACGATATTGCTGGCGTACCTCAAAAGGCTGGAAATTACACGTGCGCTGTGTTTGCGTTGAAGCCGAATGCGCTGACGGTGTTTAATAACACTGTTAATGGAAGTCTTATTGAAGGTAACAAGTATTCGTCTACAAATATGCAAACAACTCAGCTTGCCGGCGTAACCGTTGGAAAAGACTGGAACAGAATTGCTGTTAATGTGACCGTGATCGATCCGCCTAAATTCGCTCTGCCAAAGACCGGCGGAATGAACTGGAATGTGCTGCTTGGTGCGTTTGCTGTGATTGGCACGGGCGTGATGGCGGCTGGGTTCTTCCTTGAACAAACCAAGTGGGGGCGCGCGATGCTCGAGGCGTTGCTGCGTAAGACACTGCTTAAAGATTTTATTTGCAAAACTGCCAAAAAGCTTCGCGCTTTAAGGCGACGTAGCGAAAGGTGGCGATGCTGATGAAAATTTTCTGCAGCTTAAAAACTGCAGTATCAACGTTCCATGTGCTGGCAATGGCATTACGCGTTACGTAGTGATGGTACTTATTTCGGAGCATGGTTCGGATTTAATCTTGCTGCGCGCGGCGCAAATCGTAGCCGCCGACAGAGTTCATGCGGCTTTGCGATGACTCCGCCGACCGTGCGCAACACAAAATAAAACAATAAACGTATTTTCCTCAAAACCTGCCCACAAGGGCACTGATATAAAGGAGAAGAAAGTGAATAAATTCACTAAACAATGCGTGGCAGCATTCGCCTCGCTCGCAATGGCTGGCACGCTGTGCGTCGCCGGCGCCGTGGTGGCAAACAGCTCTGCTTGGGCTGCGGATACGTGCAATTCTGGCGCGCCTTGGTCTGATGCTTGCAAGGCGCAAAAGGGTTCCATCACCATCATGAAATATGAGGATAAGGGTAAAGATGACACATCCACTCCTCTTGCTAATGCTAAATTCAAGGTACAAAGAGTTACGAAGTTCTCTTCGAATGATGCAGCAGAGCTAGATCTTACAAAATACAAGGATTGGGAAACTCTTGCTGCTAAGGTAAAAGAACTTAACACTAATCCTAAAGTTGACGGAATGCAATTTGATTCAAAGAATACACAGGAAGCTTCAACAGGTATTGATGGTTCGCATAAATTCGATGGACTTGCCGTCGGTCTTTATAAGGTAGAAGAAACACAGCCAGCACCTAATCACTCTAATGATGTGGCACCGTTCTACATGACTATTCCAGAAATCACTCATGAGAATGGTAAAAACATTGAGTATAACTACAATGTAACTGCAAAACCGAAGAACCAGAGCCTTGCTGGTAAGATTAAGAAGACTCTTGTTCATGGAGACAATGAAACATCATTCGTGGGTAATGGCGATACCATGACCTACAAGATTTCTGCTGCTGTGACTAGTAATACCGATACAGAACGTTCGAAGTGGACTAAGGATGATTTGAAGGGATACACTGTATTCGATCAGGCTCCTAAGAATGTATTCACTAGCTATGAACCTTCGACAGTTGTTAAGTCTGTAAAAGTGATTTACAAAGTTGTTGAGCAGAATAAATCTGATGATTTGCTTGCTAACTCCGTTAAAGAAGTTGATGCAAAGGACCAACAGCGTATTAAGGTTTCTTTCAATGAACCTGGATTAACAACAATCGCAAATGCAGCTAAAGCTGATCCTGATGCAAAAGTAGAAATTGAATTTGCGTTCACTATTAAGGATCCTACGAAAGTCGATGAAACGAGTTTCACCAATAAGTCTGGTTTTATTCCGGGACAGGGCAAGAATAAGCCAGTTCCAACTCCAGAAGTTCCAGACGATCCAGGCTCTAAAGTTGATTCTAAATATGGATTCTTACAAGTAAACAAGTACGATGGTACTGATTCCAGTAAGAATACGAAGGTTAAAGACGCCAAGTTCAAGCTTTTCGCTAAGAAGAATGATGCTGATAAGTGTGCTGCCGATACTAAAGCAACAGAATGTGCGAATGCTTCAAAGGTTGGTGAACTCACTACTATTGAAGGTGGTAAGTTTGCCAATCCTGTAAAAGTTGTTATCGATGATTCAACTCATCCATTCTACCTCGTGGAAACTGAAGCACCAGCTAATTATGAGCGTGACCGTCAAGTTCACATAGTCAAAGTTTCCGAATCATCTACAAGTACTGCCCCTACAACTATTGATGTTGCTAACGTCCCGACTAAGGATCACAACTGGTTCAACCTTCCAAAGACCGGTGCTGCAGGCGTGATCATCTTCGCGTTGGCTGGCATGTGCTTGGTTGCTGTTGGTATGTTCATCTTCTTGCGCAATCGCAAGAAGGATGAAGAGCAGCAGGCTGCCTGATTTGGGTTTTGATGCTCGCTGTTAGGTGAGTGTCTTGTGGGGTGCAGGGATTTATACTTCCTGCGCCCCACCCAATTAATAGCTAAAAATAACTAAATAATAAACTAATTCATTAGAGTTCTGCCGACGTTGTTTCTGTAGCTTTGCAGTATTGCTTTGCAAACGGCGATTACTTATTGCTTAGTGAACTTTAGCAGTATTGCTCTGCAGACGTTGAGTATTTATTGCTTAAAGAACACTAGCGTCATTGCTGCTGCACACACTACACCAGAAACCTCAACCTACGAACCCACCCGCAGCTTAATTTCGATACTCTAGTTGCACTTAGTAAACCACGCACTTTACGTAACAAACTTAACGAGTCTATGAGTTTTGTGTTGTGGTCTAATGTGGTAGAGTCTCAAAAGTTTTCGGGCAGAGCAATAAAAGAGGACTGAGGAAGCAACATTCTTTTAAGAACAAAGCAGACAGTAAAACCTTTAACAGTTAAAGCGACGAAGGACGGGAGTTGCGATGCTGAAAACTTTCGAGGCTCATTAGTCCGTTTGCAGAAAACACCAGTCAAAACTCATAGACGATACGTAAGAATATCGCAAACAAAATCGCAAATAAACTAAACCACATAACTTAACCAATTTAAGCCTATTAAACTCACGAAACGAGGAAGCATGAAATTAAACGACGCTGTTGCTAAAGTATATGCTTTCCTCAACAAAATCGCCCTGAATACACCCATCGTAAGCAAGCTTTTCAAGAATCGCACTTCCGAAACTAGCGCTGCTGAAACTACCGCAATCGAAACTGTTACATCCGAAACTAATCCTGCAGACCCAAACTCTTCCGCGCAGCCTACCGCAAGTGCGCAAACTACCACAATCGCCCAAAAATCGCAGCAAAAATCTAAGCTCCGCCGCATCGTCGAGCCAATCGCATTCGTGTTGGCAGGCATTTTGTGCTTCAGTTACCCTGTTGTTTCAACGCTTTGGAACAATCGCGTGTCGAAGGAAATTTCTAACGCGTACGACAAGTATAACCACGATCAGGCTGGTGACGTGCGCCGCGCTCACATTCGCGCAGCGAAGCTTTACAATAAAACTCGCAAGAATATGCTTACCACGGATCCGTATAGTCCGGATGGGCAAAAAGACGTAACTAACACGCCTGAATACAAGCGTTATCTTAGGGCACTTGAGGAGCCTATGGGCATTATCGGCATCGTAAAAATTCCGAAAATTGGTGTAAAACTTCCTATTTATCACGGCAGTTCGCAGGAAGTTTTAGCGCACGGCGCTGGTCATTTGTACGGCACAGATTTGCCGGTTGGTGGCAAGAACCGCCACACAGTTATTACCGCGCACACGGGTCTTGCTGACGCCACCATGTTTGATGATTTGGTGAATTTAAAGAAGGGCGACTACTTCTACCTCGACGTGCAAGGCGAAACTTTACGATACAAAGTGTTCCGCATCAGCGTTGTTGAGCCACACGATATTAGTTTGTTGCAGCGCGAAAAGGGGCGCGACTTGGCGACGCTGCTAACGTGTACCCCGTATGGTGTGAACTCGCATAGGCTTTTGGTGACAGGGTATCGTGTGCTGCCGGACCCCGTGAAGCCGCCGAATGACCACATGCAATGGCCGCTTTGGATGACGCTATTCGTGATTGCAATGGCGTTCTCATTGATTATTTTGTCCATGATGATTGCCGCGGCAACGTCTAAGCGATGGCGACAGCTCGACATTCGCGGCAAGCATTTGCTGGTACTTTCGCGCAAAATGCTGCGTAAGTTGCGTCGCGAGTAGCGCAAGAGTAGGCGAGTTTCGTAAGCGAGCGCGTGATGTGTTACTCGTGCGATCGCTAGCATTTTAGTGTTACTCGCGTAGCGCGACGACTATATGCAGTGAGCGCGTTACTGCGCGCGTTTGGAGCGTCGCACAACGCTAATCCCTCCAAACGTGAGATAACTCTCGCGCGAGCGTAAAATTTAAGTCAGTTGCGCATATCGTCGGTTGGCTGAAAAATTTACGGTTTATATTGCGCAACGCACTAACATTAGTTGGTAAACCAGCAATATTTTTTTAAAAAAACATTGTCAAAATGCAAGGTTGTTGAAAAATTCTGTAAATTATATGTTAACTACAGATTTTTTACATGTTACTTGTGGAAAAGTGTTTGCGAGAAAATGGCGTAATTTAGCCATTTTTTCTATCCTAAATATAATTTTTCAAATTTTATTTGCTAAATTAACAAGTTAAAAAAATTTTTTCTCTTTAAACAAGTGCTAGAGTATATGAAAAATATTTTGTTGCACTTGCAAAAAATGCACCATTGCTTGCTGTTTGCATGGGGGGGGGTATATCTCTTATGCGATATTTAGCGGAAATGATTCAAACCAGCGTAACAAAAATATTTACACCCGTATGAAAAATTTTGGCAGCCAGTATGAAAGATTTTGGCAGTTGGTATGAGTTTGTGATAGCTAGAACCGAAATTTTTCCGGGATAACAACCACCATTTTGAAGGAGAGTATGTTTATGAAGTTCAAACGAACGTCATATCTGACTCGTTTAGCAGCATTAAGTGTGGCCGCGGCGACGCTTATGGTGCCGCTTGGTACAGTTCCTGCGGCATTTGCAAAAAATGATAATGAAACTAAAAAAGATGGAAATGCACTTGTCTCTAAGATACTTGATTCATCTTTAAAAGCTAATAGTGAGATTAAGTCTATAGAAGATTTACGCCATGTTAATCCAACTCTTGCTAAAGCTTTTGAGCATTACAGTAAAAAAGATCAATTTAATAAAAATTCAAATGCTCAAGTAACTGTTGTTGTTACGTTGAAAAATAATCATCCGAAACTCACGAATTATGACGAAAAAGCCAACATTCATGAGCAGAATGTTTTAATTAACCGCGTAAAGTCAAAATACAATATGACGGTTCGTCGCCAAGTTGGTTATTTAATGAGTGCTTTTGAAGCTACTCTCCCTGAAAAACACGTTCAAGATTTGAAACGTGAGCCAGGTGTAGTTTCTGTCGCAAAAGAACGTTTATATCATCCAATGGAAAATACTGCACGTAATTTGCAAGGTGTGCAAGCTGCGTTTAAAAAATATCATCTTGATGGCACTGGTATGTTGGTTTCCATCATCGATACGGGCATAGATCCAACTCACCAAGATATGAAGCTTGATGCTTCAGCTAAGACGCATCTTCGATTACAACCAACAGGTAAAGGCAACACTACTGACAAAGTGCCTGCAGGTTTCAATTACGCTGATGAAAATACTAATTTCACAGACTCGGGTGCGGAACAGCACGGTATGCACGTTGCCGGTATTGTGGCTGCTAACGGCGATGAGACTGGTGCTCCTGCATCTGAACATAATCGTGTTGATGGCATAGCTCCAAACGCTCAACTGCTTGCTATGAAAGTATTCTCAAACGTGCCGGGTTCGCATGGTGCTCGTGATGTTGATATTGTTGCTGCAATCGAGGATTCTGTAAAGCTTGGTGCTGATGTTATTAACATGTCTCTCGGATCAGATAACGGTTTTGGTGGAACTTCTAATGCTACATCTCTCGCTTTAAAGAAGGCTCACGAAGCTGGTGTGCTTCCAGTTATTTCTGCAGGAAACTCCGGCTTGAACTTCTCTGAAAGTGGTGGCATAGACGATGTTCTAGGTAAGTGGGATGATGCAACTCTTGGTTCACCATCTTCTTATCCTTCTGCTTTCAGCGTTGCTTCTGTAGAAAATTCAAATATTACTCAGCAGTCTGCAAATTGGGTTGGAAAAGATGGCAAGTCACATACTTTGCCGTACAGCTATTCTATTGGTTCTTTAACGGATGCACTATCTCAGCATGAACTTGTGGATGCTAAAAAAGCCACTAAAGCTGATGTTAAAGATCTTGATCTTACAGGTAAATATGCTCTCGTAGAACGTGGCGATATCAGTTTTACTGAAAAGTTTAATAATGCGATTTCTAAAGGTGCTAAAGGTGTGATTGTTTACAATCACGACAAAGATTCATCCTTATTCATAGGAATGGGTGGATTGGACAAAATCAAAGGTTGCTTTGGTGCGTCTATTCCTCGTTCTTATGCATTAGAAATTAAAAAAGCATTAGATAATGGTGAGAAAGTAAAGATTGCTTTCACTGAACAATTCGTTACTATCGCCAATCCGGATGATGGGAAGCCTTCTAGCTTTACTTCTTGGGGTCCAACTCCAGAATTTGATTTTAAACCTCAAATTGCTGGTATCGGTGGTAATGTTTGGTCTACGCAGAATGGAAATAAGTACACCAGCATGTCTGGTACTTCCATGGCTGCTCCAAACGTTTCCGGTCTTTCAGCGTTGGTGATGGAAAGCTATAAGAAGCGTTTCCCTGATCTTAAAAAGTCTGAAATGGCTACTCGTGTAAGCCAAGCATTAATGAATACAGCAAGTATTATTGGACATAAAGATTCTGCAGATAGTAAGCAGATTCCGTATGCTCCTCGTCAGGTTGGCGCAGGTTTAGCGCAGGTTAATAAAGCTGTTGCTACTAACGTGATTGCAACAGTCAACGGCAATTCGTACGTTGCTCTTAAAAACGTGAATGCTGATCGCAACTTTACAGTTACTTTGCATAATTATGGTAAGAATCCAGTAAAATTTGCTGTCCCAGATCAGGATGTTGTAAATGAGTCTAATGAGACAAATAAAGATACAGTAACCTCTATTAGTAATACTGAAACCTTGCAATCAAAAACGCGTGAAGTTACGGTAAAGCCTGGCAAAACCGCTGATGTTAAGTTTACGTTAAGCCTAAATCGTTCTAAAGGCAATCATTATATTGAAGGTTGGGCGCGATTTGAATCGCTTACTGATACTCAGCCAGATGTTTCTGTGCCATATCTTGGCTTTGTTGGCGATTGGAACGATGAACCTATAATGGTAAAACCGGGAGAAAGCTATAGTGCAAGCCATAGTGATCTTACGACATCATTGCTTTCTGTAGCTGGTTTTATGGGTAAACTTCCGGTTAATAATGAAACGAAGCCTTATGTACTTGGCGAATTTTCACCTGCAAATAGAGATGGCTGGATGGATTATGTTGTTCCATCTATGGCTATATTCCGCGGTGCATCTGAAGTAAAATATTCTGTGTTGGATTCACATAATAAAACTAAGATTGTTCTTGGAACAGAACACAACGTGAATCGTTCTACTATTTCTAATGTTGGAGCAACCGATGGCTTAGCCGGAAATTTTGACGGGTCTGTGTGGAATCCAAAAACAAGTAGATTTGAAATTCTTCCTGACGGATGGTACACGTATCGTATTCAAGCTCGCTTAGGAGATAAGTTTGATTGGCAAACTTATGACATGAAGGTAGCAATCGATAATCATGGACCTAAAGTCACAGTATCTGATCGTGATGCTAACGGCAATGTGAAGATTGTTATTAGTGATGAGTTAAGCCCTGATCCTGGCGTACCAACTATTCATCTTCCTGGTGTAAAGGATGCCTTGAACTATGGTGATGAAGACACTCAATGCCCGTTGAATGAAGCAACTCGTACGCGAGTGTGCAAGACTATTCACATTGGTAATGAAGCTCAATACATAGATGTGCTTGTTCGAGACAATGCTATGAATTCAACTGAGGTTAAAAAGGTATTCGACACATATGCTGTGAAGAAACCGGATGGTTCAGAAGAATCTAAGAAGAACAAGAAGTTTATTATTCCAAATGAACAAAAACTTACTTCTCAACAAATTAAAGCTAATGCTCTAGAAGAAAGTAAGACCGACCCAGATATTAATGGTAAGTTCTATCTTGAGGGATATCTCACTAAAGATGTTGCTTCTATAAAAGCTTATGTGACTCCTGAAGGCGGTAAAAAGCAGGAAGTCAAATTAGCTAAAAAGCGCAAGGGTGAGAATACTTTCTATGCGTTTGTGCCACTGAAAAATGGTGAAAATACTGTGATGCTTAAAGCTTTTGATAGTAAGGGTGACCGTATTGGCAATAAGAAACTTGTTTTAAAGTTTAATGCACAAACACCTAAGATTACTGTTGATGGTCTTGACAACAAGGGTAATTTGCCTGTAAGTGCAGATGGTAAAGTAACAATTGCTGGTAAAGTAACTGATACTCCTGGAGATACTGTAAAGCTAACGCTTAATTATCAAAAGGCTGCTGACAACACTACTGCAGCTAATGCAGTTGCTGGTTCTGTGAACAATCATGCTTCTGGTTCTGCCTCTGAATCTACTACTAAAGCTGTTTCTGGTGCTAATACAACTTCAGCAGCGAATATTAATGCAAATGTGAAGCAAGCAGATACAGCTGCAGCTAGTAAAGAAACTGAAGAAGTAGTAACTGTTGGCAAAGACGGTAGCTTCAAAACAGTTATTACTCCTGCCGCTAAAGCTGTTATGGTAACTCTTGTAGCTACTGATTCTGCTGAAAACACTACAACTATAGGTTTGGCTCTCGCTGGTCGTTCAACTCCTACGCCTAAACCTACAGCTGCAACAAAAGATTTCATGCTTACTAACGCTGGACCTATGGGTTCTTATACTTGGTTAATTCATAAGAAGAATTATGGTCCAGACGTTATTGGCTCTGATTACTTTGTTGCTCAAGGTGATGTGAGTTCCAAGGTGACTAGTGTGGTGTTTACTCCAGCTTCGCGTTTTGATGCTACAACTAAAAATCTTGTAACTCCAAACCCATTGCGTGCTGAAATTAAGAACGGAAAGTTTAGTGTGAAGCTTCCAATGCATCCGGGTATAAATGATTTCCGCTTGCAGGTGAACACTAAACCAACTGACGAAGATGCTGATGAAGACGATGAAACGAATGTAATCGATACTCCTGCAGCATTCTACTTCGACATTACGTCTCCAACAGCACATTTCGATACTCCAAAACTGTATGGTCACACGTTGTTCACCAATCGTGACACAGTGACTTTCAGTGGAAATGTATCAGATGATGCTTTCGGCCAAACTTTGCGAATTAATAATGATTCTGTAGGTGATTTCTACACTTTGGACACGAATGGTAAAGAAACAACTCGTCGCCAATTCTCAACTGACATTCAAGTAGACAATGGTGATAAGTTGCTGCTGCACTTAAGTGATCAGGTTGAATCTCATTTACTTGGTGTGATTCCAGTTGTTCTTGACGAAGTTGATCCTACTGTTAAAGCAGGTTTGGTCGAAGGTGAAGAAATTACTGATGGTCACGAAATTACTGTTAAAGCAACAGATGATAATTTGAAGTCTTTGCGCGTTATGGTTGATGGTCATCCAGTAGCATATACAGAAAATTATCTTCCAACTACAGCAGTAGAGGACACATTAGTGGATGTTTCTAAGGTTAACGATAATCCAACTCCAGATAAGCCAGGTTCTACAACATTAACGTTGAAGATTCCTACTAAGAAGTTGACTGATGGTTCTCACACTATCACTATTGAGGCGACCGATTTTGCCGGTAATACAGCAAGCGACGCAAGTAATAATGTAGATGGAGCTACTGCATATACATTCACGGTGAAAAATGGGGTGAAGCCTAGTGAGAATCCGTCTAAGCCAAGTAATCCAGGAACCAAGGATGAGTCAACTCAAACTGATTCTGCACCAATTCCTCCTGCTTCTACAAAAAAGATCCAAAAGTCTCTTGCTGGATTAGAAACCAAGAATGTCACGGCTGGAAAGGAAGTAAAGATTTATGTTTCTGGACAGCCTGAAGCTGTGAAGAAAGCCAAATCCAGTGATCGCATGTATGCGTTCATTTACTCTGATCCTAAGGATCTTAAGGGTGAAGATGGTCATGAATATGTGACAGTGCATACTGATGAAAACGGTAAGTACTATTTCAAGGCTTTGATTCCTAGCGGATATTCAGGTAAGCACACAATCTTACTTATGGATGCAAATGGTAACCAGATTGCTTCTGGAGAGGTATCTGTATCTTCCTCTGCTTCTTCTGATAGTGGCAGCCAAACTGGTTCTGATAATAAGAATAATCAGAACCAGAATGGTAGCGGTAATGCTGGTAATACTAGTAACTCTGGTAATACTGGTAATAGCGAAGGTGGAAGCACAGGTTACGGTAACGGTAGTGGCAACAACGGTGGCAGCACTAGCGGTAATGCAAGCGGTGATACCAACAATAATAGCCGTGGTGGTAATCACGGCGGCAGCCACAGCTCTAACCACGGCGGTAATCATGGTGGAAAATCCTTCACTACTGTAGGTAATTCCAGTAATAATTCGGAGTCGTCCTCAAAGGATGATTCTGATAAGGAATTGAATGAAGATGCGGATTCTGCTAATGCAGATGCTTCTGCCAACGCAGGTGCTGCATCCGGCAACGCTGCTGCAAAGCAGAAGGCTGCTGAAAAGGAGCAGGCTGCCGCTAAGTCTGCCGCCAAGAAGATGACTTCTGATTTGGCGATGACTGGTAGCAGTGTGATTGGCATGGTTGTGACGTTTATGGTGTTGCTTGCAAGCGGTGCTGTAACGTTTAAAACTCGCCGCCATCATACGCACACAAGCAAGTAAATAAACAAAATAAGTAAATAAATAAACAAAAGTAAATAAACAAAGAGCACTTTCATCTTCTAGTAAGGTGGGAGTGCTCTTTTTGTATGTAATATATTTTGGAGAATAATCCATAGTTTGTTTTACATATTAATTTGCTTCATCATTCATTCACGTGGATACTCGTTCGCTCTCCAAATGCGAGACAAGTTCCCCGTGTTTGGAGCAAAACACAACCTAAAACCCTCCAAATGTGAGAAACTTTCCTCGCTTTTGGAGTACCACACAAACCTACGTTTAGTAAACCCACCATCCAAAAACAACTGAGCTCTTGTTCTAAACAAACAAGAGCTCAATGAAATCACGTGTAGGAGCAACCTACACAGGTAAATTAGAGTCTACCACATCCCCTTAGAATTTGCGTTTGTCATGTTATATTTCGTGGCGAATGTCAAACTAAATGTGCAATAATGTACAATATTTTCATGTCTGCTAATACATTTTTTACTTTGCAAGAAGCGCAACAATTTTGTGGCGTGGCTAGATTTAATCGTTATATGCGCGATGCAAATAATGATTTAGGTACAGCTATGCTTATATGCAAATCGAATCATGAATTAGCAGGAATATTGCATGAGCAGATTGGATACGTAGAAATATGCGTGCGTAATTCAATTGATTTAGAACTTCGTAAACTTGCGTTGAAAGAAAAGCAAAATGAGGAATGGACCAATCCTCTGTATACGCCAGATTTGGTTAAAGATTTGATTGAAAATCAAATCAAGCAAGCGAGAGAAATTGCAGTTCACTCGCATGATGGTAGAAGCGTAAATCATGATGACATTTTATCTAAACTCATGTGGGGAACATGGGTAAAGCTTGTTGGATCTTCGGAAACAAAAAATAGCAATCGCATTCAACAAAAACTTTGGAAAGATGCTGTAGGCAATGCGTTTCCATTTGTGAACTGTTCAAAAATGAATAAAGAGTACGATGAGGATAGAAGAATAATAGCAAAAAATCTTATTTATATTAAAGAGATTAGGAATAAAGCAGCTCATTTTGATAATTTATATAACATAGCTAGGGGAAAGAGGAATCTTACGAACGCACTGTTTACGCTACTTCATGCGGTTAATAAGTCGTTTACAACTGGATGGATTGATCCCTCAAAAATACGTAAAGCTGCTAATAAATATTTGGAACTGATGATTGGTGTTGATGATTAATACTGATGATTGGTGTTGGTGAAGTAAACGGTATGAAAGCAAATGTGTAAGTTGCGCGAACTGCCTGCCTGAGCGCGCGCAATGCTGCGCTCAAGCAAGTCGTCGCGCCCGTGTTTGGAGGGCTTTGGTGGGTTTTTGCTCAAATCGAGGTAACGCTCTCACCGTGTAAAGTTTCGGTCAGTTGCGCATATCGTCGGTTGGCTGAAAAATTTACGGTTTATATTGCGCAACGCACTAACATTAGTTGGTAAACCAGCAATATTTTTTTAAAAAACATTGTCAAAATGCAAGGTTGTTGAAAAATTCTGTAAATTATATGTTAACTACAGATTTTTTACATGTTACTTGTGGAAAAGTGTTTGCGAGAAAATGGCGTAATTTAGCCATTTTTTCTATCCTAAATATAATTTTTCAAATTTTATTTGCTAAATTAACAAGTTAAAAAAATTTTTTCTCTTTAAACAAGTGCTAGAGTATATGAAAAATATTTTGTTGCACTTGCAAAAATACACCATTATTTGCTGTTTGCATGGGGGGGGGGTATGTCTCTTATGCGATATTTAGCGGAAATGATTCAAACCAGCGTAACAAAAATATTTACACCCGTATGAAAAATTTTGGCAGCCAGTATGAAAGATTTTGGCAGCTGGTATGAGTTTGTGATAGCTAGAACCGAAATTTTTCCGGGATAACAACCACCATTTTGAAGGAGAGTATGTTTATGAAGTTCAAACGAACGTCATATCTGACTCGTTTAGCAGCATTAGGCGTGGCTGCGGCGACGCTTATGGTACCGCTTGGTACAGCAAATGCTAAAGATGCGACACAGAATAACGGTGTTTTTACAAAAAGCCAGTTATTAAAATTAAGTAAAGAATCTCATAAAAGTTATATTGATAGCTACAATCTTTACAAAAAATTCGGTTCAAAAACAGTTATTAATTCTAAAAAACCTGTAACTGTTATCGTTACTTTGAAGAAACAGCCAAAACTTCCTTCGAAACAAGCTGAAGACAGTAATAAAGTTGACCAGAATCGTCTTATTGGAAAGTGGTCTTCAAAATATGGCATGACAGTACGTCGCCAATTTGGTTACCTTGTGAATGGTTTTGAAGCAACATTGCCAATTGATAAGATGTCTTCTTTGCAAGCTGAACCAGAAGTAGCTTCTGTTGCAAAAGAACGTTTGTATTATCCTCTTGAAAATTACGCTCGCGGCTTGCAGGGTGTGAATGAAGAATTTAAAAGGCGTGGGCTTGACGGAACAGGTATGCTTGTTTCTATTATCGATACGGGCATCGATCCAACTCATCAAGATATGAAGCTTGATAATTCAGCTAAGAGTCATCTGAAAGTACAGCCAAGAAAAGGTTTCACTGATAAAGTTCCGGATGGCTACAATTATGCTGATGAAAATTACACTATTATAGATAGTGGTGCAGAGCAGCATGGTATGCACGTTGCTGGTATTGTTGCTGCTAATGGTGATGAACCTGGTAAGCCAGCAGACAAGAATTGGCGTGTAGATGGAATTGCTCCAAATGCACAGTTGCTTGCAATGAAAGTTTTCTCAAATATGCCAGGTTCGCATGGTGCTCGTGATGCTGATATAGTTGCTGCAATCGAGGATTCTGTAAGGCTTGGTGCCGATGTTATTAATATGTCGCTTGGTTCAGATAACGGTTTTAGTGGAACGTCAAGTGCTACTAGTGTAGCGTTAAAAAAGGCGTATGAAGCTGGCGTGCTTCCAGTTATTTCTGCAGGAAACTCTGGTTTGAACTTCTCTCCATCTGGTGGTGAAGATGACGCTCTTGGAAAATGGGATGATGCTACTTTAGGTTCACCTGCTGCGTTCCCTGAAGCATTTAGCGTAGCTTCTGTTGAAAACTCGCATCTTACTCAGCTTAAATCTGAGTGGGTTGACAAAACTAATAAAAAAACGTCAATTCCTTATTCGCCTGCTTCAGGAAAAGCTGACGGTAAAGAACATGAGATTGTGAACATCGGTCTTGGCAAAGAAGATGAAGTTAAGAATTTGGATCTTCACGGAAAGTACGCTTTAGTTGAACGTGGCGCAATAGCATTTAGTGAAAAATTCCAGAATGCTATTGATAAGGGTGCTGATGGTGTAATTGTTTATAACAAAGCTGGCGATTCAGCACAGTTCCTTGGCATGGCCGGAGTTGAAAAGTTCACATGCTTTGGAGCATCAATTCGTCGTGATGATGCTTTACAAATCGTTAAAGCTCTCAAAGATGGAAAAGTAAAAATTTCATTCAATGATGCTTTCATGGTTAATAATAATCCAGAAAATTTGAAGCCTTCAACATTTACCTCTTGGGGTCCAACTCCAGAACTTGATTTTAAGCCTCAGATTGCTGGTATCGGTGGTAACGTGTGGTCCACGCAGAATGGAAATAAGTACACCAGCATGTCTGGTACTTCTATGGCTGCTCCAAACGTTTCCGGTCTTTCAACTTTGGTGATGGAAAGCTATAAGAAGCGCTTCCCTAATCTTCCTCCAAAGGATCGTGCGATTCGTGTACGTCAAGCTTTAATGAATACCGCAATGATTCTTAAGAATAAAGACGGTGTTCCTTACGCTCCTCGTCAGATCGGCGCTGGTTTAGCTCAGGTCGATAAAGCTGTTGCTGCTAACGTGATTGCAACAGTCGATGGCAATTCATATGCTGCTCTACGAGAAGTTAAAGATTCTGGACGTAATATTACTGTCAATTTACATAATTACAGCAATAAAGACGTAACTTATAATATTCCTCAGCAAGATGTTATTAATGAATCAAACGATAAAGATAAGAATACGCATACGTATATTAGTGATGATGAATCGTTAAATTCTCTTAGTCAGACTGTGACTGTTCCAGCTAATAAAACTGCATCTGTCACATTTAAGCTTGATGTTAACTCTTCGCACGATCATTATGTTGAAGGATGGATTCGTTTTACTTCAAAAACTAGCGGAGAACAAGATTTGGCTGTTCCATATCTTGGCTTTGCTGGAAATTGGAATCATGAGCCTATAATCCTTGGTCCTAAAGACGCATATGGCAAATCTGAAACTAAACTACTTGCAGGACCTTACTTCATGATGCCTGCAGTGCAAGTAAATAAGGAATCGGACAGTGCTTACGAATTCTCTCCTAATGGAGATGGTGTATTAGATTCATTAGTTCCAGCTATGGTTTTGTTGCGCAATGCTGCTGATTTGCGTTATTCAATACTAAATGATAGGGGTAAAGAATTACGAGTACTAGGTGAGGAACATAATGTTTCAAGAATGAGCTTAGGTAATTTTGGCTCTCTTGATAAAGCTGAAGCTACTTACGTTTCTCCTGTAAGTAAGTTTGATGGTAAAGTATATAATCCTCAAAAGGGAAGCTTTGAAACTCTTCCTGATGGTTATTATAAGTACCGTATCTCTGCTCGATTAGGTGATAAATTCAGTTGGCAGAATTGCGATATGCGTTTCAAGATTGATATGCATAAGCCAGAAATGATACTTTCTGATCCTGTTAATGTGAAAGTCGATGATGAAGATGATAATGGTCATCCAATAAAGAAAGATGCACAAAAAATCACCATTCGTGTCAAAGATGCTATGAAGAGCGAACTTAGTGATTTGATGGTTTCAAGCCAATCAGTTGATAAAACTATCAAAATGTATGATGACGATTATGAAAAAACACCATGCAAGACAGATAGTGAAGGTTATCACGTATGCGACGTTATCTTAGATAAAGATGACACTTATATTAGTGCAAGCATAAAAGATATGGGTGGCAACTGGAATGATCAAAGTAAGGTCTTTAAGGATAAATCTTTGTATCTTACAGGTAAAAGCGTGCTTGATGGCGAGAAGCTTGGTTTGAAGGATTTGAAAAATGGTAAGGTTGATCTCATAGGTTATGTAAGTAAAGATATAAATCATGTGAAGATTAGCGTTACTAACGGTAGTGATACTGTTCAAACCCTTGATTTGAAGCCTGAAAACATGAAGTTTGACGCAGGATTATCGTTAAAAGACGGTAAAAATGATGTTAAAGTTGAAGCTTCTGATTCTAATGGAGCAGTAGTTGCTTCGGATAGGCTTACAATTTACTTTAATTCGCATATGCCAACTGTTAGTGTCACGAATGCCAACAGTGATGGAATGTTGCCTGTTAAAAGTGATGGTTCGGTAGAAATCAAGGGTAAAGTTACGAACACAAATAAGCTTCAAGTTCGTTATAAGCGTGCAAAAACAGCTTCAGATCCTGATGAAGGTGATTGGTTGACTGGTGAGAAGAAAACTACTGTTGACGCTCGTGATAAAGTCACAGTCAAATCTGATGGAACTTTTGATATTACTGTAAAACCTCTTGCAAGCGAAAAAAGTATCACGTTAGTTGCTGTGAATGATGGCAATAGTATTAGGCAAGATATTGGATTAGCTGGTCGTGCTACTGTATCAAAGGCTAATACTGGTGATGAAGATGACTCTTTGAATTTGATTGTCGCTGATAATTTGGATGTAATAGACAAGAAGTATATGTGGATACACAGTGACAAGACTGATCCAAAGGACATTACTAATAATTCTCTCGTATTTAGAGGTCATGTAGATAAGAGCAAGAATATTACGTCCATATCATTTACTGAGGCAAATCGCGTAAAAGATAATGGTGAATATGAGGATCCAAAGCCTGTTGAGACTAAGCCTGATGATCAAGGTAATTTCTCTATAAAGTTGCCTATGCATCCTGGTGTTAATGATTTCCATCTTCTTGTGAAGTCTGGAGATAAGAAACTCTTTGATGGTCCGGCTGCTATCTTCTTTGATAATGAGCCTCCAAAGATTACGTTATCTAAGCCAGAACTTCACGGCGATACTTTGTTTGTCAACAAAGACACTGTAGATTTCGAAGGCACTTTGAGTGATGACGCATTCGGATATGATTTCTATATCAACGGTTCTGTGGTATCCAACTTCATGTCGTTTGACGGTGGTGGAGCTGCTGTAAATCGTAAGAGCTTCACAACTAAGATTCATGTTGCAGACAAAGATCACATTCTCATGCAATTTGGTGACAAGAATAAGTATCAATTTGCTGGAATGATTCCTGTAGTCTTTGACAATGAAATTCCAACAGTCAATATGACATTACTGAATGATCAGAAAGTCAGTGATTCATATGTTATCAAGGTGAGCGCAAAAGATAAGAATATTAAGTCACTTCATGTGTCTATCGACGGTAAGGATGTGTCTTCTGCAGAGAATAATTTGCAAAAGACGTTAGCTGCTAATATCCTTTCAGAAAATGAACTGGATGCTGCTAAGAATAAGCCAGCTGTTCCAAATAAGAGTGAATTGACTGTTAATGTTCCAGTTAAGGAGCTTTCTGCCGGAAAGCACTTAATCACAGTTAAAGCTGTTGATTATGCTGGTAACGTTGCAACGAAGAATACTTCCGCAGAATTCGTCGTTGAAAAGAAGTCGAATGATGGTCATGGGAACGATCATGGTTCCTCCTCTGTAACTGTCAATCCTCCTTCCGTCTCAACTCCAGCACCTAAAGCTCCTGAATCTATCGCAAAGCTAGATCAGTCGCTTAAGGGAATCCTTGTTGCTGGTGAACATATGAATGATGTTGTTCGTGCTGGTAAGAGCAATCCTGTGAAGTTGTATTTCGCTGGCATGGATGCTCCTGCTAAGGGTGATGCTGGCTCTAAGTCTCACAAGACTAAGGTCTCTTCTGCCACGAGCAAGTTCATCAAGGAACTTAAGAAAAACAAGGTTGCTTACGCTTATGCTTACATGTATTCTTCGCCTGTGTTATTGAAGGGCGCAGATGGATCTAAGTATGTGAAAGTAACTTTGGATAAGAATGGTCAACCTCAGTTTAATGTTGTGATTCCAGCTGGCTACTTCGGTAAGCATACGATTGTTTTGCTTAACGATAAAGGTGAGCAGCTTGCTTGGGCTAACGTGTGGGTTGTTGCTGAGAATGCTACAGCGTCCGATGAAACAGATGCAGAGATTAACCTGAAGTATTCGGAGCTTCATTCTGGTACTGGATTCGGCAACGGATTAGGTGCTGGTTCTGGATTTGGCACATTTACTGGCACTACTTACGTTGGTACAGACGGAAATGCCTCCAGCGAAAGTGGCAACGCAGGTGCTGCGAATGCTAACGCTGCTGCAAAGCAGAAGGCTGCTGAAAAGGAGCAGGCTGCCGCTAAGTCTGCCGCCAAGAAGATGACTTCTGACTTGGCGATGACTGGCAGCAGTGTGATTGGCATGATTGTGACGTTTATGGTGCTGCTTGCAAGCGGTGCTGTAACGTTTAAAACTCGCCGCCATCATGCGCATGTAAGCAAGTAAATAAACAAAATAAGTAAATAAATAAACAAAAATAAATAAACAAAGAGCACTTTCATCTTCTAGTAAGGTGGGAGTGCTCTTTGCTCCTTTCTTATTAGTGGAGGAATCATGAAGCTAGCTGATTTTGCAGAGTCTGCTCGCGCGCTATTTAAGCGGCTGACTCGTATGCGCGCTAATAAGTCCTCCAAAAGTGCGGAATCTTCCGCAAGCTCTGGAATCGCTGCATCTTCCGAAAATACTGAATCTGCGCAGTCTGCGCAGTCTACGCAGTCTTCGTAATCTTCATCATCACAAGAGCAATCTTCCCCAAAACCAATGTCCACACTTCGCAAGCTGGCTGAGCCGATTGCGCTTGTTACTATTGGCATTTTGTGTTTCAGCTATCCTGTGGTTTCTACTTTGGTCAACAACCATGCTGCCAAAGAACTCTCAATCGAGTACGATAAATTAAATAAGGAAAAGCCTAAAGAAAATCGCGCGGAAATTTTGTGAAAAGCGCGTGAATACAACGCTCGCCACAAGGCGATTATTAGCGCGGACCCGTATAACGGCAATAACGACTACATGGACACTCCCGAATATAAAGAGTACGAAAAAGTGCTTAGTGAGCCGATGGGGATTATGGGCATTGTGAAAATACCGAAAATTGGCGTGAGGCTGCCGATTTACCATGGAACTACTCAAGATACTCTCGCGATGGGAGCGGGGCATTTGTACGGCACGGATTTGCCGGTGGGCGGCAAAAGCAGGCACACGGTTGTGACGGCGCATACGGGTATGCCGGATGCCACAATGTTCGACGATTTAAACACGCTGAAAAAAGGCGATTACTTCTATTTTGATGTGCAAGGCAAGACTCTTCGGTACAAAGTGTTTCGCATAAATGTGGTAGAGCCGAACGATATTCGTTTGCTGCGGCGTGAGAAGGGGCGCGACTTGGCGACGCTGATTACGTGTACCCCGTATGGAGTTAACACGCACAGGCTGCTCGTGACGGGGTATCGTGTGTTGCCGGATCCTGCTAACGTGCCGGGCGACCATATGCAGTGGTCGTTGTGGATGACGTTGTTTGTGATATCGATGGTGATGTCTGCGGTGTTGATGGCGATGATGCTGATTGCGTCGTTGCGAAAGAAGAATGGTGTGAGTAGTGTGCAAGGCAGGCATTTGCTGTCGGTTTCGCGCAAAATGTTGCGTAAGTTGCGCAAACGACCTGCCTGAGCGCAGCAATGCGACACGCCGGCTTGCGCGCAAGCTCATTCTGAGTATAGTAGTTACTCGGTTCGCGAAACGAGCCAAGATAACCAACGCCCCTTTAGCTCAGTTGGTTAGAGCAGCTGACTCTTAATCAGCGTGTCCAGGGTTCGAATCCCTGAGGGGGCACAAGCGAAACCCAAGCTTCACTGCTTGGGTTTTTTCGTATCTAATCTCTCCGTCACGCATATGCAGCAGCGCGCGTTTGTCCTTCTTTGCGGTCAAGCTGGAAACATGACCTCGTCAAATATGATGCCGCAATTATTCCAGGATGATGCCCAGCTTGAACAGCCGCAACCGTCGCAACAACCGCTGCTAAATTTAGCACAGTCGCAGTCGCAACAAGTTCAGTCGTCGCCGCAACTACTTACGCCGCAGCAAGCTCAGCCGCGACAGCTCCCTCTAAAAGCCGCCGACACGACTGCCGAAAATCCATGGCCTGTTGCCGTTTTAAGTCAAAAGTTCCACAGCGCCGTAGAACGATGGCCAGCAGCGTGGATTGAGGGTCAAATCGTCGAAATTAACATGCGCCGCGCTTCTTCCGGTTACATCACCCTTCGCGACAGTAATGAAGAAGTGTCGATTTCAGTAATGGGCTTCAGCAATTTCGTGCAGCAGGCGCGCGAACTTCGCCAGGGCGACCGCGTAGTCGTTCACGGCAAGGCGGATATTTGGGTAAAAGCCACGCGTTTGAGCTTCGTTGCAGACGAAATCCGCCGCGTCGGTGCCGGTGACTTAAAAGCGCAAATTGACGAGTTGCGAAAAAAGCTTAAGGGCGAGGGCTTATTTGACGCTGAAAATAAGGTTCCGCTGCCGGAATTTCCTAAGTGCATCGGACTTGTGTGCGCTCCTCAAGCGCGCGCTGAAGGCGATGTTATTACGAACGTGAATTTGCGCTGGCCTGTTACGCGTTTCAAAGTTGTTCACGCGCACGTGCAGGGCGTGCAGTGCCCGTCGGATATTATTGCCGCAATCGAGCAGCTCGACGCGGACCCGGAGGTTGACGTTATTATCGTTGCTCGCGGCGGCGGTAGCTTTGAAGATTTGATTGGTTTTTCAGACGAAGGCGTGGTTCGCGCTACGGCTGCGTGCGCGACGCCGATTGTATCTGCAATAGGCCACGAGGACGATTGGACGCTTATCGATTTGGCTGCAGACATGCGCGCTTCAACTCCTACAGATGCTGCAAAGCGCGTGGTTCCGGACGTGCGCGAGCAGTGGCAGCTTATTGATAACGCTTTGCAAACTATGCGCATGCGAATTTCTGCGCGCGTAGACAATGAGATTCGTCTCGTTGAAGGTTATGCGAATCGCCCGAGTCTTACGCGCCCGAGCACTATGCTTGAGCCGCACGAGCGTTTGGTTGAGCAGGCTGTTGAGCGAATGCGTCACGGTTTGGTGCGACTTCTTGACGACGCGAGTTTGACTGTTGAGAAGGCTCACGCAAGCTTGACTGCGTTAAGTCCGCAATCGACTTTGAATCGCGGGTACGCTGTTGTGCAGCTTGGCGGTGGGCGAGTGCTTGACGACGCGGCTTTAGCGCAAGTTGGCGACGATATGACGGTTACGCTTAAGAGCGGCGTGGTTCTTGGCAAGGTGACTGGAACAAAGTCGGCTGTTACTAAGTCTGCTTTCATAAAGCCAAGTAAAAAGTCAAGTAAATAATTTTTTAGATATTTTAGATATTTATTTAGATACAACGAAAGGTTAGATATGAGTGAGAAAGTAACGAAAAAAGCGGAAGAAGTAGCGGCAGAAAGTAATGAAAGTGTAGAAACTGCAGAAAACACAGAATTTGCAAGCACACTTACGAAAGAAGAGCGCGCTGCGATTGAGGCGATGCCGTACGAAGAAGCTCGCGAAAAGCTGGTTCAGGCGGTTCAAGCGTTGGAAGCTGGTGGTTTGACGCTCGATCAGTCCATGCGTCAGTGGGAGATTGGCGAGGCGTTGGCAAAGCGCGCGCAGGGTTTGCTTGCCACGGTTCGCGCTAAGTTGGACGCGGCGCAGGCGGAGCAGTCGGCGACGGCGGCTACGGCTGGCACGCAGTCTAATCTTGAGGATTAAGCGCGCCGCAGTGACACGCCATAGTGTATAATTGCCATTTGTTGCCTCGGTAGCTCAGTGGATAGAGCACCACTCTCCTAAAGTGGGTGTCGTCAGTTCGATTCTGATCCGGGGCACTTTTATGTGTGGACGTTGTGCAGTTTATATTTGTGCAATGGTGTTGTGTGCTGTATAATTCGCCTATTTTTTGTTGACAAATATTAGTTTCTTTCGTATAATTGAGTAGTGGTGAAGCCAGGCAGTGTCTGGTTCGCGAAGAGCCAATCAAGCGATTGATTGGCTCTTCGTGCATCTAATAGCGGGGGATTGGTGGGGATGATGGTGATTTATAAACCTTTTACTACTATCAGACAACAAATAGAATTACTTAAGTCTAGAGGAGTAGTGTTTCCTGATGAGATTAAAGCTATGGAAATACTTGAAAGAGAAGGTTACTATAGCGTTGTAAATGGATATAAAAATCCATTTCTTGAGTCAAAAAATTCGAATAAATATGTTCAAGGAACAAAGTTTGAACACATTTATTATCTTTTTAAATTTGATCGTGAACTTCGCAGTGTTATCTTTGCAGCTACAACTAGAGCAGAAGCATTGTTAAGGTCATCATGTTCATATTGCTTTAGCCAAATGCACGGTAATGAAGTTAATGCTTACCTTAATGAAACTAACTATGAAGATCCAAAGGAATCAGGTGGTTTAATTAAAGCATTTAATCGAATTATAGAAAATAATAAGTCAAATAATCAAAAATTAAATATAGGAAAAGAGTACATACGACATTGTATCAATAATCACGATGGGCAAGTTCCATTATGGGTTTTATCTAATGATTTGACTTTCGGACAGATGTTCTGGTTTTACAAAGCGCAAACTAAATGCGTTAGAGGTTTGGTTGCTAAAAAATATACTGAACTTTATAATTCTTCACACTGTTCTCAAAAGGATATTACGTCAATAAAAATTGATTCTATTTATAGAAGAATTAAAGAGTTCAGAAATATTTGTGCGCATGATGAACGTTTGTATTGTGCTAGACCGCATAGTGATAATGCAACAGTCTTTCAGCTTATTAAAGATTTCGACATATTATTAGAAACTAGCTATTATCTAGAGTTTTTAGAGAAGATTGAAAAATTACTTGTTGCGCTTTGCGATAAAGTTCCAAATTGCTCTAAAAATGTTATTGAATGCATTGGAATGTCTAGTATTGATGAATTTTATGATTGGAAAAATAAAATTAAAGAAAATATTATCTTGAATAGTAACTTGTCTGTTCCAAACGAGGCAACGCTTAAGGCTATGAATCACGCTAATCAAATTATGAATGGCAAAATTTCTGACGATGGCATTGCTTTTAGCAATGCTAATGAAGCTAAGGCATTTTTGGATAATATGTCATGAAAATGTCATGAAAATTATTCGCGAGTCGCGAAATTATTCCTAATGTTAGGGGATAGTGTTAGATTGTTTCTAACTTAAGCGATGATCCGTTATCGGCGGGGAGTTTTCGGAAGAACGGCGAGGAATCGTAAGATTCTAGCTTATTAGAACCGACGGGGTTGGCCCGCACAGCCAAACACGAGAGGCTATGGGAATAGTTCGATTGCGTTGCATATTTGTGTTACGCACTTGCGTTATGCATTGCGATACACGTTACGTAATCATCTTATAGCAAGCGAGGTGGTACCGCGGCAGTAACTGTCGTCCTCGCAGGGAAATATTCACCCTGTTGAGCGAGGAGAGCACAGTGAGCGAATCCACTAATCCAGCAGCAAACGCGTCCGAAAATACGTCCGCAAATCACGTATACCCAAAGGTAAGTGTTTCAGCATCAACGCAAGAAAACTCCGGCGCGCAAGTTGCACCAAATCCTTCCTTCCCAAAGCTTGAAGAATCAGTTCTCCAATACTGGGATGCAAACAACACTTTCCGCAAGTCAATCGAATACCGCCCGTCCGGCAAGGGTAGCCAAAACGAGTTCGTGTTCTTCGACGGCCCTCCATTCGCAAACGGTCTTCCTCACTACGGCCACCTGCTCACAGGCTACGCAAAAGACGTCGTTCCGCGCTATCAGACTATGCGCGGTCGCAAAGTAAACCGCGTTTTTGGTTGGGATACTCACGGTCTTCCTGCAGAGTTGGAAGCGCAGAAGGAACTCGGCATTGAATCGGTTGAACAAATCGAAAAAATGGGCATCGCAAAGTTCAACGATGCTTGCCGTGCCAGCGTTTTGAAGTACACGAACGAGTGGCAAAACTACGTGCATCGTCAGGCTCGCTGGGTTGATTTCGAGCGCGGTTACAAAACGCTGAACATTCCATACATGGAATCCGTTATGTGGGCATTTAAGCAGCTTTACGATAAGGGCTTGGCTTACAAGGGTTACCGCGTGCTTCCGTACTGCCCGAAGGACCAAACTCCACTTTCAGCCCACGAGCTTCGCATGGACGCGGATGTGTACCAGAATCGTCAGGATACTACCGTTTCCGTTGCCGTTAAGCTTCGCGACGAAGCCGACGCTTACGCAGTATTCTGGACCACTACTCCTTGGACTGTGCCAACCAATTTCGCAATCGTAGTTGGCGCAGACATCGACTACGTGGAAGTTCGCCCAACTGAAGGCAAGTTCGCAGGTAAAAAGTTCTACATCGGTAAGCCTTTGCTTGGCTCCTACACTAAGGAACTTGGCGAAAATTACGAAGTTGTGCGCGAACTTAAGGGCGCTGAGATGGCTGGTTGGCGCTACTACCCAGTGTTCCCATACTTTGCAAGCGATTCCGCGCTTTCCGAGGGTGGCACTCCTGGTCCTAACGCTTTTACGATTTTCACTGCAGATTATGTTGACACCGCTGAAGGTACTGGTCTCGTTCACCAGGCTCCTTACGGCGAGGACGATATGAACACGCTTAACGCGCACGAAATTCGCAGCGTTGACGTGCTCGACGCAGGCTGCAAGTTTACAAGCGACTGCCCAGATTACGAAGGCTTGTACGTTTTCGACGCGAACTTGCCAATTTTGCGTAACTTGCGTGCAGGAGACGGTCCGCTTGCTCAAATGCCGGAAGATCAGCGCGCGTTGCTATTCCAAGAAAAAAGCTACGTGCACAGCTATCCTCATTGCTGGCGTTGCGCAACTCCGCTTATTTATAAGCCTGTTTCTAGCTGGTTTGTGTCTGTTACGAAGATTAAGAAGCGCTTGCTTGAGCTTAATCAGGAGATTAATTGGATTCCTGGAAACGTTAAGGACGGCCAGTTTGGTAAGTGGCTTTCTAACGCGCGTGACTGGTCGATTAGCCGTAACCGCTTCTGGGGTTCGCCAATTCCAGTGTGGGTGAGTGACGATCCAAAGTATCCTCGTGTAGACGTGTACGGTTCGTTGGAAGAGCTTAAGGCTGATTTTGGCGACTATCCGCGCGATGACGACGGCAATGTGAATATGCACCGCCCGTATATCGATCGCCTTACTCGTCCAAATCCAGACGATCCTACTGGAAAGTCGCAAATGCATCGTATTACGGATGTTCTCGACTGTTGGTTTGAGTCTGGTTCCATGCCTTTCGCGCAGTTCCATTATCCGTTTGAAAATAAGGAATTCTTCGAAGAGCACTTCCCATGCGACTACATCGTTGAATATATTGGTCAGACTCGTGGCTGGTTCTACACGCTTCACATTATGGCTACGGCTCTATTCGACCGCCCAGCTTATAAGAACGTGATTTGCCACGGCATCGTGCTTGGTTCCGATGGCCAGAAGATGAGTAAGCATTTGCGCAATTACCCGGATGTGAACGGCGTTTTCAACGAGTACGGTTCGGACGCAATGCGCTGGTTCCTCATGTCTTCGCCAATTTTGCGCGGTGGCAATTTGATTGTGACTGCAGACGGCATTAGGGATACGGTTCGTCAGGTTATGCTTCCAGTTTGGAGCTCGTACTACTTCTTCACTTTGTATGCGAATGCTGCAAACGGTGGTAAGGGTTATGACGCTCGTCGCCTTCGCGCGGATGAGGTTGCAGGACTTTGCAACATGGATCGTTATTTGCTTGCTCGCACGCGTTTGCTTGTTGAGCGCGTAGAAAAGTGCTTGAACGAGTTTGCGATTAGCGATGCTTGCGCAGCAGTTGGCGATTTTATTGACGTGCTTACGAATTGGTATATTCGCGGCAGTCGTGACCGCTTCTGGAATGAAGACGAGACTGCTTTCAACACGCTTTACACTGTGTTGGAAGTGTTCATGCGCACGATTGCTCCTCTTGCTCCTATGGAAGCTGAGGCTGTGTGGCGCGGTCTTACCGGCGGCGAATCCGTGCATTTGGCTGATTGGCCTTATTTGGTGGAGCCTGAAACTCTTTCAGACGGTGAGAAGAACCCTAAGGCTGGAACAGTCACTGAGCTTGGTGCTGTTCTTGCTCATGACGATGCTTTGGTTGCTGCTATGGATAAGGTTCGCGAGGTTGTTTCTTCTGCGCTTTCGTTGCGTAAGGCGGAACAGTTGCGCGTACGCCAGCCATTGGCAAACTTGACGGTTGTTGCAGAAAATACTGCTGCTGTTGAGCCTTACGAGCAGGTTCTTGAGCGCGAGCTTAACGTGAAGAATGTTACATTCTGCACTTTGGAAGACGCAAGCAACCACGGTTTGAAGATTGTTCACGAGCTTAAGGTGAATGCGCGCGCGGCTGGTCCTCGTTTGGGTAAGCAGGTGCAGTTTGCTATTAAGTCTTCTAAGAGTGGCGATTGGCGAGTTGACGAGTCTGGCGCTCCTGTTGTTCAGACTCCAAACGGCGAAGTTGCGCTTGTTGAGGGCGAGTATGAGCTTGTAAATCGCGTTGAGTCTTCGGATGCTCAAGCGGCTGCGAATACTGCTTCTGCTGCAATGCCAACTGGCGGTTTCGTTATGCTCGACACTGCTTTGACTAGCGATTTGCTTGCTGAAGGTTACGCTCGCGACGCTATTCGCGCTGTTCAGGATGCCCGTAAGGAGAACGGTTTGGATATTAGTGACCGAATCTCTTTGACTTTGAGCGTGCCAGCTTCGGACGTTGTTAAAGTTGAGCAGTTCCGCGATTTGATTGCGGAGGAGACTTTGGCTACGAGCTTCGAGGTTGTTGAGGCTGATTCTAGCGCAACTGAGCTTAGCGTAACTCTTAAGCGTGCGTAAAACACAACTAACAGCTAATTAACTAAACAAAACGTGCCGGTGTATTTCAATACGTCGGCACGTTTTGTTTTACTTCTAGTTTTATTTGACTACCGTGTTGTAGCTACTCTAAAGAATTTCATTATTCTCAATATCCATCCAGGCATAATAAAAGTGACGTGCTTTTGTTCGTTCGAGTGGTTCTCTATAATTGGATGCTCCAAATCAAAGTACTCAAGTACGTCTTCGCCGTTATCGAATTTTCTATCAATTTCTTTTCCGCTTATCTCTTTACTTTTTGTGGTGTTTTTCATAATATTGTTCCTCCTTCTTTCGTGATCTTCTTACAGAAATAATACGAATTCGATTATTTCTTTTTGTTATTACTGCAGTCCAATGTTTGCTGTCTATCTTTCCAAAAACTAAGTAGCGAGAGTCATCATTGCCTGAATTTTTGGATTTGATTTCAGTTATTTCATTATTCCAAAGTATTTGAGCTTTTTTGAAACTGATACCATGTTTAGCTAAATTTTTTAAGCTCTTTGCAGGATCGTACTCAAAATTCATACTCACCTTCTATCGTCTATTTTAACGTAAAATAGCATCAATTGAAACTATTTTTAATGATTGTTGTTTTGTATTAAGTATCGTAAATGCTTTAAGTCGGCTTTCCTAGATTTTTTTACGCATTGTGGTTAAAGGCTATTTATAGAAGCAAGCGCTACCGCATTGAGCTTGCTTGAAGCGCACAATGCAGCTTCAAGCAAGAGCAGTTAATTAACATTTTTTGGATTGTTGGTCGTCAGATTACGCTTTCTTAAGAGAATAAAGAAAGCGTAATCGAGTGCGCGCCGACGCTGAAAGCACACTGTGCTTTCAGCATTGAGTCGGTGCTACCGCATTGGGTCTCTTTTCGCGCTACGCTTAAGCGAAAAGCGAGTCAATGTGACACCCCGTTTTCTATGGGTTCCTATAGTGTCGATAAGACAACAATACAAATTTTTACTCGATTTGTGTTTTGCGTTAATTTATATTGCATGATATTCAAAAAGAAAGTGCAGGTGACGAAATGAGTAAAGATGAGAAGGGTCGGTGTATTTCGTTCACGCTATAAGCGTGATTCATCTAGCGTCACCGTTCCTACTGGAAATAATTCTGGCATTATTATCGGAAGTATAATTATTGCAATTTTTGTGATTTTGGCAATTTTTGCCGATGCTTTTACTGCAATCACTGGCAATAATCCTTATGATGAGCATCCAGAATATTTAGATTTTAATTCTGTTCCAACAGGTTTTGGTGGCATTAATTTCCAGCATTGGTTTGGTCTTACGCCACTTCGTGGTCTTGATATTTTTGCAATTGTGGCTCATGGCGCGCGCGTATCTCTTGGAATTGGCGTCGCTTCTACCATAATATCGCTATTTCTTGGCATCGTAATCGGCATGATTGCAGGGTATTTCAGTGGTTTTGCAGATGCTTTGCTTTCGCGCACAATGGACGTGTTCTTCGGTTTCCCGTTCCTGATTTTTGCGATTGCTTTGTCTGCTGTTGTGCCGCAAGATTTTCCGCGTCCGCTTCTACTAATACTTGTTTTAGGATTTTTTGGTTGGCCAAGTATTGCGCGTTTAGTTCGCGCTCAAACTCTTACGCTTAAATCTCGCAATTTTGCAGTTGCATCTCGCGTAATGGGAGCCGGTACGTGGCATGTTCTTCGTGAACAAATAATGCCAAATATGATGCCGTTGTTGCTTGTGAATGTAACGTTCCTTATTCCTGGACGAATTGGAGCTGAAGCTGCGTTGTCTTTCCTTGGCGTTGGTATGAATCCGCCTTCGCCTTCGTGGGGTCGCGCTATTGCGGAAGCTGTGCAGTGGGTTTTAGTTGACCCATGGTATTTACTTTTCCCTGGAACTGCACTGTTCTTGCTAACTTTCGGTTTTAATCTTGTTGGTGACGGTTTGGCCAGTGCTCTTCAGCCTCGCGCTAAAAAGGCGGCGACGGCATGAGATATAAGGAAAATATTAGTAATAGCGATACAAAAAATAGTAATAGCAGTACGAAAAATATCAGCAATAAGCAGAATGTAAATAATACGCAGAAGAAAAATATGCAACAAAATATTAGTAATAACAGCAATAATGAATCCGCAAAAAACTCGCGAATTATTAGCAAAACCGTAGATTTTCTTACGTTTTTAATAAAGCGTTCAGCAAGCGCGGTACTTGTTTTAACACTGATTGCAGTTGTATTATTCCTTATTTTCTTTATGCTCCCAGCGAATCCTGCGCAACTAGCTTGCGGAAAGCCGTGCACTCCTGAGCGTTTGGCTCGAGTTTCCGCATTTATGGGCACGGACGCGCCGTGGTATGAGCAGCTTGGAAACTATATTCGTGGGATATTTTTTGGACGAGAATTTGGAACTAATTCTGCATCCTCAGGAATTTCAGCCGCTGGTGCCGCAATTATCTGCTCGTCTCCATGCTTAGGCTGGTCCTTCACGCTTAACGAACCAGTCACAGATCTTATTATGAGCCGTTTTGCTGTGACAGCTTCTTTGGCGATTGGCGCTGCATTACTTTGGGTAATTATTGGTGTAGTAACCGGAGTGATTTCTGCTTCTAAAGAAGGATCGCTTTTTGATCGTGCATTTAGAGCGCTTTCTTCAGTGGGGATTTCGTCTCCTGCTTACCTGATTGGTATGCTTGCAATACTTGCTTTTGCAGTGTATCTGCCAATTTTCCCTACAGGCGGTTATGTGAATTTTTCGGATGATCCTTTAGGTTGGCTGCAGCATTTGCTACTTCCGTGGATTGTTTTGGCACTTCTTAACGCTGCTTATTATACGCGACTTACTCGTGCTCATATGCTTGACGAGTTGCAACAGGATTATATGCGCACTGCCTTGGCTAAGGGTATGCCGCGAACGAAAGTTATAACTCGTCACGCTCTGCCTAACGTAATGCTTCCTGTGCTAACAATGTTTGGCTTGGATCTAGGCGGTTTGCTTGGCGGTGCTGTGATTACTGAGAGAGTTTTCTCTATGCAAGGTTTGGGTTCGCTACTTCTTGATTCTGTTAAAAATCTTGATTTGCAAGTGCTGGTTGGTGTGACGCTTTTTGCGGCTGCGCTTGTGATTGTTGCGAATCTTATTGTTGACATCTGTTATCGTTTCATCGATCCTCGTGCCGCAGTCTGTTAGTGCCTTTCGAGTGAAATTGTTAGTGGGCGAGGACTAAGCGCTTGCGTTTGCTTGATGCTGCTCGTGTCAGCTCGCTCACTTTTTCTCAAGTTCAAAAATGTTAAATAGCTTATGCGCGAGTTTTAAAGAATTAAATTTTAAATAGAAAAGATTAAAGAAATAAGGGGATTATTATGTTCATTTTCAAAAATAATACGGCTTCAAAGAAAATTCTTGCTTCAACAGCAGCTTTTTCACTACTTACAATTTCACTACTTTCGCTTTCAGCTTGCACAAATTACAACTCTGGGAAAACCAGTATTACGAACACTTCCGTGCTAAATTCTAATCCTAAAAAAGGCGGAACTTTTACAATATTTACGTCAAATACGAATATGAATTTCGATCCAGCGCGCAGTCAGGGTTTGCCAATTACGTCAAATAATTTCATCTTCCGCGCCCTTACTACGTGGAAAGTAAGTCCGGATTCAAGCGAGCAAACGCGCGTAGTTCCAGATTTGGCAACGGATACTGGCACAACAAGTGACGGCGGAAAAACTTGGAAATACACTCTTAAAAAGGGTGTTAAGTATGAAGATGGAACCGAAATCACTTCGCACGATATTAAATTTGGTATTGAGCGCTCGTTTGCAGATTCGTTAAGCGGTGGTTTTGGATATCACAAAACTCTTCTTGTTGGAGCTGAAAACTATAGAGGACCATTCGACGGAAAGTCGCTTGATTCGATTGAAACTCCAGATAATCAAACGATTATTTTCCATTTGAAAGCACCTTTTGCAGATTGGCCGTGGGTGACATCTTTGGCTGCATTTGTGCCAGTTCCAACTAGTTCAGGCGATGCTCAGACATATAGTAAAAGGCCGAAATCTTCAGGACCATACAGGATTGTGCAGAACGAAGTTGGAAAGCAAGTTGTAATGCAACGCAATAAGTATTGGGATTCCAAGCTTGACAGTACTCGCACAGCTTCTGCAGATGAAATTGTGTGGAAACTTGGTTCAGACACTACTGTTTCAGCTCAGTCTATGATTCAAGGAAATACGGATACAAAAGCCGCATTTTTGGCTGATTTTGTGCCGCCTGCTCAGCTTGCACAAGCTCAAGCGCATCCTCAATCTCGCAAGTTGCTAACTACTAGTAGTGATGGTGCTCTTGAATATTTGGCTATGAATACGCGCAGAATAACGGATATCAATGTTCGAAAAGCGATTCAGTATGCTGTTGATAAGCAGTCGTATCGAACTGCGAAGGGCGGCGAAATTGCTGGAGGTTTTGCTACTACGCTTATTACGCCTGGTATTTCTGGTCGAAAGCAGTTTAATTTGTATTCTGAAGATCCTCGAGGGAACGTTGAGAAAGCTAAACAACTGTTGAAAAAATCAGGTAAAACCGATATTAAGTTGATTCTGATTGCTCGTCCGGATCAAACGCAAGTGGCATCTTCTGTGCAATCAAGTTTAAAGCGAGCTGGTATTAAAGTGACGATTAAAACTGTTGACGCAGTAAACTTTACGGATGCAATTACGTCAAATTCCGGAGATTACGATTTGGCTTTGGCTTCGTGGCAGCCTGATTTTCCTTCTGCTTTTGCGAATTTGGGACCGCTTTTTGATTCTTCGCAAATTGGCGGCGGTAACTGGAATATTTCTCGTTATTCGAATCCTAAAGTAGATGCTTTAATTCGCGAAGCTGTGCAAACTGTTGACGAGAATTCGGCTCATAAACTGTGGCAAAAGGCGGATCACGCTATTATGGAAGATTCTCCTGTTGTTCCGCTTATTTACTCGCATAATACGTTTATTCATGGAAGCGGTGTTGAGAATTTCTACATCGGAAGTTTTCCTGCTTACCCTAATTATGCAGCTGTGTCTTTGAATAGGTGATTGAAGATGACGAATTTGGATGCGCAAGCTTTGGATAATAAAGATTTGGATGCGCGTAAAAGAATTGTTATAAGCGTTGAAGATTTGTCAGTTTCGATTGACGGTAGGCAAATTACACGCAATGTTTCTATGCGATTGCGTGATGGAATGGTTTCTGCGTTAGTAGGCGAGTCCGGTTCTGGAAAGTCACTTACTGCGTTGGCTCTTATGGGATTGCTCGATAATAATGCGCGTGTTGAAGGGAATGCGGCGCTTCTTAACGCTTCAGATGCTAACGAATCTTTTATAAATTTGCTTAGCGAAGATGTCTCTTATGAGCATATTCGCGGTGGCATGATTGGCATGATTTTTCAGGAGCCGTCCAGTGCGTTTAATCCTGTGAAAACAATTGGCAAGCAAATAGAAGAAGCGCTAATATATCATCCTGAAAAAGCAGGAAAGCTTAGCCAAAGAGAGCGTAAGAAGCGTGTGATTTCGCAGCTTCTCGAGGTTGAGTTGAGTGATGCTGAGCGCGTGTATCGTTCTTATCCGCATGAGCTTTCTGGCGGCCAACTCCAGCGTGCGATGATTGCTATGGCTTTAATAAATCGTCCACAAGTTTTGATTGCAGACGAGCCTACAACAGCACTCGACATCACCACGCAACGAGATATTTTACGTCTTATACGTAATTTGTCGGAGAAATTACAGCTTGCTGTATTAATTATTACGCACGATATGAGTGTTGTGCGCGCGCTCGCAGATGAAATGTATGTAATGCAAGGCGGGAATATTGTGGAATCTGGCGAAGTTCAGCATATTTTTGCGAATCCTAAGCACGAATATACGCGCACTTTGCTAGATTCTGTTCCTAAATTTGATATGCAATATGCTTCAAGTGGTGATTCTTATGAAAGTATAGAAGAAGTAGCAAAAGCAATTGCTAAGAATATTGCTAAGAATATTTCTGAATCTCCAGGATCTGAATCTCCAGTAGTTGAAGTTCAAGGCGTAAGTGTGAAGTATTCGCATGCTCGTTTTAGCAAAAATTCAAATAAGCTTGCTCTCGCTAATGCAAACTTGCGCATTAACTCTGGCTCTACACTAGCTTTAGTCGGGGAGTCTGGAGCTGGGAAAACCACTATTGCAAAGCTTATTTCTGGGCAAATCAAACCAAATTCAGGATTAGTGCTACTTAATGGAGAAAACTTAAACAGATTAAACAATAAAGCTCGCCGCCAAGCATTATCGCGAATTGGATACGTTTTTCAAGATTCAGGTTCCGCACTAAATCCGCGTAAAACCATTGGCTGGAGTATTGCAGAACCATTACTTTTACACACGAATCTTGATGCCAATGAGCGTTTAGAGCGCGTTGAAGAAATGCTTAATCAAGTACAACTGCCAGTTGAATTCGCAAGCCGTTTTCCTCACGAGCTTTCCGGAGGTCAAAGACAGCGCGTAGGTATTGCGCGAGCGTTGATTTTGCAGCCTTCTCTGCTTATTGTGGATGAGCCAACTTCTGCGCTTGACGTAACAGTGCAACGTTGTGTACTTAACTTATTGCATGATTTGCAACAAAAATACCGTTACGCATGCTTGTTTATTACTCATGATGTTGGCGTTGTGCAAGAAGTTGCTAGCGAAGTTGCCATAATTAGAAATGGCAGCGTTCAATATATTTCGTAGTATGTTTTCCTAGTATGTTGACACTCGCCATTACGATAGTAAGCGTTTTTAGGAGGTAGTTTATGGCATCGTCGGCAGCAATTGGCGTTTTTGATTCTGGGCTTGGAGGCATTTCCGTAGCTCGTCAGTTGCATGCTGCTCTGCCGCATGAGCGAATTATTTATTTCGGCGACTCTGCAAACGCGCCATACGGCATTAAAACGCCTGAAGAAGTTAAAAAGTTAAGCTTTGCAATCGTCGAGCATTTTGTTCGTTTAAATGTAAAAGCTGTTGTAATTGCTTGTAATACTGCCACTTCCGCAGCTGTGAACGATTTGCGCGCGCATTACAATATACCTATCATAGGTATGGAGCCGGCGCTTAAATTAGCTTGTGATTTAGGTAAAGGTGAGCCTCAGCGCGTAATCGTAGCTGCAACTCCGCTTACTCTTCGCGAGCGCAAGTTTGCGGATTTGCTGCAACGTTTTTCGCAAAATAACACGATTTTTTCGCAGCCTTGTCCTGATTTAGTGCGTATTGTTGAGCGTGGGGAGCTTAGTAATCGTGATGTAGTTTTTGCTGCTCTTCACAAGTATTTCGACGAGTATGATTTAGACAGTATCGATTCGGTTGTGCTGGGCTGCACTCATTTTGTGTTTTATAGGGATTATTTCCGCGAGTTTTTGCCTGCGCGCACGAATATTGTTGACGGCAACGAAGGAACTATTAATCATTTGCGCAAAATATTGGAACTTAATAATGAGCTTGCAAGCGATTCTCAAGAAGGCAGCATAACTCTTACTAATTCGGATACAAGCTTGCGCATGCAGCAACTTGCGAAGAGCTTGTGCTGAAAGACTTGCGTTAAGATTTTGCGTTAAAAATCGCTCTTATTCAGCCAAAAAATACTTTAGAATATTGGCACAAAATCAAAGTAAGCAATGCCGCAACCCAAAGCACATCTATTAGCAAGTCGTATCGCAAACGGTAATAGCTTTCAACCAAGCTAAAACGCTTAACAAGCAACTTTTGCGAACTTACGCTTGCGTGAGTCAAAGATATAAATTGCATTGTTGTGGAGAACATAAGCACAATGCACCACGGGCACAACGCGTGAATTACGAACATAGATTGCGAAAACAGCCAGTAAGCATAGACAAGAGCGCATAACCCACCAAGCCAAGTGCAGATTGCGAACCATCGCGGCACGCGTACGCGAATCATTCCAATAACTGCGAGCGTTACGAATACGCTTTCTGCAGCAATTCCAAAGAATGCGTTTGGGAAGCTTAATTCGCCAAATTTCACAATTTCTGCCTGCCAAGTTTGTGCAACTCTAGAGCAGGACACAACGCTGTTAAAATCGCAGCTGAGCAGTTTTTTAGGTGCGCGCGCTAAAGCAAGGGTTTCAGCAGAAAGTATAAGCGAAGTTACGAGTGCTACTGCAGAGAAAAATAGCATAATGCCATACGTCCATGCTGCAGAGTGCCTCCATCCGCTAAGTGTTGTTTCATAGTTTTCTTTAGCGGCGTCAGTTTGCTTCATTGCTGCTCCTAAAAGTTACTAATTGCGAATGATGTGAATAATAATAAATAATAGCAAATAATTATGTGTGCATATTCATTTCTCGTTACATGGCACAGTTTACGATGATTATATGACCGCAATAAGCAACAACCAACGTGAAGCATCAAATCATGCTAGCGATAGCAACTCCAGCATGATGAGTTTTGCGCGCGAACGCTGGGATTTGCACTGTCATACTGTTTATTCAGACGGTACTGCAACTCCAGAAGATTTAATTACGCAAGCTAAAATCGTTGGTTTGCAAGGTGTTGCTATTACTGATCACGACACAACTGCAGGATGGCATGATTTTCAAGAGGCTGCTAAAGCTTCGAATATGCCAGTATTATTTGGTTCGGAGATTACTGCGCAAGACTCAGGCGTGTTTGTGCACATGCTCGCATACCAGTACAATCCGAAAAATAGCATGATTGTGAGCATGTTTGAGCTTACTAGGAAGCGTCGTTTTGATCGCACAAAGCGTATGGTTGAATGTATGTCGCGCGATTTTCCAATTACTTGGAATGACGTTTTGGCTCAAGCGAAGCTCGGTGACTTAACTACGATCGGGCGGCCGCATATCGCTGATGCTTTAGTAAAAGCTGGCGTGTATAAAACGCGTTCTGAAGCTTTTGCTGGGCCTATTTCTCCGTGCAGCCCGTACTATATACCAACTCCTTCTCCAAATGTTCGTGAAGTTATTGAGGCTGTTAAAGATGCTGGAGGGGTTGTTGTTATTGCGCATCCTGCCGACCCTACGCGTAACCGCGTGCTTCTTTCGGATAATCAAATTATATCGTTTGCTAAAGCTGGTCTTGACGGTTTAGAAGTGTATCATCGCGGAAATTCTAAAGCACAGCGTGAAAGACTGCTTTCTTTAGCGAGTAAGTGCGATTTGCTTGTGACGGGCGGCTCGGATTGGCATGGCTACGGTAAGCCAAATCGTTTGGGCGAAGAAACAACAAGCCGCGAAGTAGTATCGGAAATACTCTTGCGCGGCTATAAGCTCTAAATTCCTTATTTACTATTTGTTTAATGTGGCGCGAGTTTTGGGGGATTTCTTTCCTCGCGCGTCCCGTCCTTCGTGCGCTCTGGCTGCTAAAAGTGCTTATTGTGTTCGCCTTTCTTTAAAGAATGTAGCTTCTCAGTCCTCTTTTAGCGCTCGTAAAGAAATCCCCCAAACTCTGCGTGTTTAATCGTTAATAACCGTGTCTATCGCAGAGATTTTTCGATTTTTCTTCTTCGCTTGGCGAATCAGCAGCCTGAGGCTCTGACGTTCGCCGCGCTCAGTGCGAAAAATCTCAAATCTCTACCCACGCGAACATCCCATGCAACTAGAGCCGCGCAATAGGCTATGTTGTGTGCGTTGTAGGTACATCCGGAGTAGCGTATGCGGTAGCACAGATGCTAGTGCTCACTAAGCAATAAGTAATTAGCTTCTGCAGAGCAATACTGCAAAGCTTCAGAAGGTTTGGCTAGAGTTCGTTATTTTAGTTGAGTGCTCCGAAGCCCACTGAATGCTTTGGCGTATCGCCGATGAGCGCGTAAGACAGCGACGAAGCTGAGACCATAATAGTGCGCCCATTTACGTCCGTAAACTCAAGCATATCCTTGGAATCGTTAATCACTTTGCGCACTTCTTCTGCACTTTGGTTGGTTTCAAAATCGATGGAATCAGAAACGTTTTTTACTCCTAAAACAACTCGCATACATGCTCCTTTTGCTTTTTACGCTATTTATCGTTTTAATTAGTATTTAGTATTTTATTTATCTTAGTCTAAGTCTGCTTGTGCGTCGCGCATTGCTCGTTCTTCACGCTCTAGCAGAGGGATGATTACGGTTTCTGGTTTATCGTCATTTTTTTGCGTATTTCTTTCTGTATCTTCAGAAAGTTTTGAGTCCGAAGAAGTCTCGTTTGCGCTATCAACCTTACTGTCACGCTCAACTATAACTTCATCCTTAACCTCAGAATCATTGTTGTTCTTGGCGTCCTTAGCTTCCTCATTGCTACCAGCGTTACTAACGTTTTCATGCTCAGCACTAGCATTGCTATCGGCAGATTTACTCATTGCAGTTTGCACAATAGTTTCTGCGGTTTCGTGTACTGTTTGAGTTTTTACATGAGTAATTACTTGAGTTGCTGTGTCGTCAGCGAGTTGTGCTGCTTTTTCAGCCTCCTCAGCGTTAGCTGCGTGTGTGCCAGCATATTGAACTTTGCACTCATGAGTATCGTCGCTTATAGTTTTGTTGCTATCGTAAGTCTCGTCTTGAGTGTTATTTAATTCAGTATTTCTTTCTGAAGTAATGTCTCGCTCATGAGTTTCGTCGCTATTTCCAGTGTTTAGTTGGTTTTCAGTAGAATTATTCTTAGAAATTTGGCGACTTTGCGTATTGTCATTTTCAAGAAGCGTTCCAACTGTAATAGTCGAGACGGGATTTCCTGCAGCACGACCAGTTTTAGCAGTTTGTGCATTGCTAATACGACTAAGCTCGTGCGCTAAACGCTCAACTTGAGCCTTAAAACGCATAATACTAGTGTTATCTGCACGTTGCAAAGCTTGAACAAAATCGCCAACTTGTTCCATTTGCAGCCACAAGTTTGCGCGAAGCATAATCAAACTATCTAAACGAGAACCCATAATTCTACCGTATGCAGAAAGCACTGCGTTTCGGCGCTGCTCGTTAAGTTTTGCAAAAATCCAAGCCAAATCGCGCGCAGGATCGTTAATTTGCATTCTTTGCCAATTTGTCACAGCAGTAATTGTTGAGCCAGCAAACAAAATGTCGCCATCCATAAAACCGCCGTGTACTGGGCAAGTTTCAAATGACCACAATCCTTCAGTTTCCAACACTCTTGACCAACTGTCAGTAATTTCGGTTGGAATATGACCGGCTTGACGAAGTCTTTTAATCCAACCGGTTAACTGTGCGCGGATTTGACCAGTAGTAAAAGCAGAGTATTTTCCGCGCGTTACGAAAGTAGGGCGCAGGCGATGAATAGCGCCGATTGCAGTTCCAACATTTGCGCAATCGTCAGTAGTAAGAAGACGCAAGTCGCGAGCGCTACCTTCAAGATGTTCGCAAATAAGCACAGTGTCTTCATCGTTGTTGTTGGCAATAATGCTTGACATTCGTATAGATTGCTGTTGTGTAGATTGCTGTTGTACGTATTGCTGAGTGCCAGCAACTGTAGAATTTTCATCGGTTACATTATTTGCAACATTTCCAGCGTTATTATTAGCATCTTCGCGTTTTCCTGGCATAAACGTGAGCATAGTGTCGTAAGCGAATCCCAAAGCTGCCAAATCTTTACTGTGCTCAAGAGTCCATGCTGCACGAGCCCGGTCATGCAAACGCTTGCGACCTTTACTATCCGCACTGATAAAAACGTCGTAAAGCTTACCGGAAATATCTTGCACAACGGCGTGAGAAATTCCAGCCGCGGTATCAGTGGCATTAACTTGCTCACTTTGGCGTGTTCCTGCAAACTGTACTTCGGGCATGGCTGCAGATGCCAGTGCTGCCAACTTGAATCTACTGAGTTGTGTCACACTCCCACAGTAATACAAAGCACCGAAATTTTGCCAATTTTTTGTAAGTTATACACATATTTTTATTCTTGTTGCGTAAGCGTTGTTATTGCTGCAACAATAGAATTATGAATTCTTCACCAGAACCTTCGCAAGTGACTTCTAAAACTTCTCAAGTGACTTCTCCAGAAGCACTTTTAGACGGGTTGGATAATTCGCAACGCGAAGCTGCTACCGCACTAGAAGGGCCAGTGCGCATTATAGCTTGTGCAGGAGCTGGTAAAACGCGCACTATTACGCGCAGAATTGCGTATGCTTGCGCTACTGGTAAGTGGGATCCTGAAAGAGTTTTGGCAGTTACTTTTTCTGTAAAAGCAGCTGCGGAAATGAGATCGCGTATTGAGGCTCTTGGTGTAAGTAATGTTGGATGCGTCTCAACATTTCATTCTGCGGCTTTGCAACAAATTCGCAGCGTGTGGAACGACGTCTGTTCAGCACAATTTCCATCAATTATGAATGATTCTCAGCAAATCATAGCTTCTGTGCTTAAGCGTTATCCGGATTTTGCGGATATGACTTTGTTGCAAACTCGCGATATTTTGGCAGAAATTAATTGGGCGAAAGTTTCGCTTATTGCGCCTGACGATTACTTGCGTGTGTGCGCTTCTACGCACCGTTTGCCTCCTGCAGGTTTAGAGCCGCAGCAATTTGTCGATATATATGAAGCTTACGAAACCGAAAAAAATGCGCATAATTGCATCGATTTTAACGATATTCTTCTACTTTGCTGCCATATTTTACGAAATTTTCCGGAAGCTGCAAACCGTATTAAGCAATCAATCGGATGGATCACAGTTGACGAATATCAGGATGTGTCTCCTTTACAGCACGAATTGTTGCGATTATGGATGGGGCAGAACCGCGATATTTGCGTAGTGGGCGATCCTGCGCAAACAATCTACTCGTTTGCAGGTGCGAATAGTTACTATTTGCTTTCATTTCCGCAAGAATTTGCTCCTCTTGGAGCAGATATTAGTTTGAATACCGACTACCGCTCCACAGAACGCATAGTAGGTCTTGCTAATAGAGTGCTTGCGGCTTCTGCGCATAAAAAGGATTACGTAAAAGTTAAGGCGGCAACAAAAGGCGGCGTTCGTGTTAGCCAGCAAGTTTTTGCAACCGATGTTGAAGAAGCTTTGGGCGTAGTTGAGCAAATTGCAAAACTTGTAAAAAGCGGCGTTGCACATCTTGGGGAGTGCGCAATACTAACGAGAACCAATGCTCAACAGCAAGTAGTTTGTAAAGCGTTAAAAGCAGCAAAACTTCCGTATCGCGTGAGAAAAGACGTGGGGTGGCAGCGAAATGTTTTAGAGGATGCGCAAAGCTACGGTTCTCAAGGTATTTCTGACATTTTTGCATCTTCTAATATTTCAACTGTTACTGTTTCAACTATTCATGCTGTTAAAGGTTTAGAGTTTGCGCATGTTTACGTAATTGGCTGCTCTGAAGGGCTTATTCCTTTTGGCTCTACGGCTGATGACAGTGCTTTGGAAGAAGAGCGCAGACTTATGTACGTTGCAATAACTCGCGCAGAAAAGACTTTGCATCTTTCTTACGCTTCTAGAAAAGACAGTGGAACTGGCATGAATCGCGTGCCTAGCCGCTTTCTGGCTTAATCTCGCGGCATAAATTTTACGCTCGTGTAAAGTTTTGGTCGTTTTTGGTTGAGACCGACCTTTTCTTTACACAGTTGCACAGTTTATGCCGTTTTGAGCGTTGATGTCGATTATTCAGCTGGATTGTTATTGAATCAGGAGTTTTACAAGAGTTTTATTCGCCGTCAGCATCAGTTTCGTCGGAATTGCCGGATTCGTTGCCAGCTTCGTTACCGGATTCGTCGCCGGATTCGTCGCCGGATTCGTCGTCAGTTTCGTTACCGGTTTCGCTGTTTTGCTTCTTTTGGCGTGCATCCTCTTCCAAAAGCTTGCTAAGTTCAGCATCCCAATCATTTGTGCCTAAATCGTCTTCTGTTAATTTTTCAAAAGATTTTTCGATAGGCGCATTTTCGATAGCGTTATCAGTATTTTTGTTACTTTCGTAACTGTCTGCACTTTCGTGACTTTCGCTAGTTTCGCTAGTTTTTTCAGTTGCTTCGCTAGTTTGGTTAGACTGAGTTTCTATTGCATTTTTTGCAGCAGTTTTCGTTGCATCCTCCGCATCGATTTCTTTCGTAACTTCGTCACCTGCGTTACCAGCTTTACTTTCATTACCAGCGTCTTTCGCAACTTCGCTAGCTTCCGGCAAAGTTGGCAACAAATCTGGATGACTCCACAAGCTATCTCGCTCTTCAATACCGCGCTCGCGAGTCAACTTTTCCCACAATTGCGATGCCTCGCGCATACGGCGAGGGCGCAAATGCAAACCAAGTAACGATTCAAACGTCACTTCTGCAGGTCCTCCTGCAGCTCGCTCGCGACGCATCATCTCTCGCAACTGCTCAATGTGCACAATATGAGCCATTCCAGACTGCCATGTAACACAATCAACCCAACCTTCAACAAGTGCAAGCAAAGTTTCCAAACTATGCAAAGCTTGACACTGCTCTTCAGAATCATTGCTGCCAATATTTTGCAAATTAACAGCTCCTGAAATTGCTTCCGGATTCATTGTTTCCACGTCGCGAAGCTGTTCTTCCATAGCCTCTAAATCAATGCTTATTCCGTTTGCGTACTTAATAATCAGCGCTTCAAATCGTGGCATAAGCCATGGCACGGATGCAAATAATCTTGCGTGTGCAGCTTCTCGCAAAGCCAAATAATTCATGACTTCTGTAATATCCAATTCCCACACTTTTGCATACTCAATGCAATTATATGGAATTAATCCGCCTGCAGGATTTTGTAAAAGCGCAAGACCTTGATCAAAACTGCCGTGCACTTCGTGTGAAAGTGCTCCAGCTGCTTGACCTAGTTGCATAGCAAACGAAGTGTTTCCAAGCAGTTTCATTAGTTGCGCTGGATTATTCATTCCTTCAGGCAGTGGAATTGGCACAACTCCTGCAAATAATCCTTTTACTTCAGCATCATCCACATCGCGGAATCGCTCTTCAATAACAGAAGTGAGTGCTTCGTTTACTGATTTTGCAACAGGATTAGCGAATTTAACCCAAGCTTCCAGCGTTTTTTCTACCCAATCAGCTCTAGACAATACTTCTGGCGTTCCAGGAGCAGGATTGAAATTGCACGTTATATCTAGCCACAAGTTCGCTTGGCTTAAAGATCTTCGTGTGGCATCTGCTACGTCTGCATTTACATTTCCTTGATCGCCATTAGCGTGCTGTAGAGCAATAGATTGCGCTAACTTGCGATTAATTGGCCCTTCTTCAAGTGTTGCTTCCATTTCGTATGGATTATTAAGACCGCCTGCACTAAAAGCTTGCATCATTCCGCGAACTTCGTCTGGTTTAGGAAGCTTATCTGGATTCTGATTTAAGAGTTGTTCGCGTAGCTCAAAAGGAAGCTGATCAAGTTGTTTCCATGCTTCTTCTCCTTGTATTGGCCCAAAGCATTCAATGAGCCATTGGTGAATTGCATCGTCATTCATGAGCGTATCCTTCTCGTGCCACGTGTTGCATAATTTACAGTTTTTATTTTTATACGTTTCGTACCTGCACGTATTTGTACGTATTTTATAAGTATTTATACGTATTTTACACGTCTTTATATGCGAGTTTAGCGCATCTTCTTAATAAAAATATTTCTTAATACAAATATTCTACTCGATAATATGGTTTTATGCGCTATAACTTGCGTGCAAATATATTTTAAAGCAAAACTATATAGGGCTTGTGTCATGATACAAGCATGTTTCGCTTTTCTACAGGTGCTAGTGTATTCCGTGCGTGTTTTAAATCCTTGCGCTCGCTGTCTCATGCTTTAGTTTTGTACATTACTTCGCATTCTTTGCGATATTTTGCAGGATTCTTTACAGTAATTGTTGCGATTTTTGCGTTGTCGCTTCCAAGTGCATACGTCGTAGAAGAGCCTGGTCCAACGCAGGATGTTTTAGGATCCCTATCAAATACTCCTGTGATTGATATGTCTGGTTCTCGAGTAAAAGAAAATCATGATACTGGTAAATTATTGTTGATTACTGTCAATGTTTCTGGTGTTCCTGGATATGAGGTTTCAACATTTTATTCATTGATTTCATGGATGGATCCTCATAAAAGTTTGTTGCCTCGTGAAGCTATTGTGCCAGTAGGACAGAGCGCTGACGAGTATGAGAAGGAATCCACGAACGAGATGGATAATTCGCAAAATCTTGCTCAAAATGTTGCGTTGCAGTACGCGTCTAAGCATCTTGGAATTAAAAAAGAAGATGTAAAAGTTCGTTTACATATTGAAGATATTGGTGGACCGTCTGCCGGAATGATGTACACTCTAGGAATTCTTGACAAGCTTACTCCTGAACAAGAAACTGGTGGTAAGACGATAGCCGGAACTGGAACTATTGAAAAATCGCAAAAAATTGGTGCAATTGGTGGTATTCGTTTAAAGATGATTGCAGCTAAAAGAGATGGAGCTACTTGGTTCTTAGCGCCTTACGATAATTGCAATGAAGTTGTTGGGCATGTGCCACAAGGTTTGCGCGTTGTAAGTGTAAAAACATTGGATGATGCTTACAAAGCGTTAAAAGCTATTGGTTCTGGTCGTGGTGCAAATAAATTGCCAAGCTGCAATGTGAAATAAAACTATAAACCAAATAAAGCAGAAACCAAATAAAGAGCAGAAAGTGGGCGATGAGGGACTCGAACCCCCGACATCCACCGTGTAAAGGTGGCGCTCTAGCCAGCTGAGCTAATCGCCCGTTTGCAACAAATTAAAAACATACATGATGGTGTGTACGAATGCAACGTGTGGCGCGCGTCGTAACAATCGCGTACAGTATACTGAATAAGAACATGTGCTCAGGAGGTCGATATTCGATGGCTCAGAAACCTGATACCGCTCGTAATGCTTCAGCAATGGAGCGTGTGGGTAAGCGTAAGTTAGGATATAACGTCGCACAGGTGAATGCTTTTCTAGAGCGTGCTCACACTTTGTACGAAAGCGATGAAGCTCGACTTACGCAGAAAGATATTCAAGAGGTTTCTTTTGACTTGGAGCGTAATGGTTACATTATTGGTCAAGTTGATGCTGCGTTATCGCGTTTGGAACGTGCGGTAGTAGATAAGTGCACTGAGCAAGAATTGGCGCAATGCGGACGAGTTGCATGGAAAGCTCGTGTAGAAGTGCTTTATCGTAAACTTTTGCAACATGCTCAAAGAGATTATCGCGATCGTTTTGATCGTGGTTCTTCGCGTCACCCGTCTTATGCGCGTAAACAAGTGGATATTATGGTCGATCAAGCCTTAGATAAGATTGCTCTTATGCTTGGTCATGAGCTTGAGTGGGAAACGGACAAAGAAACATTACAAGATATTGATTCTGCTTATGTTTCTAATGTGATTTTTACGCAAAAAAACGGTAAGCACGGTTATGATGAGCGTCAAGTTGATTATTATTTAAACGCTTGTGTGCGTTTGCTTAGCAGCTTGGAATCTTTTGAGCGTGTAGAACAGTATGTTGATGCGGATAATAGTAGTTCCTCATACTCTCGAGCAGCATCTGAATCTTATTCTGCTCCTGCTTCTGTTTCACCTTCTATCTCGGCTTCCGTTCCACCTTCTGTTATTCCTGTAACTAAAGCTGAAGAGCCTGCTAAATCTTCAGAATCTACGGAATCTTATAACCATTCTGAAGAGCCTGTTCCATCATTTGCTCCTTCAATAAAGCCTGCATCTGATTTCAGTGCTGCTTCTGCAGCTTCTTCCGCTTCTGCCACTGCACCTTCTGCTTCTTCAATATTCAAACCTGTTGAGGATGCTGTGGATGATGAAGACACTGCGGATAGATTGTCTAAGATTGCACCTCGCTCAATACCTAGCGTGCCAAATCATGATAAACAAAGCATTTTTGCTCCTGTAGATTATGCTAATCAAGATTCTAATGATTCGTTTGAAGCGTTAAATAAGTCTGAGCGCGCAATATTTACACCTCATGCTGCTGCAAGTAAGCCTTCTAATGTTCTTAACGATACTGATAGCAATGACGAGCTTTTGCAAAGCGCTACAGTAATGCGAAACTCTTCTGAATCTTCTGTGCTACCTCCTTCTTTCACTCCTGCAGCTCGTAATCGCAATAATTCATCTGCACCTAAGCCTGTTGCGGCTCCTGCTCCTGATGAATCAATTCCATCATTTGCTCCTCAAGATTCTGCACAGCATTCCTCGCAGCATTCTTCGCTTAATATTCCGGAGTTGCATGTTTCTAATTTGCAGTCGAGTAAGCCATTGAGTTTAGATATTCCAGATTTGTCATTCCCAATTATTGGTCATATTGATGAATCTACTAATTTCGGTAGCTCTTCTCAAGGCGACGACGATTCGGAAAATAACGATCGTAATTAATCTAACTATTAAAAAAGATATAGTTTGATTTATGCCATTGTATCGCGATGAAGCTGTTGTGCTTCGTACTTTTCCTTTAGGTGAAGCGGATAGGATTGTTGTGCTTCTTACTAAGCGGCATGGCAAAGTTCGTGCTGTTGCAAAGGGAGTTCGTAGGCTTAAATCACGTTTTGGTGGTCGTCTTGAGCCGCTTATGCGTGTTGATTTGCTTCTTGCACAAGGTAAATCTTTGGATGTAGTCTCGCAGGCTGTTTCTATTGCTGCTTATGCTGGTGAAATTTGTGCAGATTATACGTCCTATGAGTATGCAAACGTCATGCTTGAAGTTGTGGATTTGCTTGTTTCTAACGAATATACAGATGAATACAGGCGTGAATATCAAGATACGCTAGGGCAGTATCGTCTACTTACTGCGGCTTTACTTTCATTGTCCAAGCATAAGCATTCTCCTGATGCTATTGGCGTGTCGTATATATTGCGAGCATTGTCATTAGCTGGGTGGTCTCCGCGACTACAAGCTTGTGTTGTATGTGGGAAAAATGAAGATTTGTGCTATTTTTCGCCTTGCGCAGGTGGAATGATGTGTGCAAGTGATCACACTCCGGATTCAATAGTTTGTGCTAATTCGACGCGTTTGCAATTGTGTGCGCTTGCGCAAGGAAACTGGTCTGTTCTTGACGGAGTGTCGGTTGATTCTTCTACTATGCGATGCGTTCAGCAATGGGCTGAATATTATCTTGAGCGACCTATTCGTTCGATGGGGTTGTTACATTCGTAAGTATGGCTTTTGAAAACGTGGATTATAAGTCGCTTGATATTCCAGCGGCTCCTTTTAGTGACCCTTCTCGCATACCAGATTTTCCTAAGGGCAAAGTGCCTCGTCATGTCGGTGTGATTATGGACGGAAACGGACGCTGGGCAAAAGAGCGCGGAATGATTCGAACCGAAGGTCACAAAGCTGCAGAACCGGTAGTTTTTGACGTTATTGCAGGAGCTATAGAAGCAGGAGTTCGTTACTTAAGCTTATACACTTTTTCTACCGAAAATTGGAAGCGATCTCCACAAGAAGTGCGCTTTTTAATGGGATTTTCTAGGGAAATTATCCATAGGCGAGTTGCGCAAATGAACGAGTGGGGAGTGCGAGTTCGTTGGGCAGGAAGGCGCCCTCGTTTGTGGAAGTCTGTTATTGACGAGTTGGAAAAAGCGCAAGAAATCACCAAAAATAATAAAACTATTGACGTTGTTTTTTGCATAAATTACGGCGGTCGTGCAGAAATTGCGGATGCTTGCGCGCAAATCGCGAAAGAAATTCAAAATGGCAAAATTAAAGGCGATCGTGTAAGTGAAAAAATGATTGCTGAGCACTTGTATAATCCGGATATTCCAGATTGCGATTTGGTGATTCGCACTTCCGGCGAGCAGCGCACTAGCAACTTTTTGCCTTGGCAAGCATCCTACGCGGAACTTGATTTTGTGCCGGAACTATTCCCGGATTACGGCCGCGAAGTGCTGTGGAGGTCGATTGACCGCTATGCGCATCGCGACCGCAGGTTTGGTGGCGTAAAAAACGCCTAGTATCTCACTAAGATTTGTTACTTTTCGCTAGTGAGCCAAGCGCAAGCTGCCACAACTGCAGCTTCTAATCCGCGATTAAGAGTGGGCTGCAAATCTGGGGCGAATGCCGGATTGTGATTTCCAGGAGCATTCTGCATATCCGCAAAACCACCTAAGCCCCAGTAAGCGTAAGGAGTTTTAAAAGCGTTCGCGACTATAGAAAAATCTTCCGAAGCAGAAGCGCGCGAAATATCTACAGAATCTTCTCCAAAGTATTCATCAAAAGCTTTACGCACGCGCAAAGATGCATTCTGATCATTATTTGTAAGCGGATAGCAATCATAATACGTAAACTCTGGTTCTTTAGGACATCTTGCAAGCTCGCACTCTCCACGCACAATTCGTTCAATAGCATTGTGCACAAATTTTTGAGTATCTTCGCTATAAGTTCTTGTGTTAATTAAAAGCTCGGCATCATCAGGAATAATATTCGACTTACTTCCTGCATTAAGCGCGCCAACTGTAACAATTGCGTAATCTTTAGCTGCAAGTTCGCGAGAAACAATCGTCTGCAATTTAAGCACAATTGATGAAGCAACAACCACCGGGTCAACGCTCAACTCAGGCATAGAACCATGCGAACCTTTACCAAAAATGTGCACGCGAATCGAAGCTGCAGTAGTTAAGAACGCGCCCGGACGAATACCGACTGTTCCTGCAGGAATAGCACCCAACACATGCTGACCAAGGTAAACGTCGGGCTTTGCAATCATGCTCGTAATGCCATTTTCCACCAAGTCTTTTGCGCCTTGAGCTGTTTCTTCTCCAGGCTGAAAAACGCCAATGTACGTTCCTCTCCAAGCATCTTTATGTTCATTAAAAGCCTTCAAGGCACCAAGTAGGCTGGAAATATGAAAATCGTGACCGCAAGCGTGTGAAACTCCAACCGTTTTGCCATTTTCGTCTTGCGTGCTAACTGTTGAAGTGTAATCTTTTCCTGAATTTTCTTTAATTGGAAGCGCATCGATATCCGCTCTCATAGCAACAACAGGACCTTCGCCGTTTTTAATCTCTGCCACAACGCCTGTTTTTCCAACTCGTTTTGTTTCAATCCCAGCTTTGCTAAGAATATCAATAATTGTTTGAGCTGTATGATCTTCTTTCATTGACAGTTCAGGATGTTGATGGAAGTATTTGTATTGTTTTTCTCGTTCTCTTTGGGTTTCATCTAAATCGGATAATATTTTCTGAACTGCCGTAAGTTGCAGCATAAATTCCTGCTTTCTTTTGTTTTATTATAACTTTTTCGAGTTTTGAGATTATTTGAGATTATTTGATTTCAGTTTTATTCTTCTTTATTTCGTTTGTCGAGAATTTTATCTACAAGCGCACTTTTTGCGTCAATTTGATTGCTAAAACCAGGGCGAATATCTAATTTTAGTATTACTCCAGTACGGTATCCTTTACTAACTAAAGTCATCGTAGCATCTTTCACAACGCGCATAACGTCATCAAATTCGCCCTCAATATTCGTGAACATTGCGTTAGTTTCGTTCTTTAATCCAGAATCGCGAATTACTTGTACAGCATCCGCCACGTACTCGCTCAACTCGTCTCCGACTCCGCTTGGAGCAATGCACAACGCCGCGACCGTGTTAGTTCTGTGCTCGTTCGCGTGGTCGTTTGTATTCTCGTTATTATTTTCACTCATAGTAACAATCCCTTTAAAATCGTAATCTTATGCAAATCTAGCAAAACAAGACAACGCCAAATAATGCGTCAACAAACTTATAAATTTGCATTACTTTAACAATTTTACAAGCGTCACAGGGTTTTTCTATAATAGCAACGTTTTCACCCGAATTTTCTAGTTTTACGAAAAGGTGTATTGTGGCTGTTTCAAAGCTTGATGAAGTCGTCTCCTTGGCTAAGCGTCGAGGATTTGTGTTCCCAGCCGGCGAAATTTACGGTGGCACGCGTTCTGCGTGGGATTACGGCCCGCTCGGTGTTGCGTTAAAAGATAATATCAAGCGCGAATGGTGGCGCTACATGGTGACCACGCGTGGAGATGTTGTTGGTGTGGATACTTCCGTTATTCTGCCCTCACAGGTGTGGGTTGCTTCCGGTCACGTTTCCGTGTTTAACGATCCTTTGATTGAGTGCTTGAATTGCCATAAGCGTCATCGTGCAGATAAGTTGGAAGAGTCTTATGCTGAAAAGCATGGCGATAAAATGCCAGAAAATGGCTTAAAAGACATTGCTTGCCCAGATTGCGGTACTCGCGGAAACTGGACTGAGCCACGCGACTTCAACATGATGCTTCGCACTCATTTAGGACCGGTTGAAGACGAAAATAGCTTGCATTATTTGCGTCCAGAAACAGCTCAGGGCATTTTCGTTGATTTTAAGAATGTCATGACTTCTGCTCGTCAAAAGCCGCCTTTTGGCATTGCGAATATTGGTAAGTCTTTCCGCAACGAAATTACGCCTGGAAACTTCATCTTCCGCACTCGCGAGTTTGAGCAGATGGAAATGGAATTCTTCGTAGAGCCTGGAACCGACGAAGCTTGGCACCAGTATTGGATTGACACTCGTGTGCGTTGGTATGTGGATTTGGGTGTTAAGCCAGAAAACTTGCGCATGTATGAGCATCCTAAGGAGAAGCTCAGCCACTATTCCAAGCGCACTGTCGATATTGAATACAAATTCGGCTTCCAAGGTTCGGATTGGGGAGAGCTTGAGGGTATTGCAAACCGTACTGACTACGATTTGTCTGCTCATGCTAAGCATTCCGGCGAGGATTTGAGCTACTTTAACCAAGCTACTGGCGAAAAATATGTGCCTTACGTTATTGAGCCTGCGGCTGGTCTTACGCGCTCGCTTATGGCATTCTTGGTTGATGCTTACGACGTTGACGAAGCTCCAAACACTAAAGGCGGAGTTGACAAGCGCACTGTTCTTCGACTTGATCCTCGTTTGGCTCCTGTTAAAGCTGCAGTTTTGCCTTTGAGCAAGAAGCCAGAATTGCAAGCTGTTGCTCAAGATTTGGCTGCAGATTTGCGTCAGCATGATTGGGTTATCGATTACGATGAGGCTGGAGCTATTGGTCGCCGCTATCGTCGTGAGGACGAAATTGGTACTCCTTTGTGCGTAACAGTCGACTTCGATACTTTGGAAGATCATGCTGTTACAATTCGCGAGCGCGACACCATGCAACAAGAGCGCGTTTCTTTGGACAAGGTTGCAGATTACGTTGCTAGCCGAATTAACGAAAAGCGCGTTAAGTATCCGCAAGGTCCTGTTGAAATCGTTGGTACTCGTGCAGCCGACGGTGCTACGGATATTGCTAAAGAAGCTGGCGAAGACGAGTCTAAGCCTGTACAAATCGCTACTGCTGGCGGCTTGTACTAAATCGCGCTTAAGTATCGTTTAAGTGTAGCTTAAGCATTAAAGCAAAAATATTATTAAAGTGAATGGAGTTAAAGCAATATGAATTTTTCTATAAAACCAGTGGATTTAGGGAAAGTTCATATTGCTACTCCTGTTGTTTTGTCTCCAATGGCTGGAATTACCAACTGGCCATTTCGCGTAATTTGCCGCGAATTTGGTCCGGACGGGCTTTACGTAGCAGAAATGATTACGGCTAGAGCATTAGTTGCACGAAATCCAAAAGCGCTTAGACTTTGCCGTTTTGCGCCTAGCGAAAAAGTGCGCTCTTTGCAGCTTTATGGTGTAAATCCTTCTATTGTAGAACAAGCTACTCGAATTGTTGTCGACGAAAACATGGCTGATCACGTTGACTTAAACTTCGGCTGTCCAGTTCCAAAAGTGACGCGACGTGGCGGCGGTTCTGCTCTTCCTTGGAAAACTGATTTGTTGCAAGAAATTTTGCATCGCGTTGTTTCTGTTTGCGAACCTGCAGGAATCCCTGTTACAGCTAAATTCCGTGTTGGTATTGACGAGAATCATGAAACTTTTATTCAAGCTGGTCATATTGCGCAAGAAGAAGGATGCGCTGCTGTAACTTTGCATGCTCGCACAACTGCAGAATATTACGGTGGTCATTCAGACTGGCAGCGTATTGGTGAGCTTGTAGAGACGCTTGATATTCCGGTTTTTGGCAATGGTGATATTTGGGGTGCGGAAGATGCGCTCGCAATGTTTAAAGAAACTGGCTGCGCTGGCGTTGCTATCGGTCGAGGATGCCAGGGTCGCCCATGGTTGTTTGCTGATATTCGCAATGCTTGCGAAGGTAGCGATAATCGTGTTAATCCTACTTTGGCGGAAGTGGGATCAGTTATTTTGCGCCACTTAAATCTTTTAGTTGAGTTTTATGATGGCGACGAGCGTATGGCTGTTCACGACTTGCGTAAGCATATTGCTTGGTATTTAAAGGGCTTTCCTGTTGGTGGTGGCACTCGTAAAGCGTTTATGGATTGCGAGTCGATTGAGGATGTTCAACGTAATCTCGATATGCTTGATGGTTCTCTTTGTTTGCCAAAAAAGGTGTTAGACACGCCGCGTGGACGAGTTAGATTTGCTAAAAAAGTTCATTTGCCGTATGGGTGGTTAGATTCTCGTACAACTAGTCACGAAGAGCGAGAGGCGTTATTTGGTGACGATCCAATGGATGCAAGTTACTAGTATTTTCTAGGGCTTTCGTCATTTTTTTGCACTGATTATTTCGATAATGTTCTATTAAAATCACCTTGTGCTCATATTTGCATATAGCACGGTGTATTATCAAAGCAGTGACATTTTTTCAGTTTATTGTGAAAACGTCGTCAGTATCGAGCGTTTTACGCTAAAATATTGTGTAAACGTGCGTGAGTGACAGGAGATAACGGTGAGCGAGATTGCCCAGACTGACAATTTCAACGACAAAACCATCATCAAGGTAGTCGGCGTCGGTGGTGCCGGCGGTAACGCCGTCAATCGGATGATCAGCGAGGGTCTACAGAATGTAGAGTTTGTGGCCATTAATACTGACGCTAAAGATTTACTGCGTTCTGATGCTGATGTAAAGATTTCATTATCTGATGCTTCGAGCCGAGGCTTGGGTGCTGGTGCTGATCCTGAAAAGGGTGCTAAGGCTGCGCAGGATCATCAATCAGACATTGAAGAGGCACTTAAGGGTGCTGACATGGTGTTTGTTACCTGCGGTGAAGGCGGCGGCACGGGTACTGGTGCAAGCCCAATTGTGGCTCGTGCAGCTCATCAGCAAGGTGCTTTGACTATTGCTGTTGTTACACGTCCATTCGGTTTTGAAGGACCGCAACGTGCTGCATCTGCAAAACTTGGTATCGAGAATCTTCGCAAAGAAGTTGACGCGTTGATTGTTATTCCAAACGATCGTCTTTTGGAAATTTCTGATCGTACTATTGGAATTATTGAAGCATTTAAGACGGCAGATACTGCGTTGCTCGCAGGTGTGCAAGGCATTACTGATTTAATTACCATGAATTCTTACATTCATGTTGATTTCTCTGATGTTACAGCTGTTCTTCGCGGAGCAGGTACCGCACTGTTCGGTATTGGTGCTGCAAAAGGCGAGGATCGTGCAACTCAGGCAGCTGAAATTGCTATTAGCTCCCCATTGCTGGAAGAAAGCATTGAGGGTGCTCACGGTGCTTTGATTAATATCGCAGGTCCAAGTGATTTGAAGCTTCAGGAAGCTTCTGCTGCAACTGAACTTGTTCGTAAAGCTATTCATCCAGAAGCTCAAATTATTTGGGGTCTTTCCCTCGATGATTCTTACGGCGATGAGGTTCGAGTTACGGTTATTGCTGCTGGATTTGATGCTCATCCTAAGGCGGAGGAGTCCTCAGCTAAAGCTGGTCAGTTTGTTGATATGCAAGCAGATGTTAAGCCTGTAGCTCCTGCACAGTCTACCTCATCTTTCAAAGAGGAAGCTCAAGCTGCTCCACAAGTAGAACAACCTGCTTCTATGCCTTCTATGTTTGAGCCTGCGATGAATCATCAGCAATATTCTCCTGCGGCAGCTCCTGTACAGCAGACTGCTGAACCTGACGAATTAGATATTCCTGATTTTCTGCGTTAAGCGTAACGAGAGGAGGGTTGCTTCATGGCTGGCTTTATGAAGAACGTGATGTCATACGTTGGTATGGCAGATGTGCCTGAGGATGATGATTATGCTGAATCTGATGTTCAAGAAACGTCATTCGATAATGATCGCTCGGTAACTCCTGCTGTGTCGCAACATGGTAATGATTTGCGTGGCAGTTCTGCCCGTGCGAATGCTAGTCGTATGAGTCGTATTACTACAATTCATCCTAAGTCTTACGATGATGCGCAAATGGTAGGTCGTGCTTTGCGTGACGGTGTTCCAGTGGTTTTAAACCTTACTGGTGTAACTGAATCAGTTGCGTATCGTATTGTTGATTTTTCTGCTGGAGTTGTGTTTGGTGTTCGTGGCTCTATTGAGCGTGTGACTCCTAGGGTATTTTTGCTAAGCCCAGCACAAGTGAATATCAAAGTAGAGGATGCTCCGAACGACAATACTGCGCGTGACTTGTTCTCCTAAAAATTGTATTTGCTAAAGAATTAATTAAGCAGCGTTTGTTTAACAACTTTCGCTGCTTTTTTATACTTTTTGGTAGCATAAAAGCGATGCGTACGAGCATGACTAAAATCATGCGAATTTAAACTAAAGGCATGTAACCCAAATAACGAAAGTAATCTCATGAGCACTGAAAATGAAAACGAAAACACTATGCAAGCCAAGCAACGCACTGTATTGTCGTTTGTGCGTCGTTCTGGGCGCTTAGATGCGCGTTTACAGCACGCTCAGGAGCGTTATGCAAGTCAGTACCTGCTAGACGTTACTGAAGCACCTGGCTCATTTAGATTGCGCGGAAATTTGAACATTACGCATGATTGGATTAGCGATAAGTGGGGGAATGATAATCCGCTTATTGTTGAAATTGGTTCCGGGCAAGGCGAAAACATTGTTGCCGCAGCTGAACGTTTGCCGGAAACTAACTTTTTAGCGCTTGAAGTTTATGATCCAGGCGTTGCTCACACAATGCTTCTTGCTGGAAAGCAAGGTTTGACTAATCTTCGTATTGCGCAAATTAACGCTCCTGATTTCTTCGCTGCGTGCGACTGTGGAGTTTTAGAAGAAGTTTGGACTTTCTTCCCGGATCCATGGCCTAAAATGCGTCACCATAAGCGTCGTATTGTGCAACCAGAGCTTGCCTCTACAATCCATCAGGCGTTGCGTAAAGAGGGCGTTTGGCGCATTGCTACAGATATTGAGGACTATGCTTTGCATGTGCATGAGATTATGGATTCTCGCGAAGATTTTGCAAATATTGGCGAATTAAGCGTAAGTCTTCCAGTTGAGCACGTAGGAAAAGGTACAGCTGGCACCGCTGCAACTCTTCCACACGCAGATTTTAGCGAATCTGAGCGTTTTGCTGGTCGAGTTCTTACGAATTTTGAACGCAAAGGCTTGGAGGCTGGTCGCACGATTCACGACTTCACCTACATAGCACAATAATGCTCTGCCGCCGCTGTTCTCGTAGCTTTGCAGTTGTACTTAGCCTCAACACGCCGTGAGTTGCGTACTGCTTTTTTGAGTGTTAATATCATATGGTTCGGTTCGAAGCCCCCTTCGTCTAACGGTTAGGACACCAGACTTTCAATCTGACAACAAGAGTTCGACTCTCTTAGGGGGTACAAATTACAACGTCGCTGGGTTTTCAGCGGCGTTTTTCGTTTTTTGTATTTCTGATTTTCGTATTTCTATTTTTGCCGCTTACCCTATTTTTCGTATTTTGCGCAGCAATTAGTTTTTCATATATTTTTCTATAAATCGATATAAGATCTGACAATGTATTAAATATCACAAAAGGTATGTTGTGCTTTTTAGAGGTGATACACTTTCTCATTGGTACTTCTGCCCAGGCTGCGTAGGTCAGGAAGTATTCAATTCAGTAATTTACAATGCGCAGCAGCTTAAAAAAGGATTTCCTATGAGCGATATTTTCAATACAAATAATAATGGATTAGAATCATCTAATTGTGTAACGGATCAAGTGGATAATAATGCTGCTTCTAGTATTAATAGGGTTGTAAGTATGCGTTGGCGTGTTGCAGATATCGCATTAGGTGCTGCTCTTGCTGCTGTTTTTGGTGTTATCTTGTATGGCTATGGCTTGGTGTTTATTCCTTTGATTCGTACTTTGAATGCAGCTGTTCTTCCTGGTTTTGCAAGCATCACGCATGGTGTTTGGTATTTGTCGGGAACTCTTGCAGTTTTGCTTATTCGTAAGCCAGGTTCTGCAGTGTATGTAAATGTTGTTGCAGCATTTGTACAGGTGCTTCTTGGAACTCCGTTTAATATGCGAGATACGCTTATTTCCGCACTTTTGCAGGGTGTGTTTGCGGAGATTCCGTTCTTAATTTTCCGTTTGCGAAAGTTTAATTTGACTTTGAGTGCTCTTTCTGGTTTGCTTGTGGCTTTTGAGTATGGTGTGTTCTTAAGCTTCACTAAGTATCAGGCTAAAGCTCCTACTTATATTACGATTCATATGATTACAGAGCTTATTAGTGGATTGTTGCTTTCTGGAGTGCTTGTGTGGTTTGTGTATTTGGCTTTGCGCAAAACTGGTGCTCTTGATAACTTCGCATCTGGACGTTCTGACCGAGCTTGAAATCATCGGGATTTCAAGCTCCTTCAGAGCGTCGAGCTTGCTCAGGTTGAAAGCACGGTATGCTTTCAACGCAAGCGAGGTCTGCCTTCGTCGTTATTGACGGAGGTAGATTTTGGTTGGTGTGGTTTTGTGTTGGGTTTTGTTTTTGTTTGTTTGGGTTTTGACCGAGCTTGAAACCATCGGGATTTCAAGCTCAGTAATCCTAAGCAAGGTCAAAAATTCGACTCACTGAGTTGGCGACGTTTATGGGTATGTGCTAATCTAGTCGTTGCTGACTTTGTTAGCGTGGGGCTTTAGCTCAGTCGGTTAGAGCAGCGGACTCATAATCCGTCGGTCCAGGGTTCAAGCCCCTGAGGCCCCACAAGTTGCGAAGAAACCAAGGCTTCAGGCTTCACTTTGAAATAGCTTGAAGCCTTTTCTATGTCGTCCATATTCCAGCGTGTTCTACCTGTAAATTTTTGCGATAAGGTTGGAGCAGAAATTTTCATTGCTTCAGCAAGGCCTTTTTGTGTTCGCTGTCTAATCGCAAGCATGACGCGAACATTGTAAGTAACTATGTCCTGTAAGCTTTTTTTGCCATTAGTAAATTTACTCATGTGAAGAATATTAGCATATACCAAAGTCATTTTTCAATTTTTCAACACATAATTTGCAAATGACTAATTCTAGTGATATAACATTAACCATGAGCGAAAAAGATTTGCATCTTCCTAAAATTGCCATGAGGATAAAGGCACAAGCTGCGTTGCGTAATATGAAACAGCTTGATTTAGCGAAATATTTGAAAATAGCGCCAGCTACGATGTCTCAAAAACTTAATGGGAAAATCAGAATTTCTGCTGACGAACTCAATACACTCGCTGACTGTTTCAATGTATCTACCGATTACCTTCTAGGACGACAAACACATACAGATATAATCCACAGCTCTAATAGTGACCTAATGAGTTTGCCGCTAAAAAATTAAAATGCTCAGTTCTCGACTGTTGTCAAGAACTGAGCGGTGCAAATAACCATGATATGCAACTGACAAAGATTTCCCGATCGCTAATCAGTTTCATATTCACCAAAATTATGAAAGGAGATTCGCACATGTTTTATTATACCAGTTTCTACTGCTATATGACCATGTTGATTCTTTCATCATACAAGAAGTTGAACAGAAAAACTTTAACGAATCAACAATCTTCCAATGATGGTGTCAGATGAGTGTTCAGGCTGTTTCTTGGGTTTTTAGTTTGAGTTTGGGTTCTGCTCCTCAGAAAGCAGTGTTATTTTATTTGGCTGAGCGTGCGCAGGATGATGGTTCTGGTGCGTATCCGAGTGTTCGCAAGATCATGGTTGCTACCGAGCTTTCTGAGCGCACGGTGCGTAAAGCGTTACATGATTTATATGAGCGAGGATTGATCACGCTTGGGGATCAAAGACGCGCGGCGTTAGGGAAGAAGCAGAGTGTTATCCCTCGTAATAGGCGCGCAAATGTATGGGATTTACAAGTCAACACGCCACTTTCTGAGTTGAAGAATGTTCAAGCGGCTAAGGATGTAGAAGCACGGTTGCGCGAGGCTGATGAAACAAAATATGTGGTGCAAGACCAGGGTGAAAAAACTTGGATGCAATCACATGTTCATCAGCAAACCAAGTCTAGTAATCAATCGAGTAGCCAAAACCTTGTGAGTAATGAGAATGAAGAGGTTTATGGTTCTCAACAGTCTCAACCGTGTGTAGTGTCTTCTGAGCAAACCGTAATGTCTACTGATGCTTGTGTTGTTGATGATGATCATGATACCATGAGTGGTTTAGAGGCTGTGGGGTGCAGTAGATGCACCCCAGAACACGTGACTGTGGGGTGCGATAAATGCACCCCAGAATCGGGCTTGGGGTGCAACACGTGCACCTCTAGGGGTGCAGCAGATGCACCCAAACCATCATGTATAACCATACCTCCTAATCCCCCTACGGGGGATATCCCCCCACAGGAATCCGAAACAACAACCGCAACTCCAGCGACAACGAGTGAGCGTGAACGTGTGCAAGGTTCCGCGTGTGATTTGCTCACGGCTTCTGTTGAGACTGATAGCGAAACTTCTGAGTGGATACCAGATGCTCCCATGATGAGTGTTCAAGCGGCTGATATGACACCAACTGGTATAGCGTCTCGTGCGATTGACGCGTTTCAGGCAATGCGGTTGCGTTTGGGATTACAGGCCGGAGGGGTGACAAAAATCGATGAGCGTCGGGTGGAAAAGCTTGTTAAAGGTTTGCTGATGGTGTATGGAGCCTCGCGTGCTGAATGCTTGGTTTTGAACGTGATTCAGTGGATTCCAAGCCAAGTGTTTTGGCTTCGTCGGCTTATGTTTCCTCGTGATTTGGCTGACATGTGGTTACGTGTGTTGAATGATTACCAAGTCGGATGTCTTACACGAAATAGTCAACAGACGTGTTCGACTTGTACGCCTACACCGCCGGTGTATCAGCGTGAAAAGCGTGAATTGTTTGACGTAGAAGCATTCAAGAAAGCGCATGAGGGGCGAACGCCTCGTGAACAAGCCGTGTATGAGGCTTCGTGTGATTCGGTGAGTGTGGTTGCTGGTGTGTGATGGGAAAGCAGGTAGTAGCACCATGTGTGCGTTTAGCGCAAACGAATCCTCGTCTTGCTGATCGCATGTTTTCTACCGTTGAAGACGAACGGGGTAAATACATGGTTGATGCGCTTGCGCGAGCAGAGGGGGTGAAAGTATGTGAATCATGTCCGCTTATATCCGCGTGTTTAGCGAGTTATTTGGTTGATGTGTGGGAGGATAACAATATTATTGGCGGGTTGAATTACGTACAACGATTGCATTTAGCTCACGCGATAGCTGAGGATTTTCACGTGAGTGTGCGACAGTTAGGATCGCTTCCGTTGTCTCGTGTAAAGGCTTGGCTTGAAACTCATCCGGGGTGGCGTGAACATGTCACGAAACGGGTTCGTACTACGTGGCGTGAAACCAAACGGTTACAGCGAGCAATCGGAACAAGCAAGCGTAAGAGTGTGAGCGAAGAAGATAAAACACGAGCGTATCAACCACAATATTTACCTCCAGTTCCTACTGCTGTGCAGTTGACACTTTTCTAACTCATGAACTGTTAAACCGAAAATAGATTTACCGATTTACCGAGAAACCGAAAAATTGGTGATAATCAAGTGAAAGGAATGATAAAGATGATTATTACGATAGCAAACGCGAAGGGAGGGGTCGCGAAAACCACGACCGCAATGTTTCTAGCGGTCGCGTACACGCGGCGTTTTCCTGATCGGTGTGCGCGTGTGTTAGATGCTGATCCTCAGGCTAGTGCGAGTTTGTGGCGTGACATGATTGAAGCAACTGGTGAAACATTGAATAATATCATGGTTGACCCAGCAAACATGTCAACACTACAGCATGTTGACCGTGTTGCTTCGGATGTAGTGATTGTGGACGCGCCACCACAAGGACGTTTACTTGAAATGAGTGTACGAGTAGCGGATATGGTGATTATTCCTACATCGGATAGTCCTCTTGATTTACAGCAAGCGTGGGCTACTTTATCGAGTTTGCCAGACCCAGCGCGTGGTGTGGTGTTATTGACGCGTGTAGAACGTGCAACACGCGCGTATCGGGAAACAGTTCATGCGTTAGACGCGCAGTGTACGCCACGGTTTAGCACGAGTGTAGTGAAACGACAGGAAGTGAAAACTAGTATGGGACATGCTCCCAGCAAACTGTACGAGTATGGGCAAGTGTTACAAGAAATCATGGAGGCAGTAGCGTGAAACACACGAGTATGAGCGCGTTTCAACCAGTAGCGTGCAAGCGTCAAAAGTCGAGTATGGTAAGCGTGTTTACTCAGGATAAACGAGATGTATCAGGTTGGGTGAAAACCAGTGTGAGTTTACGTGATACTACTCGCCGTCGTTTGAAACAGTACGCGCTTGATCATGATCAATGTTTACAAGAAGTCGTAGATGCCGCGCTTGACGCGTATTTACGATAGTGAGCAGATTGATGCTAGTTTTTCGGTAAAAACTAGAAAACTGTTATACCGAGAAACCGACAATTATAGTGAATCATAAAGTAAGTAACGAGTAAAGAAGTATACTAATAGTAAGTAGAAGATAAGGAAGAAGGCTTATCATGACAAGTGATCTTAATAATGATACGAGCATGGTTTCCTCTGAACAATTAGTGTCAGAAACACACAGCAAAGCTGCACAGCCTGTAAAACAGGGTCGTGTTCCACGTTGGCTACTGCCGATAGGCGTCCTTGTGATTGTAGGTTTAATTCTTGGTGGTGGACTGTGGGCTGTGAGTGTTTTTCGGGAGAAACAAGCGCAAGAACAGTTAGTGTTTGCGTGTACTGAGTGTGTGAAAACACGCAAGCAAGTAGTTAAACTGTTTGATACGTTAAAGCCGTTTAACATGCGGGTTACGAGTATGCGTGAGCGTTTACAATCACTGGTAGAACAGCGTGATAAGAAAGCGGAAGTTTTGGTGAAACAGTTCACGAGTTTGCAACCTGTTCAAGAGACAATGGTTCCTGATTGCCCAGTGGTAAGTGGTAAGCATAAGCCGGGTATGGGAGAGTATCAAACAGTTACTCAAGCGCTTAAACGGCTTGTGAAGAAGTTTACTGAGCAAGGTAAGCAAGTAACCCATTTGTTAAAAGAATCGCAGACTGTGTTGGATGAGTATGCGCTTCGTGAGGCTCGTGAGCTTGCTGAACAAGCGAAAGGCAAGGTAGCGGATCAGGCGACACTTGACATGTTAAACAAAGCAATAGAGCGTAAGGATGTGAATGGTTTAACGAATCTTTCATGGAAGGTGCAGGAGAGTATGCAGGCCAAGGTTGAGTCTGATCGTCAGGCTCAAGAAGCCGCACGTCAAGCACAAGCGCGTGCGCGGTCGCAGCGTATGTATCCGAGGTATCAGTCGTATCAAGGCGCGTATGGTCAAGGTACTACCCCAAGCCAACCATGGACGTTAGTTGATAAAAACGGTAATCCAGAGAAAGATCAGACAAATAGACAGCTTACTTTTGAAGAGATGCAAGCAATGTCGAAACATGGTGATCAATATGATTGTCAGCCTGGTCAGGGTTGTCCGATAGGTTAAACGTTTTTTCGTAGTTTTCTATGAGAAGGGGGTACTCATTCTAGTGGGTACCCCTTTCGGTTTCTTGATTTTTCGGTATGTCGGTAAAGACCGATGTGTTAAATCTAATAAGACCATAATTAATAAGAAATTGTGACTACATGAATCTATGGTCAATTGCTTATTGATGGCTAGTATGAGTGCTCTCATTATAGAAAAGTGGAAGAAAATCAAAACCAATTTGACAATTTTGTATTACAGTATTACAATTATATTCTATAAATACAAAAATCTTATGTGCATTTTGCATGAGAAGGGATTATTATGGCTGTTATTACTGTACGTCTGGATGATGAAATCAAGAGTCGTCTTGAAGATCTAGCGTTTGCGCGACAGGTGAGTGTAAGCTCATTGTTGAAATTGTGGATTGATGAACATATTTATCCGGAGTCTCGTGATAACGAAATTGTTCAACCACGTATGACTCCATTGTCAATAAATACTTTGATGCGCAAGCAATTGGCGCTGTCTCATCGTATTCTTGCGCGACTTGTAAATGAGAATATTGAAGATGGTGATAAAGAATATCAATTGAATTTAGCAAGGATTCTTGAAAAAGGATACACTTTAGAATACGATAATGAGTTTAGTGATATCGAACCTGAATTAACGCGTGATGATTGTCTATTTGTTATGAATATTTTTGACATGTTTCGACATGTTCTTTATTCAATACAATCGTTGAAAGAAAATGGGAAAACTATTGATGCTGGTTTAGCTTATAAGATAGAGTTTGTAGGTTTTGATTTTAACATTTCTCATGAAGCAGCTCTGGCTGATTTTGGTAGGTATCTTATTGATAATAATCGGTGGATTGAATTGAAAGCATTCTATAAAAAGCATGATAATGGTAATTCGCATGCTCCTATGAAACAGACGTACAATCGTATGTTGACACAATGGAACATTATCCGTGATTCCAAACGTCACTGTTCTATGTTAGAGCCTTTAACTATTGATGAATTGCAATTGATAGCAGATGCGTCGATGGGGATTTCTCCACAACACAACTAGTAGTATTGGATGTTTTTATTTATGATAATTTATAGGCGACACGCGCTTGTGTAAACCATTACAAATGAGTATTCTAACTAGAACAGGCATTTGCGCTGTATACGTGAGCTATCGAATTAACGTTTAAGCGTCGTTTTCCGGCGTCGACCTCACGGCAATAAGGTCGCCTTGATGGCGACCTTATTTACCTTTAGGGATTGATATGGATATTTTCGTGTATGCTGACGAGTCTGGGGTATTTGACCGTTACCATAATGATTATTTTGTATTCGGCGGCGTTATCTTTCTAGGAAAAGAACAGCGCGATATAGCAAGAAGGCGTTATATATCTGTCGAACGGTTACAGCGTTCTCATGGTGCTGCTCAGGGACATAGCGAAATGAAAGCTATTTATCTTAAGAATTCTCAGAAATCTTCCATGTTTCGATCGCTTAACCCCTATCATCGTTTTGGTGTCATCGTTGATCAGAAAATGGTGATATCTCAAATCTTTCAGAATAAAAAAAGTAAGCAGCGGTATCTTGATTTTGCATTTAAACTAGGATTACGTTCTGCATTGGAACAATTGATTCGTGATGGGTTGGTGAACCAATCTGGTGTGAATAATATCTACGTGTTCATGGATGAGCATAGTACGGCTACTGATGGTCATTATGAGTTGCGGGAAGCACTGGAAGCTGAATTTAAGATCGGGACCTATAACGATAAATGGTCTAAATTCTTTCCTCCGCTTTTTGACAATTTGTGTTCCGTGGAGTTTTGTCTAAAGGATTCAGCTCAAGATGCTTTGATTCGTGCTGCTGACATTACTGCTAATCGATTGTATTATGCAGTTGTGTCAAATCAATTGAATCTTATAGAGAAGAAAATAATTTATCGTCGGCTACCTCATCAGTAATATATTTCTATTACCGTAGAGCCTAGCATGATTTTATATTGAACAATTCTTCATGTTAACATGTGGAGTGTGTTTTTATGATAGACCATGGAGTCTCTTTCTCGATTAGATAGATGAGTTGTTGCTTGTGTAATCATGTTAACCAGTCGATGTCAATTGGTTTTTCGGTAAATACCGATATATTGATATACCGAAAGAGTCGCGCGTTTGCTTGGTTTTATGAGTGTTATTAGCTTCTTTGCGTGTTGTGGATAACTATTTTTTGTCCAAATTGTGTTCGTGAAAACTGTGCTTATACTCATCCATGATTCAACAAACGGTTGAATTGTGTGGTGAGTGAAAGGATAGTATTTTGCGTAATAATACTCATCGTAAATCGTGTGTGAGGAAGTGTGGTGTAAAAACGGTCGCGTTGCTTGCTGCAAGCGCATGTTTACTGTCGTCTACCCCAGTGTTTGCTGATGGTGGTGCGGGAAGCGGCTCGGGTTCTACTTGGGGTGGTGGCTATCATGGTAATGGTGGTCGCGTTTCCTGGGTGTATCAGGATTCGTTTGGTGTTGCCACGCTCTCATGACCAAGTGCTCGTGATACGGCGAAAATATCGTGTGTTTTACAATAGGCAGTTGTTGCAAATCGGTGACGTAGCGAGTGACCGCTCCAACCGTCTGGCAATAGGTCAGAAAGTCGTTTACCTATATAAGATTCTTCAACGTGTGTGTCTGGGTAACGTCCTGGATATAGGTAGCCGTGCTCTGCAATAATGTGCATGGCTATATCGGTGCTAATTGGTAGGCTGCGTTCTTTGTTTCCTTTGCCGTGAATGATAAGTGCGTAACCGCCGTATGAGTCATTGATAATATCGTTACTGTGTATTCTACAGATTTCACATCGTCTTAGACCGTAGCCAGCGGCTAAGATAATCATCAGGCGCTCTTTGTTGTTGTGGACTTGTTCAAGTGCGTTGGTGATGTATTGGTCAGGACATGGGTGTGGTAATGGTCTACTGGGTCGTACTGAAGGTAAATCGAATGCTGGATCGTCTGTGCGTATGTGTGTGTGGAAAAGGTAGTTAAAAAATCCTCGTATAGCAGCACGATTGCTTTTTCGTGTTTCGTTAGCCCAATTTTTGTTGGCTAGCCATGTAACTAGTTCTTCATTGGAAACTGTTGTTACATTGAGATCGATTGCCATGCGTACAAGTTGGATGCGTCTGCTTTCGAGTGTTTTCGGTGATTGGCCTGCTGCCTTGAGTGTGAGTATGTAGTTATTGATATAAGTTTCTGCTGGTTCGCCAGCATGTTTCTTATCTTTTCTTTCTTTCTGCACGATTAGCAGATTAGTACAAAGTCTAAGCTTATTGGTATATCATACAAGTAGTATAGTTTTTTGCAACCGTCGGTCCAGGGTTCAAGCCCCTGAGGCCCCACAAGATATTAATAATGCCACTTCATTATGATTTATGAAGTGGCATTTTTGCATCTTATAATTTAAATTTTATTTTTTGTTTTATTTGTTATTTTCTGCCAATGACAAGTAATCTGGTATTTGCTTTGGATACTTAGGCCATGCTCCTTCTTGAGTGCACACGAATGCTGCAGTATTAACAGCTGCGCGATGCGCTTCTTGTAAGCTTTCTCCTTTAAGAATATGCGCTGTGAATGTTCCTGAGAACGAGTCCCCAGCACCAACTGTGTCAAGAACGTCAACGTGTGGAGTTGGGATAGTTGAGCTTTCTCCAGTGCTAGTAGTAATCGTACTAAAAGTAGAGCCGCCTGTAAGAATCACATAATCTAGTCCGTAACGAGCTTGGAACCACTTGCAAGCTTCCTCGTCTGAAGTGTCGCGAATATTGAACATATCGCGTAATAAGAATAGTTCCGAATCGTTAAGCTTAAATACTGTTGCTTCTTGAAGTAATGTGTCGATAAGATCCTTAGAGTAGTGATCGCTTCTAATGTTAATATCGAAGAACTTCATTGCTCCAGGCTTAGTATGCTTTAACAATTGCAAAATTGTGTCGTGAGTTTCTTGAGAACGTAAGCTTAGAGTGCCAAAGCATACTGCATCTGCTCGTTCTACTAAATCAATGAGTTCTCGAGTGTAAAGAATATGATCCCATGCTATATTTCGTAGAATAGTGTACTCTGGTATTCCATTTTTTAGTGTTACTTCTACAGTGCTTGTTGGCCAAGCGTTGCGTTGAATAATTGAAGCGATGCCAGCTTTGTTTACTTTGTCAATCAGCTCATCGCCGAGTTGGTCTTGACCAACAGCACTAATCATGCAACTTTGCGCTCCGTGACACTGTGCGTGATATGCAAAATTTGCTGGTGCTCCTCCAACACGTTTTCCATGTGGGAGCAAATCCCATAAAAGTTCGCCGAGTGAAAGAACAATTGGCTTAGTCATAATATTCCTTTCGCACGCGTCAGTGCAGCAAGTTTGTAGAGCTATACTTTTTACTAAATATCTTCTCGCTTCTTCAAAAGCATTTTGATGCAAATTTTGCTTGTAAAAATGCTACATAAACAATTATGGTGCGCCCTTTCGATAAGTAATATGCGCAATGCGTGTTACGTTTCTATAGAGCGCACCATAAGTGCTATATTGCGTACGTTTAACTTAGCTTATGCTGGCGTACTATATTATTATTTCGTTTTATTATATTTTCCTATTATTTTGATTTGCTGCTTAATGTTGGAAAATATCACTTTTGTGAGCTTGTTCAGCCATCCATGCTTCTACATCATCGATTTGCTTTGGAATATCAATAGAAAGCCATTCTGGACCGTTTTCAGTCATTAGCACATCATCTTCAATACGAATTCCAATTCCGCGCATTTCTTCAGGAAGCATCAAATCGTTAGCTGCAAAGTATAATCCTGGCTCAATAGTGAATATCATTCCTGGAGTAATTTTTGCGCCCTGATAAGACTCGTAGCGTGCTTGTGCGCAATCGTGCACATCCAAACCAAGATGATGAGCAACGCCGCAAGCGTGCCAACGACGATGCTGTTGACCTTCTGGCGAAAGTGATTCTTCAACGCTAACTTTCAAAATTCCCCATTCGTGCAAGTGTTCGGCTAGAACGCGCATGCAAGCATGGTGAATATCGGAGTAGGTTGCACCTGGCTTAGCAGCCTCAAAACCGGCTTGTTGAGCGTCAAGAACGCACTGGTAAAGCTTCTTTTGCAAGTCAGTGAATTTGCCGTTCGTTGGGAAAGTTCGTGTAATGTCAGCAGTGTAGAGGCTGTTAACTTCAACGCCGGCATCAATAAGTAGCAATTCTCCGCTGGAAACAACGCCAGTATTGCGCATCCAGTGCAAAATTGGTGCGTGCTTGCCTGAAGCAACAATAGTGTCGTAGCCTACTTCGTTTCCTTCCTCGCGAGCAACGGAATTAAAAGCACCCTCAATCATGCGCTCGGAATGCTCATGACCTAAAGCATTAGGCAAACGCGTAAGCATGCGGTCAAAACCAAGTTTTGTGGCTGCAACAGCTTTGCGCATTTCGCGAATTTCGTAGTCGTCCTTAAGCATTCGTGCTTCTGCAGCGAATTCGTGCAATTTGTCGTCTGCGCAAGTGTTTGCATCTTCATCAGTAAATCCACTTGCTTCTCGCATTGTTTCAACTTTTGCAGTAAGCTCAGGATCGGTTTCTCGAACAATTCGCACGCGAATACCCTCACCATTAGCGTCGTCGCTTACGTTCTTTGCAATAGCGTCGTCAAGTTCTGCAATATCGCGCGTTTCAATGCCGGTCATTGCTTTAAGTTCTTTTAAGCCTGCGCGAGGACCAACCCAATATTCTCCATAGTGAGGATCCTTGTAAAATGCTGAAGTGCTGTTATCTGCGCGTGGAGCTACAAAAAGCTCAGGTACATGTGTTTTTCCAGCCTTAGCTTCTTCGCTATCTTTGTTGACTGGCTCCATAACAAGCACAGCACCAGCCTCATAGTCTTGACCTAATCCAGTGTAGTAGGCAAATGTAGTGTCTGGGCGGAAAGCATAATCGCAGTCGTTATTACGCACCTTTGGTTGTCCTGCAGGAATAACTAAACGTTCGCCTGGGAAACGTTTTGAAAGAGCCTCTAAACGAGCTGGAATGTACTTGCTAGATTCAAGAGCCTTAACTTCTGGCTCCTGGTTATCCCAGTTATTCGTCATAAAATCTTTAAAAGAATCACTGTTTGGACGAAGTGAACGGTTATTTACGCGATCTTCTGCCTTTTGTGTGCCGTCAGCTTTTAGCTCTTCGCCGTGCTCAGTTGGCGTATATTCTGCCATTATGAGACTCCTTAATTTTTGCTTGTTAATTTTTGCTTGCGCAAATTATACAAATAGTAAATAAACAGTCAATAAACTAACATAGTCTTATTTAGTGTTTTATGCGAGTTTTTTAGTGCAAAATAGCAAGATTTTATACGCAATTTACAAAGTGCGTTTAAAACGCTTTTGCTATGTGAATATTGTCACAACATATTTATATGCGTGTGTTGTTGGTATCAACTAATCTAGATAGTTGGAAAATGAGTAAGCGAGCGTAAAAATTAGGGGGAGTAGTTATGTCTATTGAAAATCCAAATCGCAATAATGAGCGAATTGTTGATATCGAACGCAATATTATGAGTCGAGCTCCAGAACACAATAAAACTAATCTCGACTTGGATCGCATGCGTCTTATTCTCGATATTTTAGGTCATCCAGAGCAGTCTATGCGTGTTATTCACATAACTGGTACGAACGGCAAAGGTTCTACTGCTCGAATGGCTGAGTCGATTTGTCGAGCATATGGTTTGCGAACCGGATTATATACTTCTCCACATTTGGAGCGCGTAAATGAGCGCATTATGATTGATGGACAGGAAATTAGTGACGATCAGTTCGTCGATGTGTGGGATCAAATGAAAGACATTATCGACATGGTTGACGCTCGCATGGAAGCTGACGGTAAGCCAAAGATGAGCTTTTTTGAAGTGCTTACAGCCATGGCAATTTGGGCTTTTGCGGACGCTCCTGTTGATGTTGCTGTTATGGAAGTTGGCATGGGTGGCGAATGGGATGCCACTAATGTTATGAATGCTGATGCTGCAATTATTGGGCCGGTTGATATGGATCACATGCAATGGCTGGGAAACACTGTTGAAGAGATTGCTCGCACGAAGGCTGGTATTATTAAGCCAAATTGCACTGTTATTTTGGGTCCTCAGCCGCATGAAACTAAGGTTTTGCCAATTATTAAGGAAGTTGCGGAGCGCAATCATGCTACATTATTGCGCGATTCTTCTTATGGCGATGGCGAACTTGAAGTTGTGTCTCGTACTCCTGCAGTTGGTGGACAGGTTGTTACTTTGCGTACGCCTCTTGGCACTTATGAGGATGTTCCGGTTGACAAGTTTGGTAAGCATCAGGCTCATAATGCTTTGGCAGCTCTTGCTGCTGCGGAGGTTGTGCTGCCTGTAAGTGGTGCTTTGGATGGCGATTTAGTTGCAGAGGCTTTAAGTCAGGTTAAGGTTCCTGGGCGTATTGAGCAGGTTCGTACTTCGCCGACAATCATTATTGACGGTGGACATAACGTGAATGCTGCCGAGTCTCTTCGTGAAACTATTGAAGAAAACTATCATTTTGAGCAGCTTATTGGCGTTGTGGCAATGATGGCAGATAAACAAGTTGAAGAATACTTGGGTGTTCTTGAACCTATTTTGACGAAGATTATTGTTACGCGTAATTCTTGGCGTGACCGTGTAATGGATCCAGAAGAGCTCGAAAAGATTGCTGTAGGCGTATTTGGCGAGGATCGCGTAATTCGTGTTGACGAGTTGCCGGATGCTATTCAAACTGCTGTTGATTTAGTTGATGAAGACGATGAGCTTGGTGTGGGCTATGGTCACGGAGTGCTTATCTGCGGTAGTTTCGTCACTGCAGGAGATGCGCGTACAATGCTTGTTGAGCACGTGAATCCGGATCTAAAAAAGCCAAAGGATCAGCGCGTAGCAATACACCCGAATATTGACGAGTCTTGAAAATTAAGCTATTTTTGCTACTTAATTCGCAAAGATTTAGCTTTTTCTACAGTATTTTTTACAAGTACTGCTTGAGCGTCAACTAACGGTATTTGCGGAAGAGGAAAAGCTTCATTAAGTACGCTTAATTCTGTGCAACCCAAAATAAGTGCGTCGCAACGGCATGCTCCTGCAGGGTCTAGCATATCGCTTAAAACAGATTCGTAACGGTGAAAATCAAGGTCTCCTGTACCTTTTACGTCATCGTAAATAAGCGAAGTAATACGTTTCTGCAAGTCGTCGTCTGGAGCTACAAACGTGTATCCTGCTTCTTCTATAGCGCGCTGATACACTCCAGCTTTACGCGATCCTGCAGTACCTAAGAATCCAATACGGTTACATTTAGACTTTGGGTAACGTTTAGAAACTTCAGCTACAGCACCACGCGGCATATGTATAATTGGCACGTCGGTGAGTGCTTGGAACTTATCGTAAAAGTAATGCGCAGTATTGCACGTGAGCACAATAAATGAAGCACCCATCGCAGTTGCTTTAGCTATGTCGTCTGCAAGAGTAGGGAATGGGCTTTCGGATGATTCGCCAACAATATATGCTGTTCTATCTGGCACAGAAGCATCATTGAATACCACATAATCTAAAAACTCTTGATCGTTATGTGCATGCGTTTCTTTATTAAGTAAACGAATATAGCTTTCTGTTGCAAGTGTGCCCATGCCGCCAAGTACAGCAAAAAACGGACGTTTCATTGTCTCATATTCCCTTCAAAGTTACGTAATAATTTTCACGCTTTATTGCGGAAAAATTCTGCGTAACGCCTTGTGTAAATTGAAAACATATGACGAATCATCAACCAGCGTAGCAGATTCATATCTTTTTTATATTCTAGCGTAGTGCCCCAATCGCCGCGACGAATCATATTAAGACCGCGCTTCTTTTCATCGCCTTCTGCTACATAATTGCAAAATATCGATCGCGGAATCTCCATCCACAACTTTTCTCCACGACCGAACACAGTATTTCCGTCAAAAGGCTTATGGTCAATTAAATCTTCAACAAAATATTTAGCAATATTAAATCCGTTTAAAGTGACGAAATAGCTTGAACGGCCTTGGCGTAAATTGATTTCAAAAAGCTTATATTTTCCGTCTCTCTCATCGTATTTCATATCAAAATTAGCTACGCCAACGTAATGTATATCTTCCAAAAATGCTTTAATATTTTGGAAAACTTCTTCATTGTAGTCTGGAATAATAGCTGCATAATTGCCAATCGCTTCTGGAGTTGGATCCTCCAGCAGAGGGTGTCCTAGAAACATCATGCGCACATGATGATTGCTATCAACGTAAGCGTTTAGCACACGCATGCGGCTGTCGTCTCCAGGAATAAAGTCTTGCAAAATCATTTCGTCATCGTAGCCAGCTTTGTACGAGCGTTGAATAAGAGTATCAAGTTCTTGCGGAGTATTGATAATAAAAGCTTTTTTACGTCCCTCAAAATCAATATCAAGCCATTTAGTGCTATTCGCTGGTTTCATAGCAATAGGGAACCTGAATGGCAAATCTTCATAAGCGTGCGCTGCTACTTCTTGAGCATTTACAACTTTAGTTTTTGGATGAGGAAGATTGTATTTTTCACAAGTTTTATAGAATGAGCTTTTAAGGCTAAGCTGGCGATTGAGCGAATTTGGCAATGTGTGGAAAGCAAAATATTCGTGCAATTCATCACCGCATTGGCTTAAAAGGTTCGCGTATACGTCGCCGCAAGGAATAAGCAGAAGTTTGGTATTAGGATGTTCCTCATGCCATGATTTAGCAAAATCAAGCATTGTATTGCGGAATGTAGGAAGTTCTCCAAAGCCTGGAACAATTCTCACATCGACAATTTTGCTAAATTTCGTAGGTGAAAGTTGGAAGTGCGCAAAAGCAATTGAAGTAATGCCATATTCTTCATGGAATGCTCGAGCCATGCCATATGCGTTTATATCGCTACCGAGTAACACAGGTTGAAATCGTTGATTCTTCATTTGTATCTTCTTCATTTGTTTTAATTTGTTATTTAACTTGTTTGTTATTTAGTTTGTTAGTTAGCTTGTTATTTAGTTTATGTAGTAATTGCGTTTATTTTATTCGTATATTTTCATACTTTCGTATAAGCATATTACAGGCCAAAAAGACGCTTTATTACGAATGAATCACCCTCATACGGCACATGCTTTCGTTTGTTTTTAATCCAACGTTCATCGCCCTTGCCAATAGCAAGAAGAATGTTTAATCTTCCATTTTTTTGTTCGCTGTTTGCAGCATCGTTGTAAGCATATTCTATTGCTTCAGCTCTGTCGATAATAATGCGTGAAGAAACATTCGTGTTCGTAACATAACTTTGCATATCCTCGCAAATATGCATTACGTCTTCAGTATCAGTATCTTCAGTAGTGAAAATAAACTGTTCTATGCGGTTTTGCGCTGCTTCAACAATCTCTTTACGGCGATCGACAGCTTTATCTCCTGTGGAACCAGTTATTAGCGTAATTCGAGGATTAAATTTGCCGTAGCGTTCTTCTACAAAGTCAAGAACTGATTTTGTAGAAATGTAGTTATGCGCATAGTCGACAACTGCAATCATGTTTGAGTGCGTGTCTTTGAAAACTTCCATGCGTCCAGAAATTTTCACGTTCTCAATAGCGTGTAGTGCGTGTAAATCAGTATCCTGATTAATTCCCAATTCTCCTGCAATAGCGATTGCAGCTAAAGCATTTTCGTAGTTAAAATCTCCTGCAATAGACAATGCGAATTCGTCAATAGGGCAGTAGTGCACGTCTTCTTCGTAGTCGTTATCTTCATAGTCGTCGTCTTCGCTTGAGTCTCGCATAGCGATGCAATGTGATTCACTATTTTCTACTGGCATTGCAATGTAGTCAGGAGTAAGTAATTCCGTGTAATCGTCATCGTTAGCAGGCGCGCAATAATTTATGCAATCGTCGTCAAGATCATCGAAATTGTTATTTTCGCAAGCAGCGCCTTCTATTTCATCTTTTTTAATGCGAGCAAAAGTTGTTACGAGCACATTGTTGCGTTCTGCATCTTGTAAAAGAAGATCTGCGTGATCTGTATCAGAATTTAGCACTAAACGCTTAGTATTTGCAATAATTTGTCGTTTGCAATACAAGTAATCTTCAAAAGTTGGGTGCTCAATAGGGCTAATGTGGTCTGGGCTAATGTTTAAGAATGCTGCAACATCGAATTTAAGACCGTATACGCGATTCACCTTATAAGCTTGCGAAGAAACTTCCATAACAAGATACTTCATGCCGTTATCTACAGCTTCGCGCATCATTTTGAAAGCATCAAAACTTTCAGGAGTAGTTAAATTAGATTCAACGTAATTTTTTCCGTCTACGCAATTATCTACTGAAGAAAACAGTGCTGCTTTACCGTGCGAATGGGAGTTTAGAATAGCGTGAGTAAAGTAGGCTGTAGTTGTTTTGCCTTTAGTTCCAGTAATTCCAACAATAGTGAGTTTTTCTTGTGGATTTCCAAAGAATGCTGCTGCAAGCACGCTCATTGCTTTTTTAGCATCCGTAACAATTAAACCAACAGCTTTTGTGTATTGTGCGTAGCTTTGTTCAGCAACATATGCAGCAAGTCCTTTGTTGTCTGCATCTAAAAGATATTCCGACTTAAAATTGCCTTTAATAAACAGAAGTGTTCCAAGTGTAATATCGCGAGTATCGTAAGTTGCGTTAGTGAAGCACTCGTCTGCATCAATATTTGGGAAATAATACGGATTTAAAGACCATATTTCATTGCGAGAATGAGTAGAGTCTACAGTTTTTTCTTTAGTATTAGCAGTATTAGCACTATTAGTATCTTCTGCTTTAAAATATTGAATCATTTCGCGCAACAAACCATAGTGTTGCAAAATTTCACTTGCGCTTGCTAATGACAACGTGTTATGCATGATCATAATTTACTTCTTTTCACAAAATGTTTTATAGCCATGTTCCAGTAATAGGCTCACGCCCGTGAGATTGCAGCCATTGATTGAAGCTATCTCGCCAATTAATATAAGCTTCGCGCTGCCAATCCATCATAGTATTCAGCCTCATGCAACTTACTGACTCATATAGTTTGCTCATTGGAGCAATCAAATCAAGAGCTGCAACTGTGTCTGCTGTAGCATCGTGGAAATCTCCGATTGGTTCAACTCCATAAAATTGAGATGTAATAGTGAGAGTACGCTTGCCAGATCTTCTAGAAACAGCTCTATCGATAACAAGAGGGTCAACAGTAAGAATGTCATTAGCGTTTAGTGCATGTATTGAACAAGTTGCGCGTTCTTCTAACGCAGTAAGATGCCAACGCTTCAAGTCGTGACGTAACATTGCAATATCAAATGGAGCGTTATAAGCAAGTAGTGGAATATTCTTAGCTTGAGCCATGCTTACTGCGTGCGCAAGGAATTCAAGTTCTTCTTCAGGCTCTCCGCCGTGTTCTTGAAGGTATTCGTCTGTGAAACCATTTACTTCGCTTGCCTTAGGATTCATAGGCTGATGAGGGTTAATTAACCAAGTTGATACCACATCTCCAGCGTGAGCTAGTTCAGGATTGCGTAATACTAGAGTTGCAGAAACAATGGCATCTTTACCAATATTTGCACCTGTAGTTTCAGTGTCGAAACCAAGTAACCATGATTCAGCAAGTAATGTATTCTCATCTTGCTTAGGTGCTAAATCTAAAGCATTTAACAATTCTTGAATATGAGTTGGCATAGTCACAATACTACCGCAATGTCACGCAATGTCACACTATGCCGCGCTGCGTTATTGTGCTGCGATGTGTTACCATCTCGCGCTGCGCTACACTATGCAATACGATAAATCAGTAGCGATATGTGCAAAGTAAAAGTATTATTGACTATATGAGTGAGCAAATCGAGAAGACAAATGTTATGTGCTCTAAAAGCGTAAGAGTTAAAAAACAAAATGCAAAAAATTGTAATGCTCGCTTATTTAGTGATCGTTTAGTAGATACTAAGCAAAGTTCTGCAATGGAAAGTCGACGCAAAAGATTTGAACAACTTGTATCTACTTGCGTTGATCCTTTGTACACTCAAGCTATGCGTCTTACGCAAAATGCGCAGGATGCGCAAGATTTAGTGCAAGATACTTTTGAGCGCGCTCTTAAATCTTTTGAAACTTTTCAGCTTGGCACGAATTTTGCTGCCTGGATTAACAGGATTGAACGAAATTTGTATTTTAATCAGTACGCGAAAGCAAAACGAAGCCCTAAACGTGCTAACGATGAAACTGGTGACTACAATGATTGGGATATCTATGAGGCTTCTAATCATTGCGCAAAAGGAATGCTTTCTGCTGAACAAGAATATTTAGAAGGGTTTGCTCCACAAGAGATTATTGCGGCGCTTAGTAAGTTGCCGCCTGAGCGTAGAAAAGTTTTTATTGAAGTCGCTATTCGAGGTAAATCTTATAAACAAATTGCCCAAGAAGAAGGCGTAAAAATAGGAACTGTTATGAGCAGACTTAACCGCGCTCGCATGCAACTCAAACGTGAGCTTTCTGATTATTCTAGTGAATAAAAGTATGTTAAAACGAAAAAGCCCACGATTGACGTGGGCTTTACAGTATGTATAAGCGAATTTATAGTTTAAGCATTTGGTCTTTTACCATGATTCGCTGCTTTTTTACGACGCGCCTTGCGCTTGCGGCCACGCATACCCATAATGCACTCCTTAACGATTAATGAACAACCTTAGGGATTATCGCACGTTGCCAAGACGTTATATTTGCCAACGTACTAATCCCGTGCGAGTAATCACTTGTTGGTAGCAATATTTGCAGTAATAAAGCTTATGTTGCTTATGCTGCTATATCAGCTACAGTTGCGTTTAATAATGTTACGATATCTTGAGGATTAAGAACTACGTCCAATCCTCGTTTTCCTCCAGAAACAAGAATCTCATCAAATTGCATTACGCTACTATCTAGTACTGTTTCATGGTGCGTTTTTTGTCCGAATGGTGAAATTCCGCCAACTACGTAGCCGCTTTCTCGTTGCGCAACTTCTGGGCTTGTCATACTTGCTTTCTTTGCGTGTACGGCTCCTGCAATTGCTTTCATATTGAGACGTCCGTTTACTGGAACAATTCCAACCACTCGCTTTTCACCAGTGTCAACCATAAGAGTTTTGCAAACTTGAGCTGCGCTTACGCCTAGCTTCTCAGCAGCCTCAATTCCGTAGCCGTCGTCCATGTGATCAGCGTCATGCTCGTATTGCGCTATGCGGAAGGTGATGCCTGCGTTTTCGAGTTGCGCAATAGCAGGAGTTGCTTTTCCGGTTTCTGCATGTTTTTTACTCATTTTGTTACCGTGCCTTATACTCAGCCATCAAATTCTGTTACATGATATGCTATACCGACTGTTGACTTAACATATAAACCCCTTGTGTAGCTTAGAAAGCAGCACAAGGGGTTTTGATATATTAAATATTCGTACAACCAGCTATTGCTGATTGATGCTTAGCGAAATTACTCGGAGATTTCAGCGAAGTAAAGAAGGGTGCGAATCATGTTGGAGGTGAAGCCGTACTCGTTGTCGTAGAAGGTGACGGTACGAGCCAAAGTTACACCGTCAACAGTGTTCACATCGGTCTGAGTTGGATCGAAAACGCCACCGTGGGTGTCGCCGATGATGTCAGAAGACACGATACTGTCTGCATTGTAACCGAAGTACTCGCAGTTTTCGAAAGCCTTCTTGAAAGCGTCGTTAATTTCTTCAGTGGTTGCTGGCTTCTCAAGAACAGTAGTTAACTCGGTAACAGAGCCGTCTGGAACTTGAATGCGCTGTGCGTGACCCTGGAGCTTGCCGTTAACTTCTGGCACAACCTTGCCGATTGCCTTAGCAGCGCCGGTGGAGTGCTCAATGGTGTTGCAAGCTGCGGAACGGTTGTTGCGTGGCTTGGAGCCGCGTGGGCCGTCGAGAATCATCTGAGTGCCGGTGTAGGCGTGAATTGTGGTCATGAAGCCGGACTTGATTCCCCAGTTATCTTGAAGCAACTTCACCATTGCGGCCATGGAGTTGGTGGTGCAAGAACCAGCGGAAACAATGTTGTCAGAAGCCTTCAAGATTTCGTGGTTAACACCGAACACAACTGTTGGAGTGGTTTCGTCCTTAGCAGGAGCAGAAATAAGAACCTTCTTAGCGCCTGCATTCAAGTGAGCCTGGGACTTTTCTGCAGAAGTGTAGAAACCGGTGCATTCGAGAACGAATTCAACGCCATCGTTCTTAACCCATGGAATGTTATTTGCGTCTTTTTCGGCGTAAACCTTATAAGTCTTGCCATCTACAACGATTGCGTCTTCGGTGGAGGTTACCTCAACTGGGGTGCCGTCATCGTGGCGGAATGTGCCGTGGGTGCTGTCATACTTGAGCAAGTAGGCGAGCATCGAAGGGGTGGTCAGATCGTTGATGGCTGCGACTTCGATGTCACCTGCTTGACCGCCGCGAGCTTGAAGCTCAAAAATACGACGGAATGCGAGACGACCGATGCGACCGAAACCATTAATACCAATCTTGACTGTCATGTGGTTCTCCCTTGAGTGAGACCTCGTGCGCAACGTTTTAAGCCGCGCTATTTTCGCGATGAAAACTCACGCATTTAGGTCATCGTTATTTGAATTAACGGTGTTCATTTTAGTGTGCGGTATGTACGAAGAGTTGTAATATAGCTCACTTTTATTGCAATCATGCACTGTGAGAACAGTGAGCGTTAACATGCTGTGTTTTATGAGTGTTTTTGTGAATTTTTTGATAGTTTCTAGTTGCGTTTTTGCATAACATTTTACGAATCAATATTGTTCAATTGAACAACGCATGTAATTTTAAAAAGAAAAAGGCTGACGAGTTTTCAAGTAAAAGATCCTCGTCAGCCATTTGTGCAAACTAAAGTTTGCGCTATTCGTTATACGTCATTGCTTCAGCAGCTGCAGTAGTCGAATATGTTGGAGTAGTCTCGCTTTCAAGAGGAACTGCTAATGCTTCCGATATAGAAGCATCAACTTCGCCTAAATCTCCAATTGGTCTTTTAAACCAGCTCACCTGTGGCAATGGAGCGTTAATAGGGAAGGTTACAATAAGTGTTCCTTCATGAACGTCAATATGAGCCGGCGTATCATTTAATAATTCGTTACTTAAACCTTGTACTGCATCTCCATGCATGGTTGCGTGTTTAAGCTGATACTTTAATCCAACTTCATTTACATCATTAGAAACTGGAGTATGAGAAAAAACGGAAACTATGCGCAAATCATTTCCAGATGATGCTGGAAAATCAAGAGATCCATCATGTATTGCTGTAACAATTTGACCGTCGCCGTACAAGAATCCAATTCCACCGCGACGCGCTAAACGAACCATAAGTTGAATATTAGAAATAGTATGGTCAACTCGACCACCTAATCCTCCGAAAATATGAAATTCTCGAGAGCCTTTAGCCCAACCGACTTTCAACGCAGAAAGTAAGTCCGGATCATCTTTTTCTGCAGGCAATCTAGTAATAACTGCATCAGTAGGGAGCTTTAATCTAACAGAGTCAAAATCGCCGATGAGCGCATCCACATGCAAACCTAATTTACATGCATGATCCCAGCCTCCATCAGCTGCAATTGTTAAAGCGCGATCTGGCACATGCTCACGCGTATGATCGTAATAATCTCCTGCTGCTAATACTACGCAGCGTTGCAAAGGTTCCATAGCAACATAATAACGCTGCATTTGTACTGATGACATACATTTATAACAAGAGTTTATAAGCGTAGTGTCAACCAACATTTGACTATGTTTTATGCCATTTTTTGGATTTGGTTTTAGCGTATTTTATTGCTTTTATTCCGGCAAATACAGGAATTTTTAGACTAATACTCGCTTAACATAAAGTGCTTGGTGTAATATTGCATGGCAAGTTAGATTTTCCAAGTTATTATGGATTTTCGTTAATTATTTGCTAGTAGACTAACGTAATGCTGTGTTGTATATTCTACGAGGAGAAATAAATGTGCGGAATTGCAGGGTTCATTAATGACACCCCAATTAACGTCAAAAGCCAAATTGTAAAAGATATGACAGATGTGATTGTGCATCGTGGTCCTGACGAGTATGGAACTATGATTGACGAACACGCAGCACTTGGTTTTCGTCGACTTAGCATTATAGATCTTCACGGTGGATCCCAACCTATGTACAACGAGGATGGGAATCTTGCAGTTACTTTTAATGGCGAGATTTATAACTACAAGCCACTTCGCGAAGAACTTATTAAAGCTGGTCACACTTTCCACACTGATTGCGATACAGAAGTATTAGTGCACGGATACGAAGAGTGGGGTAAAGGCTTACTTAATCGTTTACGCGGAATGTTTGCATTTGTTATTTGGAACAAGAGTACTCAAGAATTGTTTGGCGCTCGCGACCATTTCGGTATTAAGCCTTTTTATTATGCGCAAATGAACGGTACTTTTATGTATGGATCCGAAATTAAATCTTTACTGCGCCATCCAGATTTTAAGAAGGAACTTAACGAAAATGCGCTTAAGCCGTTTATGACATTCCAATATCCTGCAATTAACGAAACTTTCTTCAAAGGCGTTTTTAAGCTGCGTGAAGGTAATTGCTTTACGTATAAGAATGGCGAAATGAAGATTGAGCAATATTACGATCCTAATTTCAAAGAAACAAAGCAACGCTTGAATGAATTAGTTGATTCTATCGATAAAACAGTTTGTGATTCTGTTCAAGCTCACCAAATTGCGGATGTTGAAGTTGGTTCGTTCCTTTCTTCTGGAGTTGATTCAAGTTATGTTGCCGCTGTTGCGCGCCCTGAACACACATATTCTATTGGTTTTGCTGGTGGAAGATACAATGAATCCAAACAAGCAAGCGAATTGGCAAAAATTATTGGCTTAAACAATAAATCTGAAATTATTGACGCCGCTGACGCATTTCGTTATTTCCCACAAATTCAGTGGTATTTGGACGAACCTGATTCTAACTTCTCTTGCGTCCCATTATTCTTCCTTGCAAAATTAGCTTCGCAAGATTTACGCGTTGTGCTAAGCGGTGAGGGAGCAGATGAATTATTTGCAGGATACATTGATTATGGTGTTCACACGCGTTCTAAACTTATTAAAGTTGTGACTCGCATGCTTGCAAAGTTGCCAAAAAAGTTGCGTTACGCGATTGGTCGAGCTGCAAAAGGAAAGCATTTCCACGGAGCATGGCATTTGTACGCTAATTTGGCTCCAGCTGAGGAGCATTTTATCGGTCAGTCAAAGGTTTTCAATGAGGAAGATGCTGTAAAACTTTTGAAACCTGAGTATCGCAAAGGTCCTAGCGTTCGCAGCATCGTCGATGCTATTTACAGTAGAATTGCTGGTAAGGGACTTTCTGAAGTTAAGAAAAAGCAATATCTTGATATGCATCAATGGATGCCAGGAGATATTTTGCTTAAGGCAGATAAAATGACTATGGCACATTCTTTGGAGCTTCGCGTGCCTTTGCTTGATCGCGTGCTCATGGATGTTGCAGAAAAAGTTCCTACTAAATATTTAATTACTGACGAAAATACGAAGTTTGCTTTCCGACAAGCTGCGTCCCGTCATTTGCCAAAAGCTTGGTATGACAGAGAAAAACTTGGTTTCCCTGTGCCAGTTAAGGATTGGTTGCGCGAGGAACGTTTTTATAAGATTGTGCGTAAGACGTTTGAAAGTGACGACGCTGCTAAATTCTTCGATAGAGATGCTTTACTTCGTATGATTGACGATAATTATGCAAAGAAAAATGACGATCGTCGTAAGATTTGGACAGTTTACACATTCCTGACTTGGTATGATGTGTACTTTAATCATGATGGATTGAAGCCTGAGCCGATGCAGTTAGCGTAGAAATCGCATAGTTCTGGCTTTGATTTGCGGCAGTCAAAACACATTTCGTGTGTTGGCTGCCTTTTTGTCAAGGCTTCTAGTAAAATAGATATTCGGCTTGAGTAATCAAGAAAGTGGGATGTCCCCACCTGGAAGCCTACTGTGGTTTCGGGTTCATGACTTCGGTCACGCAAGTTAGCTCTTGTGCTGCTTGCTGCGCTGTTATATAGCGTTTTATTGATATGAAGTGGTGAATCTTAAGCTCTTGGACTTCTTGGTGTATTACATCTTACAAGTATTTAGAAGGATTGGAGTCATCATTAGCGACGAACCACGCATTAACGAGGAAATTCGAGTCCCTCAGGTGCGCCTTATTGGTCCAAAGGGCGAGCAAGTGGGAGTTATCGCAACCTCTGTCGCGTTAAACCTTGCAAGGGAAGCTAACCTCGATCTTGTCGAAGTTGCACCTACTGCTAAGCCTCCAGTAGCCAAGCTTATTGACTACGGTAAGTACAAGTACAACGAAAAGATTAAGGCTCGTGAAGCACGTCGTAATCAGACCGTCGCAGAGGTTAAGGAAATTCGTTTCCGTCTCAAGATCGACGATCACGATTTCGATGTGAAGAAAGGTCATGTGCTTCGTTTCTTGAACGGCGGAGACAAGGTAAAAGTAACTATTATGTTGCGTGGCCGTGAGCAATCTCGTCCGGTTGGTGGCGTTGAATTGTTGCGCCGACTTGCAGATGAGGTCTCTGAAAGTGGCACAATAGAGTTTGCGCCAAAGCAAGAAGGTCGAAATATTATTATGACTCTTGCTCCAAAAGGCAAGAAAATTCATACACAGTCTGAGCAACGTCGTCGTGGCGCTGAATCTCGCGCTGAGCGTCAAGCTCGTCAGGCTGCTCGTCTTGCAGCTAAGCAAGAGGTTCAGTCACAAGCTGCAGCTGCAGTAAATGCTATGCAATCCGATCAACATCACAAGGAGGGCAGCAATGCCGAAGATGAAAACTAATTCCGCAGCGTCCAAGCGCGTTCGTCTTACCGGTACCGGTAAGGTGATGCACGATGGTAGCGCCATGCGCCACAACTTGGAGCACAAGTCGGCTCGTAAGCGTCGTGCTCTTTCTGAAGATAAAGTATTGGCTACTGCGCAGAGCAAGAAGCTTAAGGGCTTGCTCGTTAAGTAAGTAACAAGTAAGAATTGCTTGTAAACGAATACGCAATCGAAAATTTTAAGAAAGCTGAGGAATACTTATGGCACGAGTAAAGCGCGCAGTAAACGCTCACAAGAAGCGTCGCGTTGTTCTTGAGAGGGCTTCTGGCTACCGCGGTCAGCGCTCCCGTCTTTATCGCAAGGCAAAGGAACAGCTGCTCCACTCATTCACTTATAACTTCCGCGACCGTAAGGCTCGCAAGGGTGATTTCCGCAAGTTGTGGATTCAGCGCATTAACGCAGCAGTTCGCGCTGAAGGCATCACTTATAATCGCTTCATTCAGGGCTTGCACTTGGCAGGCATCGAATTGGATCGTCGCGCTCTTGCTGAGCTCGCAGTTTCCGATATTGAAGCTTTCAAGGCTGTTGTTGAAGCTGCTAAGGCTGCATTGCCAGCTGATGTAAACGCTCCAGTTGAAGCCTGATTTTGCTTTAATAGAGTTCTATTTTAAGCCCACCGATTTAGGTGGGCTTTTTCTTTTAAATCAACAAATTTACTTATTAGCTATAATTGTTTATATGCGCTCAAATCTTGATTCTGACAATAAGAAAAATAATATTCCTGAAGAGTTTGCACTTCATATTCAACGCTTTATTGCGCATATTGATATTGAGCGTGGTCTTTCTAAAAAAACAGTATCTGCGTACGCTTCAGATTTGCAAGATTACACATGCTGGCTTTACGATGAACGAAAAATAAAAAATGTTACTACTATTTCTCAATTAGATATTGAATCATACATTCGAACTTTGAATGAATTAGGGTTGGGAACTAGAACAGTTGCGCGTCGACTTGCAAGTATTCACGAATGGCACCGCTTTATGCTTGCTCATGGCGATATACAAGCTGACGTTTCAGCGCAAGTAAAAGCTCCAAAACAAGCCGAGTATTTGCCGGATGTTTTAAGTATTGAAGAGGTAAATAGAGTTATTGAAGCTGCTGGAAATTTTGGTAGCGAGGACGCTATTTCGATTAGAGATGCAGCTTTGCTAGAATTTTTGTACGCTACAGGAGCGCGAATTTCGGAAGCAGTTGGCGTAAAATTCGAAGATATTGATTTAAACGAATCTGTTGTAAAACTTACAGGTAAAGGCTCTAAGCAGCGTTTAGTTCCGATTGGTGGTTGTGCTGTTCGTGCTCTTCGTAACTATATGGAGAAATCTCGCCCAGAATTAGCGTTAAAGGGCAAACGTGAATTGCACACAATTTTCTTAAATAAGAGAGGTAATGCACTTTCTCGCCAATCAGCATGGGCAATAGTAACGCAAGCTGGCGAGCGTGCAAAACTTGACAAACCATTGCATCCGCATACGCTGCGTCATTCTCTTGCCACGCATCTTATTGCAGGTGGTGCTGATGTGCGCACAGTTCAAGAGTTGCTTGGACATGCTTCAGTTACAACAACTCAAATTTATACGCATATTAGTCCCGACGCATTAGTTGAAGCTTACGTAATGAGTCATCCTCGAGCTAAATAATTTTATGCTCAGAGTTTCGTGAGTATACCTGTTGATAAAGTGGGGAACATGCCTACTGATTTACTTGGACGCGAATACGAAACTTTTCATGCACCAGAGCCGTTAACTTCACATGGTCCTGCTCGCATTATTGCAATGTGCAACCAGAAAGGTGGAGTTGGTAAAACTACAAGCTCCATTAATATTGCTGGCGCACTAAGTCAGTATGGTCGTCGCGTTTTGATTGTTGATTTCGATCCGCAAGGTGCAGCAACAGTTGGACTTGGAATTAACGCAAATGCGCTTGATAATACAGTTTATACGGCATTATTTGATTCGTCTGTAGACGTTCACGACGTAATTCGTCATACTGAAACAGAAAATATTGATATTATTCCTGCAAATATTGATTTATCCGCAGCTGAAGTTCAGTTAGTAACCGAAGTAGGACGAGAGCAAATATTGGCAGGTGTATTGCGCAAAGTGCGCGACGAATACGATGTTATTATAGTCGATTGTCAGCCTTCTCTTGGCTTGCTTACTGTAAACGCGTTAACGGCAGCTGATGGTGTGATTATTCCACTTGCTGCAGAGTTCTTTGCTCTTCGAGGCGTGGCTCTTCTTATGCAATCAATTGAGAAGGTACAATCTCGTATTAATCCAAATCTTAAAGTATTTGGAGTTCTTGTCACTATGTACACTCGCACACTTCATAGTGAGGAAGTGTTGCAGCGCATTTATGAAGCTTTCCAAGATCGCGTTTTGCACTCTGTGATTTCGCGTTCTATTAAGCTGCCAGATTCTACAGTTGCTGCAGTTCCTATCACTATTTTTGCTCCTGAACACAAGACTGCAAAAGAGTACCGCGAAGTTGCGCGTGAGCTTATTGCTAAAGGTGTTGTTGCGTAAGTTCTTGTTGTTTTGCGTTAGTGTGGATTAAAAGCTGTCTGCGCTCACTAGTAAAATCGGTGCGGTTTGGCAGTTTACCTATTTGGGTGCTTGCCAATAAGGTATATAGCTACTGTTTCAGCCGACATTTATAGCTTAAGCGGTTGCATGTTAATAATTACTTAAACGCGAAGAATGGAAGAGGTTTGTGATGACTGTTCGCGGTGATATTCGAAATGTGGCAATTGTGGCGCACGTAGACCACGGTAAGACCACTCTGGTAAACGCCATGCTTCAGCAGTCGCACGTATTTTCTGAGCGTGAAGAAGTTCCAGATCGCGTTATGGATTCCAATGATTTGGAACGCGAAAAGGGCATTACTATTCTTGCTAAGAACACTGCTGTGCAGTACACAGGTCCATTAGCTGAAAAGTATGGTCATCCAGAAGGTATCACTATTAACGTTATTGATACTCCAGGTCACGCTGATTTCGGTGGTGAGGTCGAGCGTGGTATCTCTATGGTTGACGGCGTTGTTTTGTTGGTTGACGCTTCTGAAGGTCCTCTTCCACAGACTCGCTTTGTGCTTCGTAAAGCTTTGGAAGCTAAGCTTCCTGTTATTTTGTGCGTAAATAAGGTAGATCGTCCAGATGCTCGTATTGAAGAAGTTGTTGGCGAATCTACAGATTTGCTTCTTGGCTTGGCTCAGGATGTTGTCGAGGAAGGTATTGACCTCGATCTCGACGCTTTGCTTGATTTGCCAGTAATTTATTGCGCTGCTAAAGCTGGTTATGCTTCTGTTAATCAGCCTGAAAATGGTGGTTTGCCAGATAACGATAATTTGGAGCCATTGTTTGATTCTATTATTTCAAACATTCCAGCTCCTGAATACGAAGAAGGCGCTCCTCTTCAAGCTCATGTTGCAAACATTGATTCCTCTGACTTCTTGGGTCGTCTCGGTTTAGTGCGAATTTACAACGGAACTTTGGAAAAGGGCAAGACTTACGGTCTTTCTCGCGTCGACGGTTCCATTGAAAACTTCCGTGTTTCTGAGCTTCTTCGCACTCAAGGTTTGGAGCGCACTCCTGTAGCTTCTGCAGGTCCTGGCGACATTGTTGCTGTTGCTGGCGTAAACGACATTATGATTGGCGAAACTATCGTTGACCAAAACGATCCAAAGCCGCTTCCATTAATTCATGTCGACGATCCTGCAATTTCTATGACTTTCGGAGTAAACGATTCTCCTCTTGCTGGAACTGAAGGCAAGGATCATAAGCTTACTGCTCGTATGATTAAGGATCGTTTGGACCGCGAGCTTATTGGTAACGTTTCTATTAAGGTTATTCCAACTGAGCGTCCAGATGCTTGGGAAGTTCAAGGTCGTGGCGAGCTTGCTTTGGCTGTGCTAGCTGAGCAGATGCGTCGCGAAGGCTACGAGCTTACAGTTGGTCGTCCTCAGGTTGTTACCAAGACTATTGATGGTCAAATTAATGAGCCTATGGAAAGCACTACGATTGACGTCCCAGAAGAGTACATGGGTACCGTCACTCAGCTTATGGCTGATCGCAAGGGTCGCATGGATTCTATGAGCAACCACGGTTCTGGTTGGGTTCGTTTGCAATTTACTGTTCCATCTCGCGGTCTTATCGGTTTCCGCACTGCTTTGCTTTCTGCTACTCGCGGAACTGGTATTGCAAGCTCTATTTCCGCCGGTTATGCTCCATGGGCTGGTCAGATTGTGACTCGTCAGAATGGTTCCATGGTTTGTGACCGCAAGGGTGTTGCAACTCCTTATGCTATGCAGCGTTTGCAAGCTCGTGGCGTATTCTTCGTTGATCCACAAAGCCCAGTTTACGAAGGACAAATCGTTGGTATTAACAATAAGCCAGATGAGCTGGATGTAAATATTACGCTTGCTAAGCACATGACTAACATGCGTTCTTCAACCGCTGATGTTCTCGAGACCTTGACTCCGCCAATCAAGATGAGCTTGGAAGAGTCTCTTGACTTTGCTAACGAAGACGAATGCGTGGAAGTTACACCTGAAGCAATTCGCGTGCGCAAGATTATTTTGAGCCGTGACGAATGGTATAAGTGGCGTGCTAAGCAGCGTCGTCAAAACAACAACGCTGCATGATAATCGCAATATACCAATTAGTAATGGAACGTTAGGTTTTATTATGTCGTCGAAACCGTGGTCGCATCGCTTGCCTTCGTGGGGTAGGTATGCGACCACGTGTGTTTCTGCAGTAATATGCGCGTTGATTGGTACTTTTGCTCATCGCTGCGGTGCAATGGATAACATTCCTTACGGATTCGTATTGTCTATGCTTTTGCTGTTTTTGTCTGCTTGGTGTGCAAGATCTCGTAGTGGTTGGAGTGGATTACTTATTCACGCAATAGTTTTCTCCGCGTTTGCTTGGATTCTCGCATTAGATTTTATTGGCAGTGCAATTCTAGTACCTGTTGGTTTCACAATACCGTTGCCATGGTGTTCGCAATATGTTGGATATTTTTGGCTTTACGGCGTTCTTGTTGCTCACTTAATTTTGCTTTGTATGCCTCAGCGTTGGTTTGTTATTGAATAGTGAAATGAGCAAAGAATTTGCAATAATTTAAGCGTGACTTCGCTGTGAATTTTGCATACAAAGAAGTATTAAGCAGTATTTTTTACAGTAGTCTTGATTACAATATTCTTAACTGCAACAGTTTTTAAGGAATACTTATGAATAGTAGTAACAGTAAGTTCTCACGTAAATTATGCTATTTAGGGCCGGAAGGTTCTTTTACTCATCAAGCAGCTTTAAAAGTTCAGCAGCAGTTACAATCATTTGAGAATTTGCGACTTATTCCAACTGCTTGCGAGAATGTTCTTAGTATTGCTAGTGAAATTGAAGAGCATCAGCATTGGGGTGTTATTGCGTGGGAAAACAATATTGAAGGCGTTGTAATACCTAATTTAGATTTACTCATTGATGCAAAAAATATGGTTGGTATTGCTCGAATAGGTGTCGATATTAGTTTTGATGCTGTTATTTGCAAGTCAGATTCAATCGATAACTGTTCTACTATTGTTGCTCACCCTCACGCGTTGGCACAATGTCGTAAGTTTGCTCAAGAGCGTGGATTGAAAGAAAAAACTGCGTCTTCAAATGCTGCTGCTTGTAGGGATTTAGTTCCTGGAGAAGTTGCTTTATGCCCTAAAATTTGTGCTGATTTATACAATAGGCAGATTGTGAGTGAAGCAGTTGAAGATTTTTCTGGCGCGCGAACTGAGTTTTTAGTGCTAGCTCCTCGAGATCAGGCTTTAGATTTTGTTAATGTGCAGCGAGAAAACTTTTCATCATTTTCCTCAATTATTGCATTTATTCCGCGTTGCACAGGTGCTGGAGTGTTAGCAAATTTGCTTGATGTTGTGCGTGATCATGGTCTTAATATGACTTCCTTTATGTCTAGACCGATTAAAGGGCGAGGCGGTTTATACAGTTTTATTGCAGCTGTTGATGCTGCTCCTTGGGATTCTACGTGTAAAGCTATGATTCAAGAGGTTGTTGAACATGGTGATTGGGTTCGAGTTTTAGCAGTGTATTCTTCTGATAAACGCAAGAATCCGGTGATGGATGATTGGATGCTACCTCATGGTGGAGTGTGCGTTGAACCTTCAGTTGATGCTTTACGTAATTTGAACGTAATGCGTGCAGAAAGAGAATTATTATGGTAGAAGATGCTGAATTTTCGCAAAAATTTTCTGTTGGTATTGTAGGTCTTGGTCTTATTGGTGGATCTCTTGCAAAAAGACTTGCAAAATTGCCTGAATGTAACGTTTATGCGTGGAATCGGCATCATAATCCATACGAAGAAGCTGAAAATTTAGGAATTACTTGCGTGGACAATGTGCAAGATTTAGCTAAGCTTCGACCAAACGTTCTGATTTTGTGCAATTCTCTAGCTTCTATGCCAAGTATTTTGCATGAAGTTGCACCTTATATTGACAAATCTTGCACAACTATTAGCGATGTTGGCAGCGTAAAAACTTTAGTTCGAGAGCAAGTAAAAGATGCAGGTTTGCAAGATTGTTACGTTGGTGCGCATCCGATGGCTGGTAGTGAATTTACTGGTTGGAAAGCTTCTAGTGATGAGCTTTTAAATGGTGCTTTGTGGGCTTTAACTGTTGATGATTCTACTGAGTTTTGGCGAGTTAGAAATATTTTGCAAATGATTGTTTCGCTATGCGAGAATCGTGCAATAGTTTTGGATGATGCAACGCACGATAATTCTGCAGCTCTTATTTCTCACATGCCTCATGTTGTTGCAACAGCTCTTGCAAACGTATTATGTGAACAATCTAATCGTGCTATTGCTTTACAACTATCTGCAGGTTCCTGGCGGGATATGACACGAGTTGCTCTTACTGATCCTCAACGCACTCGTGCTATGGTAAGTGAAAATCGGCATAATACTGCGAAATTATTGCGTTCCGTAATTTCTGAGCTAACTTTTGCTGCAAATATGTTAGATAATGATGTTGAAACCGCGGATGCTTTAGAGCAAGAGTTTTTTGCTAAAGCTCAATCTTGGAGAGAATATAAATACCTGCAGCGCAACTCGTCTAAAACTAGTACGCAACAAAGTGACGATGCTAAGCAAAATGATGATGCAAATAGCAGATTGTGGAAGTATGATTCTCAAATCAATTGGCAGCAGGAATTACTAGAATCCGCGCGCTCAGGTGAATCTATTGTTGAAATCTGCGAATCTAATACTAACGAATCTTCGCAACTACTATTGCGCTCAGATGCTTCCTTGAGAAATGTGTAAAACTTGCTCCTCATCAGACAATTCTACAGACTAAGCGGCTTTTGGAATTTGCGTTCTGGGATTGGCTTTAATCGGTAAATAGTGTTGGCATCAATGAACATTTCTTCGGCAGCTCTAGTGCCGTTTGCTGCAGGATCTCGAAGTAAATGAAGCATTACCCCGTCCCACTCGAGTACGTGCCCAATCGCATCATGATACTCGATTTTTTGTGTTCCATCGTTATTGTCTTCTATAATTTTGTAAGTTCTTACTACTATGCGCGAGCCTGCAGGTATTTGCTTCGGTAGTGTAGTTAAATTCCGTGTTTGTGTGTTCATAACATGCTCCTTGTTGTATTATGCATGTGACTGAAGTATATGGCAAACGTTTTGTTTTAAACTTTTATGGAAGGGTGAGTTAAGCATGAGCAACAATAAATTTGTTTCTGAAAATTTCTTAGGCTTACCTTCTAAATATATGAGTTTAATAGATGATTATATTGATTATGTTCGTGCTAATAAAGGCTTGGGTGAACGCACGCAGAAAGCTTATGCCAGTGATATTTTGCAATGTTTAGCATGGTGTAATCGGCACGGATTTAATAATATTTCGGAGCTTACTACGGATGATTTGCGTTCGTGGATGGCTGATGAGTTGCGAAGTCATGCGCGTTCAAGTTTGGCTCGCAAAGTAGTCGCGGTGCGTGGTTTTTTTGCGTGGTGTCAGCATGTTGAATACATAAGCAGTAATCCTGCAGAAATTTTAATGACGCCAAAAATTAAAAATATGCTGCCATCTGTTTTGGATGAATATCAAGCAGAATCATTAATGAATAATGTTGATTCTAAAGCTAATGTTTCACCTTCGTGTACCAAAAATCAGAAAGCTGTAGGACTTCGCAATGCTGCAATTCTGGAGCTTTTATATGCGACTGGTATTCGTGTTGGTGAGCTTACTAGTTTAAATATTCAGGATATTAATTTTTCCTCGCACACTATAAAAGTTACTGGTAAGGGAAATAAGCAGCGTGTTGTGCCTTTTGGGGTTCCTGCTTATAAAGCTTTATCTGCTTGGATTTCTAAAGATGGACGAGAAATTTTATTGCGAAATTCTGTTGAAGAGGCAGTATTTCTTGGTACTCGCGGAAAGCGTATTGATCAGCGTTTGGTAAGGCAGATTGTGCATGACGAGGCTAAAAGTGCGCATGTTCCGGATATTTCTCCTCATGCTTTGCGGCATAGTGCTGCTACGCATATGTTGAATGGAGGGGCAGATTTACGCGAAGTGCAGGAATTATTGGGTCATTCATCGCTTAATACTACTCAGCGTTACACTCATGTTTCTATTGAATCTTTAAAACGTAAGTATTCTCAAGCTTTTCCGCGTGCATGATAGTAAATGTTTTAAGCATTCAATTATTCATATTTAACATGTTTTTTACATAATAAATATGTTAATTTACATTTTTGTAATATACATATATCTATAAAAAACAATAAATTTTACTATATAAATAATAAAATTTTCGGTATTTATAATTAAATCTAGACTTAAATAATTAATTATTACTAATATACAATATTTTTTTCAATTTTCTTTTACTATTGCATTGTTTGTAAAAATACGTATCATTGAATTTTAATCAACGAAGAGGCCTCGTCATTGGCTTGCGAGAATCCATCTGGCAATAAAAACCGGATGGATTTTTATGTTTTAGCTGATGTTTGGCTTTTTTGTGATATGACAATCCTGCCTACCAGACGTTAGGAGAAAAATATATGAAGAATAAGGCTTTGGCTTTCGCTGCTGCTGCCTGCTCGCTGGCAATGTTACTTGGTGGCTGTGGCTCTTCCGCTAAGAATGCACAAACAAACGGTGGCAAGGTTATTATTACCGTTTCAAACTCTGAGCCACAAAACGAATTAGTCCCTGGAAATATTAACGAAAATGCTGGCGCTCGTCCTGCCATGTTGGTTAATTCCACGTTGGTAACTTTCGATGAAAAAGGTAATCCTGTGAATGAGGATGCTGAAAGCATCACTCCAAATGCTGATGCTACCCAGTACACCGTGAAGGTTAAGAAAGGAAAGAAGTTCAGCGATGGCACTCCTATTACAGCCGAAAGCTTTGTGAAAGCTTGGAGCTTCGTCGCTAACGCTAAGAATGCTCAGAAGTGTGCTTCCTTCTTCCAAACCATTAAGGGTTATGCTGATTTGCAGAAGGATGGTACTAAGGGTGACGAACAGCTTTCTGGTTTGAAGGTTGTTGATGAAAATACTTTTACCGTTGATTTGGAACAGCCAGATTCTGTATTCCCAATTAAGGTTGGCTACTTGGCATTTGCTCCACTTCCGGAATCCTTCTACAAGGATCCAAAGGCTTATGGCGAAAAGCCTGTTTCTTCTGGTCCATACTTGTTCAAATCTTGGGATCACAACAAGCAGATTGAAGTTGTGAAGAACCCAGATTACGATGGTCCACGTAAGGCTCAGAATGATGGCGTAACTTTCAAGGTTTATACAGACGGTAACGCTGCATACCGCGATGTGCAGGCTGGAAACCTCGATATGACTGATAATATTCCAGATACCCAAACTAAGACTTTCCAGAAAGATACAACTGTTAAGGCTTACAACCGTCCAGGTTCTGTAATCCAACAGTTCACTATTCCTTCAAGCCTCCCGCACTTCGATGTAAAGACTGAAGAAGGTAAGCTTCGTCGTCAAGCTATTTCTATGGCTATAGACCGTAAGGTGATTATCAACAAGATTCTCAATGGCACTGCTTCTCCTGCGAACGAATTTACTTCTCCATTGACTCCAGGCTATAAGGCTGATCTTAAGGGTCATGAGAACGTAGAATTTAATGCAAAGAAAGCTAAGGAACTTTGGGCTAAGGCAGATAAGATTTCTAAGTATGATGGATCTCTTACTTTCTCCTACAATGCCGATGGAAATGCAAAGTCTGTGTTTGATGCTGTTGTGAATTCCCTCAAGAATAATCTTGGAATCAAGGCTGAGACCACTCCAATTCCTACATTCCAGGAATTCCGTAATGCTTGCGCTAAGCGTCAGATTAAGGGTGCATGGCGTGCAGGTTGGATGCCAGATTATCCAAGTGCAGAAAATTACTTGACTCAGGAATTTGCTTCCGTTGCAGCTGATGGCAATGGTTCCAACGAAGGTGATTATAAGAATCCAAAGTTCGACGATTTACTTAAGAAAGCTGCATCTGCTAAGCCAGAAGAGGCTATTAAGCTCTATCAGCAAGCAAACGAAATCCTTCTTGAGGATCTTCCATCTGTCCCATTGTTCTACTCGAACGCTAAGGCTGTGATGGTTCCAACTTTGAAGGGCTTCACAATGGATTGGCAGAATATGCCGCTGTACTATCAGCTTCACAAATAAGCTGGTAGCTAATTAAGAAAACAGCATAGTGTTACATACTTTTTAGAAAGTTAGTAGGTAACACTAGTTGGTTCCTCTTAATAATTTAATATCGCTTATTGCGAAATTGCTGCTCCAGCTAAACTAGTTAAATAAAACTATTGAGCTGGAGCGGCACTTTGTTGTTTTTTGAGTAAGTTTTAACAATTCAAGGAGAATTCGATGGGTAAGTACATTCTGCGTCGTATTTTGCAGATGATTCCTGTTGTTCTCGGCACAACATTATTAGTTTATGCTTTAGTATTTGCTTTGCCTGGAGACCCAGTAAAAGCAATGTTTGGAGAAAAACCTGTTAATCCTGCAGTGGCTGCACAAATACGAGCCGAGTATAACTTAGATAAACCATTTATTATTCAATATTTACTTTTCTTAAAGAATGCTCTTACCCTCGATTTTGGTCATACTTTTGCAGGTCAACCAGTTATCGATGAAATTGGTCGTGCATTCCCAGTTACTGTTCAACTAGCAATTATGGCATTCGCTTTCGAAGCAATATTTGGTGTCATATTTGGCATAATTTCAGGTTTGAAGAAAGGCAAGTGGTATGACAGTGTGATCCTGGTTGTATCACTTCTTCTTATTTCTGTTCCAACATTTGTGACAGGTTTCGTAGGACAATACTTATTTGGTGTTAAATGGCGTATATTACCAGTTACAGCTAGTAACGATCCTGGATTCTTCGATTTGCTTCTTCCTGCAATGGTTCTTGGTTCTGTGTCTATGGCGTATATCATTCGACTTACAAGATCTGAAATCTCTTCAAATATTTCGCTTGATTATGTGCGTACAGCTCGTGCAAAGGGCTTAAAAGAAGGCTCTGTTATTGTTCGCCACGTTTTGCGCAACTCGCTTATACCTGTCGTCACCTTCTTAGGCCAGGATTTGGGTGCTCTTATGGGCGGTGCAATGATTTCGGAAACAATCTTCAACATTCATGGCGTTGGATTCCTCACATATCAAGGGATTCTAAAAGGAGAAGGAAACCTTGTTGTTTCCATTGTCACGCTTTTGACATTGATATTTGTATTTAGCAATTTTCTTGTTGATATGTTGTACGCGGCTCTTGATCCGCGCATTCGTTACGCGTGAGGGGAGTACACTATGGAAGATAATTTGATGAAAAATGATTTGATTGCAAATAATGCTTCAAATTGCAATATATTACCGGGGCAAGAACGCTACGTTGCACCATTAGACGATACGCCTATTCAAGAAGTGGATTCCGTAGACGAATCCGCTGCTGCAACGAGTATGTGGGCAGATACTTGGAGAACTTTGCGCAGGAATCCATTGTTTATTGTTTCTGCAATTTTGATTATTGCAATTATTTTTGTTGCATTCTTCCCAAGCATTCTTACAAAGCACAATCCTAATTATTGCGTTTTGGAACACTCTCTTGAGCCAGCTTCAGCCGCGCATCCATTTGGTTTTGATATGCAAGGTTGCGATATTTATGCTCGAGTTGTTTATGGTACTCGTACATCGCTAAGTGTTGGTTTGCTTGCAACTATTTTGGTTGTACTTGTTGGTTCTTTAATTGGTGCGTTAGCAGGATTCTTCGGAGGCTGGGTTGATACTATTCTCAGCCGAATAACTGATATCTTCTTGGCTTTACCAATGCTTCTTGGTGCAATCGTAGTTTTACAAATGTTCCGTACATCTAAATCAATTTGGAAAATTGTGCTTGTTATGGTGCTTTTTGGATGGGTTAGCGTTGCTCGTATTGCACGAAGCGCTGTTATGGAATCAAAAAATCTTGAATTCAATACCGCATCTACTGCTTTAGGATCTACTCCAATACGTAATCTTTTCAAACACATTATCCCGAACTCTTTGGCTCCAATCATTGTTGTTGGAACAACTTCGCTTGGAACTTATATTGTGTTGGAAGCAACATTAAGCTTCCTTGGAATTGGTTTACCAAGTACTACTGTCAGCTGGGGTGGAGATATTTCTACCGCTAGAAATGTTCTTACTACGAACCCAGAAGTCTTGTTCTATCCGTCTATTGCACTCGCAATTACTGTGCTCGCCTTTATTATGATGGGTGATGCTGTAAAGGATGCATTAGATCCGAAGAGCCGTAAGGCGTGAATTTAGCGTGGAGGAATAAAACTTATGAATACAACACGTAAAGATATAGACATTCGCGCCATGCAGCTAGAGCAAGGGCCATTGTTGGAAGTAAAAAATCTCCAGGTTGATTTCACAACAGACTCAAAAAAAGCTGTTCATGCTGTTAGAGATGCTAGCTTCTGTGTTTATCCTGGTCAGTGGGTTGCAATTGTAGGTGAATCTGGTTCAGGAAAGTCCACTTCTGCAATGGCTGTTCTTGGTCTTCTTCCTGGAACTGGTCATGTTACAGGTGGATCTATTAAGCTCAAGGGTAAAGAAATTAGCAGTTTGAAGCCAAAAGAGATTGCTGCTTTGCGTGGTACTGCAATGGGTCTAGTTCCGCAGGATCCTATGAGCAACTTGAACCCTGTGTGGCGTATTGGCGAACAAGTTAAAGAAGCATTAATCGCAAATGGTGTTGACGTTGATCACGAGAAGCGTTCTTCATTAGCTGAGGCTCTTGCAGGCGATTCTGTTCAAGTCAAAAGCAATGAGGATGAAACATTCCTTGGCTCTAAAGAATTGCCAGAATTGATTGAAGTTGCTAAGAAAGCTTTGAAAGAAGTTGGGCTTGATGAGCATAACGATGCTGAAAAGTTCAATGAAGCTATTGATTACTACAAGAAAGAGTGGGTTCCAGGCTCTGAAACTCGTTGGCGCGTAGCAGACGATTTAATCAAATATGGTGTAAATGACGACAAAGCTTGGGAAATTGCCAAAAAGTATGTTGTAGGTGCAAGCGTTGAAGATCGTATTGCTGGTTTGCTCGATGAAGCTGGTTTGCCAGATGCTGCAACTCGTGCACGTCAGTTCCCACATGAGTTTTCCGGTGGTATGCGTCAGCGCGCTTTGATTGCTATTGGTTTGGCTTGCCGACCGGACTTGCTTATTGCAGATGAGCCAACTTCCGCTTTGGATGTTACTGTGCAAAAGCGTATTCTTGACCATTTGCATACACTAACTGATTCGCTCGGAACTTCTGTTCTCTTCATTACACACGATTTAGGTTTGGCTGCCTCTCGCGCGCAGCATGTTGTTGTTATGTATAAGGGTCGTGTTGTTGAGTCTGGCCCATCGTTGGAAGTTTTGCAGCATCCTCAGCATCCGTATACAAAGAGACTTGTTGCTGCCGCTCCAAGCTTAGCTTCTCAGCGCATTATTTCTGTTAAAGAACACGGTGGTAACGCTGATAACTTGCTTGAGCATCATGTAGTAGGTGAGCAAACTCTCGAAAAAAGTGAGCATATTATTACTGTGGATCACTTAACTCGTGAGTTTAAGCTTCCTCGCAAGAAAGAGCTTTTTAAGGCTGTTGACGACGTTTCATTCTCTATTAAGCGTGGTACGACGTTAGCTATCGTTGGTGAATCTGGTTCAGGTAAATCTACTGTTGCGAATATGGTTTTGCGACTTCTTAAGCCAACAAGTGGAACTGTTACTTACGAAGGTAAGAATATTTCCGATTTAAAGGGTGCGGATTTGCTTGACTTCCGTCGCCATGTGCAGCCAGTTTTCCAGAATCCGTATGGTTCTTTGGATCCTATGTACTCAATTTATCGTTCAATTGAAGAACCTTTGCGTATTCATAAGATTGGTGATAAAAAGAGTCGTAAAAACCGTGTGGTAGAGCTTCTAGACATGGTTCGTATGCCTGCTTCAGTTATGACTCGATTCCCGAACGAACTTTCTGGAGGACAGCGTCAACGAATTGCGATTGCTCGTGCTATGGCTTTGGACCCAGATGTTATAGTTTGCGATGAAGCTGTATCTGCTTTGGATGTGCTTGTGCAAGATCAGGTTTTGCACTTGCTTAACGATTTGCAGGCGGAGCGTGGTTTGAGCTATTTGTTCATCACACACGATTTGGCTGTCGTTCGTCAGATTGCAGACGAAGTTGTTGTTATGCAGCATGGAAAGCTTGTTGAGCATGCAACTACAGATGAGGTATTCGATCATCCACAGATGGAATACACTCGCGATTTGCTCGATGCAATTCCTGGTGGAAACTTGGAACTTGGCTTGGATTAATTTAATCTAAATATTTAATCTAATCTAATAAAATAAAAATAAAGGTGCAGGGTTTATAAACTTGGTTAATAACTGGGTTTATAAATTTCTGCACCTTAATTTTTGCTTTGTGCAGCGCGCATATTTGTGTAATGCGCATATTAGAGTTAGATTTATGATTACAATTACTACTTCAAACTTAAATGGTATTCGTGCAGCTGAGCGCAAAGGTATGCTTAACTGGTCTGACGCGCATACTCCAGACGTGTGGTGTATGCAAGAAGTGCGCGCTCCGCAGGATGCAATCGACCCAATTATGACAAAAATTGAAATGGGATATCGTACGTCTGAAAATATCGTAAATTCTATAAAAAACGATAATTTTACTTATACAAATGAAGTTTGCCGTGTAAAAGGTCGAGCTGGAGTAGCTCTAGTTACGTCTCTTCCTGTAGTTGAAAAACGCTACGGTTTGCCTGGCTTAAACGAGGATGTTGATTCTGGGCGATGGGTTGAAACTGACGTGCGTACCCCTGAAGGGTATGAAATTACTATTGCTTCTGTGTATGTTCATGCTGGAAATGTGGACGATCCGCAGAAAATGCAACAAAAATTCCGCTTTTTAGACACAATGCTTATACGCTTGGGGGAGCTTCGAAATATTGCAGCAAGTGGCGGAAATCAAGCGATTTTGTGCGGTGACTTTAATATTGCGCATACTTCACTTGATATTAAAAACGCTAAGGCTAATGAAAAAAGTGCAGGATTCTTGCCAGAGGAACGCGCTTATATTGATCGCTGGATTAACGAATATGAATTTGTGGACGTTATGCGCATGCTTGCAGGAGATATTCAAGGACCATACACTTGGTGGAGTCAGCGCGGTAAAGCTTTCGACAATAACGTTGGCTGGAGATTAGACTACCAGTTCGCAACTCCTGAAATTGCGGAAAGCGCTCGCGGATTTGTGATCGATCGTGCTGAAAGTCATGATGCGCGATGGTCTGATCACGCGCCGTTAAGTATAAAGTATGACGTGTGATGCGTAAGTATTAATTTGCATAATGTGAAATAACTAAATAATCGCACGTGTATATGAATGTACTATAACGCAAATTTTTCAGTGCTTTGCTTGTGCTATCCTGATGAAGTTAGGCAATTTACAATAATAAGTAATAAATATATTTTTGTAGATTTGTTGTTTTAAGAAATGAGGAATAATGGGTTGGTTATTTGGCCGACATGAAGAAGAAAAATCTTCAAAAGTTGAAGACAAAATCGTAGAGGTAAAAACTGGTCCATGGGATTTCAATGATGAAGATGCTCCTGATTTTAGCGATTATCTAGATTTTGGTTCAATCTATATTCCATACTTTCAAGGCATTGAGTTGCGAGTAAAAAAGCAGCATGAAACATCGCAAGTTCTTGGTATGACAGTAACTTATGGTTCTTCAAGCGTAGAAGTTGAAGCTTTTGCTGCGCCTAAAACATCTGGTATTTGGCTAGAAGTATGCAAAGATTTGCTTGATGGTAATAGTCAAGCGTGTACAGTACAAGGCGAATTCGGTACTGAGCTACTGTTGCCTGTAAAAGTTGGAGAAAAAACCATTACAACGCGTATTGTTGGCGTTGATGGTCCTAGGTGGATGCTTCGCGGAGTATTCTCTGGACCTGCAGCAACAGAGCTTGCAGATAATAATAACGAAACAAAACAATTAGACGAATGGTTTAAGGGGATTGTTGTAAATCGTGGTGAAGAGCCGCTTGCGCCTCGCGATTTTATTCCTATGCATGATCCAATAACTAGAGAAGAAAAAGAAGCTGCTTTAAATGCAGAAAATAGCGGTAAAGATGGGGAAAATAATACGTCTGATGAAGATGCTAATAATGCACTAAAAAAAGACGATAAACCATTAGGTTACGACCAACAAGTAGAAGTAAAAACTACGCTTACACGCGGTCCAATGTTTGCTGAAATTAGATAATGCAAATAGTAGAAAGTTAATTGAATGGATTCACAAGAATCTTTACAGAAATCCGAAGAAGAGTTTTCTTCGCAAGAGTTTTCAAATGCAGTAAAACTCAACGATTCTGCGCAAACCAACGATTCTGCGCAAACCAAAAAACGCTCAGGACTAGCGACATTGGCTTCAATTGGAGCCGAAGGATCTACATTTTCTGTAATTGATTCAATGGGTGGCGTTCGAGGCGTAATCGAATCCATGCTTCCAGGCTTGCTGTTTGTTATTTGCTTCGTTGTAACACGAAATGTGCAAACAACGGTTATTGTTGCAGCTGTGATTGCTGTTTTGCAAGTTGTGATTCGTCTTATTCAAAGGCAATCGCTTATGGGAGCAATTAGTGGGCTTGTTTCCATTGGAATCTGCCTTGTTTGGGTGTGGACGAGTCACCAAGCGCGCGACTACTATATGATGGGCTTTATTACGAACGCTGTTTATGGTGTGCTTCTTGCTATTTCGCTGATTGTGCGCGTGCCTGCTTTAGGGCTTGTGATTGAGTCAATTCGCAAAATGCCTACGGAAAACTTTGGCTCGTGGCTTCACGAATGGCTCGATTATAAGCCGCTTAAGCGAGCGTATATGTATGTGACAGGATTGTGGATTGCTGTTTTTGTGCTGAGGCTTGTTTTGCAAGTGCCATTATATTTGACGAATCACGTTGTGTGGCTTGGCACTGTTCGATTGCTTATGGGATTGCCGTTCTGGGCGCTCGCAATTTGGGTTTCCTACTTGATTATTGCAACGCCGTTTATGCGTCTTCATCATAAAAATCGAGAAGTAGAGCAGAGCGAAGTAGAGCAGAGTGAAGTAAATTCTAGCGAAGCAAATTCTAGCGAAGTAAAATCAGCTTAACAAAAAATCAGCTTAACAAAACGCAAAACTAAGGGGTAGTCTATGCAAGTAACGATGCGAATCGAGCGATATGCAGATCAAGGCAGATGCGTAGGTCATCTCGAAGGACGCGTTGTATTCGTGCGATTTGCGCTCCCTGGTGAGCTGGTTGTTGTGCGCATGGATGAGCCGATGCGTGCAAAAGCGCACTTTTTTACTGGCGAAGTTGTAGAAGTTTTGGAGCCTAGCGCGGATCGTGTGGGGCCGCAATGGAAGCTTGCTGGTCCTTTGGCTCAGGGCGGCGGAGTTGGAGGAGCGGATTTAATTCATGTTTCTTTGCCTGGTCAGATTCGTTGGAAGGCTTCCGTTATTGCCAATCAATTCCAGCGATTAGCGCACATGGATGTTTCGGATAACGATGTTAACGTTGAGCGCATACCGGGGGATGAGGAGCTTAACGGATTTAATTGGCGTACGCGCATGGAGTTGGTTGCGGATGATGAAGGCCGATTGTCTATGCGTAAGCGCGAGTCGCATGAACGCATTGCGATTGATACTATGCCACTTGCGTCGCGCGCGGTTTTGGCTGTTGCGGATTCTTTGGACTTGTGGAATCGTTCTTTCTCGCCAAATGCGCAAATTCGTCTTGCTGTTCCAGAGCCTCGGGTTGAAGGTTTGGATTTTAATGACAAGGCTGCGCTTCTTGATGCGATTGGCGAAAATTATGCGCTTATAGTAAATGATGAGTTGGTTGCGGGTTCGGCTTTGTTGCGCGAGCGCGTGCGCGTTGCGGTTGCTGGCGATTCATCGCGTGCGCGTACTTTTGATTATGATGTTGACGCGCGCGGTTTTTGGCAGATTCATCGCGCAGCTCCAGAGCATTTGGTGAGCTACGTTTTGGGATTAGTTCGTTCTGCGCTTGGTGGTCGTAGTAAGAATACGGTTTTGTGGGATTTGTATTCTGGATCTGGTTTGTTTACGATTCCGCTTGCAACTTTGGCTAATGTTGGCGGAGATTCTTATGGTGTTGTGGGTGCTGCTGAACCAGCACGTGTACTTAGCATTGAGGGTGCGCCGATTGCTGTAAAGAATGCAAGGCGAAACATTGGGCGCGCAGGTCTTAGCAGGGATGTTGTTGAAGCGCTTGAAGGCGATGTTGCGCAAACGCTTGAATCGCAGGTGTTTAAGGCGAGTAAGTCATCTAAGATTGTGCGCCGATTTGCGCATCCAGATGTTGTTGTGTTAGATCCTCCGCGCGCTGGTGCTAAAGCTCAAGTTTGTAAGCAGATTGCGAAGTCTGGGGCAAGAGCTGTTGTGTATGTTGCTTGCGATCCGACCAGTCTTGCTCGCGATGTTGGTACGTTTAGGGAGCTTGGCTACAGTGTTCAGTCTTTGCGCGCGTTCGACATATATCCCAACACTCACCACGTCGAGACTGTCGTGTTGATGTCAAAGGCTGATTAGTCGGGTGCAAATTTGCCCTTGTGTAGCAGGGGTTTGCGAGAGTTATCGTTAAAAGGTTTAGTATGCGACGGCTTTAGGCTGGCTTGGCGCGGTTTTTGAGCGCAGTTTGGCTGTATGAGGGAACATGTCTACGCTTTAGGGTTGAGTGCACAGGATGTTAACGTTAAAAGGTGCACCCACTTTGCACCCACCCTGCACCCACCTGTTTATGTGCGGTTTGCTTGTAGTATGTTAGCGATTTTGGTATAGGGTGGGTTGAATATTTTTTGAAAAATTGTAGTTTTAAGTGATTTGGGAATATCGATAATATTGTTTCAAGAAAAATTGTGATATGAGTTGCTAGCGTAAAGTTCTTCTTTATAATTGGATTATAATAATCGGTTTTTGGGGTTGGGGGTATTTTATGTATAGTAGGAATACTAATTATACTAGGCAGATTATTGATGATTATTGTGTGCTAGATACCGAAACGACCGGCTTATCTGCGTATTACGATGAAATTATTGAAATTGGTATTTTAAGGGTCAGGAACAATGAGATAGTAGACCGTTATGATCAGCTGGTTAAGCCGAGTACCGGAGTAGATGGTTTTATTACAGCATTAACAGGAATAACTAATGAAATGTTGGCGAGTATGCCGTCTATCGCTGATGTGAAAACGGCTGTGCTTTCATTTATTGGTGAGGATATTATTCTTGGGCATAATACTTCTTTTGATATGCGTTTTTTGAATGAGGGTTTTAAGACTCAATTGTCTAATCAGTATATGGATACGATGCAATTTGCTCGTAAACTGTATCCTGAGTTGAAGCATCACAGACTCTCCAATTTAACTGATTATTTGGGTTTGCATAATAATGAACACCGTGCTTTAGCTGATTGTATTGCGACGAAAGAATTATATGATGCTGTTAAAACACGCATGGCTGAGAAGAATCTAGTCATTGAAGATTTATGGCCTGTTAGCGGAAGTCACGGTGGTAAAGGGATAGATATCAAAGCCATTAAGCCTGATGAAGTGGTTGTTGATAAAGATGGGTTTTTCTATAATCGGCACGTGGTTTTTACTGGTAAGCTTGAGAAAATGGTTCGCAAGGATGCGATGCAGATTGTAGTGAATCTCGGCGGCGTCTTAGATAATAGTGTGACTAAGCAAACTAACTATCTAATACTTGGGGATAATGATTATAATGCAATTCTTAAAGGTGAGAAGTCATCAAAGCATAAGAAAGCAGAAAAGCTCAAGCTTGAGGGGCAAGATATAGAAATTATTGATGAGCGTACTTTCTATGATTTGCTGGAAGTATAGTCTCAGATATAAGCCGTAAATAGTAAAAGGAATACCAAGCATTAGATTTAAAAGTGTTAGGTTAAAACTCAGAATGGAAAGTCAAAGTTTCAGAGTTCAAGGGCAAGGTTTCATTGTATCCAACACATAATGAAACTAAGATCACGCTGAGGATGGTTTATATTCCAGTACCAAAGGACGAGGATTAGTCCTATGAGCTTATGCTGTAGCCAGCACAAGTTATACGCATCAAAGATATGAAAGGGGTGAGTTATATGATACTCCCTGAAAATTTGATGAACTTGATTCGTCAGGGCGAGGGGCTGACAGTCGAATTCAAAAAATCAACAACAGATATTACGAAGGATGTCTACGATACTGTTTGCTCTTTTTCTAATCGGGATGGCGGTCATATTTTCTTTGGCGTGAAGGATAACGGGACGATTCTCGGTGTTGATAAAGACTGCGTTGAGCAGATGAAGAAAAATTTTGTTACGACGATCAACAATGAGAGAAAAATGTATCCGCCACTCTATTTGACTACAGAGGAATATGAGATCGATGGGCGTATTGTTCTTTATGTCTATGTCCCTGTTGGAAAAACCGTTTACCGCAATGCGGGCAGAATATTTGATCGCAATAATGAGTCGGACATCGATATTACAGATAATGCGGACATGGTTTTCAACCTTTATGCCCGTAAGCAAAGCACCTATTTTGTGAATAAGGTCTACCCTGCCATCCCGGTTTCAAGCCTTCGTCATGATCTTATGGATCGAGCAAGGAGAATGACGAGAGTGAATACTGAGCACCATCCGTGGATTGACATGACGGATGAGGAGATGCTCAGAAGCTGTGGGCTTATACTTGAGGATCCGGAAACGAACAAAGAAGGTATCACACTTGCGGCAGTCTTGCTCTTTGGCACGGATAACCGTATCATATCCGTGTTACCTCAGCATAAGACAGACGCTATTTTCAGAGTGTTTAATGTTGATCGTTATGATGACAGGGATGTGGTGATCACAAACTTGATTGAAAGTTATGATCGTCTGATGGAATTTGGAAAGAAGCATCTGAATGATGTTTTTACATTGGATGGTGTCCAGCGGATAAGCGCCAGAGATAAAATCCTGCGTGAGATTATTTCCAACCTGCTCATGCACCGTGATTTTTCCAGTGGATATGTACCGAAGCTTGTCATTGAACGGGATAAGATTACAACAGAGAATGCGAACCTTGCGCATGGGCACGGAAACTTGAATCTGGAAACATTTAGGCCATTTGCAAAGAATCCGCCGATAGCAAAAGTGTTCCGTGAGATCGGTCTTGCTGATGAGCTGGGAAGCGGTATGCGCAACAGCTATAAATACACGAAGATGTATTCTGGTGGAGAGCCTGTCTTTACAGAGGCAGATGTTTTTACGACAGTGATTCCCCTTTCTGAGGCTGCAACTGCCAAGGTCGGGCCGACTACCCAAGGCACTACCCAAGGCACTACCCAAGGTACTGTGCAAGGTACTATGCAAGCTGAACTGAGCGAAAGAGATAAGACGTTAGTTAATCTCTTACTGAAGCATCCGGACCATACACAAGCAAAGATTGCGAATGAATTAAACTGGGATGTTAATACTGTGAAATATTATATGAATAAGCTAAAGAAGAATTCCGTAATTCTACGCCATGGGACAAGTCAGAACGGCTATTGGGAAGTTATTTATAAGAATTGAGATATAATATATTCATCTGCATTTTAGGGCACTCCAAAGCGCACTTATAGATCAAGCCAAAGTGCCAAAACGCCAAGATGACGTTTTAAGTGGCGTTTTGAATGATGTTTTGGTGGATAAGATAATAGAAGTCATTCAAAATGATCCTAAGATTACGCAGGTAGAACTTGTAAAGATACTTAATATTCCATATCGTTCTTTACAAAGAAAAATGGATGAGATGAAAGACTCTGGCAGCATAGAACGCATTGGTGGCAAGCGTTATGGTCACTGGAAGATTAATGAGTGATGTAGATGTGTGAAGGATTGACTTTATGTATGGGCAGAAAATAACGGCGAGATTATATTTGATGAATCAAGATCCTTATAAAAAGTCCGATTCTGATAAGCGGGATAAGGGAACAAGATAAGGAGCAAGCCACGATACAAGATTTAATTCAATTTTGCTATGTTCCTCGCAGCCGGAAAGAAATGCAAGAATTTATGGGGCTGACCGGTAGAGGAAACTTTTCGCAAAAATTACAAGGCCTCTTATGAAACATCAAATAAAAAGGAAAGGTCGTGAATAAATGAGCAGAATACTATGCCCGGAATGCGGGACAAAAATATCAGATAAAGCTACGAATTGCCCGCATTGTGGATTTCAAAGTGCCGATTCAAAGAGGCCAATCAGTGAGCAGGACAAATACGAGATGGTTCCGATCTTCGAATATAATATTGAAGAGTGGCAGCCGAATCGAGGAGAACTAAGCATTATCTCATATGAAGATAATAGAAGTCTTATTCAATATTTTGGTAAGTGGGAAAATATCAAGGTGAAGCTTCCTGCAATTGCAGAAGTAATAGGAGCTATGGCAAACAAGAATCGCATCATGGTTGCTAAGATGGATTCCTATGTGAAGGATTTAATAGATAAGGGAATCTATCGATTCACCATTGATAAACAGGGAGAAATACTACCAACAATTCGTGACGCAGATGGATTTGTTAAACAGGTGAGACTTGAGGACATGGCCTTGACACCTAATCTCATACAGTCCTTAAACAATTTATCGATGCACGCGGTAATGGCTCAGATTCTTGATGAAATAGAATATGTCGGTTATGCAATAAGAGAAATCCATGTAGAGCTTCAGAATGATCGTCTTGCTATGGCAGAAGGAGCAAGGGATAAACTAATGCAGGCAAGGCTGATTCAGGATGCAAAGCTGAGAGAAGCGGCTATGCTGGATGTTATACATAGTGCGACAGATGCAAAGCGAGTATTGATGCGGAACTTTTCTCAGAATATGTATTATATCACCGAACATTCCCAGAAGCCTGATTTTCAAATGATGCGTAAATTCAAAGAAGAAAAAGACGTCAGCAGGAAGGCAATTGACGCATTTCAGGCAATTGTTTACATTACTAACTCTGTGCAGACCGAGTGTGAAGGATACGCAATGTTGGGAGAATACGAACCGTGCAAGGAATGCTTAGAGGAATTCAAATCCTTCATAGTGGAAAATAAACTTAATGAGCGAGATACATTATTGTTGCTCAATGAGAATTCTTCTCAGAAGCGGATCGAAGTAGTTGATCAGTTTACCGATATTGCAGCGAGGATTACAGCCTTTGATCCGAAGGCACAAATTGAGTATTCATTACATAATCTGTTGACAGTAGAAACAGAACATACCGAAGGTGATTATGATGAGCAATAATAAAGGTCCAGAAATTCGTTATTGCAAGAAGTGCGGATGTGAACTTGTAAGCACTAATAAGTACAAGTTATGTGATAATTGCAGACGCGAAAGGAGTGCAAATTTTAGAAAGGACGTATTAGGTGCGGTGGGTATGGTTGGCAGTATCGCACTATTTATTGTTGCCAAGGGAAAGCGTGGTGGCGGAGGAAATAAAGCCTGAGCAGAGTTGAGACGATGGGATTTCAGACATATTCCCTCAGAGCGAAGTCTTGAGGCGGTTGGTAAATCTGTGCGTTTGCATATTATTGGGCAGGAACATGGTCTTTGACCTGTTTCCGAGAACGGACAAGGGTAAAATCGGTGTGTTTTCCTCAAAAAATTCGCTTTGACCAATTCCCGCGAACGAACGTGAATTTGGCTACACACTCGACATTAATATGAAGCAGTCGTGCCACGTCGAGACTGTCGTATTGATGTCAAAGGCTGATTAGGTGGGTGCATTTTTGCCCTTGTGTAGCAGGGTTTAGCGAGGGCTATCGTTAAAAGGTTTAATGCGAAGTGGCTTTAAGCCGGGTTCTCGCGGTTTTTCAACGTGTTTTGGCTGTATGAGGGAACATGTCTACGCTTTAGGGTCGAGTGCACAGGATGGATAACGTTAAAAAGTGCACCCACTTTGCACCCACCCTGTGAAGTGGGGATATACAGTATTACAAGCATAATATAGTAAGAAATAATATGATGCTCTAAATCAAAGTTTCAGAGTACAGAGCAATAGTTTCAGAGTTCAAAAGCAAAGCTTCATTGTATCCAACACGTAATGAAACTAGAGTACGAAAAAGGAAGAGGTGCTTCATTTGTCAGAGAATCAAGCGGTACATATAACTTGAAACATGCTGAGACAAGTAAAGTGAAATACGATCTTGTTGGAAAAGTTGCAGAAGGCACTACCCTGAGAAGAAAGACAGTAGGGGCAATTCTTGCTGGTCTTCGCATTGATAGGCTTTATATGTTCAGGAATAATCTGGAAGAATTTATTACTAAGGTGGTTCGACTGATTAATGAACAGAAAGTAGCGATGATCGTTGAGCATATTTCATATGATTCTATCGAGGGCAAATATGATAGCTCAATCTTTACGGCAGAAAAAGATACCCAGAGCTTCGATAAGGCATTCTTGGTGAAGAGGTCCATCCAAGATTATGTATTTACGGATGGATCAGCAGAAAAGAGCATGGAGCGTTGTTTCACAGAGGATTTGGATGCAGCAGAAGAGGTATGTGTATATGCAAAGCTTCCAAGAACATTCCAGATACCTACACCGGTAGGAAACTATTCTCCAGACTGGGAAATTGCTTTCTATGAAGGAAAGGTAAAGCATATTTTCTCTGTGGCAGAGACCAAAGGAACCATGGATAGCTTGAATCTGCGTCCAATTGAGCAGGTCAAGATTTAACGAAATGTCCGCAAGTAATGTCAGATATCACGACGTTGATATATACCAGAGCTTGCTAGATGTGATGAAGACAATGAGTTAGGACGGTGGAGCTAATGACTAAAAAAGTATCAGATAATACTAATGATGCATATGAACAATTTGGAAAATGGCTTATCAAGCAACCTTTTTGGCTTCAAGATGCTACATATAGAATCTATACAGGAAAAACAATCGATGAAAAACAAATAGATCGGTATGCGGATATGTGTATTGATCAGCATAGGCAGCAAGATCTTCAATATGAGCATCTTTCTGTAGAAACAATAAGAGCAGAAAAAGAGAATAAAAATATATCAGTTTTATCTTTATCAGAAATCAAGAGTGTTAATGCATTGGCAGAAGATACCTCGTTAGAGTTTTCTGAGAGCGGTGTTACTGTAATATATGGATTGAATGGTACAGGGAAGTCTGGCTATATGAGAATCTTCAAAGAATTAAGCGGATCTCCATATGAAGAAGCAATACAGCCGAATGTGTATAAAAAAACTAAAGGTAGTACACCTTCCTGCAAGGTTAGAATAAAAAATGAAGGCAAAGAAATAGAAGAAGCATATGATTTATCAAGAGGAATTCAGTCTTCTATTTTATCCGCATGCGATGTTTTTGATACACGAATTTCGAATGCATATATTACTTCATCTAATAAGGTGTCGTATCAACCTTTCATATTTACAGTTTTATCGAAACTGGCTATTGTAGCAGATAAAATATCTAAAAGGATTGATGAACGTGAAAGCCATGTTCTTGATAGAACAATTACTATTCCAGATGATATAAAAAATCATAAATGCATGTCGTGGTTAAAGGAAATAAATAAAGATTCTAAAGTTCCGGAAGATTTCATTGAGTGGACTGAAGACGATCAAAAGCAACTTGAGGAGATACCAAGACTTTTAGACAGGGAAAAGGTTAAACAGCAAGTTGAAATTATTGAAAGTAGGGTAAAGTTAATCACTCAGGTTCTTAGGGATTTAGAAGAGGCAAATCGTAAACAGGATGCTGCATCCTTGGGAGAAATGGTTTCTGCCTGGAGTGAAACAAAAGAAAAATACGATTTATCTCGAAAACTGTTTTCAGAAAAAGCAGATATTCAAGATAGTGTAAGCGTAAATGTAAAAGCATGGAAAGACCTTTGGAAATCAGCAAAAGATTACTATGAATCATTTATTTTCGAAGATAACAAAAATCATTTTGGAGAGGAAGGATCAATTTGTCCACTTTGCCATCAGTCGATTTATGGGAAAACTCAGGAACGAATAAGTAGTGTTAATGAATTTATTAATGGTAGTTGTTTGAGTGATCTGGAAAAGACGAAAAAAGAGCTAATAAGCTATAGAGATTCGATTTGTAAAAGACAATATAGTAGCGATGTAGTTCAGCAATTATTAGAAGATATGGACAAGAAAAATCTTCAAAGTATAGTTGATACATATAAGCGAATTGAAGAAATAAAACTATTGTCTGATGTGACAGAGTTATCATTGAAATTATCTGAAGTAGGCTTGGAAAAAGCTATTACAAGTTTGAAATCCATTCTTTCAGCGCTAGAAGAAGGGAAGAAACCGCTAGTTAGCGCCCTCGAAATAGAAGGAAAAGAAGAGTTAATAAATAGTTTACAGGTGTTAAAATGCAAAAAATGGTGTGTAGACAACTTATCGACGATACAACGAGTTATTACAAATCTGAAAAAAATTGATGATTTGCAGTGTTCAAAGCAGTTTACCACCACTAACAAAATCACGAAACAATCAAATGTGTTGGCAGATTTATTGATAACACAAGCTTACATCGATCGTTTTACTAAGGAATTAAATATTCTTGCCCCACATGTTAAAGTCAAGTTAAGCAAAGGAACATCACAGAAAGGGAATTCGCCTTATAAGGTGAGTATTGATTCTGACAGTGGGATAAAATGTAAGCCAGAGGATATTCTTAGTGAAGGTGAACAAAGGATTGTTGCATTGGCGGCTTTCTTTGCAGATGCAACAGGTAGGGTCGATAGTATTCCTATTATTATTGACGATCCTATTTCATCACTTGACTTGAATTATGAAGAAGCGGCAACAAGAAGGATTGTAGAATTGGCATCATCTCGACAGGTAATAGTTTTTACACATCGTATTTCTTTACTTGTCGGTATAGGAGAGGTCTGCAAAGCGAATAATGTACAAATGCAAGAGGCACATATTCGAAGTGCTAATCGTGGAAAAGGTATACCGGAGTCTGAAGAAGTTTATCATGGGAAAATCAAAGCTCAGCTAAATGCATTAAAGGCAAAAGTTGTTAGAACAAGAAATATCGATTCTGATTTGCCAGAATATGATGATGCTGTAAGTAGGATATGCCAACAGTTCAGAATTTACGTTGAAAGATCTGTGGAAGATGTACTTTTATTGGGAATGGTGCATAGATTCCATAGAAGAATCATGACAAACAATAAAGTAATGAAGATATCACAGATTAAAGATTCTGATTGTCAGATGATAGATGATATGATGACCAAATATTCTTTTACAGAGCATTCTCAGCCAATGGACAGTATGCCTGTTCAGCTCAATTTGGATGAAATTTACAAGGATATAGATTCATTCATATCATGGGTAGTTGAATTCACAAAGCGAGTTGGCTGAAAATCTAGAAGGTTAACGGACTGATTTCTAACGTATAACTTATTCAGAGGGAGCAATTCATGGGGAAAAACAAAGCTGATTTGCAATCGATTCAAAAAGAAATAAAACCGTTCCCTTGTAAGGAGTGGTTTTAGAAAGCATATACTGATCCTGCAGATATGGCTCCTGTTTGTAGGCTTATACGAAGAAAGCATGACAAGGTAGATATTGCCCCAAGACCAAGAGATGATGGGAAACCATATCTTGTAATCAAGGTACATGGATTTCTTTCGGGTGGAGAAGTAAAGATTAGAGGTTCCAAACAGGGGAGGTGATTAGCATTGCGGATGCTATCATGGATAGAATATTCTCAAAATTTTAAATCATGGGCAGAGAGTACCAGAGAAAGTTACGTAAATAGGATTGATGATTTCACCGATGCTAATCACGTCGAGAGTGTCGTATTGATGTCTAGGGCTGATTAGGTGGGTGCATTTTTGCCATTGTGTAGCAGGGGTTTGCGAGGGCTATCGTTAAAAGGTTTAATGCGAAGCAGCTTTAGGCTGTGTTCTCGTGATGTTTGAGTGCGATTTTTCTGTATGAGGGAACATGTCAACGCTTTAGAGTCGAGTGCACAGGATGTTAACGTACTTCGCTCGCGTTGAAAGCACACTGTGCTTTCAACTTTGAGCAAGCTCAGCGAATCGAAGGCGTAAAACAAAAATAAGGATTGGAGTTATAGGTTAAAATTGTCCTAAGCCCCCTTTACGTCATATCTCTCATGCTCATTCTTGACAAACCCATACAACAACTTTAATATTTTTAATAAAAATTTAATTTAATTAAAGTTTTATAGGTTGAAGAAAGGGGTGATATGGATCATATTCCAAAATGGATGGCTAATCTCACAGATGAAGATATGTCGTTTATAAAGAACTTTGTATTATCGTCTGGATCGTTAAAAGAAATGTCGCAAATGTATCAAGTCTCTTACCCAACGATGAGAATCAGACTTAACAGGCTCATTGAAAAACTGCGCATAAGCGACAATGAACCAGAAGATCCGTTCGTTCTTTTGGTAAAGAGTCTTGCTATTGACGATAAATACGATGTTGACACAGCTCGAACACTCATAAACGAATATAGAAAAAGGAAGGATGAATCATGAGCTATGCATTATTTGGTCCGATAATTGACATTCTTATCGCACTTGCTATATGTGCTTTAGTGTTCTTTATTGCAAGAAGTCTTATTCGATATGCGCATTCTCTTAAGAAAGACGATAAGTCATCTAAGCAGTCTGCAGAAGATAAAAGAATTGCATTACAGGATTTATAAAACACAAAAATAACAAGTTATCGTGGCAGAAATTGCAAAATTAGCAAAAACTGCCACGATAGCTCCATAAATATGTCTTTATTTAAGAATGGTTCCAAAATGTAAATATTTTTAAATGTTGGTTGTTAGGAACATACAAACTACTAATAGTAAAAGTTTTTTTAAAAAGTTTTCTAAAAGCACTATCGTTAAAAATAGGTACACCTATTTGTGTAGATAAAATCTGCACGTTAGTATGTTGGTAATTTACGAAACGAGAATCACGAGGAGGTGCTTATTATGACTAATCCTTTGCGCGGTATACGAGAAGAAGATATCGTCAAGTATTTTAAAGATCACAATCTTTCAGTTGATAAGACGTATGTATTTACAATGAAATACGACCCTTGGTGGAAAGATTTAATCAAACTATTTTTGTTACCTAAATTATTCTATGTAGCGCAAGGCGTTGATGCGCGTATTGTCGCTGCCACTAATAATGAGTTTATTGTGGTTAATCCGAATGCCATTTTAGGCTCGGGTAATCTAGCTAAATTAGACGATAAGCATCTTCGTCGCATTCCGTGGAATCAACTCACTAATTTTGAAGTTATAAATAAGCCAACAACTCAAATAATTCGCTTTACTGTCAATAGTAAAACCGAAGAATGGAGTGTACCAACGGAAAGTGCTAGCGTATGGCACTTTAATGTGTACAATCTTGATAATTTGAGAAAAACAATACAATCGCACATTAAGTAAGGAGATACGGTCATGTTAAAGGTAAAAAAGATTGTAACATCACTGATTGTGACTGTTTTGTCTTTCGGATTCTTGTCAACAACAATTCCAGCTGCGGAAGCGACTGAAAATAAGTCTACAGCTATTGTACAACAGGATGTTAAGAAAATTGAACAAGAAGTTCGTTTTATTTTTGAAGAAGCTAGCAGTTATAAGAATGGCGTGGTTTCTGTTAAAGATGAGCTCCTTAAGATGAAATATGGAAAAGTAATGGCCGCATACATTGCTGAAGGTATTCGACAAGTATATACAAATGATAACCTGTTGGACGCAATCCGCGCGAATAGCCAAGATAAGGATTTTTGGTCTTGCATGGGCGGCGAACTTATAGGTTTAATTCCTGGGATGGATATTGCTCAACTGCTTTCCAGTGGTGATTTTAAAGCTTATATTGAAGGGCATGCTTGGGATAAGCTTGCTAAATTCCTTGCAAAACAAATCGCTAAATTTGGATTGAAGGTGAATGTTGCAGGTATCGTAGCATCAATCGCAATTGGCGCTGGGAAATGTCTCATTTTTGGATGAAATAGTAATAAATTGTTCACTTTTGTCATAGATTTATGATGCATGTATTGCAATTTTGTATTGCAAAATATGAAAATAATGCTTTGGCTTTATCGCACAATTACTTTGCGACAGAGCCGAAGCATTTTAATCATCATTCTAAACATCTATTGACAAGCAAATTCCAAAACAAGATATCATATATTGTATGAACACTACTTATGCAATTGTTGATAATGACACGTTTGTATTGCGATATATGCAACTTCTTTTAAAAAGTCGTTTGCCTGAAAACTTTGTTTGTGCATGGATGTGTTCTTCTGCAAAACAAGCTATTCATCGTTGCGTTACAGAAAATACTCCTGACGTACTTTTAGTAGATATGTCAATGAGAGAAATGAGTGGTGTTGATGTAATTAAAGCAATTCGCGAGCGCAATAGCAATATTGTTTTAATTGGCATTACTTCCTACATGCTGGATGAATACGTATTGCAAGTTGCTAAGTCGGGTGGTCAAGCGCTAGTGCATAAAGACAATTTAGCAGACGTAGTTGCAGCTATCCAATCGCGCGCAACGAGCTACGGGTGTCCAGAATTGCCACAATATATTGACTATTTTCACACTCCGCAAGAATCATTTAATATGATTTCTCAACTTCCGAAGACTTCAGTTTTGTCTCCTCAAGAATCGGAAATTATGCGCTTGTGTAAACAGGGGTATTCGTCAAAAGAGATTGCAGATCAGCTTAATGTGAAAGTTTCAACAGTCAACACGCATTTACGGCGTATTTATGGAAAACTTCAAGTTAAAAGTCGCATGCAGGCGCTTGCTGTGCTCGCAAAATATTCACATGACATATAACGTGTAAGAAATTAACGTGTAAAAGTAGGTAGTTATGAAATTATTAACGCGTATGATCAATTTTTTGCCGCATGATGCCTGGCAGAAAATTGGAATTGGTGTAATCATAAGTTGTACTTTGATTCTTGAGATTTGTTCCTATAATAATCTTCATTACTACTCTAATTGGCATGCAATTACAGTTGAAATAGTATGGATTGTAATCTGCTTATGCATTGCAATATGGCCACGTAAAGCATCTTTTATTGTACTTATTTGGATGCCGTTGGTAATTATTGCGCCAAATATCAACTACTCATCTATGATGCTTACCATATTGATTTGTTTGGCAATTGCTGTAATTACTCAACCTTGGTACACCGTGCTTTCTTCTTGCGGAGTATCTTCATGGTTCTTTATTATCTGCGATTTTCAAAACGCTTATGTGTTAGCGTGGTGGCTTCTTATCACTCTTATTTCTAGTGCAATCGTAAAATACTATATTTCTACTATTCACCAACAGCAGGAACAGTTATTTGCGCAGCGTTACAACGTTTTTCAAAAATATGCCACTATTGCCGCAATTCGCATGCACGATGAAGTAACTAATGAGCTTTCCAGCATTATGATGATGGCTCAACAATCTATTGAACCTCAAACAACTCATGAGCAAGAGCATGAAAATTCGCGAGAGATTCTTCAACGTGCTACTACAACTGTTCATAGAGCACGTAATATCATTTCTCTTCTTGACAATGCTACAACTGCAAGCACTGGCGATGTTATGCAATCGACTACATGTTATAAAGATTTTTGTACAGGCTTACGCGTTTTATTTGACTGTGAACAAAAGTCATTTGAAAAGCTTGGCTATATTGGTTCCATTGACTTGAGTAGTGATTTAGCTACTGAAGATTCTCAATCAATCCATTTGCCTTTTGAAGAATGTGCTCAAATTGAGTATATTTGCCGAGAACTGCTTGCGAACGTAAAAAAGCATGCTGCAAAGCCTAAAGAATACGCCATGAATGTAATGCTTAATGACCATGAATGTCATATTACGTGTATAAATAGTGCGCAACGAGGTATTCTTGCTAACTTGCAATTAGGATATGGACTGCGTTTTCATAAGATGCTTGCGGAACGCGTTGGTGGAACTTTTAAAGTTATTGAAGATGACGATTCGTGGATTATTAATGTACATGTTCCGCTTCATGCAGAGAAATAGCCATTGCGCAAGATGCTTATTGTGCTTTCTTGCGCTTCAATCGAGTATTTGGACGAACCTTTGTGCAGCAGATGCAAGTAGGTGGTTAATTTGCAATGCAGAATGCTGCTTCGTTGCTATGTTATACCAGTTATCGTGGCAGTTTTTGCTAATTTTGCAATTTTTGCCACGATAACGCGCGATTTAGTAATAATTGTGTGCACAATGGTGCTACTTTGGTATTACGTTGGGTGCTGTAGGTCTGTTATAATAAAGCAAAGCATGAATAACAAATTCATGATTTTGAGCTTAAAGGAAACGACATGACTTCTACAAAAACAGCTAGAACAGGCAGATTAAGTGTAAGAGTTAATCCAGAAATACGGGATAGCGCATCGCAAGTTCTTGAACATTATGGTCTTGATATGAGTTCAGCAGTCAACCTATTTTTATATCAGATTGTAAATACGCAACGTTTCCCATTTTCACTTGAAAGTTCTCCATATGAGCATGCTATTGATGAAGCTATGAAAGAAAAACCAATAGCTGCAGGTACTGTAGACGATTTTGCTGAGCTGATGCGCAATGCCTAAACCGCCATTTTATAGTCCAATCTATCTGCGAGATGTTAAGAAATATAAGCAGAAGCATTACGATATTGAGCAAGTAATCAATATTGTAAGACTTATTTGCAATGGTGCAGATTCTCGCGAACTTGCAACTTATAGAGATCATATTCTTAAAGGCTCATATAAAGGCGTGCATGAATTGCATGTGTCTGCAGATGTTCTACTGTTGTATCAAGTTAAAGAAGATTGCATTATATTTCTACGCTTAGGATCTCACGACGACTTATTCTAGCTAGCAAAATCTACCACGATAACTTGCTTAAAAATATAGTTATACAAAAGGAATCACATTTTCAAGCGTACTTGATGAAATTATAAACTTATTGAACGTTCTTAACTCTAAGCAAAATGACTAAATTTTGTATCCATTGGCGACAAAGCAACAATTTTGGCGACATAAAAATGTCGCTTGGGGCTTAGGACAATTTTTAGACATTTTGTGCAACCATAGCACGATGTTCCATAATTGTCTTTTAATCCCCATTTTAATTCTGTGATTGTTGTAAAAATCAATATAAGTATGAATAGCTTGACGTAATTCTTCTGTACTATCCCAGTTAAGTGGATAATACATTTCTGTTTTCATTTGTCCAAAAAAGCCTTCACAGGCAGCATTATCTCCACTATTTCCTTTTCTTGACATGGAGCGTGTAATACCAAGACCTTCTAATCTCTCAATCCACCTGCCACCTCTATAGTGACCTCCTCTATCTGTATGAATAGCTAAGCTTTTACATTCTGTAATCTTAAGGGTAGTTAAAGCCCCTTCTAACATTTCATCTACAAGACACTGATCTGGGTGGTTTGAAAGAGCGTAAGAGACCACTTTACCATCAAAACAGTCAATCATAGGGCTTAAATAGAGTTTTGACTCTTTTACTGAAAACTCAGTAATGTCTGTAAGCCAAATCTTATTAGGTGAATCTGCATGAAAATTATTGTTAACAATGTTATTACATGCAGGAGTAATTTCTCCTATATAGCTTGAATAGCGTCTTTTACGCCTGGCATATCTAACCTCAATTAACTCTTCTTTCATGAGCCGTCTTACTACTTTTTCAGATACTTTAATACCTTCAGTTCTCAACACTAACCATATTCTAGAAGAGCCATAAGTAAAGAAGTTTTCTTCTGCAATCTCGTGTATGCAACCTCGTATATGTGCGTATTTGTCAGGTTTTTGAAGAGCATTTTTAGCATAGTAATAACTTGAACGTTTTATCTGAAGTGTTTTAATCAGAAGCTCTAACGGTAACACTAAAAGTAGTTAGGCCTATAACACTTTTTGCGGAGTGAGGCTTTCTGATATTAATACGGTTGGGATTATATTAGATTTGTTGGGATTGTATTAAATACAGTTGGGACTTTATTAGCCACGGTTGGGACTCTATTAGAGCGTGGCTAATGCTCGTTTTGTTTTCTAAAACGAGTGTTGTTTAACGAGAAGGGGGGTGAAAACATTGTTAACGCTTAAACCTCAAAGCACGTAGCTTTCAAGGCAAGTGTGGTTTTTACATGTCAAACTGTTATAAAAACGAGATTATTCCACTCTTTTTTACACTCATGATACGGGTTTTAAGAAAGAGCGGGTAAATGTTATAAGAATTTTTGGAACAATTAACAAGATTGTGGTTAATGATTAATCAATAAGACACTACTAATAAACAGTTAAAGCCTGATTAGCTATAGGGCGATGAGATACGTCAATAGGATCCTCATGGTTTTTTCATGACTCCTATGAAGTACCTCTATTCTACTATGGCTGTTTTTCAGGTATTAGAGTCGGTACTTCATAAAGTATCGGCTCTTTTTTGTATGTGTCTTCACCCTACCGCTGCAGGCGGGAAGGGTGAGCATGAGGACTCGTAAAACTAATAGCAACGATCGAGCAACATATAAGTATACAAGTTGTGTTCGTAATGAAGATGGTAGTTATAGTGAAGAAACTATCGAGATTAAACCAGGCGAAAATGGTGTAACCGTTGCGGATATTAAGATGCTTCACTCAATGGATGACAGTGAGGTTTACTACAACAATAAGAACCTGCGTCCAACTAGAACTGCTGAAGAAAAAGCTGAGATTAAGGCGTGGAAAGAAGAATATATCCAGCATTTTAATCTTAAGCATGGTTATGAGCCTAACAAGGATGATGTGGAGTATGCTACTGAAGAGCATTTTCCACGTAACTATAATCTTTCACTTGACTGTGATGCACGTCGAGAGTGTCGTATTGATGTCAAAAGCTGATTAGGTGGGTGCAAGTTTGCCCTTGTGTAGCAGGGCTTAGCGAGGGCTATCGTTAAAAGGTTTAATGCGAAGCGGCTTTAAGCTGGGTTCTCGCGGTTTTTGAGTGCGATTTTGCTGTATGAGGGAAGATATCAACGCTCTAGGGTCGAGTGCAATAAGTTCAATGATTGTTGCTTGTGCACAGTGTGATATACAAATGTATCAATCACTTGGATTTTCAATTCAGATTGGGAACTTGTTTGCATTTGAACCATAAGTCACAGTCATTAGATAAAAAATAAAGGAGTAAACTATGGAACATAATTGCGGATTTATTAACGATAAAAAAGCATTTAGATATAGAGCAGCAGCCATCATAGTAGAAGAAGGTTGTGTGCTATTTGCAGGAAATGATGAGGACGACTATTACTACTCAGTTGGCGGAGCGGTTCACATGGGCGAGACATCAGAAGAAGCCGTTAAGAGAGAAGTATTTGAAGAGACAGGTCTTAATTATGAAGTAGATCACCTTGCTGTCATACACGAGAACTTATTCATCGGCAGCTCTGGCTTGAAAGGAGTAGACTTCCATGAGCTGACATTCTACTACATGATGAAGCCCATGGGCAAAAGAGATTTTACGAGCCAAAGCACTACAGAGTCAGATGCTAAAGAGACAATGCATTGGTTACCTATAGATGAGCTTGATAAGTTCAAGGCTTACCCGACATTTATGAAAGAATATCTTAAATCGGAGCATAGTGGAATAGAGCATATAATTTCAGATGAAAGATATTAATGAATTCCGCTATTATGGCAAGAGATCGTTACATAAACATTAGTTCTAGTTTCTTAACTCTTGTATGCAATGAAACTTTTCCTTTTATACTCTGAAACTGTTGCTTTCTATGTTATATATCTCAGCATGCTCTTGACAACAAACTTATGTTTCTGTTGCCTTATTCCGTACGTTTGTTGTTGGGGATTGGCATGAATGAGAGCAGAGCAATGAGGTGGATATCGGTCTTCGGCGCGTTGTGTTGTATGGCTCGTGCACCTTGGATTTTGTACATTCTCTGTTAGTTTTGTATAAATTTCTTTTGAAACAGCTATTTTCACATAATTATGTGCGCGTGTGCTAAGAAAATGCCATGTTACGATTCGTAACGCTTGTGTTCTAGTTAGTTCCTTTTCTATTCATATGTTGCTCGTTAGCATGTAATTACGCAGTGCGGTTATTAATTGCATTACGAGCAAAACAAATAATCGTTAAGAACGAAAGCTCATAGCCAATGAAAGGAGTTATACGATGTTGTTGGGAGAAAAAATCAGAAATGCGCGCGTGGAAGCGGGTTTAACTCAGGAAGAACTTGCTGAAATGATTATGGTTTCGCGTGCTGCGGTAGCGAAGTGGGAAGGTGGTCGCGGTCTGCCGGATGTTGCAAATTTGAAGGTGATTGCGGATGCGCTGGGTGTTACTGTCGACCATTTGTTGGATAAAGACAATGCTATTGATTTGTCAATCATTAAGAAGCCTATTGATTTAGCGAAGTATGGTCTTAATGAAAAATTGAGTGTTCGTAAGAAAATCAAGATGAAGGAACAAATTATTCGTGATGAATATGCAGACGCTGAAATTATTATGCTCACGGTGACGAAGTTTATTCCAAATTCGTCTGAAAAGTTTATGGATAATTTTATCGGGTGTATTACTACTTTGTTCGGTGATATTCCTTTGTTTGATACGTTTGCATTCGGTAAAGCGGTAGAGAGTATTGGCAGTGAACAGTATTACTTGGTGAATAAAAAAGAAAAGCAATTTTTTGTGCTGATAACGGATGAGTATATTATTAGCAGAATGATGCGAGTAAAGTTCACTGATAAGAAGATGTGTGTTGGGGATAAGGAATTTACGCAAGTTGGTAAGTTGCGTGATAAGTAAGAACCGGGAACCGGTAGTTGGTTGGGAATTGGTCAGAAGAATGTGTTTTTCAGTTTTGATTTCCGCATTCTTCTGATTTTTAGTTTCCGGGTTTTGTACATGCTTTTAGTGTTTTACATGACAGTTGATCATAAGAAATGAAATTCGATTTTTGCACACATATAAAAATGCATATTCTTTGCATCTGGCTAGTCTACTGAAATTATTTGACCTGTGCGTCAAAAAAGTTCATTGGCACCAAGTCATGATTTTGACTATATAAAACGTTACATTGGGCTTTTAGAAAGATATGTCACATATTGTCGAATTTCCATTATTTGTTGTTGATAATATTTTCAATGTTTCTGCCTGTATAAAAGATACGAACAATCGTCACGCTACATTTATCTTCATCTAAGAGGTAAAAAGCTGTGTAGCTATCTATGGGAACCCTGTGTATTTCCATAGAACACCAAGGCTCCCAGCCAACAATCTAGTATTGCATGGGCATGGTGTTAGTAGAATGGATATCATGCCTGAAATCAGGCTATAAAGTCAATTCTAAACCTTTAACGATAGCTTTTTTAATAACCGTTAGCATAATAATGATTGTTATTAGGAATAGTTATTCCAGTAGTGCGTCAATATTTCGTTTTGAGTATAGAAGTCTTCGCACTTCCATAGTGTCGTCGATGACAACGTAAAAAATAGAAAAGTTGCGTACACTAATCCTGTAGTAAGGGTGTTCTCGTGTTGATTAATCCCTTCTCCTTACACTATCAAAGACGTCGTCTTTAGAAAGACGCGTAGAAGTATTTGCGGCAAAAGTATCTGCTTCGTCGAGTTTTCTTTCGATGTCGTCAGTGAGAGCAGAGTATTGTTTGATGCTCATGAGAACCATAGTTCCATAACCGTTTTTTGTAAGGAATACTGGTGTATTTGAATTTATAACTGTTTCTTCTACTTCTGGGAATTTATTTCTTAAATCGGAAACTGGGCGAATATTGATCATAGTATCAACCTCCTTTTATCAAAAAAGTATCATAATATTATCAAGATTACAATAGTTAGCGCGCTATCGAACTTTTATTCCGACGTTTGGCGAGATATTATTCCAATGTTTGGCGGCATCAGTGAAGATGATTGGAAAGTGCGGTGCAAACATGAGAGAAAACGAATTGGCGGTCGGTTGCGCTCATTTGTCGGCAGAAATTGCGCTTTTAACGGTAATTGTCAATCGCACTTGCTACTACGCAACTGCTGTTTCAGCTATAATTTCACCATAATCATGATGAATTCTAGTTTGAAATGGAGATGTTTTTATGATTTTAGCAGATAAAATATTGGAACTGCGTAAACAAAACGGTTGGTCGCAGGAAGAATTGGCGGACAAATTGGGCGTCAGTCGCCAAGCTGTTTCCAAATGGGAAGGCGCACAAAGTATCCCGGATATGGAACGGATAATTGCATTGAGCCGTTTGTTTGGTGTTAGTACAGATCTTCTGGTAAAAGATGAAATTGATGTTATGGGGAAGAACGTCAACGCAGGTGAAAATGCCTGCCAGGAAGAAGCCGGCGTTCGCATGCGGGTAATTGAGCTGGAAGAAGCCTCCGCTTATATTGCTCACAGAATATCATTTGCCGCCTATGTTGCTCTAGGCGTTCTTCTTTGTATTCTGGCGGCAATACCGTTGGTCGGCAGTGATCTTTTGCTTTCTCACACAGTAAATGCACAAGTCGGTAAAACTATGGGCTTAGCATTCAGTGTTGCGATTATTACCGTAGCTGTAGCTATTTTTATTATTCAGAGTTTCCACGGAAAGCGTTATCAATATTTGGAAAAAGAGGACTTTGAAACGGCTTACGGCGTTGACAGTGTGCTCAAAGAACGCTTGGAACGGTTCATGCCGTCGTATGTGCTGCGGACGGTCAGCGGTGTCGTTTTATGTATGGTTGCCTTTATTTTTCTTATAATTTCGGATATAGCACCGAAATTTTATCAACTTTCATCCGGCTTTTTTGTAGTTATCGCTATTGCCCTGGTGGCAGCAGCTGTCTATTTATTCGTACAGGCGAATATTGTCCGCTCGTCCTATTGCCGTTTGCTGCAACCGAAGAAAAAAACTGTCTATCCTGCAAAGATTAGCTTATTCCTCCAAGCTTACTGGCTTATAATTATCTGCATTTATTTAGCCTACAGTTTCATCACGTCCGATTGGGGAAAAAGTTGGATTGTTTGGCCGTTGGCCGCATTGACTTACGGAGTAATAGAAGTAGTGCTCAAAGCGTGGAGGCTCGGAAAGAAATAAGTGACTTTCGGAGCCGATTTTGTGGCGAATAATGTTAAGGCTGTTGCTTCTTGCATGGTGGATACGTTAAATGGTACGAGTGTTTTAGAAGGAGAAATACCTAAGGATGTATGTCTTGAAGTAGTTTGTGAAAATGGTATTAGCGAGGTTTCTGATAAGAATAAGGTCAATCTTAGTTGTAATAATTTTGGGCGCAAAACAGATGGATGTGCTCACTATGCTGTGCATTGCTTGAATGGGAAAGCTGTAGTGAAGTAATACTGTTGCGGTGTTTTATGTCTGTCACTGTGACTAGTCGCACGAAATATAGTTTGGCATATTCTAAAAATGCTTAGGAATGTTGGAGTATTAGGCTTGGTGGTTTTTTAATCCAAGTGTAAAGGTCATTTTCATTTGCCTTGCCTGATGCAACTTTGAGAATAAAAAAGTTTCGTATTAGGGATAAGGAATTTATGAAGGTTGGTCAGCCTTGTAATAAGTAGTAAATGAGCGGGTTATGTCTGGTTTTAATATTTTTTCTCATAATATTTGTTGATAAAAAACATGATTAATGGAGAAAAGGCAATCGAAATAGCTAAAAGAGCAGCTGGCAAATATGCTTTCGTGATAAATGCAATTATGGCAATTATTCCCATTAGGTGCATCAGTATGAATGCCATTGTTGCATTTACTTTATCTTTGATTTTCTCATTTCTTTCATCGTTCACATTTATTTTGTAGTTGTGGTCTTTTTCTATCATCTTATAGTGCATGATTTTTACGTGTGAAAGTGAGATAATTGCAACAAAAACAACTGACAGTACAATTCCTACGGATTCGTTCAGTTTAAGAGTCAGCGCAAGAATTAGTCCGCAAATTCCTATTACATAACCTATGTACCAAAAATTCTGTGTTTTTTGTTTTTTCATTTTTTATCTTCCTCGTAGATAAATATTTCTTCGATTGTTAAATTAAAGTACTTAGCAATTTTGTATGCCAATATGATTGATGGATTGTATCTTCCATTTTCCAAAGAACCGACTGTCTGTCTTGATACTTCAAGTGCATCTGCAAGTTCTTCTTGTGTTATGCCTTTTTCTCTTCTAATTTGTTCAAGTCTATTTTTCACATTACATTCTCCTTCCTAATGGAAAGCTAGCTTTACATATAAGATAATTATTTCGAAAGCAAATTTCAAGTTAGCTTTCCAGTGTATTTAATAAAGATGTGGTGGAGCACCTGCCGTGAGTTTTGCTTTGCTAATGCTGATGTTAATGCAATGCCAATGCAATGTCATATAATCATTGTAAGAAACAAGGGGTGATTGTATGGCGAAAACAGCTAACTTGTATACTCGTATTGATCCAGAGTTAAAAGAGCAGGCAGAGTATATATTGAATTCTTTGGGTCTTCCTCCTTCGAGTGCTATTACCATGTTTTATAAGCAGGTTGTTTTGCAGCAGGGGCTTCCTTTTGATGTGAAATTGGGTTATAGAGAGCCGCGTGATGTGAGTTCTATGACTCAAGGTGAGTTGAATGATGAGTTGGAAAAGGGTTATAAGTCAGTTTTATCTGGTGATGTGAAGCCTGCGGATAAGGTTTTTGAGTCCTTGCATAAGGCATAGGGTTCGTGTCGTGTGATAATTTTCTTATTTTTTATTTTGTTTTTGAAGAAAAGTATGAAGTTGTGGTTTCTCGTGTGCTTTATGGGAAAAGAGATATTGAGAAAGTTATAAATGGCAATTAAACCTTTTGCAATATCTCGCTTCTATCGTTAAAGCGTGTACTCATTTTGCCACACATTTGTTTATGTATGGAAATAAAATCCTGTAGATTATCGGATGATTTTTAGCTATAGTTATTTTGTAGGCTGTATATCTGCATTCTTTGTCCATAATTTACATCCCGTCAGTTTTATTAAACTCAAAGATGATTTGTACTCCGAGATGAATAAATATTTGGCAGATGATGGTGAAGAACAAAGTGAAGATTGAACATGAGAATCGTAGCTGCAATTAGGTAAAGATTAAGTTGTAGAGGAGGCATAAATGAAGAATATCAAGCATTATGCTTTTTTGACTATGGTAGTTTGCCTTATGTCACTTATTTCAGGTTGTAAGAGTCAGAATAATTTTAGTGATAATAATAGAGAAGTAAAAACAGAAAATCAAAAGTCTGCAAGGAATGAAAGACACTCAGAAAATAATGAAGATGTTGACTGGAAAGAGGTAAGTAAAAATGGTGTTGATGAAACTTTGCTCATAAAAAACATAGATGAAAAGGTTCTCACGTATGTTGCTAAACAGTTACAAAATCTATGCGACGAGATTGGTGAAAAGGGGGTCAAAGATAAATACTATCGGCTGACAGGGTGGTATAACGATGTAGTATATTCTAAGCAATACAAGAGTGTTGTGTCGTTGGGTAAAAAAGCAATGAAACCATTGTTCCTAATAATATATAAAAGCAAAGAGGCTGGAATGTATGAATGGGTTTGTAGTAAAGCGTTAGATGAAATATCTGGTTTTGATTTCTCGGGATTAAACAATGGCGCAGGCTGGAGTAATTCTAGAGAATTTTTAAAGGCATTTACCGATAAAATTATTGAACAAAAAAATTAACAACTCTCTGTTTACAATTGTCTTGGATGTTTACACTCCTACAATATTCCCAATATTAACTTCCATTCTGCAATGAGCATTAAGACTATTTTGCTGTCGAGTGATTATTAATTTAGTTGTTTATGTTTTGGGGATCAAATCGGTTAAATAATTGTAAAAAAGTTCCCTACACTGTTTGATTTCTCATGGTAATGGCTTGTTGGTTATTCCAGAAAATAGGGTTCCTGAGTTTAAGAAGTTGCTTGTTGGGTATTATGAAGGTGAAGATTTGCAGGTAATTGCTTCGTTTATGAGGGAATATTGTTGGAAGCATTAAACGCTCACAATTATGTTGGTTCCTCTGGCTCTGCGAATCTTGCTGTTTATAAAAATTATAGTTTGCTAGTAAATGAAGAGATTAGTGTCAATAATCTAGACAAATTAATAAAAAAAAATAATATATTTATTAAGATTATTACAGTAATCAGAGCGAATGGTAGATCTTGTTTACTTAATAATCTGTTTTATGATCATTTGATACAGAGTCGTGTTAACGAAAAGGAGGCTAGTAGTGTTATGAGAAGTAAAACTATTTTTTGTAAAACCATTTTTCAAAGTTGTCTTGTTATGCTTCTGCTGCTAGGTACTCTCTTTTCTCTTGCGGGATGTGCCGACGATGATGAGAAGGCGGAGCTTGCGTCGTATCATTGGGAGACGGTGGCGGTGTCTCAAGAAGAGTTTCGTATACCAGAAAACTATATAAATAAGGATGAATTGTATCTCTTTGTGTCACGAGACATTCTTGATTCTCACTATGATTTGTCTAAAGTTACTCTTGGAGATAAGCGTATTAAGTTAGTTGACTCATCGTTCAATTTACCTGGTCCAGGACTTAAAGCTTTATTTTTAGTTGGAAAATTTGATTTAAAAGACAAGCCAGGCTCTTGTAAGTCAAGCTCTTGTGTTCTTAAAGTACCAGGGCTTAATAAAGCAGGTAATGTTGCTATAGGTTATAAGAAGAAATAGTAATATTTTGCACATGTTAAACAAATGTTTTGTGATTGCTTATATTTGAGTTTTTTGCGGAATGCTAATATAATTTTCCACGTAAAGCACATTTAAGTTTATGAGGTGTTGCGCTATGACTGCCCAAATGATCGCTAGTCTTAAGAACGGTTTGAAAGGCATATAAAAGCACATAAAACAGCTTAAGATACATATTCTTTAGCAGTATTAAACACGCATTGCACATGGTGTTTTGTTTCATTATGTTTGCGCATGCGCGTTGGTTTTTGTACGTTTTTTTTTGCATGTTTTTGCGCGTTCTTATCGTTCTTGTAAGCAAGCGTTATCTCTTTATCTAATTAATTTTCATTGTTGAAATTTATTCAATAACAGTAAAAATTAAGCTTTAATAACACGTAAGAACGAAGTAATAATAATGAATAATAATATAGAAAACGCAACTGATAGTCGCGATAACAATAATAAGCAGTCAGCTAGCAACTTAATATTGCGTATTGATAATATAACAAGATCTTATTCTCGTGGATTTGGTCGTAAGAAGACAACTCGCCAAGTTTTACATAACGTATCTTTTGATATTCATTCTGGTGAAATATTTTGCTTGCTTGGCCCTAATGGTGCAGGTAAAACAACTACCGTAAAAATTGTTGGTACGTTGTTAGCTCCTGATAGTGGTAGTGTTCGTATTGCCAATATTGATGCTGTGAGTAATCCTCGAGAAGCGCGTAAGCATGTGTCGTTACTTCTTGGAGGTGAGCGAGGATTTTATCAAAAGTTAAGTGCATTAGATAATCTTCGTTATTTTGCGGATCTTTCTGCTGTTCCATATAGGGAGCAAGGAAAGTGTATTCACGATGCTCTTGAGCAAGTTGATTTACTTGATAAAGCTCATGATGCTGTTCAAACTTTTTCAAGGGGAATGTGGCAGCGGTTGCATATTGCTCGATCGCTGGTTGCTAGAACGGATCTTATGCTTTTAGATGAGCCTACCACTGGTTTGGATCCTGAAAATGCTAGGAAAGTACGTGAAATTATTCATGCTTTACGAGATCAAGGAATAGCGATTTTGTTAACTACGCATGAGATGAGTGAGGCTGAGAAATTAGCTGATACTGTTGCTGTAATAAATCACGGTAATATTATTGCTCAGGGAAGTGTTCAGCAGTTGGCTTCTTTGCAGCATATTGATCATGTAACAATGTACGCGTATGAAGGTGAAACATCAAGTGGAACTCCTAGTGTTAAGGAAGAATTGCAAAAACTTGATGGAGTGTTGTGGTGTGATGTTTTTGAATCGCATGGAGTGTTAAATATTACTATCGCGTGGAGCAAAGCATTATCTCAAGAACGAAATGTTAAAATTCCTGTTGATGGGATTACACGTTTAGGTGATCGCGCTGCAAGTTTGGAAGAAACGTATCTTGCTATTGTGCAAAATGATAATATTTCTGCATCAAATACTTCTACTTCTTCTGCTGCTACGTCGTCTTCTTCGTCTTCTTCACTTTCATTGAGTAAGTAGGAGGCTTAATATGAATACTTCTACTCGTTCATGCGCTTCTGTGATTCGTGGCATGTGGTTTCAGCTTAAAAGCTTAGCGAAAACAACGTTTTTCTTGCAAAATGCGATACTTGCTCCAGTATGTTTTGCGTTGATGAAAATTGTTGCATACTATGGTTTTTCTCATAATTGTGCCAACTTCCTTAATAATATTTGGGTTGATTCTTCTATAGCTGGATTATGGTCTGCTACAACTACTGCTGTTGGAATTATTGGATACCAGCGTTATTTAGGAACATTACAATATTTAACTTTAAGTGTTATCTCACCTTCTGAAGTGTTTCTTCCTATTGTAGGATCCGCAGCTTTACTTGGGTGCATTGGTATGCCGCTTGCGATTATTACCGTTGCTGTTTTCTGCCATGGTTTCTTTATGATAACATTCACGCAGTTAGTTGGATACTTACTTTCTATGCTTGCTTGCGTAGCTTCTGCTGCATTATTATCTGGAATTTTTGTATTATGCCGTAAAGCTACAGTTTATGAAGGTTTGATTTTAATTCCTGTATGGATGCTTTGTGGAATAGTGATACCTGTAGAATCAATGCCATTGCCTGCTCGCATTATTGCGTTTATTCATCCGCTCACGTCTGCAGTGTGGGTGGTTCATGCGCAATCGTTTAATACTACTACTGTGTTAGCAATTGTGTTATGCGTTGTATTATCCAGCGTTCTGCTTGTTATTGCAGGTTTTATGTTACGTCATGCTATTCGACTTGCAACGCTTAATGGAAGTTTGAACATAATATGATACGAAATAATAATCAGGTTGAAACTATGCAAAATAAAATTATTAAAAATAGTAAGTACGCTGAATTGCATCAATATAATCAATATTCTCAGTATGGTCACGTGAGCGTGTTATCTAGTATACGAACTGGCGCAAGAGTGAGTATACAGAGTATACCTAGCTTAAATAGTTGGAATACTGCTGTTATTCGTATGATTATTGAGCCTCTTTTATCCACGTTCTTATACGTTTTTCTAGCTGGGGCTGTAAGTGGAGGATTCAATGGAGCAGCTAGTGCTGCAACTAGCGCTGGTTTTAATCATAGTTTGATTGCTTCAACTCTTGCTGCTGTGATGTGTGCATGTTCTATTTCCACAAGTATGACTGTGTCAGAAGCACTAGCATGGGATCGTTTTGAAGGAACAACACCATTCGTGCTTACAAGCGCGAAAGTTGCATTACCATTATGGTTCGGCCGTATTGTTGCGCTCGTGACTATTTCTTTAGTGAGTGATGCTGTGACTTTGTTTATAACAATGCTTGTAGTAAGCCCGAGTGCTTTCTTGATGATTAATATGAGTGCGTTGATGCTGTTGTTCCTTATTGTTCCTGTTGCTTCTACGGGATTTGGTATTGCTGTAGCTGCTATAAGCATGATGATGAATGATGTTTATACTATTTCTAACGCGCTTAGTGCAATACTTCCTATTGTTTGTGGTGTGATTGCTCCAATTAGCGTATTTCCTAAGATGATGCAATACGTGTTATATGCGATTCCAGTAACTCATGTTACTCAAGCATCTCGTAGTATAGTTGATGGTTCTGTAAATGTTGGCGTATCGCTACTTGTGATTCTTGTTGTTGGCATGTTATGGGCAATTGTTGGCGTGATTATATGGAATGTTGGTGTGGCGGTTCAACAGCGTAAAGGTACTTTAACAAATATAGGGTTTTAGGTAATAAATATGGGATTTAGTTAATTATATAAAGATTAAATTCGCGTATGGAGAGTGGGTGTAATGCTAGTGGCATGTTGATTATTGCGTAAGATTGTTCAGCAAGCTATTAAGCAGGTCTTAAACCTTTTTGCGATATTTCCTATCGTTTAAAAGTGCACCCACTTTTTGTTTGTATATTTGGCTGTATCATACATTATTTTTCTAGTAGAAGCTGTGCTTTATGGAAAAGAAAAATTTTATGGATTTGAAAAGCTCGCACTAATTGAAAGAAAAAATAAAAAAATTTTTCTTTAATAAAGCTTGTATGTGTGGTTTTTTTAAACAGTAATACTATTAAAGCTAAACAGACTATTATGGACTCTAATTTTAATAGAATTGTATTCTTATTAGAATCACATATTAAGAATAAGGAGAACTTATGAAATTAATTAGACCAGATAGTAAATATATCCAAGGTTATATAGAAGCAAATGAAGAAGATGAAATTTTTAGGCCGAATGCAGAAAGACGTTTTATAAACCCCGAAACAATTATAGAGAGTTCTTATAATATTGAACATGGTATAAATTTGCCTGAAAATTATGTTAGAGCTACTACGTTTTGGCTGATAGATAATGAAAAATTTATTGGTGAAATTAATATTAGGCATGAATTAAATTCTTTTTTAATTAACTATGGTGGTCACATAGGATACGAAATTAGACAATCTGAATGCATGAAGGGCTATGGAACAAAAATGCTTTCTATGGCACTTACATATTGTAAAGAGACTTTGAATCTGCATAAGGTTTTGATTACGTGTGATGATGACAATATCGGATCGATAAAAGTTATAGAAAATAATGGTGGAATTTTAGAAAACAAAGTGAAAAATAACTTATCAAGAGGAAACGTTACAACAAGAAGGTATTGGATTAATATATAGGAAAAATATTAAAAACAGCGAATGTGAATGTGAGAATACAAGAAAATATTAAGCAGCAGGCAGATCGAATTTTGGAAACGATTGGAGTCCCTAGAGCTATGGCTATTGACATGTTTTATCGTCAAATCATTCTTAATAATGGTATTCTGTTTTCGCTTACTATTCCAAAGTCTCTTACAGCACAAGATGCTATGGATGAGAAAACGTTTAATGCGTTGATGGTTAAAGGATATGATCAGGCGGTTCGTGGTGATAGCTATCTGATAGATGATGTTTTTTGAAGAGCTTGAATGCTGATTGGCAGTCGTGATGTGAGATTGGTTTTAGAAAATTAAACCTTTTTGTGATTGCTCGCTTCTATCGTTAAAAAGTGCACCCACCCTGTGAAGGTTGGTTCATCAAGATCTGAATTTAATCGAATGATTGATGAGTGTGAGAAAGGTAATCTTGATATTATTCTTACTAAAAGTGTGAGTCGTTTTGGTCGTGATACGAAAGAAGGCTTAGAGGCTATTAGAAAGATTCGATCATGTGGTACAAGGATTATCTTTGAGACCGATAAGATTGATACGGAAACTGTCGATGATGAACTTTTAATCAGTGTGGTTCAAGCGTGCTGTCAGGCTGAAAATGATTGGCGTAGCGAGAATATTGTTTGGGGATTAAGGCGTAGAGCAGAAGATGGCACGTCGGGTCTTTATAGTAGGGCTTGTTATGGTTATAAGAAAGATAAGCATGGCATGCTGAATGCAGGCATTATTTCTAAAGAGAAGTTTGAAGCCGTTGAGCTTGAGATGGCGGTTCGTAGTAATGTGGAAGTTGGAGAGGACGGAACGGTCAAACGCAAGTCTAAGAAATATAGTTCGAAAAGATGAAGATCATAGGAGAATGTATATGAAAGATAAATTTTCTAAATCAAATATTAACACCGTTTCAGGGAATGTTTTTAATGGACCCACTAATATTGTTTCCGGAAACAATACAGATTTTAATGGGAATTCATCGGGAAAAACTGCGACATATACGCCTGAACCTGTTTGGAGAAGCCCTATAACAATGGCAATTCTATCATGGATGGGAATCTTTATTTCCCTGATAGGAATTTTCCCGTTTTATAAACTATTTGAACCTTTAATTAATTTATTTACCAATAAAAGTATTCAAATAAATGCAAACAATAATATTATATATTGGGGAATCTTAGCTATAGTAATAATTATACTTTTGGCAATTATTGTATGGTTAAGAGATATTACTAAAAGAGAAACTAGGCATCCGTTATTCTTTAATTATGCAATTAGTGGTCTTGGAAGAAAACTTACGATAGAAAAAATTCATATTGAAAAATGCCCTATATGTGGTGGCACAATGAAATATTTCAATAAGGCTGTAGAATGGAGAGATACAACATATCCTAATGGAAAAACAAAACGTGAGGTTACAAAAAAAGTGCCTGCTTTGCAATGTAAGCGAAACCCAGATCATTTCTGTGAAGTTGATCCAGCTGCAGATAAAATAAATTAGGTTTAATGAAAATAAGTATACTGTTATTGTAAAGTTGCAACTCTATGCAAATTAAAAAATTGCAGATGATGCTGGACAAATATTTCGAGCGATAAATCTCTAAAAAAGATTAATAGTTTATATAATATATACATTAGTCTAATCAAAACTTATATGCTCGAAACAACAGAAATCTTATAGTTTTTATAAAATCAAATGGGTTTTGCAGAGATATTTAATTTTTCAAAATAGCCTAATAATCTTACATGGAGAGTGTTGTTTTGATGTTGAGAGTGACAGAAAATAGCCGCAAAAGCTCGGTAATGCTGCGGTTTTCTGGCAATCTGGGGACTTCGGAATTGGGCAGACAAAACACTCTGCAGAAATTTATCCAAAGGAGAACCAACCAAAAGTGTGATGGTAGAGTTGCCAAGATAGATGTCAATAAATGGAGTTGCCGGGTTAGATGTCGGGTAGTTGTGGTTGTGAGATAGATATCAAGATTGGTGAGGCTTGATTTATTCGCAAAATTTACTATTCCTATTATAGAACGTTAAAAGGAGGAACTTTGAATATAGAGTATGTTGTAGTTGGCATATGTATTGTGGCAGTGGTGATGATTGCTGCTTTCCTAATTAATAGGCTAAAGAAAACAAATATTCCCGAAGACGAGAATAGCTCTGATTTGAATAATAGTGCGATGATAGTAAAGAAAACAAGTAAATTATCTCAGCCAAATCAAAAGCTCGATGAACTTGTCATTCAGATGGAAATGCTTCCGGTAGAAGCAATATCTGATGATAGTAAGCTGGTGGAGATAACTGATAGTAAAATTCTGGGGCGTGTGAACAATTTGTTTTCCGGATTGGTGCAGGCTAGTATAGCAGGTTCCAATGCAGTCCAAATTGCAAAAGCGGGAAGCGAGGTTTTGTATCGCGCTATAATCCCGGCTGGTGCTAAACTTACCAATTCTAAGGCTATGAAAGGAGCGGTTCGAGGACTCTATTTTGGTGCTAATGGAATCAAGGGTCATGCAAACCTTGTAGCGGTTAAAGCTAAAAATGTAGTAGCGAATAATGTGGGTGTAGCCATGGGATTGGCATCAATTGTTGTTGGGCAGTATTACATGACGCAGATAAATGCAGAGCTTGGATCAATCCGTGATGGAATTTCAAAAATATCTGATTTTCAAGATAATGAATTTCGAAGTCGGGTTTTTTCACTTGTTGCTCATGTTAAGAAAATTGCCGACTTTCAAGTAGAGATCCTTGAGAATGATGAATTGAGACTGTCAAAGATTGCGCAGCTCGATAATATAGAAGAAGAATGTACTCAGTTACTTGGTCAGGTTAATTTAACTTTGGCGGGCTTTACAAAGAAAAATGACCTGGATTATGCATCTTATGAAAAGGAATTAAAAGAAGCGCAAAACTGGTATACATACCAAAAAGCATTGCTTGATGTGCTGTATAAGATTTCCGACTTGAGGTATACGCTTCATCTGGGGGCTGTCTCAAGAAAGCAGTGCCTAGCGCTTTTGCCGACATACACAAAGCAGGTGGAAGATACTCAAGCATTATTGACTGGCTGGCATCAGACATCCGTAAATCGTTTAAGCATTGATACAGATGAGATCAAGCGTAAAAGAGATGGAATCGATCGCGTCATTCATTTTATTCCTGGATTATTTGATGATGACCTTAATTTTAGGGCGATTAACAAAAAAACAGTAGATATGATAACGGCTCAAGCATCAGTCAAATCCATTAAACATCCGCAGGACACCTCTGACCTGTATGCCGAGGATGTGCAATTGATTTCTAAAGACGGTAAAATCTACTACTTACCAATGGGTAAGGCAGAATGAATGTGAAAAAAGAAGAATGATAAGGTGACAGATACGTTGTAACAAAAAGTATGACAGTATTCGTCCTCTTGACATGAATGGTGCCACCGTCACTCAGAATGCCATTCACGCCAACTATGATAATTTGTTAATTAGTGAGAGAGGTACTTTAGCACCGTTAGTTTCAAATAGTTGAATTTCATCAGTGGACGTTAGCATTATTGTTATATTATCGTCCACTTGAGACCCTGGTGATTCTAAATGCACCAGCTTACTAGGAAGGCATCTAAATGAGTAAATGTTCAAACTGTCGTAAGCAAATGCAGCTAGTTTCTATTCTAATAAGCGTAATGGTTCCAGTTATTGCAGCTTTCGCTATTATGGAGTTATATCATCTGCTTGGAGTAGCCATTGCAATGGAACTGATTCTTATCGCTTGGACAGTCGTGCTTATTAAGTCAAGCAAGTAAAACAATTCTCCGACTAGACAGCGAGACTAATTAAATGGATGACATCATGCAAGTACGTGTTTTGCAACTCCTAAGTGGAGTGGACGCGATGTATTTATTCTAAAGAGTGTCCACGGCTAGCTTGGGTGAGGTCAGAGACTTTTTGCGATAGATTTCTAAATAGCGTTGAGTTCCATGAGCTTATTCTTCATAATGTATTTAGATTAAATTCCGAAATGGAAATAATTCTAAATAGGAAGAGGCGTACGTTTACGAGATGTTGTTCACAGATATAATATACGTTTAATGTTAATAATAAAGGCATCAAGAAACAGTTAGAAGTTGATTTCATAGCTAATCTTGGAAGTAAAAGATATTATATTCAATCTGCCTATAGTCTTCCTTCAATCGAAAAGATACATCAAGAAAAAGCGTCCTTGTTATATATTGATGATTCATTTAAGAAAAATAATTATCGTAAAAGATAGAATAAAACCTTTTTTGGATGAGCATGGAATACTTACTATTAGTTTATTCGACTTCCTATTGGATAGGAATAGTTTAGATTTGTAGTGAATAGCTTAACGTATTAGTTATGCTTATATTCCCACACATATTCCCGAGCACGAGCTTTTGAAAACTATTAACTTTTATTCATTTCATATTTGTCTCTCAATCCACGTGGAGACTGTTGTATTGATGTCAAGAGCTGATTAACTGGGCAAATTTTGTCTTTGTGTAGCAGGGGTTTACAGGGTCTATCGTTAAAAGGTTTAATGAGTGGCGGCTGTAAGCTGGCTCGGCGTGCTTTTTGAGTGCAGTTTGGCTGTTTGAGGGAAGATATCAATGCTCTAGGGTCGAGTGCACAGGATGGTAACGGTAAAAAGTACACACGACTTGCTCACAGGCTACAGCGTCAAAGATAGGCAATTTCTTATAATGTAAAATATCTAGTAATATATACAAATATAATGAAATATATCCAAATACAACCAAATACATTGACCTTTTATAAAAAGCAGATATAATGGTAGTTGGGTCTGTAGTGATGAAAATTTAGAGGTGGTATAACACAGATGAAAAATGAAGAAGGCTATATCAGCATTGATGAAGCGGCAGAATACTTGGGGATAAAAACTGTCACTCTGAGAACCTGGATAAGAAAAAAACCAGATATGCCAGTATATAAAATAGGAAAACTTTGGAAATTTAAACGCTCGGAATTAGATAAATGGATTGCCAGTGGAGAAAGTGCAGAGTAGCTGTTAAGTTAGGAGAGTGATTCATATTGTCTAAAATAGAACTTTACAACGATGACTGTATTGTTGCTATGGATAATCTTAGGGCAAAATCAATAGATTTAATTGTTACAGATCCGCCATATAATCTTGGTAGTTTTATGAAAACTAGAGATACTAATCTAAAAAAGATGAGAGACAATTTTTTTGCTGCCGCAGGTTGGGATGACATGGGTTTTGAGGAATGGAAGAAATCCATGGAGTCTTTTTTTGAACTATCTTCTAGAGTCATGAAAAAGGGTGGCTCTATGATTGTGTTTATGGCTATTATAAAAGTTGAAACGATTATAAAGTTAGCTGAGGAATATGGATTTTACTATAAGACAACAGGGATTTGGCATAAAACTAACCCTATGCCCAGAAATATGAATTTACATTTTGTAAATTCTACAGAAGCATGGGTGTATTTCACTTATAAAACAAAGACTGGAACATTTAACAATGGTGGAGCTATGTTTCATGATTTTATAGAAACATCCGTCACTCCGAATAGCGAAAGAAAATATGGAAAACATCCAACGCAAAAGCCAGAAAGTTTGATGCAGCACTTTGTAGAAATACTTTCCAACCCTGGTGATAATATTCTAGATCCATTTATGGGCTCTGGAACAACGGGAGTTGTTTCAAAACGAGCTGGTCGCAATTTTATAGGTATAGAATTAAACTCAGAATACTACAACATTGCTAAATCTAGGATAGAGGGCAAATAAATGCAACCAACGGTAATAGATTTATTTTCAGGCGTAGGAGGATTATCGTTAGGCTTTGAAGAAGAAGGATTCAGTGTTCTTTTAGCTAATGAGTATGATGAATCCATTGCAAACGCTTATATGAAAAATCATAAAACAACAAAAATGGTCGTTGGTGATATTACCTCTCTTGATTTGGATGCTGTTTTTGGAACATATAAAAATAAGATTGACGTCATTATAGGAGGGCCACCTTGCCAAGGCTTTTCGCAAAAAGGTCAGCGGAAAACAATCTACGATAAAAGAAATTTTTTATTTGAATATTATGTAAAGGTAGTTGAGCTTGTAAAACCTAAGTATTTTGTAATGGAGAATGTCCCAAACCTGCTTACTGCTGAAAAAGGTTATTTTTTTAATGAAATTGAGACGCTATTTAATGCTATGGGGTACTTTTTGCAGCATGGAGTACTTAATGCCGCGGATTTTGGAGTACCACAAAATAGAAAAAGAGCAGTTATTATTGGCAAAATGAATGGGGTTGCTCCGTCTTTACCATCCTCGCTGAATGAGAAAGTAACTATATGGGACGCAATTAGCGACTTGGCATTTTTAGAATCAGGAGAAGGTGATGAGGTGCAAGAATACAGATATGCGCCTCAAAGCGAGTATGAAAAAAAATTACGTGGACATGCTAACCTTTTGTATAATCATAAGGCAACAAAACACTCTCCACTTTCATTAAAAAGATTGAGAATGATTCCTCCTAATGCCGGTAAAGAAGTTTTACCAAAAGAGCATCTAACTAAATCCATATATAGTGGTACGTGGACCAGGATGAAAAAAGATGATATATCCGTCACGATAACAACAAGATTTGATACACCTTCTTCAGGCAAATTTACTCATCCTTTTTTAAATCGGGCAATAACAGTAAGAGAAGCGGCCAGGATACAGTCATTCCCAGATGAATTCATATTCATTGGTAGTAAGAGTTCTCAAATGAGACAAGTTGGTAATGCTGTTCCGCCACTATTGGCATCAGCAATCGCTAGAGTAATTAAAAATGATATTATGGAGGGAAACATTGATGAATAGACCAGATAATATGTCCGCTTATAGTGCATTGGATTTAAAGCTTGGTATTAAATCTTCGCTCCCACATGTTAAGAGTGCTGTCGCGCTAATACTTTTGTTTTGGGAGTGCTCTATTAAGTCTGCTGAGCTTCAGTATTCCGTGCAAAGTGGAGACAAAATAGTAATTAATCCAAATTTGAAAACTGCTATTAAAAATAAACTAGCACAAATTTGTAAACAAGATGGTATTAACATTGATACAGTAATAGATGCTATAAATAATAATTCACTATTTAAGTCTCAAATGGAATCGCTAATAGTAGCCTTTGAGCTAATTTGGAAGTTAGCAAAAATCAGCTTTATTGATGAAGATAAAACTGCTGGTGCAGAAAGGACAGGTGGAATAAGGTATCCCAAAAAATTAATCTATACGGTCAATGCTGACATTATCGATACTCTAATTGACAATGATTGGGATGCTTATGTACGTATTTTGATTTTGTGGATTGGTGTTGATATTAATTATGATAAGCAGATAGAGACTCGATTGAGTCGCTTGTTAACTGCAATATCTGAAGGCGCAATCTTTAAATTAGTTGATGGTACTAATGATGTTATTTTTAATCAAAACGACGTGTATAAGAAACTAATGCAAACTAAAAATAATGTAGACTTAAATGGAGATGAAGAAGCTAAAGGTTCTTTAAGAATACTTAAATCTCTGCTTTCGGATGGACTAAACCCATACCTTGAGGGCCATAATGGAGATGTTCAGATATTAAAAGGTCAGTTTAATAATCTAGAGGAATATCAAAAAAGGGTAGAAACCTTTCTGCAGCTATCAGCCACAAAAATAATAGGCTTCAAGGATGCAAATATAGATAAAGAGACCGATAGACAAGATTCGCTTGAAAATAATCGCGTTGTAAGTGGGCGTAATATTCTTCTATATGGTGTTCCGGGTTCTGGTAAGAGTTGGACTATTGAGCATGAATATTGCAAACCTGGAAGTGTTGTAGAAAGACTTGTATTTCATCCTGACTACACTTATTCAGATTTCATTGGACAGATTCTTCCAGCAGTTTCAGATGATGGACAGGTAAGTTATAAGTTTACTCCTGGACCTTTTACGAATATCCTTCGTGAATCATATAACAATCCGAGCAAGGAATACATCCTTATTATTGAGGAAATTAATCGTGGTAACGCTCCTGCTATCTTCGGAGAAGTGTTCCAGTTGCTTGACCGTAAAGTAGAAATTCGTGATATTGATGACAACGGATATCCCATCGGTACAAGTGAGTACGGTATTACAAATATGAATATTGCTGAGGAGATGTACGGCAAGGATAGAAAAACAGAAAAGGTTCGTATTCCTTCAAACCTTTCCATCATAGGTACGATGAACACATCAGATCAAAATGTTTTCACGTTAGATACAGCTTTTCAGCGCAGATGGGATATGCGTCTTATCGAGAACGATTTTGCCAGTGTCGACAGTTCGCTTGCTGATGCAGAAATCCTTGACACTGGAATAACATGGAAAAATTTCTGTGTTGAAATCAATAAGATTGTTGTTGGGAATAGTACAAGGATGACTTCTGCGGAGGATAAGAGACTTGGAGCATATTTTGTTCATGTTCATGACCTTAAATACGATGACACTATGGGAGATCTGAAAGAATACGATGCTCTTCGTGTGAAAGAAACCAGTGGTTCCCTTACAGATGATGAGAAGTCCAGAATTGCAGTGATTCGTGATGCAATGCGACAAAATAGGAAGTTCCCTGAAAAGGTAATAAAATATCTTTGGGATGATGCATTTAAATTCAACCGTGAAATTATTTTTGATGTTGATAAATATCAAAGTCTTGAACAAGTAATACATGCTTTTATGTATGCCAATGGTACTGAGCGCTTTAAGGTGTTTAAAGATAATGTCAGGGATGCATTTGCTAATGTAGAAGAAGATTAAGTCGGTGATTTATATGGATTTAGACTCAGCATCAAATTCAATCAAGGAATTTGATATTAAAAAACACTGCCATGTTAACACAAATGAAGATGTTGATCGTTTTGTTGGTATCAAAGCTGATTCTGATAATGCTATGGTCTATTTTCCAATCGGATATGAGTTGCCAAAAACCGATGCTGAAATCAGAACAGACATAAAGCATTTAATACAAGTGTTATCTGAATTTACAACAAAAGATGACAGATTATTGGCAATTAATAAGTTTACAGCACCACAATTGGTAGGCTTCCCTATCAATGCGTATAAAAATGTTATAGAATATTATTTTTCAATTGGTGGCGCCTATTATGTTGAGAAAGAGCAAGTATATACTACTGCTTCAACTGGTAAGCAGGATTGGGCAAGAACTGCACGAAAGCAAATGCCTCTTGTTCAAAGCAGAAATGGTGTGAGTTCTTTTGTATTTACACAGTTTGAAGTTCGATCTTCAACTCCAAATGACACGAAAGAAATAACGCAGATTAATAGATTCTGTGTGTATGAAGCGTTTAAGAGACTTGGATGGCTGTATGTTCCCTATATGCCAGAGGAATCAGGGTCACATCCGGATATTAAGACGTCAATAAGAATTGTCCAAAACAAGCTTGCTACTACAAATGACGATAGGAAGAAATCCTTATTTCGTAGCATGAATGACATGCTTGAGTATATGGATGAGAAGACTTCCGATAAGCAATTCTACTTTGGTACAGATGACTTTGATCACGTGTGGGAAAAATTAATTGATCGAGCATTTGGAGAGAAGGACAAAAATAAATATTTTCCTCGTTCAAGATGGTTGCTTGACTACGGCAAATACAAAGAAAAGAGGCCTTTGATACCGGATACAATCATGATATATAACGATAAATATTACGTTCTTGACGCTAAGTACTATAAATACGGTTTGACTGGGATTCCTGACCATCTGCCTAACGGTTCGTCAATCAATAAGCAAATTACATATGGCGAATATTTGGAAAAGAATAAGAATGTAGATGCGAAATCTCTATTTAATGCTTTCATCATGCCGTACAATATGGCAAAGAACTATTTTAGTCTGACGTCTTTTGTTGGAAACATTGGTGAGGCAATTGGCGACTGGAGACGCAACAAAAAATACTATGAACGAATCCAAGGAATTGTGATTGATACAAGATATCTAATGTACCATTATTCAGGTAAACCGATAAAGGAAAAGGCTGCACTTGCAGAATCTATAGAGTCTGTTCTGAGCAGGAAGGAAATAAAATTTACAAAGGAATCATCTCTTTCTAAAATAGTATCTTATGCGCGTAAGCCTACTGATTCTATGGTTGCCGAAGACCGTGGCACGTACGATATAGATTAAATATAAAAAATACTATTGCAGAATCTCTGTTTGTAGTACTACAGACAGAGACTTTATTTTATAGTTCTTCTTTTTCCTTTTCTTTTCCTATATCGGTCTTGTGTAACTCTGTTGCAGCATTCTTTGCTACAGAAACGTTTCCTTGTTGATGTGGTATTTACAAGGAAATACCGACCACATCTAGGATTATCACAGGGGCGATATAACTCAAGATCTGGTTTCAAGTAAAATATGGAGAAATATACAGCACTAAGAAGTGAATCTACTTTCCAGGAAGGAGTCATGGTTTCTGGATCATAAACAGGATGTATATCTTTAATATTGTAATTAATTTCTTCCTTAATTAGAAACTTAGCGATTTCAATTACTGCTACTTTCATTATTTCAGAGAAATTATTGGAGCTATCTCCATTCATGTCATAAAAGAAGTGAAATAGGAAATCGGAAATTTTCTTAGCTGTATCTTGTTTCTCATAATTAACAAACATCAAAGTTACTTTAATATATAGCTCGTTTTGAAATCCTTGAACAGATTTATAACCTCCAATACTATCGTTATAATCATTGATGCTCAGATTATATGTGCCATATAAAGAGTCTGCAATAGTGTAGGTATCTCCATCAAATTTTTCCTATTTTCTTTTAGGAGATAATTCAGATGGAGAGTTGTTAATCGTTTCAAGATAAGAATTGTGGCAGCTTGAATAAGGTTTATTCATAAAATCTGTATTTATAGAAATATCCTTACGGAGGAGTAAAGAGATAACCAATTCGCAAATCTTTTTATAATTCTTTCTAATTTCACTACAGCAGTCATTAACTCAACTGTCGCTTTCAATCGGTTGATTATTTCATACAAAATTTTTTCATCGAATCCAGTATAGGAAGTTTCTGATACAGGAAATAAGAAACCATTGCTTTTAAAGAAAGAAAAAAGTTCTTTAGTTAGTTTGTTAGATAATGAAATTAATTTACCAAGTATATTTCGATCCTCTGTGCTTACATTAGATGCAATCCGAAATAAACCACCTTTGGCAGTGTAACCAAATTTCAGGTATTGCTTGTAATTTTAATCTGATTGTAGGCTCTTTCCCTGGAGATGTGTGTTCTATATCTTCAACGCAGTCACAACTACAGCTTTCAAACATAAATAAAAAATTTTCAAAATTATTTACGGAATTTTTTCTTTGATCAAGGGCATTTTGAATCCTTTCTATTGTAATAAAGTCATGGATTATAGCATGGCTTTATTTTTTGGTTGCAAAAAGTAATGTCAATTTATTTGGAATATATCGCTTATATACTTTAATGACGAGTAATGTAAATAATTTAGCATTACTTTTCCATTAAAGTTATGCTATTTTTTACTATCTTCTATTACTTTCTTTACTTGATTATATTTAATTCAGAGTTAATCAATAACTCTGATGTGATTTCAACTAATGAAATGAATATCGTTGCATAGGTTGAGAACATCAAATTTAAATCACAAAGCCTGATTAGCTATAGGGCGATGAGATACATCGTAGAGTCTCTACGGGTTTATTCCGTGGGGTGCTATGTGAAGTACCTCTATTTTCCTATGGTTATTTTCAGTTAAGAAAGCCGGTACTTCACCTAGAGTACCGGCTCTTTTTGTATGTTCTCTCCATCGCTCCGACCGCTACAGGACGCCTGCTTATTACACGTAAAAACATATAAGGAGAAAAATTATGATAGAAAAAGTAAACCCGTCACATGTCGACAAGATTGCGGATCGTATTGCTGGAGCAATTGTTGATCTTGCTTACAAGCTGGATGAGAATCCGAAGATTGCTGTTGAAGTGATGCTCGGGCATGGTAAGTGTGCCGTGTGTATTGAAAGCACGGTGATGTTTAAGTTTAAGGATATTAAAAATATTATCCACCGTTTAAGCCCTGGGAAAGTAAAGATTGATATTACGGTTGTGCCGCAGGATAAGCATTTAAGCCAAAACCAGGATGGTATGGTTCGCTGCGCTGATAACGGGATTTTTAAAGGCATGCCACTAACAGGCGAGCAGAAGAAACTCTCGGCTATTGCTCGAAAGGTTTATGAAAAGTATCCGTATGACGGCAAGTATGTTCTTGATGGTGAAAAGCTTATCATCTGCCAGTCTCACGCTAAACGAGAAGACTTATTGAAAGACTATCCGAATGCGTTTGTTAATCCTTTAGGCGACTGGACGGGTGGTATCAGCGTGGATACGGGAGCGGTTAACCGAAAACTCGGGTCAGACATGGCTTATGCTGTTACGGGCGGCGGACTTCATGGTAAGGATCTTACGAAAGCTGACGTGTCGGTTAACATTTACGCGTTTTTGAAAGCGCAGGAAACCGGCCGGGTGGTTGAGTTTTCTTGTGCTATCGGGGATGAAATGGTTGATGGTAAACCGTATTCGCAGATTGTGAAAATTGCGAAAGATTATATTGACTCGGTGGGTGGTTTTGAAAAGCTGGCTTGCTGGGGTCTTTTCTAACGGGAGGAAAGCTTATGGAAAAAGAAATGCAGTATTATCTGGCTGACGTAAGTGAGCTTATCCCGTATGTGAGAAACGCTCGCACTCACTCTGAGGCACAAGTATCTCAGATAGCGGCAAGTATTCGCGAGTTTGGTTTTCTATCCCCAATTCTAGTGGCGGAAGATAATACGATTCTCGCAGGCCACGGCAGGCTTGCCGCGGCATTAAAACTGGGCCTTAAAAAAGTTCCGTGCGTGAAAGAAAACCATTTAACTGAAACACAAAAACGTGCTTATATTATCGCGGATAATAAGCTTTCACTTAACGCCGGCTGGGACAATGAGCTATTAGCTGTTGAATTGTCGGAGATTGAAGGAGCTGATTTTAACCTTGATCTTCTCGGATTTGACGAGGCGGAGCTTTCCAGTATTTTTGATGCCGATAAAGACGTAAACGAAGACGATTTTGATGTTGAAAAAGAATTGGAAGAACCATGCTTTTCTAAAACAGGTGACATTTGGACGCTTGGCAGGCATCGTGTTATTTGCGGTGATGCTACTAAGTTAGAAACATATAAGACGCTTCTTGAGAATACTAAAGTGAATCTGGTGGTTACTGATCCGCCTTATAACGTGAACTATGAGGGTGCTGCTGGGAAAATTAAAAACGATAATATGGAGGATGATAAGTTTTACCAGTTTCTTTTCAACTCGTTCGTGAACATGGAGCAGGCGATGGCGGATGATGCGTCTATCTACGTGTTTCATGCTGACACGGAGGGATTGAATTTTAGAAAAGCATTCCAGGACGCGAGGTTTTAGGCTTATACCCTTTAATGCCTGATCGTATGAGAGTTGACCGGGATGAGAGTGGTCAAATTTTTTACGAGTATACGTTAAGTGATAGTGATGTTTTAGCGGGTAAAGAAACGAGTGTGAAACTTAAACCTTTTGACGTGCTTCATATTCCCGGTCTTGGTTTTGACGGGCTTGTTGGCTATTCGCCTATTGCGATGGCAAAAAACGCTATCGGTATGGCGATAGCTACGGAAGAGTATGGTGCATCGTTTTTCGCTAACGGTGCTACACCAAGCGGCATCTTGGAATACCCCGGTACAGTAAAAGATCCGTCTGGTATGAGGGATAGTTGGAATAAGGGGTTCTCGGGTTCTAATTCGCATAAGATAGCGATTTTAGAGGAAGGCATGAAGTATACGCCTATTTCTATTTCGCCTAACGAAGCACAGTTTCTTGAAACTCGTAAGTTTCAGATTAACGAGATCGCTCGTATTTTTAGAGTCCCACCACACATGGTTGGTGATTTAGAAAAATCGAGTTTTTCTAATATTGAACAGCAGTCGCTTGAGTTTGTGAAATACACGCTTGATCCTTGGGTGGCGCGTTTTGAACAGTCTATTACGAGACGGCTTTTTACTGATAAGGAGAAAGAAACTTATTATGTGAAGTTTAACGTGGATGGTCTTCTTCGAGGAGACTATCAGAGTCGTATGAATGGTTATGCTACCGCTCGTCAAAACGGTTGGATGAGCGCAAACGATATTAGACAGCTAGAAAACCTGGATAAGATTCCAGCCTGTGAGGGTGGTGACTTGTATTTGATTAACGGCAACATGCTCCCACTTAACCGTGCGGGAGCGTTCACTGTAATTGGCAGAAATAAGTTAGGTGATTAAGATGAATTTGTGTCTTGATAATATTAATATAACATGTTAAATTAATATTGTTATAGTATAACTGTTTAGACAGTGGATGAATCATTTAGGCAACGAAGACATAACGAATTATCTTAACGTTAAGCGAAAAATAGAATTTAATCTCTATGGATACTTAACTAAGATAATATCCTACACTATGAGAGTATACAACAAATTAAGAGTAGCAGAAAGGGTGGAATAATTTATGTGACATTATAAAAATCATAAAATGTACAAGAATAATGATTATTCGAGATAAAAGCTGATTAATCTCAATCTTACTTAGTCAAAGATGTTGTTTTTAAGGAGGTGCTTACAAATGGTTAGAAAAAGAAAGATGTTATCAGCAATAACCGCTTATGTAATGGTTGTTGGAATGTTGTTTTTTACATCCAATTCTGTTGCTTATGCGTATACTTTATCTCAACCAAAATCGTTTTATGATAGTATTTCATGGACATGGTTTTATAGTGATAAGGCTACGCCAGCATATAATTGTCTAGGATTTGCAACTGGTAGTATGACGTACGAATGGCCTAGTGACTTTGGTGATGCTGCTACTAAAGCGCAATTGGATAATTATCTGGCAAAGAAAGGTTATAGACCTTATAAATATGATCCATTTATTCTAGCGTATGGTCATTCTCCTGATAAAATTGTTCATTTTGCAAAGGTTACTGGTCTTAAGTGGTGCCGTGCTAAATGGGGACAATTGGAGCTGTTTAACCATGGTAGTCATGATCCTTATTACCCTAATTCTGTTTATGGTTCTTTGCAACACAAATACACTGCGAATTAGAATTCTAGGAGGTGTAATACTATGTCTAAGAAAAAAATGTATATTTCGCTAGGAACTTTACTTTTATTGGTTCTATTTGTATCTACTGGAATTTTTATTATTGGAAATAATCAAGCATCAAAGAATAGTGGGAATATAGCTCATAAATTGATGCCAGTAAACGTAGCTTATGCTGAAACGTTAGATGATATAAAGGGATCCATGAATAAGTTGATGGTGGAATTAGAAACTGAGACGAAGACTAATCCACAAGTGGCTATGCAGGCACATCCAGGAAAGTTTATTAGGAATTCTAAAAACTATCAAAGAATATTGAAACTGGGACTGAAGGCAATTAAACCTCTTTACGATGCTATTTATGATAGTAGAGATGCTGGATGCTATGAGTATATTCTAGCTATGGCTATTGAAGACATAACTGGTGAAAAGTTTGTTTACAATTCTGACTATGGTTGGAAAAATTCGTTAGAGTTTAGGATGGCTTATGACGAAAAAGTAAACAATACAAGGTTTAATGTTGAAAGAATCAGTAATAATGAAACTTTGAATGATCATGACCGAACTCAGAAATTCAAGGAATTAGGGATTTTTGCAGTTTCTGATTTAATTAAAGAGTATAGGAAAAGTGATTCCAAAGTTTCTAAACCATCGATATTAGAAGCTGTTAAGGGAATTACTAGTAAGTATAAAGAACTTGCAATAACGGAAAGAACTCCAACTGAGAGTATTCTAGATGAAATACAATTATTTGATTCTCTAGTTTCCTTAAATGGAAGAGCATACAAGTAAGGTGGATTATCTAACTGTAAAGCTAGTTCTTTAGGTATTATATGAGTGTTATACAAACATGAAGCGACCAAGGTTTTCTTGGTCGCTTCTTTATATAAGAGAGGAGGAAAAGGTAATGAGGAAGTTTTGGCAGTGGAAAAACCAGAAGGAAAATCAGGAGTCAAATGAAATATTGGAGAGGACACTGTTTCTTAACGGTACGATTGCTGAAGAATCATGATTTACTGGAATATTATGAAGTGCAATATTCCTTAGAAATAGAATCAGATGATAAAGCTTATAACGGAAGCACATACAAATCTCTTTATAATTAATAAGTGTAAGGAAATTATTGAAAGAGAAAAGCAATATTCTAAGAAATTTTCTACAGTATCAGAAGAGTTAAAGAAAAAATTTCTAGTAAATATATGAATCAGCAAATAGATTTGATGGTAGCAATGTGTAATGAAAATCCGACAGAAGCAATAGGAAAGTCAAAAGAATTACTAGAAAGTTGTTGTAAAACAATCATTGAAAGCAACGGTGAAATTATAAAAGATTCAATAAATATGGGACAACTTGTAAAACAAACTCTAAGTTCATTGAATATTCCCAATAAAGGCGTGGCAATGGATTTAGAAGAAGAAATTGTGAAACAAATTACAGGGAGTCTTAATGGTTTAAGTAGTGGAATAATTGAATTAAGAAATCATTATGGAAGTGGGCATGGTCGTTCTGCAAAATTAATGGATTAACAAAACGACATGCAGAATTATCTGTTGGGGCAGGTATAACTCTTGTCTGCTATTTGTGGGATATATTTTTATTAATAAATGCAAATAAATGAGAATGATAAAATTAAATGGAGATACTAAAAATGGTAGATTTTAAGAAAAGAATTGCTTTAAAAAGTAAATCGAAAATTACCAATCCTATTGATTTATATAAAACGCTTGATAGAAAGAGTATCGCAGGTCCTTTAAGACCTGTTCAAAAATATGCTTTGGAAGAGTGGTATAACAATAGAAAAGATGAAAGAGATCTCATTGTAAAGCTTCATACTGGAGAAGGGAAAACTTTAATTGGTTTACTAATGCTACAATCAGTACTTAATTTAGGAGAGGGTCCATGCATATATGTTTGTCCTAATATTTATTTAGTCAAACAGGTTTGTTGGGAAGCTGAAAAATTTGGTATTCCATTTTGTGCAATTGATAATAATAATGAAATTCCTAATGAGTTTTTATCAGGTGAAAAAATACTAATAACTCATGCACATAAAATATTTAATGGGAAATCAATTTTTGGAATAGGTAATAATTGTACAAAAGCAGGAACAATTGTTTTGGACGATTCTCATGCTTGTATAGATGTATTAAAGAATTCGTTTACTGTAACTATAAGCAGGGAAAACAATGAAACCATTTATAATAAGATACTAACGTTATTCTCAGATGATTTAATAGAGCAAGGTGAGGGGAGCTATTTAGATATTAAATCTGGAGAATACGAAACTTTCATGATGGTTCCATACTGGGCATGGAATAGTAAAAAGGCTGAACTTTTATCTATTCTATCTGATTTTACCAATATGGATGAAATTAAGTTTGTGTGGCCATTGATGAAGGATAAAATAATAGAATATTCTTGTTTTATTTCAGGAAGTAAGATTGAGATTGCTCCATATAACATTAACGTAGAACAATTTGGGACATTCTCAAAAGCTAAGAGAAGAATTTTAATGTCTGCAACAACTCAAGAAGATATTTTCTTTGTCAAAGGATTAAATTTTTCAAGTGATGCAGTAGCTAATCCAATTGTGTATCCACAATTAAGATGGTCTGGTGAAAAGATGATATTGATGCCATCACTAATATGTGAGACCTGTGATAGAGACTTAGTTGCAACTAAATTTGCATCGGTGAATACTAAGAATTTTGGAATTGTTGCTATTGTTCCAAATACAAAAAGAGCTATCTATTACAGTAAATTAGGTTCAAAACTTCCACAAAATAATCAAGAATTATTTTCTGTGATAGACGATCTAAGAAAAAGTAATTTTGGAAAAACCGTTGTGATAAATAATAGATATGATGGGATTGATTTGCCAGATGAAAGCTGCAGAGTTTTGATAATGGATTCAATGCCATTTCTAAACAACTTCTCTGATAGATATGAAGAAAAGTGTTGCCCTAATAGTGAAATTATAAATAAAAAAATAGCACAAAAGATTGAACAAGGATTAGGAAGGGCTGTTCGTGGAGAAAAAGATTATTGCGCTATTCTTGTAATAGGATCTGATATAGAAAAATTTATGAGAGGCGTGTTAACAAGAAAATATTTTTCTGCCCAGACACAGAAACAAATAGAGATTGGGTTTGAAGTCGCAAAAATGGCAAAAGAAGAAATTAGTGAAGAAGATCAGCCTATGAAGCAGATTATTTCACTAATAAGTCAAATTCTCAAAAGGGATGAAGGGTGGAAAGAGTATTACACTGGTGAAATGAATGCAATTGTTCAAGATAACGTAGAAAATAAAATTTATGACAGATACGCAGAAGAAAATGAATTAGAAAAATTATTTTCACAGGGAGAATATGAACTTGCTGTAGAAAGGACACAAAAATTCATTGATAAGTTTATCAAGGATGATTTAGAAAAAGGCTGGTATTTAGAGCAGATGGCAAGATATGCCTATATGTATTCAGAGGAAAAATCAGAAAAACTTCAAAAGTCCGCATTTAAAAAGAATCCTCAATTATTAAAGCCTAAAGAGGGAATTGCATATTCAAAAATCTCTTTCCTGAATGAAAATAGAATAAATAGATTCAAAAGAAATATTGGCAAATATGACAGTTTTAATGAATTTAATCTTTATATAAATGAACTGATAGAAAATCTTTCTTTTGGCATTGCGGCTGAAAAATTTGAATCTGCATTAAAAAACTTAGGTGAAATTCTAGGCTATGTTAGTCAACGACCAGATAAAGAAATTAGAAAGGGTCCAGATAATTTGTGGTGTGTTTCAAATAAAAAATATGTATTTTTTGAGTGTAAAGATGAAGTGGACGAAAATAGAAATGCTATAAAAAAATCAGAAGCAGGTCAATTTAATAACCATTGTGGATGGTTTAAGGAAGAGTATGGGGAACTTGTAGATGTTTTGCGCATAATGATAATTCCTACTAAGCAGTTAGCACATGATGCGGATTTTAATGAGAAAGTTTTCGTGATGAGAAGGAATGGTTTAAAAAAGCTAAAAGATAATCTAAAAAAGTTTGTAAAAGAAATCGAAAAATACGAATTAGATTCATTATCTGATGAAAAAATCCAAGGGTATTTAAATATGTACAAATTAAATATTGAGAATTTTCCAGGAAATTATATTGAAGATATATATCATTTAAAAAAATAAAATAGTTAATAGAGATGGAGAGACGCTATCTCTCCATCTCCTTACCCATATAAATTCCATAGTTCTTTCGTATTTGATAAAGCTCGTCCATTGTAGATTTTGCAGAAGAATGCTCTTGCATAATGGTATTCTTTTTCCTTGCAATTTATCAAGTTTATCTAAAATATCCTTTGAATTAGGCGACTTTGAATAGGACTTTTTTTTAAGTTTTGTAAGAGCTTTTTCGTAGCGTGTGATTTCAGCCTTATACTCCTCGAAAAATGCCTTATTAGAAGGACTTGCTTTATATTCTTTGTAGTAGGCTCGATACTTTTTAACAGTATGAACTTGTTCCATCGTATCAGAAAGCAGCTGCATATCCTTATCAATTTCTTTGATTTTATCTTATAAGTTCTGTCTTTCTTCAGCACTTTTCTTTATGTATTCATCAAGTTGCTTAACGGATTTAATACCTTGTTCTCTGAGAAAGATAACAGAGTCAGCCATTATATTAAGGTTATATTTGGTTGCCCAATATTCATAGCCTTTGCTTCCTTTCACCTTTCTTCAGTATAATCTTCTCCGATTGTTTTAGATCTTGTAAATCTCGGCTTATCTTTCGGTTTAAAAGCAATGTGTTTGCTATACTTAATTTCATAGCCAAGATTAGCCATTTTCTTTAAAAAATCATCCCAATCCTTAAACTGTTTTACCATTCTGTCAATATCAAATTGCAGCCTGCTTTTCCAAGAAGTACCACGCTTTGTCTGTTTATTCTCATACCAAGATTTACCGTTAGTCTTATATTTCTTCTTGTAACTTTCGTAAAACTCATCAATGACAGGTAGGTTGTTTTCTTTGCATAACTTGTCGCTTTGATACCTGATTTGATGACAGCTTTTCTTATTAGACTGGTGGCATCTACCCGTTATCATATTTACATTGTTGAAGATGATGTGATTGTGGATATGCCCTTATCTACGTAAGTAGATAAGACAAATTCGTACTTGTCTTTAAGTATATTCTTATACAGCTTTATACCAATCTGGTGAGCCATTTCAGGACTTGTTTCTCCCGGTAAAAATGATTGAATGAGATGTCTTGCAAAAACGGTTTTTTGCTCTCGCGTCTTTCGTGTCCTTAAAAACTGAGTGTGGGCAGTTGATTCGTGGCATTTATGAGTGCGTAGTAAAAGTTGCTTGTTGAATATTATGAAGGCAAAGATTTGCAGGTAATTGCTTCGTTTATGAGGGAATATTGTTGGCGACATTAAATGCGCATGATGGTGTTGTCTGCTTTTGCGGTTGTTGCCGCTGCTACTTCTGTGTATGAAAAGTATAGTTTTACTGCTACCTTGTCTTGTGTTGTTTCCAGAACACTAGAAGCGTCACCACAGCACCGGCCAAAATTGTAGCGACGGTATTAATCTGTGTTCCAGGACTCCAAGCATAGCTAATAAAGTGCAAATTAGACACATATGGCTACTATCTCCTTACGATCTTAGGTAAAACCATTCATAATTAAGCGGTCAAAACATGCAAAAAAGACTACTTAAAACCTACGCAAGACATGTGGGCACACAAAGTTCGCTAGAAACGATTAGGCAAGATATACAGTATTACAAGAATAGTATACAATAATTTACTATAAGTCTTTCTTAAAATAATTAATAAAATTTATTATTTGTTACTGTTTTGTATTCATGACTTATAACTGTATTGTATTTTTTTGTAAGAAGTAATAGCATCTCCTATTAAAGTTCTTAAATGAACTTAAAAGGAAATTAAATGAGTTATTATTTTTTATTGAAAGGTGAATGTTATGGGACGTACTAGAACTGAACACAGCACTCCACATCTTACTAGTATGAGTGATTTCTTTGTTGGTGAAATACCAGACGATGATGAAAATTGAAATAAACATGCTGGCGGTTTTGTTATTTTGTAATAAAATTGCCAGCATTATTTTGTGAAAAGATATGTTATGGTTAATTTTGTTTCACCTGAACGAGAATTTACATTGATGGATTCTTTGTCATCAATTATTGAGGTATTTGCCTTAAAGAAGTGGCAATGGAGTGTTGAAGTATCAGCATTAGACACTACTTGTATTTTGGATTCGTGTGTTTATTTAGATGAGGCTGATTGTGCAGATATTGTTTTAGAATCCGCTAGAGGTAAAGGTCTTGGGCTTGAATCTCTAACTAGCGGTTTATATGAATTATTGGAACATATAGTATATTCGAATCAGTCTGTTTTGTATTCTTGTTCATCATCTCTTCGAATAAAAGGAGATGCGATTCTTAATCTTTCTAATTCAGCAAGCAAAAATACTGATTATACTTTTTATAGTATGAGTGATAATGCTATTGCTTCGTTACCACCAGAATACTGCGGTGGAAAGTCTACTGGTGAGTTTTCTTCTATTGATGAAAATTTAATTCGTTGCTACTATACAAATAATGGATGGGCCGCAGGTGCTTCTATCCAAGAAGCGACTTTGCATGCGCTTAATGAACTTATTGAACGAGATGCAACATCTAATATTCTTCTTTCTAATATATTTGATGATGTATGCGTAGAGTTTTTAATTCCTAATTGTGAATTATTGAAAGAAATAAAACAGGCTATTGAGAGCGCAACTGGTAACAAGGTGTATATTGTATCGATTCCAGCTTTGTCTGGCTCAGTGGTGCTATCTATATGTTATAAGACAGATAGAGAAGAAATTCCTACTTTTGGATGCGGCGCATCGCAATTTTTAGGATACGCAACATATCGTTCGTTTCTTGAGTTATGGCAAGAGTTATGTGCAGATAAAGATTATTCTAATCCTGAAGAACGTGATAGATCCAAAAGACTAAAACATCTTGTACATTCATATCCAAATATTAAGAAAGCTTTATTCTTAGAAAAAATTAGACAGGATAGTGGGAAATTTTCACAAAAATTAGTGTCATATGATATACGTGACACTTTATCTATTCCTAACATAGAAATTCAGATAAATAATATAGTAAATGATCTTCATAAGTACGGAATAGATATATGGAAACGTGACGCATTCCACTATGAGCGTAAATCGATGAAATGCAATCCTAGTGTTGTGCAAATTGTCGCACCAGGATTGGAACGTTTTCATGTTATTCGTCATGGTTTTCCTGCTGAACTTATAGGTCGTCTAAGAAAACGTAAATCAATAATGTCGATTCGTCAACACAATTAATGTAATTTATAAGGGGCTTATTATGAAGGCTATTGGTAAGCGGAATAATATTTTTATTCGTATGAGATCTATTAGTCCAGCATTGCGATGGGCTTTGGTTGGCTTCTGTTTTTCTATGCTTGGTAATCAAGCGTATGAAGGATCGGTTTTGCCTTCTATTATTATTGTGGGTTTGCCAGCTTGGGTGATTGGTTTTCGTAAGACTTTTATGACGGTTGCCGATTTTCTTTCGCCATGCTCTGGTTGGATTGTTGATAAGCTTGGCGGTTTTCGCGCTCTTGCTATGACTGAGGGCGTAGAAGGCGTGCTCGGTTTGCTGCCGCTTCTTATGTTTGGCTCTCCTGCGTGGAAGTGGTCGCTTGTAGCTCTTTCTTGTGCATTGTTGATTACAGGTCAAGTGATTGATATTGCTAGCGAAGTTTTCGAGGTTGATGCTGCAGGCGGCGACGACAGCATGATTGTAAACTACAGCGGCATTGTGAGCATTTTGGCAAGTATTACAGGAACATTACTTGGCTCTCCATTAGGATCGTGGATTGCGAGCTGGTCGATTCCTGCGGTTTTGATTTTCTCGTCCGTGACTTCTTTTGCGGCTTGTGCTACGCGATTTATTATGAAACAAGACATTGCGCAAGCGTCTTGCGCAGAAGAGGAAGCGTTGCAAGATGTAGAGAATGAATCGCAAGCGATTAGTGAAGAAGGAGAAGTATCGCAAGTATCGCAAGTATCGCAAGAAAATGACGTTGCCAATAAATCTGCAGCTAAGCAATCTGCGAATCCGTCACTCAAGAGTAAAATCATGCTTCTTGCAGGATCTCTTTTGGTTGCTTTTATTCCTGCATGCTCTGTTTCTTATATTCTTCTCGGTATCGGTAAACAATATAGCTCTCAATCTTTAACAATACTGTATATTTTCACTGGTGTAGGAAGCGTGCTCGCATCCGTTTTATATGCGCACTCTTCTCAAAAACTCGGTTTAAGAAAAGTTGCGATTTTAGGTATTGCTGTGAGCTTGCTTGCTTATTGCCTTATGTTTATTAATCTTTTGCCAATGATGTGCTTCGCATTCTTCCTTCAAGCGATTGGTGGAATGTTACTAGTAGAGCCGATTATTGTTGCGCGTCAGATTCTGTTTAAAGGAAGTGCGCTCGCTAAGTTTTCTGGTTGGGCACGACTCGCGTTTGCGATTGGTGCTACTACTGGTTCTTGGATTGGATTTGCATTCTCATCTACGTGCCAATGGCAGCTTTTGCCTATACTCGCGCTGATTTTTACCGCCGGTTTGATTGTTGTTTTGCCGCAGTTGCCAAACACTAGCTATGCGGCGCTCGCATGATTATTTGTAATATTTAATATTGAATATAGTTGTTACCTTAATCGCATGGTAGTTTTTGCCTATATTACTTGAATTATTACGCGGGGGGGGGGTATCCTTTGCTCTATTAACAAGCTCTTTTACAAGATGTGAGTTTACGTCTGCAGAGCGAGTTGAAGAGAAAATATATAAGTGAGGACTGTTAATGGTTAAGAAAACACAAGCTGCTAAAAATGCTTTACATGTGTCTAAGAATTACGCGTATTTGAAGCCGAGTACACTTCGTTCAATGGCGAAAGAGATAAGTGGAACTCGTTTAGAAGCATGTAAGTCGTATGCGGTTTCACGTTTACCGAAAATTGCTGTGACTGCAACATTGGCAAGCTTGCTTGCTTGTGGTGCTGGTTTGCCAACTCATCAAGCTTGGGCTAATGGTTTTAATCTTCCTGATGGTAGCTATAGGTATGCGAATCGTGATTCTTCTGCGAAGGTGCAGAAATACGTAGATATTAACGCAGTTCCTTGTGATAAGAATAAGGAAACTGATAAAGACAAGGCTGATAGGGCAACATTCGGTCAGTACTATAAGGTTGAGTATCAGTTTAATTCTCATGGTGAATGGTGGGGCGGTCGACCATTCTGGTGGGCGAGCGTGCCTAAGGACGTCACGATTGTAGACGATAGCATTACTTTGTATAAGGACGAAGAGTTGACCGGTGGTTCGGCTTCTCAAAAAACAGGTACACAATATACAAAGGCTGCTTGGGATCAGTCTGTAAGCCGTTTCTGGTTTGATAATAATAAAGCGCAAGGTGCTGAATTTAAGAGTAACTGGGAAAGAATGACCGGTGAAGCCGGCGGTTATGATAAATCTGGTGATACTCTCGATACTTCTAGGGAGTATAAGAATGCTACTAGCGCTTTGATTATTAACTGGGAGAGTAGAGGCAATAGAAGATCTAAGATTAGCTTCGTTATTAAACTGAATAATAAAACGGAGCCTTTGAAGTTTGCTGCAGGTGTGTATCAGGTACTGGGTAACTGGCATTACACTGTTGGTAAGGTTGCGCTTGCGCCGACGTTGCCAGAGTATTCCAAGGAATTAGAACTTGCTTATCCTAAAGATAAAGTAGAGGTTGATTCTTCGAAATATGGCAAGAATCTTTCAGAAGATGCGAAGAAGTCTGTTCTTACAAAGCTGTGGGAAGCTAATAAGAATAATGCTGATGTACTGAAAAAGCTTAACGGTATGCCGGAAGTTCCTACTGAAGCGGCTTTCAAAAAGGCTGTAAAAGTCAATGACGATGGTAGCGCAACGGTAACGTATAAAGATAACTCTACGGATACTATTTTTAAGGAGAATCTGACTAAACGCTACGTGCCATTGTCAGAGCGCACAAAAATTACGTATCCAGCTTTGACTTCTGTGAAGAATCCAACTGCTCTTGATCAGTCAGAGAAGAAGCAAGTTGAAAATGCTATTAAGAAGGCTAATGATAAGATTAAGAATCTTATAGAAAAGGTTGATGTTGCCGCTAATGGTGATGCAACAATCACATTCAAGGATGCAACTGGTACTCATTCAACTAAAAAGCTTGAAGGCAAGTATCTTGTAAAGAAGCAGCGTTCACTTGCGGATAAGTTTACCCCTTACTATCCAGTTCCAATGGCAGTTGGAAAACCACAAGAGTTGACTCAAGGTGAGCAAACGGAACTTGTGAAGAAAGTTTATGAAGCGAATAAAACTAAAGCTGACTTCATAGATGCAATTGGTAAGCCTAACAATCTAGAAGAAGCTAAGAAATCTATTACAGTAGATAATAAAGGCAACGTGACTATCACTTATACTGATAAGTCTACTGATAAGCTCGATGGCAGCAAGCTGGTGTATCAAGCGAAGAAGCTTAATGAGACTACTTACATTACGCTTCCAGCTCGTACACCTGTACAAGATGCTAAGAAGATTCAAGAAAAAGAACGGTCAACTATTAGGCAAGCTATCTTAACAGCCAATAATGAGCTTCAAAGCAAGCTAAAAGGCAGTAATGAAAATAGTGCTATCACATTTGATGATAATACGCATACTATGACTGTTAAGTTTAATGATGATTCAACGTCTACCTTCGACTATTCTGAGTTGGTATACACCAAGGGTAATCCAGAGAATCCAACAACTGAAACAAAAAATAATAATGGGTACAAGTACAACATTACTAAGATTGCTGTTGCTGATAAAAACAAATTAACTCAAGATGATTGGCATAAGTTTGTTAGGAAGTTTATTCAAGATAACTGGAAAGCAAAAGCTGGAAAATCTGAGATAAACGATCAATATATAAATAGTACGAATGGTCTTCTCAATCAACTTCATGCGCCTGACTCTAATACGGGTGGTGGTATGACGTTGTATAAATTCTTTAGCGATTGGGATGTAACGTCTGGATCTACACTAAAACTCGGTGATAATAGAAGTAATAAAGGTATTGTTTCTTTATATCAACATGATGATGAGGTTGAGATAAAAGCATTACAGGGTTGGAATCCGAATACGGTTATTACTCTTACCAAGAACGACTGCTTTGTATCTAATGCTGCTGCTCCTAAGCCTGAAGAACTTAAGAATGAAGCTAATGATCTTATTGACAAGATTCTTAAGAAAAATGGCTTGAATGATCAAGAGATTAAGAAGTTCAAGGAAGATCATCAAGGTGAAATCAACAATATTACTAAGCCAGAAGATGTAGACAAGATTATTAAGTCTGCTGATAAGCATGGTAAAGATGAGAAGAAAAAGAAAGATGCTCAACAGCAGATTAATGATGCTAAGAATAATCTTGGTTTGACTCCTGAGCAAAAGACTGAACTTGATAAGAAGATTGGTACTGAGACTGATCCTGAAAAGATCCGTGAGAAGATAAACGAGTTCCAAAAGGATCAGGATCAAAAGAAACAGGAAGAGCATAATAAGCAGCAGCAACAAGCTGATCAGCAGGCTGAGCAGGAGAAGCAACAGCAGCAGCAGAAAGATGATGCGAAGGTTGATACTGATATACAAACTCAGAATCAGCAAGAACAGCAAGACACAGGCAAGGCTGAAGAAGCTAAGAAGACAGCTGAACTTGAGAAGCAAAAGCAGGCTGCTATTGATGAAATTAACGGGAATGATAAACTCAAGCCTGGGGACAAAGAGCAGTTTATTAAGCAAGTTAATGATGCTCAGGATACTAATGGTGTAAACAAAGCCAAGAATGATGCTACGTTAAAAGGCAATCAGAATCAGACTGCTGCTGATAGCAGTAATAACAATGGTCTTGATGCTGCTAAGACTGATGCTAAAGATAAGATTGGCAAGTTGAAGAATCTCAGCGAACAAGATAAGAAGAAGTATCAAAACGAAGTAGGTACTGCAGATAGTCTTGATAAAGTTGCAGAGATTCTCAACAAAGCTGAGTTTGAGGATGCTAAAACTGCAGCTAAGAAGAAGATTGCTGATCTGCAGAAGAATGGTGATCTTACGCAAGATGAGGCTGAAGGTTTCAATAAGCGTTTAGACGATTCTTCTACCGACTCTATACAAGACATTGATTCCATTCTTCAGGAAGCTGAGCTTGCAAAGACTAGAAAAGATGCGAATACTGCAATAGATAATCTTAAGAATCTTAATTATGCACAGAAGAAGGCTCTTAAGGAAGAAGTTGCGAATCCAGAAACTGATCCTCAGAGTAATTTAGACACTATCGAAAAAGTGAAAGCCGCTATCACTGCTGTTGTTACTAAGGCTAAAGAGCTTGACGGCAAGATGAAGTCGCTCAAGGATCTTGTGACTCTTGTTAATGGCCAGAAGTCTACTCTTACAGCAAAGCCTGATTATAAAGATAATAAGAAGACTGCTTTTGATAGTGCGTTCACGAATGCATCTACTCTTGTTGATGCAACTAAGGGTATGAATGCTGATGGTGCCAAGGTTGATGAGATTAAGAAGGCATTAGAAAAGGCTGTTCAGGATCTCGGTGGCAAAACTGTTGATAAGTCTGCGCTGCAAACACTTATTAACAATGATGCTGATTTCAAGAAGACGATTGCTTATATTAATGCAGATCAGACTAAGAAAATTACTTACAATGAAGCTATTGCTGATGGTAATGCAGTGCTTACTGATGCTAATGCAACTGCTGAGAAAGTAGCTCAAGCTGTTGATGCTATCAATTCTGCTAAAGCTGCTCTTGATGGCAAAGTTAATACAACTGAACTTGAGCAGAAAGTTGCTGAGGCTAAGAAGCTGAAGAAGTCGACTAACCCTCAATCTGCTGGCGATGCTAAGTATGAGAATGCTTCTGAAGCAAAGAAGCAAGCTGTTGATTCGGCTTTGCAACAGGCTGAGTCTGCTCTTGCTGATGCTAAATCTACAGCAACTCAAAAACCTGGTGAGGCTGCTAAGACTCCTGAGCAGAAGCAGCAAGCTGTTAATGATGCGTTGACTGCGCTTACTAAGGCTGTTCAAAATCTTGACGGTAATGACGTGAGTAAGTTGCAGACTGCTATCGCCAATGCAAAAGCTAAGCAGCAAGAAGTTGTTTACAAGAATGGTACTGCTGTGAAGAAAAAGGCTCTTGATGATGCTTTGAAGACTGCCGAAGATCTTGTTAAGACTCCTCACGGTCACACTGATTCTGAAATCAGCACAGCTTTGAATAACTTGAATACTGCAATAAGCGGTCTTGATGGAATGGTTAATACAGCTGAGCTTCAGACGGCTGTTGATAATGCTAAGAAGTTGACCGGTGTTACTACTCCTAAGTCTCAGGACGCATATAAGTATGAGAATGCTTCTGAAGCAAAGAAGTCTGCGTTTGATAAGGCTTTGCAACAGGCTGAGTCTGCTATTACTGAAGCTAAGAATGCTAAGTCTACTAAGACTCCTGAGCAGAAGCAGCAAGCTGTTAATACTGCGTTGACTGCGCTTACTAAGGCTGTTAATGAACTTGACGGTAACGACAAGTCTCAATTGGTAGCAAAGCTCGCAGAAGCAAAAGGTAAGAAGAATGATGCTTCTTATAAGAATGCTTCTGCTGCTAAGCAAGCTGCTCTTGACAATGCTATAACCTCTGCAGAAAGCATTGTAAAGAAAGCTGGTGCAACAGAGAAAGAAATTTCTGATGCTACTTCTGCGCTTAATAATGCTGTTACTGGTTTGGATGGTCACGATACCTCTGCTTTGCAGGCGGCTGTGACTGCTGCTGAGTCGAAGAAGAAGACTGTTGCTTACATGAATGCTTCTGATACTAAGAAGACTGCGTTTGATAATGCTGTGGCTGCTGCTCAAGCTATTCTTGATTCGCCTAAGGGCAAGACTGAGCAAGAAATCAGCGATGCTAAGACTCAGCTTGAAACTGCTTCTAACGCTCTTGATGGAACTGTAGATACGTCTAAGTTGCAGGTTGAAGTTAACAAAGCTGATTCTTTGAAGAAGTCCGTACAGTATACGAATGCTGTTCAGGATAAGAAATCTGCGTATGATACTGCTCTTACGGCTGCTGAGTCTGCTCTTGCTGATGCGAAGAATGCTCAATCAGCGAATACTCCTGAGCAGAAGCAGATTGCTGTCAATGGTGCGCTGCTTCAACTTCAAACCGCAGCTGCTGCACTAAATGGTGTTGATATTGCTGATTTGCAAGCTGAGATTGCTCTTGAGAATAGTGTGAAAGAATCTGTAAAGTACGTGTATGATACTGCTGAAAAGCAGCAAGCATATAATAAGGCTTTGCAAGATGCGAAGGAGCTTATATCTAAGCTAGCTGATCCTGCTGGTCAGGGTGTGGAAGTTGCTACTAAGTCTCAAGCAGATCGTCAAGCTCTTGTTAATACTGCGTTAAAGAGTCTTAAGAATGCTAAAGATGCTTTGAATGGTGTTAATAAGACGGTATTGCAAGCTGAAGTTGATGATGATTCTCACTTTAGCAAGTCGTTTGCCTACTTGCTTGGTGAAGCTCCTGATTTGGATGTGTATAAGAAGGCATTGGCTGAAGCTAAACGTGTGCTTGCTGATCCGAATGCTACCCAGGCTCAGGTTGATGCTGCGGTTAAGAATCTTTCTGCTGCTCGTAAGGCTTTGGCGTCTGCTAAGGCTCATGCGGCTGAGGTTCGTGCTTCTGTGCGCGCTCAGGTGTTGAAGAGTGGTAGTGTTGCTCAGCTTAGTAAGACTGGTAGTGACGTGTCTGTGTTTGGCTTGTTTGCTGCAACTCTTAGTGCTGCTGGTGCTGCGCTTTTCTCAGCTAAGCGTCGTGGTACTTCTCGTCACAGTAGTAAGTAAAATATTTGCTAGCTGGTCTGGTTATTGCAGATCAGCTAGTTTTAGAACTGCTTAATGTTTGCTTAATTGTATTCAGTAAGTTTGCTGAGTATTGAGTTAATCAGCATAATGAAGTTAATGTAAAAGTGTCTCACTTTGCGTCTTTCTTTACTACGCAAAGTGAGGCATTTTGCTATTTTAATTTGCGATTACACTGGAAGTTATTGTTGCTTACTATATTTTAAGAGTTATCTTGCTTACAAAGCACTTATTGAAGCGTTTAGTCACTGAGTTGCTAAGTTATTGAAACAGCGAAACATTAAACCTTAACGATTTGCATATATATGCATCCTTATGTATAATCTTTAAAAAATAAAATCTTGCAAGTGCTAATACACGTAAAAGAGTATAAAACATTCTGCACAAATTACTATACAGGAGACTCTCATGCACAAGATTGTTCAAAAATGGAATAACATTGACCTTATTTTACGTATTGTAATTGGTCTTTTTCTCGGTGCTGTGCTTGGTATTTTTGTGCCAGCTCACGTCTATGTGCTAGATCTTATGGGGAAGCTTTTTGTCAGTGCGCTTAAATCTGTTGCGCCAATTTTGGTATTTTGCCTAGTTATTGGTGCACTTGCGCAAGCAAAAAGTGTTGGCAACATGAAAGTGGTAATAGGGCTGTACGCGCTATCTACGTTTACTGCAAGCCTTGTAGCTGTATGCGCGGCTATGATTTTCCCTGTTGATTTTACTTTTGCTCATGTTGCAGCAGCGTCTTCGCCGTCTCCTCAAGGAATTGGTGAGGTGCTTAATTCACTTGTGCTAAATATTGTTGTTAATCCTGTAGATGCTCTCGTTAAAGGTAACTTTATTGGTATCCTTTTCTGGGCGATTGCTTTCGGTGTTGCGTTACGCTTGGCTGAGCCTTCTACCAAAGCATTTTTCGATAACGTTTCGTCTGCTATTGGAAAAATTGTCCACTGGATTATTAACGCAGCACCTTTTGGCATTATGGGTCTTGTTTATACAACAGTTGCAAGTAATGGTCTTCGTATTTTTAGTGAGTATGGTTTCGTTATTGCTTTGTTAGTAGGTACTATGGCTGTTGTTGCTTTGATTCTTAATCCTATTTTGGTTTTCGTGCTTACACGTAAGAATCCGTATCCTCTTGTTTTTAGAACTTTGCGCGATTCGGGTGTTACAGCGTTCTTCATGCGTTCTTCTGCTGCAAATATTCCTGTGAATATGAATTTGTGTGAAAAACTTGGCTTTAACAAAGATAATTACTCTGTTTCAATACCGCTTGGCTCAACTATTAATATGAGCGGAGCTGCTATAACTATTTCTATCATGTCTTTGTGCGCTGCTCACACGCTTGGTATTCGCGTTGATATTCCAACGGCTGTGATTCTTTCTGTGCTTTCTGCAGTTTCTGCTGCAGGAGCATCTGGTGTAGCTGGTGGTTCGCTTTTGCTTATACCTCTTGCATGCTCGTCGTTTGGTATTTCAAATGATATCGCTATGCAAGTAGTTGCTATTGGTCTTATTATTGGCGTTATTCAGGATTCTTGCGAAACTGCACTTAACTCTTCCACGGATGTTCTCTTTACTGCGGTTGGCGAATATCGCATGTGGCAGCGTGCAGGTATTGAATTCAAAATGGGCAAGGATCACGAGACTGTGCAACTTAAAAAGTAGATGTTCTGCTGTTGCTAGTTTTTGCTAAGTATTCTTGCTAGTGCGCGTTCTTCCGTTTTTACGTTTTAGATCGCGCACTTTTATTATATTTGGATGTTTATTGTAAATGAATCTAGCAGATGTTCAAATAAAATAGTAGAAGTGGAATCGGTATTTTTAGCGCGCATTAGGCTTTAGGGAAGTGGTAGGTTGTGTTTGCAGGAATACTGCGGTTTATCCACGCGTTTGCTGCGATTATACTTCCGCTTCCGATTGTTGTTTCGCCGCCAAGAATAGTAGCATTTGCGTAAATTACTACGTTGTCTCCAATATTCGGGTGTCGCTTTCCGCCTTTTACAGGATTTCCATCCTCGTCTAGCGCAAAGCTTTTCGCACCAAGCGTTACTCCTTGGTAAAGCTTAACATGCTCGCCGATTATAGTTGTTTCGCCGATTACAATGCCAGTTCCGTGATCAATGCAAAAATATGCACCAATTTTTGCTCCTGGATGAATGTCAATTCCGGTTTTTCTGTGAGCATATTCGCTCATAAGTCTAGGAATTAGTGGCACGTTAAGCTCGTAGAGTGCGTGAGCTGTGCGGTGAATAAGCATTGCGTAAAAACCAGGGTATGCGAGCGTGACTTCTACTTTGCTTGTGCAAGCAGGATCGCCTTCATATATTGCTTGAATATCTGTTAAAAGTAACTTTTTAATTGCAGGAAGTTTATGTATGAATTGATTGCAAGTTTCTTGAATTTTAATTGAGTTGCTTGTATAGGATTGAAGTTCGTGGAATATAATGCGTTCTATAGTGTCTAACGCGTTTGAAGTAACGGTATTCAAAGTGGCATTGAGTTGCGCAGTATCGTTACTTACATTGCGTGCATGCAACTCAGGCAAAAGTAACACCTGAGTTGCATGTATGAGCGCAATAATATTGTGATAGTTAGGTATGAATGTAGCTTGCCTTATGTCAGAATCATGAATTGAGTTGAGTTTGTTTATAAGGTCAAGATGCTCATTCATACATTAATCTCCAGTATTTTCCTTGTCTTCTTTATTTTCTTTATTTTCTCGTTTTAATTACTAATTAATATTTGCACATATTATTTAATCAAAACTTGCGTATTTAAAGTAGTACTCCTAAATGTATTTAGTCTTCAAATAATGCGGTAGACAAGTATCGATCTCCTGAATCTGGCAGTATTGCAACTATGGTTTTGCCACTATTTTCTTCTCTTTTTGCTTCTTGGATTGCTGTCCAAATCGCAGCTCCGGAAGAAATACCAACGAGGACGCCTTCTTTTTGCTTATAAGCTTGCCGTTTTCGATTGCGTCTTCATTTGTTACGTGAACAATGCGATTATAAATGTTTTTGTTGAGCACATCTGGCACGAATCCTGCGCCGATTCCTTGAATCTTGTGCGCTCCTGGTTTTCCGCCTGCGAGCACAGGGGAGTCGGCTGGTTCTACTGCGATTACTTCAAGATGCGGATTTTGCTCTTTTAAGTATGTGCCAGTACCAGTGATTGTGCCGCCTGTTCCAACGCCTGCAATAAGCATATCCACGTTTCCGTCAGTGTCTTGCCAAATTTCTGGACCAGTTGTGTTGTAGTGCGCGTGCACATTTGCTTGATTGGTAAACTGTCCTGGAGTCCACGCATTTGGCGTGCTTTCAACGATTTCCTTCGCTTTGGCAATTGCGCCTTTCATTCCTTCTGCAGCAGGTGTGAGCACGAGTTCGGAGCCGTAAGCTTTCATGAGTTTTCGACGTTCAATAGACATGCTTTCTGGCATTACAATAATGCTTTTGTATCCTTTTGTTTGCGCAATCATTGAAAGACCAATGCCAGTATTTCCAGAAGTTGGCTCAACAATTACTGAGCCTTGTTTAATCGTGCCTGCGGCTTCTGCTTCTTCAATCATCTGCTTTGCGATGCGGTCTTTTACGGAACCTGCTGGGTTGAAGTATTCGAGTTTTACGAGGATTTTTGCTTGAAGATTGTACTCTTTTTCAATGTGAGTAAGCTCCAGAAGTGGAGTGTGGCCTACGAGTTCTTGCACGGACTTGTAGATGTTGGACATAATATTTCCCCTTACTTGTTTGTTTTACTTGTTTGTTTTGTTTAATTTAATTTGTTTAATTTTGTTTATTTTTAATTTTTAAAAAATAATTTTTTATTAATAAAGAGATTGTTGTTTATTAGTTGTTTCTAAAAATGCCATTTATCTGTTTAATATCTAATCCGTATTAAATTGTTATCTTTTCAACGTTTTATATTCGAATTTTGGCATAAAAAAAAGAAACAGCGCGCTGTTTCTTAAATCGTAATTTGCTGTGTTCTAACGTAAATGCTTTTAACACAGGCTAGATGTTATGCATATTTAGTGCTTGCAAACATCATTTCGATTAAGAAATGCGCAACAGCATACGTCACAACAACAGTTTGTCATCATATTTGTATGATACATGTGCACTCCTTTACTCGTCGAAATGGTGATAGGCGATGACTATAGCGAATGGATTTGCGTTTGTCAAACTTAATTTAAGTTCGCTAATCTTAATTTGTGCTTTATGATCCTATTTTATGTTTGCCAAACTTAATTTTAAGAAATTATATGTTACTTTCATGTATCTTCGTTATTGTTGCTTTTGAGAGTTGGTTGTTTAGCAGATTTGATAGTTTATTTGTGAGTTATCTTATACTGGAATTTGCTAAGTTTGTTTGTTATAATTGGCGTGTTAATTCGGTACGGAAGTTGACAAACTGAGATCATGAAAAATATAATCCTCGACAGACAGACAGACAGACAGACAGACAGACAGACAGACAGACAGACAGACAGACAGACAGACAGACAGACAGACAGACAGACAGACAGACAGACAGACAGACAGACAGACAGACAGACAGACAGACAGACAGACAGACAGACAGACAGCGTGATGCTGTCTTTTTCGTAACATAATTTTTATCGTCTCACCACTCTATACATTGTTTATTTTGTATTGAAATAGGTTAGTGGTTCTGCATATTTACACGCATTTTTGGTTTTGCGTTTGCACTATATAAATTTTCGAAATTTAATAAAAATTATTGTTACGATAATAGTTAGTTTGGCTGGAAATAAAAAATGAATAATAAAATAATAAAAAAAGTTATTAGTCTAGCAGTTGCTTTTGTAGCTACGATTGGACTTTTTGCTGGAACAGTGACTGCACAGGCTGCTGATAAGGGAACTGCAGAAGTCAAGAAATATCCGCTTTCACTCGATATGGATATCGCTTTGGACCCTGGGTATGGCCACACGCATCCAGGTGGTAAAGGATAGATTGACAAAAACATTGAAAGCATGTGGGAAAATCTTCCAATAACCGTTGAGGATGAAAACGGAAAGAAAATTGATGTTAAGAAGAATCTGCAATCTAACTTTCAGCGGTTTGTTGGCGATTTTGCGATAGGAGAAAAATTAACAATAACGATTGATACTGATAAAATTCCCGTGGGTTATCATCTTTCTCATGATACGGATCGCACATATATTCCAGCAAAGGGCTACTCTAAATTCACCGTTACGTATAAACTCGACGATGGTAAGCCCATACCTCTGCGAATTTCGTTTGGAAAATTGAACGTGAAATTCGATCTTAAGGGCGGAAATATTGAAGGTAAGACGGATCCAATCGTCAATACTGTAAAAACGGATAATACGGTTGATTTCCCAGCTGACCCTGCAAAAAAGAATTTGGTGTTTGGCGGATGGTATACCGAGCTTCCTGATATTGAATATTATCAGAATCATAACATGGCAGGCAAACGCTACTACTGGAATAAGAAGTCACTATTTTCGGATACCAGTTGTGACGTGCCGCAGTGGAATGATGAGAAATTAGATCCTCGGGGCGACTATCAATTTTTACTTCGCGCACAGTGGAATGCGAAAGTTTCGTTTAATGCTAATGGTGGCACTTTTATTGACGGTAAAGCTGAGAAAAGTGGTGCAATACGACAAGGTAAGAGTATTAAAATGTTAGCTGCTCCTACGCGCGAAGATTATCAGTTCTTAAACTGGGTAGATGCTGCTGGTAAAACTTACAAGCCTGGTGAAGAATATACTTTGAATGCTAATACTGTGTTTACTGCCAAGTGGAAGCAGATTCGAAGCACGGTTACTTTCAAGAACGGCGATAAGACTCAAACGGTAAAGGTGGAAACTGGTAAGGCTATTGATACGGATGCGTTAAAAGATCAGTCAATGCCTAAGAATCCAACTAAAGATGGCTACACGTTTAAAGAGTGGAATACTAAGGCGGATGGTAAAGGTAAAGCATTTACTGGAACAACGCTTGTAAATAGTGATTTGACTGTGTATGCCATTTTTACGAAGAATCTGAAACCAGCACCTACTCCAGATCCAATTTTGCCTGCACCTTTTGAGCCTGAATCAGGGATGGAGAATCCATTGTCAGTTCCTGAATCTCAAACTCCGGAGACTAAACAAGAGCTATCTCATGCACCTAAGTCGGAGCATGAACATAATACAGCGCATGAATATGTGAAATCTCCTATTGTTGAGCATAAGACTGAAAAGCATGTTCCAGATATGCCTAAGACTGGTGAGTCAGCTTCAGTTGTTGCGTTGATTTCTGCTTTAGGTTTTGCTATTGCTGGTTTCGCTGTTGTGCGATTGAGGAGAGTGTTTGAAGCAAAATCCGTAAGATAACTAGTGTTTACTTGCGTAAGTTGAAGTTTTACGCGCTTTTATAAGGCTTCGTAAAGTCTTATAAAGTAAATGAGGCGGCCTTGACTAGTTGATAGTTAAGGCCGTTTTGTTTACTGACGCTTGTTTTTGTTTACTTATATGGCTGATAAGTAAACAAATTCGGGGAAGTGCTCTTGTTTTTGTTTACTTGTGTACCCTCTAAGTAAACAAATTCGGTGAGAATCTCGCTAGTTAAATCTCTTACGAAACTCACGTTGGAAGTTCACAGTACTTCCAATCCAAGTGAGTTTTTGCATCGAAGGAAATTGAAATTCCAATGGTTTCAATCTCGGTCAAAGCGCTATAGTGGTACACAAATGCACAGGTTGTCTTTAGCGCATTAAAGGCCTATGTTAAAAGAAGAGATAGGCGACTTGATATACTGAGCGATTACGCTAGAAAATTTAGGGTTTCAACGTTGATTGCACAATATTTGGAGGCGTTGTTGTAAATGAATTTAACAGACGTGCAAATAAAAGAGTACAAAAAGTATAATAGCGAAGATATTCCAAAGCTGTATGATTCCGTTGGTTGGTCTGCGTACACAGATGATTTAGCTGCTTTGGAAAATGGTTTTAACAATTCGCTCAAGATTTTAGCTGCTTATAAAAATGATGAGCTAGTTGGCATTATTAGGGCTGTTGGTGACGGGTACACGGTTGTTTTTATTCAAGATATTCTCGTTTTGCCTGAGTATCAAAGGCAGGGGATAGGGTCTGCTTTGTTAAAGGCGATTGTGGATTGTTATCCTAATGTTCGTCAAATTCAATTGACTACGGATTGTACTGAAAAAACTATTGCTTTTTATAAGTCAGCTGGTTTTATTGAGTTAGCAGAAATCGATTGCTGCGGTTTTATAAAAGACAGGACATGATGCAGAAAATATGATTCTCTAGTGGCCATTAAGTGCGAATTTGCAGCAATTGACCATTTTGTGATCTTTGCGTATTAATGTGTGTATTTGTATATAGGATTGAATGGCTTGTAGGATGGAGTTGATTATATGACAGAATATAATTTACCAATTTTAGAGTATGATTCCGATAAAAGTGCAGTTTTAATGCCAAAACACGATAATATTTCTGTTCAGCTTCCATCTAAAGCGGTTTTTGCTTTCTTAGGCGATGAAATTGATCAGTATGCTTTAAGTAGGAAAGCTACGATTGTAGCAAATTTTGAATCTGCAACTAAAAAATATCCGATATATGTTTTGGAAGAAAAAGTAGGAGATACAGTAAAAGAAAATACAAACAGCGAAGTAGAAGAAGAAACACAAAAAATCTGCTTAGTACAGGCCCCAGTTGGCGCTCCTGCCGCTGTTCAGATCTTAGATTGGTTGATTTCTTACGGAGTTAGTGAAGTTGTTAGTGCTGGTTCTTGCGGATCGCTAGTTGATTATGCGGAAAACGTTTTTCTGGTTCCGTATAAAGCTTTAAGGGATGAGGGGACTTCTTATCATTATTTGCCTCCAAGTCGTTATGTTGATGTTTCAGAGCGTTCGAGGCATGCTATTTTGCAAACTTTGCAGGCGCATAATTTGCCTTATCATGAAGTTAAGACGTGGACTACGGATGGATTTTTCCGTGAAACTAAGACGAAAGTTGCTAATCGTAAGCAGGAGGGATGCGCGGTTGTTGAAATGGAGTGTTCTGCTTTAGCGGCTTGTGCGCAAATGCGTGAGATTGTTTGGGGTGAGATTCTTTACACTGCAGATACTTTGCACGATGTTGAAAATTATGATGAGCGCAATTGGGGCGGGGATTCTAAAGCGTATGCGCTTGAGCTTTGTGTTGAAGCGGTGTTGCGTATTTAATTTGATTTTTTTTTTAACTCTATGCTTATTATTTCTAGTAAGCATTACGTATAAGTGTGTTTAAGCATTTATAGGTGTTATCAAGCAGATAAGCATGACCAATCAGGATAAGTATGATAGTGTGTCTTTCAATACTTAGTAGAGAGTGGATTAGCAATTCGAAAGCGAAAATGCTAGCTGCGAAAATGCTATTAGCGAAAAATAGCAAAAATAGCAAGAATAGCAAATAGATATAAAGGAAGTGAGAGGTAGCGAGAATGAACAAAACTGACAATACAGCAAATCAGCAATCGCCCGCGAATCAGCAATCATCCAAACTACATCCCGACGTAAAAAATTACGTAAAACTATTTTTCAAGGAAAACAAGCTTGTAGCTTTTCTTTCGATGATAGTTTTTATTTCCTTGTCTATGATTTACACTGCTATTTCTTGGATTTTGCAAATTATTTTCGACTATATGGCAGGTAAAGGAGCTTTCTCTTTAACTACTATTTTGCTGCTTGTTGTTTCCTTTATGCTGGCAATCTCCCTGATTTTCGCGTTGAAGCGCAGCTCGTACCCTCGCTTTCTTGAAAAAGCAATGAATCAGTATAAAGAGTCTGTTATCAAGAAGCTTTTACAGAAGAGTTATAGTGATTTTTCGCTCGCGAATTCCGGCACGTATCTTTCTGTACTTACTAATGATTGTGAGCGTATTCAAGAAAAGTATTTGAAGAAGATTTTTGATTTTGTTCAAGACGTTCTTATGCTTGTAAGCTCTCTGGCTCTTATGATTTATTATAGTCCATTGCTCACTGTTATTGCTCTTATTATTTCTGTGCTTCCAATGGCGTGCTCGATTCTTACAGCTAACGGAATTGCCACTCGCGAGGAGCAGGTTTCCAAGTCGAACGAGTCTTATACAGCCTTAACGAAGGATGTTTTGAACGGCGTTTCGGTTATTAAGAGTTTTAAGGCGGAGCAAGAGGTTATTAACCGTTATCAGAATCAGTCGATGGAGCTTGAGCATACGAAGAATCTTCGCGAAAAAACGATGACTACTGTTTCTGCTCTTGGTACTATTTCAAGTCTTGGGACTCAGCTTGGCGTGATGCTTGTTGGCGCTTGGATGGTTAACGCTCATGTTGGCGTTATTACTGCTGGAATGGTGTTAGCTTTCACTAATTTGATGAACGGCGTGCTTCAGCCTATTGCAAGTCTTCCGCAAATGCTTGGCGAGATGAAGGGTGCTAAGAAGCTTATTAGCAAGATGGCTGATTATATGAGTAATGTTAAGGAAGATTCTGGCGAGATCATTGACGATTCTATTAAAAGCGTTGTTTTGCGCGATGTTTCGTACGCTTATGACCTGGATCATAAAGTCTTGAAAAATATAAATCTAACTTTGCAAGCTGGAAAATCTTATGCAATAGTAGGACCTTCTGGAGCTGGTAAGAGTAGTTTGATTAATCTGCTTATGGGATACTACAAGGATTATGAAGGTAGTGTGAAGCTGAATAATCACGAGCTTAGCAATGTAAGCAAGAGTTCGCTTTACGATAAGACTACTCTTATGCAGCAGTCTGTGTTTATGTTTGATGCTTCGATTTTAGATAATATTACGCTTTTTAAGCCGTTCCCGAATGCGGAAGTTAATCGCGTGATTCACTTGGCTGGTTTGGATGATTTGATTGCTGCTAAAGGCAAGGATTATCAGTGTGGCGAGAATGGTAGTCATCTTTCTGGCGGCGAAAAGCAGCGTATTGCTATTGCGCGAAGCTTGCTTAAAAAGTCCGAGATTCTGCTGGTTGATGAGGCAACGATCGCGTTAGATAACGAGACGAGCGCGAACGTAACGCAGTCTATTTTGGATTTGCAAGGAATTCTTCGACTTGTGGTAACTCACCGCTTGGATGCTAATTCGCTTAAGCAATATGATGAGATTCTTGTGATGAAAAGCGGCGAGCTTATTGAGCGCGGAAGCTTTGAGGAGCTTATGAATCAGAAGGCTTACTTCTACTCGCTTTACACTGTGTCTATGTGAGGCTGTGGAGCTGGTTTGCTTTCAATGCGCTGTGCAATTTAGCGCAATAGATTCTGAGCCCGTGTTAGTAGCCATTAAGTGCGAATTTGCAGCAATTGGCCACTTTCTCAGCAATGCAACCTGCTTTCGAGTTACATTTTAAGGAATTACGCTGTTACTTGCAGTGCTTTCTTTGCTTTAAAATTTTGCAAAATAAATTTTAGTCAAAATCTGTTTTTATTTAATGATCTTGTGTAATTTAGATTGTATAGAGTTAGAGAAAAGGCATATAAGGAACAGTTTAATCAGTATGACTAATGACCAGAGTAACTATGATTCAAGTAATCAGAATCAGACAAACCCAAACAATGATACTGTAAATTCAAATCCTACAACGTTGTGCATAGTGATTCGCAAAATATGTCAAAAATGACGAGTGATTTATAAAAGGGAGATGACATGAATGTAAAATATGGTAGCGTATTTACAAATCCAGAAGTTTTAAACAGACTCGCACAAATAGAACAATCTCCCCAAATACAAGGAAAATTAAGTGCTTTAAAAGAAGACGTAAAAAATAACTCTTTTGATCCAATTCGTTTAATTCCATTAATACCGGTAGTAATGGTTTTAGGCACTTTGTATAACTATTTTCCAAATATTGATTACTCTCGTTACAAATATTATTTGCTAATAGTAGGTGTTTTTGTTGTTTGCTTTGCAGGTAAGTTTTTTGTAAATAATAAGGTTGATGTAGACGCGCTATATGCGGATAATGTTTTAACGCCGATTTTAAATGTGATTCTGCCTGGAACAGTATTAAACAATTCCGAAGGAATTGACAGCAGCATTTTTGATAATCTTCTGCCAATATCTAGTAAGTATTATTCAAGTAAACACATAATTTTTGGCGATGAATTCAGAACAGAATTTTCAAATATGCAAGCAATACACTTTTCTAGAAGTGAAAGTGGAAAAAGTGTTAAAAAAACGGATTTTGTTGGGCAAGTCTTATTAATAAACGCAAAAACCAATATAAATGGTCATATTAGAATCGTTCCAGTTACTGGAAAGAACTTTATGGGGAAAAAATTAAATGGATACTATGGTAGAAAAACAAAAGAGGAGAGCGAAGTCCAAACAGAATCCATTGAATTTAACAACTCGTATTCAATCTTTTCTACAGACGATTTTTATACAAAACTGGTATTAGATCCAAGTTTTATAGAACTAATGAATAATTTGCAAAAAAGAATGAGAGTTTGCATATATCTAGATAGCGAGCACATTATTGCAGCCTTTGACTCTGGCTGGTATTTATTCGGCGCTCCAGGAAAATCTGGAGTAGAAAACCTATCTTTAACAAGAGAATATGCAAGATTTAGAGATGTTTTGGCTGAGTATTACGAAATAATTAACGTAATTAGAGAAAAATTGCAAAAGTAGAAATTGCAATACTAGCGAATTGCAAAATTAGAAAATACTAGAACTAAAGGAGACGTTATGAGTGACGTTATGGATAAGAACACTGTGCTAATTTGTGTTGCAATAGTGCTTATAGCGCTTATTGCTTGGTTTATAGGCACGTTAAATAGGCTAAGAAAATATAGGGTGATTATAGAAGAGTCGCGGAAAAACGTTGATATTGCGCTCGCTAAAAGATATGATACGATTTGCCAAATGCTTAAAGTTGCGCAGTCGTTTGCAAAGTACGAAAAAACAACCTTAGTGGATTTAGTGAGTTTAAGAGAAGGATTGGGATCAGCGGATTCTAGTTCGGTAATCAAAAATCAGAATCATGCAATAGGGAAGATTTTTGCTTTGGCGGAAGCTTATCCGGAATTAAAGTCTTCTGAGCAGTTTTTGAACTTGCAAGAGGAAATAAACGATGAAAATGAGCAGCTGGCGGCGGCAAAAAGAATCGTAAATAGTAACATTAGTACTCTTAATCAAAATATCGTTACCTTCCCAGTGTCGCTTATTGCAAGCTTAAGCGGAATAAAGCAGATGGCTTTTCTTGACGAAGATAATCTAATCAATAAGAAGAATATTGATAGCATACTGAGCTAGTGAAAATGTTTAGCTAGACGGTATATCTAATGTAGCCAATCGCCCGCGAATTTGCAGTGATTGGCTACTTTGTGATTTGGTTAAATGTGGTTTGGCTATTTGCACTTTACGATTTGCTTGCGCATTCGATACGTTTATGCTGATATAATATATTAAATCAGCGTAAACGTGTCATTAAGTAGGTGGGCAAATGTTAAAAGATCAATTGCGCAATTACATAGAGAAAAAGCAAGTTTTAAGCATTGATAGTGTCATCAAAGAACTTGGAATTAGCCCGTCTAGTGTTTATCGATTTATTAAAGATGAGAGCTTAGAGCGTGTATCAAAAGGCGTTTATGTTAACAGCAGTTTGTGGAATGATGAAATGAATTTATTGTCAAAGCGCACATCTGTTGCTGTTTTTTCACATGAGTCCGCACTTCTTTTACATAATTTGACTGATAGAGAGCCTTCTTCTTTAACAGTGACTGTTCCGTCAACTTATAATGCAAGTAGTCTAATTAAGACTGGTGTTAGAGTGTTTTATATAAGACCAGATTTTTTAGGAATTGGTAAGACGAATCTTATGTCGCTTGAAGGTAATCTTGTGCCTTCTTATGATTTAGAGCGCACAATTTGCGATATTTTGCGTTCTCGTTCTCAAATAGATGCACAGGTGGTATTTGGTGCGTTAAAAGCTTATGTTAAAAGAAAGGATAAGCGACTTGATATACTAAGCGATTACGCTAAAAAATTTAGGATTTCAAAGTTGATTTCACAATATTTGGGGGTGTTGTTATGAGAATGAAGGATGCTAATCAGCTTAAAGCAAAAATAAAGAATGTTGCACTCCAAAAGGGTGTAGATCCTCGCGTGCTAATGCGCGTATATATGATGGAGCGTTTTTTAGATCGTGTTTCCCGCTCGCGGTATAAAGACAATTTTGTTCTAAAAGGTGGAATGCTGATTTCTTATCTTGTTGGCGTAAATCTTCGTACAACAATGGATATTGATACAACTATGCAAAATATTTCTCTTAGTGAAGATGATGTGCGTATTTTTATATCAGATGTAATATCTATCAATATCGATGATGGTGTTAAATTTACGCTACAAACGCTTGATTCTATTATGCAAGAATCTGACTATCCAGGGGTTCGAGCTAGCCTAATTGCAGATTTTGATGGTACAAAAACTCCTGTCAAAATCGATATTTCAACTGGGCATGCTATTACTCCATCTGCTATGGAAGCAGAATTGCCTTTAATGTTCTCAAAATCTATCTCTTTATTGACTTATCCAATTGCAACGATTTTAGCAGAAAAGTTGCAAACAATTCTTGTGAGGGAAGAATTTAACACGAGAATGCGAGATTTTTATGATTTGCATGCTCTTAGAGTGTCTCAAGGAGATAATGTCTTTAAGAAAGAAGAGATTGCTAAAGCTTTTTACGCTACTTCTCAAACGAGAGACACCCTTTATTTACTGAGTAACGTGAATGAAATTTTCGATAGGATTAAAGATAGTGAAGTGATGAGAATAAAGTGGAAGGATTACCAAAGGAAAGCACCTTGGGCTAAAAGTCTTTCTTGGGAAGAAATAATGCAAGATATGAATTTCTTTTTGATGTTATTTCATAATGAGGTTGTAGCTTAAGTTATTTTATTATTTGAATGGCTTTTCTAAATCGTCGGGAATCTTGTCTTAGTGGTCAATCGTTATAAATTTGCAGCGATTGGCTACTTTGCGATTGGCTACTTTGCGATTGGTTGATTGGTATTTAAAAATAAACGCCAGGGAGTTTATTCAACTCGACTGGCGTTTATTAGTCATTTGTGTTATTCGCTAGTTGCGTTTTTACTTGCTGTGTTTGCCAATGCGCGTGCGTTTAAGCGAAAATGCGCCGAAGGCTGACAGCAAGAATGCTAATCCAGTACCTGCAATGGTTGAGGTTGCAGAACCGGTGCGTGCGAGCGGTTCGTGTGTTTGTGGAGCTGGTACTTCTTCCGTTGTCTCTTCTTGTTCTGGCTCTGGTTCTGTCACTGGCGTTGGCACTGGTTCCGGTTCCGAAATTATAGGCACTGGGATAGGCTCAGGCTTAGGCTCTGGAGTTGTAACAGGAGTTGGTTCTGGTTCCGGTTTTGGTGTTGATGGAACAACAGGTGGTTTTGGTGGTTCCGGTTTTGGCGGTTCCGGCTTTGGTCTCGTTACTGTCAAATACGTCACAGATATTCCCATAGTTTTCGTGTATGTATTCGGTACATGACAAGTCTCTACTCTATAAACAGGAATTGTGCGACTTGTTTCGCCTTCCTTCCAGTCTGTGATGGTAGGAGTGCCGATAACAGTTTTAGTTTCAAAATTGAACGTTAAGCCGCTTAAACCATCACCGCCAATCATTACTTCATGATAGTTTCCTGCCAGATCGCTATAAGTTGTTGAACCAATTGTAGTTTTGGTAACCGCGTTAAAAATTTCTTGATATTCTTTGTATTTGAAGAACCACGGGGTTTCTGTAATGTCCTTTACAACTTTAGGTTCCGTTTCGCCAGCCTTTAGTATTTTGAGCGTGATATTGGTATATTTCCTTGCAACAACGTTATGGTTGTTCTCAGCATTACTAAATGGGATAGTACACGGTTCTGCGATTAGCACGTTGTTATTGGGATCATATTTGAGATAGTTGCTATATGCCGCTGCTCGATACATATCGGTACTAGTCACTTGCCAGCGTATATATTGTCCACTCTTATCAGTGGCTAGTCCTTCAGCCAATTTATTAGTGCTATCAGTAAATTGTGGCGGCTGCGGTTTCGTAGGGTCTAGAACTGGAGTTGCTTGTGGATTACTCACTGGCCATTCAAACATGCTTAAGCTCATAGTTTCCGAGCCATCATCGCCCCTACGAATTGTTGCCATATAGATGGTAAGTGTACGAGTTGTTTCGCCTTCTTTCCAGTCTGTAATGGTAGGTGTACCAGTGATGCCTTGTTTTCCAAAGTCGTATTTCAGGCCAGTTAGCCCCTTGCCACCGATTCTTTGTTCAATGTTGGATCTCTTAAAATTATGCGAACCAATTGTCGTTTGATTAATTTCGTTCCAGATATTCGCATACTGCTGGTTCTTAAAAAACCACGGCGTTTCTTTAATACCGTCTACGGCCGTAGGTTCCGTTTCGCCAGCTTTCAAGGTCTTGAGGGTGATATTGTTGTATTTCCTTGCAACAACACCTTGCTTCTCATTCTTAAACGGCTCCGTGCTTGCAGTTGTAGTCAACACTTTTTTATCAGGATCATAATTGAGATAATCACTGTACGCAGTCATTTGTTCTGAGTTAGAGTTGGTGGAATTATTTATTGCTCGCCAGCGAACATATTCACCACTTGCATCGGTTGCGAGTGCTGCCGACAGCTCGTTCCTGTCAAACGCAAATGGCTTTGGCTCAGGCTTATGATTCTCCGAGCCTGCAGTCTTAAATGTTGGAACAATCTCTTCTTGGAGTTGCTTCCCGTTCTTGTCATACATACGAAGTCCTGTGACGCGGATGGTAGCGTTAGGATGTTCGCGAGCTGCGCTCGTGCGCCATTTGAACGTGTAGCTATAATCTTCAGAGCGCGTTATAGCACTGCCATACGCAAGTTCGTATTTGTCGCCGTTCTTATATTCGACGCGTATATACTCATAAGAATCTCGGCAAGGACCGTATTTCTTTGATTCAGCTAACGTAATCTCTTTATCGCCGCGCATGAACTTTGGCTTGATGGTAACCGCTACACCTGGTTCTGCCACTGTCATTTGTGGATATGAAACAGTTTCTTCCTGAGAGTCTGCTTTTTCTGTTGTAGCTTCTGTTTCCGTAGTCTTAGCAGTTGTAGTAGTTGTAGTAGATGGAGTTATACCGCGGTATTCTGCAATGCTGGCTTTATTTTCGCGAGATTTATTATCTTCTGTTTTATCGTTTCTAGTTTTATTTTCGTTAGCTTTATTATTGCTGGCTTTGGTGCTATTTTCTAAATCATTTTGATTAGTGAGATTGGCAGGGGGGGGGTAGTTGTTTTTATGTTATTTGTATCAGTACTAGCAGCGTAAGCTGTTTGGCTCATGCATACTGCGCAAGCTGCTGTGGCAATACCCATCATGGTTGAAGTCAGAATTATTTTCGCTGCCTTATTCATAAAACACCCAACTCTCTAATCAACTACCTAATCAGCTATCTAACTAGATACCTAAATAAATTTATTTTATTTTATTTCGAAATATACAATAAATATATTGTAAATTCGAAATTTGCATGTTACATTATAATGTTTTTGATAAAAAATAAAAGTGTTTATCGATAATTTTATCAATAAACACTTTTGCGTTTCGAAATACTTAATCTCTATTAAATATTCAACTAAATATTTAGCTAAATATTTAGCTAAATAATATGAGATATTTAGTATCTAATCTTAAGAAATCTGCTAAATAAACTGCGATATTACAATGCCTGCAACCATAAGCGGAATGTTGAAAATAAGGAATGTTGGAACGCAAGTATCCCAAATGTGACTGTGCTGTCCGTCCGCATTTAAGCCGGCAGTAGGCCCGAGCGTGGTGTCGGAAGCAGGGGAGCCTGCGTCTCCAAGAGCTGCAGCGGAAGACATAAGAAGAATCGTTGCAGGAGTGCTAAAACCAATGCTCTGGCAAAGAGGTACGAACAAAACAGCAAGAATAGGAACCGTGCCAAACGAAGTGCCAATGCCCATAGTCACAAGCAAACCAATAAGCGTAATAACAAATGCGGCAACAAGTTTGTTCTGTCCCATAGAAGCTACGCCAAAGTTTACAAGCTCCTCAACTCCTCCTGTCGCTTGGATCACGTTAGCATATCCGCCCGCAATGAGCATCACAAATGCAATAAGACCCATGAGTTTTACGCCGCCAGTAAGCTGATTGTCAATGTCATTCCACTTTATTGCTCCAAAAATAATCATGGTTGCAAGACCTGCAATAGACGAAAGCGAAAGATCTTTACTGATAACTTGCACTACTACAACAACAATAATTGCGAGAATGGTTACGTAGTGGCGTTTCTTAAGAGGTCCGACAACGGCGTCGGCTGCGCGAGTGTCAGTTTCTGTAGTTTTGTATTCGCGAGGTTTTCTGTAAAGCACAAATACAGCAAAAAGTAGTGATGCAAACATTGCAAGACCTAAATACCAGTTCACAGCACTAACGTCTGCAACACTAACCTTCATGCCATTTTTAGAAAGATTCGTAGCAATAACAGTTTGGAAAATAAGACCAAAGCCAAATGGAATAGCAATATACGGAACTTCAAGACCGAAAGCAGTGCAGCATGCTGCAGCTCGGCGGTCAAGCTTCATCTTATTCATAACTCTCAAAATAGGCGGAATAAGAATAGGAATATAAGCAATATGAACCGGCACAATATTTTGAGACATGCACGCAATTAGAGTTAGTACTGCAAGTAGAGCGTACTTTTTCATGCCAATAATTTTGCTAATTTTTTTAGAAATAATTTGAGCTAAGCCTGTTGCAGTAATTGCTTCCGCAAAAGTTCCAAGCAAAATGTAGGCGAGCGCAGTTTGTGAGTTGGTGGAGAAACCGTCGCAAAGCAAAGCCATAATTGTGTGATTTCCGTCACCAAAAAGAGGAAGATGACCGGCAATGCCACCTGCAATGCAAGCTACTATCATTGATAGCAAAACATTAAGTTTTGCAAGACTAAGTGCGCATAGCACTACAACCGACACAATAACCGGATTAAATATAATATTTAAAATTTGCAAACTTAGCATGCCGTTCACCCCTTTAAATGCTTGAATTTAATATATTGTTTGAAGCAATACGTTTTATTTCGTATTGCTTACGTCTGTATTTTTTGCATACGTATTCTTACATATGTATTTCTTACATTTAGTAATTAAAGACAATATAGCATGGAAGTGTTTACAACTTGTTTCTTGAGTGAATATAAAATATAAACAATTAAATAAAAAAATTAGTGTAACTCAACAATTGTTTGCACAAAAGAGTATTCTAAATGATTAGTGGTGAAGAATTGATAAATCACCAAATGTTCGGTTTTACACCGTTTTATTGCAGTATTGCAACGTGAGTTTACCGCTGAAAAGTGGCGATAAAGCAATGCGAAAATTAAAAATTGTTTTGCTAATTGTGAAGATCTAAAAATAAGCAGTAAACAATAAACAACAAACTGAAAAACTAAAAAACTGAAAATAAGTTATTTAGAGTATTTAGAGTAAGGAGGAATGCCTGGCGCTCTAAGTAAAAAGGATATTACGACATATCTTAATTACAAGCGTCAAACATGCAAATTATGAAAGATAGTAAAACACTTTTAGAAGCTAAAGAATTAGGCTTACAAATATTTAGAAGAACACCATTTTGGGACGTATCGTTAAAAGTAGAGCCTCATCAAATCGTTGCAATATCAGGTGAACACGGCTCTGGAAAATCAGCTTTGCTGCTTGCACTGTCTGGTTATATGAAATTTACGAACGGAACTCTTACTATTGCGGACTCAACTCTTCCTAACGATTTTAAAAAATCACGTAAATATGTGGGATTGGGATTATTCAACGGAATTAACGAATTCTACAAAATGCAAACAATAGAAGAAGCTTTGATGAGTGAGCTAAAACTCGCATCATCTTCGCCACTATTTCGCGAACAGTATAAAAATGATGTAAAAAATCGCGAAGCATTGCGCCAATACGCGTACAATCTTCTTGCTCAATGGAAAGTATTTTCTCCTCACAAAACAGCAATAGGAGAGTTGACTCCGTGCGAGCGCATGCGTTTGGCAATTGCGTTGGCATTATTAAAGCAACCGTGGCTGCTATTTGTTGATGGAATTGAGACGGAGCTTACTAGTGAGCAACGCGAATGCTTACTTTCCGATATTCGCGAATATGTTAGCAAAAACTACTGCTCCTGCCTTGTTGGAGTTTTGCAAAGTGAGTTAGAAAAGCAAGCGGATCAAGTCTTAAGACTTATGCCAAATAATGAGAAAACAGAAAATTCTCATACTGATTCTCAACTTGCTACAAGTGAAGCAAACGGTGGTGAAAACAATGCACGTTAGTACTATTGCTCTTGCATTTCGTGAGATTAACAATACGATGAAAGGAAAAGCTCGAAAGCTTGTTATTGGAACCGTAGCTTTGATTCCACTTTTATACGGATCGCTTTACTTATGGGCATTTACAAATCCTTATAAGACTTTGGATACTGTGCCTGTGGCTGTTGTTGTTGAAGACAATGGCGCTATGATTAACGGCAAAATGCGAAACATTGGAAACGAAATCAAAACTCGTTTAAAGAATCAAAAAGACGGTAGTGAAGGTTTCCAATGGAATTTTGTAAATAGTGCTGAAGCAAATAAGGGCCTTAAAAATGGCAACTATTTTATGGTAGCAACTATTCCAGCTTCCTTCAGTAAGTGCATTGCTTCCGCGCAATACGATACTCCAACTAAAGCAAAACTTCACGTAAAGTACGATCAAGCAAGCAATATGCTGGCTTCACAAATTGGTAAAACTGCTTTCCGCACTATGCGTACTGAGATTAGCGAGGCGATTGCTCAAGAGTATTGGGAGCACATGTTTGCGAAAGTTAATTCAGCTTCCGATTCTCTTGGTGCTGCTGCAAACGGTGCTGGAGCATTGCATGAAGGTTCAAAGTCTTTGCAAGGCGGAATAAATAAGCTTGCAGATGGGTCGAATAAACTTTCGCAATCTTTGCAAAAACTTCAAGGCGGATTAGGGGAGCTTCAAAAAGGCGCGAATACGCTAACTGAAGCCAATGCTCGCAGCAAAGAAGGAGCTCAATATCTTGCACAAAAAACGCAAGATTTAGCAAACGGAGCCCAACAGTTAAGCGAAGGAACGCAAAGGCTATCGGCAGCGACAAGCGAATTCTATGAAGGAGCTCAAAAGCTTGCAGCTTCAAGCAACGAATTAGAAGAACATGTTAAAGCTGGAAACGCTGAAACAAAAGCACAAATTACTGGTCTTCTTATGCAAGCGCAAAACCCAGCAGTAACAAAGGAAGACGTGCTTGCTAATTTGCAAAGATTGGCAGAAGGATTAGGTGAAAATTCTAATCTTCTAGAAACAAATCTTTCTGCTTTAAGCGCTGGAGCAGACAAGCTTTCTGCAGGAAGCTTGCAAATAAAGGGCGGTGCTGACGCTCTTATGCAAGGCATGGAGAAAGTTAATGTTGGTTCGAATAAGTTAGTTGCTGGCACAAACAAGCTTGCTGACGGTTTGGCTCAAGTAAGTAACGGTAGTGAGAAGCTAAATAGTGGCGTGAATGAAGCTGCACAAGGTTCTGCGAAAATAGTGAACGGTTCTAATCAGCTTAATTCCGGTGTTAAGAAACTATCTGATAACACTCCAAAGCTTGTTGATGGTGCTAAGAAATTGCATGACGGGCTTAAAGATGCTCAAAAGTCTGGAAAAGTAAACGGTATTGTTCAAAAAAGTAAGATGATGAGCGCACCAGTTTCCTTGGAGGAGCACGAGTATTCGCACGTTGAAAACTATGGAACTGGTTTTGCTCCTTACTTTATTTCCATCGCCCTTTGGGTTGGTGCTCTTATGGCAACATTCGTTTTGAGAGTTATGGATAGGCGAGCGATACTAAACGGCATGAATCCGCTTAAAAGCGCGCTTATTAGCTTGACGCCGTTTGTGATTATGGGCGTTTCGCAAGCGATTATTCTTATGGGCGTTGTTCAAGGAGCGTTGAAGTTCCAAATCGATAATGTTGTTGCATTCTACGCGCTGGGGATTCTAGCGTCAATAGTCTTTATGGCTATAATGCAAATGATTATGGTGGTGTTCCGCATGCCAGGGCGAATAGTTGCGATTGTGCTACTTATGTTGCAAATCACAAGCTCTGCAGGAACGTTCCCAGTACAAATGACGCCGGCATTCTTTAGAGCTGTTCACCCATATTTGCCAATGACGTACTCGATTATGGGGTTGCGTCAAGCAATGTCTGGAAAGAACAGTGGTGAAATAGTTTCAGGCATTGGAATGCTTGTGCTTTTCGGCGTTATTGCGATTGCCATAACAAGCATTGCCTTCCGCATGAAGCGTACTGTAAAAATGTTTGATTTGCATCCTGTAATAACGCTTGATGCATAAGCGTTCATGCAGGCGCGATAATTAAAATCCCCGCAGCTCTTGTTGGTTGCGGGGATTTTTTAGTGAATTTTGTTTAATTTAGTTACTTTATAAATACGTTATCCGACTTTAGAAAGTAGACGCGTAGACTTCGGCAATGGCGGCTTCGTCCATATGCATGTAGGAGTTCTTCAAAAGTCGCTGCTGCTCTTTGACAACGCTTGCAGCCCAACTTTGAATCATATCCTCGGTCATGCCATACTCGTGAAGCTTGTGCTTAGGAAGAATCGTGTTAAGAACTTCGTCAAGCTTATTTAATACGTCTGTTTTCTGGCATTCAAGAATATTTGCCATAAAGTCAAAAAGCTTAGAAAGCTCAGTGTTTTCTGCGTTATTCTCGTCGTGCTTAGCATAGTATCGCAAAACGCTTGTAAGAAGAGCTGCATTCGTTTCGCCGTGAGCCACGTGGAAAGTTCCACCAAGCGGATAAGCCATCGCGTGAACGCAACCGCAGCCAGCGTTACCAAACGCAATGCCAGCGTAAAGACTTGCCGAAACCAAGTCGCTTACAACTTTGCTTTTTGCGCTGCTGCCTTCTTTAACAACTCGCATATAACTTTGCAAAATAAGTCCGCAAGCCTTGTAACTAAACATTTTTGTAAGCTCGGTTGCAATAGGAGAAAGTGCGGACTCAATCGAATGCGTAAGAGCGTCAATAGAGCTGGTTGCAAAAACGTAATCAGGCAGGCTCTTTAACAATTCTGGAATAAGAACAGCGTCCGTAGCATAGCAAGCATCGTTCGCCAAACCCTTCTTGGTATTGCGCTTAGTAAGCGAGAACACCGCAACGTTCGTAACTTCGGAGCCAGTGCCGCAAGTAGTTGGAACAAGAATAAGATCCGCGCCTTTTTGTGCAGGAATCTTGCCGTCAACCAAGTCTTCAAGCGGGCTTGTTTGCTTCAATGCACAAACCTTCGAAATATCCAAAACAGTGCCGCCGCCAATGCCAATCACGCGCTTTGGAGTTGTGTGAATGTCACTAACGATTGCATCAACCATTGCGTCGCTCGGCTCACCCTTGCCGTATTTCTCTTGGAAAATCACGTCGCAATCAAGATTCAAATCGCCAAAATAAGGCTCCCAAATGTACTGGTTTGTAATAACCAAATCGCCCTTGCTGAGCTTGAATTCTTGCGCGAAGTCGCGTGCGTTCTCGAACTTATGAATAGTTGGTTTAATAGAAAGCTGCTTCATCCTAGACTCCTTTGTTTTAATCTGCATGTCTTATGCTAATAGTGCGCGTTTTGGTTCGCGATTTGTGCGCGGATGATTAAAAAACCAAGCAACTGCTCCATTATAGAACAGATTGCTTGGTTTAATAAATGCGATTTAAGCTAATCAGAAAAAGTGATTCAGCCTAAGCTAATCAGCAAAGTTTAATCATCCCTTCAACAAAGCCGTGTAAGCAGCCATCGTAATGTAGTTGTATGGCTGGTTGAAGTGAGGCATGAAGAAGATGTCGCACAAAGCAAGCTCCTTAATCGTGACTTTCTTTTGAATAGCTAGCGAGAACAGGTGAATTGCGGCAGACATATCGTAGTTAGAAGCCAATTGGCAACCAACAATAACCTTCGTATCCTTCTTGTAAACGATGCGAATCTTCACCTTTGGATTCTCAACTTCCATAAACGCAGGCTTTTGAGTATCCTCAAAATCAACGTAGTTAACGTCCATGCCCTCTTTTTGAGCGGCAGTCAAACTCAAGCCGGTGCAAACAAGCTTGTAGTCGTAGATCATCATTGCGCTAGAGCCTTGCACGCCCTCGGTTTCTACAGGAGTTCCGCAAATGTTGTGACCTGCAATCAAGCCGCTTCGAACTGCGTTAGTAGCGAGCGCAATGTAGTTTACGCGGTCTCGAGCGTTGTCGTAGATTGTAGCGCAGTCGCCGATTGCGTACACGTCTGGATCGGAAGTTTGCTGCTTCTTGTCAACTAGGAAAGCGCCATTTTCGTATTGCTTCAAATGATCTTTTCCAAGAGCAACATTTGGGTGGAATCCAATAGCGCAAATCACCATGTCGGCATCGTAAGTGCCCTTGCTTGTTTTAACAGCCTTAACTTCAGTATCTCCAACAATCTCTTCAACAGCTTGACCAAGCTCAAAGTGAATGCCCTTATCTTCCATAATTCTCTTCAAATTATCGGAAAACTCTGGGTCAAAGTAGCCGTTAAGAATATGGTCTTCCATGTCAATGAGAGTCACGTTCTTGCCAAGGCGCTTAAAAGCTTCCGCAAGCTCCACGCCAATGTAGCCGCCGCCAAGAACCACAACGTTATTAAAATCGCGCTCTTGAAGTTTAGCAATAACAGTTTGCGCGTTTTGGAAAAGCTTTACCATTTGCACGTTTTCCAAATCAATGCCCTTAATGCGTGGCTTGTTTGGAAGGCTGCCAGTAGCTAGAACGAGTTTATCGTAAGAATCGTGAATAACCGATCCGTCTTTAAGCTCGACTGTTACTTCTTTCTTTGCATAATCAATGTCTAGAACTTTGCTTTCCAGATTTACCTTAGCGCCCTTTTTAACGAAATCTTCTGGCTTCTGGTAGAACAGGCCATCGCTGCTTTTAATCTGCTTGCCAATCCACAAAGCCATACCGCAGCCAAGGAAGGAAATGTTGCTATTCTGATCGTAGATTGTAAGATCGTTTCCTGGGTAGCTCAAAATGGTGTTAGCGCAGGCAGTGCCAGCATGATTTGCGCCAATCTGAATGATCTTCGTCATCGGTAATCTCTTTTCGTCGTTGAATTCTGTTGAAATTATTGTATGTGCTTCAACTGCTTTGTTTAATTCACGCTGCGGCGCGAATGCACATCCAATGCACAATACTATTACACGAATGCGAGTCTTACCAATTTTGATTTTGTGCGTGTTGTGAGGGAGTTGTGTGGTTATTTCACAATCTGACTATCACTAATCTTTTTGCGAACATGAATTACGTAGTTGAATCCTGAAGTTTGTATACAGTTTATATACAGTGACATTCACATATGTACAGTTTTTTGTGATGCGTTTTAATGTTTTATAAAGTGATATTCGTATGAAGGGGTATTGTGATGCGTATTTTGATTACTGGTTTTACGCCGTTTAATAATGAGTCTATAAATCCGTCGTGGGAGATTGCGCAATCAGTGCATGCGCCTGAGGGTGTGGAACTTGTTCGTTTGCAGATTCCTACGGAATTTAGCAAGGGCGCGCAAAAAGTTATTGAGAAAATAGAGGAAGTTCACCCTAATGCTGTGCTTTCATTAGGGCAATTTGGTGGTTCTGCTTGTTTTAACGTTGAGTATGTTGGCATTAACTGTAGAGCTGCGCGTATACCGGATAATAGTGGGTATAAGCCTTGGTATGAGCCTGTTGTGCAGGATGGTGATGTGGCTTATAAAGCGACTTTGCCAGTTGTGAACATAGTTGATGCTTTAAATAAAGCAAAATTGCCGGCGTCTGTGTCTTTTTCTGCTGGCGCGTACGTGTGTAATGACGTGCTTTACAGTGTTTGTCATTATTGCCAGACTAAAAAATTGCCGATTAAGAGTGGTTTTATTCACGTTCCATATTTGCCTGAGCAGATTCTTGATAAGCCTACTACGAGTTCTATGAGTTTAGTTGATATGCTTCGAGGTATTGAAGTTGCGCTGCAAGTAATTGCGGATGATTGCAAGTGATTGCAGATTAATCGCCAGCAAATCTTTAATTTGTAAGTAATTGCTAATAATTAGTATGCAGTATTTATTCTCTACGCTCGCTCAAGAACGCGTTCAATAGCGTTATTTTGCGAAAGAAGATACACGCAATACTGGTTCATGCTTATGCCTTCTGCTTGAGATTGCTCAGCCAATTGCCTGTGTAATTCTTTAGGGAGACGCAGTTTGAATTGACCAGAATAGTCATTCAGCTCATGGTAAGACGGCTCTTTTATGTTGATTTTGCTTTCAAGAGCTGCTTCAATCCAAGCGTGTTTAGCGTCCTGTGCATTTGCTGCTGCTTCCTGTTCGGAGTCTCCCGAACTTATGCATCCTGGCAAATCAGGGTAGTAGGACACAAATCCGCCTTCATCTGGATCTTTTACAATCTCCAGCTTGTATGGGAGTGACATGTAGTAGCTGAGTCTTTTATTTGTTAGTGTTTTGGACTTATTTTTGTGAGAGATATTTTTGCTAGATTTATTTGTTTTAGTCATATTTGATTTTATATTCTGATAATTTTTTGAAAGTTTTATAAGAGTATAAGTGGTGTTACATGTGGTGTCAATGGTTGAGTTATTTTTGCTATACTTTAATTCTCTATACTCTAATTTTAATTAGTGGAATCTTAGTTTATAAGTCAAAGAGTCTATATATCTGAATTTAAGTGGAAGTCAATTGGTGAATTATATCAATGATTTACAAATATTTATGCTTCAGAGCTCTAGAAGAATTAAAAAATTAATTAACAAAAGTGTAGAAGATTATCATCTTATGCTAGATGAGCTTACAGAGAATAAACTATTTAAACAACATATGAGCAAATGAACAGGTGAAGCAACTAAGACATTTAATTGGGAAGTTTATAAGTTTATTCATCTAAATGCAGTAGTGAATTTTAAAGTATTTGGAACTAAAATCGTGCAACAGAAGAAATTAGTTTTATAAATTTAATTTGTTTATCAACCTATAGAAGAAGAATCTTTTTATTTGATAATACAACATAGATAAAATATAAAATCATAGATTATTTATAATACTATAAAAGTAAAAGAAAAATTCGTTGATATAAGAACAGTGTATTGAGTAATAGTGCGAAAATAAATTAAAATGAGATAATCTAATTCTAAAAGTGTAAGATGTGAATTAGATATGCTTGGCAAGATGAATAAACAAATGAATTTTATTAGAGGATAGTATATATGATAGGTTACTATTATTGTTCTTTAAGCACATTTTTGAATATTATTAAGAATAAATCTATTTATCTTTCAGATCCACTAAAAATGAATGATAATTTAGAAATAAAATGGTATATTGATAAACTAAATGATGAAAGAAACAATTCAAATGACGGATTTAAAGCATCAGGATCGCTTTACCATGGGATGACAAATCGTTCGTGTCTAGATTTTACATGCGAAGAATTAATGCAAATACTAGAATCTAAAGGACAGAACAGCGTATATATTTGCTGTTTTTCTGAAGAATCAGATATGTTAAGTCAGTGGAAAGGATATGCCGATGATGGAAAAGGAGTTTCAATAGGATTTAATTTAGAAAAATTGACAAAATTCGATAATTTATTGTTTAAAAAAGTAATTTATACGGATAGTGTGGTTCATGATGATATAGAAAGTGATGTTGAATGTGTAGCAGACACAATAAATACGGTGATTAGTGAGCAAAATATTACAAAGAGAGAAGAAAAAATAGAGGTGTTTTTACATGAATTAATTCCTGAACTTGTGAAATATAAAAATCCTGCTTTTGCTGAAGAAAAAGAAATACGCCTTATTTATTGTGACGATTTGAAATTTGAAAAGATAGTTAACAATCATGATGCTTTTACTGAAAGATTGTCTTTAAAATCATTAGAACATGATTTTAGAATTATTGGGAATGATAACATTACTGAGTTTGTTAAACTAAACTTTACTCCAGATATTATAGAAAAAATATGTATTGGTCCAAAATGTTTATTGAATAAGAGTGATGTTAGAAATATTACTAAGAAATTATTGGGAATAGAAATTAGCACTATAGAATCAAAATGTAGCTACAGATAACAAAATGGGAGGATTTAGTTTGTAGAGCCTGCGTATGCGTTGAACTGCATCTCTGAATTTGAACTAAAAGTACCAATTTGGGAGGTGTAGTTTCATTATGATTAAATACAGCAAGGAGACTCAGCAAAAGTAGCAGAACTACTTGAAAAGGGGTAGGATAATCGGTCGATAATGTTGAAACTTGCCAAACCACCACTTATGTTGAAGGTGTGGTATATAAAAGTCTTATGTTTTCTAAACGCGCTATTACTATTTTTGCGACTGCTGTCGTAACTGCTTTAGCACTGAGCACGTTGGGTGCTTGCGAGCCGCAGGGTAAAGCTGTTGGGAATACTGGTCGCGTTGGAGACATAATCCACGATGGTGTGGATATTGATGATATTCATCTTCTTGTGATTGGTTCAAAATTAGCTGCGCTTGATGACGAAGTTATGAAGCATTGTAAAACGTCAAAATTGAGTGCTTCTTATGTGCCACTATCAAATGTTATTAATCCCAACGAAGCGGCTCAGCAAGCTATTCGCGCTGCAAGCGAGCAACCTGTTTCATTAATACTTATAGACGCGCTCGACGTAACAGGCGTTGACGATCCGCATAACGCTAATAATCAATCAAATATAAAAGAGAATAACAAGCTTAATAACAGCACTCGCAATAAACAAAACGAAAGCAAAGCATGGATTTCTGCGCTGCAATACGCGCGTTACGCTGGAGTGCCAGTTGCGTTAATAAATCCTGTAAAAGCACCAAAAGACGCAACTTTATACGCAGCTACTTTGTATTTTGATAGCGATGGAAGTGGAATTGGAAAAAATATTCATGAATCTGATTTATCAAAAAATAGCGAATCTTTAAACAATAAAAGCAAGAAATCAAAATTTGAGCGTTCGTCTTTGCTAAGCATTGTTCGAGCAATAATTGACAATACGCCACACGGTAGGGAAGTGATTATAAATGACAAATAACGAACAAAACGCAATGGCATCTACAGAAATTAGCAAAAATAACGCTATTGCGGTGCTTCCTAAAGTAGAAGTTTCTGGTTTGAGCACAGAAGAAGTTGCGCAGGCAGTCTCTCGCGGAGATGTGAATATTACTTCTAAGCAGACTTCTCGCTCTTTAATGGATATTGTGCGCGCGAACGTGTTTACATTGTTTAACGCGATTATTTTCACAGCAATGGTTGTTGTGCTTGCCACTGGTTCGTGGAAGGATGCTGTTTTTGGTGTGGTAATTCTGGTAAATACTGGAATTGGCATTGTGACTGAATTAAAAGCAAAGTGCACTTTGGATAGGCTTTCTATACTTGTGGCGTCTTACGCAATGGTGCGTAGAGGTGGAAAAAATATTGAGATTCCGCACAAAGATATTGTGCTTGGGGATGTTTTGTGGCTCAGAGCTGGCGAGCAGGTTCCAGCGGATGTAGAAGTGTTGGAATCGTGGGGTTTGGAAATGGATGAGTCCATGCTCACGGGCGAGTCTGCTACAGTTCGAAAAGCAAAAGGTGATAACGTTTATTCCGGATCTACTGCAGTTTCTGGAATGGCTTTAACGCGTGTTACTGCCGTAGGAGAGCACAGTTATGCGGCAAAATTGGCGGCGCAAGCGAAAGTTTATACCAAAACAATTTCCGACTTAAGCCGTGGAATTAACACGATTTTGAAGTATATGACGATGGTTGTGGTGCCTTTGTGTGTGCTGCTTGTGTGGTCGCAAATGCACAAGGTTGGCGGATTTGTTGAAGCTTGGCAGACTGGTGCTTGGAGGGGAGCTGTTGTTTCTGCTGTTGCAGGCGTTGTTGGCATGATTCCAGAAGGATTGGTTCTTCTTACTTCGCTTAATTTTGCGGTGGCTGCTATGCGGCTTGCTCGTAAGCAAACGTTAGTTCAGGAGTTGGAATCTGTAGAAACTTTAGCGCGCGTAGACTGCTTGAATCTGGACAAAACTGGCACTATAACCGACGGTGGTATTGCATTCGTTGGCGTGGAAAATCTAGATAATAGTGGTGCCGAAATATCTTTGCAGACCAACTTGCAAACCAATCAAGCTTTATTCGACTTATCAAATGAAGAAAATCCGAACGCAACAGGTGTTGCGATTATGGAAGGGCTTGGCTCTAAAGGAGTTGCAGCTAGCCAGCATGTATCTAACCGTCTTCCATTCTCTTCTGCTAGAAAGTGGAGTGCTGTGCAATATGTACAAAGCAGTGGAGAGCGTGCAACTTGGTATATGGGTGCTCCGGAAGTGTTGCTCAGCGCGATTGATTATGCAAATACTAATGAACTTTTAGCGAAAGTTAATTCTTATGCGGAGCTTGGTGAGCGCGTGCTGCTGCTTGCAAAAGTAAGTAGCGATAGTAGCAGCGTAAGTAGCGTAACAGAAACAGATAAAACTTTTGGCGATTCTCCAACTATTTGCGTAAATGCTCATCCTATTGCTTTAGTTCGCTGCTCTGAGCGTATTCGTGATGATGCTCGCAAAACGCTTAAATGGTTCCGTGAGCAGGGTGTGCGTTGCCGCGTAATTTCGGGAGATAACCCTACAACAGTTGCGGCTGTTGCTGCAAAAGTTGGCTTAACAGGAGATCGCAAGCCTGCTGCAATGGACGCTAGAAAATTGCCAGAAGATATTAACGAATTGGCTAAAGTGCTTGAAAATGTGGATGTGCTTGGGCGCGTGCTTCCTCATCAAAAGAAAGCGATTGTTCAGGCGCTTCACACTCAAGGTCATGTTGTTGCTATGACTGGTGATGGCGTGAACGATACTTTGGCTCTTAAAGAAGCTGATTTGGGCGTTGCTATGGGCAATGCTGCTCCTGCTGCAAAAGCTGTAGCTCAAGTGGTTCTTGTTGATTCACGATTCTCGCATTTGCCGGATGTTGTGGCTCGCGGTAGGCAAGTGATGGCAAATATGGAACGTGTGGCTGGCTTATTCCTTGTAAAAACTGTTTATTCTGCGCTTATTTCTGCAGGAGTTGTGCTTCTAGCGTTGCACTTCCCGTATTTGCCTCGTCACATTACTTATATTGGTTCTTTAACTATTGGTATTCCAGCATTTTTGCTCGCTTTAGCACCTAATACTCGTCGATACATTCCAGGTTTCTTGAAGCGAGTTGTTCATTTTGCTGTTCCTAGCGGATTTGCTATAGCTGCTTCTGTGCTCGCTACTGCTGTTATAGCTCCGCGAGTTTTGGGATTAAATCTTGACGATGTTGTTGCAAATAATTTGATAGCATCTCGTTTTATTGTCTCAAACGTGCAAGCTTTGGCAACTACTCGCAGTATTTGTTCCGTAATCGTATTTGTTCTCGGCATACTCGTGCTTGCAAGCGTTGCCAAGCCGTTGCGCTCGTGGAGAGGAATTATGGTTGCGCTATTTGCTGCAGCTGGAGTTGCTGGAGCTTTTATACCGTTTACTGCAAAATTCTTCGAAATTCACGTGCCGACTGCAGGAAGCGCGTTTACTGTAATGCTTATAGCTGTTGTTTTAGCTGTAATCTTATGGTTTGTGTGCGTGAGTTTAGCAAACTTGTTATCTAAACAAAGTAAGAAGTGAACAATCTAACATATTTCTCATGTAATTAGTGTGTCGACGTGAGCTTAATGATGCTTACAATAGATACGTGTTTAGTATTTTAGAGATGTTTTCAGTAGGCGTTGGTCCTAGTTCATCACATACAGTAGGTCCTATGCGAGCTGCGTGTTCGTTTGTTTCATCGCTTAAAAAAAGTGGTAGTCTTGCAAACGTTGCGCACGTAAGTGTGACTCTTTACGGATCACTGTCTTTAACAGGTCTTGGTCATGGCACTGATCGCGCTTGCGTTGCAGGTCTTGAAGGAAATCTTCCAGATAATGTAGACACTGATCATATGCTTACTATTCGTCAGGAATGCAAAAAAACTGGCACTTTAACGCTTGCAGGTGAACATACTATTGCTTTTGATTACGATAAGGACGTAATTTTTGAAAAATGGATGCGAATGGTTGTTCATCCTAATGGAATGCGTTTTGTTGCAATTGATTCTGACGGAAATAAAATCGATGAGCAAGTTTGGTATTCAATTGGCGGCGGATTTATTCGTCAAGGGTGTGCAGATGATGCAATGGTTGGCTTGCATGAGCGTGTTACTGAGCAAGATGAAAATAATGCCAATAAGAATGGTGTAAGCGAGAATAATAGCGAAAGTAATAGCGAAAGTAATAACGGAAATAGTAGTGATAATGCTGCAAGCTCCTCAAATCAAACAAAAGATTCCACTGTACCTTATCCTTTTACTTCATGCGACGAGCTTATAAATATTTGCCGAGAAAAGTATATGTCAATAAGCGATGTTGTGTGGCAAAACGAGCTTGCATTGCATGAAGGTGATGCTGACTACGTGCGCAACTATTTGCTGCATGTTTGGAAAGTTATGAGTAAATGTGTAGAAAACGGATGCAACTCAAAGCAACCGATTTTGCCAGGAGGTCTTGATGTGCCTCGCAGAGCTCCTCACATGTATGAGCGTTTAGCTGCAAATTCAGACATGCTTCGTAACAATCGTCGTCGTTCGGATGCTGCTTTAGAAAGTTCAGACTCTGCGTGGGTTAATCTTTTTGCGCTCGCTGTTAGTGAAGAGAATGCTGGTGGTGGGCGTATTGTTACTGCTCCAACGAATGGTTCTGCAGGAATTATCCCTGCAGTATTGCAGTATTATTGGCGATTTGTTGATTCTGCTGATGAAGATGGAATTGTACGTTTCTTGCTTGCTGCAGGTGCTGTTGGTTACTTATTTAAGCGAAATGCTTCAATTTCTGGAGCTGAAGTTGGTTGTCAAGGAGAGGTTGGTTCTGCTTGTTCGATGGCTGCTGCAGGATTGTGCGAAGTGTTGGGAGGGACCCCGGAACAGGTTGAAAATGCTGCAGAAATCGGTATAGAACACCATTTGGGATTAACTTGCGATCCTGTAGGCGGTTTGGTACAAATTCCTTGTATTGAGCGCAATGCTATGGCTGCAAATACAGCAATTAATGCTGTTCGAATGGCAATGCTTGGAGATGGCTCGCACATGGTAAGCCTTGACAAAGCGATTAAGACTATGAAAGAAACTGGTCATGACATGATGTCTAAATATCGCGAAACCTCAAAAGGTGGGCTAGCTGTAAACGTTGTTGAGTGCTAATTTGCTAATATTTTTGCATTAATTCGTTGATGTTTTGAGATTAATTTTTGCTAAGTTATACACAATGCGTATATTTCATGTACATACGTAACGTTTCAGTGCTAATCTAGGACAGGTTAATCTAGGAAGTGTTAGTCTAAACTGCATTTATTCGAATGTGCATTTACTTAAATGTACTATTTAAAATGCGCTGCTTTAGTAATGCAGGATGGTTAAAAGCTGTCTGTGTAGATGTTATACTGTTCAGATTATACTGTTTGGAGTTTGTAAAGGAGGAAATATGGCACAAGATATGCCAGAAGTGATTGCAGAATTTGGCACTACGCCAACGGTGACGTTCCCTGAATCTGAACCGCCAGCAGGCCTTAAAGTTGTTGAATTAGTTGAAGGTAATGGTCCTGTAGTTCGTGCAGGTGACACTGTAACTGTGAATTATCATGGTGTGGTTTGGGGTAGCGACAAGCCATTTGATTCAAGCTTTGCTCGTCATACTCCAGCTAGTTTTGGTATTGGTGTCGGTCAAGTGATTCAGGGCTGGGATCGTACTGTTCCAGGTCATAATGTTGGATCTCGTTTGTTGATTTCTATTCCTCCAGAGTATGGTTATGGCTCTCGTGGCATACCGCAAGCCGGTATTGGCGGCGGAGACACGTTGGTATTTGTTGTTGATATTATTTCAACTCGTTGATAGAAGAGCGTGAATTTTATTTACGAACGCATAGTTTTTATTTTTAGAGATTGTTGTATAAGGAGGTAGCAATGGCTGAAGAAAAAACTATTTTACTTACGCAGGAAGCGTATGACAAACTAAAAGAAGAGTTAGCACATCGTGAAGGTGAGTATCGAGAAGAAATCACTGAGCGTATTGCTGCAGCTCGTGCTGAAGGTGATTTGTCTGAAAATGGTGGTTATCAGGCTGCTCGTGAAGAGCAAGGAAAGAATGAAGGTCGCATTAATGAGCTTATTGTAAAGCTTCGTAATGCGAAGATTCTTGAAGCACCGAAGGATGGCACTGTTGGCAATGGTTCTTTGGTTACTCTTGAGCTTGCAGGTCGAGAAATGACTTATGTTCTTGGTTCTCGCGATATTGCTGTAGCTACGGATTATGACGTTATTAGCCCGGAATCTCCAATTGGGGCAGCTATTATGGGTGCTCATGCTGGTGATACTGTTAGCTATGCAGCTCCAAATGGACGTGAAATTTCAGTGACAATTAAGGATTCGCATCCACTTGCGTAAATAAGTATTAATCTCCCCACTTAGTTCGTTTGTGAATAGGTGGGGAGATTTTTTAGGGTTTGGGTTTTAAGTTTTGCGTTTTAGAACTTGTTTTTTATGATTTGCCATCTATGTTCTCTGCTGCTTTAACTCTATGAGTTAATAACAAATTGCAACTTGTTGTGTTAAATTCTATTGTTTGTTAAGCAGTTATATTTGTTAGATTTTTCGCAAAACTGTAACAACTTTTCCCATAATAGTTGCGTGTGATCCGTCAATAGGAGAGTAAGCCGGATTATGTGGAATAAGCCATACGTGACCGTGATCATTTCTGAAAGTTTTAACAGTTGCTTCGTTATCTAACAGTGCTGCAACAATGTCTCCATTTACAGCCTCATGCTGCTCTCTAACTACTACATAATCGCCATCGCAAATAGCGGCGTCAATCATCGAATCGCCGTGTACTTCAAGCATAAAAAGATTTCCTGTACCTGTAAGACGTTCTGGCAATCGCATTACATCTTCAATATGCTGTTCTGCTGTTATTGGAGCTCCTGCTGCGATTCTTCCCACTAGAGGAACATCTCTAGAATTTATAACAGAATCAGATTCGTATGCGCTAATATTGGCAACTCTTGAAGAATTTTTATTAATTTTGTTATTTGAATTGTTTTCAACAATTGAATTATCAAGAATTTCAATAGCGCGACCTTTATTTGCATTAATTCGCAAAATCCCTTTATCTTCAAGTGTTCGCAATTGATGTTTCACAGAAGATGGGCTTCTAAGTCCAACCGCTTCTCCGATTTCGCGGAAAGAAGGAGGGAATCCATGAATTTTTATATTGTTTTGGATGGCATTGATAATATTGCGTTGGCGGTCAGTAAGTGACATTGTGCTAATATCGCTAGCATTAATGCCATTGTTATCGTTATTTGTGCCATCGTTATTCATGGTGCTCCTTTCGCTTTTACTATTTTAACGCACTTTCTTAAAAAAATCAAACATCTGTTCGACACGCCGTTGCAACTATCGAACAGATGTGTCATTATTAATACATCTGTTCGATAGAACAAATGTTCAGTCGATTAAGGAAGGAGAAAGGATAATTATGAGTACGTCATTAATTAGAAGTGGCAGGGAAGTTAGAGTAGGTATGCAAGAAAATACTTATTTGATTCGTAAACGCTGCGTTTCTAATAAGCATGCGCGCAAAACTAGAGTTTTTCGTGTAACTGTACTTTTGATGACAGCAATAACATTCTGTACATTGTTTATGCCAAAGACTGCTGTTTCTGCAATACCTGAAAGAGTTGTTACATATACAGTTCGTCCTGGAGATACGTTATGGAATTATGCTGCTACTATTACTCCTAAAAACGGTGATATATCAGATAATGTAGAGCGTTTAATGGCTTTAAATCATCTTTCTTCTGAAGATTTGGTTATCGGACAGTCTATTAATGTTCCATTAAATGATGCTCAATAGTTGATTGAGTACAAATAGTATGAAAATGGGGGAAATATGAGAAGGGAAAATATTACTATATTTGAAATTGAAACTGATGAGCTAAGTTTTACTGAAAATGATGATGTAATATTCAGTGTGTTTTATGGAGTATTTCGGATTATGGACAATAAAATCGTATAATATTCGGAAATATTTGAATAAAGTGAATAATATTATGTAGTTTTTCGCTATTTTTTAGTATGCTGAATATATGCATTGTCCTTTTTGTAAGAATTCTGATACGAAAGTTATAGATACTCGTATCAGTGAAGATGGTTACTCTATTCGCCGTAGACGTGAATGCCAAGTTTGTGGTAATCGATTTACTACGGTGGAAACAACTCAGTTGCTTGTAATGAAGCGTTCAGGCTCTATTGAACCTTTTGATCGGGCAAAAGTTGTTGCCGGTGTTAGCAAAGCATGTCAAGGACGTCCCATTAATGCTGAAGCGTTAAAGACAATTGGTATGCGAGTAGAAGCTGATTTGCGAGCACGAGGTTTAGCGCAAGTTACATCTGAAGAAGTTGGCAAAGCTATTCTTAAGCCATTGCGTGAATTAGATGAAGTTGCATATCTTCGTTTTGCAAGTGTGTACCAAAACTTCGCAGGTCTTGAAGATTTTGAACATGCCATTGAAGATTTAAAGCGCAGTAAAACAGAAAAATAATAATTTTATCGATTATTGTTACAGAATATCTATTCCCTGCGCTTTTGCATTATTTTGAGTTCTATTTCTCAAAATTTGCGTCATCTGCAGTGCGTATTATATGCAATTTTTGAGTTGGTCTAGTCATTGCAACATATAGATTGGCTGCAGCAGTTAGTCTAGATGCTGCTTCCTGCTCAATTTGAGAAGGTTGCAACACTATGACAGCGTCATATTCAAGACCTTTTACTTCCTCAGCTGTGCAAACGCTGCATTGGCAATCATCGGCATTTTGTTTGTTTAACTGATTCCATAATTTTTCAGGTAATGCATGTTCTAATGCTTGATTTACAACCTTTTTAGCATGGCTAACCATACTGTTAGGAGTAATGATTGCAATACGACCACTACCATCATCAGAGACAAATTTTTCGAATAGTTTTGTACAAGATTCTGCAAGTGCAGTATCGAGTTCATCTTGTGATTCAACCGTTTGTGATACGAGTGAATCAGGTACTGAGCGAACTGCATGAACAGTAGAAATGTATAATCCTGAATCTGTTGCAACTTTGCTTGCTGCTTCAGAAACTTCACTAGGATTTCGATAATTAATTGTTAACTCGTAAAGATCCCAATTTGGTTCTCCAAATAGAGAATTCATATTCTTCTGCCATCTGTGAGTTCCTCCGAGCGCAGAAGTTTGTGCAACATCGCCAACAATAGTAAAGGAGCGTGAAGGACAACGACGAATAAGCATTCTCCAATCCATTGCTGTAAGCTCTTGAGCTTCATCGACAACTACGTGACCATATGTCCACTCGCGGTCAGAAGCTGCTTTACGGGCAAGCATTCCTGCATCGTCGCCTTGCAGATTATCAAGAAGCATATCGGCAGTTACTATGCCATTTCCAATACCAGCTTGTGCTAAAGTGTCAGCTGCAAATTGTTGTTCTTCAAGTTTTTTTGCTTGTGCTGCAGATCTTTGAGCGTCAAGTTTTGGATCAGGACCGAGCAATTCCATAGCTTCATCAAGTAATGGAATATCAGAACGAGTAAGCGGGCTGCCCTTTGGTCTAGTAAGTGAGTTAATGTCTTCGTCGCTTAACCAAGGTGCGTATGTGCGTAATTTGTCAGGTTTAGCAAAAAGTTGGTCAATGAGCCATTCTCCAGTCATAGGTAACCATGCAAGATTTAAAGTAATGCGCAGTTTATCGTCAAGACGAAGTTGAGAAGTTATATCGTTTAATTCAGCTTGATCTGGAACATAATCAAGTTTTTCCAAATAACGATTTTTCAATATGCTGAGCACGGTTTTTATAAAAGTATTTCGTGCCTGGTTATGCGGCTGGTGAGTCCGTTGAGCATCTGATTGAGCTATCTCAATATCTTCTTTTAGAAGAGGAATACTAAATCCTCCAACATGAATTGTTGGAAGATTTTTAGGAACGCGAATACGAGCGGCAATTGCATTCGCAATAACTGTTCGCATACGATACATTCCTTTTAATTTTGCTGCGTATGGAGAATCTTCATCTGTAGCACAAATTCCAGGAATTAAGTCGGAAATAGTTCTACTTACTACACCTGTTTCACCAAGAGAAGGGAGTACTTGATCAATATAACGCAAGAATGCCGAACTTGGACCAACAATAAGAACTCCTGAACGCTCAAGTTTGCGCCTGTGAGTGTATAACAAATAGGCTGCTCTGTGCAAAGCAACAGCTGTTTTTCCTGTGCCAGGACCTCCCTGTACAACAATAGTGTGATCAAGAGGAGCGCGAATAATTCGATCTTGTTCTGCTTGAATAGTGGCAACAATATCAGTCATTTTGCCGGTTCTGCGAGAACCTAAAGATGCGAGCAGTGCTCCTTCACCAGTAAGAGTACCTTGTTGTGAAGCTTTTCCTATTTCATCAGAATGTATGTCAAGTACTTCATCTTCAACACCAATAACGTCTCTGAAACGGAGTGTAATATGACGACGCATAACAATATCGCCATGATGCGAAGGGGTTGCCTCATAAAAAGGTCGTGCAGCTTCAGCGCGCCAATCTGTAAGAATAGGATCATGGTTTTCGCTAAGCAAACCAATGCGACCAATGTATCGCCTAATGCCTTCTGTGTTATCAAGTCTTCCAAAAACAAGACGATCTTCAACAGCTCGTAATTGTGTAAGACGATCTTCGTACATGGTTGCGAATGAGTCGCGCTCTGTGCGCTGTGTTGGTGAACCGTGCGAACCTGACGCGCGCACAGCGTCTAAGCGCGCGCGAATAGTATTACGCAAATCATCTAGACGGCTATAAGCTCGGTCAACAGCTTGTTGTTCTTCGCTAAGTTGTGAGGAATAGGTAGACATACGCTTCCATTCTTCGTAAAATCTGCAGCCAAATCAAAGCCAATTTTTAGGCATTTAAGTGTATCTCGAGGCATAAACCACTGATTTATTTCGTGTTGTAATCTAAATTAAAACAAGCTAAAAGCTTAGCGAATAATTGCGTTTTATTTTGCCGCAAAAATATAATCTAAACATATGTTTATAAGGGTTGATTTTGAATTATAGAGAGATAGAATTCTTGAGTTGTGAAGCATAAAACGATGAGGTTGACGCCTACTAGTTTGTTGCAACTTAGAAATAAACAGAATGGCTTACTGCATCACTGTTGATGTAGCGAGTTTGTAATCAGAAAGGTAGTTCACATGAAGAAGCTTATTCTTGATTTGGATACTGGTGTTGATGATACCTTAGCAATTTCTTATGCTCTTGGTAGCCCTGAGGTTGAGCTGATCGGTATTACTGGTACGTATGGCAACGTTTTAATGGAACAGGGCGTTCGTAATGCTCTTGCTATAACAGATTTATTTGGACATCCAGAAGTTAAAGTGTATCGTGGTTTGCCGCATGCGAGCAAGAAAGATTCGTTTGAAGTTCTGTCTATTTCTGCATTCATTCACGGTGACAATGGTATTGGCGATGTTGTTATTCCAGATTCAAAGCGTGAAGCTGAGTCTGAGCCAGCTGTTGATTTCATAATTGATTCAGTTAAGACTTATGGCAAGGATCTTATTTATGTTCCAACTGGTCCTATGACAAATATTGCTGCTGCATTGCATAAGGCTCCAGAAATCAAAGATGAAATTGGTAAGATTGTTCTTATGGGCGGTGCTCTTACAATTCATGGAAATGTAACTCCTTGGATGGAAGCAAATATTTCCCAAGATCCAGATGCAGCAGACGTCCTATTCCGTTCTGGCGCCCCTGTAACAATGGTCGGTTTGGATGTGACTTTGCAAACCTTGCTTACCTATAAGGAAACGCAACAGTGGCGTGACCTTGGTACAAAGGCTGGCAAGTTCCTTGCAGATATGACCGATTTTTACATTAAGGCATATGAAACAACGGCTCCACACCTTGGTGGCTGCGGTTTGCACGATCCGTTGGCTGTTGCAGTTGCTGTTGACCCAACGCTTGTTACAACTCTACCAATCAACATGCAGGTAGATGTTGAAGGCCCAACTCGTGGACGCACAATTGGTGATGTTACGCGCTTGAATGACCCTGTTAAAACAATGCAAGTTGCTGTTGGTGTTGATGTTCCACGATTCTTGAACGAGTTTATGACGCGCATTTCTGGCTTGGCAAAAATCGCTGGATGAGTGTGGATTTTACGAGTTTTAGCTCCGCTTTTTGTTGTTCGACACGCCGTAAATCGCAACATTTTCCGCAATATACGACGTGCCTTATTTACCAATGTAGAAACTAAAAATATTAATTGATTGGATTATTATGACTGAGATTGCAAAATTTAGCGCGGTAGACCCATACGAGGATCCAAAAACCCGCGACAAAGTGGCGATTTACTCGCTAATTTTACTTCTTATAACCTTTATTCTTGGAACATTGTGTTTGCAAGGATTTAATCTGGTATTCGATCAGATTGGTAAAGCTGTTGGTGCTCCTAATCAAGCTTCTCTTATTACGAGTTTGCCAATTATTGTTTTAGGCATTGTGTGCTTTATTTACGGTTCTTTGGGTGACTTTGTGTCGCTTCGTAGACTCATAACAATCGGACTTGTAACACTGTTTGTTGGATCCTTGTTCGGTTTTATTGCAAACTTCTTCTTCACTCCAAACTTGTGGACTGTTATTATTGCGCGTATTTTACAAACCGCTGGCGAGCAGGTAGCAGGTTCTTCCTTCCTTGTTATTGCAACTAAGTATTTGCGCAACGATCTTAAGGTAATTTTCTTTGGACTCTTTACTGCAGCTTATCAGCTTTCTGCTTCTATTGGCGTTTTTGCTGCTGGTGCTCTTAGCTCTATTGCTTGGCAGTATTTGTTCTTGATTCCTGCAATTACTATTCTGTTCTTGCCAGTTCTTGTTAAGTGCTTGCCTACAAAGAACGGTATTGGTGGGAAGATAGATAAGCTTGGCTTTACAGTGTTTGGTATTGCTGTTGCATTGCTGACTTTGTTCTTCTCGTACAAGGCATGGGGATTGTTGCTTGGATCCATCGTGCTGTTTGTTGTGTTTGCTGGCTATATTATGAAGGCAAAGAACCCGTTTGTAACTCCTGCATTCTTTAAGAATAAGCGTTGGCTTTCGGGCATTGTCTTAATATTCATCTTCTACTTTACTAACTATTGCATGCCTCCAATTTACAATGTGATTGGCGGTGCTTTGTATCATATGAGCACTGAGGCAGTTTCTTCCTACCTTGTATGGGCATTCGTTGTAGCAGCAGTGTTTGGAACATGCTCTGGGACAATTATCGGTTTTATTGGACGTAAAGCTGGCATTATTATAGCTGCTGTTCTTATGATTCTTGGATGGGTTGGAGCTGCTGTATTCATCAATTGCGGATTCCTTGTTCTAACTTTGTGCGCATGCGTTTACTACGCTGGTTGCGGACTTATGTATTCGCCAATCGTTTCAACGGTTCTTAGCGCATTGCCTGTTGAAGAATCGGGTCGTGGATGCGGTATGAATGATTTAGTTATGAATGTTACAGCATCAATCGGTATTTCCATTTTCAGCGGTTTCTTTGGCGGAAACTTGCTAAAAGGATTCTCTTTTGCTGGAATCCAAGGCTTAGGTGCAGGTTATTCTAACTTGCTTATGATGGGCGCTATTGTAGCCTTTATTGGCTTAGTAGTTTACATTGCTCGTAGTCTTATGGTTAAAGAGTAATTATTATTTACTCAATATGTTAGTGGCCACTAGCTTGCAGTCGTGTTGGGCTGATTGGTTAGTGGCCATTTTTGTATTACTTTGCTTGCACGCTATCAAATCTTTTTCATACGCTGAATACTAATCTTTTGATATTGTATTGGTGAAGCTTATTTCTAATGATTATTTAAATTAATTACCGTTATAGCCAAAATCCTCACTTTTTAATACTTCTTTCCACCATGATTCTCTGCCTAAAACAAAATCATCATCAACTTTCGCATTAAAAATTAAATCTGTAATAAGTGAGTCTTTGTTGTTTTTGTTAAATATAGAAGCAGTTAATTTGTAATCTTTAACCAATTGTGCCAAAAATTAGGCATTTAAGTATACCTCGAAGCTTATACACCGAGATTGTATTCCTATATTGATCTAACGAATATTATTTGCGAGGATCTCCGAACCATGCAGAATAAATCAATGAAAAATTGCGATTTCCATATGCTGAGCACGAATTTCCTTCGCCGTATCCAGCTTTTAACGATTCTATATTTGGCTGATAAGGAGTATAGATATAAAGTAATGCAGTAGCCTTATTTTCGATATAAACATTGCTAGATCCGCATGATTTATTTGGCGAATATTGAATTGTGTTAATCGTGTTAGGGTGGTAGTTATATTGATCGTTATGAAGAAGATAATATCTATATCTTCTTGCGGAACCAATTACTTGTTTAAAGAATCCTGCAAAACGTGGGTTGCAATGAGAATCATCTGGACAATCTAATCCCATAGCTGATTTGTATTGGAAATCGCTAGGATCAGTGTCTGTTACAAGATGTTGTTCTTTTTGCAGCATGGTAAGTAATACTCGTTGACTGATATGACATGCTTTTGCTGATTTGTATATTATGTCTGCAGAAGATTCTTTGCTTACACTTTGATACTTTGAGCATAGTGAATCGGCAGGAATAGTGTGAGTATTAAAGTACGCATTTTTTAAGCAATTTTTACCAGTGCATTTTGCTCCTTTTTTGCGTATAAAATTGCGTACTTCGTCTTTACTCATTGCGTTATCGTCAAAAAATTGAGAATCAGAAATAATATTGCCTGGATTAAAATCGAAGCGTGACACAAGTTGTTCTTGTTTGTTGCGAAGATTAGAAACAGTCTGTTCCCAACGTATCCACTGAACAACAGGAATGATAATAGCAATGCCTATGACAGCAATAATAATGTTTCGTAAAATTTTATTGGAGTAAAACTTATGCTTTAATGAACTGTTGTTTTTATTGTGATGAGCACCACTATTATGTCCACTATTTAGGTTGACATGAATAGAATCATGTTTCTTTCTTCTCTGCACCATGTTTCCTCCTACTTAGCTTGTTACATTATAAGTGATATGCGAATCATTTTATTATTGTGATTATTTTTTAAAATTGTTCCTAACTTTTATTGTTGATTGTAACTATCAAACTGTAGAATTATCCGATTGAGTAGCTACGCGCGAAGAATTTGTTGCGATTAACTTTAGATTGTTAGAGCAGATTGATTTATTTGCAGTAGTTTTCTGCATAAATATTTGGAATTATTAGGCTGTTGTAGGGGAGTAAGACGGTGATGATTGGGACTAAACGATTTGATTGTTCTTCTGTGGATCCTTATGATGACCCAGAAAAGCGCGATAAGGTTGCTGTTCGTGCGTTAATACTACTGCTTATTACATTTGTTATTAGCACCTTGTGCTTGCAAGGTTTCAATCTTGTTTATAAACAAGTTGGTATAGATGTGAAAGCTGTTGATCAAGCGCCTCTTATAACTGGTTTACCTGGCATTATTTTAGGAATTGTATGCTTTATTTACGGTTCTTTAGGCGACTTTGTGTCATTAAAAAAGCTAGTAACTATTGGATTAACATCTTTGTTTATAGGCTCAGTTTTTGGATTTGTAGCTAATTCTTGTTTTGAGCCAAATTTGTGGACAGTTATTGCTGCTCGTATTATGCAAACAACTGGTGAACAAGTAGCAGGTTCATCATTCTTAGTAATTGCAACAAAATATTTGCGAAATGATTTGAAAGTTATCTTCTTCGGATTATTTACAGCATCGTACCAGCTTTCTGCATGTATTGGAGTGTTTTCAGCGGGATTGTTAAGCTCTATTGCTTGGCAATATTTATTCTTAATTCCAGCATTAACTATTCTAATATTGCCGGCATTATTGCATTATTTACCAACAAAAAACGGCAATGGTAAAAAAATTGATGTTGTTGGTTTTACAGTCTTTGGATTTGCTGTTGCATCTCTTACATTGTTCATTTCATACAGAAACTTGTTGATGCTTATTTCAGCAATTATATTGTTTATAATTTTTGGTATTTACATTAGTAAAGCTAAAGAGCCGTTTGTTACACCAGCTTTCTTTAAAAATATTCGTTGGCTTTCTGGCATAATTTTGATGGGCATAATATACTTCACAAATTATTGCATAAGCCCACTGTTCAATAGAGTTGGAAAAACTTTGTATAACATGACTACTTCACAAGTAGCTTCTTATTTAGTTTGGGCTTTTATTGTTGCTGCAATATTCGGTTCATGCTCAGGCTTAATAATTAGTCGTATAGGAAGAAAAACAGGTTTATTATTAGCAATATTGTTTATACTTTGCGGATGGATTGGTATTGCAGTATTAATAAATTCTGGATTCTTAGCCATAGCTTTATGTGCATGCGTTTATTATGCAGGTTGTGGAATGGTGTATTCTCCACTGGCCTCAACAATTCTTTCGTCTCTTCCAGTTGAAGAATCTGGAAGAGGGTGCGGAATGAATGATTTAGCTATTAGTGTTTCTGCGTCTGTTGGTGTAGTAATTTTTGACGGAATATTAGATAAAAACATGCTGAGTGGAAATTCTATAACGGGTGCTTCTGGTATTTCGTCTGGATTTGCAAACATATCTCTTATGTGTGCTGCTGTTGCATTATTAGGAATTATCGTATTTACATTCAGAAACTTTATTACTAAAGAAAGCAATGCAATTGAAGTAAACGAAGATCAAGAATAAGACCAAAATAATAGTAAAAGCAAAAGCAATAAGAGACGATTTAGCAATAGCTTAGCAACTGTGCAAATAAAGTTTGTTTGCAACGTTATGAGCAATATTGTTTACAACATTGCAAGCGCTAAGAAAAAATATATGCATATATGCGAAACAGCTTTCACCTTCCGCCAATCATCTTTCGCATGCGTTGTATGCTAATCGGATATGCAGTTCCCAATTCTTGCGCCCAAAGAGATACATAGAATTCTTCGCACATCCAACGTAATTTCTCAGCGATTATTTGTGACTCGTCATGTGCTGGTCCTGATGGGATTTTCTGAGCGTCTTCTTGAGCTTTTACTACAAGCTTATGTGCTTCATCTGCCTGCCAAGCCCAACGTACGTCACGGTTTTTGTCTGCCTTAGCTTTAGTAAGACGAATCACGTCTGCATGCAAGTAGCGTTCAATACGAGGCAGAGAATCAGATGGAGTTTTGGCAATAAACCCTCCGTATACAAGACTTGCAGTGTGTTCGCGGATTGATTGCAACACTGAAAGCAACGGCAAATCAGCCTTGCCAGAAACAGCTTTACTAACTTCCGCATCACGCTTTAATATAGCAATCACATCGTGAGCTACATCGTATACCGTATCCTCGTATATTTCGGAAATGTTGGCAACAGTTTCGCGTAATAAATTGTCGTCAGTAATATTATCTGTGTTCGCAATTAGTCGTTTTACTGCAGCCATTTGCAAGTCTTCTGCTAAAGCGTTAGAAGTTGAATAAGGTGCAGCTGCGAGCATTAAAGATTCAGCGCCAAGCCAGCGAGAAGTAATACGCTTATTGTCTAAATGCAGCATATTCAATGCACTTTGCCAAACCATTTGTGCGCGCGAAAGATTTGTAGCACCAGATTTGTGTAATAAATCTGCTCGTTCAATTACATTTCCAGCTTGTGCAGCTTTATTTGCTTTGAAATTTACAACTTCTCGTGCAGATTCTTGTGCTTCTTTTGCAAAACGCTGTTGCAATGCAATTAATGATTTGTCGGTTCCAAGAATAGTAGGTTTTACGCGATTAGAGTACTTGTTACGACCTGCAGGTTTATTGCGATTTTCGTTAGCTTTTCTCTCTTCAACACTAAACGTCATGCGCAAGTATGGTGAGAGTTTGCTTATTTGCTCGTCGTCGAAAACTTCAGGATGTATTTGCGCTCCAACTACACAAATTGCAGCTTTAGTGAAAACTTCTCTAAAATCTTGCCATTCGCTTTTTATATTGCTTTCTGTTTCTCCAGTCCCAGGAAGCTCGTCGTAATGTTCGTCAATCCAAGAGCGAATTTTTTGAGCAGTATCAGGAGCTGGAACAAACTGTACTCGTAGAGCTTTAGGCAAAGATTTAATCATGCCAATAATAAGCTCATCTAATAAACCTGGAACATTCCAAGTAAATTCTTCAGGAGTTAAGCGCGAAAGTACGTAAAGCGGCACATGCACAGTTACGCCGTCCAAAGGATTAGCCGGATCATACACATAACTTAAACGCAACCTTATAATCTGACCATCTGTACCAACTGTATCCCAATGGTCAGGATAGTCAGCTAAATCAGTACTTTGCGTAGTTTGTAAACGTTCAACTTCATCGGGATTAAAGTCTAACTTGTGTGGATTTTCTTCGCGGTTATCTTTCCACCATTTTGCAAGAGCTGCAATAGTAGTTGCTTCTTGAGGAATGCGAGTGTCGTAAAAAGTAAATAAATCTTCGTCGTTTACAGTTTCGCTTATTTGACGAGTGCGATTTGCTTGATTATCTGCATCTTCAAGCACATTGTGATTATTTACAATAAACTCATCGTGTGCAAAACGCTGTTGCACATCTGCTTCAACTAAGCCTTGACGAATCATAATCATACGAGCTTCGTAAGGATTAACTCTAGTCCATTGAACTGTACGATCTTGAACAATAGGCAATCCGTATAGTAATACTTTAGATTTTGCTACAGCAGCACCTTTAGAAGCACTCCAATGAGCGTCAGAATACGTGATTCTAGTAAGATTTTTAGCAAGAGGCTCGGCCCAAGCAGGATCGACTTGTGCGCAATATCTTGCCCAAAGTCTAGATGTTTCAACTAATTGCGTACACATAACCCATGAAGGAGTTGTTTTCGAAACAGATGAAGCTGGGAATATTGCGAATCTTCCTCCGCGTGCGCCTTGATAGTCGTTTTTAGCCATTTTTTGAGCGCGTTTCATAGCTCGAATTTTTGCTGATCCATGCAAATTAGCAAAATCTGAAGCTTTTGGTTCACGCACTACTTGCATTCCCAACATAGAAAGCAATCCTGCAAGCATCGACGAGTGTATTCCTTGCGAATCCCAAGAGCAGCACAAGCTGTGAGCAGCCTGTTGATTATTAGGAAGCTGACGAATTTCCAAAGATACTCTTTTAGATGGAATAGGCTCGCCAACTTTATAATGCAACTCTTTACACAAGTCTTGAAGTTGATTAACTAAATCTTTCCACTGTTTTAAACGCAAAAAGTGGAAGAATTCCGCTTTACAAAGTTTGCGAAGAGCATTATTGCTCATATTTCCGTCTGCTTGGAAAATATAATCCCAAATATTTAAAGCAGTTAAGAAATCGCTTGTTTCATCCGCATAACGATTATGAAGTCTATCCGCTTCTTCACGCTGTTCTTCGGGGCGCTCGCGAGGATCTTGCAAACTCAAAAACGCAACAATTACCAGCACAGCTGCAAGAGTATTCGGAGTTGTTTTACGCGCCGCTTCAATAATCATGCGTCCTAAACGAATGTCAATCGGCAATTTAGAAAGCTCGCGGCCAATATGAGTTAAAGTGATGAAACCTGATTTTCTATTTATTGCGCCAAGCTCGTTAAGCTCATTAAAGCCGTCGCTTACTGCTTTCATATCAGGAGGGTCAATAAAACCGAAATTTGTAATATCTTCGCCAGTTTTAGCAACTCCTACTGAAAGCATGTGCAATACTACTGCTCCAAGCGAAGTGCGCAGAATCTCAGGATCGGTAAAACGAGGGCGAGTTTCGTAATCTTCGCGCGAGTAAAGTCTAATAGCAATTCCGTCCGCGATTCGTCCGCATCGCCCAGAACGCTGATCTGCGCTCGCTTGAGAAATTGGCTCTATAGGAAGTCTTTGCACTTTTGCAGACTTAGAATATCTGCTAATTCTCGCAAAACCAGGATCGACAACGTATCGAATCCCAGGAACAGTAAGCGAAGTTTCAGCAACGTTCGTAGCAATAACAATGCGTTGATGAGAGTGATGTTCAAATACGCGATGCTGATCTTTTGCAGAAAGACGCGCAAAAAGCGGCACTATTTCAATAGCATCCGCTCGTTTCATATCACTTGCTCGAGTGCCAAAATATGAGCGTAATCCTGCTTCAAACTCTCTAATATCGCGCTCGCTGGAAGCGAAAACCATAATGTCGCGCGCGCCTTGCTCGTGGCTTGAATGAATAACTAATTGAGCGCATGCGCGAGTTACTGCAGATGTCATATCTTCATCTGTAATATCGTCTCGATTGCTTTCGTTAGATTGGCTTTCTGCGACAGTTTCCTCATCCATTGTTATGTCTGCAAAGCCGGGGACATGTCGCATAAGTGAAGGCGCGGAGCCAAGCGGCTCATAAAGCACTCTCACAGGGTACGTGCGTCCAGAAACTTCAATAACAGGAACTTTTATGTGTAAAGCTTGCTCAAAATGTTCACGGAATTTTGCAGAATCTATTGTTGCTGAAGTAATAATCAGCTTCAAATCGCGTCTTTGCGGAAGTAAAGTCGTTAAATATCCTAGCAAAAAGTCAATGTTAAGACTGCGTTCGTGAGCTTCGTCAATAATAATCGTGTCGTATTTAGTAAGAAGAGGATCTCGCTGAATTTGCGCAAGTAAAATACCGTCAGTAACAATTCGAAGCTTTGTTTTAGGTGAACTTTCGTCGGTAAATCGCACTTGATAGCCGATTTCTTCGCCTAGTTTTACTTCCATTTCGTTTGCGATTCGCTCAGCAACAGTGCGTGCAGCTAAACGGCGAGGCTGAGTGTGCACGATTTGCTTACCTCTTCCGCCTCTTCCAAGCTCAAGCACCATTTTTGGGATTTGCGTAGTTTTACCGGAGCCAGTCTGTCCGGAAACAATCACGACTTGTGAAGACTTAATTGCTTCTATTATTTCGTCGTGTGCTGCGCAAATAGGAAGCTCAGCAGGGTAGTCGAATTTCATAGTGTATATTTCTTTTCGTAGATTTTTGCTTTTTAGTACTTCTTTAGTATTAGTACGTTTTATTATTTCGTTTTTATTACTTCTATAATTCGGTATCCTTTAGAACTTGCATATTTTTCAACGCTGTAGTTTTCGCCAAGATTTTCAGCAAGCCAAGGAATAAGTGAGTCTGAGCCAAGATTTTTTTGTACAACTAAGTAAGCTGCTCCTCCTACTTTTAAACGCGGAATCCAAGTCATCAAAATGTCGTGCAATATTTCTTTTCCAACGCGAATTGGGGGATTGGACCATATGAGATCAAAATTATTAAATTCCAAAGTATTATTTTCTTTTAAAGCGTCATCTACTAAAGAAGTGCGAATATGCTTTAAGCCAGCGTTTTTTGCGTTTAGTTCAGTAAGCTCTAGCGCTCGCTCATTTACATCTACAGCTACAATTTCAGCTTCTGGAGATTCTAAGCCCATTGCAATGCTTATAGGACCCCATCCGCATCCAATATCAAGGAATTTGCCATTTTCTGGTGGTTTTGGAGCATGTTTTAGTAGCACAGACGTGCCTAGATCAAGCTTAGAAGCACTAAATACTCCGTTTGAGACTTGTACAATAGTTTCATGATTTCTCAAAGTTACATGTAACGTTCTTCGCTCATCGCAAGATGATGGTGTTGCAGAAAAGTATTGTTCGCCACTGATTTTTTGCGTTTTTTCTGATTTTGGTGATTTGGTTTTATCGTATTGTTTAAATTGTTGATGACTGTCCATAATCTCGCTCAAAAATACCGTATTTCGCCTATAAATTTAGATTTATTAATATACTTTTTTCTATTGTATCTTTATTTACATATCATACATATATGTTGTGTTCATATATTGTCGTCTCAAGTTACCATAATAAGACAAACGTTGTAAAACGCTATTTACAATGAAATAGAGGAGGGACAGTTGGCGGATAGTAATGTGGCATCCGGGCGAGATGATGTGCTTAATTCAAACGATTTTTCCTCCCTCGAAAATGATTCTAATAATATGAATGAGCATAATCTCACCAATAATGCAGTGCTTTATGCTCATTCGGATGTGCTTCTAGACACTACTTCTGACAGTGAAAAGCATGATGAAGTTTGGCAGGAGCGTGAATCTCGTAATGCTTTAAAGCGAGTAGCTGGTCTTGGCGAATTACAAGATGTTACCGAAGTTGAGTATAGAAAGCTTCGTCTTGAGCGCGTTGTGCTGGTAGGAGTGTGGTCTAGCGCAAAAGGAACTCTTGCTCAAGCTGAAGAATCGTTGCGTGAGCTTGCAGCGTTGGCACAGACTGCTGGTGCTGTTGTTTGCGATGGCATGTTGCAACAAAGATATAGGCCGGATGCTGCAACTTATGTTGGTTCAGGTAAAGCGCGTGAGCTTGCAGCAGTAGTTGCTCAGCATGATGCGGATACGATTATTGTTGATGATGATTTACCTCCTAGCCAGCGTAGAGCTTTAGAAGATGCAACCAAAGTTAAGGTTGTCGATCGCACTGCTGTTATTTTGGATATTTTTGCTCAGCACGCTACAAGCCGTGAAGGTAAAGCTCAAGTTGAGCTTGCTCAATTGCAATATATGCTACCTAGGTTAAGAGGCTGGGGTGCTGCTCTTTCTAGGCAGGCTGGTGGTAGAGCTGCAGGAGATGCTGGTATTGGTTCTAGAGGTCCTGGCGAAACTAAAATCGAAATGGATCGTCGAGCTATTCGCAATCGTATTTCTAAACTTCGTCACGATATTGCGAATATGGCACCTGCGCGCGATGTAAAACGTGGTTCTCGTAGACGACAAGATATTCCAACTGTAGCTGTTGTTGGATATACGAATGCTGGCAAGTCGTCTATTATAAATCGCCTTACTGGTTCACAAGAATTAGTAGAAAATGCACTGTTTGCAACTCTTGATACTGCAGTACGTCGTTCTCAAACTCAAGATGGTAGAAGCTATACTTTGGTAGATACTGTTGGTTTTGTTCGCAGACTTCCAACTCAACTAGTTGAAGCATTTAAATCCACTTTGGAAGAAGTTGGACAAGCAGATGTTATTTTGCATGTAGTTGACGGTTCGCATCCAGATCCTATTTCGCAAATTAATGCAGTAAACGAAGTTCTCGCCAATATTTCTGGTGTAGGAGATATACCTCAAATTATGGCATTAAATAAATCAGACATGATGAGTGATGCTGCGCGAGAACGTTTTTCTTCTCTTTATCCTGATGCCGTTATTGTTTCTGCATTTAGTGGCGAAAATTTGCAAATATTGCGCAATCGTTTAGAAGAATTGTTACCGTCTCCTCGTGTTCGTGTAGATGTAACTTTGCCGTACGAGTTTGGTGGATTATTATCAAAAGTTCGTGAAAATGGTGTAGTTGAAAAAGCAGAATATGTAGATTCGGGGGTTGAACTTATTGCTTGGGTTGGACCATCGTTAGCTGCAAAACTTATGAAAGTAGCGTTGTAATAATAAATTCCGGTGGTGCGATTAGAGTAAAGGTGTTCATACCAAAAGCTCTTAATGTGAGAGCAGCCCTTAGTAATGCATAAATCGTGGTATTTTGTGTGCTTATAAGGGTGTGATAGGTTGTTGAAAAGAGGTTTTTGCTCATGGTGAGTTCGCAGGTTAAGCCAACTAAGCTTGCAATTATTGGTGCCGGCGCGGTCGGATCTACTCTCGCTTTCGCTGCTGCTCAGCGTGGTGTTGCGCGTGAGATTGTGCTTGAAGATATTGCTAAGGAACGTGTTGAAGCTGAAGTTTTGGATATGCAGCATGGTTCTAGCTTCTATCCTGCAGTTTCTATTGCCGGTTCTGACGATGTGGAAATTTGCCGTGATGCTGACATGGTTGTGATTACTGCTGGCGCTCGCCAGAAGCCAGGTCAGACTCGTTTGGAGCTTGCAGGTGCCACTATCAACATCATGAAGTCAATCATTCCGAACGTTGTGAAGGTTGCTCCTAACGCAATTTACATGTTGATTACTAATCCTGTTGATGTTGTTACGCACGTTTCTATGAAGCTTTCTGGTCTTCCAGCAAATCAAATGTTTGGTTCTGGTACCAACCTTGATTCCGCTCGTCTTCGTTTCTTGATTGCTCAGCACACTGGCGTTAATGTTAAGAACGTTCACGCATACATTGCTGGCGAACACGGTGACTCTGAAGTTCCACTGTGGGCTTCTGCAACCATTGGTGGTGTTCCAATGTGCGATTGGAACGCTCTTCCAGGTCATGAGCCACTTGATGCTGCTAAGCGCGAAGAAATCCATCAGGAAGTTGTTAACGCTGCTTACAAGATTATCAACGGTAAGGGTGCAACAAACTATGCTATTGCTATGTCTGGTGTAGATATTGTTGAGGCTGTTCTTCGCGATACTAACCGCATTCTTCCAGTGTCTTCTTTGCTCGATGACTTCCACGGCATTTCTGATGTGTGCATGTCTGTGCCAACATTGCTTAATCGCAATGGTGTAAACTCTCGTCTAAACACTCCAGTTTCTGATCGTGAGTTGGCTGCTTTGAAGCGTTCTGCTGAAACTTTGCGCGAAACTGCTGCTAAGTTTGGTTTCTAGTTTTAAAGAGTAATTTATAAATTATTAAACCGCTTCTTCTTTTAATTGAGGAGGAGCGGCTTTTCTTATTTAAAACAACAACATACCTCACAGAATTTTCTGTGAGTTCGATATATTATTACATTATGGCTGATTTTTCTAACATTCTTGCTACTCGTCCTGATTTTAATGACAGTGATCGTGAGTGGCTTCACCATTTGGTGGTCGATTGGCAGGTTATTGCAGATTTGAGTTTCGCAGATTTGCTGCTGATTATTCAAAATGGTGACGGTGATTATGTTGTTGCTGAACAATGTCGTCCTTCAACAGCTATTACTTTGCGTACTGATGATTTGTTAGGTAAAAAATTAGATGATTCTTTAGTACCTGAGCTTAATGAGGCGATGAAATCTGAGACAAGTTTCCACTCTTCGACCTTACGTTCTATTGGTAGAGCTACTGTATGCTACGTTTATGCTCCAGTTCGTCATAGGGGTAAAACTCTCGGATTGGTTATGCGCGAAACTAATTTGGCAACGCGTGAATCTAATGGTCGTTATGAAACTGAAAGTATTAATGCTGGTAAGACTTTATTTGACATGATTCCTCGTGAACAATTCCCATATCGTGAATCTGTATTAAATCAACGACATAATGCTCGAGTATCCGATGGTTTTATTGTGCTAGAAGACGATGGAATAGTTCGTTATGCTTCCCCTAATGCCATTAGTTGTTTCCGCAGACTTGGCGGATTAAACACTATGCAAGGTGAATATTTAAGCGAATTTGGCACTAGGTTGTTGCATACGAACGATAATGTTCCCGAAAGTTTACCTCTTGTATTAACTGGAAAAGCTGATGTAGATTGTGAACTTGAAGCGAACCATTCTATAGTTTCCATGCGCTCCTTGCCTCTGTGGGGTCCAAATAATCGTGTTGGAGCTGTAGTGTTATGCCGTGATGTTACTGAAGTTTTGCGGCGCGAACAAGAATTGCGTACTAAAAATGCCACTATTTCTGAAATACATCATCGCGTAAAAAACAATTTACAGGCTGTTTCTGCTCTTTTGCGTTTGCAAGCTCGTAAGACAAAATCTATTGAAGTTAGAAAAGAACTTGAGGAAGCTCAACGTCGTGTGCAAACTATAGCACTAGTTCATGAAGGCTTGAGCCAAACTGCTGACGAAATTGTTGATTTTGACAAAGTTATTTCGAGTTTGTTGAAGATGTCAATTGAGTTGGCGTCTCAGAATCAAAATATTGATATTGATTTTGTTGGAAAATTTGGCAGATTAGCAGCTCAGGATGCTACACCATTATCTCTTGTTTTAACTGAGCTAGTGACGAATGCAGTTGAACATGGTTTTGAAGGTCGTGAAAAAGGTCATATTCGTATTGCAGTTGGTAGGGGCGGAGACAATCTTAATATTGTCGTTGAAGATGATGGAGATGGTATAGATAGTGAGTCTTCTCATGGAATGGCTAAACCATCTGGCTCTGGCCTTGGAACGCAGATTATAAACACATTTGTCACTAACGATTTTGGTGGTACAGTTCGTTGGTCTCCTCGAAGAGAGGGCGGAACTAGGGTAGTGTTAGACATTAAATTGCGCGTATCTGGTATTGAGTAGCTTTAGTAAAAATTGTTTTCCAACGTGCATTAAATGTTATACATTTAGTGTAAAAAGTACAGGAACAATTAAAATTGCTAATAAAGATGCAAAATACCTTGAAAAAACTTTCTTTTCATGATTTCCTTACATTCAGGGGAACTTCTAAAGCTCACCGTTGTAGGTAAGAAATGAGGATAATAATTCATGAGCAACTCGTTTGATTGGCGCACAACAGCAGCATGTAGTGACAAAGATCCTGAACTGTTCTTTCCTCTTGGAAGTGCTGGTACAGCAGTTCAACAGCTTGAAGAAGCAAAAGCAGTATGTCGCTCATGTGATGTTGCAACAGAGTGTTTAAAATGCGCATTAGAAACTAACCAAGATTACGGTGTGTGGGGAGGATTAAGCGAGGATGAGCGTAGAACTCTAAAGCGTCGAGCAATGCGCGCACGTAAAAATCAAGATGCGTCACTATAGATAATTTTATTCTAGGTGCACTATTTGAGTTAAACTTGCTGATCCTGGAGTGATTAAAACGCATCGTCCTGGAAGTTGATAGTCTTCAATATCAAAACTTTTAGATAAAGCAGAAGGTATTCCAAGCATTGTATCTGTGCCCACATCTCCTGTTGGAAATATTATCCTTACTGGTGCTTGCTCAGGTAAACGTAAGTAGCGAGAAGTGCTAGTGCTCATAATAACTGGGCATTGTTTACTATTTAATCTTTTTTGAAAAGCAATAGCAGTTTGTTTAGTATTTAGCGGATCAAGCAATTCATCTGCATCGTCAATAATGATTGGCGTATTTTCGTTGTAAATGTTATTAATGTTTTGTTCATATAGTGATTTTCCTGAATATATTGGCAGGTTTAAAGTTTTAGAAATTATTTTTAATATTGTTGTTTTGCCTTGTTTCCTACTACCAATAACAGCTATATTTCCAAGGTGAATTGGTAATAGAGCAGGATATAAGTGTATGGTATCGTCTTGCAACCCAATAATAATATGCTTCGTATAAAATTCTTGAGTACGTAAACTTTGAGATATTTTTTGCTCCGAATTTTTGTATTTGTAATTATTTGAATACTCTGCAAGTTGTTTTGCTGAAAGAATCGACGGCAATGGTTTGCTAAATAATTCTGGAGAATGATCATGATGGCAGAATCTACCAGCTAACTGTATTGCTCGTACTAAATGTGCAGGATTGCTGCTTTGAGCACATCGCAAAGCTTCTACTCCTTCTCCAATATTGTAATATGCGGCTCCTGGCGTATTTGGGCTTATTCTAGCTGCATGCGCTGTTCCTAATAATTCTTGCGATTGCATTCCGTCTCTAACTCTCAAGCAAATATTAATAGAAATATTAGCTTTCATATCTGCGCTTACTTGTGCGAGTGGATTTTGAGTTCCAGCAATAATATGCATTCCCAAAGATCTGCCTACTGATGCAATTCGTATAAGACGAGGCATGTAGTCGGGAAGTTGATCTTTTAGAGCATGAAATTCGTCAATAACAATAAGCAATGAAGGTTCAGCTGGGGTTACTTGTGCAATATTATTACATCCATGATGAGCTACTAGTCTTTCTCGTCTATTTAGTTCTAGTTCGAGACCTTTTAGAGCGCGTATTGCGTGTTTAAGATTTAAATCTCCCACATTTCCCATAGCATGTGGGAGTTTAGATAGTATGTCAAAAGTTGCTCCTCCTTTAAAATCCATAAAAACAAACCGTAGCTGCTGCGGACCGTATTGAAAAGCCAAAGCTAAACACCAAGTCGTAAGAAGTACTGATTTACCAGAACCAGTTGTTCCAGCAACTAAAGCATGTGGCCCATTGTTAATTAAATCTAAATAGCAGTAGCCATTATTACTTATTCCAAGTGGAGTTATAAGGTGTTTAGTTTTTGAATTAGGCAAGTAGTTATAAATATTTGTATTTAGATTTTCCTTCATACTATTGGATTTGTTTTTTATGTCGTATGTTCCTGCATTTTTTAGCCATGTTTGCAATACTTCTTTCCAGTGATGTTGCGTATTAGAAATTGCATTTCTTCTCATAAGTAATGTTTCTAAACTTACTGGTGTAATAGTATCTGGCAAACTTTCTACAGTTTGTTGATTATAAGTTACGTTATTTGACGATTGCGTAGTGTTTAATAATTGAATTTGCTGATTTTGTTGAACATTTTGAACAGAATTTTTCTCAGATATGTATTGAAAAATTTGTGGAATAAGACTTGCTATGTACATCATAATGCTTGGAATAATCATGGTTAGCATCATCCAATTATCTTGCATCCATGCCATTATAGCCAATGCTACGTGAGCGAATATGGGAACTATACTCGCTGTCATCTGTACATGCATAAGTACTTTAGTTGTAGACATTCCTGTATTAGATTTGTTACTCATAAATGTATGAGACAATATTTTTGATTTTTGTGCAATACTTATGCAAGATTGTGGTTAAAAGATACGAGTTTAGTGCTTTCTAAGTTGTGGTATCTAATTGAAGTGTTGTTTACACAACAATACTTCGAAATTATTGTTGCTCTGCAAGAGTTCCAACTGATCCAGGTTTATGAGTTCCTGATGCAAGTTGGTTGAATAAATCTAAGTTTTTAGCATCATCGAGAAGCACGGATGAACCAACTCCTGGAACTTGATAATCAGGATTCGTCCAATATATTGTTCCAGATATGCCTGACGGCCCAGTTGCTTCTTTGAATGCTTGAGCCATTTCCCATAATGTTCCTGGATTGGTTTTCTCGTCAAAAATAACTGAAGCAAGTCCCGTTTCAGCAAGTTTTTTTACTTTTCCAAAATTCAATAAGGTATTGTGATCTAATGCTTTTTTCATAATAGCTGCAATAACCATTCGTTGACGTGCAGCTCGTCCAAAATCAGATTCTGGATCTGCGTATCGCATTCGCGAAAATGCCAACGCTGTATTCCCATCAACGTGATGGCATCCAGAAGTCCAATTTAACCCGCTAAACTTATCGCTTACTGTACGGTTGTAGCATAAATCAATGCCATCTATAGCGTTAACAACATTAGTAAGACCGCCAAAACGTATTTCTGCAACATGGTCAATGCGATGACCTGTAATTTTTTCTATTGCTGCTGTTAATGCTTTATTTCCAGCTGCTTGCGCAACGCTATTAATTTTTACTTGTTCGCCATTTAAAGAAACAAGAGAATCTCGAGGAATAGAAATTAGAGAGCTGTGACCATTGCTCGGCTTTGTCAATACAAGAATAGTATCTGTTCTAAATCCTGTTATCTCTTTAGCTTCTTCGCCTTCTCGTTGATCAGAACCAAGAATAAGCCATGCTTTGCCTTGAGTGCTAGGAGTACTAGTAAGCCAAGTAGTGCGGTTAATTCTTGAGTCAACCCAGTTCCATGAATATACCCCAAAACCAGTTACACCTATTGCCAGAACAACAAAAAATGCAATAAATGCATGTAAAATTCTGTGCGGTTTGTGCGGTAGTATTTTTGCTGTACTTCCAACTGCTTTATTTATAGTTGTTGGAATACGCATTTGTGAAATAGAACTTGTGCGCGGTGCTGGTCTTGGTTGCAATTGCGATGTGTAAGAAACAGGTCTAGAAGAACATTGTTCTGGACTTTTTAAGATTCTTGTTCTTTGAGTTGTAGGCGCAAAAGACGGCGCTTGTGATGGAAGTGCATTAGACTCTATTTTGCCTCTTTTTACGCGTTTTGGAGTGAAACTAGGAGGCACGTTCGAGTTAGATGAATCGTTATTATGAGAAGGAGTGAAGATAGGTGGGTTTATATTATCTTCAGAAGGGTCCTCATACAATCTCGAATTCATTCATCCTCCAAAATAAGCATGTATCTTCAATGACTATGAATACATAATATATAAATTTTATGTTCGTACATTATATATTCATAGATTACATCTTGCTTAAGTGTTTATTTTTTTCTAGGCACAGCGCAAAGTACATTGTTTGCATACTTGTCTGCAAAGCCAACGTATTGTCCTGTTTGTGGATTGTGAATAGTTCCATTTTCAGGATTTACAATTCCTCCAGTATTTGGATCAATAAGTTGTCCTTGAGAATTTTTTATTAATCCTGTTTTTGGATCAACACGTCCCATCTTCTTTGGATCTGTAGTTTTATTAAGCTTGTCGTTTTCGTTTATATTGTTATCGTCATCCGTATCTTCATTGTCTTGATTATTCGTATTCTTAGACGAATTATTGGCATTCTTTTTGTTAGTGCCGTTAGTTTTATGATTTAGCGATAGCGGTTTATTTTCACGCATCAAATCCCAAATATTGTTTGCTTCATCAGACCACACAACACGATTTGGATCATAAGGATCTGGAATAACAGGAGTAGTACGAGCATAAATATGTGAAGAATCTAATTTACGCATGCTTAATGCCAAACCGACCAAAGTGGTAGGATTGGCCAAGCCTTCACTTATATTCAATGCTCCCAACGATGCTTTTGCAAGCTGGTAAAGCTCACTTGTCTGAGTAAATAAGTTTTTAGATAGTGCTTGATGTAAAAGCTGTTTAATCAAGTATTGCTGTCTTGTTGTTCGCATTATGTCAGAGCCATCGCTTGCTGTATCGTGGCGCATTCTAGCGTATTGAGTAGCAAGTCGACCATTAAGATGCTGCATTCCTTGTTTGAAATTCACGCCCGTATAGGCATCGCGAGTTGCTGTTGGGATGCACACAGATACTCCACCAACTGCATCAATCATATTGCTTAATCCACTGAAATCAGCGACTATAAAATGATGAATATTTAAACCGGTAAGTGAATTAACAGCTTTTAACGAGCATGATGCTGCTGAAGCTAAATCTCCACCTTGCGCATATCCTAAGGCGAAAATTGAATTAAACATCACATGTTTTCTTGCAGGAATATGTCCTTTTGTAGTGTCGCATGCTGGTGCGTTTACCATAGAATCTCGTGGAATAGAAACGATATTCATGTATGATCTATCTGCGCTAATTTGAACTACCATAGTAGTATCTGACTGATGATCACCAGTTTCGCCGTCATGTGTAAAGCTCTGATTATTCCCATCTCGAGAATCTTGACCTAAAACAAGAAAAGTTACTGGTTTGCCTGCGTTAATATCAAGTGTTTGATTAGCTTCTGGATCTTTAGATATAACGTTTATGACTCTGTTACTTACAGCAGAAGAAAAATCTAACCACACTGCAGCTATGATTGTTGAAAAGAATGTAAGTACTGAAATAACAAACATGCACAGTATCTTGCGCGTGCGGTTAATCATTCTATAACCAAGACTATGATGAGGAGTTGAGTTCCAATCTTCGCCTGGTTGGTACCGCATGCCTTCAGGATACCGTGAAGTTGTCATCGTACCTTCTTTCTCAATAATGAGTAACCTTTTAGGTTGTGGCAATATCATTTCTTTTGTCATCAAATAAATCAATATTCAATGGACACATATAGCGTGTAATTATAGCATGCTGCAGTGAGATTTATGACATCTGGTTGTGTTGAATATTATTTGATATTTTAAAGAAAATTTTAATAAGTTTACGCAAATATTCTAATTAAATTTATATGAAGCATACTGGTTAATATGAGCAAAAATAATTAATAAAATATGTATAAATTTATTTAGAATTACGACTTGTGTTTTGGCGGATACATACCCCCTGCGTAAACTGGTAAGTATGGATTCGATAACCGCTCATAATCTTACATTTGAAGACGAAGTTTTACAGGTGCTGTCATCTGCGAAAGATGCGCATCCTCATGATGTGGATTCGTCCATTATGGCAATGATGTGTGTGGAGCGAGATACTCGTTTTTATGCTGATACGTTACATGCAGTACTAAGTCAATCAATTCTTCCTGGAACTTTAGTAATAGTCGATTGTGCTAGTCGAGTAAAGCAGACTATGCAAACGAATTTACAAATAAAAATTAATTCATCTAAGCTTGCGGGAGCAATTAATACTAGGAAATCATTATTGCAGAATGCTAATAATATCGATTCCAATAATGCAATTGATAGCGATTCAAAATATAGACCAAATACTAATCGCGTAAATAATACTCGCGTAAACAATAGTGAAAATAAATCTGTACACATAATTATTATTCCCATTTCTTATGCTCATTCTTTTGGAGATGCAATAGAAAAATCTTTGCGCAAGATTTTGCCTTGTGCAGGAGTTTCTGCATTATGGCTTTTGCATGATGATTCTCGTCCTGCAGACTTCCATTGCTTAGAATATTTGCGTGAAACTTGGCACAATACTCCGACTGCATCAGTATTGGGAGCTAAACAAGTTGATTGGCAAGGAAATATCTTGCACAACGTTGGAATGTATGCTTGGCGTCACGGTGTTCATACTCTTACTGTTGACGGCGAGCCAGATCAAGAACAGTATGATGGGCGTGGAGATGTGTATGCAGTATCGCTAGCAGGTGCTTTAGTCACATTAACTGCATGGCAGACTTTACGCGGTACGCAACCATGGATGACAACTTTTGGCGAATCAAGAGATTTTTGTCGTAGAGTATGTCTATCTGGAGGTCGTGTTGTTGTAGTTCCTTCAGCTCGTATCGCACACAGGCGTGCAAGGTTAGAAGGTATCCGTACTCGTAACGGTGATGCTAGAAATCATAATAATTCAGGATCTAAGTATGGTGTAGCAGCTTCTCTCGTAGCTAAGCAGCGTTACAAATACACTGATATTAGTATTTTTTTGTGGCCTCTTATATGGATTCTTAGTTTGCCTGCTTGTTTCGTTGGCGCTTTGCATTCGCTGTTTGCTAAACATCCTTATATAGCGTGGATTCGTCTGCTTTTGCCATGGCTTGCTATTATGCAATTACCTAGAGCAGTTTTTGCTCGCAGAAGGGTTGCAAGGAATACTCGTGTTCCCTTAAAACGACTTGTTCCTCTTATCGCAGATCGTCATCAAGTTGCACGTTGGCGTGATCGTAGTTCTGCTTTCCAAGCTCAACAGCATTTCGTGCTGTTAAGTCCTCTAGCGAAGCGGCATTTGCATATTCGAGTGTTGCGTAGGTGGAGTGCTGTTATTCTTGCATCTCTTCTTCTTTTTGCAGTCATATTGAATTTATATGGCTCTCCATGGCGTGAAATTTTAAGTGGCGCTTCTTGGAATGCACAGCAATGGTTACCAACGGGTGCAGATTTCAATCAACTATGGAATTCTGCTATTGGTGCATGGGTTCCTGATGATGGTTTTGGACCTGCAATTCCTCCAGCACCATGGCTAAGTATTTGGGCAATCGCATCAATTGTGGTTGGTGCTAACCCGTTATTGGCTGTCACATTAATGTTCTTCTTAGCTGCTCCAGCTATGTGTTTAAGTTTTTGGGCTCTTGCTGGCGTATTTACGCGCTCGGATACTGTGCGTGTATGCGCTGGTATTTGCTGGACTATGATTGCTATTGCTTTTGGTTTGTTTGCACGCGGTGATTTGCCAATGTTAATGACTATGGCATTTTTGCCTGCAGCATTTGCTTTTGCGTTCCATGCTGTTGGAATGTACGTAACAGAAGATCCTGTGCGTCCTGTTCAATCCACTCAATGTGCAGCATGCGCAGCATTATGCTTTATGGTTCCAGTAGCTGCAGAACCGCAGCTTGTTTTGTCTCTTATTGTTATTTTTATTGCGTCGTTTATTATGGTGCGCTCTCATCGTATTATGTTCGCGCTTATGCCTATACCATCGATAATTGTTTTGCTTCCTACAATAGGAAGTGCTATTAGATATGGCGAATCTGGAATGTGGCGTCAATTGTTCTCTAGTATGGCTTTGCCATTGAGAAGTGTGCAAGGTGCTCCACGCGTAAGCGATTACGCTGATGTTTTGTTGCACGCTTTTAATATGGCTTCTCCTAATGTTGAAATTAATATGCCATTGATGAGCTTAAGAACAATAATAATGGTAATTTTTGCAATTCTAGCTGTTGTTATGGCTGTTACGTCATTAACTTTGCCTTTTGCTTTGCGAGTTTCTCGAATGATGTGGGTTGTGATTATTTCCGGAATGCTGTTATCTCTTATTGCCGCTCGTGTTGTAGTTGCATCCGATATTTCAGGACCTGTTGCTGCAAGCGTTTTGCCTGGAGTCGCATTATCTACTGTCGGCATTTTATCTTGTATGTGCATGGTTGCCGGTCAAGCTGTTCGACGCTTTGAGCCACTACGTACTTCGAAGGAATCTGAGTCTCAAATTTTTGATAACTATAAAACTCGTGCAAGTAGACGTGCTGCAATGCGTCGTTCTGCGGCACAATTGTTGCAGCGCATAATTCGCATAGCACGCGCTGTTCTTGCAAGTAGCATGTTGACTATGGCGGTTCTTTTGGGTCTTTTTGCTGTATTGAGCGGACCTGCTACATCTATTTGCGCAAATAACAATGAGCTCCCTATGGTTGTTTCTGATTATTTGCGAAAAGACGATACTCGGCGAATACTTGCTTTAAGAGCTCAAAGTAGCCATGATTTGTCAATCTCTATTATGCGAACATCTAAGGGAGATGCAATAGACGAATCTCCAGCACTTCGTGTTAGACAAGTAATGTTTGGTGATTCATCAAGCAATAAAGCAATATATCGTGCCTCAGCACAGTTGTTATCTCATGCAGATAATGGCGCAATTTCAACGTTAAAGCAACTTGGAATTGGTGGTATTTATATTGTTAATAGTTCAGAAAATAAGCAGGTTTCCCATAAAACTTCTATGTCAATACAACAATTGTTACATCCTTCTGTGCAAACTGTGAGTAATATTAACAAAGAAGCTACTGAACAATTAATTGCACACGTTAACGCTTCTGACGGTACACAATTGGTTGTTTCATCACCGCAAGGAACTTATTGCAGATTTGATGGTGTGCCTGATTCTAAGTCGTTGTCTTCTACATCTCCGTATTATCGATCTAGGCCTCTTGCGTGGAGAGTTCCTTGGATTATTGTTTCTTCTATGGTATTACTGCTGTACTGTATTGTTGCCGTGCCTCGATTTGGCAGACATGCAATGATAGAACGTTCAGATGACAGGCATGAGGAGGAATTAGATGAACTGGCATAAAAATCCTCATGAGGGCTCTAAGCATGGTGAAGTAAATGCAGATGTAGATATTAATCGCAAGAACAAAATAGTCAGTATTGTCTCACTTGCTATTTTTAGTGCAATAATACTTATTGCTTCTGCATGTGTTGTTGCATTATGCCTACCAATGCCTCACTTTGTAGATAATCCTAATACTCCATCTAGTGGCGTTATAAGTAGTGTTGGTTCTACTCGTTTGCAAACTATTTGTCCTATTCGATTGTCTCTTCCAGATTTGACTCAATATGGTGATAGCGAATATAACGAATCAGAAGGCGATTTACAATCTTCTGCTCGTTATGGTGCTTTTGGAGATGTGTATAGTTCTAGCTTGCGTAACATACGAGATAACAATGATCAATCTATTACGTTGAATTCAAAATCAACTGATGATGATACGTCAGCTTTTATTGCTAACAATAATGTAAATCATGACGCTCAAGTTCTAGAAGGACATTTGTCACGAGTTGGATCTGGCACTGGAATATCTGCTTCCATGGTTTCATGGGCTACTAAAGGTGACGTAAAAGGTTTATCTGCAACTACCTGTTCCATGCCGTCTATGAAACAGACATTCCTAGTTCCAGAATCTGCTGATGGAATTTCTATTCGTTTAGAAGCATTTAATGCTGCTTCAAAATCTACTGTTGTTCGTGTTAAAGCTTGGTCTGCAGAACATGGCAACAATCAGTTAAATCTTTCTACAGGAAGTGCTTTTACTGTTCCTGCTCGTTCTCACGCATATTTTGATCTTGCTGCTGCTTCTCCTAAGACTTCTGGATTATACGTGCAAGTTGAAAGCGAACAGACACCTATAGCATCATTTGTAAAAGTCGTTCATATGAGTGGCTTATCTGTAAAAGGTGTAGATATTGTTCATGAATTAAGCACTCAATCTAATACAAATATTCTTTCAGGTATTAGTGAAGGCGATCAATCTAAGTTATATGTATGGCCAAATAAAGATGGTAATGTAACACTTTCATGGATGAATGATACAGGTTCTAAAGAAGTAAAGAATTTGACGTTAAAAGCGCACCATTTGCAAGTTGTCGATCTTGGAAAAGTTCCAGAGCATGTTAATGCTTTGAGCGTAAGTGGAGATGTTCCTACTCAAGTAATGATGTCTATTACTAAAGATGGCAAAGATAATCAATCAGATGTAGCTTTTATTACACCATCTAGCGTGCAAGGTAGTGGCGCAATTGTTTCACCTGTTTCTGCTAATGAAACAGCTCTATACCTTTCTTCTTCAAGTGATAAAGATACTTCTGTGCGTTTGCAAGGATTTGATTTAAATGGTGTATTAGCTGCTACAAAAAACGTAACGATTCCTGCGAATGCATCTTTAAGAATTCCTGTTTCAGACATTTCGCACGATGTAGTTATGTTTATTGCGAAATCGCATAGCAAAGTTTCTTTGTCTGCCCGTATTCATAAAGATGAAATCGATAAGGCTGGTATAGCAGGTATTTCTTGGCTTTCTGCGCAATCTTTGGAGCCGCAAGAAATGAAGGTATACGTTAAAACTGACAATCATATTGTGCAATAATACGAATAAAAATATTGCTATAAGCGACTATAAATTAATTAAAATACTTGATAATTTTAATTAATTTAAAAATTGTTTACAGACCCCAATCTGGATCAATTTCTTCTGGTCTGCGACCGTATAGTTCTGCTAAGCGTTGCACAAGCTCATCTCTGATAGCATATTGAAGTTCACTTCTGCTGCTTACATGAGTGCATAGCGGAAGCCTATACAATACAATTCTAGATTGCATACCACGGCTAGCTGGAAACGCTTGTGAAAGTATTCTGCGGTTTTGTTCCCATAACAGTGGTTGTGAAGGTGGCACATCTTCTACTGCAAATTGAACGTCTTTAGTTAATGCTCTCCAAGCACTGTTAAGACGTCTAATTTGAGCCGCTACCATAGCATCGAACATTCCGCTAGCGGTTCTATATTGTGGCAGGCGAGTACCAAATATTGGTGCCCTAAGACCTCTACCATGCCTATTTCTATAGTGACGTTCTTCCCAAATTAGACCTGTCATGCTTCCACTTTACGAGAAGGCTAGGGCAATAATATGTAAATAATTAATATGCGGTGTGTGAAATACGCTCACACTATAGAATACTGTATATATGGTTTTAAAAGTCAGGAGGATTTGTAATGCTCAAACCAATAGTGCATGATTGGAATGAGTTTAATCTTGACTTGAGCATTGCTGAATCGTCTCTTATTGCTTTTGATTTAGATAACACACTGGCATGTTCTAAAAAACCTATGCTTAAATCGATGGCTGAATCATTAAGTAAGCTGATTGATATAATTCCTGTTGCTGTAATAACAGGTGGCTGCTTAGAGTTAGTTAAGAAGCAAATTTTAGATATGCTAACTACTGGCACTAATCTTAAAAATATTCACATAATGCCTACTAATGGAACTAGTTATTATCGTGTGAATAATGACATGTCATTGCAATGTGTTTATGAACATACTATCGATTTTAAGCAAGCGCAATGCGTTATTGATGCAATACACAAGTGTGCAAAAAATATGGGCGTTTGGAAAGAACCCGGCGATCCAATGCTGTGGGGAGAACAGATAGAGAACCGCGGTAGTCAAATTACTTTTTCGGCACTAGGACAACTAGCTCCTATTGAATATAAAAAAACTTGGGATCCTAGCGGTTGTTTGAAAGCTCAACTTGCACAAAGCATTTCTCAAGCTTTACCTAATTTTGCTGTACGCGCTGGAGGAGATACTAGCATCGATATATACAGGCGCGGTGACGATAAAGCTCAAGCTTTGCGAATGCTATCTCAATATTGTGATTTTAATATTGAAAAAATTACTTTTATTGGCGATCGTATGTATCCTGGAGGAAACGATTATCCTACTGCCTTTACAGGAGCGTTAGTTGTTAAAGTAAGTAATCCTTCGGATACCTTAGAGCTTTGTAATAAGGTACTTAATATTTTAGAAATATAGAATTTTATTAATTTTTCATTTTAAGATACCTTTTATCCACAATAACATTTTTTATTTGCATAGCCAATAAGCTATCGCATATGCTGTCATTATGGTTGGGAGACGCAAGGTTATAAACCACCAAAACAAAAAGAAGTATAGAAGCGTGACATCTCATGGGGGATTAGCATGTCACGCATCTGTACCTTGTGGTGTATGTGAAAACAAGGATGTTGATTTTATAAATTGGCCTTTTGCTAGTTGGAAGAATGTAGCGATTGCTTTATTTAATTTATTTTTGCCTCGCGCATGTGCAGGCTGTGATACTCCAGATTATATATTGTGTGAAAACTGCAAGAAAGCGTTGCAATGCTGGAAACGTGCACCATTTGCCAGAACAGTATGTGGATATCGCTACGCGTGTGGTTCGTATTCTACGGTTGTTCGCCGCTCAATATTATTGTGGAAGGATCATTTCGATATTGCATGTGACAAAATATTTGGTGAACTTATTGGCGATTTAGTAGTAGAAGTTATATCTAAATTTTTGCGCTCGCATTCTTGTTATATAAGTGAAAAACCTATATTTGTTATACCAGTCCCGTCGTCTAAGCATTCATCAAGGCATCGTGGACGTAAGCATATGTTGCCTGTTGCAAATTGTGTTGCTAAACGATTGTGTAATAGTGGCATTAGAGCATACGTTTTAGATATTGTAAGTATGGATGTTAGAATTACTGCGAAATCAGTGCAAACTTCCGGTTTTCGCGGAAGGTCTAACAGAATTTCTAAGGCATTTAGCATCGATTTTAAAGAATTGAGAAAGCAAAAGTTTGAAAATCAACGCGAGTACAAAGCTATTGTATTGGATGATATTGTAACTACTGGCTCAACTATGAATAGCTGCGTTTCAACTTTACAGAGTAGTGGAATTACTGTTTTAGCATGCTTTTCTTTAGCATGTGTATGCAATAAGGATGATCGTACAGCAGATTACGAATGTTAGTTTGCTATTGTATTGCTATAGTTTAGCGGAAGCGCAATTTCAAAGTTCGGACCGCGTTTATCGTCTACTACTTTTACAGTTCCATGGTGCAATTGTGCAGCCCAACGAGCAATTGATAATCCTAATCCTGTTCCTCCTGATTCTGTGCCAATTCGCTGATTTCCTTTAACAAATCTTCTGAAAATATCGGCGCGATCTTCTTGAGGAATTTGTTCTCCAAAATTCACAACATTGCATATTACAGAGTTTTGGCTGTGATTAATATGAGCACTTATAAGAACACGAGTTCCATCATCTGAATGTTTTAGAGCGTTAGAAATAATATTAGTAAAAAGTTGCGAAAGGCGAGCTTGATCTCCTGTTAATTCAATCTCATCATTAATTTGAACTTCAATATTATGATTATGACCTGAATCAGCTATTTCTAGTGGTTCGATAATTTCGTCAATAAAGTCTGTGAAATTAAATGAAGTTATATTAAGGCTTTCCGCGCCTGCTTCAACTCTAGATAAATCAAGAAGGAAAGTAATAAGATCAGCAAGTCTATGAGTTTGGTTTAATATAGCTTCCATATTAGATGGAGTAGGATCAACAACTCCGTCTGCAAGATTTTCAAGCATCGCTTGTAAAGCAGAAACAGGAGTGCGCAATTCATGGCTTACGTTTGCTATAAGCTCTCTACGCATTTGATCTGCATGTTCAAGTTCTTCTGCCATTTCATTAAATGCAAGAGTTAACTTACCTACTTCGTCACGACGATTTTCTACAGCAACTCGCACAGAATAGTCTCCGTCAGCCATAGCTTCTGCAGCATTTTTCATTTGACGAAGTGGTGCTGTAAGTCCTCTAGAAAAAATGTATGTAATTCCCAGAGCAACAATAAGTGTTAATGGCATTGCAATCCAGCCATTTAGACCAGTTTTAAGTAAAAACCATGCCATTACGAAAGCAATTGCTGTTGCAAAAACAATAATTGCCGAAAGTTCAATTTTTAGAGATGAAAAAAATCCGACAGGTCGATTTGGATAATTATGCTTTACAGAAGAATTCGTAAATCGCATTTTTGACTTATTTTTAAGTTGAGCATTTGAGTTTTTATTTAATAAATTACGTTGTTTAGTATTTTTATATTGCTCAGAATTAGCATTATCTATTTTATTTTCTAATACCATTTACGAATTTTCCGAAGCTAAAGTGTTGTAATTATTTACTATTTATGAAAGTAGTAATTATTTATGAAACTTGTGATTGCAGAACTTTGTCGTAATCACTAATAGGTGGCTCGAATGCGTATCCTATTCCGTGTACAGTACGAATCCATTCCGATCCAATTTTATGTCTCAAAGACTTAATGTGTGAATCTACTGTGCGAGTTCCAGAAGCATCCGGCCAATCCCACACCTCTTCAAGTAACTTTTCACGCTTAAATACAGTATGAGGATGACGAGCTAGAGTAGCGAGCAAGTCAAACTCAGTTGGTGTAAAATGTACCTCTTTGTCGTTTAAAGTTACAAGTCTTTGACGAGGTCTAATAATAAGTGACCCAAAATTAATTGTGCGTTCATGTTCCATTGTCTTTGCTATTTGCGATGCGCGTTCTACGCGTCTCAGCAATGCTGCGCAACGAGCAATTAACTCACGTGGCGAAAATGGTTTAGTCATGTAATCATCTGCGCCTGCGCTTAAGCCAACAATTTTATCGGCTTCTGCGTCGCGTGCTGTTAACATGAGGATAGGAACAGGCATTTTGGAGATAATTCGTCGAGTTGCTTCAATCCCATCCATAATAGGAAGCATAATATCCATAATTATGAGATCAGGTTTTAGTTGTTCGGCAGCTCTAACAGCAGACGCTCCATCTGTAGCGACTCTTGCTCTCCAGCCTTGTGCAGTAATGCGTTGTGCAATTGCTGTAGCAAGATCTGGCTCATCCTCAACAACGAGAATTGTACGAGCATTTACGCCAGCTGATGGAGCGTTTAGCATATTTTAAAAAGACCTTTCAGTGTTGTACTGGCTTCAAGAATACCGCACCTAACGCTGGAACAGTGATTCTTGCAGAGTATGGTCGAGAATGATACTCTTCAGCAGTAGCAGTGAATGTGCCGTTGTGAATATTAGATCCGCAATACTTTGCATCATCAGTTGTGAGTATCTCTTCCCACTGTCCGCCTTTTGGTAACGCAACCTGATAGTCTTGCCAAGCTTGACCTGAGAAGTTTACTACTACAACGATTTCTTCTCCGTCGTCGCCAATACGCATGTAGCTTAAAGTATTGTGATCGGAATCGTCGCTTGTAAGCCACTGGAAACCATCAGGAGTAAAGTCTTGACTCCAGAATGCACGAGAGCTCTTATATAGAGTATTCAAATCTGCAACAAGCTTTTGCACACCTTGATGGAACGGCCATTGCAGCTCATTCCAGTTAAGCGAAGTATTGAAGTTCCATTCGCTGGACTGTCCAATTTCTCCACCCATGAACAGAAGGTTCTTGCCTGGATGAGACCACTGGTATGCAAGCAATGCTCGCAATCCTGCGAACTGTTGCCATTCGTCTCCTGGCATCTTTCCAAGTAACGAACCCTTACCGTACACAACTTCATCGTGGCTTAATGGCAACACATAATGCTCAGAGTATGCATAAACCATTGAGAATGTAATTTCGTTATGATGCCAACGACGATTAATTGGTTCCTCTTTAAGATATTGCAAAGTGTCGTGCATCCAGCCCATATTCCACTTCAAGCCGAATCCTAAGCCGCCCATATCGGTTGGTGCAGTTACGCCTTGATAAGCAGTGGATTCCTCAGCAATCATCATGATGCCAGGATTATTCTTATATGCAGTTGCGTTTGCTTCCTTAATGAAGTCAATTGCTTCAAGATTTTCGCGTCCGCCGTAGATGTTTGGTCTCCACTGTCCTGCTTCACGGCTGTAATCCAAGTAAAGCATTGAGGATACTGCATCAACGCGTAACGCGTCAACATGGTATTCATCAAGCCAGAAGCAAGCATTAGCAACCAAGAAGTTACGAACTTCATGACGACCAAAGTTGAAGATGTAAGTACCCCAATCAGGATGCTCACCTCGCATAGGATCAGGATCCTCATATAATGCTGTGCCATCAAAACGACCGAGTGCAAAGTCATCCTTAGGGAAGTGAGCTGGAACCCAATCCATAATGACGCCAATGCCTGCTTTGTGGAGTTTATCTACCAAGTACTTAAAGTCATCAGGGGAGCCAAGGCGAGAATCTACTGCATAATAACCCGTTACTTGATATCCCCAAGATCCAGAGAATGGATATTGTGTCAACGGCATAAACTCGACGTGAGTAAAGCCTTCTCTTTGCACATAATCAACTAAATGATCAGCAAGTTCGCGATAATTACCCAAATCGCGATTCCAGCTGTTAGCTTGTACTTCGTAAATGCTTATTGGACCATTGTGAGCATCTGTTTTTGCGCGCTCATCCATCCAATCAGTATCGTGCCACTTAAACTCAGAATCAACAACAACAGATCCTGTGTTTGGTGGAACTTCATGAGAGCGCTCCATTGGATCGGCTTTCATAATCCAATTGCCAGATTGTGTAAGAATTTCGTACTTATATACTTCTCCTGCTGTAACTCCTGGAATAAAAAGTTCCCAAATGCCAGAAGAGCCGAGTGAACGCATAGCGTGGCGACGACCATTCCAGTAATTAAAGTTACCAACTACGCGTACTGCACGAGCATTTGGTGCCCACACTGAGAAAGCAGTACCAGTAACTTTCTTTACCATCTTTCCAGTTTCAGGAGATATAAGTCCCCATGAATCTGTTATCGTTTTGACGTGTGCGCCTAATGCTTCCCAAAGACGCTCATGACGACCTTCTCCAAATAAGTACATGTCAAGTTCGCCAACTTGAGGCAAATAACGGTAAGGATCATCATCTGTGGACTCAGAACCGTCTATTTCCACAGTGTAAACGCGATAACTAGGAACAGACCAAGACTTTGTTTTTGTATGCTTTACTGCAGGAATAACAGCTGTAAAGATGCCGTTATATTCGTGTTTAGCTTCGTATTCACCGTTCTTAGTAAGAATAACAACTTTCTTTGCCATAGGGCGCAATACGCGGACGGTTACAGTGTCGGCACCTTTGCCAGTTCCAAGGTGACCTCCAAGAACCTCATGTGGATTGTAATATTCTGCATTGCTCACCGCAGCTAATACGTCCTGTCGGACTGGAACTGCGACTGCATCTTCATTGATGTTAGTAACTGTACTCATGTTGACTATCATACATGCTTTATTGCTGTAAGTCGCGTGTGTTTCGCGCTATTGTGAAAAAAATATGAAAATTTTTTCAAGTCGTGACCTTATGGGAAACTGTTATGAGTTTTTCTGTGCATACGGAGGGTTCTGTGGAATATCAAGTCGGCGATATGGTCGTCTATCCTCGTCATGGTGCGGCTCGTGTTGAAGAAATTAGTGAGCGCACCGTAAAAGGTGTAACTCGTCAATATTTACGATTGGTAGTGTTATCATCTGATGGTTTAGAAATTAACGTACCTGTCGATAATGTTAAAAAAGTTGGCGTGCGAGACATTGTTGGAGCGCAAGAAGTTGCAAAAGTTTTTGAGATTTTGCGTACTCCAATAGTTGAAAAAGAGATGAATTGGTCTAGACGCTACAAGCTTAATGTAGAGAAGATTGCTACTGGCGATGTTAACAATATTGCTGAAGTAGTTCGTGATTTATCTCAGCGAGATGTTGATGAACATGGTTTATCTGCAGGAGAAAAGCGAATGCTTGCTCGCGCTCGCAGTATTTTAATTTCCGAAATTGCTTTGTCTGAAAAGATTGATGAGATTGAGGCGGAGCGACTTTTAGATGTGAATCTTGGATACAAGGAGCCTCAAGAAGGCGATGAAAATCACCATACTGTAGCTCCAGAAGAGCCTGCATCGCGAACTTTAGCGCTGTTAGAAGAGCGTAGCAAGAAATCTAAGAAAAAATGATTTGCGATATGCAAAATAAATAAATAAATAAATAAATATTAATTGTTCATATTATTTTAAGCCCTTCTAAATGTCGGTATATCGGCGAGTTAGAAGGGCTTTTGCTTATATATTTGCTTACGTATTTATTGTATGTTTTGCTTTTGTTCTTGCTTAAAACAGATAATAAAAAATCCTTGCATTTTACAAATGCAAGGATTTTTATGTTTATAGATTCACCTAAATTTACTTACCTGGATCTTGCTGACCTTGGTTAGAATTTTTAGGATTAGTATTCTTTGCTACATGTGGCTTCTCAGTGATTGGCTTTTTTTGAGACTCTTTATCATCAATGTCTTTACGCATATCCTTTGTCGCTTTTACAGCATTATGTAGGTCGTCACAAATCTTCATAATCCATTTATCAAGCTGATCTGCGTATTTTGGCATAAGTTCGCTTACTCGTACTGTAGACGTGTAGCTGCGTCCTGCGATTCCGCTTAGCAAGTTCAGAACATCGTTTCCTTGCTGGCTATCGCTAATCAACACATCAATTTTGCGACCTTCAATAAGCTTCTGAAACTCCTCAACGCTTGAATGTTCTGGTTCATTATTGTTATTTACTGCGTCAACATATTCTTTAGGTGAGCTATCTTTCAAATTGGCATCAGACATTAGCCAGAAAAGAATAGGAGATGTAGAAGCATACTTTGCGTTACCATTTTCTTTAGAGAAATCACTTAAGTAGGTGGTTAATTTCTTTTCCTTTTCCTGCCATTGTGCTAGTCGCTTAGAAAAAGCTTGCTTTTTTGATGGCAAAACTTTGGAGAAGGTGTCAGCCATGGCAGATGCCATAGCATCCCTAGCATCGTGAGAAAACCAAAGATATGGATTGTCTCCGTTAAGTGCTCCTACAGTACCTGCTGCACTAAGCACTTCAGCTTTAGCTGGGTGTACTTTGTTTGCCCAATCATCGTAGCCTGCACCATTTGTAACTAATACTTGTGCATTCTGCATATTTTTTAAATCTTTTGAGCTAGGTTTAAACGACGATATGTCTGTATCTGAGCCAGTCATAACTGATTCAACTTTGACGTCAGAGCCACCAATCTCTTGAGCTAAGCTACCCCAGGTGTCAACAGTGGATACAACAGAAATATTTGTTGCAGCTTTTGGTTTTTCTTTTGGTTTTTCCTCAGTTTTTCCACAAGCTGCAAATCCAAGTATTACTGCAGAAGCAATAAGGCATGTTATGGCAGTTTTTCCAAACTTCTTTACTGCACAAAGAACGGTACGCATCACTGTGACTCCTCCCGTGATAATGGTGCGTCGGCGCACGTAAAATTGTTAGTCGACCCATATCTTCTATACTTCACGATAGCCTATCCTTACGAATTGTGCGAGTTGGGAGGAATTTTTTATGACTATTGTGCTAGATGGTAAGGCTTTAGCTAGTAAAATTAAAAAAGATTTGGCAGCGCGCGTTGCTATTTTACATAAAAAAGGCATTAATCCAGGTTTGGGTACGTTGCTTGTAGGTAGTGATCCTGCTTCGTTGAAATATGTTGCTGGTAAGCATCGTGATTGCGAAGAAGTGGGGATTAATTCTATTCGTTGCGATCTGCCAGAAGATGCTAGTGAAGATGAGATTCTTGCTGCTTTACAGAAATTAAATAATGACCCTCTTTGTACTGGATTTATTGTGCAACTGCCATTGCCAAAAGGTATTGATGCTCAAAAAGTTATTTCTTCTATTGATCCTGCAAAAGATTGTGATGGAATGCATCCATATAATTTGGGTGAACTTGTTACGCATATTTCCGGTAATATTACAACACCTTTGCCGTGCACGCCGCGTGGAATTTTAGCTTTGCTTGATGAGTATGGTATTGAACTTTCTGGTAAGGAAGTTTGTGTGCTTGGTCGTGGCATTACGGTTGGGCGTACTATTGGTCTTCTGTTAACACGCAGGGGAGTAGATGCAACTGTTACGTTGTGCCATACTCATACTCGGAATGTTCAGGAGATTATGCGCCGTTCTGATGTAATAATTGCAGCAATGGGTTGTGCTGGTTTTGTTAAGCCTGAAGATATTAAACCTGGCGTTGTTCTTGTTGATGTTGGTGTATCTCGTGTTTTTGATGAAGAGGCTGGCAGATATCGTGTAAAAGGTGATGTTGATTCAGCTTGTCGAGAAGTTGCTGGAGCGTATTCTCCGAATCCTGGTGGGGTAGGTCCGATGACTCGAGCTATGTTGCTGGCGAATGTTGTAGATATGGCTGAGCGAGCAGCTAATTGCAAATAAAATGCGACACGCCCGAAGTAAAACGTAAATTTTGGCTATACCTGTATATAAAATCGACAAAGCGTGTGCATAGTATGCACATGTAGCATAAATACATAATTAAATATCGAGTAATATCCACCCCAAGAAGAAACCACTAATAACTAATGGCAGAGAATAATAACGAAGTCGCCAAGGTTGCGATTAATGATATTGGCACCGAAGAAGACTTCATCAAGGCAGTCGATTCAACCATCAAGAATTTTGATGATGGTGATTTAGTTGAAGGTACAGTCGTAAAGATTGATCACGACGAAGTATTGCTGGACATCGGCTACAAAACTGAAGGTGTAATTCCTTCCCGTGAACTTTCCATCAAAAAAGACGTTGATCCAGATGATGTTGTCGAGGTTGGCGACACCATTGAAGCCCTTGTTGTAACTAAGGAAGACAAGGAAGGACGTCTTATTCTCTCCAAGAAGCGTGCACAGTATGAGCGTGCTTGGGGTGACATCGAGAAGATTAAGGATGCAGACGGCATCGTTGAAGGTACCGTTATTGAAGCTGTTAAGGGCGGCTTGATTGTTGATATCGGTCTTCGCGGCTTCTTGCCAGCTTCCTTGGTTGAGATGCGTCGCGTGCGCGATCTTTCTCCATACATTGGCCAGAAGATTAAGGCTAAGATTCTCGAGCTCGATAAGAACCGCAACAATGTTGTGCTTTCTCGTCGCCAGTTCCTTGAGGAAACCCAGTCCGAAGTTCGCGAAACCTTCCTCTCGCAGCTTAAGAAGGGTCAGATTCGCGAAGGCGTTGTGTCTTCTATCGTAAACTTCGGTGCGTTTGTTGACCTCGGCGGTGTTGACGGTCTCATTCACGTGTCTGAGCTTTCTTGGAAGCACATCGATCACCCATCTGAGGTTGTTAAGGTTGGCGATAAGGTTACCGTTGAGGTTCTCGACGTTGATCTCGATCGCGAACGTATTTCCCTTTCCCTTAAGGCAACTCAGGAAGATCCATGGCAGCGCTTCGCTCGCACTCATGTTCCTGGACAGGTCGTTAAGGGCAAGGTCACAAAGATTGTTCAGTTCGGTGTGTTCATCTCCGTTGAAGATGGCATTGAGGGCTTGGTTCACATTTCTGAGCTTGCAAACCGTCACGTAGAGAACCCAGAAACTGTTGTTAAGGGTGGCGAAGAAGTATTCGTGAAGGTTATCGACGTTGATCTCGATCGTCGTCGCATCTCCCTCTCCTTGAAGCAAGCTACTGAAGCTGTAGATCCAAATTCTGAAGATTTTGATCCAGCTCTCTACGGTATGCCAGCTGAATATGATGCTGAAGGCAACTACAAGTACCCAGAAGGCTTCGATCCAAACACTAACGAATGGATGGTCGGTTACGAGCAGCAGCGCGAAGAGTGGGAAGCTCAGTATGCTGCAGCACACCAGCTTTGGGAAGAGCACAAGGCATTCGCTGCTAAGGAGCTTGCGGCTGCAGCTGAATCTGCTGCTGCTGACGGTCAGAGCGAAGAAGCTGAAAAGAAGCCAGCTAAGGAAGAAAAGAAGGAAGAAGTTGCTTCCAACTATTCTTCTGAAGCAACTAGTGAAGGTGCTTTAGCTGATTCCGATCAGCTCGCAGCTTTGCGTGAACAGCTTTTGAACGAAAAGAAGTAGTTTCTACTTTCTACTAGAAGCTTGTAAATAAAACAGTAAGATGCCCTCGGTGACTAATCATCGGGGGCATCTTGCGTATTGTTGTTCATAATGTTTTACGAGTATCTTGAGTATATTTGACAAGTATTTTATAACTCAAGTTTTGTAATTAAATATAGGTACAATCAATTTTCTTTTAATAATCGTGATTATATGATGTAAAACGTCAATCGTATTTACTAATCGTATTTACTAAAAGGATGGTTAAAATATGAACACTTTGGAAAACAACCAGCAAAATGCTCAGTTCCCTTCGTACGATGGAAATAGTGAGGAGAACACTAAAGCAACTTTAGTAAGCTCGCGCAAGAAAATTGTTGCAGGTTTGCTAGCGATTTTCTTAGGCACATTGGGTATTCACAATTTTTACCTTGGTTTTAAAGGAAAGGCGATTGCACAGCTGCTTATTTCTGTTCTTTCCTTTGGGTTCCTGTCGATTATTACGGGAATATGGGCATTGGTTGAGGGTATTTTGATTCTTTGCTCAAAGCCTGGAAGTAAGTGGCACAAAGATGCTGATGGTGCCGAGTTAAAGGATTAGTGTTTTATAATTATTGTTAATAAACAATGCCCTGGTAATTATTTGCTGGGGCATTATTTATAATTCATATATGACAATGATGCGGATTGCGGTAAAGGGCGGAATTGCAGCTGGAAAATCTACAGTAGTAAATCATTTGCGTTCGCTTGGCGCGTTTGCTATAGATTACGATGTTTTAGCGCGTGAATGAAACTTCTATCGAAGGTGCTTTAGCTGATTCCGATCAGCTCGCAGCTTTGTGTGAACAGCTTTTGAGCGAAAAGAAGTATTTTTCTACTAAAAGCTTATAAATAAGATGCCCTCGGTGAGTAATCATCGGGGCATCTTTTAATATCTTTAGTAATAACGCTTTGATTTATTAATTTTTTATTATACAGTTTTTAAGAAAATAAATTTCTTACGAGAGAAAGTGTGATTATTGTGAGTGATTTAGATAATCAAACTGGAGATTACTCCGGCTCTGACGGACAGACTCAGTACGGACAACCACAGTACAATGATCAGTCCCAGCAGTATAACCAGGCTCAGCCACAATATAACAACCAATCCCAGTATGGTGCTCATACTCAGTACAATGCTCAGCCACAGTATGGTCAGACTCAGTATGATCAGAATTCATATGCTCAGCCGCAATACAATGCTCAGCCGCAATATGGTCAGTACTCTCAGTCTACTCCTCAGTACAATCAAGCATCTTCATACTCTAACTATGGGTCTAATTATTCATCAAACACATACAGAAGCTCTCATAACAAGATTGCTGCAGGCCTGTTAGCCATTTTCTTGGGTGCTTTGGGTGTGCACAATTTCTATCTTGGTTTTAAAGGCAAGGCTGTTGCTCAGCTGCTTATTTCTATTCTTTCTTTCGGCTTGCTGGCTTTTGTTTCTGGAATTTGGGCATTTATTGAAGGAATTTGCATTCTTTGCTCTCAGCCTGGTTCTAAGTGGCATAAGGATGCCGATGGAGCTGAACTTCAAGACTAATTTTACAATTATTATTTAGCGTATAATGCTCCGGTAATTAGTTACTGGGGCATTACTTATAATTTATATATGACAATAATGCGTATTGCGGTAACGGGCGGAATTGCAGCTGGAAAATCTACTGTAGTAAACCATTTGCGTTCGCTTGGCGCTTTTGTTATAGATTACGATGTTTTATCGCGCGAGGTTGTGAAGCCAGGAGGTTACGTATTTCAGCAAATCGTAAGCATTTTTGGGGAGAATGTCGTTTTGAATGATGGCTCTTTAAATCGCGAGTTTATTGCAAAGCATATTTTTGGGTACTCCGATGAGAGTTGTGCAAATCGTAAGAAGCTTGAGTCGCTTATTCATCCTGCTATTTATGATTGCGCAAAGCTCTTAGAAAGCAAGTATGAAAGCGAGTATATTAGTAAAATTTCTAAGGAAAATCGCAACGTGTTGGACAGTATAAATTCAGTTATTGTGCACGATATTCCGCTCCTTGCGCAAGTAATCGACAGCATTCCATTTAGTTTTGACCATATTATTACTGTTGAAGCGCCTCAAGAAATTCGCGTTAAACGAATGATAAGCGAGCGAAATATGACTGAGGATCAGGCTTTGGCGCGCATAAATAGTCAGCTTCCTAGTAAAATGCGAAAAAATATCGCAGATTTTGTAGTTGATTCCACTAAACCAATGGAATCGATGCTTAACAGTGTTGACAATACGCTAAAATCATGGTTGTGTGACGCAAACAATAAAAGTGCTGAAATGACGAAACTGGGGAAGTAAAAAACTGGGGAAGTAAATACATGTCGAATAAAATTCAGCGCACAAACAAGCCTTTTGTAGTAAAAGCACCATACAAGCCTTCAGGAGATCAACCGCAAGCAATCGACGAGCTGGTTAATCGCATTGAAAACGGCGAAAACGACGTTGTTTTAATGGGTGCTACAGGAACTGGTAAAACCGCTACAACCGCTTGGCTTATTGAGCGTTTGCAAAGGCCTACCCTTATTATTGAGCCGAATAAAACTTTGGCAGCTCAGCTTTGCGCAGAGTTTCGTGAGCTTATGCCAGATAATGCTGTGAGCTATTTTGTGTCTTACTACGATTACTACCAGCCAGAAGCGTATATTCCGCAAACAGACACGTATATTGAAAAAGACTCGAATATTAACGACGATGTTGAGCGTCTTCGTCACGCAGCTACAGCAAATTTACTTACTCGACGGGATTGCGTTGTTGTGGCTACTGTTTCTTGCATTTACGGCCTTGGTACTCCAGAGGAGTATGCCGAGCGAATGCTTATGCTAAGCGTTGGTGAGCAGCTTGAGCGAGACGATTTATTACGCCAATTTGTGAGCATGCAATACAAGCGCAATGACATTGCGTTTACGCGCGGAACTTTTAGAGTGCGCGGTGACACGGTTGAGATTATTCCAGTGTACGAAGAATTAGCTGTGCGAATTGAGTTCTTCGGTGACGAAATCGACAGAATTACTATGTTACATCCTCTTACAGGAGAAGTAATTCGCCAGGAGAGTAGCGTTCATATTTTCCCAGCATCTCACTACATTGCAGGACCGGAGCGCATGGAGCGCGCGTTAGAGGCGATTGAAAAAGAGCGCGACGAGAGAGTAGCTCAGCTTAAAAAGCAGAACAAATTGCTGGAAGCTCAGCGTTTGGAAATGCGAACTACGTACGATTTGGAGATGCTTCGCCAAGTTGGTGTATGCCCAGGAGTGGAGAATTATTCTAGGCATTTTGACGGACGCGATGCAGGCACGCCTCCGCATACTCTGCTTGACTTTTTCCCGGATGACTTTTTGCTAGTTTTAGACGAGTCGCATGTAACAGTGCCGCAAATTGGAGCTATGTATGAAGGCGATGCTTCGCGCAAAAGAACGCTTGTAGAACATGGCTTTAGACTGCCATCGGCAATGGATAATCGACCGTTAAAGTGGAAAGAATTTTTGGAGCACGTTGGTCAAACTGTGTATCTTTCTGCAACGCCTGGAGATTACGAGCTTGGGCTTTCAGATGGTGTAGTTGAGCAAATTATTCGCCCTACCGGCTTGCTTGACCCTAAGATTGAGGTTCGCCCTGTAGAAGGTCAGGTTGACGATTTGCTTGCGGAAATCAAGGAGCGAGTAGCAAAAGATGAGCGCGTGCTTGTTACTACGCTTACAAAGAAAATGGCGGAAGACTTAACTGATTACTTCCTTGAGCTTGGTATTAAAGTTGAGTACTTGCATTCAGATGTTGATACTTTGCGCAGAGTGGAGCTTTTGCGTGAGCTTCGCGAAGGCAAAATTGATGTGATTGTTGGCATCAATTTGCTTCGTGAGGGTTTGGATTTGCCGGAAGTCTCGCTTGTTGCGATTTTGGATGCAGATAAGGAAGGTTTCTTAAGATCCTACCGTTCGCTTATTCAAACGATTGGCCGTGCTGCTCGTAACGTTTCTGGAACTGTTCTTATGTATGCGGATACTGTTACTGATGCTATGAGCAAGGCGATTAGCGAGACAGAGCGCCGTCGCGAAAAGCAAATCGCGTATAACAAGGCTCATGGAATTGATCCTAAGCCTTTGCGAAAGAAGATTAGCGATGTGAACGATATGCTCGCTAAAGAGGATGTTGATACGCAAACTTTGCTAGCAGGCGGTTACAGGAATGCTAATAAGGCTGGGAACTCGCATTATGGCGTGCCAAAAGAGCCGAATCTTGGGCAGCAAAGCAAAGAAAAGCGTATGGCGAATGTTTCTGAGCTTCCGCAAGACGATATTATGTCGCTGATTAAAAATTTGAGTGAGCAGATGCATGTTGCTGCAGAGCAGTTGCAATTCGAGCTTGCAGCGCGTTTGCGCGACGAGATACGCGATCTAAAGAAAGAGTTGCGCCAAATAAGCGATGCTCAAAGTTAGAAAATAACTATTATTCTCAATTATTATTCAACTATTGTTCAAGCATTATCTGAGCGTTATTCAAGTATTATCTGCGATTTTATGTTATTTTCTGTGAGCGTTCACAAAACGCCGAATAAATACAATAAGCGGTCACAATACGTTGATACACTGGAAAGCGGAATTGGGCGTTTTATGGTTTCTATCATTAAATCGCTCATAAAAAATAAACAGAAATAGAAAATAGGTAGGCATTATGCGTAAAGCCAAAATCGTTGATACTATTGGTCCAGCTACCGAATCCTTGGAAGGTATTACCAAGCTTGTTGAAGCCGGTATGGATGTTGCTCGTTTGAACCGTTCTCACGGCACTCCTGAAGATCATTTGCGCGTTTACAACAACGTTCGTGCAGCTTCCAAGTCCACTGGCCGCAATGTTGCTGCTCTTGTTGATTTGCAAGGTCCAAAGATTCGCTGCGGTTGGTTCAAGAAGAACGCTGAAGACGAAGATAAGGTTTATTTGGAAGAAGGTCAGGAGTTCATCATCACTACTGATGATGTTGAAGGTGACGAGCACCGCACTTCTACAACTTTTAAGGGCTTGCCAGGAGATTGCCACGCAGGCGACCCAATCCTTATCGATGACGGTAAGGTTCGTCTTGAGGTAACCAAGGTAGAAGGCAACGACGTTCACACTAAGGTTATTGTTGCTGGTCCAGTTTCCAGCCACAAGGGCATTAACCTCCCAGGTGTTGCAGTTTCTCTTCCAGCTTTGACTGAAAAGGATGAGGCTGATCTTCGTTGGGCTATTCGCACCGGCGCTGACATTATTGCTATGTCCTTCGTGCGTTTCGCTACCGATATTGATCGCGCTCACGAAATCATGGACGAAGAAGGTCGTCGTATTCCAATCGTCGCCAAGATTGAAAAGCCACAGGCTGTTGAAAACTTGGAAGAGATTGTTAAGACCTTCGATGGCATTATGGTTGCTCGTGGTGATATGGCTGTTGAAATGCCTCTCGAAGAGGTTCCACTGGTCACCAAGCGTTGCATCGAGCTTTCTCGTCGCTATGCAAAGCCAGTTATCGTTGCTACTGAAGTTCTTGGCACAATGGTTAACTCTCCAGTTCCAACTCGTGCAGAAGCTTCTGACTGCGCTAACGCTGTTCTCGACGGTGCTGACGCAACAATGACTTCTAACGAAACTGCTGTTGGTAAGTACCCAGATGTTACCGTAAAGACCATGTCCCGTATTTCTCAGTACGCAACTGAGCACGGCTATGATCGCATTCCTGCTGTTGAGCTTGATATGTCTAGCACCGGTGCTGTTTCTTCTGCAGCTGTTGATTTGGCAGATAAGCTTAATGCTAAGGCTATTGTTGCTTACACTCAGACTGGTCGCACAGTTCATCGTATTTCTCGTGAACGTCCAACCGCTCCAATCTTTGGCTTGACTAACAATGAGCACACTTATCGTTGGTTGGCTTTGAGCTGGGGCACTGAAGGCTTCTTGATTGATGAAGATTACCATGACATGAATCGTCACGATTTGATGATCTTCACCGACAAGGTTCTTCGCGAAGCCGGTAAGGTTTCCGATGGTGATCAGATTGTTATCTTGAGCACTGCTCAGGGTGAACGCCAGGCTGGTCGTACTGACTCCATCTACGTTCACACCGTTGGTGCTTGCGACTAATTATTTGATTCTGCGTTCTTGTACTAATACGCTAGTTCTTCTAGTTTAAGTGCATTTGCGCAGTAGTATAGTTTGCATAATGCGCGCTAGCTGTTTTGCAGTTCGCGCGCATTATGTTATGTATGATCAATATTGTTGATTTGCGACACGCGCAAAATGCTTTAACTATTTGCATGTGGCTTAAAGTGTGCTATAGTCGACAAGTCGCAAAAAAATGCGGAAAATTAAAAATGCCCCTGTATCCCAATTGGTAGAGGAAACAGCCTCAAAATCTGTGCAGTGTGAGTTCGAGTCTCACCGGGGGCACGTGCACGACGTCGCTTAGCTTGCTAGGCGACGTTTTTATTTTGTATTTTAATGTCTCGTACATAAACAATAAGCGTATAATAATAAAAGTATTCTCGCACAATGAAAAGTGCTGTACGTATGTGAAAGGAACAACGATGATCCACAGTGCACAATTGCAAGTAAGTGAGCGTAAAAAAAGTAATTATGCTTGCGAATTAATCGATAATTACAAGCGCAATGTAATGTGCTCTTTTACTGCAATTGCTGCAATTGCTGCTGTAGCAACAGTATTAATGTGTATTTTTGCTATTGTCCCAAACTCTTCGGCATTTGCTTCAACTAAATCAACAGACGGTCTTCCGCCAAAAGGTGTGATTGTTACTGCTTTTCAGCAAAATTGGAAAAGTATTGCAAAAGAGTGTAAGCAAACTTATGGTCCTGAGGGTGTGAGTTATGTACAGGTTTCGCCGCCGCAGGATCATATTAAAGGTACAGCGTGGTGGACTTCTTACCAGCCAGTTAGTTACAATCTAAATTCAAAGCTTGGCACTGAAGACGAGTTTAAAAATATGATTACTACTTGCAAGGCTGCTGGTGTTGGAATTGTTGTTGATGCTGTAATTAATCACACAACCGGCGATGGTAATAAAGATACTGTAGGTGTTGGCGGTAGTAAGTATGATGCGGCAAATCAAAGCTATCCGGATGCTGGTTACACAAAAGATGATTTTCACCAAATAGATAAAGATATTTACACATATAAAAATGCGCAAGTCGTTTGGAATTATCGTTTAGTTGGTTTGCTTGATTTGGATACTTCTAAGCCGCATGTGCAAAAAATTCTTGGTAACTATTTTGCAAAATTGCTAAAAATGGGTGTTGCAGGCTTTAGAGTTGATGCCGCAAAACATATGTGTCCTGAGGATGTGAAAGGCATAAAAGAAGCTGCTGCTAAAGCTGCTGGAACGAAGCCTGAAAACATATGGTGGATGCAAGAAACAATTGGTTTCCCTGAACAAGATCCTAAAATTCAGCCGGATCAATATGTTGGTACAGGCGAAGTAGATGAGTTTGAATACTCGTATCGCTTGCGTAATTATTTCTATGGTTCAATTGAGAATTTGTCTCATATTACAGATCAGCTTATTCCTAATAAGAAAGCCGCTATTTTTGTGACTAACTGGGATACTGAGCGTGACAATTCGACTCGAGTTCTCACTTATAAGGATGGAGCAAAGTACGAGTTAGCTAATGCTTTTATGCTTGCTTATCCTTATGGAACACCAAATATTTATTCTGGATATAAGTTCACGCAGCGCGATGATGGTGCTCCTGGTGCAACTGATACGCACATTCCAGATGTAAAGTGCGGCAAGAATTCAAAGTGGCAATGCGCTCAGCGTTGGACTTCGATTCGTGGAATGATTGGATTCTATAATGCTGTTAAGGGCACGAAAGTGACTCAATGGCAAGATGACAACGATAATAACATTGCTTTTAGTCGCGAAAACAAGGGATTCTTGGCGATTAACAATACTGACAAGCCTAAAAATGTGAGTTATAAAACTGATTTGCCTGATGGTGAGTATTGCAACGTATATGCTTCACGTAAATGCTTTAGCACAGTTACTGTAAATGGTGGGAAAGTAGAGACAACTATTCCAGCTTATTCTGCTATTGCTTTGCATGTTAAGGCTGTAGAGCATTTTGGAAGTACTTCTGTGCTGACTACAGTGTTGATGATTGTAGTTGTTTTCGTTGTTCTGTTGATTGAATTAGTGCTGATTCTGTGCAAGAACAAGGCTGATTCTAATAAAAAGTTAGGTTCTGGTAAAAATTAGATTCTAACAAAAGTTAGATCCTAGTAAAAATTAGATTCTAACAAGTAAGCTGATTTTAATAAATAAGCTGAAAGCAGATACTGATTGTAAATAAATTGGTATTGTAGTGTTTGAATGATACAATTTTCTCCGCTGATTATACACATTATGGGCGATGGTTAGCATCATGGTTGTGCTAGCCATCGCTTGTGTATTAAAGCTATTAATGCATCCAAGGAAGAAGCGCGTTAATACCAATGGAGGAAAGGATACTGATGAGTCATCGTCGACACTTTGCATCGAAGATGGTTGCTGTTGTTGCGTCTGTTGCAATGCTTGTAACTGGTTTTGCTGTTACAATTAGCGCAAACGCTGCGACTAGCGGGGAGTCTAGCAATAGCAAAGAAACTTCTACTAATGTAACTCTTAAAAGTAAGGGTGTTATTGTTACTGCATTCCAGCAGAATTGGAAAAGTATTGCAAAAGAGTGTAAGCAAACTTATGGTCCTGAAGGTGTGAAGTATGTGCAGGTTTCGCCGCCGCAGGATCATATTAAAGGTAAAGCTTGGTGGACTTCTTACCAGCCTGTGAGCTACAAATTAAATTCTAAACTTGGCACTGAAGCTGAGTTTAAGAATATGATTACTACTTGCAAGGCAAAGGGCGTTGGGATTATTGCTGATGCTGTGATTAATCACATGGCTGGCGTTGATAATAAGGATACTGTTGGCGTTGGTGGTAGTAAGTATGATGCTGCTTCGCAGACTTTTGAAGACGCTGGATACACTAAGGATGATTTCCATAAGAGCACTGAAAATATTAAAGATTACACGAATGCTGAAGAAGTTTGGACTCACAGACTTGTTGGTTTGCTTGATTTGGATACTTCTAAGCCGCATGTTCAGCAAGTTTTAGGTAAGTATTTTGCAGATTTGTTGAAGCTTGGTGTTGCTGGTTTCCGTGTTGATGCTGTAAAGCATATTTCGCCAGAAGATATGAGGGGCATTAAAGCTTCTGCTATAAGGCAATACAACGAAAGTGTTGAAGATAGCAAAAAGATTCATGACATCTGGTGGATGCAGGAAACTATTGGCAATCCTTCAGAAGCTCAACAAATTCAGCCAGCTGCGCATTTGAATGAAGGCGAAGTTAACGAGTTTGGCTACTCTTACCAGCTTATGCAAAGTTTCAAAGGCTCGCTGATGAAGGCAAGCAAGCCTTTGAACAAAGTTCAAGACGGAATGGTTAAGAGCGATAAAGCTGCTATTTTCGTTACGAATTGGGATACAGAGCGCGGTAACAGCGTGCTTACGTATAAGGACGGTCGTCGTTACGCTTTAGCAAACGCTTTCATGCTCGCGTGGCCATACGGCACTCCAAACGTGTATTCCGGATACAAGTTCGATAAGAATGATGATGGTGCTCCTGGTGCAACTGAAACGTCTGTTCCGGAAGTAACTTGTGGTGCTAATTCAAAGTGGCAGTGCACTCAGCGTTGGACTTCGATTCGTGGAATGATTGGATTCTACAATGCTGTTCAAGGTGCGAAAGTCACAAATTGGCAGGATGATGGCGATAACAACATTGCTTTTAGCCGCGAAAAGAAGGGCTTCTTAGCGATCAACAATTCTCTTGACGAAAAAGAAGTTTCTTATAAGACTGATTTGCCTGATGGTGAGTACTGCAATGTGTATGCTGCAGGAGACTGCTCTAAGACTGTTAAAGTTGAAAAAGGTGAAGTTAAAACCAAGATTGGCGCTCGCGAAGCAGTAGCTTTACATGTTAATGCCACAAAGGCTAATCATCCGGCAGGCTCTGCCGCAGACGCATCTGATCCTCAATATGGTGAAGAAAAGCCTGATGCAGGCATGCCAGAAGACCCTACAACGACCATTTACTTTAAGCCAGATGAAAAGTTTAAAGATAAAAAAGTATATGTTCATTACGGCATAGGCTCAAGCTGGACTACAGTTCCTGGCGAAGAGATGCAAAAGGCTTGCGACGGTTGGTATAAGAAGACAATTACAACCAATGGCAAAGCTTATGAAGCAGTGTTTAACGATGGCAAAGATTACTGGTATCACGACGAAGGAGATAATAATAATAACTTTAAGATTCCAGCTCACACTGATTCGTATGTAGCTCAAGATTACAAGGGTAGCGTTGGAGTAAATCCTTGCCCAGTAGCATATAATCCAAAGACTACTGTTCGCATCCACTACGCACAAAAAGTGAGTGATACTCGCGATATTGGCGTTTATTTGTGGGGCAAAGACAAGGATGGTAAAGATTTACCTGGAGCTTGGCATGAGTTCAATGGCAGTGATAAATTCGGCAAAGTTTTTGAAACTACGGTTGATGGTTCTTTTGAAAACAAGTCACTTTCCTTTATTACTACTACAAAAGATTGGAATAAAGACGGTGGCGATCGTGCTATTGAAAACTGCGCAAGTGGTCTTGCTGAAGCTTGGGTAACAGGCGGAACGGGTACTACGCAGTTTGCTGCTCCAGACAATCTTAAGAAGAAGCCAAAAGAGCTAAAGGTAACAGTTCATTATCGCAGGAATGCTGGCGATTATGAAGGCTGGAACATGTGGACTTGGAATGACGGAACCGGTGGTACTGCTCGTTACTTTACTTCGCATGATGATTACGGCAAGATTGCAACCTTTACTGCTAAGAATGATGGCGGTATTGACAGTGTTGGCTTCAAAGTTAGAAAGTCTACGCCAAATAATGCTTGGGATAAACAAGATCCTAGCGATCGCAGTATTCCAAACAACGCGATTAAGCTAGATCCAAGTGATCCAAACAAGGGTAGTGCTGAAGTCTGGTTAATGCAAGATGACATGACAGTATACTTAAACGCTACTATGCCACAGCTTGCAGCTCACGTGATGTCTGCTGATATTGTTGGCTTAAAGAAGTTAGTTGTAAAAGTGTCTGGTGACGTGTCTTCTGTAAAAGATTCTGACGTAACACTTTTGGATGCTAGTGAAAATCCTAACAAGACTGTTGAGCTTAATTCTGTTAAAGCTAGTGGTTCAGAGATTACTATCGAAACCAAGAATGACCTTAATATTAAGCATAAGTATGAGTTGAGTATTAAGGGATTAGCTACAGGTATTAAGCTTTCTGCTTCCTCAAAAACTGGTGCTAGCGTAATTCGTACCGATGAATTCGATAAGAAATACGCTTATACTGGCGATGATTTAGGTGCTGTGTATTCTGCTTCTTCAACTACTTTCAAGCTTTGGGCTCCAACAGCAACTGAAGTAAAGCTGATTACTTATAAGTCGACTCAAGAAAACGCTGAAAAAGACAAAGAAACAGCTATGAAAGCAGAAGATCATGGTGTATGGTCTGCAAAGCTCGATGGCGATAAAGCTAATACAGCTTACGCATATGAAGTTCATTTTGCTGATGGCACAGTGAATGTTTCTGCTGATCCTTATGCGAAAGCTGCAGTAGTAAACGGCGAGCATTCTGTTGTATTAGCAGATAAAGACGCAGGTAGTGCTGGAAAGCGTATGCCAAAGTTTACGAATCCAAGTGACGCAACAATTGCAGAAATGGATGTTCGTGACTTCTCAATCAATCCAAACTCTGGTATTAGCGATGCTCATCGCGGTAAGTATCTTGGCGTAATAGAAGAAGGTACTAAGACTACAGATAAGCAGAATGTTTCTGGCTTTGATTATTTGAAGTCTCTAGGCATCACTCACGTGCAAATCATGCCAATGTATGATTTTGGTTCTGTGAATGAAACTGGTGACTTGAGCTATGGAAAGCCAGGTGCTCAAAACTGGGGCTATGATCCGCAAAACTACAATGTTCCTGAAGGATCTTACTCTACGGATCCTGCCAATCCAACAACGCGAGTTCAGGAAGCTAAGCAAATGATTGCTGGTCTTCATAAAGCTGGCTTGCGTGTGATTATGGATGTTGTTTACAACCATGTTTACGACGCACAAAATCATTCGTTTAACAAGACAGTTCCTGGATACTACTTCCGCTATAAGGATGGTGCTCTGAATGGTAATTCTGGATGCGGTAACGATACTGCGTCTGAACGTCAAATGATGCGCAAGTATATTTTGGATTCTGTGAAGTATTGGGCTACGCATTACAACCTCGACGGCTTCCGATTTGATTTGATGGGCTTAATTGACCTGAAGACTATGCAAGAAGTGCGTGCTGAGCTTAATAAGATTGATCCTTCAATTATTGTGCTTGGTGAAGGCTGGGATATGAATGAACTGCTTCCTAAGAGCGAGTCTACTATTCAACCAAATGCTTATAAGATTCCAGGAGTAGCGTTCTTTAACGATTCATTCCGCGATTCTGTAAAAGGTTCTGTGTTTGCTGCTAAGGGTACTGGTTTTGTCAATGGCAATACAGATAAAGGTGTTAAGGCTTTGCTTGAGCATAATTTGCTTGGTTGCCAATTTGGCACGAGTAGTACTGTTAAGTGCTGGAATGGTAATGCTGAAACGCACTTTGCTGATGCAGGTCAAATTGTTCAGTATGTTGAAGCTCACGATAACTTGTCGTTGTACGATAAGCTAAAGGTCTCTGCTCCTAACGACACTGAAGACGTACGATTGAAGAGAGTAAAGCTTGCAAATTCAATGATTTTGCTTTCGCGCGGCATGCCGTTTATTCAGCTTGGTCAGGAATTCTTGCGAACTAAGAATGGTAACGATAATAGTTACAATGCTGGCGATAAAGACAATGCTCTTGATTGGAATCGTGCTGCTGACAAGTCTGATTCCGTGAACTATTTCAAGGGATTGTTGAAGCTACGCAAGAGCATTAAATCTCTTCGTGATTTTGATTATGCAACAATTAACAAGAACATGAAGATGATTGATGGCACTCCTGATGGTGTAATTGCTTACACACTTAACGATGCAGATAAGCAATATGTTGTAGTGTTCAATGCTAATAATGCTGAAACTCAAGTAAAGATTCCAGCAGGAAAGTATTCTGCACTTGTTGCTAATGGCAAAGTGAATGATACTGCTCAAGACGCAACTGTTGCTGATGATGGCACATACAAGATTGCTCCTGTTTCTACAGCAGTATTGCTTAGTAAAGATAAGGAATCTAAGCCAATTCCTCCGGATGCAAAGCCTGGTGATGAGCCTGGCAAACAGCCTGAGAATCCGTCTGAGCCTGGTGAAAAGCCTGGTGAAAAGCCAAAGCCTGGTGAGGATCCTAGTAAGAAGCCTGAGAAGCCAAAACCTGATCAGCCTGGCACAAAGCCAGCTCCAGCTCCAAAACCTGGTGAGCATCAGCAAGTTCCTGCTCCTGCTCCGAAGCCGACTCCGTCTGAGTCCAGTGAACAATCAAAGCCGTCTAAGCCTTCTGTTCCGTCGGAAAAGCCAGTTCCGTCGGAAAAAACAGAAAAGCCGGCTCCAGCTGATTCTGCTAAACCAGCTCCAGCTAAGCCAGCAGAATCTACTCCTGTACCTGTTGCTCCGAAAACAGTTCAGCAGCTTAATCCAGAATTAAAGGGAACTCTTAGCGTTGGTAACAATAACGTTGCAACTGCAGGTGTTGTTAACAGTGTGAGAATTAATGTTGTAAACAAAGAGTTCACCGAGCGTTTGCAGCGTGATGGAGTAGTTTATGCTTACGCGTATATCTATTCATCTCCACGCTTGCTTAAGGGTGCTGATGGTTCAAAGTTTGTGACTGTTCGCATGGTTAATGGCAAGCCTCAATTTGATGCTCAGTTCCCAGCTGGATATACCGGAAAGCATACGGTTGTTTTGGTTGACGAAAAAGGTAATCAAGTTGCTTGGACTGAAATAACAGTAGTAAATAATGCTGTTAAGAAGAATGTTCATGCGTTAAGTTCAACAGGCAGTAGTGTAGCGCAAATCGCATTTATTATTGCAATATTGTTGCCTGTTGCAGGTGCTTTCTTGATTAAAGTAAGGCGTTCTAAGCATCTGTCTTGCAATTATTAAAATCCAAAGTGCTTTTCGCATAATTTTGTGTTTTGTGATTAAGTACTGAGGTTTTAATAAAAAATGAGGGTAGTAGCAATTGCTAAGCTATTACCCTCATTTTTTATTTTTGCTTGCGTGTTGCGCTTATTTTTAGAAATTTTTTGCTTTGAATAATTTCGGGCGTTTTTTAAAATTATAGTAGCTGTTTTCCTTATGTAAGAATGGTTTATAGGAGATTTTTAAAAAGTAATGTTTTGCTTATATTTTTGAAAATATGATTATATTTTACGAATCAATATTTGCATTTGTACTTTTGCAGTGTTAGCATCATTTCCAACACAAATAAATATCGAATACTTCGGTTGAGGTTTGTGTGTGAGCCACAGTCAGCTAATGAGCTTAAGGAGGCAGTTATCATGCGTAACATGAACATGAATGCTGAATCTCACAATGCTCTTAACGCTGCTCGTATGTGGTGGTGGCAGTCTTCTCTTTGGTGTGAGTTTACTCTGAAGTTTTAGAAGCTGCGTATAAAAGCTTATAAAAGACCTCCGGGGTAAGCCCGGAGGTCTTTTTGTATATAAGCTTAAATTTTAAAAAATAACCAAATCACAAATCACAAATAACAACAAAATATTCGATAGCTTTGTATTCAAATAATATGAAGCTTAAACAAGGAGAGAAATCATGGCTCAAGAAATTAACGAAACCGTTAAGGAAGCTTACAACAATGGTGCAAACGCAACTACAGATGCTGCAGCTGCAATGATGCAAAATGTGAAAGTTAAGAATCACGCATTAGATATTACTTCACTGGTGTTAGTTGCAGTGCTTTTTGCTGCAGGATGCATTCTTGACTTTACTGTTGCAAAGTCTCTTTCTATTGGAAATATTCAGCCTGAGTTCGTTATTGCTTCATTCTGCTTGTCGATTTTGCTTGTTAGACCGAAGATTTACCAGGGTGCTATTATTGGTGCTTTGGCTGCAACGTTAATTCAATTTAATACTTCGATTCCGTTCCTTGAGTATGCTTGTGATATTCCAGCTGCAATCATTATGACTGCAATATTAATTGGTTATATTCGCGTGTTCCCAAAGGATGCAGCTCGTAAAGTAAGCGTATTCCCATTTATTGCTACTTTCATTACTACAGTAATTTCCGGTTGCATTTTTGCTCTTATTGCAGCTTTCTTTATTCTTCACTCTCCAAATATGGTAATGGTTATGTTGCCAATTATTTTGGGAACTGCAGTATTTAATGCAGTTGTTGTTGAAGTGCTTTACGCTCCAATTCGACTTGTTTTGCACAAGTAAAACAACATTGAAGAATAAGTAAATAAATTAACTTGAATAAACGCAAACAAATATAAACAAACATAAATGAATGTAAGTAAGCATAAATAAATATCAAAAGTCGATAATTAAAATTTGATTATCGCATTATGAAGGAGAAGATTATGAATCAGGAAATTAGCGAACATGCAGATAGCATGATTAATGCTGTAAGCATTAAAAAGCATGCTTTAGATATTACGTCTTTAGTGTTGGTTGCAGTTCTTTTTGCAGCAGGATGTATTCTTGACTTTACTGCTGCAAAAGCACTTTCAATTGGAAACATTAAACCAAACTTTTTAATCGCATCATTCTGTCTTGCAATCTTGCTTGTTCGTCCAAATGTTATTCAGGGCGCGATTATTGGTGCTTTGGCTGCAACTTTGATGCAATTTAACGCATCTATTCCTGGTCTTAATTATGTTTGCGATATTCCGGCAGCGATTGTTATGACTTTGATGATTATGGCTTATGTTCGCGTTTTCCCTAAGGATGCTGCTAGAAAGTTCAGTATTTTCCCACTTATAGCAACTTTTATAACTACAGTTGTTTCTGGTTTAATATTTGCTTCTACTGCATCTTTCTTTGTTCTTCATTCTCCTAAGACGATTTTTGTTATGCTTCCAATCATTTTTGGAACTGCTGTGTTTAATGCTGTTGTTGTTGAAGTGCTTTACACCCCAATTCGACTCGTTCTGCATAAGTAAGTGTTTGAATTTGTTTTGGATGATTTATTTTAGATGATATGTATTTTGGATAATATGTATTTGATGATTTTGTTGAATAGTTTGTGCTGGATAATATGCAGCAAGTCATATAATCATCAAAGAATATAATCGCAGAATAAATATAATCGTAAGATATCATTAGTAATTGTAATTGTTAGGTTTCTAAGAGTTAGGAATTATTGTGCCTTTGCTTGAGCTAAAAGATGTGTCTTTTAAGTATGTGAATCGGAATAAAGATGATTCTTTAGACTCTTCAGAGGCACAAGATTCCACTTTTGCACTAAAAGATGTAAGTCTTAGCGTAGAATCTGGCGAATTTGTGGGAATTATTGGTCCTTCTGGCTCTGGAAAAACAACTCTTGCTTCGCTTTTTTCTGGCGCGATTCCGCATCATTATTCTGGCGAACTTTTAGGAAGCGTTAAGATTGCGGGTCAAGACACTAACAATCTTGCTTTAACTAACATTGCTTGCTTGGTTGGATCTGTTATTCAAGATATTGATGCGCAAATGGTTGCCGCAAATGTTGAAGATGAGATTCTTTTTGGCTTAGAAAATTTTGGCGTTGCGCATAGCGAAATACCAAGTCGAATAGATGAAGCTTTGCAAATTGTTGGCATTAGTGATTTGCGTAACCGTGATTTAGACACTTTGTCTGGAGGTCAAAAGCAGAAGGTTGCAATTGCTGCTATTCTTGCGCTAAAGCCTAAAGTTATGGTGTTAGATGAGCCGACGTGCGCTTTAGATCCTGTTTCTTCTAAAATGATTTTTTCGATTCTTAAAGATTTGAATAAGAATTTTGGAATAACGGTTGTTGTAATTGAGCAAAAAGTTGCGCTTTTAAGCGAGTATTGCAAGCGTTTAGTTGTGCTTTCTAATGGCATTTTGTCGCTTGATTTGCCTGTTAGCCAAGCGTTGAAAAATATGGATTTGCTTTATTCTATTGGAATAAATTATCCGCGTACTACGCATTTGGTTAATGATTTACAGCGTGAGAATATTTGCTCTAAAAGCGATTTGCCTGTGTCTGTAGAAGATACAGTAAATACTATTGTTAATACGATTAATAGTGAAAAATCTTTGACTTCACATGTTGATTCACATAGTGAATTTGATAATCGTGAATGCGATTCAAATAAATCGGCGCTTGCTTGCGACTTTTCACACGAATCGCAAGTCTCTACACAATCTTACGCACAAAATAAATCGAAAAACGATTCACCATGTCTTTCGCTTAAAAACGTCAGTTTTTTGTATCAAAGTGGCGTTAGTGCGCTAAAAAACGTGTCTTTTGAAGCTTACGCTGGAGAGCTCGTAACTCTTGTTGGTAGAAATGGTGCTGGCAAAACAACTATTACCAAAATTATTAATGGTTTATTAAAACCAACAGAAGGCAACGTAACAATTGATGGCGTTGACACTAAGTCTCTTCGTATTAGTCAAATAGCAAAATATGTATCTACCTTATTTCAAAATCCTGACCGACAATTATGCAAAGAAACGGTACTTGAAGAAGTTACTTTAAGCTGTATTTTGATTGGTCAGAATGAGGACGAAGCTAAAGCTCACGCAATGGAAATTATTGATGAGTTGGAGCTGGATTCTGAAGCTAGCCCGTTTATGCTCTCTCGTGGCCAGCGTCAAATGGTTGCTTTAGCTGCAACAGTTGTAACAAATCCTAAGATTCTTCTTCTTGACGAGCCAACTTGCGGTCTTGATTACAAGGAATGCATGAGAATTATGCAAGTTGTAGAGCGTTTAAGAAAAAACGGTTGTTGCGTGATTATGGTTTGTCACGATATGGAAGTTGTGCTTGATTATGCAACTCGACTTATAACAATTAATGATGGAAAGCTTATTATTGATGGTTCAGCGTACGATGTGTTTGAAAAACCGGAAGTGTGCTCTGCTGCAGCATTGTATCCACCATTATTGTGTTCCGTTTCTCAAGGCTTGGTTGCGCATGGATTTAATAAGTGCAATGGCTTGTATGTGCGCGAAGAATTAGTAGAAGCGTTGCGCGGCGAAAAAATCACAAAACAGACTGTACAGAATCAGCAGAATTAACAGAAGCAATAGCAAATAAAAGTAGCAAATAAAAGTAGAAGTAAAGGCGTCTGATATTTATGAAAACGAGATTATTAACTTACCAGCCAGGTAACACTTTTCTTCATCGCACTAATCCTATTGCAAAACTAATTCTTGCTACGAGTGTTGTAATAAGCGTGTTTATTGCTAAACAGTATTCCGCGCTTATTGCGCTTGCAGCTATTATTTTTATTGGCATGGCTTTTACTCGTGTTGTTAAAACATTATCTGGTCTTATTAAAGCTATGTTAATAATTTCTTGCGTAATGTTTTTGCTGCAGACTGTTATTGCTCAAAGTGGCAACTATATTTTCTTGTGGTTCACATTGCACGGCATTGATATTGGTGCAAAAGCTGCTTTGAGATTGTTCTGCTTTGCTTTTCCTCTTGTTACCGTACTAACAGTAACTAAATTAAACGATCTTGCAAATGCTGTAGTCCAATATTTGCATATTCCATATTGTTACGCTTTTACTATAACTACTGCGGTTCGTTTTGTGCCTATTTTTGCGCAAGAAATGTCTCAAATCACAGAAGCTCAAATGGCTCGCGGAGTTGAATACGATAGTAAAAATCCATTTAAAAAATTAAAACTTATGATGCCTCTTATTGTGCCTCTTTTGGTTTCTTCAGTGCGTAAAGCAGATAGTTCTGCACTAGCAGCGGAAGAGCGCGGTTTTTATTTGCGCACACGCAAGTCTTCGTATTACAAATACCCATTCGGATGGCGTGGATTCTTGTCTCTAGTTATTTCTGCACTTATTATTGCTTTACCAATATGCACTTCAATCTTTTTGCCAAATTTAGTATAAAATATTTGTGTAAATCATAAATAAATAAATCATAAATAATTTATGAGGCTTTTGATGAAAAGTGTAAAAATTTGGCTTAAGGGTGCAAGAATTTACACGCTTCCAATAGGCTTAGTTCCTGTTGTTATGGCGTTTGCGGTTTCATTTAGAATGATACGATTTTCGTATTTTGAAGAACCAGTTATGCATCTAGAGCAATGTTTTATACAATTTTTCTTGTGCTGCATGGTTGCTGCGTTTATACAAATCGCCGTCAATTATGCCAATGATTATTGTGACGGATTGAATGGCTTGGATGAGAATCGTAGTTTGCGTGCTTTAAGTAGCAATAATTCAAAACCTTTGTGCGATGTATCTTGGCGCCTTGCAAATGCTGGAATTTCCGCGAAATCTGTGCTTAAAGCCGTAATAATTTCTGCTTTTATTTCTTGTATTTTTGGTTTGATTATTGTTTTGCGAACTGGAATATATTGGTTTATTTTACTTGGAATTGCGTGCTTTGCTGCAGCATGGTTTTATGCAGGAGGTAAACATCCTTACGGTTATAAGGGTTGGGGAGAAGTAAGTGCGTTTGTATTTTTCGGCCCTGTTCCTTTTATTGGTTCGTTATGCGCAATTACATATGGAATTGGTATTCCAGAAACTAGCATATTTATCAATAACAGGCAAAGGATTTTGGCTTGTGTGCTAATATCTTGCATTCCTGGTGCTTATTCGGCTTGCTTAATGATGGTAAACAATCTTCGAGATATTAAAAGCGATAAAGAACATGGAAAAATAACTGCTATGGTTAAAATTGGCGAGCGCAATGGCAGACGTTTATGTGCTGCTATGAGCATTGTTTCTGCTGTTCTTTTGATTGCATATTCTGTTTTGATTATTGCGTTACCTTCAGCAGTGCCGTCAATATGGCGCTTTTATAGTGTTGAAATTTTCCTCAGTTTTAGTGCAATTGTATGCAATTCTTCGTGGCATTTATTTTTTGCTACTTTTCAGTGGATTTTATTGTTAGTTATTATTATTAAAGCCTATAAATTTACTAAATGTGTGCTTATGGGTGACTATAAGGATGCTTTTCCTATGTGCGTTGCTCAGGCAATACTTGGTGCGTTGGCTGTATTATTATCTGCGATTATATAAAATAAGCAAAATAGTGCTAATTGTATGTGCTTGTTCGCGCGTCTTGCAATTCTTATGATATTATTAATTGACACGAACATGGTGCGCATGCGGTATTTTAATGACTTGCAGATTGTGTTATGATGCGCAATTTTCGCTAGTGTTTGTGAGTGTGCCGTTGCGCGAACGCCATGTTAAAGATGCATGGCGATGTTGCCCTGTGAATGTGTGGCAATGAAGTGAGGTTTTGGATATGCCAGGTATGGATGAAAATGAAGGGACAGAGCCAGCAATGCCTGAGGTACTTACTGATGATGAGCTGCGCAAAGCTGCAGATGATGAAGCTGTTCAGCGAGAAGCTAAAGAAAAAAAGGCCAATCATATTCGTACTGTAGTAGTTGCAGAAGATGAATCAGTTAATCGTATGGATTTAGTTGCAATGCTTGAAGATAACGGATATCAAGTTATAGGTCAGGCTGCTAACGGTCAAGAAGCTATTGAGTTGACTCGTGAAAATCATCCAGATGTTGTATGCATGGATGTTAAGATGCCTGTTATGGATGGCATTACTGCCGCTGCAACAATCTGTGATGAGAATATTGCTCCTGTAGTAATGCTCACTGCTTTTTCACAGTCAGATTTAGTAAAACAAGCAACTGGTGCTGGAGCGATGGCGTACGTTACTAAGCCATATGAAGAATCTAAACTTCTTCCTGCTTTGGAAGTTGCTATGGGTCGCTTTAGTGAAATCAACGATTTATTAGATAGTGTTGAGCGTGCAGAAAACAAGTTACACGATGCTGAAGATCAGTTGAAGAAAACAGAAGAAAAGTTGAAGAAAGCTGAAGATACTTTAGAAGAACGTAAGCTTGTAGACCGTGCTAAAGGTCTTCTTATGGATAAGGCTGGATTCTCTGAGCAGGGTGCTTTCCGCTGGATTCAAAAAACTTCTATGGATCAGCGTATCCCTAAGAAGCGTCTTGCAATGGCTATTATTGCAAAGTATAGCGATGATAAAGTAGAATCTTCATCTGAAAATTAGTAGGGTTATATTTATTCATTTTTATATAAGTGCATAGTTATTTATTAGTAATTTACGGAACGTGGGTGAGTAGTCAACAGTGAATACCGACATCGTTGAAGAACATTCTTCGGAACTTAAGAATGAGAAAGGAACGTTGTTGGTTGTCGATGGCCATTCTCTTGCGTTCCGTGCTTTTTTTGCAATATCTGCAGATAATTTTTCTACTCGCTCTGGGCAAGCAACAAATTCCATTTGGGGATTTATTACTATGCTTTCACAGGTTGTAAAAAAAGAGAAGCCTGACCGCTTAGCTATTGCTTTTGACGTTAAAGGTGGAACTTTTAGAAATACTATGCTGCCTCAATATAAAGGTACTCGTGATGCTGCTCCACAGGAGCTTCTTTCGCAGCTTCCTATCATTCAACAGATGCTTAAAGCTCTTGGTGTCACTTATATTGAGAAACCCGGTTATGAAGGTGATGATGTTATTGGCACTCTTGCAGTAATGGGTTCGAATGCCGGTTATAGAACTTTAGTACTTTCTGGCGATCGTGATGCATTCCAACTTATAGATGACAATATTACTGTTTTATATCCAGGACAGCATTTTAAAGACTTAAAAAAAATGGATAAGAATGCTGTTTATGAAAAATATCATGTTACGCCTAAGCAATATCCTGATCTAGCAGCGTTAAGAGGAGAAACTGCAGATAATATTCCAGGAGTTCCAGGTGTTGGAGATGGGTACGCTGCTAAATGGATTAATCAATTCGGCAGCCTAGAAAATATTATTGAACATTCGAATGAGATTAGCGGTAAAAAGGGAGAAGCTTTAAGAGAAAATATTGATCAAGTTCGTTTAAACCGTAAAGTTAATGCTTTAGTTTGCGATTTGGATTTAGGCGTAACTGTAGATGATTTGTGCTTTGGTGATGTTGATGCTGTAAAATTAGGAATCTTGCTGTCTCAACTTGAATTTGGCGAATTAAAAAAGAGAAAGATTCTCAAAACTTTTAGCAACGGTATGCAACAATCTATCGAAAATAATATGCGTATAATGTTTTCGTCTACGTATGAAGGTGACGCTAATAACGATAAGCTAGCTCAAAGTGCTCAATCAAATATTGACGCAGAAAATTTTCAAGAAATGCTAGCAGGCATTGACTTACATCATGTTAAAACTGTAGAGGACTTTATTGATTGGGAGAATTCAGTTTCTTCTTTGCTTTATACAAAAATAAAGAAAGATTCAAAAAATACTGAAGATACTTTTGAAGAATTAAATTCCGAAAAAATTATAAATAATTCTCGTAAATGTGCCGAACCTATACTGAAAAATCAAGAAGTTGTAATATACGCTCATGAGTGCAATAAGAATTCAAAACATCATTTTGAGTTGATTGCAGATTGTTTAATAATTCTTATTGCTAATAAAGCTGCAATATTATATACGACTGATTTGCAATCGTCAGATCAAGCTTTGCTTGAGATGTTACGAAAGTTCTTGCAAAAAAATTCCTCAATAACAGTATTGCATGATTATAAAAAGCATTTGGGATTGCTAAAATCGCTAAAATTATTCGATTCGAATAATTCATTTGGCACTCCACTTCTTGATACTCGATTGGCATCATATTTATTGGAGCCTGATTTTCGAGCTGAAACGTTAGAAAATATGGCTGAACATTATTTAGATATTCAGTCAGATGAAGATAATTTGGGTGAAAATGAAGCTAAGCAGGGTGAGCTTGATCTTCTTATTGACGATGGAATGCCAGCTAGTGAAGAAGAAACTAATGAAAAGCAAACTCAAGCGTGTGAAGCTAAATTCTTAAGAACTACGCTTCTTATTCGTCTTTTGGCTCTTCATTTTGCTTCAACACTTGATGATAGAAAACAAACTGGTTTGATGACTGATTTGGAAATGCCTATTTCGCGAGTTTTGCGTGGCATGGAAGACGTCGGTGCTGCAGTTGATATGCAACGTTTAAGTAGTATGCTTAAGCAATTTTCTGCAGATGCTGAGTTTGCGCAAAATATGGCTTGGAAAGTTGCAGGTAGTTCTGTTAATTTACAAAGCCCTAAGCAGTTGCAACAAATACTTTTTGAGCATTTTGGTCTTAAACCTACTCGTCGCACAAAGAATGGCTCGTACACGACTAATGCCGAAGCTTTGCAAGCTATGTACGTTAAACTCGATCCCGAAGAACCTGCAAGTCAATTCTTGGGTGCTTTACTTAAACATCGCGAAACTAATAAATTGAAACAGATTGTGCAAAGTTTAATTGATGCAGCTCATTATGACGATAGGCGCATCCATACAACTTTTGAGCAGACTATTGCAGCAACTGGTCGTTTAAGTTCTGCTGATCCTAATCTTCAAAATATTCCTAATAGGAATGCTGCTGGTCGTGAAATTCGTGCTGCTTTTATTCCAGGAGAAGAATTTGAATATTTAATGAGTTGTGATTATTCACAAGTTGAGCTTCGTATTATGGCCCATGCATCTCATGATAAAACTCTTATTGAAGCATTCCGTTCCGGCGTAGATTTTCATAAATATGTTGCTAGCTTAGTTTATAAGATTCCTGTTGAACAAGTAAGTCCGGATCAACGTTCTCACGTAAAAGCTATGAGCTATGGATTGGCATATGGATTGAGTACTTATGGGCTGGCAAAACAGCTTTCTATTAGTCCGGCTGAAGCTGAAATGTTAAAAAATAAGTATTTTGATACTTTTGGCAATGTTCATGACTATTTGGAATCTCTTGTGTCGAAGGCAAAAGAACTTGGGTACACAGAAACTATGTTTGGTCGACGTAGGTATTTCCCGCAACTTTCTTCCAATAATCGTGCATCTCGTGAAGCTGCTGAGCGCGGAGCTCTTAATGCTCCAATACAAGGTACTGCCGCAGATATTATGAAACTTGCTATGCTTCGTGTTGATTTGGGATTGCGTGAAGCAAAAGTGCGCAGCCGCGTAATATTGCAAATACATGATGAATTGATTCTGGAAATTTCACATGGTGAGCAAGCGCGGGTAGAAAATATTGTGCGTAAAGCTATGGAAAATGCTGTGCATTTAGACGTTCCTCTTAATGTTTCTACTGGAGTTGGTGTAGATTGGCAACTAGCAGCGCATTAGCACTGCTTAAAGGTAGAAGAAATGATTAGATTAAGCAAAGTAATTGAAGCTATAGAAACATTGTACCCATTAAGCTTTGCTGAAGAGTGGGATGAGCCTGGTCTTATTGTTGGAGACTTGAATTCCCAAATTCAGCGAATCGTATGTGTTAGTGATCCTACGATTAGCGCAGTTGATCGAGCGTTATCAATGGATGCAAACCTATTAGTGACTCATCATCCGCTATTTTTCAAAGCTGTGCATGGAGTTTCAAACGAAACTGTTCGTGGCGAAATTGTGCAGCGCTTAATTAGTAATAATTGTGCGCTATGGGTTGGTCACACTAATGCGGATGTCGCGTGGCGCGGAGTTGCTCATGCTGCGGCAGAGTATTTTGGTCTTCATAATTTGCGTCCAATTGTTGTTTCTAAACAGATTGATTCTGCTGGACGTAACATTGGCTTAGGCAGAATTGGTGTTTTGGATGTGCCAATATCATTGCGTGATTTTGCGCAAAATGTTTTTAACGTTCTTCCTCATACAAAAGTTGGTGTTCAAGTTGCTGGAAATCTTGATGCGAAAGTTAGTACAGTAGCTGTTTTGCCTGGTTCTGGGGAAAGCTTGTTAGATGAAGTTCGCAAGGAAAAAGTTGACGTATATGTTACAAGCGATTTGCGTCATCATCCTGCACTTGATGCAATTGAGCGAGCTAAATATGAATCGAAACTGCGTCTTTCTTCTGGTGAAGATTACATTCAACACACATATCCTATGATTATTAACACTTCTCATAGTGCTATTGAATCATTGTGGTTTACTTATGCGATTAATGATATTGCTGATTGCATAGAAGAAATGTATGGAGAGCGTCCAGAAGTTGCTTGGTTAGGTGAAGCTTGCGATCCATGGAATTACGTTATTAATTGAGGCTTTCATTTAAATTCAATCTTTTTTTAAATAACGTCAACATGACGTGAAAACTACTCGAATATATGAGATACTTATATTATGCATATACGACCAGGTTCCATGTATCCGCTTGGCGCAAACTATGATGGCGCTGGCGTGAATTTTGCGCTGTTTTCCGAAGTTGCAAAGCGCGTTGAATTATGTTTATTTGATGAGCATGATAACGAAACACGTATTGATATGACTGAGCAGAACTCATACGTGTGGCATAACTATGTTTCAGGCATACAGCCTGGTCAGCGTTATGGTTATCGTGTTCACGGACCTTATGATCCTTCTCATGGTTTATGGTGTAATCCTCATAAGTTGTTGCTTGACCCATATGCCAAGGCGATTGAAGGAAATATAGACGGTGATGAGAGTCTTTTCTCGTATTGGTTTGATAATCCAGATGATATTTCAGCAATGAATACTTTAGATTCTGCAGACCATACGATGAAGGCTGCAGTTATTAACCCGTATTTTGACTGGGGTAATGATCAGCATCCTATGATTCCGTATCATGATTCTGTTATTTACGAAGCTCATGTTCGTGGAATGACTAATCTTGATAAACGTGTTCCTCCAGATATTAGAGGCACTTATGCTGGACTTGCACATCCAAGCGTTATTTCTTATTTAAGGAAGCTTGGTGTTACTGCAATAGAATTGATGCCTATTCATCAGTTTGTAAACGATTCTTTCTTGCAAAATAAAGGATTAAGTAACTACTGGGGATACAACACTATTGGTTTCTTCGCTCCTCAAAATTCTTACTCCAGTTCTGGTCAGCGCGGAGAGCAAGTTAACGAATTTAAATCAATGGTTAAGGCATATCATGCTGCAGGTATGGAAGTTATTCTAGACGTGGTTTACAATCACACTGCTGAAGGCAATGATCGTGGTCCTACTTTGAGTTTCCGTGGTATTGATAATCGCGCATATTATCGCCTTGTAGATAATGACCAGCGTCATTATTTTGATACTACCGGTACTGGTAATTCCTTACTTATGCGTTCTCCAAAAGCATTGCGGTTAATCACAGATAGTTTGCGTTATTGGGTAACTGAAATGCATGTTGATGGCTTCCGTTTCGATTTAGCAGCAACTCTTGCGCGTCAGTTCCAAGAAGTAGATAAACTTTCTGCATTCTTTGACATTATTGAGCAGGATCCTATTATTTCAAGTGTAAAACTTATCGCTGAGCCTTGGGATATTGGTGTTGGTGGATATCAAGTTGGTGGATTCCCTCCAAGTTGGTCCGAATGGAATGGAAGATATCGCGATTGTGTCCGCGACTTTTGGCGTTCACAACCATCTACATTACCTGAATTTGCCAGTAGACTTATGGGTAGCTCAGATTTATATGAGCAAAATGGACGAAAGCCTGTAGCTTCCGTGAACTTTATTACAGCTCACGATGGCTTCACTATGAACGATTTAGTTAGCTATAACGAAAAGCATAATGAAGCTAATAAGGAAGGCAATTGCGATGGTGCGAACGACAATCGTTCGTGGAATTGCGGTGTTGAAGGACCTACTAATATTCACGATGTTAATGAATTGCGTGAACGTCAAATACGTAATTTGTTCTCAACTCTTTTAATGAGCCAGGGCATTCCTATGATATGCGCTGGTGATGAAGTCATGCGTACGCAGAAGGGCAATAACAATGCTTATTGTCAAGATAACGCTATTTCGTGGATAAGTTGGGATTATAACGAAACTCAACGAGATATGTTCGATTTCGTTTCCAAGCTTATTCACTTGCGATTAAAGCACCCTGTGTTGCATCGTCGTCGTTTCTTTACGGGTCGTTCTGCTGGAGATGATGTAAGCGATATTCCACAAGTTGAATGGCTTGATCATAACGGTACTGTTATGGATATGGAGGACTGGTCAAATACTCATGCTTTATCTGTGATGATTTATTTGAATGGTTCGGATATTCCAGAAACTGACTGGTATGGAACGAGAATGGTTGATAATGACTTTATTCTTATTTTTAATGCGCATTATGAACCTATTACTTTTACTTTGCCAGATAAACGTTATGGTGAGAAGTGGAAGTTGATTGTGGACACATATAATCCAAAGGGTCCAGAATTGTTATATGAGGCAGGATTTAATATTGTTGCACAATCTCGTAGTTTCTTGCTTCTTATGAGTGAGCATAAACCAGAACATTAAATATTATGTTTTATTTGTAAAGAATTTCGTGACTTGTAAAAAACTAAAAGCAGCGCAGAAATTTAAGTTTCTACGCTGCTTTTGTTAGTTTAATTATCTTTTGTTCTTATTCTATTTGTGCTTTTGAGCTTCTATTTAATACTAAAGCTTGATTTATTTTTGATTGAAGACGATCGCTTTGCATAGCCGCAACTTGTCGTGAAAATACAATAATCCATCCAAGAAATAGCAGACACGATAATGCTTCAACATTTGTAAGAGTATTATTTCCATGTATCCACTGATTTCCTGCCCACGCAGTAAGAATAACCGCTAAATCGGAAGCAATATAGAATGTGCGAGAAAGCTTAGGCGCAAGCCATGGAAGACATACAAGCATTGTGCAAATTAATCCTGTTACTCCTCGAGCACACAAATCATGTAAGAAAGGATGTGGTGTGTATCTAAAAGTTCCTATTCCAATAAACGATATTCCTCCAAGAATCAGCAAAGCTGCCATAACAGTTGTGCGCATCTTGAAGTATTTAATTAGTTTTTGGCTATTGTGTTGCAGCATTTCATGCTGCGTTGCAACGAATTCAGTAATAGCAAAGTAGCTCGTTATAATAATGCAAATTCCTGACAAAACAAGTGTTGCATTAAACATACTAGCTGCAAATGTTGTGCGGTCTCCAAGTTGAGAGAAATTATTGTTATACCAGTACGGATCATCTGTCGTAAGACCTGCAGTTGCAGCTCCAGAAATAACGAATAATGGCAGGAGAGAAGCCACTGTTTTAGCTTCGAGAAGTTCAGCTTGAATAAGAGTTGCGTATCCAACAATTCCAGATAATGCTGAGCATAATACTGGTAAATAACTGTTCATTGCTGCTCTGCCAATAATACTATTAATAATAGATAGCAAAGCAAAAGACATAAGAAACATTGTCGCGCCGTAAATCGTAGAAAGTGCTGTTATTTCAAACGCATGCTTAGCTACTCGAATTAAGTGATGGCTGATAACTTTTTTATTTGTACGCAAGTATCCAACAATAAAAGCGCCTACGCTGCACAAAGACACAATAGTTGAAGCTGTAAGGAATAGTCGCTGACTAATTTGCCAAAACGCTGGCATTGTTACTATATACATTCTCATAATAATCATTCCACAAGCTGCGCAAACTATGAATGATATTAAGCCCATTGCCTCTGTTCGCTGGAAGCGTCCCATACTTAGCCCCTTTTTCTTCAAACTAATTCTATTGTATCGTTTGGTAGCTAGTAATGAGTTTTGCTAGTTGAATTTTGTAATGAAGAAAAAATTTTCATAATACGTGTGTCGTAATTTGCATTTGTCTGCAAAGTGCGCTATTGTAATTGATTGTGCTTGGAACTGGTAATCAGTTCAAAAGTCTCGGGGTGTAGCGCAGTTTGGTAGCGCGCCTGCTTTGGGAGCAGGATGTCGCAGGTTCGAATCCTGTCACCCCGACTTTTTATATCTAATGAAATATGCGTATTTTTGCTTTTTTATTCTTATTTAGCAGTACATGTTAATCGATAGTATTCATAGTATGAGTGATATTAACGATATTGCAGATTGCACTACTCCTTGGAAAGCACCGTATGCTAATCATCAATTAAAAGCTTATATTGAGGTTCCTGGCAGTAAATCTTTGTCGAATCGTTATTTAATTTTGGCAGCTTTGGGCACAAAATCAGTAGTTTTACAAGGATTATTGCGCTCGCGCGACACGGATCTTATGATTAACGCTTTATCTACATTTGGCGTTAGATGTGAGTCATTAAATGAAGATGGAACTAAGCTTCGTGTAATTCCTCCAGAAGACGGAGTTTTTAGGGTTTCAGATAATGCTGAAGTGTATTGCGGTTTAGCTGGAACTGTAATGCGTTTCGTTGCAGCATTAGCTTTATTTGCAAATAAAGCTGTGCGATTTGATGGCGATAAGCAAGCTTATGCTCGTCCTATGAAGCCAGTTCTTGACGGTTTAGAGCAGCTTGGTGCTCGCGTAAAATATCACGAAGAAGAGGGTTTTTTACCTTTTACTATTACGCCACCTTCAGTCGAATTTAAAATAAATAATTTTTCTGAAAAAATCGTGCAAATTGATTCTTCTTCATCATCACAATTTATTTCTGCGCTGCTTCTGATTGGTTCACGTATTCCTGGTGGATTAGAGCTTAAACATATTGGTGACACATTGCCAAGTATGCCACATATTCGCATGACTATGGACGATATTTGCAAAGCGGGTGGGTCTGTAAATATGACTAGCAACGCAATGTGGCATGTTAAAGAGAGTAAAATAAATCTAGCTAACGTTGTTACTATAGAGCCTGATCTTTCTAATGCTGCGCCATTTTTAGGAGCATCATTGATTGCTGGAGGAAGTGTCAGTATACCTAATTGGCCGTTTTCTTCAACTCAACCTGGAGGATTGCTTCCTGGAATATTAGAAAAAATGTGTGCAAAAGTTAATTTTGAAAAAACAGGTGATGATGCTGGAATAATGCATGTGGAAAGCGATAGTGCGATTAAAGCAATTCCATATCTTGATTTGAGTGCAGCAGGGGAGATTGCTCCTAGTATTGCAGCTATTCTTGCTTTTGCGGACGGTCCAAGTGAACTTCATGGTATCGCGCATTTGAGAGGGCATGAAACGAATCGTTTGCAAGCGTTAGTTAATGAATTGAATCGAGTTGGGATTGGCGCTAAAGAGCTCGAAGATGGAATTCGTATTGAGCCAAGTAATCATATGCATGGGGAAGTAATGGAAACTTATGCGGATCACAGAATGGCAACTTTTGCTGCAATGCTTGGATTGCGCATAGAAAATATGAGAATCAAAAATATTTCTACTACTCGCAAAACGATTCCTGATTTTCCAGGCATGTGGCATAAAATGCTTGAATAACAAATAATCCCGAGCCTTTTTGACCCGGGATTATTTATATCTATTTATTTGTTTGTTCTACGCAGTTAAGCGCAAACAATTTAGTGCTTGAACTTGTTGCCGTAGCTATCTTCGCCAGCTTCAGCAATAGCTGCAGCCTTGCGTGCGATAGCCAACTCTTCGTTCGTTGGAATTACAGCAATAATCACAGAGCTGTCTGGAGTGGAAATAACGCGTGGCTCCTTAGAACGAACCAAATTCTTTTCCTTATCGAGCTTAACGCCGAATGGCTCAAGCTTTTCGCATACGCGAGCGCGCACGATTTCGTCGTTTTCGCCGACACCAGCTGTGAAGGTAATGACGTCAACGCCGCCCATTTGAGCAGTGTAGTTGCCAATGTATCCAACAATGCGGTGCACGTATACGCCGAGAGCGAGCTTAGCGTTTTCATCGCCTTCTGCGATGAGCTTGTGAATATCACGCAAATCGCCGTGACCAGTCATGCCCATCATGCCGGAACGCTTGTTGAAGAGAGTGTCAAGTTCGTCCACGTTCATGTGAGCGTTGCGAATAAGGTGGAACACTACAGCTGGGTCAATATCGCCAGTGCGACCGCCCATCATTAAGCCTTCGAGTGGAGTTAAGCCCATAGAAGTTTCAACTGGCTTACCAGAAATCTGAGCAGAAGCAGAAGCACCGTTACCAATGTGCAAAACAATCTGCTTCAAACCTTCTGCAGGCTTACCTACAACGCTTGGAACAACAGAGCCAATGTATTCGTGAGAAGTACCGTGAGCACCATAACGACGAATATGATAGCGGTCTGCAATTTCCTTATTCAAAGCATAAGTTGCTGCAACCTGTGGCAAAGCATGGAAGAAGGAAGAATCGAATACCATAATCTGCGGAACATCTGGCAAAAGTTCAGTCATGACTTCAGCGCCAACAGCTTCTGGGCCGTTGTGAAGTGGAGCCAAAACTGCCAAATCCTTAACCTTATTGATTGTCTTTTCATTGACTAATGCAGGCTTAGGGAATGTTAAGCCACCCTGAACAACGCGGTGACCGACAGCAACAATGCCAGACTCTGAAAGCTTTGGACCATATTCTTCGAAGAATCCAAGTACGCGCTTCAAGCCCTGCTCGTGGTCGTGAACTGGCTCATCGAACTCATGCTTTTCGCTATTGAATACGTGCTTGTAGTGTCCGTCAACTGGCTCGCCAATCTTCTCAACGATGCCGGAAGCGATACCTTCACCGCTTTCCAAGTCAACGAGTTGATACTTAATCGAACTGGAACCAGAATTGATAACAAGAACGGTTTTTGCCATGTGGGCATCCTCCATAAGTATTGATAAGGCTTATAAATTGCCACGCTCTAGTTTAGCGTTAAGTTCCTACAAACTTAAAGATATTGAGTGCAATGCAATACCTAAAAATCGTGTATGCACTGTGGTGCTGTTTTAGGAGCTTTATTATGTTTATTCTGATTGTGCTTCTAACGCGGTTAAAGCAACGGTATTAATAATATCTTGTACTAAAGCTCCTCTAGACAAATCATTTACAGGCTTATTTAATCCTTGCAAAATTGGACCAACAGCCAGTGCTCCGCTAGAGCGTTGCACGGCTTTATAAGCGATATTTCCTGCGCATAAATCAGGGAATACAAATACATTCACATGACCAGCAATACTATTATTTTTTGCTTTTGCTGCAGCAACTGTAGGAGACCATGCTGCATCAAACTGTATAGATCCAACAATTGCTAAATCAGGTGCTTTTTCTTTCGCAATGCGTGTTGCTTCCTCTACAGTATCAACATCTGGCCCTTTTCCTGAACCAAGCGTTGAATAGGATAGCATTCCAACTTTAGGGTTGAGTCCGAAAGTCTCAGCAGTGTGTGCAGACTGAATAGCAATATCAGCAAGCTGTTCTGCACTAGGATTTGGGTTGATTGCACAATCTGCAAATACAGATACGTGATCTTTGAAGCACATAAGAAATGCTCCAGAAACCAGCTTAGAACCAGGCTTAGTTTTGATAACTTGAAGAGCAGGACGTACAGTGTTAGCGGTTGAATTAACTGAACCAGAAACAAGACCGTCTGCTTGACCTAGTACTACTAGCATGGTGCCGAAGTAGCTTGCATCTGTTAGTTGTTCACGTGCCTGTTTTTCTGTCATTCCTTTCTTTGCTCTTAATTCGCAAAGTTTTGTAATCATATGGCTTAGCATTGCTTCATCGTGCATAGATTGGAAACTAGCTTTGCAAAGAGAATTGAGGTTTAGTTCTTCTGCTCGAGCAAGAATAGATTCGCGTTCTCCAATGATAATTAGATTTACAATATCACGTTCTAGCAAATAGTTTGCTGCTTTAAGAATGCGATCTTCTTCTCCTTCTGGAAGAACTATAGTTTTCTTATTTTCTTTTGCTTTTCCTAATAAACTGTATTGGAAAGCATAAGGTGTAGTTGGAGCTTTAAATGGTTGGTGGAGAGCATTAAGAACATCATTTTCTCGAACGCAATTTACGAATGTTTCTAATGAAGAATTTTTAGTTTCTTCATCTATTGGTGGCAAAACCCATAATGGAGTTTGGCTTACTCGGGATGCTTCGTCGTCTGAGTTTGCATAATTCCTAGAGCTATAGTCACGCATCAACTCAGCTCCAAGTTCTGGATCGCAGTTTGTAACAAATACTCCTAAAACCTGTGTGCATGATTTAAGAACGCAAGCATTAGCAGAATCTATAGTTTGTAAAATTTGTTGTGAGTTTCTGCCTTGAGCTGAAACTGTGAGAAAAACAGGTGATGCCAAGTCAGCTGCAACAGTTGCGTCGAAAGAAAACAGTTCTGGATCATATGCTGGGTTTGCGTCACTAGAAACAATAATAGAAGCTTGAGCAGAAGTGGATTGCAATAATTCGTTATAGCGTGCAACGATATCTCCGCGCACTGTATCTTTATTTGTTCTAACTATTTCTGGAGTTGTTGCAATAACTTGCTCTAATTTCGTTGAAGTATTTGCGATACCCAAAAGTTGTTTAGTAAAAGTGTCATTTGGTTGAGCGCATGGACGAAAAACAGTAGTGCTGTAGTTATTAGACAGAATATGTGTTATTCCGAATGCAACAGCATTTCTGCCGTACATATCTTCGTTGCCGATAATTGTTACATTAATATGCGACACGATGCGTTCTCCTTTGATACTTCGTGTTACTGCTAGGTTTATATTGTTAATGTAAGTTTTGCATTTTGCAATATAAACAAACTTTTTCTATTGTACGGCTTATCTACGTTGTACACGCACAAAATAGTAATTATAAATGTAATTTATTTTGCATATAACCAGTTTTATTGCATTGTTTGTTTTTAATAGATGAAGCTTTTTTGTTTTAATACACAAAACGGGAGCCAACCTTTCGATTGACTCCCGAAATGTTTTAGCTAACCAGTTTTAACTTTATCAGCTTAAAACTACTCGTTATCGCCTGCGGTTGCAGCGGTAGCGGTGACAGCGCCTGGCTTGTCGGTCTTAACGCCTGGCCATACCCAATCGGTGTAGTCTGGGTGATCAAGACCCTTGTCGACTGCATACTGGAAGGCTTCGAGGCGGAAGTCCTCGAGCTTCTTGATTTCGTCGGCATACTTAGCTGCGTCAACCATGCGCAAAGCTTCAGCGGTAAGCTCGTAACGATCCATGTCGTTCACGCGAACCATGTCGTATGGCGTGGTGGTGGAGCCCTGCTCCTTGTAGCCATGAACGTTGAAGTTATCGTGGTTTGGACGATCATAAATCAAGCCGCGAACGTCATGTGCATAGGAGTGATAAGCGAAGAGGACTGGCTTGTCAGCAGTGAAGAGTTCAGTGAACTCTTCGTCAGTCAAAGCTTCGTTGTTTTCCTTAGCGGACTGCAACTTGAGCAAGTCAACAACGTTAACAACCTTGAACTTAACGCCAAGCTTGTTCAACTTGTCGGCAGCTGCCATCAATTCCTGCTGTGGAACATCGCCAACACCAGCGAGAACAACCTGAACTTCGTCATTGTTCTTAGCGTTGGAAGCCCACTTCCACTCAGCAGCACCCTTCTCGAGCTCTTCGCGAGCTTCGTCGAGAGTCAACCAAGTAGCAGCTGGCTGCTTACCAGCGAAGATAGCATTAATCATGTTGGTGGACTTGTAAGCCTTTTCAGCAACAGCAAGCAACATGTTGGAATCTACTGGGAAGTAAATGCCAATTACGTGATCGTTGTTGAAGGTCTTGTTCAAGAGCACGGAGGTTACGCCTGGATCCTGGTGCGAGAAGCCGTTGTGATCCTGACGCCATACGTGAGAGGACACCAACAAGTTCACAGAGGAGATTGGCTTACGCCATGGAATCTCGCGAACGGTAGCCTCAAGCCACTTTGCGTGCTGGTTCAACATGGAGTCGATAACGTGTACGAAGGACTCGTAAGAGCTCCAGATGCCGTGACGACCGGTGAGCAAGTAACCCTCGAGGAAGCCTTCCATCTGATGCTCGGAAAGCTGCTCGGTGACCTGACCGGTAACAGCCATGTGCTCATCGACTAAGCCGGAGAGATAGCCAGCATCCCACTGCTTGTTGGTTACTTCGTAAGCAGCCTGCAAACGGTTGGAAGCAGTCTCATCTGGTCCGAAGATACGGAAGGAATCTGGGTTGTTCTTGATGATGTCACGAGTGTAAACACCAAGACGACGGGTAGCTTCGAGCTGACCCCAGCCGTGACCGAATTCCTTAACTTCCTTGACTTCGTAATCTTCAAGCTTTGGAAGCTTCAAGTCTTCACGAATACGACCACCATTGGCGTTTGGATTTTCGCCAATACGGAGTTCGCCCTTTGGCATGAAGGAAAGAACGTCTTCCTTAACAGCACCCTTTTCATCGAAGAGCTCTTCAGGCTTGTAGGACTTCATCCAGTTCTTCAAAACCTCGAAGTGAGCTTCGGTATCGCGAGCAGATGCCAGTGGCACCTGGTGTGCACGCCAAGAACCTTCGGTCTTCTTGCCATCGATGAACTTCGGGCAGGTCCAACCCTTTGGAGTGCGGAAGATAATCATTGGGTAGTAAGGACGAGTTACATCGTTAGTTTGAGCCTCAGCCTTAATATCGCAAATTTCATCGAAGATAGTTTCGAACATGTCAGCGAAGCGACGGTGGATGGACATATGATCCTCATCGTCGAAGCCAGCAACGAACTCGTATGGTTCGTAACCCATGCCATGGAAGAACTCATGAAGCTCTTCATCGGAAATACGGGAAAGAATTGTTGGGTTAGCGATCTTATAGCCATTCAAGTGCAGGATTGGAAGCACGATACCATCGGTACGTGGGTTCACAAGCTTGTTGGACTGCCAACCGGTAGCCAAAGGACCGGTCTCAGCTTCACCATCGCCAACGATTGCTGGAACGAACAAGCTTGGGTTGTTCATAACAGCGCCGTAAGCGTGGGAGAGTGCATAACCAAGCTCGCCACCTTCGTGGATGGAGCCTGGGGTTTCAGGAGCGAAGTGAGAAGGAATACCGCCTGGGTAAGAGAACTGGCGGAAGAACTTCTGCAAACCAGCTTCGTCCTTTGTAATCTTTGGATAGTACTCAGTGTAAGTACCGTCGAGGTAGGACTGAGCAGTACCAGCTGGGCCGCCGTGGCCTGGACCCATGATAATCACGGTATTCTGCTGGTGGTCAGCAATGAAACGGTTGATGTGGCCGATAAGGAAGTTAAGACCTGGAGTGGTGCCCCAGTGGCCCACCAGACGATGCTTAACATCTTCGCGAGTGAACGGCTCCTTCATTAGAGGGTTGCTGCGAAGATAAATTTGGCCAATTGCAAGATAGTTGGCAACGCGCCAGTACTTGTCTACGCCTTCGATAGCTGCCTCGGAAACTGGAGCGTTGAGCTTCTTCCAAGGTGTGCCAATAACAGGACTCGTCATGTGTACTCCTGTACTCAAGCACTTTTCAGTGCAATTTGATCATTACCATTTGGTTATAGAGACTGGAAAACAAATGTATTACAGCTCTTTTTCCATCCGTTTCAGTATAGTGCCAGCGTCTGACTTTTGTTCGTTTGGTTACTTCTTCGTGCATTTGTGTTGAAAAAATGTGTGATTATGTGCGTAAAAAATGAGCCATTTGTATAGATTATGTTATATTTAATGTTCATTTTATACTTTATAGTTAAGCGTTTCGCACAAAAATCTGTCAACGTTATTTTGCAGTGTTAGACTGTACGTGTAACTTTTGTGTTTAATTTTCGGCGTTTTGTAATTACGTAACGTCGCAAAGTTTCACTATTATAAGTTGAATCGTATTAGAACTTATATATAAGGAGAATCATGGCAAAAGGACCAGTGCTTGTCGTTGATTTTGGCGCTCAATATGCTCAGCTTATTGCTCGTCGAGTGCGCGAAGCAAATGTGTATTCAGAACTTGTTCCTCACTCTATGCCAGTTGACGAAATGCTTGCTAAGGATCCTCAAGCTATTATTCTTTCAGGCGGTCCTGCTTCTGTTTATGAACCAGGTGCTCCTGACATTGATCCAAAGATTTTTGAAGCAGGTGTACCGGTTCTTGGTATTTGCTATGGCTTCCAGGTAATGGCTCATGAGCTTGGTGGCGATGTCGATAAAGCTGCACTTGGTGAGTATGGCAAGACTGCTGCAACTATTGATGATTCTGAAGGTTTACTTTCCGGATCTCCATCTGCGCAGAATACTTGGATGAGTCACGGTGTTGCTGTTAAGCGTGCTCCAGAAGGTTTTACGGTCTTGGCTCACACAGAAGGTGCTCCAGTTGCAGCAATGCAAGACGAAAGTCGCAAACTTTACGGTGTGCAATGGCATCCAGAAGTTAAACACACTCCATTGGGTCAGGAACTTATATCTACATTCTTACATAAGTGTGCAGGACTGAATAATAATTGGAATCCTTCTAACATTATTGAAGATCAGGTTGCTAAGATTCGCGCAGAAGTTGGGAATGCACAAGTTATTTGTGGTCTTTCTGGTGGCGTAGATTCTGCTGTTGCTGCAGCATTGGTGCATAAAGCAATTGGCAATCAGCTTACTTGCGTTTTTGTTGACCACGGTTTGCTTCGTAAAGGCGAAGTTGAGCAGGTTAAGCATGATTTTGTTGAAGCAACAGGCATTAAACTTATTGCAGTTGATGCAGAAGATGACTTTTTGAACGCACTTAAAGGCGTGAGTGAGCCGGAGCGCAAGCGCAAGATTATTGGCGAAAAGTTTATACGCACTTTTGAAAAAGCTCAGCGTCAAGTTATTGAAGAAGCTGGTAAAACTGGAGCTGAAGTTAAGTTCCTTGTGCAAGGCACACTTTACCCGGATGTAGTTGAGTCCGGTGGTGGTGATGGTGCTGCAAATATCAAATCTCATCACAATGTTGGAGGTTTGCCAAAAGATTTGAAGTTTAAGCTTATTGAACCTTTGCGTACTTTGTTTAAGGATGAAGTTCGTGCTATTGGAACTGAGCTTGGACTTCCAGATGAAATTGTTTGGCGTCAGCCATTCCCGGGTCCTGGTTTAGGTATTCGTATTGTGGGTGAGATTACACGCGAACGCTTAGCTGTTCTTCGTGAAGCAGATGCTATTGCGCGCGAAGAGCTCTCTAAAGCTGGATTGGATCGCGATATTTGGCAATGCCCAGTTGTTTTGCTTGCTGATGTTCATTCTGTTGGTGTTCAGGGTGATGAGCGCACATATGGTTCTCCAATTGTTTTGCGTCCTGTGAGCTCTGAGGATGCCATGACAGCTGATTGGTCTCGTGTGCCTTACGATGTATTGGCAAATATTTCTACTCGAATCACGAATGAATGTCGTCAAATTAATCGTGTAGTGCTTGATGTAACTTCTAAGCCGCCTGCCACGATTGAGTGGGAGTGACCGTCAAAGTAAATATGTAATCTGTAACGATTATTTAAGTCTTCTTAAATTAAGATTATATAAATTAATTTGTTTATAACTGAAATAGATTGTCAATGACTTTCAAAAGTAGCATGCTTAATTTTAGAAGTTTTATTTTATGAGTCGCGTTTACTATTACCAGTGTGTTTTTAAAATGACGTGGATATGTGTGCCCCTTTCCTATAAATGTTTAGAAAAGGGGCACATGTAGTATCAGAGTGAGTTGCAGAAAGTATATCTGTTAATGATTTTGTATTGTAACTTTTTCATTTCTTATTTGATGTATCATGATTATAATTAGTTTTGTATTGGTAAAGATCTTGGATAATACGTATCAATTAATAGATATTTATCTATAATCTATAGATTGAATTATTGTTTATATTTGTTGTTTAAATATTATGATTCTTTGTTTGCTGTTTTGCAAAAGTAATATGAAAAGTTTTTTATACTCTTATAAATGGGAGTTTTCAATAAAAGTTGTCTTTTGTCTGGTCCTCATCGAATTTTTTCGCCTATAATCCGAGTTGTGTGCACGGCTCATTAATAGTTGGTGTTTTACTCTAGAGGTTTTTATTTTGCAAAGACATAGGCTATGACAAACTTAGCTATTCCTGTATTGTTTGAAGAGGATCCCTAACGTTGTTGAGTGGTGAAGTTATTTGTAGATATGTTTTAAAAGCTATCATTTTAGTATGAGGAATGTTTATGATGCTGTGTATTCAATAGCTTAGGTGAGTTGCATGTATCAAAAACTAACATGAAGATATATATCTTATGCATAGAACTACATGTACCCTATAGTGGACAAAATATGCATGTTGATGGATAGGCACTTTTATATTTGTGATTATTAAATTGTCCTAAGTAACTAGGAATAGGTGAAGTTCTTCCTAATCTCTATTGACTACATTATTTTATTTGGATACCTCAAAGGAGACGAACATGAAAGATGTACTTGTTGAGATTACAGATGCTGAATTAGATGAAATTCTCGGTGCTGGAGATGGAGTCATGCATACATTGACTCATGAATGCCATATGAACACTTGGCAATTCTTGTTAACCTGCTGTTAAGACCATAAAGAAGTTAGGAAGGATTTCACCTAAAATGGTTACTGATGAAACCAATGAGCTATATCAGTTTAATGGTGTATTCGAAAAAGTTAGAAGTGCTGATATTCGTCTTATAGATACTTCTAATCTGGAGCTGGAGCATGTGCTTGGGCCAACGATAGTACTGTTCCTAGCGAACTATAAAGCCAAGAATGGGAAACCGTCTTTTGCTGATTTCATCAGTCGTTTAGAGCATGATGATACTTTCTTTTCAGAATTCATGCATTTAGCAAGGCATAGGCTAGAAAATGTAGCAAAACTAGAATTAAAAAAGAAAGAATATAAAAAATGGGTTACAGGTTGTTTGCATAGTGATGTTCATCAGATAAACAAGGTTTTCAATTATTCTTTCAATAAGAATAATAAAATATTAACTAAAGTTTGCGGTGATTTACATGAAACACCTCCTTCTTTCCTAGTAGAATCAAAAGACTTTAAGTTGTATTTGAAGCGTGGCTCAAATGGTAATTTACAAGTATTGGAAGTTCTATGGAGCTTAATATCTGAAGATGAGAAAATATTGGATTTGGTTTGGCCAAAAAGTTTAAATTTGGGGGATCATTCTTGGTATGAATCTATTGATCGCAAACCATTATCATCAAAAGAACAGGCTTCAAGATACTACCGGAGATTTGGACAAATTATGTGTTTGGCTTATGCGTTGCGTATGAGCGATTTGCATTATGAAAATATTATTGCTCATGGAGAATATCCTGTAATTATTGATTATGAGACACTAGGTGCGTTAAATATAAATGAAAGTTATCGCAAGAATGATGTTAGTTTTAATTATAAACTATTGAAGCGGATAAATAACAGTGTTCTTATGACAGGAATGCTTCCACTAGCTGCAAATCAATCTGAGCGTGATGATGTTGGTGCTATATCTTCAAAGAGAATACTTAGATCTGTTAAGGAACTGGTTGATATAGGAACTTTAGATATGAGGTTTGAGAGAAAAGATAGAATAGTCTCTACTAACACTGCCTCTCCCTTCTTAAGTAAATATGATGGTGAAGAAAATTTGGCATGGGAAGATTATTACGATGATATATTAGATGGTTTTCATTATACGTATACAGCTATTCTTAAAGTGCGTAAGGAGTTGATTGCTAAGTTAGAAAGTGTTGCTACATCTATAGAAAGTAGAATTTTATTACGTAATACCCGAGAATATGCTGCTGTTATAGAGGCGTTGAAATCATATCGTTTTCAAGAACGTAAGGAATATATTTGGAAGATTTTTTGCGAAAAGAAGTATGGTATTTTATCTTCAAATTTAGTTGACTACGAGCGTTCGGTTCTAGAAGTTGGACTTATTCCGTCTTTTTACTGTAGAGCAAATTCAAAAGATCTTTATGGTGGGAATAAACAGCTACTATGTGAGCTTTCTTTGACTCCTATGACTTTAATGAAACAACAACTTGAAAGGCTGAATACAAAAGATCTTAAATTTCAAGTTGATGTGATTGAGTTTTCTCTTAAAGGTGTAGCTACAGTGCAAAACACGCAATGGATAACCTATTGTGAGACTTGCAAAAAAAATAGTTTAATTGCGCTAAAGTCACAAACACAGATAGCTTCCGATTTATCTTTTAGTATTGAAGAATTCTTTACAAAGTATGCTGTAATTGATAAACATAATTCGAAGAATAGATATTGGTTTGGAGCCAATGTTGATGATCGGGACAATCTAGTTATTGATGTTGTTTCCAGTAATTTATATTCTGGAAGAGACGGTATTGAGACTGTTCTTAAAAATAGTCTTCCCGATGATAAGAATGGTCAATTTACATCTAGTTCAGTTTATTTGAGTTATATGTCTCGTTTGATTGTTGGTGAAGATCGTAATCGATTTTCATCGTGCAATATTAATGAAATCTTGAATTGTGTTCGAAAAGATAGTGTTCATGATGTTCTTGGAGGGAACGCGGGTTTTATTTTTTCTTTGGCTGATATGCACACTGATTATACGCATGTTCTTATTCAAGAAGCTGCATACAGTTTAAAGAAAAAAATGATCTGTGAAGAAGGGATTTTGCGATGGCCTATCGGAAATGAAGTAAGAAAAGCTAATGCCAGCTTTGCGCATGGTAATGCTGGCATAGGATTGTCGCTTCTTAAGGCTGGAATAGTTCTCCATAACGAAGAATACGTCGATCTTGGATTAAAAGCTATAAAGACAGATGATTCATTTATAAATGCAAGTGGTTTATGGGTGGATACGCGTCATATTCCATCAATTCCAACTGCTAACTGGTGTAATGGAACAACTGGTATGGTTCTTAGCCGATATTTATTATTGGAATTGGATAAAACAGTAGGATTTCTAGATTATTTTGAACGTCAAAAAGCTCGTGAAGAAATTCATTTAGGGATTCAACATATTCTTTCTAGCTTTTATTCATTAACAAGTTTTTCTATGTGCCATGGCATTTCAGGTAACCTTAAGTTGCTAATATTTCTTGATAAGCAAGGTCTTTTATCTGTAAATCAAAGTGTTGAATTGAGTCGTCAGATTAAACTATTCCTACGTTATATTGTTGATTTTGGATGTGGGTTCGGTAATAATCGTTTTCAATCTTTAGGACTTATGACAGGACTAGCAGGGATTAAATTGTTCCTCGATGAACTCTCTAATGACAAAGCAACTTTGTTTCCTCTTATTCCAGTAAGGAGTGATGCAAATGAAAATGATTAAACAACAGTCAGAAAAAGATTGTTTACTCGCATGTTTTGCCATGGTTTTGTCTGTTTATGGGATTAGCAGAGATCCATATTCGATTAATCCTGAACACTACCTATTTGAGTCTGATGGATTACGAGCATCTAGTTTGCGATCTTTATGTGAAAAATATGGTCTACTGTTAAAAGCATATCGTATTAATTCTTTAGAGTTGTTGGAATATGCCAAGCAAAGTGATTCAATCTTGATTTTACATTTGATCAACAATCATTATGTTGTGCTATCAAAAGTAAAAAAAGAGTTTTTAGTTATAAACGATCCAGCATACGGTATAAGACGTATTCGTATTGATGAACTTAGTAGAATTTTTTCAGGAACAGTGTTGTCGATTTCTAAAGATTCTTCATCAAAAGTGAAAATCGATAAAAAAGATCCTGTGAAAAAAACTAATGTTTTTTCTTTATTTTCAAAAACTGGTTTTTTGTGGATGCTGCTTTCTTTTATTTGTATTCAAGGTGTTTCATTATTATACGCTGCGTTATTGCGTTGTATAGTTGAGAAAAACAATAGTTTTAACTATTTGTTTATAGCAGTAGGGTGTATAGGGCTAATTACTGTATTGAATTATTTTGTGCAGGTAAAAGCATTAGAAAAAGGGGCTAGAGATTTTGATAGGGCTTATTCAAATCGTCTAATCAAATCAATGACACAACAGCCATTATCTTATTTCGAACGTTCCAGCATAGGTGCTTTAATCGAGAAGTTAGCTTTACGCACTACGGTGCGTGATACGCTACAAAAGGCAATCATTCCTCAACTGTTTTCAGCTATATCTTCTACTGTCCTTCTTGGATTCATAGCCTATTTTACCCCTATTATTTCAGTCGTTCTACTTTTAGGGTTAGCTTTTTTTGCAACCATTAACTATTTCATTGTTAATAGACAAAAAGAATTGACGTTTGATTTTATTCAATCTCAGCAAAACTTATCAACTAGAATTCAACATGATATTGAAGATATTGCTGTTCTTATTTCTACTCGTAAAACCAATTATATTGCAGATAAATGGATTCAATTAAATGATTCACTAACGTCTAGTTATCTATCGCTAACAAAACTAGTTACGTTAGCTCAGTCGTTCTCTTCTTTTTTCACATATGCTTCAAATATTTTTCTGGCCGTTTATCTAGCATTTTGTTTCAAAATGGGCAGTGTTAACCTGGGTGAAATGCTAATGATACAATCATGTGCAGCACTATCTGTATCAGGATTAAAAGATGTGCTTAACTCGTTTACTGGATATGTAACTGTACGACAAAATCTAGATAGGAATAATGACCTTACTGCTACGCAACCTAAACAATTATTTGTCGAAGATTCTTCTAGCTCTGAATTAGTTGCTACAAATTTGAGCGTAACTTTACCAGGAAATAAACATTTAGATTATGGGACTATTCATTTCACTCCTGGAGAGAAGGTATTTCTAATAGGCAGATCTGGTATTGGAAAAACAACCTTTATTAAGACTCTGCTTGGTTTAATACCTCATCAAGGTCTGTTGTATCAGCCGAGTAGTTTTAACGATAAAGTTGGAGTTTCGTTAGCTGATACACCTTTAGGCGGATCTACCATCCGAGAATTTCTTGTGGGTGAATATGATAAAAAAGATGCTAACTTACTTTGGTCGGCACTGGAAATAGTTTCTTTAGATCAACGTATAAAAGAATTTCCTTTAAAATTGGATTCCTTATTGTTGGAAAATGCTTCTAATTTGTCAAGTGGAGAAAAAAAGAGATTAGCTATTGCTCGCGCTCTTGTTTCGGCTCAAAACGGATGGGTTTTTTTGGATGAGCCTTATATTGGGTTAAATCAAGAACTTATAAAAACTATTCATTCGAATCTTAAAAACAACAAACAATTATCAATTATGTTAGTTACGCACAACTTGCGAATGTTGAAACCGCAAGACAAAGTTATATTTTTCAGTGATATTGCATCACCAGAAATTGGTACACATTCGCAGCTATTGAATAGTAGCGAAATGTATCGAAATTATTACAAATCACAAATGAATGGAGATATTAATGTCTAAGTACGCAATTGAAACTTGTAGACTATCAAAAGTCTATGGTGATCAGGCTGTAGTGCGGGATTTGTCTATTCATGTTCCACGTGGAAGCATCTATGGTTTTCTTGGACCAAATGGTGCTGGCAAATCAACAACTATGAAGATGTTGCTTGGTCTTGTTAAACCTTCAAGTGGTCAGATTGTAGAGTTTCGGAATTCTGCAAGTAATGGTAGCTCTAAGAAAGTGTTGCCGGGGTTATTGGTGGGATCGTTGATAGAAGGTCCGGCATTTTATCCTAATTTAAGTGCCTTAGAGAACGTTGATTTGGTTTGCGATTATCTTGGCATTGTTCGTGCTCAAGGTCGAGAAGCACTCGACATGGTTGGGCTTTCAGGTATAACTGGTAAAAAACCAGTGAAAGCGTTTTCTTTAGGAATGAAGCAGCGTCTAGGTATAGCGCTAGCTTTGGCAGCGAATCCACCTGTGTTGATTTTAGATGAGCCAACAAATGGTTTAGATCCTGCTGGTGTAGTAGAAATGCGTCAGCTAATTGTTAATTGGGCGCATAACCGTGGTACGACGGTGATGATTTCATCTCATATACTTTCTGAAATTGAACAGATGGCTGATTATGTGGGGATTATCTCAGCAGGAACTTTACGCTTTGAGGGGCGTATGCAGGATATTTGTTCTGCAGGGTACTTGCAACTACAAGTTTCTGATATGCAATCTGCAGTAGTTCTATTATCTAATTGTGGTATTGATTATAAAGTGGAAGAGGCTAGTAGATCCCTAATATTGCCAATTATATCTAATGAAGTAGTAGCAAATTTGGTTGCACATCTTGTGAATCAAAATGTGAAAGTATATAGGGTACAAATGGTTCGTCAATCTTTGGAAGAAGCATTCTTAGAACTAACAGATCCAATTTACACATCAAAGGTGGTCGCAAAATGAAGCAGTTTATTTTAACGCTAAAAAGTTTGCGTCATCGACAGATTTTGCTGATTACATTATTATTCATTGCTGTTGTTGGCTTATGGTTGGGTGCAGCGCTTGCTAAACGTGCTCGTGGCCCCAAAGAGATTCACCTTTATTTGCTAGCATTGAATGAGGTGATGATGTTAGCTATCTACGTGTTACCGATTATTGCTGCAATTGTCGCCTCTAGGGTGGTAACCACATCGCGTGATGGTGGTATGGATACTAAACTGCGTTCTATGGGAATTTCTGCTAGTCGCCAGTTTGGTGCAAATCTTGTTGTAACTATAATGATTACTACGCTAGTTGCTGTTTTCATTTTGGCATTAGCGCTCGTATCATCGTTAATATATGGATTTAATAGACCAAACAACATTACAATAATATCATTATCTGCTTTACTTGCACTGGTAGGAGATGCGATTGCTGTAAGTGCTATACATACATGGGCTGCTACACAATTTTCACAACAAGGTGTGACTCTTGGAATGGCTGTGGTTGCTGCTATAGGTACATCTGCACTTCCATTTGCTGGTTTAAATTATTTATCTTGGATTTTGCCTTGGGGTATTGTTAGTGCTGCGAATCCGGTACTTGGTTCAACTGGTGGCGTGGTTACTATTAGCTCCGAAGCACTACTGTTTGGCGTAGTAGCAGTGATTGTTGGGATTTTCTGGTCTAGTGTGTGCATGTTTTTGATTAAAATTAGAAAGGTGGAACAATGATAAAAAAAACATTTGCTTGGGAATGTAGGAAAAATAACATTACTTGGTATTGGATTGCTTTATTGTGTACGTCTTTTCTTGGATTGCTTATGGGAATTAGTCAATATGAGTCATATGAAGCAGAGTTCAAGGCTCAAGGAGTTACCTATTTAGCAGTATGGGGTCAGTCTGCGTTGTTGCCAACGACATTATTCTTTCCTATATTGCTTGGTGCACTGCAAGCGCAGAAAATGTCTAATGAGCATAATGGCCGTAATATTGCTCGTTTAAAGGCTATTGGAGTTGTTAATAAGTATATTACAACATTGACGCTTCATTCCTTTGTTATTTCTATGTTTTCTGTATTGCTGTTTGGCACTTTACAACTTGTTGCTGGCATATTTCTTCATTTTCATATTTCTGATGTATTTTCTCTAGTTCCTCGTTTATTTGCGATTGCATTAGCGATGACAGCTTGGCAACTGATTGTAGTGGGTATTGGGGTTCGCCTTTCAGGATTTTCTTCAATTGTTACAGTTGTGTTGGTTTCATCACTCATAGGATTTGGAATGGCTATTGTTGCACCCGCATTATCTGTTGTTTATCCACCGGCTCTTCTTGCGTATGCAAGTGCTGTACGTTGTATAGGTGATTTTTATGCGGTAGGTTCGATTGTTATCTCTGTTATGATGAATCTAATGTGGATAATTTTAGGAATGATATTCATAAAGGTTCAATTCAAACGAGCAAGGCTATGAGCACTTATATGCGTGAGAAAGCTTTATTTCATCACGATTATAACGCTAGACGAATATCCTCAAGTAGTTACCGGCTTGGGTTCTTTGACCAAATATATGCAGCTTGGATAAATAACTCTGAGCCGGTATGGATTATTGGAATACTTTCGACTATCTATCAAATAATAATTGGATTACGTAGTGATGCTGATCCGATTATAGTGTGGATGACGGTTGTGCTAACTTCTATTGCAGTATTTGGTAGGCGCCGATATTGGCATATTTCTGTTGCTTTATCTCTTATGGCCGCTAGTATATCTGCCTATTGTGGAGATGTAAATATTGGATTGCTTACCATGTATATTCTGGCTTCTTCAGGTATATGTTTGCTTGATATGCGAAAAATGTTAATAGGTATATTAGCCTTAGGTGCTGGAGTTGTCTTATCAACTCTTTATGGATATGTAGTCTTCGGCAGGAAATTAATTATTCCTGCCATTTCTGTTTTTGTATTTACATCTCTAACTGCTGCTCTAATACGAATGAGAGCAAATCAGGTCAGAGAGAAACAACAAGAACAAGCCATATTATCTGAACTACATGAGAGTGAATCCCAAGCACGAGTTAATGAGAAAGCTACGAGAATGGCAACTGTGCTACACGATTCTGTTGGACATTGTCTTACCGCAATTATTAGCCTCACTGAGGGTCTGCAAGTAGATGATGATTTAGATGTGAAACAGCATGAAATAGTGAAACTTATCAACGAATATGCTAGAAGTGGCTTACGGCAAACGAGAACTCTAGTTAACTCGATATCTGGTGGAGAACAAGATAGTAATAAGGAACATTCTATTACCGATATTGAAGAACTGGTTGCAGGAATCAATAAACTTGGAATACGTGCACAGCTAGAAATAACACCAGTAGTTCCAGAAGTGGGGGTTCAAATTCAATGGGCATACAGGATTATTCGCGAATCTATAACGAATACTTTGAAACATGCTACACATGCTACAGAAATTAGTGTTCAAATCACCATAACGTTGAAAGGAGAACTCGAAGTTGTTGTAATTGATAATGGCAAACAGATGGGTATTCATGAACAGACTCCGTCTACTGGTTATGGTCTTGCTCATATCGCTGCTGATTTAGTCAGTATTGGAGGCTCTATTACTGCAGGGGTCTATGCTAGAGGTGGCTGGAGAGTGCATGCAATTATACCAAAGGAAAATATCTATGATTGATCGCAAAAAAATCCGAGTTATTATTGTCGATGATCAGAAAGCTATCCGTTATGGATTTTCAATGATAATTAACAAATCTGCTACATGTACTGTCATAGGATCTTGTGAAAACGGGCTAGTTGCATTAGATATGCTTGAAAGGTTATCTGCATCGGGTGAGCAGTTGCCGGAAATAATAATTATGGATATTAGGATGCCTGTTATGAATGGGATCATTGCGACAAAACATATTAAAACTAAATACAGAAATATTAAGATTCTTGCACTTACTACTTATGATTATGACGACTATGCATTTAAAATGCTAAGTTCTGGAGCTTCCGGTTTCCTACTAAAGGATGTGCGCGGACCGCAACTTATATCTGCTATTGAAGCTATTAATGCAGGAGATGCTGTGCTAACTCCAAGAATAACAGGAAAGATATTAGCTCGTCATGTTTCTCAAATCAGTGCAAGTCAAGATGTGCAAATAGCTAGAGCTAAATTTGATGCTCTAACAGAACATGAAATTGAAATAGTAAGCCTTGTGTCATGTGGTCTCAATAATGCAGAAATTGCTGAGAAGCTTTTTATTGAACCTGATTCAGCCAAAAAAGCTGTCTCTCGTATTCTTGCAAAACTGGGGATGCGTGATCGCGTGCAACTAGCTATAGAATGGATAAAAACTTCTAATTGAGTAAAAATAAAAGTCATACTCTAATTAGACATATGTAAGACAATTCACATTTACGAAATAAATCGAAAAATTTAATAGTTTTGCACTCAAAAACGATAAAAACAATTATGTGGTATGAACTGTGCTAAAAATTAAAAATATTTTACTCAGCAGTTTTATATGTATTGTATATTTGAAAAAGTGGGAGTGACAGTTTTTGATGAGAATTATTGACCGAAATATAAACATATGTTTATACAGTAAAACATATGTTTATTTTCATTAAAAACTGTAATAATTACTGATTTTATAAAGCACTTCGTGAAAATGGAGTGCTTTTTTCTGTATATTGGTGTGTCGAATTTTCTAAAAACAGGTAAAAATTTCGAATTTTATTGATATTTAATAAATATTTTAGTTATAAATAGTGTTATTTTAATTGTTTATAATGTTTAAACGATATAATGAATTTGACATGAAACAACAGTATGAGCTGTAACAGTAGTTGTTGGCTGGGTATAAAAACTACTGCTCGTAGTAGCTCTTACTACTTTGCTTCATTGCGGAACCGTGAATTTTGTATGTGTAGTTTTACTGTGCTACGAAACTAATCGTGTATTTCGAATAGTTTCGCCTACGGTATCGTTTGCGAAGTTTGTAAGATATTTTTGCCGCCAATAATTGCGTAAGCCGCTCAAACTATATCGATTAATATGGTAAGGAGAGTTACGTGGACGGAATTCTGTCAGTACTGCTCGATATTTTCAGACAGCCATCTGTTATAGTTGCGCTTATTTCTTTTATTGGGCTTGCAGTGCAAAGAAAGAAATTCTCGGATATTTTGCAAGGATCAATCCGTACTCTTGTTGGTTTTCTTGTTTTAGCAGCTGGTTCTGGAGTTATTACTGAAGCGTTGAACCCCTTTGGCAAAATGTTTCAATACGCATTTCATGTGCAAGGCGTAGTGCCGAATAATGAAGCAATTATTGGAACTGTTTTATTGAAGTATGGCTCTGAATCTGCGCTTATTTTCTTCTTTGGAATGATTGTTAATATTATTCTTTCTATTACTTCTCGTTTTAAATTTATCTATTTAACGGGTCACGTAGCTTTCTATATGGCAAGTATGCTTGCAGTTATATTTAATGTTGCAGGATTTAGCATGTGGGAAGTTCTTTTATGGGGTTCAATTGCTCAAGGATTGTTTACGACAATTTCTCCAGCACTGGTGCAGCCGTTTATGAAGAAAGCTTCAGGCAAAGATGATGTTGCTTTAGGACATCCTGCTGGTACTGGTGTTGCTTTAGGTGCGTTAATTGCAAAGCTTACTGCTTCAAAAAAGCGTCCTTCTAAGTCAACTGAGGATATTAAATTCCCAGCAGCATTGGGATTCTTGCGTGATACAACAGTTCTTATCACGCTTTCTATGGCTGTTATTTATATAGTAGTGGCACTTTTTGCTGGATCTTCGTATGTCGAAACACATTTATCTAATGGTCAAAACTTCATTGTTTTCGTTATGTTGAAGGCTGCAACTTTTGCTGCAGGTGTTTATATTATTCTTGCAGGCGTGCAGATTGTTCTTGACGAAATTGTTCCAGCTTTTAAGGGAATATCGGAAAAGCTTGTTAAAAATGCGCGTCCTGCTTTAGATGCACCAATGACTTTTGGCTTTGCTCCTAATGCTGTTCTTATTGGTTTCTTAGCTAGTTTCTTTGGCGGTTTGCTTGGAATGACGCTTATGGCGATTTTGGGAACGACAATTATTATTCCTGGAATTGTTGCGCATTTCATGGCTGGTGGTGCTGCAGGAGTATTCGGTAATGGTCAAGGTGGAATACGTGGTTGCTTGACTGCATCATTTATTAATGGTCTTTTTATTACTTTCCTTCCGTTGTTCCTTTTGCCAGTGCTTGGCGATTTGGGAAGCGCAAATTCTACATATTCTGATGCGGATTATGGTGTATTTGGTGTAATACTTGGTCACGCAAATATTGTCGGTGGTCGTACTGTTTTAATTTCTGTAATACTTATTGCACTAATATTGTTCTATTCTGTTTCGATATTGATGAATAAACGCGATTCTAATAATTTTGAAAAGGTTGAAGAAATAAAATAAGTAAAGAAAATAAAAATACAATTAAATAATTGTATATACATATAAAAATTAAAAATTTTTTTACTCATTTTCTTATTTATTTGTACATTTTATTGTATGACTGGTAGGATAACAGAGTTATTAGTTTTGCATGAGCCGTTGTTACTATGCTGTGTTTTACACAAACTAGTATCAACGGCTTTTTCATATTAGCGTTTAGCTAGGGGAGAGTGATAATGGTCGAAGGTGTGCCTAAATACATTGCTGTGCGAGATAATCTACGCGCTCGCATTGATTCTATGGAAGCGAACGAACAATTACCTCCTGAAATTGAATTGTGCAAACAATACAATGTGAGCCGTATTACTTTGAGGCATGCAGTCGATAACCTTATTACTGAAGGATTACTTGTTCGTGAGCAGGGTAGAGGAACATTTCGAGCTTCTTCAATTATTCCTAGTTATAGTCAAGAAGTAATTTCTGATCGTGCGCAAGGATTTTACGAGCAGACTTATTCTAATGATGCAAAAATTAGAATAAAAGTTATTGAAAACGATGTTATTCATGATGAAGATGCTGCTGCTCGTTTAGGCCTTGATCCAGTAGATGAATTGATATGTTTGAAACGCTTGCGTTATGTTGACGATGTTTTATCGCGTTATAGTGTGCTCTATTTGCCTGCTTCTCGTTTTCCTAAAATTTTGACGCATGATTTTTCAGATGAGTCGTTATCTGATTTTTTGCTTAAAGCGTACGCTGTTCAACTTGTAGAAAATGAAGTGTCTGTGCATATAGAAAATCTATGTGACAGGCTTGCAGCAGTACTTAACCTTGAAGTTGGAACTCCTGCAATTACAGCTTATTCTACTGTAAAAGATAAGTTTGGTACGATTATTGCTTTTGGTGCATCTGTTTATGCGCCAAATTCTGGTGAGATTCGTTTCCACCTGCATTCAAATGCTGCTTAATTAAACTTTAGGGCTAACTAAGAATGTCTTAGCTAGCCCATTTTTGTGTTAAAAAACAATAAAACCTTGCTGGTTTTCCAGCAAGGTTTTTTCGTGTCCGGAGCGGGAGTTGAACCCGCACGCCTGTAACAAATAGGCACTAGCACCTCAAGCTAGCGCGTCTACCATTCCGCCACCCGGACAGGTGTTTTAGACAACAGATAAGACTATAACATCTTTTTTTCTTCTTCGCTTCGGCGTGTTGAAAAAATTACGAATTTTCAAAATATTTATATATGAAAATAGTAATAATAGTTTTAAATTATGCTATTTTCAGTATAAAAATCTCCTTTACTATCTTGTTTAAAATCAATAATATTCACTGACTTTTTTGCCAAGTTTCCATCAAAGTCAATGAACGAGTGTTGTGGCAATGAAGAAATATCATGTTTTGGATAGTCTCTTCTAAAGAAAGCACCTCTAGATTCATGTCTAGCAAGTGAAGATTGCAATGCTGCTTTTGCAAGTAGTGACATGTTCTTTATTTCCCATATTGCAGTAATTTCTTGGTTAAAAACTAAATTATTGCTATGGATGTGTAATGATTGAATTTTAGGATCTATAAATTCTTGTATGTCATTGAGTGCTTTTTTAATTGATTGTTCGTCACATGATATTGCAACAGCGTTTTCCATGATTTTTCCTAAATCTGCAAATAATTTATAAGGATTATCTTCTTCTATTTGTGAAGACTCGTCGTTATAGCTGTTGTTTGTAAAATCTGTAGCTTGCTTCGCACTTGTTTCCATAAGCTGATTAAGTTCATTATTTCTTTGTTTATATAAGACTTGTAGTGCAGTATTATTTGAGAAAGTTTTATTGGTTTCGTTGGTTTCGTTGGTTTTGTTACTGTTAGTTTCGTCATCCTTGTTTAAGTTTTTCAATTCTTTTGCTATTGTTGCTCCCGCGCGATTTCCAAAAAGGCATGCGTCAAGCAAGGAGTTTCCTCCTAATCGATTAGCTCCGTGCACTCCTACGCATGAGCATTCTCCGGCAGCGTATAAACCATAAACAATAGTTTGGTTGTTATTTTGCCATCTATATACTTTTCCATCCAAAGTTATCGGTATTCCGCCCATTGTGTAGTGAGCTGTAGGACGAATTGGGACTAAATCGCAAGTTGGGTCAAGATGAGCATATTTTTCAATAGTTTCTGTGACTTGTGGCAAGTATTCTAACATATTTTCTCGGCTGATATGTGTCATATCTAGCCAAACGCAATCGTTATGTGAATTGCTTTGTTGCGTAGTTGTTGAATCGTTTACACCTCTGCCTTCGCGAATTTCTTGGGCAATTGCACGAGAAACAACATCTCTTGGAGCTAAATCTGCATGTGCTTCATCGTATTTTTTCATAAAAGCTTCGCCATTTGAGTTCCTAAGCACGCCGCCTTCAGCTCTTGCTGCTTCTGAAAGCAGAATACCAGTATGAGCTAGTCCAGTAGGGTGGAATTGAATGAACTCGCAGTCTTCAAGTTGTAATCCTGCTTTTAAAGCTAAAGCCATGCCATCGCCTGTTAAATCCCACGAATTAGATGTTGTTGCAAATAATCTTCCCGATCCGCCTGTAGCTAAAAGTAGGAATCTAGACTTTATTGCTCGCAAGTCTCCTGCAGATAAATCAAATGCAACAATTCCTTCAACGCTCATAGTTTGATCGTTTATAGCAACATCTGTTACGTAACAATCTTCAGCAAATACAATATTCTCGGAAACACATTGTTGCCATAAGCTATGTAAAATTTGGTGACCAATACGATCTGCAGCAAAAGCTGCACGTTCAATTGGATTCTTTCCAAAATCAGCAGTATGTCCACCAAAACGGCGTTGGTTAATATATCCATTTTGTGTTCGAGAAAATGCTACGCCATCATGTTCAAGCTGAATAACTGTTTTTGGTGCTTCTTTTGCAAGTAGCTTTGCTGCATCTTGATCGCTTAGCCAATCTCCGCCATGAACTGTGTCATAATAATGCCATTGCCATTTGTCGTGCTCTACATTCCCAAGGCTTGCTGCTATACCTCCTTCAGCAGAACCCGTGTGTGAACGCAATGCTGGCACTTTAGAAATCACTAAAATTGATGGTGTTTTTCCTTCTTTTTTCATGCATGCGTATTCTTCGGATTTAATTAATCCTAGTGCTGCAGATAATCCTGCAGCTCCAGCGCCAACAATAATAACATCGTAGTATTCGCTTGATTGCATACTTTTATTTTCTCACATATCTTGTATTGAGCGCGTTATTTTACGCTACTTTTTGCTGTGATAATGTTAAATTTTCTTTATTTTGTACAATAATTCCTTCCAATTCTAGCAATGCAATTTTTCCAGAAATTTCAGCAATAGATGGTATGTAATCTAATTGTTTTTCTTTGTAAGAAGTTTTTATTATTTCGTATATTCTGTCAACATTTGCAAGTTCGTGTTTGCGTTTGCACGTTGTAATTGCGTCGATAATTAGTTTTTGTGTATTGTCATAATTTTTATAGTCTATACTTAATTTTTCTGGTTTAGGTTGAGAATAAGCAAAGTAGTGATGAGATTGAGGAAACAGAATATCTATATCTTGAGTTGAACACAATATTATAGCTTGTGAATCGTGTATTAGCTTGTTGCATCCCGCATTATTAGGCTGATTGATATCTCCTGGTATAGCGTATAGTTCGCGATTTAAATCCGTTGCCCATGTTGCAGTATTTAGCGCTCCGGATTGTAATCTTGCTTGAGCAACTATAATTTTTGATGCTAGAGCTGCAATAATTCTATTTCGCAATAAAAATCTGTGGCCTACTGGTGTTGTATCTGGGCATAGTTCGCTAATACACACTCCGCCTTTTGCAATAATTTGTTCAAAAAGCTGATAATTGCATCTGGGGCCCATATGATTTAATCCTCCTGCAAATACAGCAATGGTTTTTCCTGTAGGCTTATTTTCATCTATATCTTGTGCATCTAATGCGCCCCAATGTGCTGCTGCATCAATTCCGTACGCTCCACCAGAAATAACAGTATGACCTTTCGAAGCGCAATCATAAGCAAATTGATATGCGAGTTCTCTTCCGTAGTCTGTGCAAGAGCGTGAACCAACAATAGCAAGTGGATTATGACATTGTGTTAATGTTTGTGGATTCCCTACGCCCCACAAGCATAAAGGTGGTGAGAAATGACTCTGAAAAGCCAAATCTTGTAATTGTTTCGGCCAATATTTGCTGTGTGGTGCAATAATCCATTGCTTTCCGCCACAAGTGAACCATTGACATAGTGATTCACTATTCCATGTTGGCAAATGCAATAATCGAACGCACCATGTTGAAATAGAATTGTGTAGCACTTCTAAAGATTTAGGCGCATTATTGTTGTGATAACCCCACGCTGTTAAGCCCTTCTTGAAATAATTTTCTAAGAGAGCAAGCTCTTTATGTTTTTTTATGAAACTTAACATTGTAGATACTAATTCTTGATTTTTGTTACGTTTTCTTGAGGTAAAAGTTTTAGAATTGGCATCGTTTTCTTGATCTGCTACTTCACTAATAATTGGAAGTTGCATTTGTTGAGCTGAGCATGCTGATTGTTGTTTCGTATAATTTTTCACAATTGTTTTTAATAGAGAAACAATTTCTTTAGCGCTTTTAGATCCCAATAGTAGTGTGTACATAATTGCATCCGCTCCTTCAAGGCAGAATGTAAGTATTGCACGAGATATTGTTTCTTCGTCTGGTGAAGAAAAATCGCTAGATGTACTAATGGTTTCTTTAGTGTTATCCGTGTTGTTTATGCTCTTAGTATTCATATTCGTGTCCTTAAACTGATAGCTTGTGCAATGTCTGTCATGTCTGGTGAAGTGTGTCCAGAAAGATCAGCAAGCGTCCACGCGAGTCGCAATGCTCTATCTGCTCCGCGCAAACTCAGTTGATGCTTTTCTAATGCACGGTTGATAAGTCCTACAGCTTGCTGTGAAGTGTATTTTCTAAGCCATGTTCCAGATGCTTGTGCGTTGCAATCCCAGCCTTGTTTTATAAAACGGTCGCGAGCAATTTTACGAGCTTCTATTACGTTATCTCGCATTGTTTTGCTATTCAGATACGTGTTTTTAACTGAGTTTTGTGCATTGTCGTGATGATGGTTTGAAATAATAATTCGTTCTACTGGAGGCACATCCATTTGAATATCGATACGGTCAAGAATTGGACCTGAAAGGCGTGAAAAATATCGTGCTCTTTCGCGCTCTTTGCAAGTGCATCGTTCTCCATTTCCGTATGCGTATCCGCAAGGACAAGGATTTGCAGCAACAACAAGCTGGAATTTAGCTGGATAAAGAGTTGTCCCTTTTGAACGAGAAATAGCAATATGCCCTGATTCCAATGGTTCTCTTAGGGTTTGCAATACTCTAGGAGAAAACTCTGGAGCCTCATCCATAAACAGCACTCCGCAATGTGCTCTAGTAATAATCCCAGGTTTTGCAACTCCTGTTCCTCCTCCAATAAGAGAAGCTGCTGAAGCAGTATGGTGAGGTGCTTCAAATGGTGGAATATTGCTAATTCCGTAGTAGGGAAGTGTGCCACAAAGTGAACGAATTGAAGCAACCTCAAGCTGTTCTTGTTCGTTAAGTGGACACATAATGCTTGGTATTCGTGAAGCTAGCATGGTTTTTCCAGATCCTGGAGGTCCAATCATCATCACGTGATGTCCTCCAGCTGCAGCAACTTGTAGAGCCCATTTTGTATGTTCTTGCCCTATTACTTCAGACATATCTCCAATTTCATGTTTTGGTTCAATTTGTAGTGGGGAAGTGCTTTCTTCGTGAATTGACGGATTATAATCTTCTTCTCCATTGTTATAATTTCCATTTCGTTCAAGAACTTGCATATGTTTATACGCAGGGTCTTCTTCAATAAGCTTTAATGATTCCTCGCTCAAACTGCCATGCAATTGCGTCACTAAATCTAAAATATGGTGTATTCCAATAGATTCAATTCCATCTACAAGTTGTGCTTCGGCAAGATTTTCTTGTGGAATAATCATTCGTTTAAAATGCATCTTTTTTGCGTAAAGTGCAATAGGAAGAATGCCTTGAATAGGTAATACTGTCCCGTCAAGATTTAGTTCTCCTAAAATAATTGTATTTTCTAATTCTGTAAGTGGAATATACTTTTCTGCGCTTAGTATGCTTGCTGCGATAGCTAAATCGTATGATGCTCCGCTTTTTGGCATTGAAGCAGGTGATAAGTTTACTGTTACCCTTCCTTCAGGCCATTTGCAATGCAACGCAAAATGAGCTGATTTAACGCGCTCTCTTGCTTCGCTTAATGAAGTGTCAGGTAAGCCGATAATAGAAAAGTTTGGCATATTTCCAGATATAAAAGCTTGCAGCTGAATAGTAAAAGCTTTAAGACCAATAAGCCCTATTGACGTTGCGTTTCCAATATGCATTAGAATGCTCCTTGAACATGCTTGAATTGGATTGATGAATTATCTTCAATTTCTTCCAAAGATTGCAATTCATATGCAGAATCTGGATAAGTGTATTTGTTAATAATAAGAATTGATACAGCGTCAAATCGAATACGGTAATGAGGTATGTCGCTTCCGAATTCTTCCAGCCATTTCATACCAGTTGTACGTAATTTGCTACGTTTTTCTTGAGTAATTGCTTCAAGTGGAGTGCCACAACGTACGCTTCTTCGAGTTTTTACTTCCACGAATACCAATTTTTGTTCTGGAGTAATCATCACCAAATCTAGCTCTCCATTACGGCAATGCCAGTTTTGGTCAATAACGTGCCACCCTTTTTGTATGAGTCGCAAAGCGGCGTATGTTTCTCCCAGTTTTCCCAACTCTTTACTTTCAAGAGAATCATCTTGAAGCTCGTTGGACACTTGTTCAAGTTTTTCTTGCAAAAATACTTGAGCAGTTTCAGCGTCGTCAATCTCGTCAAGCGAGATAATTTCATCGTCAATAATGTGTTTTTGTGTAATCATGCTGCTATTTTCTGTGCTTATTGAGCAGTAATCCAGATTTTTTAAGCATTGTGGATAAAAGCTGCATACGGCGTGTTGTATTAGAAATTCAGTATATTTTCTGTATTTTTCTAAAACAGATTTCGCTATTTTTTGCAAACTGTTAATTCGTTATAGCTAATTTTGATAACCGCAGGTATGTACGAATGAACCATAGTGGCATATTGTCGTTATCACTTAAATAAATATGTAAACAGAAAACGGAAAAGTAAGTGGATGCGCAAAGTAAGCTGAAGCAAACTAATCTACTGTTTAAAAAGTCGCAAAACTGGAGGGGTATTATGAGCGATATTGAAGAAACGCAAGGAAAGTATCATTTTGAAACCTTGCAATTGCATGTTGGCCAAGAGCAGGCGGATCCGGCAACTGATTCTCGTGCAGTTCCTATTTATCAAACAACAAGCTACGTGTTCCATGATTTTGATCATGCTGCAGCTCGTTTTGATTTGCGTGACGCTGGGAACATTTATGGTCGTTTAACGAATTCTACTCAAGATGTTTTTGAGCGCAGAATTGCTGCTCTCGAAGGTGGAACTGCTGCTTTGGCTGTTGCTTCTGGCGCGGCCGCTGTAGACTATGCTATTCGTAACATTACGCAGCAGGGCGATCATATCGTGTCTTCAAAGAATGTGTATGGCGGCACTTATAACCTGCTTCGTCACACTCTTCCTAGAGATGGTGTAACAACCACTTTTGTTGATCCTAAGAATCCTCAAAACTTCGAGGATGCTATTCAACCAAATACAAAGCTTGTGTACTTTGAAACTTTTGGTAATCCTAATGCTGATTTGCCTGATTTTGAGGCTATTTCAGAGATTGCGCATCGACACAACATTCCTGTTTTTGTTGACAACACTTTTGCAACTCCATATCTTTTCCGTCCGCTTGAGCATGGTGCAGATATTGTAGTTGAGTCTGCTACGAAATTTATTGGTGGTCATGGTACAACTCTTGGTGGCATTATTGTTGAAGGCGGCAATTTTGATTGGGCTAAAGTCCCTGGAAAATTCCCAACTCTTACAGAAGCTGACCCAAGTTACCACGGTTTGAACTTCTATGAAGCTTTAGGACCTGTGGCTTTTGTGACGCGTATTCGTGCGATTATTTTGCGCGATACTGGTGCTTGCATTAGCCCATTTGCAGCATTCTTGCTTTTGCAAGGCACGGAAACCTTGAGCTTGCGTGTTGAGCGTCACGTTGATAATGCGTTGAAGGTTGTTCAATATTTGCAAACTGTGCCAGAGGTTGAATCTGTAAGTCATCCTTCTATTGAAGGTCGTTCTGATCACGAGCTTTATAAGCGTTACTTCCCGAATGGTGGAGGCTCTATTTTTACGTTTGATATTAAAGGTGGAAGGGATGCAGCTCGCGTATTTATTGACAATTTACAGCTTTTCTCATTGCTTGCAAATGTTGCTGACGTGAAGTCATTGGTTATTCATCCTGCATCTACTACGCACTCTCAGGAAACTCCTGAAGAATTGGAAGATCAAGGCATTCATGAAGGCACTATTCGTTTGTCTATTGGAACTGAACATATTGACGATATTCTTGCTGATTTACAGCGCGGGTTTGATGCAGTTCGTAAAGCAGGACTTGCTTAAATAGAAAAGAGAAAGCAAAGCAAAAATTATTAATTAAAAATATTCCTGAAGATCCATTATCGTTTTATTCGGAGCGCATATTGTATTTGTATGTGCTCCGATTTTTATACATTTTGTAAATTTGTGCATCATACTTTAGGATGAGATGCTGATTTTTTCTCAATAATTTCCGCCTTACGTACGATGGTAATCAGCTGTATTTTTCCGTAAATTTAAGTATTAGCAATAGATAACTATGCGATTACTACTTTTTAAGAAAAGGAGCAGTTATGAACAGTCCGTACGAAACAAGCTCATATGAGCAAGAAAATGCTTTAGATTTTAGAGCAGATTTTAATCAAAATTTGATTGGTGAGACTGCGGTTGCAGCTTTGCATGTTGTTAAAGATTTTGGCAAGGGTGCAGGCATTGTTCACGCTTTGCGAGATGTAAGCGTAAGTTTTGAACGCGGCAAGTTTACGGCGATTATGGGTCCTTCTGGTTCCGGAAAGTCAACTTTAATGCACTCTTTGGCTGGTCTTGACAGCGTTAATTCTGGAAAAGTTTTGGTAGATGGCCTAGATATTACAGGCATGAGCGATAAGCAGCTTACGCTTATGCGACGCGAAATGGTTGGATTTATTTTCCAAAGTTTTAATCTTCTTCCAATGTTTAGTGCTGAGCAAAATATTCTTATGCCTCTTACTTTGGCAGGCAAAAAGCCAGATAAGCAATGGTTTAATACTTTGGTTAATACTCTTGGCTTGCAAAATCGCTTAAAGCATAGGCCTGCTGAGCTTTCTGGAGGTCAGCGCCAACGCGTTGCGATTGCTCGAGCTTTAATCTCTAAGCCTTCCGTAGTTTTTGCAGACGAGCCTACCGGAAATCTTGACTCTGCTTCCAGCTCAGAAGTTTTGCATTTCTTGAAGAAGTCCGTAACTGAGCTTGGTCAAACTGTGATTATGGTTACTCACGACGCTGTTGCAGCCTCTTACGCGGATCGAGCAATCGTGTTTGCAGATGGCCAAATCGTTGAAGATGTGCAAAATCCTACTGCGGAAGGTATGAGCAAGATGCTTATGGAACGCAGCGAGGCTGGTATTAGTAATCAGTCTGCTCAATTGCAATAAAAGGTGGTGAAGTTAGAATGTGGAAAATCGCGCTAAAACTTATGCGTAAAAGCGTGCGCATGCTAATCGCCTCTGGAATTGCAATTCTTATAGGCAGCATGTTTATGAGCGCTACTTTGCTTTTTGTAAACAGTGTTGACGACTTGATGGTTCGCAATGCAACGGAAGAATTCCATAGCGCAAATTATGCAATCTCAGCTAAAAGCTCTAACAGTTCTCCGAATAGTGGAATTCATTATAAAGACCTTCATTTAGACGAAATATCGAAGATGCCTGGTGTCAACGGTATTCGTAGTGACGATGCGACTGCGCTTGTAAGAGTAGAAAAAGGTGATAAATCAGTTACAAGTATTGCTTGGTCTAGTGGTTTGTATGGAAATCTTCCTGTGTATAAATCAACAGAAGGTAGAGATCCGCAAAAAATAGGCGAAATTACGCTTATTAAAAGTATTGCTAAATCCATACATGCAAATATTGGCGATACTATAACCTTGGTTAAAGTAGATGAAGCTGGCGGAAATAAAGAAAAATCATACGATGTTCGTGTGGTTGGTCTTGTTGACGATGGAGAACATTCTCAAATACCAATTTCAAATCGCGGCACGTATCTTGGTGGCATAACGAATGATTTTTGTGCAAAACTCAACAATCTTAAAAATTTTGACAATCAAGTTGTGCAAAGCAAAGTATACATGAGTATTGATGAATCTAAAATAAACGATTTATCTCCTAAGATTAACGCTTTGCTTCCAGAGCAATTTTCTCTTATGTCTAGGCATGAAGTTGGTGTAAGAGCTGTTCGAAGTGTGTCAAACGGCACAAATTTTGTGACTATGTTCTTGCTATCGTTTGGTGTTCTAGCGTTGCTTATTTCTTCGCTTGTTATAGCAAACACATTCCAAGTTTTGGTTGCTCAACGCAGACGCACTCTTGCGCTTTTGCGCGTAATCGGTGCACAATCGCATCAGCTTTATACAGCAGTTTTGCTTGAAGCTGCAATACTTGGAGTTATTTCTGCGGCTATTGGCGTGCTTTGCGCAATCGGATTTATGGGCGCAATTAGTAACGTGAATATTAATTCTGGACCGTTATCTAAAATTCCTTTGATTGTTTCACTTCCGGCGATTGTGTGGCCAATAGTAATTGGCGCGATTGTAACAGTTCTTGCATCTATGGGTGCTGCGCGATCTGCTACAAAAGTAACGCCTATGGAAGCGTTGCGACCAATGGATTTGATGAAAGATAAGCGTGCAAGCATTATTCGCGCTGTTTTTGGCGTTCTATTTATTGTTGTAGGTATTTTATTTACGGCTTTAAGTTCTACTTCTTTGGCAAGCATGATTGCTCAGCAGTCACCTAATGCTGGTGCTGACTCTTGGAGGACTTTGATTGGAGCAGTTTTTGGATGCGCGCTTGTGTTTATTGGAATTATTATTACAGCAACATTCTGGATGCCGTTTGCTATGAAGGCAACTGGCGCAGTTATGGCACTTTGTGGGCCTGCTTCTAAAGTTGCTAACGCAAACGTGCAACGAAACCCTAGAAGAGTTGCAGCAACTGGAACAGCTTTGCTTATTGGAGTAACGCTTGTTTCAACAGTAGTAACTGGCGCAATGTGCGGTAAAGCAACTCTTAAAGGTGTTGTTGATGACCGTTACAGTGTTGACATTATTATTCAAGGCAAGAATGTTGATGAGTCTTTAGCTGCAGATATTTCAAAGATTAGTGGAATAAAGCATACTGAGTTGCTTCCTGCAGTTCCTATGACTTTTAAGAACGCTAAGGGCAAAACTGAGTACGCTATGGCAGCTGGAGTTGATAATGTAAATCAACTTAGAAATGTAATGCACACTGACCTTGATGGCGTTAATATAAACAAAGATTCTGTGCTTTTGCCTAAGTTTAATGATGAAGGTGGAGAGCCTTTTGATCTTAAAAAAGGAAGTCTTAATCTGCAGGCTTATGTAGAAAAGTACAGTTCTGGTGAAACAGACAGTGATAATATTACGCCATTTACTGGCATGAATACAGACTCTAGTAATAACGATAAGAGCATTACTGTAAAGCAAGTTCAGTTTAAGACGTATCGAAATGTTGGTGTGTATTCAAATAATACTGCTTTTGTGAGCAAATCCTACTTCAATAACTACCTTAAGCCTACAACGCATATTTTGCTCATTTCGGTAGACTCTAGCAAAGCTAATCTTGTAGATATTGCTAAAAACATTCGAAATGTTACATCTAGTTATGCGGAGGTTATGTCTACTGGAAGCGTGTTTGAGCGAGCAAAGTGGGAGAGTACTATCGACGCAATGATGATGGCGCTTGTTGGCTTAATAGCAGTAGCTGTTGTGATTGCTTTAATAGGTGTTGCAAACACATTAAGCTTGTCTGTTATTGAGCGAACCAAAGAATCTGCAACTTTGCGCGCAATCGGCATGACAAGGGGACAGGTTAGAAGGTCTCTTGCATTGGAAGCAACGTTGATTTCCTTAACAAGCACTGTTTCAGGCTTGATTGTTGGAACAGCGTTTGGGTGGATTGGATCCTACATGGTGTTTAGCACAATTGGCAAAGTTCCGTTTGTAGTTGATTGGACTATTTACGCGGTTCTTGCTCTCATCGCTTTGCTTGCAGCGCTTCTTTCCAGCGTGCTTCCAGCTCGTAGAGCAGTGAAGTCTTCGCCAGTAGTTGCGCTCGCGGAGGACTAAATTTCGTAAGAACATATGTGAAAAGATAGTCTGTAGAAGTTAAGTTGCAGAAAAAATAGAGATAGTGCCGGTATGTAAATTTTACTTATCGGCATTATCTTTTTCTTAGGCTTTTTCGACACTCTGAAAAAATTTGTAATATTGTTATTATTTTTTTATTAAAACGTGCGTATAATTATGCGACTAGCATAATATTATGTAAAAAAAGAGCATTTTTTATTAGTAATATTCAAAAATAATACGATTATTATTCATCATGACAAGTTTTATCGGAAATATTCCGAATAAATGGCATTGAAAATGTATTTATTTCTTTGTTATGCTCAAAATGACTGCTGACATAAGTTAGACATGAAGGCCGCTACGAGCAAGGAGTAACAAATATGGTAACGGTCAAGAAAAAATCTGCCGCAGCAATCGCAGGATTTGTTTTGTTCCTGCAAGGTCCAATGCCAGCATGGGCGCAAGAAGCTGCTGAGGTTGTACAAAATACGCAAGCTCAAACAGAGGTGACTGCAAAAGCATCTACTGAAGAAGCAATTGAAAAAGCTGAAGAGCAGGTTCAGCAATTAGAAGCTCAAATTGAAGAGTATAAGAAAAAAGTTGCAGAATTTGACGATCTTTTAAATAAAATCTCTGAAACTGAAAAAAGATTTGAAAACGTTGAGAAAGATAAGGAAAAGGAACTTTTAGAAGCTGAAAATGCATTGAAAATGGATTCCGAAGCTGCAAAAGTAAAAATTGCAGAATTTGAAAAATCCAAAGAAGAAAAGGATAACGAACTTATTGGATTAAAAGCCGCATATGAACTTTTAAAAGAGCAATATGATAATGCAAAATTAGCTCTTGATGCTTTGCAAAGTGACGAAGAAGAAAAAAGTCAAACAAAAGAAAGAGCTACAGCTAACATAAAACAATATGAATCACAGATTTCAAATCTTCACAAAGAAGTAGATAATCTTAAGGAATCTATTGCAAGCGATTCTGCTCAAATTAAAGAGTATGATACAAAAATCAGTGAATTAGAAACTGCGTTAGAAAAAGTTGATCAAAACGATGCCGGTAATATTTATTCTCTAGCGGACCAGTTTAGAAAAGTCTCTAATGATCAAGTTTCGCTTAGCAAAAAAGTTGAAGAAAATAAGAAACTTGTTGCTGATAAAGAAAGAGCTTTGAACGAATTAGAGACTCTTTTCACAACAGCAAAGCAAGAATTTGAAAAAGCAGATGAAGAACTTCAAAAGATTAAAGATCAAATTGATGAGTCTAAGAAAAATGTAGCTAGTAAGCTTGAAGCTTCTAACAGTAAAGATTCTGAAGTAAAGAAAGCAGAGTCTGAAACAAAGCTTCTTAATAATATTATTGAGAACTATAAGTTAGTTGACGACAAAAAGAAACTAGATGAAAAAATTAAATCATTAAGAAATGGCTTTGAAGGCGCTAAAACATTTAAAAACAATCAGATTCAGCAGAAAACTGAGAAAAGTGATTTAAAGAAGAAAGCTGAGGATTCTTTAAAGGACGCAGAAAAGAATCTTGAGGAAGCTAGAGTTAAAGTTGCTGCCCTCAAAGCTCAATTGGAACAGGAAAAAGTTCAAAAGAATCAGCAAAGTGGTAGCAGCTCTGATGGTAATAATAATGCCAAAGAATCTGAAAAACAGACTAATCCTGTTGCTCCAGTACCTTCTGATTCTGAATCTAAAGAGCATGTTGCTCCAGTACCTGTACCTCCTGAAGCATCTGCTCCGAAAGTAACTGCTCCAGTTCCTACAGTGCCTGAATCTAAGATTCCAGCTCCGTCTATTAAAGCTCCAGCTATGCCACCTGCTTCTGTTGTTCCTGCTACCCCAGTAGTGCCAGCAGTTCAGGTTGAAGATAATTCAGCTCCTGCAACGCCTTCTGCATCTGTAGTTCCTGTAGCACCTGCAGAAAATCCTACTGTTGCAAATACTCAGAAGGCAGTAACTCCAGCTGCTGAATTGGTTAAAAGTGTTTCTTCCGCAGCTGCATCTCATGCTCCAGCTGCTGCTAGTACTTCAGCTGCTGTGGCTCCGTCGAACAATACTTCGCAAGCAGATAAGTCAACTGAATCTCAAGTTTCAGAAGAAAACTCGAAGAAGCCTGAAGATAATAATGGTGAAACTGAGGAAGTTGAAGAAAAGACTCCTGTTGAAAGCAATAAGCCACAAGCTCAAGCTAGTGCTACAGCCGAGAACAAGTCTTCTGGCAATATGCTTAGCACTATAATGCTGGGTGTTTTGGGTGTGCTAACCATTTCTGGAGCTGCTGCTGCCGGCGTTACTGTTATGCGTCACCGTCGCCTTCCGAGAGCATAAATTAAAAAAACTACTCGGTACGTTGATAATCTGAATTTGCGGCTATTTGTGTCTATGCATAAATAGCCGCATTTTTATATGCTTACGACTTAACTAAGCCATTTTCGTAAGCGAAAACTACAGCCTGCACGCGGTCTCGAGCACCGATTTTTCCTAAAATATGCGCAACATGAGTTTTAACTGTTGGCAAACTAATAAATAGTTTGTCAGCAATTTCCTGATTTGAAAGTCCGTGAGCAATTTCAACAAGAACTTCGCGTTCTCTATCAGTAAGTTCTGTAATAGCTGAATTTGTGTACGCGCAACTTTGTGTTTCTTGCGCAGCCGGATTTGCTTGTACGTCGTAACTTACTTGTGCAGTGTAATTCGCAGTGTAATTCGCAGCACTGTTTTCTGTAGTATTTGTTGCTACTTTGCCTTGCTGAATCATATTTTCAATCAAACGCTTCGTAGCAGTCGGAGCAATAATTGCGTTTCCTTGATACACTGTTCGTATTGAATTAAGCAAAGTTTCAGGTTCAGTATCTTTCAAAAGGAACCCGGAAGCACCAGCATGAATTGCAGCCATAACATATTCGTCTAAATCAAAAGTTGTTAGAATAATAATTTTAGTATTTTCGTTAGTTTTTTGCTGCAGAATTTTGCGAGTTGCTTCCAATCCGTCCATTACAGGCATGCGAACGTCCATAAGAATAATGTCTGGATTCTGGCTTTTAGAAAGCTCTACAATTTGTGATCCGTTAGAAGCCTGATATACAACGTGCATATCTTGCTGCGAATTTATTACCATCGCAAATCCTGCTCGCACAAGCTCCTGATCGTCTGCTATTGCAACGCGAATTACTTCATTGTTTTCCATATTTTCCATAGTATCAACTTACTCTTGCTTATTTAATGCACTGTGTTGAATTTGCTCATCGAGCGAAGGAGCAGGGCGAACTGCAATTTCAGTTACATTCGCAGCATTATTCGTTGAATTAACGCTGGAGCCGGTTTCTCGTAAGATTCCAAGCAGCTTTCGCATGTATTTAAGTGCTGAACGACCTTCGTCGCTAATATTTTTGAAAGATTCTCTAATTGCTTCACTTTGTTCAAGTGCTTGCTCTGGTTTTACGCAGTTTTGATTTTCTATATTATTTCTTGCTTCTTCGTATTCGTTGAGCATATCGATACCGCTATTTGCGGCATCAATTACTTTGTGTAGTGTAACGGCAACTTTTTGCTGAATATTTGCGCTAAGTCGTTGCCTTTCTGCGTTTGCTGCAAGAATTGCTAGCTGTTTTTGTTCTTTCTCAAGTTCCGTTCTGCGCGATTTTAGAAGCAGTAAATTATTGTCATCATTTCTTCGGGAATAAGCAAACGCAATAACTGTAAAACAAATTATTGCAACTATGAAACCAAAAACTAATCCAACGGACGCCATTTGCATAATGTCATAAAAATTGGTTGTGACAATATTCGATGTAAAGAATCGTATTGGAGTTTCATTTTGTGGAATATTTCTTGTAACAATACCAATTTTTACTGCGAAAATAGCAGATTCGGCAAGCACTACTGCGCTAACCCATTGCCATGCGCGTTTTTTGCCGTAGAGAACCGCAGCGTAAATAATATTTGGTATGAAAAAATTAGCGAATAAAATGTTAGGCAGGAATATAAGCTGTATTGCAGAAAATACTGCTGCAACAATTGCGCACGTAGTTGGAGATTTTCTACGTAACATGAATGGAATCATGGTTGTAAGAGTAAATACTCTATAAAGTATTTGTGATGAAAGCGAGCTTGAATATTGTGAAGTCATTCCAGTTCCAACAGTAAAATCGTAAGTTGGTATAAAAAGCATCATAACAACCCAAGGTGATGCATAAATAATGTCTCCAATAAGCCAATGTTGTTCAAACCATTGAGATACTTTCTCAATCCTATTTTGTGAAGCATTTGTTTCTGGTAAAACTTTTGGCAAAACTTTTGATGAGGTTGGAACATTTACATCTGCTGGTTTCACATTTGCCGGTTCTGCTTGCGCCGCCGATTCATTATTAACTTTTAGATTTTTATGAGTAACGTTAGGAATACTATTTAATACAGAAGCAGTAGTGTTTGATTGGTCTGTGCTGTAAGAATATGGAATAAAAGCAACAATACTAAACGTTCCATCATTGAGTTTCCCATAATCAAGCGTTCCGTGAAGATTTTCAAGTCGCTCTTTCATACCAATTAAGCCATAACCGTTTTTATGTTGCGCATTGCTATTTTGCGTTTGGTTAGCTTCGGTTTTGTGTATTTCATTCGTGATTTTTAGTGTTAAGCCTTGGTTCTTCCACTGTTCATGAATGTTTATTTTAACGCCATCTCCTGCGTGCTTTCGAATATTAGTAAGAGATTCCTGAACAACGCGGTATGCAACGGTTTGTGCGTCAGTGTTAAACCTATTTTGAGAATTTATGCCATCAACAGTATGCCAAAAAATATTTTTAGGAGATGCAATTTTTGCTTGCTCAATAAGCGAAGGTATGTGATTGAAATCCAACTGACCCGATGGAGCGTCTGTTAAAGCTTCTAGAAGTCGGCGCATGTCATGAACGGCGCGCTCGGCTTCGTTTTTAATAATATACATTGTTTTTTTAGCAAGAGAAATATCTTTGGTTGCTGCATAACGACCACCATCTGCTTGAACAATAATAATAGAAAGCGTGTGGGCAACAATATCGTGCATATCTCTTGCAATTCTTGCGCGCTCTGCAGTAACAGCAATGTGTTGAGCTTTTCGGCGGTACGCGCGAATAGCATTATTGTGATCTTGCAAAAGTTGAATAGTATGCACGTGAGTGCGCTGCCAGTAGCCAATAATAACCGTAATAGTAGTAATAATAATCGCAAAAATTATTGAAGGAATTGCAAAATTAAGTATATTTGAAACGCAATTTTTTATGTTACTACTATTTATATTTTGTACACTACAAGTATAACTAGCTTTTGAATGATTGTTGCCATATATTGGCCCCATTACGATATTCCACGATATTATTGCGCAAGATAATACTGTTGTTACGTAAGCTGCAATAACAAAAGCTTTTGAATGTTCTGGATTTCCGCGCGCAATAGCATTAACAAGTAGCACGAAACCAAAGAAATCAGCGAAAAGTTGAGTAGAGCCAAATGCTACTTGCACAATGCAAATAACAATAAAAATAGTAGCCGATTGTTCAGGCCATAGTTTTCGGACTGAAAGTAGTAATGCAACAACAATATTGATAAGCGTTACTGTAATAAGCGAACCTTGAGTCAAAAAGCCATCAACGTTGCTTATAACGTAGCGATCGCTTGAAAGCATAAAAAGAATAAACGGAATAATACCCCATAATATGTCGTTTAATGAGAGCTCTTTTCGTAAGCGCTGTATAACACTTTGAAACATATTAGGTACTTTCATAATTACTAGGCTAGTGCATAGTACTTTATAGAACAATCAAACTTGAGTATGATTTATAAATAGAGTGTGTAATTGATAGTTGCAATGTAGCACGAAAATAAAGAAAGGGATGGCAAGATGGCATTGCTTACAAGCTATTATGTTCCGGGATTGCATATTGAAGAACGAGCGATTGATGTGCCGCTTGATTGGGAGGGTAACACTCCGGGTGGTGCTATCAAAGGTGAGACTATTCGCTTATTCTGCAGAGTAGTTTGCGCTCCTGAGCATGTGCATGACGATTTGCCGCTGCTTGTGTTCTTGCAAGGAGGCCCAGGCGGGCAGTGCCCACGTCCGCTTTCACCTTCTAGCGATGGTTGGATTCAAGAGGCTATTAAGCATTTTCGCGTAGTTTTGCCGGATCAGCGCGGTGTTGGACGTTCCTCAAGGGTAGATGCTTCAACCATGAAGCGTATGTTGGATGACGGCGTTAGTGTTGAGCGTCAAGCATGGTATTTGAAGCGTTTCTTAGCTGATTCAATTATTCGCGATTTTGAGCATTTGCGACTTACTGAGTTTGATGCGAAGCCGTGGGTGTCTTTGGGACAAAGCTACGGCGGTTTCCTTACGCTTACATATTTGTCACTGTTCCCGCAAGGATTAATTGCAAGCTTCACAACCGGCGGTATTCCTCATGTTCCGGCGAATGCGCGTGAAGTTTACGAACACACGTTCCCGCGTATGGCTCGCAAAACAGAGCAATTCTATGAGCGTTATCCGCAGGATGTGGCTCGCGCCGCTGCTATTGCAGACCGTATTGCTCAAGGAGACGTTATGCTTCCAAATGGCGAAAAACTTACGGTTGAACGATTCCAAATGTTGGGCTCTTCCTTTGGTATGAAACCAAGTTTTGAGCGAGTGCACTGGCTTCTTGATTCCGCTTTTTCTGACGGTGACGGTTCGCTTAAAGCTTTCAAACACGCTGGCGGTTCTGTTGCTGGTAGTTTAAGCGACGAGTTTGTTTACGGTGTAATGGATGCTACTGCTTCGAGCCCGCTGTACTGGCCGTTGCAAGAGTTTATTTATGCTGATGGCGAATTAGAGCATCCAATTTTGTGGGCTGCCCAGCAGGTTAGGGAAACAATGCCAGAGTTTTCTGGTTCTGCTCGTCCTCTTCTTTTCACTGGCGAAGCAATGTTTCCTTGGATGTATGATCAAGAGCTTGCTTTGCAACCATTCCTTCCAGCTGTTGACTGCTTGATGAAAGATAAGCAGTTTGGCAAAATTTACGATCAAGATCAACTTGCTAATAACGAAGTTCCATTGCAATCTGCAGTTTACTTTGATGACATGTACGTAGATTCTGGTCTTCAGCTTGACACTCTTTCTCATATTGCCAACTCTCACTATTGGACGACGAACGAGTTTGAGCATGATGGTTTACATGGAGATATTGTTTTCCGTCATTTGTTTGATGAGGCGTTGAATCGCGGCGATTTAGAGGGAATTTACAAGAGATAAGCCGTATACAAAGGTAATAATTTTAATATGCGCAATGATTATAGTGCACTCTTTGCTATGCTATACATCTGTTTGCTTAGTAATGAGTGCACTACTGTTTTATCAATGCGCTAAAGGGAGTCATGTATGGGTACTTGTGTATCTGGAACTGTTGGTTTTATAGGCTATGGCAATATGGCACAAGCAATCGCTAAAGGTGCGCTGAATGCAGGAGTATTGCAAGGTGAAAATATTGTTGCGTGCGCGCATAATTTTGAAAAACTCGAGCGTAATACTTCACTAATTGGCGCTCGCGCTATGCGTACTGCTCAAGAAGTGTGTGAAGCAAGTGATGTGATTATTATTGCTGTAAAGCCGTATCAGGTTGCTGAAGTGCTTAAGCCAATTTGTGAAGTTATTAATGAACGAGGTATTGCTGTTATTTCCGTTGCAGCCGGTTGGACGCTTGAGCGTTACATGGAACTGCTTGGCAAGAATGCTCATGTTCAGTGCATTATTCCGAATACTCCTATTGCGGTCTGCCAAGGCGTGACTTTAGCTGAAACTACTCATACGCTTAGTGATAGTCAACTTTCAATGTTTAGTGCTTTATTTGAGCCAATTTCTTTGGTAGAGCGAGTGAATAGTGATCATATGAATATTGCAATGTGTATTTCTAGCTGTGCTCCAGCTTTTACAGCAATGTATATGGAAGCATTGGGCGATGCTGGTGTGAAATATGGTTTGCAACGTGATTGTGCTTACCGTTTGGCTGCAAAAATGATTGAAGGAGTAGGTGCGTTATATATGGATTCGCGCACTCATCCAGGGATTATGAAAGATGCAGTGTGCTCTCCTGGAGGAACAACTATTCGTGGCGTTGCTGAGCTAGAATCTCGCGGATTTAGGGGAGATGTGATTGCTGCAGTTGATGCTATTGAAAATAAATAGTAAATAAAATCAAGTTGTGTCGGCTTTCCCGGCGCTGGTCTAAACTAGGTAAATATGTCTTTAACTATTGGAATTGTTGGATTGCCAAACGTTGGTAAGTCCACTATGTTTAATGCTTTAACCCGCAACAACGTTTTGGCGGAGAATTATCCGTTTGCAACTATTGAGCCTAATACTGGTATTGTTCCGCTTCCGGATCATCGTCTTCCAGTTTTAGCTAAATTAGTTAATACTGAAAAAATTGTTCCAGCAACAGTTACTTTCGTTGATATTGCAGGAATTGTTAAGGGTGCCTCCGAGGGTGAAGGCTTGGGCAATAAGTTCCTTGCTAATATTCGCGAAGCAGACGCTATTTGCGAAGTTGTTCGCGCGTTTAATGACGACGATATTGTGCATGTTAACGGAAAAGTAGATCCTGCTGACGATATTGACACGATTAATACTGAGCTAATTCTTGCCGATATGCAAACTATTGATAATGCTTTGCCAAAGCTTGAAAAAGATTTGCGCGGTAAGAAAGTTACGCAAGAATACGTAGACGCTGTAAATAAAGCTAAGGAAATTCTTGAATCTGGCAAAACTATTGACCAGGCTCATAACGAAAAGCTTATTGATAAAAACGACGTGTATGATTTGCACTTGCTAACTGCTAAGCCATTTATTTACGTGTTTAACGTGGATGATTCGGAGTTGGCTGATGAAGATTTAAAGTCTAAACTTTCTGCATCTGTCGCTCCTGCAAAAGCAATATTCCTTAATGCTCAATTTGAGTCCGAACTTACTGAGCTCGACGAAGCAGATGCTCGTGAAATGCTTGAAGATGCTGGTTTGAAGGAATCTGGTTTGGATCAGCTTGCTCGCGTAGGATTCGATATTTTAGGTCTTCAAACCTATTTAACTGCCGGTGTTAAGGAAGTTCACGCCTGGCAGATTCATAAAGGCTGGACTGCTCCACAAGCTGCTGGTGTGATTCACACTGATTTTGAGCGTGGATTTATTAAGGCAGAAATTGTGTCATATGATGATTTTGTTGCTGCTGAAGGATCTATGGTCAAAATTAAAGAGGAAGGCAAGCTTCGTCTTGAAGGCCGTGATTATGTTATGCAAGACGGCGATATTGTTGAATTTAAGTTCAACGTATGAGATTGTTTGCGAAAATAAAAGCAGTATGATTCATATTTAATATTGCTGAATTAATAAGTGAAAAATATTGCTTTTTGCGCGTTGCATCTAATAATTTCCTGCTAAACTATTGGATGCAACGCTTTTGCATTTATATAGGAGACATAATGCAGTTTATTCGTAACATAATGAATGACATTAAAAAGTGCATTCGCATTGCTGCGAAAATGCGCAACTGGTGGAGGAGAAGCTCTAAAGCTGCTCGTATTACGTCTTCTGTTTTATTAGCTTCTTTGCTGATTGCATGGTTGTGCTTTATTATTTTCGAAACTGTTAATATGGTTTCTTACTCGTCTAGATACAGCGCAAAATTGCAGAATTCTGTATTAATTCAGCGCGAAAAAAATGCTTATAGTAACAATCTTGGTAATAAAAACAATGAGGTTGCTGATAATAAGTCGTTCGAAAAATATTTCGATAAATATTGCAAACAAAAGTTAGATAAATCAACGGTTAATCATGTTTTTTGGAAACATCCTACTGGTGGTGAATATCCAAATCTTTCAGGAGTTAAAGTTTCTGACTTAAAAGTTAATGTGGACTTAAAAAAGCAACGAGTGCATATTCTTGCCAATGGTAAAACTGTATATACAATGATTATGAGTTCTGGAATGGGTGATTCCACTCCTCATGGTGATTATCACATTAATATGCGCGGAAAACATTTCTTTAATGATGAGGAAAAAGTTGGTGCTGATTATTGGGTTGGTTTTATTGGTGGAGAATACTTATTCCATTCGGTTCCAACGCGCTACAACTTTGGTGAATATATTCCATCGGAAGGCATGAAGCTTGGAAAGCCTGCATCGCATGGCTGTGTGCGTTTAAGTGTTGCGGATGCCAAATGGTTTTATAAAAATATTCCTGATGGAACGGCTGTGCATATTAGATAGATTTTTCAAGAATACACGAAAATAAATTATCGAGAATATAAAATGAGGGTCTTCAAACGAAGACCCTCATTTGTTAAGCAAAACTATTTTGTAATGTTTTATTTAGAAGAACAGTACTGCAGCTGCATAAGCCAAAGCAACTAAAACAATAGAAGCTAGGAAGCTTGCTGCAAATGCTGCGCGACCTTGCTTGAAAATGGCTCGGAAGTTTACGTTAATTCCAAGTGCAGCCATAGCCATGCCAAGGAAAACGTATCCTGCTTCTACAAGAGTTGATGCGTGTGCTGCTACGAAAGGAACGTAAGTTCCAATAACAGATGCTGCAATAAAGCCAAGCATAAACCATGGGAAGCTAATCTTATGCTTTCCGCCATTTTCAACTTTGCTATGACGAGCATTCCACCAAATTGCAATAAAGATGGAGGCTGGAACGAGCATAAGAACTCGCGAGAGCTTCATGATTGTTGCAACATCGATACTATTGAACGCTCCGCCAGCTGCAACAGCATGTGCAATTTCGTGAAGTGATGCACCTGCTGTAATGCCAAGCTGCTGCTTAGTCATGCCAAAGTTAGGCAGGATGAAGATTTCAGCAAGAGCGTAAATAGTGCCCATAATTGCAACTGTTGCAACAGCCATAACTTCGTTCTGTTCTTTCTCATCTTCCTCTTCTGGAAGAACTGGCATTGAGCCAGAAAGACCCATAACTGCGGCAGCTCCACAAATACTTGTGCCTCCTGCTGTAAGCATTGCAAGCTGAGGATTTACTTTCAAGAGTTTAGCAATGTTATAAGTTACGCAAACCATTATTGCAACTAACACAGCTGCAATAGGCAAGCATTTAATGCCCTTGGTAAACAAATCATGCAAATTCAGCTTAAATCCGAGGAGAATAATACCTAGACGAAGAAGTTTGTTTGCAATCAAACCAGCAGCGCTTTTAACGCCTGCTCGCCTTGAATCATTATTCATTTTGTACACGTGCAATGGCAGCTGCAGAGCCATGCCAACAAGCAACGCAATAATAAGAGCACCAAGTAATTGGAAACCTGGGTACTGCTTAAGCCAGCTGCCAATAAAGGATGCTAGAAGTGTCAATACAGCAATAAGAGCCATATCGATGGTGCAGATTTTCTTTTTCCATGTATCAAAGAAATTAACCATTTAGCCAAGTATTCTCCCATAATCGGACAAAAACGAACATAAATTAAAAAAATTAAGCAAATTTTATATAATTTTGCTGCAAATAAACGCGACACGCCGACATAAAATCACATAATCGAACATAATAACTCAATTTATATCGCAGATATCTTTTGCTAGTAAATAATTCCTTGAAAAAATAAATAAAGCTGCGATTATGGTAAACGTATAAAGGAGATTTTATGAACAAGTGCACTGTGAAGATTAAGCGTGTGTATGAAACGGTTAGTGAAGATGATGGTGTGAGAGTCTTGGTTGATAGACTTTGGCCGCGTGGTATAAGCAAAGAATATGCTCATATTGACAAATGGCTTAAAGATATTGCTCCTACTTCGCAGTTACGCAAGTGGTTTAATCATGACCCGGAGCATTTTGAAGAATTTTCACATCGTTATGTTGAAGAACTTGATTCAAATCATGAAGCTGTTGGTGTGATTATGGATTTGTTTAATAAGTATCAAACTATAACTTTGTTGTATGCTGCAAAAAATCCAAAAGTAAATCACGCATTAGTTTTGCAAGAATATTTACAAAAATTACTTGCTTGAGTATGTGTTTACTAATTTTGCGATTGTTTAACTTTGCCTAACTTTAATTATTTTATAAACATAAGTTAGTAAGTATCAACTTTAGTTGGTGTTCATTGCATTCTTTTCAACACGCCGACCTTGCTTGATATTCCAACAAAAATAAAAAACAAAGCTGTAATTTTTTTCTTATGCTCGACACTTTCGTTTTGCGACATTAGAATGTCCCTTTGGCATATGGGTCGGTAGTGCAATGGACCTCCCAGAAGCTGCCATCCCAGCGCTCAATGAGTGCTTGTTTTTTAGCGACACTTGTTTACACAACATTTTGCATAGCTTGTTTTTGCAAGGAGAAGAAATGAATTCATTATTCACGTGGCAGCTTCACGGTAATGGCAAAACGTTAAAGCCTGGTGAAGTTGTAGAGCCAGACGAGCGTTTGACTTGGACTCGTACTGCTGGAATTGGTGCTCAGCATGTTATTGCAATGTTTGGTGCTACGTTCTTGGTGCCTATTCTTACGGGCTTTGATCCATCAACAACATTGATGTTCACTGCTATTTCTACAGCACTGTTCTTACTTATTAACGCAAATAAGCTTCCTAGTTATCTGGGAAGCTCTTTTGGTCTTATAGCACCTGTTATGGCTGTAACAACAGCTCATAAAGGTATTGCAGTTGCAAGCTTTGGCATTATGTGCACAGGTTTGCTTCTTGCTCTTATAGGTGTGCTTGTACATTTTGCAGGAGCTAAGTGGATTGACATTATTATGCCGCCTGTTGTAAACGGTGCAATCGTTGCAATTATTGGTTTTAATTTAGGACCTGCAGTTTGGACTAACTTCCAGAAAGCTCCAGATACAGCTCTTGTGACATTAGTTGCTGTAATGCTTATTGCTGTAGTATTTCGCGGTCTTCTTGGTCGTTTAAATATTCTTTTAGGTGTTCTCGTTGGTTACGCTTATGCATGCTTCCAAGGTCAAGTCGATTTTAAAAAGATTGAAGAAGCTTCTTGGATTGGTTTTCCTAGATTCCACACGCCACAAGTTGATTTCTCTGTTCTACTTATGTTCTTGCCGGTAGTACTTGTTCTTATTGCAGAAAATGTTGGTCACGTAAAGTCTGTAGCTCAAATGACTGGTCGCGACTATGACTCTAAGATTGGAACTGCATTATTCGCAGATGGTTTTGGTACAGCTATTGCTGGTTTATTTGGCGGCTGTGGTACCACCACATACGGTGAAAATATCGGTGTTATGGCTGCAACAAAGGTTTATTCTACTGCAGCTTATTGGTGTGCTGCAGCTTTTGCTTTTATATTGAGCCTTTGCCCAAAGTTTGGCGCTGTTGTAAATTCAATCCCAGCTGGTGTTCTTGGTGGCGTGACCACTTTGCTTTACGGCATGATTGGCATGATTGGCGTAAGAATCTGGGTAGAAAACAAAGTTAACTTCGATAAGCCAGTGAATATTATGATTGCTGCAATCGTTATGATTATTGGTATTGCTAACTTCCAGTTTGCTATTTCTGGAATTCAGTTCAACGGTATTGCAATCGGAACCGTTGTGGTGTTGGTTGTATACCACTTACTGAAGGCTATTGGAAAGCTTACTGGTACGATTGCTAAAGATGATCCTGATGTTGCCTAGCTTAAATACTCCAATTTGATTTAATTTAATCGCTTTAAGCGCGTTCGCATTAACTTGCGGGTGCGCTTTTTGTAATTAATTTTGATTACATAATATATAGATTGGGAATAATTAGTATAGTATCATTAACCTTATGTTGAAGCTCATCATAGAAGTAATTATTGGCATTATGTGGGTTGTTGCTGGTGCATATATGGCTAAAAATAATAAAAATAGTAAGAGCAGTGCGAGCAATAAAAGTAACAAAAATGTACAGACTATATTCTCAATGATGATGAGAAAGATAACAACAATAAGCTTAAGAATGAAAGAAATTGTTCTATGAAAGTTAATCTGAATTTTGCAAAATTTACTTATACTGCAAAAAAGTGGAGGTGGATTCTTGCGATAGTAGTGTTAATTGTCGCGTTTGCTGTAGCTGCAATATTTGCTCTCGCAAGGTTCATAACTGATTGCATGTGGTATTCGCAGCTTGGATTTGAAAGTGTTATTTGGATTCAGCTTGCAGCAAAAGTGGGCGTTTGGGTGCTTTATGCAATATTAATGTCTGCTTTTGGATACTTGTCTGCAGCTTTGGCAATAAAAGCGCGTCCAAGCAATGCAGATGGAACTTATATTCGAATTAAAGGCAATGTTATTGATTTAAAGCAGGGAATTAGTTCAAAGCTTGCTTTGCATGTTGCAGGAATTTTTTCATTGATTGTAGGCGCAGTATTTGGATTTAAATTCTACAATCATTGGGCGCAAATTTTGTTAATGTTTAACGCCCAACCTTTTGGCATTAAAGATCCACAATTTGGAATTGACAATGGCTTCTATGTATTTGTGCTTCCAGGATTAAGGTTATTTATAAGCGCATTTGTGCTTTTATTGGTAATATCTCTTGTTTTCTCTATTATTACGCACATTCTTATGGGAGCAATTCGTTTTAGTATGCCTATCGATGGTAAAGGCATATTAAGTATTACAAAACGAGCACGTAGACAAATTTCTGTATGGTTTATGCTTGTGATTTTGACATGGGCACTTCAACAGATTTTAGACATGTTCGCTTTAGTAACTCTTGATGGATCTCGAATTACAGGCGGCTCATACACTGACATGAATGCTGGTGTTCCTGGAAGCATAGCAATGGCAGTGATAACAGTGTTAGTTGGTTCTGTTATTGCATTTTGGTTTATGAAATCTCATGCTTTATCTGTAGAAGCACCAATTTCAGTGCGTTTTAAAACAGCAATTAAGGCATGGAAAACACCAATTATTGCTTTAGCTTTTATGATTGTTTGCTCAATTGTTATATCTTTCGCTTGGCCGGCACTTGTGCAGCGATTTAAAGTTGCTCCTAATGCTCAGGAATTGGAAGCTACTTATATTCAGCGTAATATCGATGCAACAAAGTTTGCTTACGGGCTAAATAACGTAAAGAAAGAATCGTATAACGCTACTTCTAAAGGTAAATCAGGTGCATTATCAAAAGAAGCAGAGTCAACTGCGCAAATTCGTTTGTTAGATCCACAAGTTACGTCTCCAACGTTCCGTCAATTGCAGCAATCGAAGCAATATTACACTTTCGCAGATACGCTTTCAGTTGATAAATACGATATTGACGGTGTAAGTCAAGATACGGTTATTGCTGCGCGCGAGCTTGATTTAGCTGGCAACGATAATCGAAACTGGGTTAATGATCATACAGTTTATACGCATGGCTATGGAATTGTTGCAGCTTACGGAAATAAAGTAACAACAGATGGACAGCCACAATTTATGGAGTATGGTATTCCTGCTCAAGGCAAACTTACTAAGTCACAAAAGTATGAACCGCGTATTTACTTCTCACCAAATGCTCCTGAGTATTCTATCGTTGGTTCTCCAAAAGGGACATCTCCATGGGAGTTTGATTATCCGACTGGCTCTCAAGGTGCTTTAACTACTTTCAAAGGCAATGGTGGTCCAAGTTTAGGAAACTTCTTCTCTAAACTTTTGCATGCAATTAGATTTGAGTCTGATCAGATTCTTTTTTCTGACCGTGTGACTTCTGAATCTCAAATTTTGTATGATCGTGATCCTAAGACACGCGTGTCTAAGGTTGCTCCTTACTTAACTTTGGATGGTCGAGTTTATCCTGCAGTAGTAGATGGTCGCGTTAAGTGGATTGTTGATGGCTATACTACTTCTGATTCTTACCCTTATTCTCAAATGACTGATTTTGGTAAGGTAACTCAAGATTCCACAACAACAACTTCTCATTCTATTAAAGGGTTGACAAATCAGCGCGCAAACTACATTCGTAATTCTGTGAAAGCTACAGTTGATGCTTATGATGGATCTGTTGATTTGTATGTGTGGGATACGAAAGACCCTGTGATTAAAGCATGGCGTTCAATTTTCCCAGGTCATTATCATGACATTTCTAAGATTTCTGGCGATTTGATGAAGCATTTGCGTTACCCAGAAAGCTTGTTTAAAGTTCAACGTCACTTATTAGCAAAGTATCACGTCGATACAGCAAGCCAATTCTTCTCTGGAGAAGACTTCTGGCAGATTCCTGTTGATCCAACTGAATCTCAAAAAGCACAAAAAGAAGATATTTTGCAACCTCCATACTATTTGACTTTGCAAACTGGAGACGCAAAGAAACCAGTATTTTCGCTTGTTTCTACTTATATTCCGGCAGGTAAAAGTACTCGTGAAATATTAACTGGTTTCTTGTCTGTTGATTCAGATGCGGGGGATACTCCTGGAAAGATTGGTCCAAATTACGGTAAGATTCGTTTGCAAGAATTACCTAAAATATCTAATGTTCCAGGACCTGGTCAAGCTCAGAATAATTTCAACGCTAATGCAAATGTTTCTAAAGAATTGAATTTGCTTGAATCCGGTTCTACTAAAGTTAAGCGCGGCAATTTGATTACATTGCCTCTTGGCGGTGGGCTGGTTTATGTAGAGCCCGTTTATGTGCAATCTAGCGGTTCTACTAGCTATCCTTTGCTTAAGAAGGTGTTAGTTGCGTTTGGAGATCAAGTTGGATTTGCAGATACGTTAGATGAAGCACTTAATCAAGTATTTGGCGGAAACTCGGGCGCTTTGGCTGGAGATGCTTCTAATAATTCTTCTTCAAACAATGCTGCTGAAAATAATGAATCTAAGGATGCTGATTCTAAAGAAGGTACTTCTAAGGAAAATGAGTCTACGAATTCAGAAAAATCTCATTCTATGAGCCAAAAAGCTAAAGAAGCACTTAAACGTGCGGCTCAAGCATTAAAAGATTCTGATTCTGCTATGCGATCCGGAAACTGGGAAGCTTACGGAAAGGCACAAAAAGAGTTGAGCGATGCTATTAATGAAGCAATGAAAGAAGAATCAGGTAAGTAAGTAGGTTTTCGTTAATATATCAGTTTGTGAGTTACAAAAGTAGCGAATGTTACGTTATTTTCGTTACTTTTGTAGCTCACATGGGCTATTTTAATTCATTTCACAATTGGTTATCTGGATCCTCATCTTCGTCTGCTGAGCCAAGCAGAATTCTTTCACAAACGTTAACGATGCACATAAGAAGCGCAGTAAGAATTATTATTACTATTGTTGCAGAAAAAATAAGTGGTGTTCTAAATGAGTTATAAGCGAATTGAAGCCAAATTCCTAGCCCATCTTTGGCTCCCAAATATTCTGCAGTTGAAGCAGTTCCAAAAACATAAGCTGCACTAATGCGTATGCCACCAAAAATTTGGCGAGCTGCAACTCTTAATTTAACATGCCACAAAGTCCAAGTTCTGCTTGCTCCACAAGTTAAAGCAACATCTGTATAAAAACTTGGAACAGCGTCAAGACCTCGTATAGTTTGCACAGCAATAGGGAACATGCTGAAAACCATTACTATTACAATTTTTCCAGATATTTCAAAACCAAACCAAATCAAAAAAATTGGCGCAATAGAAATTAATGGCATAGTTTGCGCTGCGCATAAAAGCGGGAATAAAGCAGATTTAACAAGCTTACAAACATGGAAAATAACACCTAAAAGAATTCCAACTACTATTGCAATAGAAAAACCGATAACTGTTTCTTGTGTTGTAATTAATGCTGCAGGTAATAGAGTTGGCAAAGCGTCAGCTGTTGATTGAGCAATTGAAGATGGTGTTGGAATCAAATTTTCCGAAATTTTATAATATTCGCATGCGTACTGCCAAAAAACAAGTAAAACTATTACAGAAAATACAGTTGGCAGATATTTAATTAGCATACGTTTAAAACGCGATTGCGTCATGAAAACTCGATTCCTTTCTGTAAATGACTTCGATTGCTGCCCCAACCGAATTATTTAAGACTACAAATAGCATGTACATTCTATTAGAAGCGCACAACTTCTGTGAATTTAATAGTGTACATGATTTTTATTTGTCTCTTTAACCGTGCATAATCTAAATGTTTCGTGAGTCAATGTGTGGCAAACTGTAGCAGGTTGAATCTGCGCAGGGGCATTGAACGGCGCGGGCTAGGTCCTTTGTTACCGTTTTCTGCCGAGTTCGTGTCACTTTCCCAGAAGAACGGTACAAGAAACAAAGTAGGGAACTCATGAATATGCGTATTGTAAAGCGTACTCTTGCGTTTATTCTTTCTGCGTGCTGCGTATTTTCTTTCTCGGCATGTGGATTTGCAAGTAGTAGTAAGAATGCAAATCTTCGTAAAGTGTCGTTTATGCTATTTTGGGCACCGGATACTAATCATATTGGTATTTATGTTGCTAAGCATAAAGGATGGTTTAAAGATGCTGGATTAGATGTCAATATACTTGCTGTTGCTCAGACTGGTTCGGAACACGCAGTTGATAGTGGTGCTGCTGATTTTGCTCTTAGTACTTTGACAAATGCTGCTGATTTTTCAACAAAGGGAGCAAATCTTGAGCAAGTTATGCAAGTTCAGCAAAAGCCAAGTGCTATTTGGTGTTCACTTGCTTCGAACAATAAAATTCATTCTCCAAAAGATTTTGATGGTCGTACTTTTGCAACTTTTGGTTCAGCTGAAGGTGATGCTGTAATTCGTAGGATGATTCAACACGATGGTGGTCAAGGTAAGTTCGACAAAGTGACTGTTGGAACTTCAACTTTTAGAACTCTTGAATCTGGCAAAGCTGATTTTGGTGGTTTTTACGGCACTTGGGAAGGTGTACAGTCTGAAATGTTTGGACCAAAGCTTCGCTGCTTCATGGAGGGCGACTACGGTGTACCAGGTCAGCCAGATACTATTGGAATAATCGCAAATAAGCGTACTGTAGCTAAAGACCCTAAGCTTGTTCGAGCATTTGTTAAAGCTGCAAAGCGCGGATATGAGTATGCTTATGAACATCCTGATGAGGCTTCTGAAATTCTTGTGAAAGAAGCGAAAGATGCTAATCTCGACATAAAGTTTGTTCAGCGTAGCATGAAGATGATTGTTGACGGTCAATATTGGGGCAATCGCGCGGATATTAAGAGCGGAAAATTTGTGTTCGGAACCACTGATGTTAAAGGCGCTCAAGCTTACTTTAACTTCTTAAGTAAGGAAGGTGCTTACACTGATTCTAAAGGCAAAGTAACTCATAAAACTCCGCAAGCAAAAGAATTGTCTACTGACGAATTTTTGAAATAAATAACATAATGACTTGAGTCTTGATAGAATAGGCTGAAGTATATAAGGGCGTATCGAGTAGTTGTAATTTTACGTTCAGCTACAATCGATGCGCCCGTTTTGTTGTTTTGCTAAATATTTGAATGGGGAGTGGTCTGCC